>CALRZY010000001.1:0-669968 GCA_943372765.1 Curvibacter sp. AEP1-3
GGGGTCCTGAAGGGCGTGCTGGGCTATACGGAGGACAAGGTGGTGGCCACCGACTTCCGCGGGGAAGTCTGCACCAGCGTGTTCGATGCCGAGGCGGGCATTGCCCTGGACAAGACCTTCATCAAGGTCGTGGCCTGGTACGACAACGAATGGGGCTACTCCAACAAGTGCCTGGAGATGGCGCGCGTGGTCGGTCGTTGAGCGGGCAGGGCACACCATGAACTTCCTCCGATTCCAGACCCTGTGCGAGCAGGGCAAGGCACGCGGCCAACGCGTGTTCATCCGCGCCGATCTCAACGTCCCGCAGGACAACAGCGGCGCCATCACCGAAGACACCCGCATCCGCGCCAGCCTGCCGTGTATCCGCATGGCGCTCGATGCTGGCGCCGCCGTGATGGTCACCTCCCACCTGGGCCGCCCGGTGGAGGGCGAATTCAAACCCGAGGACTCCCTGGCCCCCGTGGCACAACGCATGGCCGAACTGCTGGGTCGCGAAGTACCCCTGGTCTCGAATTGGGTCGATGGTGTGTCTGTCCAGCCCGGCCAGCTCGTCCTGCTGGAGAACTGTCGCCTGAACAAGGGCGAGAAAAAGAACAGCGAAGAACTCGGCAGAAAGCTCGCCGCCCTGTGCGACATCTTCGTGCACGACGCATTTGGTACCGCCCACCGCGCCGAAGCCAGTACTTACGGTATCGCCCAGTACGCCAGGACCGCCTGCGCCGGCCCGCTGCTGGCGGCCGAGATGGATGCCATCTCCAAGGCCCTGAGTGCGCCCAGGCGCCCCCTGGTGGCCATCGTGGCCGGCTCCAAGGTTTCCACCAAACTCACCATCCTCAAGAGCCTGGCGGCCAACGTCGACCAGCTCATCGTCGGTGGCGGCATTGCCAACACCTTCATGCTGGCCGCGGGCCTGAAGATCGGCAAGAGCCTGGCCGAGCCCGATCTGCTGAATGAGGCCCGGGCCGTCATTGAGGCCATGAAACAGCGCGGCGCCGAAGTGCCGATTCCGGTGGACGTGGTCACGGCCAAGGAATTCAAGGCCGATGCGAAAGCCACCATCAAGAAGGCGACCGACGTCGAGGCCGACGACCTGATCCTGGACATCGGGCCCGAGACGGCGAAGAAGCTGGCCCAGCAGCTCAAGGCGGCGGGCACCATCGTGTGGAACGGCCCGGTGGGTGTGTTCGAGTTTGCGGCCTTCGAGAACGGTACGAAGGAGATCGCCAGGGCGATTGCCGAATCCAGCGCCTTCTCCATCGCCGGCGGGGGTGACACCCTGGCGGCGATTGCCAAGTACGGCATCGAGCAGCAGGTGGGCTACATCTCCACGGGTGGGGGCGCTTTCCTGGAGGTGCTGGAGGGAAAGACCCTGCCGGCCTTCGAGATCCTGGAGAAACGCGCCCGGGGCTGAAGCATTTCCGTTCGGTTCACGACGACCTCCACGTGAGGCCGCAGGGGACTGATTTTCAAAATTTCACACACGACAGGACGACACCATGGCATTTGCATCCCTACGACAGGTTCTCGATCACGCTGCCGAGCACGGTTACGGCGTGCCGGCCTTCAACGTCAACAACCTGGAGCAGGTGCTGGCCATCATGGAAGCCGCCCAGGAAACCGACAGCCCGGTGATCCTGCAGGCTTCGGCCGGCGCGCGCAAATACGCGGGTGAGCCCTACCTGCGCCATCTGATGCTGGCGGCCGTGGAGTCGCACCCGGACATCCCGGTGGTGGTGCACCAGGACCACGGCACCTCGGCAGCGGTCTGCCAGCAGTCGATCCGCTCGGGTTTCACCAGCGTGATGATGGACGGCTCTCTCATGACGGACGGCAAGACCCCGGCCAGCTACGACTACAACGTGGAGATCACGCGCCGTGTCTGCGAGATGGCGCACCCGGTGGGCGTGTCGGTGGAGGGTGAGCTGGGTTGCCTGGGCTCGCTCGAAACCGGCGAGGCGGGTGAGGAAGACGGCGTGGGCGCCGAAGGCAAGCTCACGCACGACATGATGCTGACCGACCCGGTGCAGGCCAGGGACTTCGTGGCGAAGACCGGCGTCGACGCGCTGGCCATCGCCATCGGCACCAGCCACGGCGCCTACAAGTTCACGCGCAAGCCCACTGGTGACATCCTGGCCATCGACCGCATCGCGGCCATCCATGCGCAGATCCCGAACACGCACCTGGTGATGCACGGCTCGTCGAGCGTGCCGCAGGAGTGGCTGGCCATCATCCGCCAGTACGGTGGCGACATCAAGGAAACCTATGGCGTGCCGGTGGAGGAGATCCAGCGCGGCATCCAGAGCGGTGTGCGCAAGATCAACATCGACACCGACATCCGCCTGGCCATGACCGGTGCCATGCGCGAACTCTTCGCCAAGCAGCCCAGCGAGTTCGATCCGCGCAAGGCGCTGGTCGCTGCCAAGAAGGCCGCGCGTGGTGTTGTCAAGGCCCGCTTCGAGGCCTTCGGCTGCGCCGGCATGGCCTCGAAGATCAAGCCCGTGGCGCTGGAAGCCATGGCGGCCCGTTACGCCTGAGCATTTTCAATAACAGACCCGAGGAGACCCCATGAAACTGACCCCCATCGTCCTGGCTGCCGCCGTACTGGTGTCCACGCCCGCCTTCGCCAGCAAGGACATCGCCAGCAAGAACGCCTGCATGGCCTGCCACGCGGTCGATCGCAAGATGGTCGGCCCGTCTTTCCAGGACGTGGCCAAGAAGTACAAGGACCAGAAGGATGCCGAGGCCATGCTGGCCGGCAGCATCAAGAAGGGCGGGGCCGGCAAGTGGGGTCCGGTGCCCATGCCGGCACAGCCCGGCTTGGGTGAGGCCGACGCGAAGACCCTAGCGGCCTGGGTGCTGGCCGGCGCCCGCTGAGCGGCGCGCGGACCTGACAGCAGGACGGGGCAGTCCTCAGGGCCTGCCCCGCGGCGTTGCGACCGCAGCTCAGCCGAACTTTTCCAGCAGGCGGGCCGATTTCTCGACCTCCTGCATGGCGTCTTCCTCGTTCTCCGCATCGTAGACGGCCTCGATCACCGTGCAGGCCATCATGCGGTAGAAGGCCTTGTCCATGGCCTTGCGGGCCGCGGACATCTGCAGTGCGACGTCTTCGCAGCTGCGACCTCCCTGGATCATCTCCACCAGACCACGCACCTGGCCTTCAATGCGGCGCAGGCGGTTGACCACGTCTTTCTGGTGATCGGCGCGGTAGCCGGCGGACTTGGAGATTGTTTCTGCTGCGGGGGTGGCTGGCTTTCTGGGCATGGCGGCAGTCGTTTGAGGCTGAGGAAGTGCGCAGTGTGCCAGATTCGGCCCGCCGAGGTGACACGGATAGGCCTGTGTTAATTACCCCACAGGGTATAGGGTTCATCCCTATGGCCGCACCCGGCGTCCTGCTGCACCATCGCTTTGGACCAACTACCCTAGGGGGTAGGGTAATTATCAACACTCGTTTTGAAGGATATGAACGTGAAGTTTTTCACCCGAATTCTGCGTGGCCTGCCCCTGCTGGCCCTTGTTGTCCTGACCACCGGCTGCGGCACGATCAGCACCATCAGCAAGCTGGAGGACGGCGCGGGCGCTGAAGCCAGCAAGATGTGGGACCGCTGGGTTGACGCCGATGGCGACATTGCCGTGGCCACGACCTGGGAGCGCAAGGTCAAGCCCGGTGTGTCGATCAGCGACCTCGAGCAGGTGCTGACCCAGATTGCCGCCGAGCGCAACATGAAGGGCGTGGGCGATCTGCCGCTGTCCAAGGAACTCGAGGCGCGCACCGGCAAGCCCCAGAAGTTCCTCAAGGTCTATTCCTTCTGCACCCCCACCACCGCACGCGAGATGGTGGACTTCAGCCCGCACATGGCGGCCTACCTGCCCTGCCGCATCACCGTGGTGGAAAAAGAGGACGGCCTGTGGATGTACACGCTCAACATGGACATGATGGTCCGCATGGGCCGCAAGCTGCCTTCGCCGCTGAAAGAGAACGCCTGGAAGGTGCGCGACACCATCTGGGAAATGATGGAGCGCGGCTCCAAGGGCGAGTTCTGATTTTCCCCCGCTGATACCTTAAAAGATTTCTAACATTGGAGACACACGTGAGCAAGATGAAAACATTCCGCAAGGTGGCGATCGCCACCGTGATCGCCGGCCCGCTGACGGCCGCCATGGCCACCAACGGCTATTTCTCGCATGGTTATGGCATGAAGGCCAAGGGCATGGCTGGCGCGGCTGTCGCATCGACCGACAACGCCTTTGCGGGCGCCAACAATCCGGCTACCGCCGCATGGGCGGGTAACCGAGTAGATGTCGGGATCGACTTTTTCATGCCTGAGCGTTCAATGGATCGTTCCAGCGGTGGATCGTACAAAAGCGAAAGCACTCTCTTTTATGTGCCGGAATTTGGCTACAACCGTGCAATCGACGAAAAAATGGGTGTGGGCGTTACTGTTTACGGCAATGGTGGCATGAACACCAACTATCCGGTTTCTGGCACCAATCCGTTTAACGGGAACGGCCGTTTGGGTGTGGACCTGACGCAATTGATTGTCGCGCCGACCTTCGCCTACAAGCTGAACCCCTCTCACTCTATGGGGGTCTCGCCTTTACTTATTCAGCAGCAGTTCAAGGCCCAGGGTCTGGATGGTTTCGGTATTGCCAACGATACGGGTTACGACACTAGCAACGGCGTGGGTATCCGCATAGGTTATCTGGGCAAGATTTCTAACGTGCTGAGCGTGGGCGCATCGTACTCGCCGAAAACAAAAATGTCGAAATTCGACAAATACAAGGGACTGTTTGCGGAGCAGGGCGGTTTCGATATTCCGGAAAACTACACCCTGGGCATGAGCATGCAGGCTACGCCTGATGTGTTGGTCGCTCTGGACTATCAGCGCATCAGCTACGGTGGTGTAAGGTCGATTGCGAACCCCAGCAATGGCGGTACGTTGGGAGCAGACGATGGCAAAGGCTTCGGGTGGAAGAGCATTGACGTCTGGAAGCTGGGTGCTGAATGGAAGACGAATGCGTCCTTGACGCTGCGTGCGGGTCTGAATGTGGGGGATAACCCAATCAAGAGCGCGGATGCATCCTTCAATACATTGGCTCCTGGTGTTGTAACCGTGCATTACACGCTGGGTGGTACCTATGCTCTGTCCAAGTCCTCCGAATTGACCGTGGCATACATGAACGCCCCGTCCAATTCCGTTACGGGACAAAACCAAGGCGGTAGCTTTGACACCATCAAAATGTCCCAGCAGTCCCTGGGCGTCCAGTTCGGCTGGAAGTACTGATCAGGTCTGAGATCCAGGCAAAAGGGCCGGGCTTGCCCCGGCCCTTTTTTGCCGCTGGCTCAGCCCGGCCCTTGATCCGGATGCTTGCCCGCCGTCGCAGTCTTCGCTAACCTAGCAACCATGCACAAATACCTCGCCATCCCTCTTCTCATGCTCGGCAGTGTGACCCAGGCCCAGGTGCCCCCGGTGTTCCAGGGTGCCGATCTCAAGCTGGGCGAGAAGCTGATTGCCGAGAGCAAGTGTGTGGCCTGCCACCAGCAGAAGGTGGGCGGCGATGGCAGCGCCATCTACAAGCCGGCCGGGCGCATCAACACGGCCGGTTACCTGCGTGGCATGGTCGAGCAGTGCAATACCGAGCTCAACCTGGGCTTTTTCCCGGAAGAGGTCACGGCCGTGGCTGCCGTGCTGAACCGGGACCACTACCGTTTCACTAGGTGAAAAATAAACCCCCAGGGGTTTAGTCGGGATACGCGTAAACACCTAGGGACATATTTCTAAGAATCTATATATTCGCGTATGTGAATATTAAGAAGTAGCAAATGAATCGGCCGGCAGCAGAGGTCACCACGATTGCCGGCTATGAGGCCGCCGCAGAGTTGTTCGGGGTGCTGTCCACGCCGATCCGCTTGCGCATCATCGGAGCGCTGTGCGGAAACGAGAAGAACGTCTCGCAGTTGCTGCAGGAGATCGAGGTATCGCAGCCCAATATGTCACAGCAACTCAATGTGCTGTACCGGGCGGGGGTGGTGGACAAGCGGCGCGATGGCGCGCAGATGTATTACCGCATTGCCGACGAAACGGTGGTGCGGGTGTGCAAGGCAGTGTGCGCCCAGGTCGGCGCTGAAAAGACAGAGGCGCGCCAGGCCGGTGTGAACTGACCGGGCGCAGGCAGACGAATCGCCAGCTGATGGCAACGATAGCAAGGAGTGTGTGATGCAGGAAGACTTGAGTTCGGGCAGGATCCGCAAGGCGCCCGAGAATTTTCTGAACCGCGACGGGATCCAGACCGTCGTGGCGGAGGCCAAGCAAGGTCGCCGCAATTTCATCCGCAACGCGTTTGCCGCGGCGGCCGCGGGTGCCGCCGGCACCGCCGCGCTGGCCCAGGGCAACCCGGTGCCGCGCGAGGGCGGCGATCCCAACATCCTGAACCTGCCCGAGCACAGCACCGGTCTGGGCCAGGGCGTGGCCGTCGATGACGGCTACGGCAAGCCGTCCAAATTCGAATCGAACGTACAGCGTCGCCAGAGCCCGGGTCTGACCCAGACCACCCAGGCCTCGGTGTCCTTCGCGCCCCTGCAGTCGCTGTTTGGCATCGTCACGCCCAGCGGCCTGCACTTCGAGCGTCACCACCAGGGCTGGTGGGACATCGACCCGTCCAAGCACCGCTTGATGGTCAACGGCATGGTCAAGGCCAACAAGGTCTTCACCATGGACGAGATCATGCGCCTGCCGGCCGTCTCGCGTTTCCACTTCATCGAGTGCGGTGCCAACACCGCCGTGGAGTGGGGCAATGTGGCCGTACCGACCGTGCAGTACACACACGGCATGATTTCCTGCAGCGAGTTCACCGGCGTGCCGCTGATCACCCTGCTGGAACTGGCCGGTGCCGATCTGAAGAACGGCAAGTTCGTGCTGGCCGAAGGCGCCGACGGCTCCTCCATGACCCGCACCATCCCCATGGACCTCATCAAGTCCGGCGAAGTGTTCGTGGCCTACGGCCAGAACGGCGAGATGCTCCGTCCCGAAAACGGCTATCCGCTGCGCCTCGTGGTGCCGGGTGTGCAGGGCGTGAGCTGGGTCAAGTACCTGCGTCGCATCGAAGTGGGCGACATGCCCTATGCGGCCAAGGACGAGGCCGTGCACTACATCGACCTGCAGCCCAGCGGTCTGCACCGCCAGTACACCAGCATCCAGGAGTGCAAGAGCGTGGTGACCACGCCCTCCGGCGGCCAGGTGCTGCTGGACAAGGGCTTCTACAACATTTCGGGCCTGGCCTGGTCAGGTCGCGGCAAGGTCAAGCACGTGGACGTGTCGGTGGATGGCGGCCGCAACTGGCGTCGTGCCCGCCTGGAAAACCCCGTGATGTCCAAGGCGCTGACGCGTTTCAACATCGACTGGGTCTGGGACGGCAAGCCGGCCATCATCCAGAGCCGTGCGACCGATGACACGGGTTACGTACAGCCGACCTACAAGCAGCTGCGTGCCGTGCGTGGCACGCGTTCGATCTATCACAACAATGCCATCCAGTCGTGGCTGGTGCAGGAAAGCGGTGAGGTGAAAAATGTCCAGGTTTCTTAATGCAGTTCTGAGCGCCGCACTGCTGGCGGGCGTCGGTGTTGCGCAAGCCCAGAGCAGCAAGTACCCGGGTGTCGGTCGCGATGCGACCCCCAAGGAAGTGGCGGCCTGGGATATCGACGTGCGCCCCGACTTCAAGGGCCTGCCCGCCGGTTCCGGCAGCGTGGCCAAGGGGCAGGACGTGTGGGAAAGCAAGTGCGCCCACTGCCACGGCATCTTCGGCGAGTCCGGCGAAGTGTTCAGCCCGCTGGTGGGCGGCACCACGGCCGAGGACATCAAGACCGGCCGCGTGGCGAACCTGACCCGCGCGGACTACCCGGGCCGTACCACGCTGATGAAGGTGCCCACGGTATCGACCCTGTGGGACTACATCAACCGTGCCATGCCCTGGAACGCGCCCAAGTCGCTGAGCACCGAAGAGGTGTACGCCGTGACGGCTTTCCTGCTGAACCTGGGCGGCATCGTGCCCGACAACTACGTGCTGTCGGACAAGAACATCGCCGAGGTGCAGGCCCGCATGCCCAACCGCAACGGCATGACGACCGAGCACAACATGTGGCCCGGCAACGAGTTCAGCAAGGTCAAGAAGGCGGACACCAGCAACGTCGCCTGCATGAAGGACTGCGTGCCAGAAGCCAAGGTCGCCTCCTTCCTGCCCGACTATGCGCGCAATGCACACGGCAACCTGGCCGAGCAGAACCGCCTGGTGGGTGCCCAGCACGGCGCCGACACGACACAACCTGAACGCAAGGTCGGTGCAGCTGCGCCCACGACTCCTGCGGCCACGCCGGCACCTGCTGCTGCCAAGCCCAAGGCCCAGGCGGCGCCTGCCGCTGGCGGCGACAATAAAGCGGCCCTGGCGCTGCTGTCCAAGTACAGCTGCACGGCCTGCCACGCCATGGACAAGAAACTGGTGGGTCCGAGTTTCCAGGACATCGCCAAGAAGCACGCCGGCAAGACTGACTACCTCGCTGGCAAGGTCAAGAACGGTGGCTCTGGCGTCTGGGGTCCGATCCCCATGCCGGCACAGTCGCTGAGCGAGGCCGAGGCAAAAACCCTGGGCGCATGGTTGGCTGCAGGTGCGGGAAAATAACGAGCTAAGTACAAATACCGATTGGTCGGGGTAGATTTTTTCATTAGCATGGACTTATTCAAGGAGCATCACATGCAAACTCGTCGCGAGACACTGAAACAAAGCGCCGTGGTGGCGGGCCTGCTGGCCTCCGCCGGCCTGATCCCGCAGCAGGCTGCGGCTTACGAAAAGGCAGCCTTCGACGCCAAGACCGCGGCCGAAGTGGCCAAGGCCCTGGGTGCCGGCGCTCCGGTCGAGAGCAAGGACGTGACCATCGGTGGTCCGGACATCGCTGAAAACGGTGCCGTGGTGCCGCTGACGGCCAGCACCACGCTGGCTGGCGTGAAGCGCATGCTGATCCTGGTCGAGAAGAACCCGGCTGCCCTGGTGGCCATGTTCAACGTGAGCGATGCGGTGGAAGCCAACTTTGCCACCCGCGCCAAGATGGGCCAGTCCTCGGACGTGTACGCCGTGGCCATCATGAACGACGGCAAGACCTTCTTCGCGAAGAAGGAAGTCAAGGTCACGCTGGGCGGCTGCGGCGGTTAAGCGCTGACGATCAGTCCACCAACAGTATTCACACAGATTTAGGAGTATCAAAATGGCAGATCCGATGCGCATTCGCGCGCAAGCCGCTGGCGACAAGGCCACCGTGCGCGTACTCATGAGCCACGAGATGGAGTCCGGCCAACGCAAGGACTCGGCTGGCAAGACCATTCCCGCCTGGTTCATCCAGGACGTCAGCGCCTCGCACAACGGCAAGGTCGTGATGACCGCCGAGTGGGGCCCCGCCGTTTCCAAGAACCCCTTCATGCAGTTCGTGGTCAAGGGCGCCAAGGCCGGCGACAAGATTGCCGTGACCTGGAAAGACAACAAGGGCGACAGCCGTACCGACGAAGCTACGGTATCCTGATCCCCCTGCACTGAACGACGAATGGAGAAGGGCGAGACCCTTCTCCATTTTTTGCTTTCACAACCACCGACGAGGAGACAAGATGAAACGTTGGACCCTGGCGCTCGCCGCCACCATGATCAGCGGGGCTGCGCTGGCGCAGAAGTCCGCCAGCGACGGCATTGCCGAATACCGCGCCATGCTGGCCGACGGCAACCCTGCCGAACTGTTCGAAGCCAAGGGTGAAGACCTGTGGAAGCAAAAGCGCGGCCCCAAGGGTGCCTCGCTGGAAAAATGTGACCTGGGCAAGGGCCCGGGCGTGGTCAAGGGCGCTTTCGTCGAGCTGCCCCGCCACTTCGCCGACACCAACAAGGTGCAGGACCTCGAGTCCCGCCTGGTGACCTGCATGGAAACCCTGCAGGGCTTCAACGGCGCCGAGATCGCCAAGACGGCCTTTGGCCGCGGCGAGCAGGCCAACGTCACCGCGCTGGCCACCTGGATCGCCGCCGAGTCGCGCGGCATGAAATTCAACCTGCCCCAGGGTCACACCCAGGAAAAGGTCATGTACGAAGTGGGCAAGCGCCTGTTCTACATGCGCGGTGGTACGCACGATTTCTCCTGTGCCTCCTGCCACGGCGAGGACGGCAAGCGCATCCGCCTGCAGGACCTGCCCAACCTGACCAAGAACCCGGGTGACGGCATCGGCTTCGCCGCCTGGCCGGCCTACCGTGTCTCCAACGGCCAGATGTGGAGCATGCAGCTGCGCCTGAACGACTGCTACCGCCAGCAGCGTTTCCCCTACCCGCTGTTCGGCAGCGACGCCACCATTGCCCTGGGCTCCTACATGGGTGTCAACGCCAAGGGTGCCGAGAACATCGCCCCGGCCATCAAGCGCTAAGAGGAGACCGATACCATGAAAAAACAGACTCTGTACATTGCATCGCTTGCAGCCGTGGCTGTGGCACTGGTGGCGGGCTGCTCCAGCCTGCCTGGCAGCGCCGAGCTGGACAAGATGGCCGCCGACATCACCAAGGCTTCCTTCCGTGACCAGGGCCAGGCCAAGGTCGACCGCCTGGTGCTGGATGATGCCAACCTCGAATGCATGAAGGCCGACGTGGCCGGCAAGCCCATCGACGAGAAGACGGCCAAGGCCATCGAGGCCGCCAATTTCGCCAGCCTCAAGTGGCCCGCAGGCGGCCAGTACTTCGGTGACTGGAAGGAAGGCGAGAAGATCGCGCAGAGCGGCCGTGGCATGACCTGGAGCGATACGGCCGGCAGCGAGAACGGCGGCAACTGCTACAACTGCCATCAGATCAGCAAGGAAGAGATCTCCTTCGGCACCCTGGGCCCGAGCCTGTACAACTACGGCAAGATCCGCGGTGTGAGCAACCTGTATGCGCCCGAGTCCGCGGCCATCATCCAGTACACCTGGGGCAAGATCTGGAATGCGCGTGCCTACAACGCCTGCTCGCAGATGCCGCGCGCTGGCCACAAGGGCGTGCTGACCGAACAGCAGGTCAAGCACATCATGGCCCTGCTGCTCGACCCCAAGTCGCCCGTCAACCAGTAATTCATCTACCATCGGCCCGGGGCGCGTCCCCGGGCTCTTTTTTCATCAAAACATCAGTGGATGCGAAATCATGAATCTTTCCAAACGTGAATTCATGCAGGTGCTCGGCGCGGGCACCATGGCCGGCATGGGCATGGGTACCTACGCTGAGGCCGACGCGGCCACGGCGGCCCAGGGTCTGTACGACATCCCCAAGTTCGGCAATGTGTCTTTCCTGCACATGACCGACTGCCACGCGCAGCTCAAGCCCATCTATTTCCGTGAGCCCAATGTGAACCTGGGCATCGGCAGCATGAAGGGCAATCTGCCGCACCTGGTGGGCGAGCATCTGCTCAAGGTGGCCAAGGTGCGCCCCGGCACGGCCGAGGCCCATGCCCTGACCTACCTCGACTTCGAGAAGGCTGCCAAACGCTACGGCAAGGTCGGCGGTTTCGCGCACCTGGCCACCCTGGTCAAGCGCATGAAGGCCAGCCGTCCCGGCGCGCTGCTGCTCGACGGCGGCGACACCTGGCAGGGTTCGGCCACCTCGCTGTGGACCAATGCCCAGGACATGGTCGACGCCTGCAAGCTGCTGGGCGTGGACGTGATGACCGGCCACTGGGAATTCACCTATGGCATGGAACGCGTCAAGGAGATCGTCGAGAAGGACTTCGCCGGCAAGATCGACTTCGTGGCGCAGAACGTCAAGACCAACGACTTCGGCGACCCGGTCTTCAAGCCCTACGTGATCCGCGAGATCAACGGCGTGCCCTGCGCCATCATTGGCCAGGCCTTCCCCTACACCCCCATCGCCAACCCGCGTTACATGGTGGCCGACTGGGCCTTCGGCATCCAGGACGAGAACATGCAGGCCATGGTCAACGAGGCGCGCGGCAAGGGCGCCCAGGTCGTGGTGGTGATCTCGCACAACGGCATGGACGTGGACCTCAAGATGGCCAGCCGGGTTACCGGCATCGACGCCATCATGGGCGGCCACACCCACGACGGCATGCCCGTGGCCAGCATCGTCAGCAACAAGGGTGGCAAGACCCTGGTCACCAACGCCGGCTCCAACGGCAAGTTCCTCGGCGTGCTGGACTTCCAGGTCAAGGACAAGAAGGTCAGCGACTTCCGCTACAAGCTGCTGCCGGTCTTCTCCAACATGCTGCCGGCCGACAAGGAGATGGACGCGCTGATCAACAAGATCCGTTCGCCCTATGAAAGCAAACTCAATGAGGTGCTGGGCGTGACCGAAGGCACGCTGTACCGCCGCGGCAACTTCAACGGCACCGGCGACCAGCTGCTGCTGGATGCGCTGCTGGACGTGCAGGGCGCCGACATCGCCTTCTCGCCGGGCTTCCGCTGGGGCACCAGCCTGCTGCCGGGCCAGGCCCTCACGCGCGAGTGGCTGATGGACATGACCGCCACCACCTATTCCTACGCCACCGTGACCCCGATGAGCGGCGCCACGATCAAGACCGTGCTGGAAGACGTCTGCGACAACCTGTTCAACCCCGATCCCTACTACCAGCAGGGCGGCGACATGGTGCGCGTGGGCGGACTGACCTACAGCTGTAACCCGCTGGAGAGCATGGGCAAGCGCATCTACGACATGCGCCTGAACGGCAAGCTGATCGAAGCCGACAAGAGCTACAAGGTGGCGGGCTGGGCCCCGGTGGCCGAGGAAGCCCGGACGGCTGGCAACAAGCAGGTCTGGGATGTGGTCGAGACCTGGCTGAAGGCGCGCGGCGGCAAGATCAGCCCGCGCAAGCTCAACATGCCCAAGGTCGATGGCGTGCTCCCCAACCCGGGTTACGCCGCGCTGTAAAGCTGCACGACGATATGCAGAACGGGCCCCGCGGGGCCCGTTTTTCATGCGCCGGGGGTCAGCGGATCTGTTCGATGGAAAACTTCTTGTCCAGCACGACGGCCGGAATCAGCGCGTAGCCCCGGTTCTGCCAGTGCATCAGCTCGGTGATGGCCGAGGGCGTGACCTCCACGAAGTCCTGCATGTCGGCGGCGCTGTAGCCGTAGTCCTGCAGCGCCAGGCCGCAGACCTTGAACTTCACGCCCATGTCGGCGTAATAGCGCATGCGCTGCAGCACCTCCTGGTAACGCTCCTGGTTCTTGCGGGCCAGAGTCACGATCTCGGTGCCGTGCAGCAGCACGATGATGCTCATGTCCTCCGGGAACATGCTGTAGGGCGCCTCGGTCAGCGGATTGACCAGGCTGCGCACCCAGTACAGGGCCGCGCCCAGCTTGGCCGGGTCGTCGAGAAAGATGTCGACCAGGGCCTTGGGGTTCTGGTACGGGGTCTGCACGAATTTCGCCTGGGCCTGTACGGCACCGGTTGGCATCATGACGCAGGCTGCCAGGGCGAGGCTGGCATACAGGGACACGGCAGGCAGGCGTAACATGGGGGAACTCCTGATGGTCGGGATGAGGTGGGCAGGCACATGATAGTTGCCATGCGGTGCATCAAGACATGCAAGGTGTTCGGGGGGCTGGTTCTGGTCGCTTGGCTGACCGGTTGCTCCTCCATGCTGCCGGAAACACATACCAACACAACAAGCTTCAGGAGCTTCGACGAGGCGCGTGCCGCGCTCGAGGGTCTGGAGCCGCGCAAGAGCGATCGCAAGGCGCTGGAAAGCAAAGGCTTTGCGCCGTCTGATCACCCCAATATGACCCTGCTGACGCATGCCGACGTCATGCATCGCTTTCTGCCCAGTGCCTTGCTCAAGCGCGAGGATCTGGATCCTGGCATTCTGGTCTGTCTGGAGGCTCGGGACGCTTGTCGTGGTGTGGAGGTCGAAGGCGGGCGCATCTCCAAGGTGCGTACGGGCTGGTTCTGGCCTGATTTCCTGAACTTCCATCGCCGGACTGAGACCACAGGCTGGCGTTTCAAGGCTCTGGTGCTATTGGTCAATGACGAGATCGTCTACCGTTCCTGGAGCGGTCAGCCCAAGATAGACGAGGTGGAAATCGTCAAGCGCCCCATGGGGCCCTTGCAGAACATCATTCCCTGAGGCGCCGGGCTGGGTTGGTGCCCCCGACAGGAATCGAACCTGTATCTGCCCCTTAGGAGGGGGCCGTTCTATCCATTGAACTACGGTGGCTGAGACCCCGCCATTGTAAATGGCGAGGTCTCAGCCACCTTGTGGCCGTATGTGGGCACCTGCCTCCCGGCCTCCCTCCGCCCGCGGAAGGAGGAGGGGGTTCAACCGCGCAAAGCGCGGCTGCCTGGCAATCGCCTATTTCGTCAGCAATCGCATCGCTTCCTCGATGCCCTTGATGGTCAGCGGGTACATGCGGTTGCTCATGAGCTGCTGCATGATGCTGATGCTCTGGCGGTACTGCCAGACGCCTTGCGGCTCGGGGTTGATCCAGGCGAACTTGGGGAAGGCGTTGGTCAGGCGCTGCAGCCATTCGGCACCGGCCTCCTCGTTGTTGTATTCCACGCTGCCGCCGGGCTGCAGGATCTCGTAGGGGCTCATGGTGGCGTCGCCCACGAAGATCAGCTTGTAGTCCTTGTTGTACTTGCGGATGATGTCCCAGGTCGGGAACTTCTCGCTGTAGCGACGGCGGTTGTTCTTCCACATGAAGTCGTAGACGCAGTTGTGGAAGTAATAGAACTCCAGGTGCTTGAACTCGGTCTTGGTGGCGCTGAAGAGCTCCTCCACGCGCGCGATGTGCTCATCCATGGTGCCGCCCACGTCCATCAGCAGCAGCACCTTCACGTTGTTGTGGCGCTCGGGCACCATCTTGATGTCCAGATACCCGGCGTTCTCGGCGGTGGCGCGGATGGTGTCGGGCAGGTCCAGTTCCAGTTCGTGGCCCTCGCGCGCGAAGCGGCGCAGGCGGCGCAGCGCCACCTTGATGTTGCGCGTGCCCAGCTCCTGGGTGTCGTCGTAGTCCTTGTAGGCGCGCTGGTCCCACACCTTCACCGCGCTCTTGTTGCGGCTCCTGTCCTGGCCGATACGGATGCCCTGCGGGTTGTAGCCATTGGCGCCGAAGGGGCTGGTGCCGCCCGTGCCGATCCACTTGCTGCCGCCTTCGTGGCGCTCCTTCTGCTCCTCGAAGCGCTTCTTCAGCGTCTCCATCAGCTCGTCCCAGCCCAGCTTTTCGATGGCGGCCTTCTCCTCGGGACTGAGGTTCAGCTCCAGGGTCTTGCGCAACCACTCCAGCGGGACGTCCCGGGTGAAGTCCGTCAGCATCTCGACGCCCTTGAAGTAGGCGGAGAAGGCGCGGTCGAACTTGTCGTAGTGCTTTTCGTCCTTCACCAACGAAGTGCGGCTCAGGTAGTAGAAGTCGTCGATCGAATAACCGCTGCTGGCCGCTTCGTCATCGACCACCGCCTTGGGGCCGACCACGCCGGCCTGAAGCGCTTCGAGCAGGGTCAGGTACTCCTTGACCGAGACCGGCAGCTTGGCAGCGCGCAGGGTGTAGAAGAAGTCGATCAGCATGTTTCCCCCTTGCCCCGCGGCCTCTCCAGCAGGTAAAGCAGCTGCGCCTTGACCTCGGGCCACTCGCCCTGCGTCAGGCTGTACATCACGGTGTCGCGGATGGTGCCGTCGCGCCGCAGGGCCTGGCCGCGGATCACGCCGTCCTTCCTGGCGCCCAGGCGCTCGATCGCGGCCTGCGAGGCGAAGTTGAAATTGTCGGTGCGCCAGCCCACCACATGGCAGCCCAGGGTCTCGAAGGCGTGGGTCAGCAGCATGAGCTTGCAACTGGTGTTGACATGGGTACGCTGCGCGCTTTTGGCGTACCAGGTGTAGCCGATCTCCAAGCGTTTCACGGCCGGCAGGATGTCGTGGTAGCTGGTACTGCCCAGCACACGGCCGCTGAGTTCGTCCAGCACGGCGAAGGCGTAACGGTGCCCTTCGCTGCGGGCTTGCAGCGCCGTTTCGATGTAGGCACGGGTTTCGTCGGGGCCAGGCACCGAGGTGACGCGCAGCTTCCAGAGTTCGCCATCGGCCGCCGCGGCGCGCAGGCCCGCCTCATGCGCCAACTCCAGCGGCACCAGCTGGACGCCGCGTTGCGCCAGGGTGACGGGCTGGACGAAAGCCATCTCAGCGCCGTCCGTTGCCCACCCGCAGACGCCAGGCCAGGCGCAGGCAGACCAGGCCGCCGAGCAGGGTGATCACCAGGCCGGCCGAGCGGTCGCCTGTCGCGGCCAGCGCGTCCATGCCCTGCAGGCGGGCGATGAAGTAGCCGATCACGCAGCCCGCCAGGAAGCTGCCGATCAGCACGAGGATGTCTTTCAATTGCGGCTTCATGGTCATCACCGGTTGTCGTTACGGTCGGCGCAGGGCGCCTTCACATCGCCGTGCGATGTGAGCCTGCACTGCAATCGTTGTTGAGGTTTCATCATCGTCAACGATTGTGACGCTGCATGAACACCAGCTTCTCGAACAGGCTCACGTCCTGTTCGTTCTTCAGCAGCGCGCCCACCATCGGCGGCACGGCCACTTTCTCGTCCTGGCTCTGCAGGGCCTCGGCCGGGATGTCCTCGGCCAGCAGCAGCTTGAGCCAGTCCAGCAGCTCGCTGGTGGAGGGTTTTTTCTTCAGGCCGGGCAGGTTGCGCACGTCGAAGAAGGTCTTCATCGCCGCGCTCAGCAGTTCCTGCTTGAGGCCGGGGAAGTGCACAGCCACGATCTTGGCCATGGTCTCGGCGTCGGGGAACTTGATGTAGTGGAAGAAGCAGCGGCGCAGGAAGGCGTCGGGCAGCTCTTTCTCGTTGTTGGAGGTGATGAAGACCAGCGGGCGGTGTTTGGCCTTGATGAGTTCACGCGTTTCGTAGCAGTAGAACTCCATGCGGTCGATTTCGCGCAGCAGGTCGTTGGGGAACTCGATGTCGGCCTTGTCGATCTCGTCGATCAGCAGGGCCACGGGCTGGTCGGCCGTGAAGGCCTGCCAGAGCACGCCCTTGACGATGTAGTTGTGGATGTCCTTGACCTTCTCGTCGCCGAGCTGGCTGTCACGCAGGCGGCTGACGGCGTCGTACTCGTACAAGCCCTGCTGCGCCTTGGTGGTGGACTTGATGTGCCACTGCAGCAGGGGCAGTTTCAGGGCCGCGGCCACTTCCTCGGCCAGCATGGTCTTGCCGGTGCCGGGCTCGCCCTTGACCAGCAGCGGCCGCTTGAGGGTGATGGCTGCGTTGACCGACAGCATCAGGTCCTGGGTGGCGACGTAGTTCGAGGTTCCTTGGAATTTCATGGCGGCAGGGGGTTCTGGCTCGGGAAAACCCGGGGAATTGCGGCAGATATAATGTCAGGCTGATTTATATCAACCACAGGCCGATTGTCCTCGCAAAATGAACAAACTGTTGCTGACGCTCTCTTCCCTGCTTGTCGCTTCTGCGACGGCATTCTCTGCCCACGCCCAGGACGCCAAGGGTGATGCCAAGGCCGGCGAGAAAAAGATCGCCATGTGCATCGGCTGCCACGGCATTCCGGGTTACCAGGCCAGCTTCCCCGAAGTGCACCGTGTGCCCATGATCTCCGGCCAGAACGCCAAGTACATCGTTTCCGCCCTGAACGCCTACAAGAAGGGTGAGCGCAAGCATCCGTCCATGCGCGCCATCTCCGACAGCCTGAGCGATCAGGACATGGCTGACGTGGCCGCCTATTACGAAGAGCACGGCAAGACCGCTGCCATCGCGCCCAAGGCAACGCCGGCACCTTCGGCCAAGGTGGCCGAACTGCTGAACAAGGGCGGTTGCATTGCCTGCCACGGCGCCGATTTCAACAAGCCGATCGACCCGAGCTACCCCAAGGTGGGTGGCCAGCCGGCCGACTACCTGTTCGTTGCGCTCAAGTCCTACAAGACCGAAGGCAACGCCACCTGGGGTCGTGCCAACGGCATCATGGGCGGCGTCGCCAAGCAGTTCTCCAACGCCGAGTTGAAGGAACTGTCGGCTTACATCAGCCAGATGCCCGCCGAGCTGAAGACCATTCCGCAGAGCAAGTTCCGCTGATCGCTGACGCGATCAACAAAAAGCCGCCCATCGGGCGGCTTTTTGTTTGTGGGCGCGAGAAGTCTCAGTCCCGGGTCGCCTGCTGCTGCACGCAGGCTATATACGCCGCGCCATCGGGCGGGCGACCGGCGCGCTGGCTTTCCCAGACCATGCGGCCCAGGCAGTCCATCACGCCGTGGTGGGCCGCGTGCAGGTCATTGCGCTTGGCCGCCAGCAGCTCCACCGCCTGGCGGATGCCGCGCGGCTGGTCGATGCTGCATTGTTCGCTGATCGACAGGTGCATGGACAGGTGCAGGAAGGGGGTGCTGCGTTCGGGCTCCACCTTGGTCATGCCGGCCAGGGCCGCGTCCAGATTGGCAAGTTCGGCGTGGAACTCAGGGTGCTCGGCGATCCACTGGCTGGCCAGAAGCTCGATGGCTTCCATGGGCTGGCCGGCGCGTGCCTTGGCGTAGACGCCGCAGAAGAAGCGCCGCACATCGGCCTGGGAAGGTTGAAACATCATGACCGGAATTATCTATGCGAGCCGCTGCGAGATGGTCTGCGCCGCCTGCAACAGCGCCGGCAACAGCTGCTCCTGCGCCACCTTGGCGTTGGTACGGTTGGCCTGGCCGCTGATGTTGAGCGCGGCGATGGTCCGGCCGGCCCGGTTGCGCACGGGCGCGGCCAGCGAGATCAGGCCTTCTTCCAATTCCTGGTTCACCAGGCACCAGCCCTGGCGCCGCACCTGCTGGATCTTGGCCAGCAGGGCGTCGGGCTCGGTCACCGTGTGCCGGGTCAGCGCCCTGGGGCGCGAGGCTTTCAGGCGTTTCACCAGTTCATCGTCGGGCAGGTCGGCCAGCAGCACGCGGCCCAGCGAGGTGCAGTAGGCTGGCAGGCGCGAGCCCACGCCCAGGGTGTTGCGCATGATCTTGTGGGTGGGCACGCGCAGCACGTAGACGATGTCGGTGCCCTCCAGCACGGCAGCCGAGCAGGATTCCTTGACCTCTTCCACCAGCGCTTCCATCACCGGCTCGGCCAGGTCCCAGATCGGCATGGATGAGAGGTAGGCAAAACCCAGGTCGAGGATGCGTGCGGTCAGGCGAAAGAGCTTGCCGTCGCTCTCGACATAGCCCAGGGTCTGCAGCGTGAGCAGGATGCGGCGTGCGCCGGCACGCGTGAGGCCGGTGCGCGCGGCCACCTCACTGAGCGTCTGTTGCGGCGCTGCCGCGCTGAAAGAGCGGATCACCTCCAAGCCGCGGGCGAAGGACTGCACGTAACTGTCGCCAGGCTGGGGAGGTGTCGCGGGCGTGGCAGGGGGCATGCGGGCTGGAACTGGTGTTTCGACTAAAATTCATTATACGAACAAATGTTCGGCATACGAACATCTTTGGAGCAGGAGCAAACCCCATGATCAACAAGATCGCGGCCTCGGTGGCCGAGGCGCTGGCCGGTGTGAAGGACGGCGCTACCGTCATGATCGGCGGCTTCGGCACGGCCGGCATTCCCCTGGAGCTGATCGACGGCCTGATCGAACAGGGCGCGAAGGACCTCACCGTAGTCAACAACAACGCCGGCAATGGCGACACCGGGCTGGCCGCGCTGCTGGCCACGGGCCGTGTGCGCAAGATCATCTGCAGCTTCCCGCGTCAGGCCGACAGCTTTGTCTTCGACGGCCTGTACCGCAGCGGCAAGCTGGAACTCGAACTGGTACCGCAGGGCAATCTGTCCGAGCGCATCCGTGCGGCGGGCGCCGGCATAGGCGGCTTCTTCACGCCCACGGGCTACGGTACCGAGCTGGCCCAGGGCAAGGAGAGCCGCGTGATCGACGGCAAGGGTTATGTGCTGGAGCAGCCCATCCACGGCGACGTGGCGCTGGTCAAGGCCGAATGCGGCGACCGCTGGGGTAACCTGACCTACCGCAAGACCGCACGCAACTTCGGCCCCAGCATGGCCATGGCCTGTCAGCAGACCATCGCCAGCGTGCACGAAATCGTCGAACTCGGCGGGCTCGACCCCGAGGCCGTGGTGACACCGGCGATCTACGTCAGCAAGATCGTGAAGATCGCACGCCAGGCCACCCAGGCCGGCGGTTTCAAGAAGGCGGCATGACATGGCACACCCCCAGGCTGCGCGCACTGCGTGTCGCTACGCCACCCCCCTTGCAGGGGGCGCACCCAGCGGCCCGGCAAAGCCGGTTCCGCGGGTGCCCGCGAATGGGATCCTTTCCAACGTGCGTCTCAGTGATGACGCAGAGGAGTGAATGAATGAGTTATGTGAAACGTAGCAAAGACCAGCTGGCTGCGCGCGTAGCCCAGGACATCCCCGAGGGTGCGGTGGTCAATCTCGGCATCGGCCAGCCCACGCTGGTGGCCAACCACATCCCGAAAGAGCGCGAAGTGCTGCTGCACAGCGAGAACGGCCTGTTGGGCATGGGCCCGGCGCCAGCTGCGGGGCAGGAGGACTACGACCTCATCAACGCAGGCAAGCAACCGGTGACCCTGCTGCCCGGCGGTTCCTACTTCCACCACACCGACAGCTTCGCCATGATGCGCGGCGGCCATCTGGACATCTGTGTGCTCGGGGCCTTCCAGGTCTCGGCCACGGGCGATCTGGCCAACTGGCACACGGGCGAGAAGGACGCGATCCCCGCCGTGGGTGGCGCCATGGACCTGGCGGTGGGCGCCAAGCAGACCTGGGTCATGATGGACCTGCTGACCAAGCAGGGCGAGAGCAAGATCGTGCAGGCCTGTACCTACCCGCTGACGGGCATCGCCTGCGTCAAGCGCGTCTATACCGATGTCTGCACGCTCGACTGCACGCCCCAGGGGCTCAAGCTCGTTGACCTGGTCGACGGCCTGAGCCACGCCGAACTCGAGAAGATGATCGGCCTGCCGATCGCGAAGTAAGGGCGAGTCCAAACAACCGTTCGGGCTGAGCCTGTCGACGCCCCCCTACATACCTTCGTTCGCAAGCACTTCGACAAGCTCAGTGCGAACGGTTTTCAGGAGAGACACACCATGAACCAGGCCTACATCTGCGACGCTATCCGTACCCCTTTCGGCCGTTACGGCGGCGTGCTGTCCAGCGTGCGCGCTGACGACCTCGGCGCCATCCCGATCGCCGCGCTGATGGCGCGCAACCCCCGGGTGGACTGGGCGGCGCTGACCGACGTGATCTACGGCTGCGTCAACCAGGCCGGCGAAGACAACCGCAACGTGGGCCGCATGTCCAGCCTGCTGGCCGGCCTGCCGCCCGAAGTGTCGGCGTCCACCGTGAACCGCCTCTGTGGTTCGGGGCTGGACGCGCTGGGCAGTGCGGCGCGCGCCATCAAGGCCGGTGAGGCCACGATGATGATCGCCGGTGGTGTGGAGAGCATGAGCCGCGCGCCTTTCGTGATGGGCAAGGCCGAAAGCGCCTTCAGCCGCAGCGCCGAGATCTTCGACACCACCATCGGCTGGCGTTTCGTCAACAAGCTGATGAAGCAGAAGTACGGCACCGATTCCATGCCCGAGACCGCCGAGAACGTGGCCGACGAGTACAAGATCAACCGCGAAGACCAGGACCGGATGGCCCTGGCCTCGCAGCTCAAGGCCGTGGCGGCGCAGAAGGCGGGCTACTTCGATGCCGAGATCACGCCCGTGACCATCCCGCAGAAGAAGGGTGACGCCATGGTCGTGAGCAAGGACGAGCACCCGCGTGAGACCTCGCTGGAAGCGCTGGCCAAGCTCAAGCCCATCGTGCGCCCTGACGGCTCGGTGACGGCAGGCAACGCCTCGGGTGTGAACGACGGCGCCTGCGCCCTCTTGCTGGCCGATGAGAGCACCGCCCAGCGCTACGGCCTGACACCGCGCGCGCGCATCGTGGGCATGGCCACCGCCGGTGTGGCGCCGCGCATCATGGGCATCGGCCCGGCGCCGGCCACGCAGAAGGTGCTGGCGCTCACGGGCCTGACGATGGCGCAGATGGACGTGATCGAACTCAACGAGGCCTTTGCCGCCCAGGGCCTGGCCGTGCTGCGCCACCTGGGCGTGCGTGACGACGATCCGCGTGTCAATCCCAATGGTGGCGCCATCGCGCTGGGCCATCCGCTGGGTGCTTCCGGCGCGCGCCTGGCCACCACGGCCGTGAACCAGCTGGACAAGAGCGGCGGCCGTTACGCGCTCTGCACCATGTGCATCGGCGTCGGCCAGGGCATTGCTGTGATCCTCGAGCGGGTCTGAGGAAGAATGTGGCGGGTCAGTGCTCGACCCGCCACAGCGGCAGGCGCCAGTCGCGCCACAGCGCCAGCACGCGCAGGCCGGCCGTGACGGTGACTGTCGCTGTCAAGGTGGCCCAGCCGGGCCCGTCCAGGGCTGCCAGGCCCAGGTAGACCCAGCCACCGATGAAGGCGCACAGGGCGTAGGGCCGGTGGTCGCGAAAGGCGGTCGGGATCTCGTTGCAGACGATATCGCGCAGCACGCCGCCAAAAACCGGGGTCACCACACCCATCAGCACGGCCACCAGTGCCGGCATGCCCGCGGCCGAGGCCACGTCCACCCCCACCGCGGCGAACAGGCCCAGGCCCAGGGCGTCGGGCAGCTGGATGAAACGCTCGGTCGGCTCGAAGTGCCGCTTGCGCATGAAGAGCATGGCGACCGTGGCCAGCACCAGCACCCCCCACAGGTATTCGACATGGCGTACCCAGAAAAAGGGGCGCTGGTCCAGCAGCAGGTCGCGCAGCGTGCCGCCACCAAAGGCCGCGAGAAAAGCCACGGCATAGACCCCCACGGCGTCCAGCCGGCTGCGCGCGGCCACCATCACGCCCGAGAGCGTGAAGGCGATGGTGGCGGCGAGTTCCAGCGCGTGGCGCAGCAGCGGCAGCCAGGTGTCGAGGAGGTACATGAGGCGGTTTTGTCCAGAACGAGGCCCGATTGTGCCTTTGCGCACTGCAGCATCAGTCTGGTGCATGTTCCTTTTTTTCAGTCAACGGAAAACTGATTTCCCGCGGCCCGCCTTGTGCCCGCCGCGGCTTTGCTCAAAACTGCATGGCTTGGGATGGCGCACATCCCCAACCAAGAGGAGACGTATTTGATGAGCAAGAAAATCGGCTGGATCGGCCTGGGACGCATGGGCGAGGCCATGGTGACGAAGCTGCTGAAGGCCGGCCACACCGTCCATGTCTGGAACCGCACCGCTTCCAAGGCCGCCCACCTGGCCGAGTACGGCGCGAAGATCGAAACGAACAAGATCGACCTGGCCAGTTGCGACGTGGTCTTCACCATGGTCTCTACCACCGACGATCTGAAGGAAGTGCTGTTCGGCCCCGGCGGCCTCGTGAGCGGTGCGAAGAAACCGCAGGTCGTGGTGGACAGCTCGTCCATCTCGCAGGAAGGCTCGGCCGAGATCCGCGAGAAGCTCGAAGGCATGGGCGTGGGTTATCTGTGCACCCCGGTCTCGGGCAATGCCAAGGTGGCCAAGGCCGGCAAGCTACTCACGGTGTCGTCCGGCCCCAAGGCGCTGTACGACCAGGTCGAGCCCTATCTGCAGGCCATGGCACGCAAGGTCATGTGGGTGGGCGAGGGTGAACTGGCCCGCATCTGGAAGATCGCGCACAACACCATGTTCGGCGTCATCATCCAGAACCTGTGCGAGATCACCGTGCTGGCCGAGAAGGCCGGCATTCCGCGCAACGTGTTCCTGGAAAGCATCAACGACTCGGTGCTGGGCTCCATGTACACGCGTTACAAGACCCCGGTGCTCAGCAACCTGAACTTCGACCAGGTGACCTTCACACCGAAGCTGCTGCTCAAGGACATGGACCTGGGCATGAGCGCGGCCAAGGCCCATGGCGTGCCCATGCCCTCGGCGGCTGCCACGCGCGAATCGATCGCACGCATGGTGGGCCACGGCCACGACAACGTGGACTTCGCCATCCTGCTGCAGGAGACCGCCAACGACGCGGGCCTGCAGATCAAGCCGCTGAACCTGCAGATTCCTGACGGCCTGTCGTCCTGATTGCTTAGGTCTGCTGTGCGCACCCTGATCCGCGGCGCTACCGTCATCACCCTGGACCGGCAGGGTGATCTGCCCTGCGCCGACTTGCTGGTGACGGGCGACACGATCACCGAGATCGCGCCCACCATCCACGCTGACGACGCGCAGGTGGTGGACGCCACCGGTTGCATCGTGATCCCGGGACTGGTCAACGCGCACATGCACACCTGGCAGACCGCGCTGCGTGGCCTGGCGGCCAACTGGACGCTGCTGGAGTATTTCAAGAACATGCACGCGGGCCTGGCTACGGTGTTCGAGCCGCAGGACCTGCACATCGCCACCCTGGTGGGCGCGCTGAACCAGCTGAACTGCGGCACCACCACGCTGGGCGACTGGTGCCACAACAACAAGACACCGGCGCACAACGACGCGGCCATCACCGGTCTGCTGGAATCCGGCATCCGCGCCGCCTTTTTCCACGGTACCCCCAAGCCCGATCCCAAGCCGGGTGAACGCCCGTTCTGGGAAGTACCGCACCCGCGGGCCGAGGTCGAACGCCTGCTCAAGGCCCACCAGGGCCGGGACCTGCTGAGCGTGCACGCTGCGGTGCTGGGGCCGCATTACTCGACGCTGGAGGTTGCCCTGCATGACTTCCGCATGGTCAAGGCGCTGGGCATCATCGGCTCTCTGCACCAGGGCGGTGGGCCGGCGCGGGCCCCCGAGGGCTGGGAGCGGCTGGAGGCCGAGGGCCTGCTGGGGCCGCAGATCAACATCGTGCACGGCCACGCGCTGAGTGACCAACAACTCAAGCGCTTCTGCGAACTCGGCATGAGTTTCTCGGCCGCGGCCGAGAACGAAATGACGCAGGGCCATGGCCATCCCATCACCGGCCGCCTGCGTGCCTTGGGCAAGGCGCCTTCGCTGGGTGTGGACCTGGAGAGCGTGCTCAGCGGCGACATGCTGACCCAGGCGCGCGTCGCTTTGGGCATGCAGCGCAGCCTGGACAACGTGGCCTACCGCGAAGCGCACGGCACGATTCCGCCCACCTCCACCATCACCACACGCGAGGCGCTGCAGTGGGTGACGGTGGAAGGCGCCCGCATGCTGGGCCAGCTCGACCGTATCGGTACGTTGGCCGCCGGCAAGCAGGCCGACCTGGTGCTGATCCGCGCCGATGACCTGAACATGCAGCCTGTGCACGACCCGGTCAGCACCGTGGTGATGCAGACCACGCTGGCCAATATCGACAGCGTGATGGTGGCCGGGCGCTGGAAGAAGCGCCACGGCAAGCTGGTGGATGTGGACCTGGCCCCGAAGCTTGCGGCGCTGCAGGCTTCCGGCCGAAAGATCACGACGGCGTTGGGCTTGTCGCGATAAGCAGAGAAAAGCTGTCTACGCCTGGAGGCCGAGGGCAGCGCAGAGTGTTCGAGTCATAACTATTGAAGGAGACAGACATGAAACGCGTTCTTATTTCTGCAGCCCTGTTGCTGAGTGCCGGCCTCGCGCTGGCACAAGGTTATCCGAGCAAGCCGATCCGCATCGTCGTGCCGTTCACGGCGGGCAGTGCCACCGACATCATGGCGCGCATCGTGGGCGAGAAGCTCGGTGCCGCCTGGGGCCAGACCGTGGTGGTCGAGAACAAACCCGGGGCAGGCGGAACGGTCGGCTCGGCCTTTGTGGCCAAGAGCGAGCCCGATGGCTACACCCTGCTGGTGGTGTCCACCGGCCACGTGGTGAACCCGGTGCTCTACCCGGGCCTGAGCTACGACACCGTGGGCGACTTCGCCGGCATCACGCCTCTGGCCTCGCTGCCCAATGTGCTGGTGGTCGGTGCCAACAGCCCGCTCAAGAGCGTCTCGGAGCTGATCGCCGCCGCCAAGGCCAATCCCGGCAAGCTCAACTACGCCTCGGCCGGCACCGGCAGCGCCACCCACGTGAACGCGGAGAAATTCCGCGCCATCACGGGCATCCAGGCTACCCACATCCCCTTCAAGGGTACGCCGGAGACCATCACCGAGACCGTGGCCGGTCGCGTCGACTTCATGTTCACGCCCGTGCTCTCGTCCATCCCGATGATCCGCGACAACCGCATGCGCGCCCTGGCCGTCAGCACCGCGCAGCGCTCCTCGGCACTGCCGGACGTGCCCACGGTGGCCGAAGCGGCCGTGCCCGGTTTTGTGTTCGACTTCTGGATCGGCCTGCTGGCACCCGCCAAGACACCGCGCGACGTCGTCAACAAGCTCAACCAGGAGGTCAGCAAGGCGCTGGCGCAGCCCGATGTGAAAGAGCGCATGGCCAAGCTCGGCGGCGAGCCCCTGCCCATGACCCCCGAGCGCTTCGATGCCTTCATCCGCGAAGAGCACGCGACCCTGAGCGGCATCATGAAGGACGCGCCGAAGTAAGGCCCCGGACTCGCCGGTACGCACATCCGCTGGCGGCCCGTGCCGCCAGCGGATGGACTTCGGGGTCGCGCCGCTGGGGCCGATCCCTGATCCAGTTTCGGGAAACACCGCACATGCAGCAGTTGCGCGTCAACATCTTCAACACCTCCAGCAATCTGCCCTTGCTCGCAGCCCAGGAAGCAGGCTGTTTTGCGCGGCGCGGCCTGACGCTGGAGATCCAGCCCACGCCCAACTCGGATGCGCAGCGCAGCGGCCTGGCCGCGGGCAGCTTCGAGATCGCCCACGCCGCGGTGGACAACGCCGTGGCCATGGTCGAGGCAGGTCAGGACGTGGTCATCGTGCTCGGTGGCGACGCCGGCATGAACGAGTTCATGGTGCGCAGCGAGATCCAGACCATGGCCGATCTGCGCGGCAAGGTGCTGGCCGTCGATGCCCCCAACACGGCCTACGCGCTGGTGGCCAAGAAGATCCTCAAGAACCACGGCCTGCTGGAAGGCCGCGACTACACCGTTCGCCTAGCCGGTGGCACCGGCCCGCGCGCGGCGGCCATGGTGGCCGACCCGCAGCTGGCGGCCGGCATGATCAATCCGCCCTTTTCCTTCACGGTGCGCCAGCAGGGCCTCAAGAGCCTGGGCAACCAGTACACCCTGCTGGGCCCCTACCAGGCCACCGGTGCTTTTGTCCTGCGCAGCTGGGCGCAGTCCCACGCGGACGTCCTGCAGCAGTACCTGGCCGCCTGCATCGAGGGCCATCGTCTGGTGATGGACCCCAGCCACCGCCCCCAGATGATCGAGCTGCTGATGCGCAGCTTCAAGCTGGACAGCGCGGCGGCCACTGGTACTTACGAAGCGCTGCTCACGCCTGGCGCCGGCCTGGCGCCGGATGCCCGCTTCAGCACCGAAGGTTTCCAGACCGTGCTGGCCATCCGCGCCGAGATGGAGGGCATGTGGGGCGGCACACCGCCCGCGCCGGCCAGGTATATCGACCTGTCGTATGCCGAACTTGCCATCCAGACTCTTTCATAAGCAGAGGAGATCCACCATGAAGCGTTTTGTCCTGAGCGTTCTGTCGGTCCTGGCCCTGGGCTCCGCCCTCGCGCAAGGCTACCCGGCCAAACCCATCAAGTTCATCGTGCCCTTCAGCGCGGGCAGCGCCACCGACATCGTGGCGCGCAGCGTGGGCGACGCCATGGGCCGCAGCATGGGCCAGCCCATCGTCATCGAGAACAGGCTCGGTGCCGGTGGCACCATCGCCGCGGCCCAGGTGGCCAAGAGCGAGCCCGACGGCTACACCGTGCTGGTGCATTCCTCGGCACATGCGCTGAACCCGGCGCTGTACAGCAACCCCGGTTACGACACGCTCAAGGACCTGACGGGTGTCACCGCCCTGGCCGCGATTCCCAATGTGCTGGTCGTGCATCCGGCCAAGGGCTGGAAGACCCAGGCGGACCTCATCGCCGCGGTCAAGGCCGACCCGGCCAAGTTCAACTACGCCTCGGCCGGCATCGGCAGCGGCACGCACATGAACGCCGAGATCTTCCGCCTGCAAGCCGGCATCGAGGCGCTGCATGTGCCCTACAAGGGCACACCCGACGCCATGAACAACGTCATCGGCGGCTCCAACGACTGGTTCTTCGCCCCGCTGGCCGCGGCCCTGCCGCTGATCCGAGACAACCGCCTGCAGGCCCTGTCGGTCAGCACCAAGATGCGCGCCTCCACCTTGCCTGACGTGCCCACCAGCATCGAAGCCGGCCTGCCCGCCTCCGACTACACCCTGTGGGTCGGCATGATCGTGCCGGCGGCTACCCCGGCGGCCGTGATCAGGAAGCTCAACGAGGAAGCGCTCAAGGCCCTGAACAGCCCCGAGCTCAAGGACCGCATGGCCAAGATCGGCGCCGATCCCTTCCCGCTGAGCCCCGAGGCCTTCAATGCCTACATCCGCACCGAGATGGACGTGGCCGCGCGCATCGTCAAGGCGGCCAACCTGAAGACGCAGTGAAGCATATGAGCCCCGTACAACGACTGCCCTATGTCGACCCGGCCTCGATTACTGATCCGGCCATGATGGCCGAGTTCCAGCGGGCTGCACGCGAAGGCGCCCCCCGGCCCGAGAGTCATGCCATCCGGGCGCATGTGCCAGAGGTGTTCTGGGCCTTCACCCATGCCTGGAACGATACCTTTGTGAATGGTGTTTGTGATCACGCCATCAAAGAGCTGTGCCGGCTCTATGTCTCGCAGGCCGTCAACTGCAATTACTGTGGCAATCAGCGTTCGATGAAGGCCCAGGCGCAGGGGCTGCTCGAAGAAGACGTCCGGGATTTGCTCGACTTCGACAAGTCAGCGCGATACACAGCGCGCCAGAAAGCCGCCTTGCGTCTGGCGGAAGCCATCACCTGGGGACTCGAATCCAGCGATGAGCTGTGGGCTGGGCTCTACGCCAATTTTGAGACGCCGCAAATTGTCGAACTGGGCTTCTTCATCGGTCTGACGATGGGGCAGCAACGCTGGAACCGTCTGATCGGCATGGGACAGAATCAGTTCATGGCGGGCACCATGGGAGGGCTTGCGCCGGCCCTGGCAGAGCAGAAGAGCACAACATGACGATACGCATCCATGTCGTGGGCATCGGAAAGATGGGCCTGCCCATGGCCGGGCACCTGGCCGCGGCCGGGCACGTCATGACCGTCAGCGATCCCTGTGAGGAACGCTGCGAACTGGCGCAGGAGCAGGGCCTGACCGTGGTTGGCGACACATCGGCCGCCATGGCGGCCGCCGATGTCGTCCTGTCCTCGCTGCCGAACGATGCCGCGCTGCGCACGGTGGCCGCACAGGTGGCCGCCCACGCACGGTCGGGTGCGATCTACGTGGATACCAGCACGGTCTCGCTGCAGGCGTCGATGGATGCGGCGCAGACTCTGAGCGGCAAGGGCGTGGACTATGTGCGCAGCGCCGTCTCGGGCAACAACAAGATGGCCGAGGCGGCACAGTTGACGGTGCTGGCGTCCGGGCCACGCGCAGCCTACGACCGCGTGCTGCCTTTGCTCCAGGCCTTCGGGCCTCAGCAGTTCTACCTGGGCGAGGCCGAGCAGGCGCGCCTGATGAAGCTGGTGGTCAACCTGATGATCGCGCAGACCAGTGCCATGCTCGCCGAGGCGCTGACCCTGGGGCGCAAGGGTGGCCTGGACTGGCAGGCCATGTGGCAGGTGCTGAGTGCCAGCGCGGTGGCTTCGCCCATCGTCAAGGCCAAGTCCGAGCAGCTGAGCCGGCGTGATTTCACGCCCACCTTCACGGTCGAGCAGATGATCAAGGACTTGGACCTCATTCTGGATGCTGGCGTCGCCAGCAATGTGCCGCTGATGCAGACCGCCATGACGCACAAGCTCATGCATGCTGCGGTGGTGCAGGGCAATGGCCTGGACGACTACGCGGCGATCATCAAGGTGCTGGAGCGCGGCGCCGGGCTCAACCCCAAGCTGTAATCTAGAGCGGTCGATTTCCCTGGAGCGTTTCGTGAACCCTTTTGTCTATACCGCCCAGCCCGCACGCGTCGTCTTCGGCGCGGGATCCCTCTCGCAGCTGGCCCAGGAGATCGACGCGCTGGGTTGCAAGCGTGCACTGGTGCTGTCCACGCCTGAGCAGCGGGCCTCGGCCGAGATGGTGGCCGGCCTGCTGGGAGCGCGTGCCGCTGGCGTGTTCGATCGCGCCGTCATGCACGTGCCCATCGAGACCGCGCGGGAGGCGCGCGATGTGGCGAAGCAGCTCGGTGCCGATTGCGCCGTGGCCATCGGCGGCGGCTCCACCACCGGCCTGGGCAAGGCCATCGCGCTCGATTCGGGCCTGCCCATCCTGGCGATCCCCACCACCTACGCCGGTTCCGAGATGACACCCATCTACGGCATCACCGAGTCCGGTCTCAAGAAGACCGGGCGAGATATCCGCGTGCTGCCCCGCACCGTGATCTACGACCCCGAGCTCACGCTGAGCCTGCCCGTGGGTTTGAGCGTGACCAGTGGCATCAATGCCATCGCGCACGCCGCCGAGGGCCTCTACGCGGTGGACAGCAATCCCATCATGGACCTGATGGCCGAGGAGGGCATCGCGGCCCTGGGGCGCGCCCTGCCGGCCATCGTGAAGAACGCGCGCGACATGGCGGCACGCGCCGACGCGCTGTATGGCGCCTGGCTCTGCGGCACCGTGCTGGGCCACGTGGGCATGGCGCTGCACCACAAGCTCTGCCACACCCTGGGCGGCAGCTTCAACCTCTCTCATGCCGAGACCCACACCATCGTGCTGCCGCACGCACTGGCCTACAACAGCCAGCACGCGCCGCAGGCCATGGCGCGTATCCGGCGCGCGCTCGGTGGCAACAGTGCCGCGCAGGCGGTCTACGACCTGGCGAAGAGCAATGGCGCGCCGGTGGCGCTGAAAGACATCGGCATGAAGGCAGCCGATCTCGACCAGGCCTGCAACATCGCGCTGCAAAACCAGTACCCGAATCCGCGACCGCTGGAGCGCACCGCCTTGCGTCAGCTCCTCCAGGACGCATGGGACGGCGCACGTCCCCAGGCCTGAGACCCCTGCTGCTGCAGGGCTGTTCGTCATGGCCCGTCCTTGCGGCACAATGAATTTTTGACAGGAAGTGCGGTTCCGGGCTGCGGTGCCAGTCTGCACATGCCCATGGACACACGACGCAACATCACGGACCCGGCCCGGCTTGAGGCCACCCTGCACGATGAGAAGCGCCTGCAGGCTGTCCAGGCCACGGGCCTGCTCGACACGCCACCCGAAGAGAGCTTCGATCGCCTCACCCGTCTGGCGGCCAAGCTCACCGGCTCTCCGGCGACCTTCGTGTCCCTGGTGGACCGCGAGCGTGATTTCTACAAGAGTTCTTTCGGTTTCGCCGACCCCCTGGCCACGCTGCGCCAGATCGAGGGGCGGACCTTCTGCCACTACGCCCTGATGTCGGGCGGGCCCCTGGTTATGGAAGATGTGACCCGCCTGCCGGTGCTGCGTGACGTGCCGACGGTGCAGTCCCTGGGCGTGCGCGCCTATGCCGGCGTTCCCCTGGTGACACCGGACGGCCAGGTCCTGGGCAGTTTCTGCGCCATTGATTTCAAACCCAAGCAGTGGACCGAGCAGGACATCGATGTCTTGACGGAGCTGGCCCATTCCGCCATGCGCGAAATCGAACTGCGCAAGGCGGTGCTGGAGGCCGAAGCCACCAACCAGCGGTTGCTGGAGCAGATCCAGAAAGTCGACGAACTCAACCAGCGCCTGGCCGAACTGGCGACGACGGACAGCCTGACCGGCCTGCCAAACCGGCGTGCCTTTGAGCATGCCCTGGGCCTGGAGTTGGCCATTGCCGAACGGCGCCTCACGCCGCTGAGCCTGCTCATCGTGGACGCCGACCTCTTCAAGCAGATCAATGACAACTACGGTCACCCGGCGGGTGACAAGGTGCTGCAGACCGTGGCCCGGCTGCTGGCCGGGGTGGCCCGCAGCATCGACGTCGTCGCCCGCATCGGCGGCGAGGAGTTTGCCGCCTTGCTGCCCAACACCGATGCGGCGGGCGTGCTGGTCGTGGCCGAGCGCATGCGTGCCGTCGTGGCCGAGGCGGACTGGACAGGCATGCCCGTGACGGTGAGCATCGGCACCGCCACTCTTCAGCGCGGCGAGACGGCGGCCAGCCTGGAGCAGCGCGCCGACCAGGCGCTCTACGCTGCCAAGGATGGCGGGCGCAACCGGGTGGTCCAGGCCTGAGCCCTGGTGTCCCTGGCGGCGACAGGGATATCTGGCAATTAAATTGCACACAATTTAATTGCGATCAATAATTCAGCCCATGCCGAACCCCAAGCTCCCCTCCGACCAGGCCCTGCAGCTGGACAAGCAGCTCTGCTTTGCGCTGTATTCCGCCTCGCACGCCATGTCCAAGGCCTACAAGCCGCATCTGGATGCGCTGGGCCTGACCTACCCGCAGTACGTGGCCATGCTGGTGCTCTGGGAGCATGACGGCCTGACCGTCTCCGAGATCGGCGAGCGCCTCTTTCTCGACTCCGGCACGCTCACGCCCCTGCTCAAGCGGCTGGAGAGTGCGGGTTACATCAGCCGCCTGCGTGACGCTGCCGACGAGCGGCGCGTGCTGATCCAGCTCACTGCTGCCGGCCGCAAGCTCAAGGCCCGGGCCGCGCCCATTCCGGGCTGCATGTTGCAGGCCGCCCAGTGCTCGCTGAACGAACTCACGACCCTGACCCGCCAGGTGCAGCAGCTGCGCGACCGCCTGCAGGCCTGATTCCTTTCACTTTTTCATCCACCAGGAGTTTTTTGATGCTTACCATCCTCGACAAGGTTCTCTACACCGCCAAGGCCCACACCATCGGCGGCCGTGATGGCCGCTCCACCAGCGACGACGGCCTGCTCGACGTCAAGCTGTCCCCGCCCAAGGCCCTGGGGGGCGCCGGTGGCGCCACCAACCCCGAGCAGCTGTTTGCCGCCGGTTATTCGGCCTGTTTCATGGGCGCGCTCAAGCACGTGGCCGGCATGAAGAAGGTTGCCGTTCCGGCAGACGCAGCCATCGATGCGGAAGTCGATATCGGCCCCATTCCGCAGGGCTTTGGCATTGCGGTGCGCCTGGCCGTCAGCCTGCCGGGTCTGGAGCGCGCCGTGGCGCAGGACCTGGTGGACACCGCCCACCAGGTCTGCCCTTATTCCAACGCGACCCGCGGCAACATCGTCGTCGACCTGCGTCTGGTCTGACAAAAGGTTCTTCACTTGCCTGAGTGAATAAGCAAAAAAGCCGGTTGCGCGTGAGCGCAACCGGCTTGTGGCAGGCGTCGAGGCGGGATCAGCCGGCCTTGATGCCGCCCTTGATGACCACGTCTTTCCAGCGCGCCTGTTCCTTGGCAACGAAGGCGCCGTACTCCTCGGGCGAGCCGCCGCCGGGAATGGCGCTTTCAGCTTCGTTCTTGGTTACCACGTCGGGTGCCTTCAGCGCCTTGGCGATTTCTCCCTGCATGCGCAGGATGAGGTCGCGGGGCGTGCCGGCACGGGCGTGGACGCCATACCACTGCTCGGTCTGGAAGCCGGGGTAGACCTCAGCCACGGACTGGACATCCGGCAGCGCGGAGATGCGCGTGGGTGAGCCCACGGCAATGCAGCGCAGCGCGCCGCTCTTGATGTGCGGCAGCAGCGCCGGGGTGCCGGCGGAGAAGAACTCGATGCGGCCGGCCAGCACGTCATTGAGCGCCGGACCGGTGCCGCGGTAGGGAATGTGGGTGATGAACATGCCGGTGCGCAGTTTCAGTGCTTCCCAGGCCAGGTGGCCGGCGCTGGCATTGCCGGCCGAGGCGTAGTTGAGGCGACCGGGGCGGGCCTTGACGTATTCGACCATGGACTTCAGGTCCGTCACCGGCACGTCCTTGTGCACGCAATACAGGCTGGGCAGGCGGTTGATCAGCGTGACCGGCACAAAATCCTTGTTCAGGTCGTAACCGGCATCGGGGTAGATGATGGGATTGACCGCCATCAGGCCGATGTGGCTCATGACGAAGGTGTAACCATCGGCCGGTGCACGCAGCAGTTCCAGCATGGCGGGCACACCGCCGCCGCCGCCCTTGTTGTCGATGACAAAGGAGCCCCCCGTCTGTTTCGTCAGTTCGGCGCCGATGCTGCGCGCCACGATGCTGGAGGTGCCACCGGGCGCGAAAGGAACGATCCAGCGCACGGGCTTGCTGGGCCAGGCGCTTTGGGCCTGAGCCGCCACACCAGAGGCCGCCAGACCGGCTGCGCCCATCAGCTTGAGGTAGTCGCGCCGGTTCATGTCTGCATCATGTTGGTTCATGTCTCTCTCGCTTTCGTTTTGAAGCTTGCTTTATGTCGCAAATCCAGCCCCGGTGCAATCTGTAATAGTACTAACACGTAGGCCGCGGGTGGGCGCGCAGCGGGCCACCAGAGCTACTTTCCCCGGCCCCTGCCGTTTTGACTGATGCCGGTATCACGGACAATGAGAGCTGAGCCTGGCATGCCTGCCGGGCCGGGAATGACATGGAAAGGGGATGAGCATGGCCAAAATTTCGTGGGGTATCGCGGCGCTGGCAACCGTGTTGCTGGGCGGCTGCACGGTGGACTGGCAGAACCGGCATGCGGCACAGGAAGTGGCGCAGCGCGCCGCACCGCAGGGCTCGGCCTATCTGGGCTGGCGTGTGTTCCAGGACAAGTGCGCCAGCTGCCATGGGGTGGCCGCCACCGGCACGGCCAGCGCGCCCGATCTCCTGCCCCGTGTCCGCGCCATGGGCGAACGACAGTTCGTGAGCCTGGTGCTGCAGCGTTACGACCTGACCCAGCCGGCCACGCAAGTTCGCAGCGGGCCGGCCGCGGGCGAGGCGCAGATCGAGGTCGTCATGCAGCGCAAGGATGCGCCACTGACCATGCCCGCCTGGCAGACCGAGCCGCGTGTGAATGCCCACATTCTGGACCTGCACGCCTACCTCTCGGCACGCGCCGGGGGACAGCTGGGGCCGGAGCGCCCGGCGCCCTGAAGCCTGCCCAACGTACGCTGACCGTCCGGCGCGTCTGTGCGTCAGGGTCTCCTGGCGCACAGACGGGCCCCGTCGAGCCGCCATAGGATTTCCCCAACGCAGCGCTTGCTGCGCGTCTGCCGAGGGAGGAAATACCATGACATCCGACAACACGCTGTACGACGACCTGGGGCTGAGTCCGCGCGCCAGCGCCGCCGTGATCCGGGCCGCCTACCGCTGCCTGACCCAGCAGCATCACCCCGACAAGAACGACGGTGCCGCGGCCGCCCACGACAGGCAGGCGCAGATCAACCGTGCCTATGCCATCCTCTCGGATTCCCAGCAGCGCGAGGCCTACGACCGGCGCATGGGGCTCAACGCCAGCCAGCCCGAGCGACGTGGCGTACCGGTCGAGACACGCTATCCCGGCGTTTTGCGGGCTGCTGGGCAGACGTTGTCGAGGCCCTTCGTGTTTCGCCCCCTATAAAGCGGGTCGATGTTTTCGGATCACCGCAGGGATGTCCTCTGCGGACAGCGGTTTACTGATCAGGTAACCCTGGATCTCATCGCAGCCTTGTTGCTGCAGATAGCTGCGCTGTGCTTCGGTTTCGACTCCTTCCGCAATGGTCCTGAAGCCCAGGCTTTGAGCCATGCGGATGACGGCATTGACAATGGCGTTGTCGGAGTGCCCGACATCGATATCGCTGACGAAGGAACGATCGATCTTCAGGCGGCTAAGCTTGAACTGCTTGAGATAGCTGAGCGAGGAGTAGCCGGTTCCAAAATCGTCGATGGCCATGCCCACGCCCAGCGCGTGCAGCTGTTCGATCACGCGGATCGCATTCGCGGGGTCCAGCATGGCGACGCTCTCGGTCAGTTCCAGCTCGAGCAGCTGCGCCGGCAGCCCAACCTCCGCCAGCGTGCGGGCCACAAGTTCGGACAGATCGGAGCGCCGGAACTGAACGGCCGACAGGTTCACTGCAACAGTCATGGCCGGCAATCCCTGGGCCATCCAGCTTGCCAACTGGGCCGTTGCCGTGCGCAGGACCCAGGTACCGATCTCGGCGATCTGGCCTGAACTCTCCGCGATCGGTATGAACTCGACCGGTGGCACCAACCCCAGTTCGGGATGGCGCCAGCGCAGCAGGGCTTCAACGCCGATGACGCGTCCATTGGCAAGATCCAGCTGGGGCTGGTAGTGCAGAAAAAGCTCCTGGCGCTTGACCGCATGACGCAGGGCATTCTCCAGCTCCAGCGCGCGCGAGGTGTGCAGCTGCATTTCCTGGGTGAAGAAGCGATAGACGTTGCGTCCATCCTGCTTGGCCCGGTACATGGCGGTATCCGCCTGCTGACACAGGGTGTCAAAGTCTCCGCCGTCTTCTGGATACATGGCGATGCCGATCGAGGGCGTCACCATCAGTTCGTGCTGCTCGATGGTGCAGGCCTGCGCGACGCTCGCCAGTATTTTCCCGGCGACATGGACGGCCCCGTCGGCGTTCGTTTCCGGCAGCACGACCACAAACTCATCTCCGCCAATGCGCGACACGGTGTCCTGCTCGCGCATCAGCATTCTCAGGCGCTTGCTGATGTCAAGCAGCAGCAGGTCCCCGATGCGATGGCCCAGGGTGTCATTGATGTTCTTGAAATGGTCCAGATCGATGAACAAAACGCCCACGCGGGTCTGGTCCCGCCGAGCCGCGCTGATGGCCTGTGCCACCCGGTCCCGCAGCAGCAGCCGGTTGGGCAGTTCGGTCAGCACGTCATAGTGGGCCAGACGATGGATATGGCGCTCGCTTTCCTGCTTCTCCTGCAGATCGACGATGGAGGCCAGTACAAAGCGCCCCTCGCTGGTGTGCAGCGTTGTCAGGCTGATCTCGATGGGGATGTTCTGCCCGTTTTTGTGTCGGGCATACAGATCGCGCCCCAGGCCCATGCGCCAGTTGGGTGTTTCGTGTGCAAAAGAACGCATGTGCGCGGCATGCCTGTCGCGCAGGGGCTGGGGAATCAGCATCTGGATCGACTGGCCTATCAGCTCCTGTGCGCTGTAGCCAAAGAGTCGGCTGGCTTGGCTGTTGGCCAGCACGATCCTGTGCCGTTCGTCGGACATGATCATGGGGTTGGGTGTCACTTCCACCGCCAGCCGGAAACGCTCTTCGGCCCGATGTGCTTCGGTGACGTCGACATGCGCACCCGACAGCCGCTCGGCGCGGCCGCGCGCATCGAACTGCAGTTCCCCCCGCACGACGAACCAGCGGTAGCTGTCGTCGCGATGCCGTAGGCGGTACTGGTCCTGGTAGACATTCGATGTAGCGCTCGCCGTCTGGACAAAATGGCGCAGCCGGGCGACCACCCCTTCCTTCTCGTCGGGATGCAGCAGGGACTCCCAGGTCCTGGGGGTGCTGGGCAAGTCGGCATCGCCGTAGCCCAGCTGCGCCTTCCAGACCGGCGACAGATAGACGCGACGGTCCTGGATATCCCAAGTCCACAAGCCGGTTCTGGATGCCTCGACCGCCATCGCCAGATCTTTCTGCGATTCGGTGAATTTCCGGTAAGGCATCTCGATCGCCTCGACCACCAGCGCGCGGTAGATCAGTAGATAGCTGATCACCTTGTAGACGTGCCCCATGATGTTGTACGCGCCGATCATGGTCGTGTACAGCGTGAAGAAGAGTTCCCCCATGGCCATGACGGCCGCGGCGGCAAACAGCATGGGGGCGTTGTAGGTTTGGGGCTCGCGCATCTGGACCCAGAGGACGATGAGCGTAACCAGATTGAACGCAATGCTGAGGTATTCCAGATTCTTTTTGAGCTCGGTCAGTCCTGTGCCTGGAATGAACCAGGCTGGCATCGCATCCGGATGGGCCAGGACCACCCAGTTGAGCAGCAAGGTCGCCAGGACCAGGCCGCCCAGCAACAGGTAGCGCGTCGCCTGCCGCTTCAGCGGCTCCCAGGGCCGCAGCACGACGACGAGCAGGCTTGCGGCCGCCAGCAATCGCGCGGCCATCCAGTAGTTCAGGTGCTTCTGGGAGTCGTTGGGCGTCAAGAAATCCGGCATGCCCACGTAGGACACCGTGTGCAGCAGATCCAGCCAGCCGATGGCAAAGAAGCAGCAGGCCAGGATCACCAGGTTGCCCGAGACCACCTGTCGGTAACCATACCAGCCGACCGAGAACACCATCATGGCCACCACGATCGAGACGGTCTCCATCAGGGTGTGCAGCGGCAGGTAGTGGGGGACGGGCCGCGCCTCCATGGGCGTCGGTAAGAGCCAGGCCATCAGCTGGGCCAGGGCGAGCAAGAGCAAGAGCAGCAGGATCCAACGCAGCTGGCTCTCGTAGGCCGGATGAGGACGCCAGAAATTCGGTGGGCGGGACAGTGGCATGCTGCGAGCTCGTTGGGAATGGGGGGGCGAAACTATCTTAGACGGATTCCTGCCGGGGTATCCCGCAACGGGGCTGCTGGTACGACCCCATTCGGGGCGGAAGTCACGGTTTCTGCGCTGACGCGGGCCCCTCCCGGACTGGGCGCTGCACATTCCCTAGGGCATGGTCCAGAACGTCGCGGGCGGTTCGGGCATCCCGTCCACGCCAGGCCACGATCTGGTCCGGACGGATCAGCACCAGCGGGGCCTGGTAAAGGCCGGCCAGTTCTGCGGATGCGTGTGGCACCACGCACAGCTCCAACCCCAGCTGCTGCGCCGCCTGCTCGAAGGCCTGTGTGTCCGGTGCGTCGGGCCCGAGCGCCAGCAGCGTCCAATCGAAGCCGAAGCTGTCGTAGAGCGAGCGGCCGTCCGCCAGCCAGGCGTGCGGTGGTCGCCCACCCGGGCAGGCGCTGGGCACGTAGGCGTTCGGCGCATCGGGTGGTGGGGCGCTGCCGTCCGCCACGATGACGGGGCTGCCGTCGTAACGGCCGCCGAAGGTCACGCCCGGGATGTTGAACTCGCGGCGCACATGGCCGTTCAGGTAGTCCGAGGCCGCAGCGCGTGCCAAGACGCCGGCGGGGCTGTCGTCTTCCAGCTCGGGGGGCGCGTCGAACAGACCGATCGAATCCGCGAACTGGCGCGCGTAGACGGTGTTGCGAACGGCCAGGGGCTTGCGTTCGGGTTCGTAGCTGTCCAGCAAGGCGGGTGGTGCGATGCCGCGGATCACGTGGGCCAGTTTCCAGCCCAGGTTGACGGCATCTTCCACCGCCGTGTTGTAGCCCAGGCCACCCGTGGGTGTGAACAGGTGTACCGCATCGCCGCCCAGGAAAACGCGGCCGCGCTGGAACGACTCGGCCACCAGGGCGTGGCCAGCCAGCCAGGTGGCCATGGACAGGATCTCGATCTCGATGGCCTGCCCGTAGGCCAGCGAGAACAGGCGCCGGGCATCGGCTTCGGTCAGCGCCTCGGTGGCGTCGTCGTCGGCCATCTGGATGTGGAAGGCAAATTCGCTCACGCCGTCGACCGACATGATGAAGGCGCGCAATTGCGGGTTGACCACCACGTACATCCAGGCCCGGTCGTTGGCGTTGCGCGCGTAGAAGTCGGGCGCCTTCAGGTATACGGCGAGCATCTTGCCGCCCATGAATTTGCGCTTGAAGCCGGTGTCCCCGCCCCAGGCGATGCCCAGCTGCTTGCGTACGAAGCTGCGTGCGCCGTCGGCGCCGACAAGGTAGGCGGCCTGCACGGTGAGCGGCTCGCTGCCATCGACGGCCTGCACCACGGCTTCGATGCCGGAGCCGGTGTCGGCGAACGATTTGAGCTGCCATCCGTAGCGCAGGTCCACCGAGGCCAGGCGCTGCGCGTGTTCGCGCAACTTCACTTCCACGAATTTCTGCGAGACACGGTGCGGCAGTTCGGCGGCGCTCCACGAACCGGACATGGCCTTGATCGCCTGAGGCGCCGCCGCTGCCGTGGGCAGCCGCAGGCGGGCGAGTTCGGTACCGGCAAAGCGCGTCAGGTAGGCGATGTCGGTGGGGTGGTCCGGCGGCAGGCCCATGCTGCGGATCTCCTGCGCAAAACCCAGGCGCCGGAAATGTTCCATGGTGCGGGCCTGCGTGGCATTGGCCTGCGGGTTGAAGGCGGTGCCGGGTTTGGGGTCGACCAGCAGGCAGCGGATGTTGCGCCGCCCCAGCTCGTTGGCCAGCATCAGGCCGCAGGGGCCGCCGCCGGCGATGAGTACGTCTGTCTGCAGCGATGCGGCCATCAGCTCAATTGACGCCGAAGCGCCCGGTCCATTTTTGTTCGTAGTTCATCCGCACGAAATGCTCGGCCATGAAGTCGATGAAGGTGCGGACCTTGGCCGAGAGGTGCTTGCGGCTGGGGTAGGCCAGGTTGACGGTCAGGCGCGGCAGGTCCCATTCGTCCAGCACGGGCACCAGGCGGCCGGCCACCATGTCGTCGTAGACGATGTAGGTGGGCTGCACCAGGATGCCCATGCCGTCGAGCGCGGCGGCGCGCAGGATCTGGCCGTCGTTGGATTCGAGCAGGCCCTTGACCTGCAGGGCGGTGGTCTGCTCATCGCGCGTGAAGCGCAGCTCGCCGGGGTTGTTGGCGTAGGTGTAGATCAGCAGCTTGTGCTGCGCCAGCTCTTCCAGCGTCCTGGGCCGGCCGTGGCGGGCCAGGTAGCGCGGGGCGGCGACCAGGATGCGGCGCGTCTGCGCCAGGCGGCGCACGGTGATGTTGGAGTCAGGTTCGAACTCGCGCGTGCGGATGGCCACGTCGATGTTGTTGTCGATGATGTCCAGGTAGCGGTTGGCGGCTTCGACGTGCACGGTGACGTTGGGATAACGCTCGGTGTAGGCGCGCAGCAAGGGCGCGATGTGCTGCATGGAAAAGGACAGCGAGGCGCTGATGCGCAGCATGCCCGTGGGATTGAGCGTGTGGGCGTTCACCACGTCCTCGGCATCCTTCAGGTCGGCCAGCAGGGTTTTGGCGCGGCTGAAGAACTCCTGGCCGGTGTCGGTCAGGAAAAGACGGCGGGTGTTGCGTTCCACCAGGCGGGCACCCAGCCGGTCTTCCAGTGCCTGCAGGTGGCGGCTGGCGGCGGCGTTCGAGAGGCCCAGCGCCTCGGCGGCACGGCTCAGGCTGCCGGTTTCGGCCACCTGGACGAACAGCTCAATTTCGGCAAAACGGTCCAAACCGGTCTCCAGTTTTTTCGCTGCGCGGAAAAGTCATTTGCTGCAGCGCTCTTTCCCAAATTGTCGCGGACTTTTACATTTGCTCAGCTCAGCAAGAACCCGCAGGAGAGAAACGGCATGCGCAACCTCAACGAGGACACCATCACCCAAGCCGTGATCGAACGTTTTTCCAGGACGCCCGATCCGCGCCTGAAAGAGATCATGACCAGCCTGGTGCAGCATCTGCACGCCTTCGCGCGCGAGGTGCGGCTGACCGAGGAGGAATGGTTCAAGGGCATCCAGTACCTGACCGATACCGGCCACATGTGCAGCGCCACGCGTCAGGAGTTCATCCTGCTTTCCGACACGCTGGGTTTGTCCATGCTGACCGTGGCCATGAACAACGACAAGCCGGCCGGCTGCACCGAGCCCACGGTGTTCGGCCCCTTCTTCCTGGAGCAGGCTCCGGAATACAAACTGGGCGACGACGTGGCCAACGGCGCCAAGGGCGAACCCTGCCTGGTGAGCGGCACGGTCAGGGGCCTGGGCGGCGAGCCCATTCCGAATGCCCTGATCAACGTCTGGCAGGCTGATGCCGACGGCAATTACGACGTGCAGTACGAGCACCTGGCGCATCCGCAGGCGCGCGGCATCCTGCATGCCGACGCGCAGGGGCGTTTCCATTTCAGGACCATTCTGGCCGAGGCCTATCCGATACCCAGCGACGGGCCGGTGGGCGCCATGCTCAGGGCGACCCAGAACCATCCCTGGCGGCCGGCGCACCTGCATTTCATGATCGAGGCGCCGGGTTACGAGCGCCTGATCACCCATGTGTTCCGCGACCATGACCAGTACCTCGACTCCGACGTCGTGTTCGGTGTGCGCTCCACGCTGATCGCGGACTGGGTCAAGCAGGCGGACGGCAGCTACAGCCTGACCTACGACTTCGTGCTCAACCCCGAAAAATGAGAAAGGGCCGCAGAGCCCTGCAGACCCACCACCAACCCGAGGAGACAGACATGCAGAAGCGACAGATCATCCAGTCCGCGCTGTGCGCGGTATTGCTGGCCAGCGGCGTCATGGCCGCCCAGGCCCAGCAGACCTTCAAGCTGACCATCGCGTCCAGCCACCCGACGGCCATCCCCTGGGTCGGCCTGATGAGCACGGTTTTCGTGCCCGAGGTCAACAAGCGTGTCGAGGCCCTGGGCAAGGGCTACAAGATCGAATGGCGCGAGGCCTATGGCGGCCAGCTCTACAAGGCCAATGCCACGCTGACCAGCGTGGAGCAGGGCGTGACCGACATCGGCTGGGTCTTCCACAACCTGGAAGCGGCCAAGATGCCGCTGGCGCAGTTCGGCACCGTGACGCCCTTCACCACCGACGACGTGCGCATCATCCTGGACGTCGTGAACAACATGCACGAGACGGTGCCCGCGCTCAAGCGCGAGTGGGAGCGCAACAACGCCGTCTTCCTGGGCGCCACCGGCGTGGACAGCTACCACCTCTTCACCAAGCAGCCGATCAAGAGCTACGACGAGCTCAAGGGGCGCAAGATCTCGGCACCGGGCTCCATCGGCCTGTGGCTGCGCAACTCGGGGGCGGTGCCGGTGGACGGCTCGCTGACCAGTTATTACACCGACATCCAGTCCGGTGTGTCCGATGGCACCATCTCGATTGCCACCGGCATCCTGCCCAATAAGATCTACGAGGTGGCGCCGCACATCACCAAGGTGAACATCGGCGCGCTCTACATCGGCGGCATGGCCATGAACAAGGACAGCTACGAGAAGCTGCCCAAGGAAGTTCAGCAGATCGTGCGTGATGCCGGCAAGCTCTATTCCCAGGAGCTGGGCAAGGTGCTGATGCAGCGTTACGAGGGCGCGCTCAAGACCATGGTCGAGGCCGGTGCCAAGCAGTCCGTTCCGGTGACGCTGACCGAGTTCAGCGCGGCCGAGCGGGCCAAGTGGGTCAAGACCATGCCCAACCTGGCGGCCGACTGGGTGAAGAACAACGCCTCCAAGGGCCCGACCAAGGAGATCGTCACCACCTACATGAACGAACTGCGCAAGCGTGGCGTGACGCCAGCCCGCGACTGGGACAAGGAGTTGTGACTCACCCCCAGGCTGCGCGCACTGCGTGTCGCTACGCCACCCCCCTTGCAGGGGGCAACGCCAGTGGCCCGGCTAAGCCGGTTCCACGGCGTTCCCCGCCTGGGGTTTCGCGCTCATGGCGTGTCTGACGCTTGCTGAGGTTGACTTGTCTTACGAAAAAACCACGGACCTGGAGTCCGCGCCGCCGCCGTCCGCGACCGACAGCTGGTTCGGTCGCGTGGTCGATGGCCTGAATGCCGCCGGCTCGGTGCTGATCGGCGCCATCATGCTGCTGATGTGCGCTGACGTGCTGCTGCGCGACTTGGCCAACCGTCCGATCGACGGCGTGGCCGAACTGGTGGCCACCAGCATCGTGATCATCGTCTTCCTGCAGCTGCCGGCTACGCTGCGCCACGGCCGCATGTCGCGCGCCGATCTTTTCATCGACCCCTTCATCGTGCGCCGTCCGCGTGCCGGCAAGCGTCTGCGCGCGCTGTTTTCCCTGGCCGGGGTGTTCGCTTGCGGCGTGATTGCCTATGCCACCTGGAGGCCGCTGGCCCGCGCCTGGACCGACAGCGAGTACCTCGGTGTCGAGGGCCTGTTCACCTTTCCGACCTGGCCGATGCGGGCCGTGGTGCTGCTCGGTGCGGCGCTGGCGGCCATCCAGTACCTGCTGCTGGTCATCCAGGACCTGAAGGAGTCCCAGCATGTCTGATCTCCAGGTCGGCCTGCTGGCCATCGTGCTGATGCTGGCCGGCATCTATTTCGGCATGCACATCGGGGTGGCGCTGATCGTCACCTCCTTCGCCAGCGTCGCGCTCATCAAGTCGCCCGACGTGGCGGCGCGTTTTGTCGCCGCCTCGGCCAACGATGCCATCCGCGATTACCTGTTCGGCGTGATTCCCCTGTTTGTTCTCATGGGCATGCTGGTGAGTGTGAGCGGGGTGGGGCGCGACACCTTCGACGTCTTCCAGTGGCTGATGCGGCGCGTGCGTGGGGGCCTGGGCCTGGCCACGGTGGGGGCCAATGCGGTGTTTGCCGCCATCACTGGCATCTCCATCGCCTCGGCCTCGGTCTTCACCAAGGTGGCCGTGCCCGAAATGATTCGCCATGGCTACACGCAGCGCTTCGCGGTGGGTGTGGTGGCCGGCTCCTCGGTGCTGGGCATGCTGATCCCGCCCTCGCTGCTGATGATCATCTACGGTGTGCTGGCCGAGGAATCGGTGGGGCGCATGTTCATGGCCGGCATCATCCCCGGCATCGTGCTGGCCCTGGGCTTCGCCCTGCTGATCCTGGGCATGGCCTATCTGCGCCCGGGCATGATCATGGCGCAGGGCGCCGCGGCCACGCTGCGCGAGGAACACCACGAAACCTGGGGCAGTGCTGCCCTCAAGTTCATCCCCATCCTCATCCTCATCACGCTGGTGCTGGGCGGCCTCTACGGCGGCCTGTTCACACCGACCGAGGCGGGTGCGGTGGGGGCGGCTGGCGCGCTGGTGATCGCGCTGGTGCGTCGTCGCCTGGACTGGCGCAAGCTGTGGAAGGTGCTGACCGAGACCGGGTATGTGTCGGTTTCGGTGCTTTTCCTCATCATCTCGGCCATGCTCTACAGCCGCATGCTGGCATTGACCGGCATGCCGGCCGCCATCACCCAGACCATTGCCGATGTCGGCCTGGGCAGCTGGGGTTTCCTGGCGGTCTATCTTGCCCTGGTGATCGCCATGGGCTGCATCATCGATTCGGTGTCCATCATGCTGATCATGCTGCCCATCGTGCTGCCGATCGCGCGCACCTTCGGCATGGACACGATCTGGTTCGGTGTCATCACCGTGGTGGCGGTGGAGATCGGCCTGCTGACGCCGCCTTTCGGTGTCTCGGTCTATACCGTGAAGTCGGCCCTGAACGATGCGCGCATCACCGTGCGCGACATCTTCGCCGGGGCTTTCCCCTTTGTGCTGATGATGATCGTCGTGCTGGTGCTGCTGGTGGCCTTCCCCAAGCTGTCCACCTGGCTGGCCTATATGTAATGGAGTAGATGAGATGCTGTTTGCCTTCATCCTGATCGACAAGCCCGACCATGGCGAGCTAAGGCAGCGGGTACGGCCCGTGCACAAGGACTACTTGGCCGCGGTGGCCGCGCAGATGGCCTTTGCCGGCCCGCTCACGCATGACGACGGCAAGACCATGCTGGGCAGCCTGCTGGTGATCGACTTCCCCAGCCGCGATGCGGCCCACACCTGGCTGGCCGGTGAGCCCTTCACGAAAGCCGGCCTGTACGCCAGCACCACCATCCACGCCTTCGTGAACCTGTGGCCGCAGAAGGCCGGGTTCCCGCCCGCCGCATGATCGGAGCCGGTTTGTGATCAAGCACATCGTGATGTGGAACGTGCGTGGCGACACGCCGGCCGAGAAGGCGCAGGGCATCGCCCGCCTGCAGCGCAGCTTCGAGAGCCTGCGTGGCCGGATACCGGGCCTGCTGTGCCTGGAGATCGGGGTGGACAGCAGCCGCATCGATTACGCCTGCGACGTGGTGCTGTACTCCGAATTCGAGAGCCAGGCCGCACTCGACGCCTATGGCACGCATCCCGAGCACTTGCGTGTGAAGCATGAACTGGCCGACCTGCGCATTGCGCGCCACCAGGTGGACTACACCGCCCCCTGAATTTTCTTTTTTGATTCCTGAGGAACGACCATGAACCACTCTTTCAACGACGAACTGCTGATCCGCCAGATGGTGGAGCGCTGGGCCGTGTGGCGCGACGCCGGCGACTGGGAGCGTTTCGCCACCGTCTGGCATCCCGAGGGCGTGATGATGGCCACCTGGTTCCAGGGGCCGTTTGCCGAATTCATCCGTGTGACCAAAGAGGGCTGGGCCAAGGGCGTGAGCATCCTGCACTTCCTGGGCGGTTCGGCCGTCGAGGTGGCGGGCGACCGCGCGATCGCGCAGACCAAGATGACGATCTCGCAACGCGGCATGGTCGAGGGCGAGAACGGTCCCGTGCTGTGTGACGTGGTCTGCACCGGGCGCTTCTACGACTTCGTGGTTCGCCACAACGGCGAGTGGAAGCTGATCCACCGCCAGCCCATCTACGAGAAGGACCGCATCGACCCGGTCGACTCCACCGCGGTGCTCAAGCTGGACCAGCAGGCCCTGGCCGGTTTCCCCGAGGGCTATCGGCATCTGGCCTACATCCAGACCCGCATCGGCTACACCGTGAAGATGGACATGCCCATGCTCAAGGGCCCGGTGGTGGATGAGCTCTACAAGCGAGGCGCGCGCTGGATGGCCGGCGGTGCGCTCGAGCGCTGACTTTCCTGATTCGCATCATTCCTAACGAGGAGACCGATATGAACGAGAACCCCAAAGTCCAACGCCGTGCCATCGTGCGCGCCCTGCCGGCCGCCGCCCTGCTGGGCCTGGCCCCTGGCGCCTGGGCCCAGGGCGCCTATCCCAACCGCCCGCTGCGTGTGATCGTGCCGCAGCCGCCTGGTGGCGGTTTCGACTTCGTGGCGCGCCAGCTGGCCGAACGCCTGTCCAAGCAGATCGGGCAGGGCGTGGTGGTGGAGAACAAGACGGGCTCGGGCACGCTGGTGGGTACCGAAGCGGCGGCCCAGGCCGCGCCCGATGGCTACACCCTGCTGATGGGCTCGGTCTCCAACATCGCGCTCAACATGGGCCTGTACGACAAGCTGTCCTACGACAGCCTGCGCGATTTCGAACCCGTGGGCCTGGCCGTGAGCTACAGCTACACGCTCACCGCACGCCAGGACCTGCCCCTGAACACGCTCAAGGACGTGGTGGCTTATGCCAAAGCCAACCCGGGCAAGCTCACCTATGCCTCGGCTGGCAACGGTTCGGGTCAGCATGTGCTGGCCGCCGCACTCTGGCACCTGGCCGGCGTGAACGTGGTGCACGTCCCCTACCGCGGCGCCCAGGCGGCCTACATGGACATGCTCGGCGGTCGCGTGGACCTGTTCTTCGACCTCTCGTCCACTGCACGCGCGCAGATCGAGGGCGGCAAGATCAAGCCGCTGGCGCTGTCCGGGGCGGAACGCAATCCCATGCATCCCGATGTGCCGACCATCACTGAGAGCGGCGTGGCCCAGCTGGACCTGGAGTCCTGGTTCGGTTATTTCGTGCCGAGCAAGACCCCTGCCGACGTGCAGGAGCGCCTGCGCAGCGAACTGGCCAAGGTGATCGCGCAGCCCGAACTGCAGGAGACCTTCCGCAAGGCGGGCGGCAAGCCGCTGGCGCTCAACACCGAACAGACCCGTGCGCTGGTGAAGCGCGATGTCGATCGCTGGACCAAGCTGGTGCGCGAGATCGGCATCAAGGCCAGCTGATCGTCCTGGCGCCAGCGCCCTCGGGCGGTGGCGCCCATAATCCTTTTTTCTACAACACAACCTACGCCCCACCATGAAAATCGACCAGGCCAGCCTCGACCAGCTCTTCTTCAATGCCCGCACGGCCAATGGTTTCCTGGACAAGCCGGTGCCGCTGGCCCTGCTGAAGGAGGCCTATGACATCGCCCGCATGGCGCCGACCTCCATGAACACCCAGCCCACGCGTTATGTGTTCCTGACCACGCCGGCCGCCAAGGAGCGCCTCAAGCCCGCGCTCAGCCCCGGCAACCTGGACAAGACCATGGGCGCGCCCGTTACCGTGATCGTCGCCACCGACACGAAGTTCTACGAGCACATGCCGCAGGTCTGGCATGGCGCCGGCGCCAAGGAGAATTTCGAGGGCAATGCGGCCCTGGCCACGGGCACGGCCACACGCAACGGCACGCTGGGTGGCGCCTATTTCATCATCGCTGCGCGTGCGGTGGGCCTGGACTGCGGCCCCATGAGCGGCTTCGACATCGCCAAGGTGAACGCCGAGTTCTTCCCCGACGGCCGTTACACCACCAACTTCCTGATCAATCTCGGTTACGCCGACCACAGCAAGGAATTCAAGCGCAATCCGCGCCTGTCCTTCGAGCAAGCTTGTTCCGTGCTGTAAGCACGAAACAAGCTTTCAGCTGAACTGAGTTCACCCCTCCCAACCCTCCCCTTCCCGGGGGAGGGCGAGGCCCGCTCCGGGGGCGCGGTCCACGCCCTGTGGCGACATGAGGCTCACCCCACCCAACCCTCCCCTTCCAGGGGAGGGCGAGGTCCGCTCCGGGGTCGCGGCCCACGCCCTGCGGCGACATGAGGCCCACCCCACCCAACCCTCCCCTTCCAGGGGAGGGCTTTCTATGGGCTGCTTGTTTGCGGCCACAGGCTGGCTGTGGCGTTTAATCGATGAAAACAAATTTATATGTTTTTATCGATTAAAATGGCCCCATGTGCCATCTCGACCCCTCAGCCCTTGGGCATGCGCTTGGCGTTCTTGAGGACGGAGGCGGAGGTCTTGCGGTAGTGGTCCGTGAGGCAGCGCACCGCCTCGTCGGCCTGGCATCCAATCGCGGCGTGGAACAGCGCCGCATGCTCGGCATGTTCGTTGCGGCTGGTGAAGTTCCGCGTCGCTGCAATCTGGCGGTAGCGATAGGCCTCGTTGGTGAGCGTGGCACAGAAGTCTCGCAACCAGCGCGACGGGCAATTCGCCAGCAGCTGCGCGTGGAACTGCCGGTGCAGCGCTTCCCAGTCCGGGTTCGGCACGTAGTGGTCGGCGGCCAGGGAGCGCGGCGTTCGGGACAGTTTGTGCAGCAGCAGCACCAGCGCATCCTCCCATTCGGGGGTGCGGTGTTCGATCGACTGGCGCAGGCACAGCCCCTCGACTTCACAGCGGGTTTGGGTCAGGACTTCAAGCTCATCCCATTGCAGCGTGGCGACGCTGAAACCGCGCTGGTCACTGCGCGCCACCAGCCCTTCGGACGACAGGCGGTTCATCGCTTCGCGCACCGGGCTCGCCCCGACGCCATAACGCGTGCCCACGGCATCCACCTTCAGCTTCTCGCCGGGTTTGTAGACGCCGTGCAGGATGTCGCTGCGCATGGCGTCGTAGACGGCACTGGCGCGGGTGGTGCCGGAGGCGGCCGACGACAGTGTGGGAAGAGCGGGTTTTCTGGGCATCTTGTTTTATCGATTAATTGAATTTTAGGGGATCAGCGATGAGAAACATCACCCAACACAATGTGACCGAGGCCGTGAAAAAGAGTTTCGAGCGCATCGACGATCCGCGACTCAGGTACCTGATCGAACAGCTGGTCAGCAGTGTCCATGCCTATGCGCGGGAAACCCGCCTGACCCACGAGGAGTGGCGGGCGGCCCTGGACTTCATGCACCGCAGCGCGGCGATCAGCAACGAATCGCGCAGCGAATTCACCCTGCTGTCCGATGTGCTGGGACTTTCCTCCCTGGTCGACCTGCTGGCAGCGTCGCCGGGCGCCACCGAGGGCAGCGTGCTGGGGCCCTTCCACAGCCGCGGCTCCCCCTGGGTGGAGAGCGGCGCCAATCTCATCAAGGACAACGCCGGGGTGCCCGTGCTGCTGCGGGGCCGGGTGACCGATACACAGGGTGTGGCCATCCCCGGGGCCGTTGTCGATTTCTGGCAGAACGCCGACAACGGTCTGTACTGGCAGCTCGACAGCTCGCAGCCGCAGGACAACCTGCGTTGTCAGATGCATGTGCTGCCTGACGGTACGTTCGAGCTGATGGTGATCCGCCCGCGGCCGTACATGGTGCCCACCGATGGCCCCATCGGCGATCTGCTGCGGGTCTCGCACCGCGATGCGTGGCGCCCCTCGCATTACCACGTCATCGTGGAGGCCCCGGGTTACCGCACCCTGGTGACAGAAATCTTCGACGCCGAAGATCCCTACGTGGCCCAGGATGCCGTGTTCGGTGTGCGTGAATCGCTGGTGGCGCAGTTCAGGCCGGAAGCCGATCCTGCTGTGCTGGCCCGCTACCAGCTCAGTGGCACGTATCTGGCGGTTGACTGCCCGGTGAAGCTGGCTGCTGCGGCTTGAGCCGGGTCCGAGTACGGCGTGCCGGCGGCCCGTGGGCCACCGCCGCCGGTCTTATTTGGGGGCGATCAGTGTCACGCCGTCGCTGCCCAGCCGGAAGGCCATCAGGTCCTCGCCCACCAAAAGCGGTCCGCTGTAGGTCTTGCGCGTCATCTCGACCACGTCCTGCTCCGTCACGGCCGGGACCTTGGGCGTGCCGAGCAGCACGAAGTGGTAGTAGACGGCGAGCTTAGGCTTGACGCGGCTGAAGAGGGTGCCGGCTTCGTCCGGTTTGGTGTGGTGGTCCAGGATGACCTTGAACACCGGGTTGGCCAGCAGCTCCTCGCGCACCGCTGCCACTTGATGGATCAGCAGGTCGGTGCCAGTGGCATGGCGGATCAGGTTCTCGCTGAAGCGCGTGTCGCCGGAGATGGTGACGGAGCGTCCGCCGTAGTCGACCCGAAAGCCGAAGGCCGGTTGCAGCAGATCGCCATGGTCGACATCGAAGGCCGTGACCTTGACGCCGCCCCGGTCGTAGATGACCCCCTGCTTGAACTCTGTCACTTCGGGCCGCAGGTTGGCGGGATCGAGTTTCTGGTCGGCAATGCGGGCCTTGATGTCCCAGTCGTAGGCCTTCACCAGGCCATCCATCAGGTTCTGTGTACCGATGGGCCCATAGACCCGGAACGGGCCGCTGCGCTGCGCGTAGCTGGCTTCCAGCCAGCCCGTGAGCCACAGGTCGGGGATGCCGACCACATGGTCCGAGTGCAGATGCGTGACGAAGAGGGCGTGGACCGCGCCCAGCTTGAGTCCGGTCTGCAGCAGGCGCTGCGTCACGCCCCGCCCGGCGTCGATCAGCAGGTTCTGTCCGCCCGCCTGCACCAATACCCCGGGACCAAAGCGTTTCATGGCCGGCATTGGACTGCCGGTGCCGAGCAGGGTGACACGGAAATCATCGGTCGCTGGCGCGCTCGCAGCCGGCTGGGAAGCCACCGCCGTGCTGAACAGCAGGCCGGCCAGTGCGGCCGCAGCAGGCCAACGGGGGATCGTGAACATGGGCGTTCTCCTTCGGTTTGGCCGTGCGCAGCCGGGGACCAGGTGCCCGGCCGGGTTACTGTTCGTCGGCGATCGGGTTGGACAGGATGCCGATGCCTTCGATCTCGATCTCGCAGATGTCGCCGGGCGCCATCCAGACCGGGGGCGTGCGCGCATAACCCACACCGGCGGGTGTGCCGGTGATGATCACGTCACCGGGCTCCAGCGTCATGCACTCGGTGATGATGCGCAGCGACTCGGCCACATCCCAGAGGAAGTCTTTCGTGTTGGCGTCCTGCATGACCTTGCCGTTCAGCCGCGACTGGATGCGCAGGCCTGCGGCGCCGGGCGGCAGCTCGTCCGGTGTGACCAGCCAAGGACCGAAGGGGCCGGTGGCATCGAAGTTCTTGCCGATCGTCCACTGGTTGGTCTTGCGCTGGTAGTCACGCAGGCTGCCGTCGTTGAAGCAGGAATAACCGGCCACGCAGTCCAGCGCATTGGCGGGGGTCAGATGGCGTGCGCGCTGGCCGATGACCAGGGCCAGTTCCGCCTCGTAATCGAGCTTGGTGGAGGCCTTGGGCCGGATGATGGGCTGGAGATGGCCGGTCATCGAGCTGGCGCCGCGCAGGAAAAAGCTGGGGTACTCGGGGCGCGCATTGCCGCCTTCCTTGGCATGGTCGGCGTAGTTGAGACCCAGGCAGACGATCTTGCCGGGACGTGGCACCACAGGCAGGAAGCGCACGCCGGCCAGTGGTTTCACAGCCGGCGCGGACGCCTTGGAAGCGGCCTGCTTGGCCGCTTCCAGGCCGCCGGCCTGGGCGATCAGCTGGCCCATGTCGGTGGGCAGGGTAGGCGCGGCCACCGACAGGTCTACGAAGGCCTGGGCGCCGGCGCTTTGGAGCACGCCAATACGGGACTGGCCTTGCGCCTCGAAACTGAACAATCGCATCGTGACTCTTTCTGGAATGGAAAGCGGGAATTCTCGCGGATCGGTCCTTATTCGACCTTGGCGCCGGTGCTCTTGACCACGGCACCCCATTTCTCGACTTCCGTGCGCAGGAAGCTGCCGAATTCGGCCGAGCTGTTGCGGGTGGATTCCATGCCCAGGCTGACGAACTTCTCTTTCGCGTCGGGCAACTCCATCGCCTTGTTGATTTCGGTGTTGATGCGGTCGACCAGGGCCTGCGGCGTGCCGGCCGGCAGGAAGAAGCCGACCCAGGTGTAGTCGTCGAAGTCGCTGTAGCCGAATTCGGTCACCGAGGGCACATCCGGCAGCAGGGCCGAGCGTTTGGCGCTGGTCACCGCAATGGCGCGGATCTTGCCAGCCTTGATCTGCGGCACGGCCGGCGGCATGGACGTGGACGACATGGGGGCATGGCCGGCCACCACAGCGCCGATCGCCTGCGCCGGCTGGTAGGGCACGTGGGTGATGTCCACCTTGGCGGCGACCTTCAGCCGTTCGATCGACAGGTGGGTGGTGGTGCCGATGCCGGAGGAGGCGTAGCTCAGCTTTTCCTTGCGCGCCAGCTCGATCAGCTCCTTCAGGTCCCGGGCCGGGGTGGAGGGGTGGACTGTGATGATGTTGGGCGTGCGCGGGCCGAGGGCCAGCGGCGCGAAATCTTTCAGCGCGTCGTAGCCGGCATTGGGGTAGAGCGAGGGATTGACGGCATAGGCCACGCTGTGGACCAGGATCGTGTAGCCGTCGGCCGGGGCCCGCTTGACCTGACCGGTGGCGATGTTGCCGCCCGCGCCTGGCTTGTTCTCCACCGTGAAGGTGCCGCCGGTGGACTCGCCCAGCTTCTGGGCCACGATGCGGGCAATCGAATCGGTGAAAGCGCCCGGGCCGAAGCCCACCACGATGTTGACGGGCTTGGCCCGGGGCCAGTCGGCCTGGGCCAATGCCGTGCCGGTGACCAGCAGGCCGGCAGCTGCCAGCAGCAGCCCCGCACTCTTGACCAGAATTTGTGGGTTCATCATGACTCTCCGGTTGGGATGGGTTGGTCGGTCGATGGGAAATATTATCGATTAAATTTCACTTAATCGATTAGTAATTGCCCTAGGCCGTGCTTTTCCCGGGACGGGGCCCGCCGGCCGGACTCGGGCGCAACGAACGCCCGGCGGGCTCTTACACTTCAGGCCTTACCCGCCCCCGGGAAAACCCGAAGAAAGCCGCGCCTTGAACTTCCCCGTGATCACCGACCCGTACTTCTATCTCGTGTCGGTGCCGGCGGTGCTGCTGCTGGGCATCAGCAAGAGCGGATTCGGTGCGGGCTTTGGTTCGCTGGCGGTGCCGCTGATGGCACTGGCCGTGACGGTGCCGCAGGCCGCGGCCATCCTGATGCCGGTGCTGCTGCTCATGGACCTGCTGGGCATCGCGGCCCTGCGCAAGGACTTTGACCGGGCCCTGCTCAAGTTCCTGCTGCCCTTCGGTCTGCTGGGCACGCTGATCGGCGCGCTGCTCTTCAAGCTGCTGGCCGCCAACATCGTGGCCGGCATCGTGGGTCTGTTCACGCTGCTGTTCCTGGCGCAGCGCCTGCTGTTCCCGCCGCGTGCCGACAGCGCGCCACCGCCGCGCTGGCTGGGCGGTGTGCTCACCACCGCCGCCGGTTTCACGAGTTTTGTCGCCCACGCGGGCGGCCCGCCCATCGCAGCCTATGTGTTGCCGCTCAAGCTGCGCCCCATCGTCTTCGCGGCCACGCTGTCGTGGTTCTTCTTTTTCATCAACCTGTCCAAGTGGATTCCCTACGCCTGGCTGGGCCTGCTGGACTGGCGCAACCTGGCCACCTCCATCGTGCTGCTGCCGCTGGCGCCCGTGGGCGTGTGGGTGGGCGTGCGCATGGCACGGCGCATCGACCCCAAGTTGTTCTACCGCCTGATCTACCTGGGCCTTCTGCTGACGGGCACCAAGCTCGTCTGGGACGCCTTCCACTGAACGTCAGGGATTTTTCGCCCCGGCCTGGCTGCGTTCGCGCTCGGCACGCTCCTGCGCCATCTGCTCTTCCAGTTGTTGCCGTCCCTGTTTGACAACGGCAATCAGCTGCTGGCGGTCCTTGTAGTGCGGGTGCATCTTCTCGAACAGCTCCAGGTTGTGCTGTCGGAAGCGCCAGGCGAACTGGCGCGCCTCCTCGTGCGTGTGGCCCAGCAGCTCCAGCACGCTGCGTGCGCTGCGCAGGCTGGACTCGAAGAGTTCGCGCTGCACCAGCTGCACGCCGCGTTCGCGCAGTTCGTGCCAGTGGGTGACGTCCCGCGCGCGGGCCACGATCTGCAGGCCAGGGAAGTGCTCGCGGGCCAGATCGACGATCCTGAGCGACTGCTCCTTGTTGTCCACCGCCACCACCAGCACCCGGGCGCTGGCCGCACCGGCGATGCGCAGCAGGTCCAGGCGGGTGGCGTCGCCGTAGTGCACGCGGTAGCCGAAGCTGCGCGCCGCCTCGATCATGTCGGCGTCGTGGTCCAGCACCGTGCTGGGGATGCCCTGGGCCAGCATGACACGCGCCACGATCTGGCCATAACGGCCAAAGCCGGCGATCAGCACCGGCGCTTGCTGCGGTTGCGAGATTTCGGCCGGGGTGGCACCCCCGGCACCGGCCAGACGTGGTGCCAGCAGCTTGTCCACGGCCACCAGCAGGAGGGGGCTGAGCAGCATGGACAGCGCCACTGCACCGATCAGCAGCGAGGTCGTCTGTGACGACATCACACCCGCGCCAAAGGCCGTCTGGAACACCACGAAGGCAAATTCGCCACCTTGCGCCAGCAGCAGCGTGATGACCGGGCGCTCCTGCAGCGGCACCTGCATGAAGCGCAGCATGGTGAGGATCAGTACCAGCTTGATGGCCATGAAGCCGGCCAGCAACGCAAGCATCAGCCCGGGTGAGGCGCGCAGCACCGACAGGTCGATGCTCATGCCCACGGCGATGAAGAACAGGCCCAGCAGCAGGCCTTTGAAAGGCTCGATGTCGGTCTCCAGCTCGCGCCGGTATTCGCTCTCGGCCAGCAGCACGCCCGCCAGGAAGGCGCCCAGGCCCATGGACAGGCCCACCTGTTGCATCAGCGCGGCGATGCCCACCACCAGCAGCAGGGCGGCGGCCGTGAAGATCTCGGGTGTGCGGCTGCGCGCGATCCAGCGCAACAGGGGACGCAGCAGCAGGCGGCCGCCCAGCACGATACCCCCGATCACCGCCACGATCTTGAGCAGTTCGCCCCAGCGGAAGTCGCCATTGGCCTGGCCGGCTTCGGCGCCCAGCAGGGGCAGCAGGGCCAGGATGGGGATGGCGGCCACGTCCTGGAACAGCAGGATGGAAAAACCGGCCTGGCCGCCCGGCGTGGGCAGCAGGTTGCGCTCGCCCATGACCTGCAGGGCGATGGCGGTGGAGGACAGTGCCAGGCCCAGGGCGGCCACCAGCGGGATCCTCCAGCCCCCCAGCTGCGCCGGAAAGAACAGGCCCAGCGCGTAGAGCCCGAGGAAGAGGGCGCCGGTGCAGGCCAGCACCTGCGCGCTGCCCCAGCCGAAGATGGGCCGGCGCAGGCTCCAGAGCCGGCGCGGCTCCAGTTCCAGCCCGATCAGGAAGAGCATCAGCACCACGCCGAATTCGGCGAAGTGCAGCACGTCTTGCACCTCGCTCACCAGGCCCAGACCCCAGGGGCCGATGATGAGCCCGGCACCCAGGTAGCCGATGATGGCGCCCAGACCCAGGTATTTGCTCAGGGGCACGGCGATGACGGCCGCGCACAGGTAGATGAAGGTGTGGCTGAGCCAGCTGGGAGCGTGTTCCATGAATGAGACACCCGGGCGATACCCAAGGGCTTGAAGCGGAACCCTACGCTACCATAGGGTTTGGACAGACACCAAGGAGCGCGTGATGCCGGTCGTCGTGGTTGCCAATCCCAAGGGGGGTGTGGGGAAGTCCACCCTGTCCACCAATGTGGCGGGTTACTTTGCCAGCAAGGGGCACAAGGTGATGCTCGGTGATGCCGACCGTCAGCAGTCCTCCCGCCTGTGGCTGGGCCTGCGGCCCGCCACGGCCCGGCCCATCGTGAGCTGGGATGTGGGCGAGGACAAGCTGGCCAAGCTGCCCAAGGGCACCACCCACGTGGTGCTCGACACCCCGGCCGGCCTCAAGGGCGCGCGCATGAAGGATGTGCTGCAACACGCCGACAAGGTCATCATTCCCCTGCAGCCCAGCGTCTTCGACATCTTCGCCACCCGCGATTTCCTCGACGAGATCAAGCAGCACACGCACAAGGGCATGCAGGTGGGCATCGTGGGCATGCGCGTGGATGGCCGCACCATCGCGGCCGACAAGCTGCGCGCCTTTGTCGAGAGTCTGGGCCTGCCCGTGCTGGCCTACCTGCGCGACACGCAGAACTACATCCATCTGGCCGCCCATGGCCTGACCCTGTTCGACGTGGCGCCCAGTCGGGTCGAGAAGGATCTGGAGCAGTGGCAGGGCATCTGCCGCTGGCTGGACAAATGAGTCGGTCTTGCCTGCAAACGTCGCGTGCATGACAGGGCCGCCATTGGGCGGCCCTTTACATTGGCATCATGAAAACTTTCCAGTCCCTCAAGGAGTTCCCCGCGCTGGTGGGCCAGGAGGTCGCGGTCAGCGACTGGCTCACCATCACCCAGGAACAGGTCAACCAGTTCGCCCAGGCCACGGGTGACCACCAGTGGATCCACGTTGACGTCGAACGCGCCAAGGCCGGCCCCTTCGGCGGCCCCATCGCGCACGGTTTTCTCACGCTGTCCCTGCTGCCCAGGTTCTTCGAAAGCAGCATGGAGATCGTCGAGTCGCGCATGGGTGTGAACTACGGCCTGAACCGCGTGCGTTTCATGGCACCGGTGCCGGTGGGCAGCCGACTGCGCGCGCGTTTGAAGCTGCTGGCCTGCGAGCCCATCGATAACCACGGCATGCAGATGACGTGGGAGGTGACCATCGAGCGCGAAGGCGTGGCCAAACCGGCCTGCGTGGCCGAGTCGATCGCGCGGCGCTACCCCTAGATCGTGAGCGGCGCACGGCCTCCGGAAGCCGCGAGGACACGCAGTGCCGAGCGTGGGGGGCTATGTCCCGAAGCCGTTCTGCCGCCAGGCTTCGAACACCGTCACTGCAACGGCGTTCGACAGGTTCAGGCTGCGCTGGCCGGCGCGCATCGGCAGCCTGAGTTGCTGCGTTGATGCAAAGGCCGCGCGCACCGGCTCGGGCAGGCCGCTGGTTTCCGAGCCGAACACCAGCCAGTCGCCCGGCTCAAAGGCGACGTCGTGCACGAGACGCGTGCCGCGGGTGGTGAGCGCAAACATGCGATCGGGGCGCGGTTGCGCGCTGGACAGGAAGCTGTCCCAGCCGGCGTAGCGTTTCACCTCGGCGTACTCGTGGTAGTCCAGGCCGGCACGGCGCATCAGCCGGTCCTCCATGGAAAAGCCCAGCGGCTCGATCAGGTGCAGGGTGCAGCCCGTGTTGGCCGCCAGGCGGATGACGTTGCCCGTGTTGGGCGGGATCTCGGGGTGGACCAGGACGATGTGGAACATTCGCGCATTATTCAGTGTGTTTCCGTTCGCGCCAGGATCAGTGCCGTGATGTGCGCGGCCCCGGCTGTGCGCAGGACCTGGGCCGCGGAAAACAGCGAGGCGCCGCTGGTCATCACGTCATCGACCAGCACCACACGTCGGCCCGCAATCGCCTCTTCCCGTCCGCTGGCCACGCCGAAGGCGCCGCGCACATTGCGCAGCCGGGCCTCGCGCGGCAGGGCGCTTTGCGCCGGCGTGTCGCGCAGGCGCAGCAGCAGTCCCGCATCGACCTTGGCCGGGGCGAGCTGGCGTGCCAGTTCCAGCGCCTGATTGAAGCCGCGCTGGCGCAGCCGTTCCGACGACAGCGGCATGGGCAGCAGCAGATCGGCGGCTTCGAGCGCCGGTTCGGCCCAGGGCGTGGCGCGCATCAGCAAGGCCAGCGCCTGCGACCAGCCCGGACGGGCGCCAAACTTGTAGCGCGCGACCAGGCCGGCCCAGGGGTATTCATAAGCCACAGCCGCCAAACAGAGGTCCAGTGGAGGTGCTTGCTTGATGCATTCGCCGCAACGCTCCACACCTTCGGGAACCGGCAGGGCGCAACTGCGGCAGCGCGGACGGGGCTGGGCAAAACGTGCCACGCAGGCCTCGCACACGGCTTGCGCCGGCCAGGCGTGGCAGACCGCGCACTGGCTGGGCAGGGTGCGGGTCAAGCGGGTGAGCAGGCTGCGGAACATGGGCGCAACAAGGGCAATGGCGTGCCGGGTCAGGGGCTGCAGGGGGAATCAATATACTCGCCAGCTTTCCCATGTCCGATCACCGCCCCCCCACCATCGACCCCCTCGCCGCCGCGCGTTGGGCCCGGCGGCCGCAAACGGTTTCCGCCTGGCTGCACGAGGAGGTGGCGCGGCGCATGGAGCAGCGGCTGGACTGGATCGTACGCCAGCCCCGAAGTTGGTCACACTGGGAGCCGGTGCGCGGCGGCCTGCAGGCGCAGGCCTTGCTGGCGCGCCGTTACCCCGGCGCACGCTGCCACATCAGCGCCGCCGTGCCGTCGGAACAGGCCCTGGCGCAGCAAGCCGCGGCACGGCCCTGGTGGCACCCGGCCCGCTGGTCGGCGGCCCTGGCGGCTCAGCCTGCAGAGACCGCAGCCGAACTGCTCTGGGCCAATATGACCCTGCACATGGCGGCCGATCCACAGGCCCTGATCCAGCGCTGGCACGGGGCGCTGGCGGTTGACGGCTTCCTGATGTTTTCCTGTCTCGGCCCCGACACCCTGCGCGAACTGCGCACGCTGTACCAGGCCCTGGGCTGGCCAGCGCCCGCGCACGAGTTCACCGACATGCACGACTGGGGCGACATGCTGGTCGGGGCCGGTTTTGCCGAACCGGTGATGGACATGGAGCGCATCGAGCTGACCTTCGAGAGCCCCGAGCGCCTGCTGCAGGAGTTGCGCGAGCTGGGGCGCAACCTGCACCCGGCGCGTTTTGCCGGTCTGCGTGGCCGGGGCTGGCGCGGGCAATTGCACACGGCCCTGCGCCAGCTGGCCGATCCGGCCCACGAGGGGAGGCTCAAGCTGAGCTTCGAGATCATCTATGGCCACGCCTTCAAGCCGCAGCCGCGCCTGGCCTTGGCGCCCGAGACCCGGCTGAGCCTGGACGACATGCGCGCCACGCTGCGGCGGCAGCGTTCATGAGGAATGAGGATGAGGGGGAAGGCTGGCCTCACCTGGGGTGAACCCGTATATCAGCCGGGCGAGGGGTAAAAGTGCTGGGCTACAATAAGCAGTTGCTGAATTTCGAATTTCAAAGGCAGCTTGTTGCCTGCCACCGATCGGTGGTGGGCTCATCGGTCACAAGCCGCATGTGGGCAAGCGTGGGCAGTCCTGGATTATTTAAGACATTGAAGAAGTGAACATGATGAAGAGCATTTCTAATAAATTGGCTTCACTGCTGCTCATGGCTGGCGCTTGGGCTGGTACGGCGGCCTTCACCGCAGCCCAGGCTGTCAACGACCTGCCCGGTGGTCCGGCGGTCAATCAGCTCAACCTGCCTCCCGCAGTCACCAAGATTGCTGCGGAGCAGCAATGGCTGCACTGGTTCATGCTGATCATCTGCACGGTGATCTTCGTAGCGGTGTTCGGCGTGATGTTCTATTCCATCCTGAAGCACCGCAAGTCGGTCGGGCACAAGTCCGCCGACTTCCACGAGTCCGTGGCCGTGGAAATCGCCTGGACCGTGATCCCCTTCATCATCGTGATCCTGATGGCGCTGCCGGCGACCAAGGCCGTCGTGGCCATGAAGGACACCAGCAATGCCGATCTGACCATCAAGGTCACGGGTTACCAGTGGAAGTGGGGCTACGACTACATCAAGGGCGAAGGCGAGGGCATCGGCTTCATCTCCACCCTGGACAACACGCACCGCGAGATGTCCGAGTCGGGCAAGCCGGCCCCCATCGACAACTACCTGCTCAAGGTGGACAACCCCCTGGTCGTGCCCGTGGACAAAAAGGTTCGCATCATCACCACCGCCAACGACGTGATCCATGCCTTCATGGTGCCGGCCTTCGGCATCAAGCAGGACGCCATCCCCGGTTTCGTGCGCGACACCTGGTTCCGCGCCGAACAGACGGGTGACTTCTACGGCCAGTGCGCCGAGCTGTGCGGCAAGGAACACGCCTACATGCCCATTCACGTGAAGGTGCTGTCCGCCGAGGACTACGCCAAGTGGGTGGATGGCCAGAAGAAGGCCATGGCCGCCAAGGCCGACGATCCGGCCAAGGTCTGGGCCCTGGGTGAGCTGGTGCAGCGCGGCGAGAAGGTCTATGCCGCCAATTGCGCGGTTTGCCATCAGGCCAACGGCAAGGGCGCCGGCCCGTTCAAACCGCTGGATGCCTCGGCCCTGGTGCTCGATGCCGACAAGTCCAAGCAGATCGCCATCATGCTCAACGGCAAGGGCGCCATGCCGGCCTGGAAGCAGCTGAGCGACACCGAGATCGCCGCCGTGGTCACCTACACCAAGAACACCTGGTCCAACAAGACCGGCCAGCTGGTGCAGCCGGCCGACATCAAGACCGCCCGCAAGTAAACAGTCGTCAGACGCCTAGAGTATTGAGAAGGAAATCAGGATGAGTGCCGTTCTAGACCATCACGATCACCATGCCCATGACGACCACCACGCCCCCACGGGCTGGCGTCGCTGGGTCTATGCGACCAACCACAAGGACATCGGTACGCTGTACCTGCTGTTCGCCTTCACCATGCTGATGGTCGGTGGCGTCCTGGCGCTACTGATCCGCGCCGAGCTGTTCCAGCCCGGTCTGCAGGTGGTGAACCCCGAGCTGTTCAACCAGCTCACCACGATGCACGGCCTGATCATGGTGTTCGGCGCCATCATGCCGGCCTTCGTGGGCTTCGCCAACTGGATGATCCCGCTGCAGATCGGCGCGGCCGACATGGCCTTCGCCCGCATGAACAACTTCAGCTTCTGGCTGATGATTCCCGCCGCCCTCATGCTGGTGCTGTCCTTCTTCATGCCCGGCGGCGCCCCTGCAGCCGGCTGGACGCTGTACGCACCGCTGACGCTGCAGATGGGCCCCTCGATGGACGCCGGCATCTTTGCCATGCACATCCTGGGCGCGTCCTCCATCATGGGTTCGATCAACATCATCGTCACCATCCTGAACATGCGCGCGCCCGGCATGACGCTGATGAAGATGCCGCTGTTCTGCTGGACCTGGCTGATCACGGCCTACCTGCTGATTGCCGTCATGCCCGTGCTGGCCGGCGCCATCACCATGACGCTGACCGATCGCCACTTCGGCACCACCTTCTTCAACCCCGCCGGCGGCGGCGACCCGGTGATGTACCAGCACATCTTCTGGTTCTTCGGCCACCCCGAGGTGTACATCATGATCCTGCCGGCCTTCGGCATCATCAGCGCCGTGGTGCCGGCCTTTGCCCGCAAGAAGCTGTTCGGCTATGCCTCCATGGTCTACGCCACGGCCTCCATCGCCATCCTGTCCTTCATCGTGTGGGCACACCACATGTACACCACCGGCATGCCGGTGACCGGCCAGCTGTTCTTCATGTACGCCACCATGCTGATCTCCGTGCCCACCGGCGTGAAGATCTTCAACTGGCTGGCCACCATGTGGAAGGGCTCGATGACCTTCGAGACCCCGATGCTGTGGGCCGTGGGCTTCATCTTCGTGTTCACCATGGGCGGCTTCACCGGCCTGATCCTGTCGGTGGCACCGATTGACATCCAGGTGCAGGACACCTATTACGTGGTGGCCCATTTCCATTACGTGCTGGTGGCTGGCTCGCTGTTCGCCATGTTCTCCGGCATCTACTACTGGCTGCCCAAGTGGACCGGCGTGATGTACAGCGAAGGCCGCGGCAAGCTGCACTTCTGGTGGTCGATGATCTCCTTCAACATCACCTTCTTCCCGATGCACTTCCTGGGTCTGGCCGGCATGCCGCGTCGCTACGCCGACTACCCCATGCAGTTCGCCGACTTCAACGCCATTGCCACCGTCGGTGCCTTCGGCTTCGGTCTGGCCCAGGTCTACTTCTTCCTCTTCGTGATCGTGCCCGCCATGCGCGGCCACGGCGAGAAGGCTCCCCAGAAGCCCTGGGAAGGTGCAGAAGGCCTGGAGTGGGAAGTGCCCTCGCCGGCCCCTTTCCACACCTTCGAAACCCCCCCGAAGCTGGACGCGACCGCGACCAAGATCATCGGCTGACACCCCGCGCGGAAAGATTGCGCCATGACGCCTGAACAGAAGAAATCCAACCGCCGCCTGGGCCTGATCCTGGCGTCGGTCGCGCTGATCTTCTTCCTCGGCTTCCTGGCCAAGATGGTCCTGCTGGGCGGCAAGTGACGAGGCAGCCATGAACCTGCGACGCGAGAACGCCAGGATGGTGGGCAAGCTGGTCATCGTGGTGGCCGGCATGTTCGGCTTCGGCTATGCGCTGGTGCCGATCTACAAGCACCTGTGCGAAGCGCTCGGCCTCAATGTGCTGGCCGTGGGTGAGCGTGAACTGCCCGGGCGCAGCGCCTACACGCCCGGCAACACCCAGGTCGACACCAGCCGCACCATCACCGTCGAGTTCGATGCCAATGTGCGCGGCCCCTGGCGTTTCAAGCCGGCGCAGACCTCGCTGCAGGTCCATCCGGGCGAACTGGCCACCGTCATGTACGAGTTCGAGAACGTGCAGGACCGCAGCATGGCGGCCCAGGCCATCCCGAGTTATGCCCCTCGCCAGGCCGCAGCCCACTTCAACAAGCTGGAGTGCTTCTGCTTCAATGAATACACGCTGGCGCCGGGCGAGAAGAAAAGCTGGCCGGTGGTGTTTGTGATCGATCCCAAGCTGTCCAAGGACGTGAGCACCATCACGCTGTCCTACACCTTCTTCGAAGTGGGCAGCAAGACGCCGCCAGCGCCCACGGCCGCGCGCAAGGGCCTGGAGTCCGGGGCATGAGCAAAACACAGGTCGCCAAAGGCTCGCTGTGGGCGACCGTCAAGGCCGTGGCCTGGTCCTTCCTAGGCGTGCGCAAGAACAGTGGTTTCCAGGATGACATCGCCCAACTCAAGCCTTACCACATCATTGCGGTGGGCCTGGTCGGCGGGATCCTGTTCGTATTGAGTTTGATTGCATTGGTGAACTGGATCGTGGTCGCGTGAGACCCGGGCTGGAACACCTGGAAATAATTTGAGATAAGCAGAACCGGAAGGAATGGAGCAAACATGAGTTCGACTACCCACGGCGGCACCCCGTACTACTTCGTGCCTGGCCCGTCCCGTCATCCCGTGATGTCGGCGATCGGCCTGTTCTTCGTCATTCTGGGCGCAGGCCAGTGGATCAATGGCGCCAGCTGGGGCATGTACTCGCTGGCCTTCGGTCTCGTCTGGTGGCTGGTCGTGCTGTTCCAGTGGTTCAGCGAAGCCATCTCGGAGAGCGAAAGCGGCCAGTACGGCCACAAGATCGACATCTCCTACCGCTGGAGCATGACCTGGTTCATCTTCTCCGAAGTGATGTTCTTCGGCGCCTTCTTCACCGCCCTGTGGTGGGCCCGCGCCCACTCGGTGCCGGCGCTGGGCAGCCTGGACAACGCACTGCTGTGGCCTGACTTCAAGGCCGTCTGGCCCAGCGTCGTGGCGGGTGCCACCGCCTCGCCCGCCGGCATCGTCGAGCCCTTCCAGACCATGGGTCCCTTCTGGCTGCCCACGATCAACACGGCCCTGCTGCTGACCTCGGGTGTCACGCTGACCATCGCCCACCACGCCCTGCGTGACGGCAACCGCAGCAAGACCATCGGCTTCATGTGGATCACCGTGCTGCTGGGCGTTCTCTTCCTGTTCGTGCAGGGTTATGAGTACATGCACGCCTACCGCGACCTGAACCTCAAGCTCAGTTCCGGCGTGTTCGGCTCCACCTTCTTCATGCTGACCGGCTTCCACGGCTTCCACGTGTTTGTCGGCATGCTGATGCTGCTGTTCATCACCCTGCGCCTGCAAAAGGGCCACTTCACCGCCGACCGTCACTTCGGCTTCGAAGGTGCGGCCTGGTACTGGCACTTCGTGGACGTGGTCTGGCTGGGTCTGTACATCCTGGTCTACTGGATGTAATCGGAGCGGCTACTGCGCGGGCTTGATCCGTCGTTGCGGGACCCGTCGGGAAATCCTCACGTACATTCAAGTACGTTCCGGTTTCCTGCCACCCCCGCCTAGGCTGAAGCCCGCTCGCAACGCCGCTTTGGTGTGCGAGCCGACAAAAACAAAAGCCGCGTCAAGCGGCTTTTGTTTTTGTTCGACGTGAGATGGCTTACTGGCCGGGTTTGATGCCCGTGGGCTGGATGTAGCCCAGCTTCCAGGCGATCAGGATGCAGAGGAAGATCAGGATGGAGAAGCCCACGCGGAAGGCGAGGGCGCGGGCCATGTTGCTGGTCTTGGGTTTGCCGTCGCGGCCGTCGCGCATCATGAAGAACAGGGCCGAGCCCAGGCTGGCGATGATGGCCAGGAAGGCCAGGGCGACGAGGTATTTCATGGACAGGATTATCGCGTGAGTGAAAAAGGGCGTTTCTGGGTGGTGACACTTGCCGCGCTGCTCGGCGTGGCGGTGACGCTCGCGCTCGGGCGCTGGCAGCTCGGCCGTGCCGACGAGAAGCAGGCCCTGCAGGCCCGCATCGACGCGCGGGCCAAGCTGCCGGTGCTGGACGGTCGCAGCCTGGCCGGCGCGCCGGACGGGGAACTGCTGCACCGTCGCATCGAGGCGCTGGGGCAGTGGCTGCCGCAGCACACGGTCTTCCTGGACAACCGGCAGATGAACGGACGACCGGGGTTTTTCGTGCTCACGCCTCTGCGCCTGGACGGCGGGGCCGTCGTGCTGGTGCAGCGCGGCTGGGTGCCGCGCAATTTCGAGGACCGATTGCGCGTGCCGCAGATCGAGACGCCGGCCGGAGCGGTGAAAGTGCAGGGCCGCATAGCCCTTGCCCCCTCCAAGCTCTATGACATGGGCGAGGCCGGCAGCGGAGCGATCCGGCAAAATCTCGATCTGGAACAGTTCCGGGCCGAAACCGGCCTGGCCCTGGTCGCGGGATCGATCCAGCAGATCGGCGCGCCCCAGCCGGATGACGGCCTGCTGCGTGACTGGCCGCAGATCAACACCGGGGTCGACAAGCACTACGGTTACGCGTTTCAATGGTTCGGGCTGTGTGCCCTGATAACACTCCTTTATGTCTGGTTCCAAATTGTCAGAAGATACAAGCAGCGCCAAGCCTGAAGGCAGCGATCACGTTCTCGGTCTCACCGTCTACGACCTGCCCGAGCCCAGCCAGGCCCTGGCCGACCAGACCCGGCGCACCCGCATCGGTCGCTGGAAGATGATCGCCGTGCTGCTGGTCAGCGCGGCGCCGGTGATCGCCTCCTACTTCACCTATTACGTGATCCGTCCCGAAGGGCGGCGCAACTTCGGCGAGCTCATCGACCCGCAGCGTCCCCTGCCCGAGATGCTGGGCCTGGACCTGGAAGGTCGCACGCACAAGCTCGGCGAACTCAAGGGCCAGTGGTTGCTGGTGAGCGTGGGCAGCGGCAGTTGCACCGAGCTGTGTACCCAGCAGCTCTACTTCCAGCGCCAGCTGCGCGAGAGCCTGGGCAGGGAAAAAGACCGCCTGGACCGCGTCTGGCTGGTCAGCGACATGCAAGCCATCCCCGCCGAGCTGCAGCCCGGGCTGAAGGATGCCACGGTGCTGCGTGTGCCCGCCGAAGAGGTGGCGCGCTGGCTGGTACCGGCCAGCGGCCATGACATCGGCGAGCACCTGTATGTGGTGGACCCGATGGGCAACTGGATGATGCGTTTTCCCGCCCGGCTCGACATCGAGACGGCCGCCCGGGCCAAGCGCGACCTGGAGCGCCTGATGCGTGCGTCCAGCTCCTGGGACAAGGCGGGACGCTGAAGCCATGGACGCTCCCGCACTCTACGACTTCAGCCCGGTCCTGCGCCTCATGCTCATGGGCCTGGTGCTCGCGGGCGGCCCGCTGGCCTGGGTCTGGCTGCGCCAGCGCCAGGCCAGCACCACGCGCCGCCTGCAGGCCCTGACCGTGCTCACCCTCTTCCTCACCTTCGATCTGGTGCTGTTCGGCTCCTTCACCCGCCTGACCGATTCCGGCCTGGGTTGCCCGGACTGGCCGGGCTGTTACGGCAAGGCCAGCCCGGTCGGTGCCCACGCCGAAATCTCGGCGGCACAGCAGGCCATGCCCACCGGCCCGGTCACGCATGGCAAGGCCTGGGTCGAAATGATCCATCGTTACCTCGCCACCGGTGTCGGTGTGCTCATCCTGGTGCTGGCGCTGGTCAGCTGGCGCGAGCACCTGCGCAAGGAGCGCAGCGCCGATGGCACGCTGAGCCCCTGGTGGGCCACGCTCACACTGGTCTGGGTCTGCGTGCAGGGCGCCTTTGGCGCACTGACCGTCACCATGAAGCTGTTCCCCGCCATCGTCACGCTGCACCTGCTGGGTGGCCTACTTCTGCTGGCCCTGCTGAGCCTGCAGGCGGTGCGTTACGCGCAACTGCATGACGCGGGCGCCACGCGTGTGGCACCGCCCGGCTTGCGCCGCCTGCTGGGCTGGGGTTTGGGCCTGCTGACGCTGCAGATCGCCCTGGGCGGCTGGGTCAGCACCAATTACGCCGTGCTGGCCTGCACCGAGTTTCCGAGCTGCCAGGGCAGCTGGTGGCCCGAGATGAATTTTGTCCAGGGCTTCGAGCTCTGGCGCGAGCTGGGCCTGACCGGCACGGGCGAGCACATCAGCTTTGCCGCGCTCACCGCCATCCACTACGTGCACCGCCTGGCGGCCTATCTCGTCATCGCCGTGCTGCTGCTGCTGGCCTGGCGCCTGCACGCACTGCCCTTGTGGCGTCGTGCTGCGCGCGCGCTGACCGCCCTGTTGCTGCTGCAATTCCTCAGCGGCCTGAGCAATGTGGTGCTGGACTGGCCGCTGCTGGCCGCGGTACTGCACACCGGCGGCGCTGCCGGCCTGGTGGTATTGCTGACCTGGAGCCTGGCCAGCAGCCAGCCGGCCCGGCAGGCCAGCCGCGTCCCCTCTGTTCCTGTTTCGAGTCCTGCCGCATGAGTGCCCCCATCACCGCCTCCACCGCCTCCGTGTTCAGCCAGTTCTATGCGCTGACTAAACCGCGGGTGGTCCAGCTCATCGTCTTCTGCGCCCTGATCGGCATGGTGCTGGCGGTGCCCGGCCTGCCGCGCTGGCCTGAGCTGCGCCTGATGATCATCGCCTGCATCGGCATCTGGCTGGTGGCAGGGGCGGCGGCGGCCTTCAACTGCATTGTTGAGCAGGGCATCGACGCCAAGATGAAACGCACCGCCTGGCGTCCCACCGCCAAGGGCGAGCTCAGCAACCTGCAGACTCTGGTTTTCTCCGCGGTGCTGTGCGCCGCGGGTTCGGCCCTGCTGTACTTCTGGATCAACCCGCTGACCATGTGGCTGACCTTCGCCACCTTCGTCGGTTATGCCGTGATCTACACCGTCATCCTCAAACCGCTGACGCCGCAGAACATCGTGATCGGCGGGGCTTCGGGCGCCATGCCGCCGGTGCTGGGCTGGGCGGCGCTGACCAACGACGTCGGCCCCGAGGCGCTGATCCTCTTCCTCATCATCTTCCTGTGGACGCCACCGCACTTCTGGGCGCTGGCCCTGTACCGTGTGGAGGACTACCGCAAGTCCGGCCTGCCCATGCTGCCGGTCACCCACGGCAACGAGTTCACGCGCCTGCAGATCCTGCTCTACACCCTGGTCCTGTTCGCAGCCTGCCTCATGCCTTTCGCCTACGGCATGAGCTCCTGGCTCTACCTGGCCACGGCGGTGCTGCTGAGCGTCGGTTTTTTCGTCTATGCCTTCAAGCTGTGGCGCAACTACTCGGACGAACTCGCCCGCAAAACCTTCCGTTTCTCGCTGATCCATCTCAGCGTGCTGTTCGCAGCCCTGCTGCTTGACCACTATCTGTTGTGAGACCTTCATGAACAAGCGTTTTGCTCTTCACTCCATCGCGGCGGGTCTGCTGGCTGCCGGGGCCTTGCTGCTGGCGGGCTGCTCCGACAGCGGCAAACCCGGCTTCAGCGCCATCGACCTGACGGGAGCTGACTACGCCCGCGATTTCGCGCTGACCGATCACAACGGCCAGGCGCGCACGCTCAAGGATTTCCCGGGCAAGATCGTCGTGATGTTCTTCGGCTACACGCAGTGCCCGGACGTCTGCCCCACCTCCATGACCGAGCTGGTGGCGGTGAAGAAGCTGCTGGGCCCGGACGGCGAGAAACTGCAGGGCCTGTTCGTCACCGTCGATCCGGCACGTGACACGCCCGAGGTGATGAAGAGCTACATGGCCAACTTCGACCCGACCTTCCTGGCGCTGTATGCGCCCAGCCCCGAGCAGCTGGCCGCAGTGGCCAAGGACTACAAGGTCTATTACAAGAAGGTCGACGGCAAGACGCCTACCAGCTACACCATGGACCACTCGGCCGGCATGTACATCTACGACACCCAGGGTCGCTTGCGCCTGTACTCGCGTTACGGCAGCGGGGCCGGGGCGCTGGCCTCGGACATCCGGCAGCTCCTGCAGGAAAAGTGATCACGAGGCAGTCGCAAAAAAGCCCGCCGATGGCGGGCTTTTTATTGTCTGGCCATCGTTTGGCACCAGGCCGGGGGATCACTCCACCTTGATCGCCCGGTCGCGGATGATCTTGCCCAGGGTGGCCGTATCTGCCTTGATGCGCAGGGCCAATGCCTCGGAGGTCCCGCCGGCCACCTGCCAGCCCTGCTGGAACAGACGCTGGCGCACTTCGGGGCTGCGTGCGATCTCGCTGAAGAGCGTGGAGAGTTTGGCGACGACGGGCTTGGGCATGGAGGCCGGGCCGGCCACGGCGTTCCAGATCTCCAGCTGGAAGTCCTTCACGCCCGCCTCGGCCAGGCTGGGCACACCGGAGGCCAGGGTGCTGCGGCCGGCTGACGTCACACCCAGCAGGCGCACCTTGCCGGCAGCTGCCTGGGCCTGGGCCAGGCCGGGCGGCAGCATGGACAGCTGGATCTGCCCGCCCAGCATGGCGGTCACCACCTGCGGGTAGCCGGGGTAGGGCACATGCACCGGCGCCATGTCGGTGCGCGCCTTGAGCAATTCCATGCCGATGTGGCCCACCGTGCCGATGCCCGGCGAACCATAACTCCACTTGTCACCACTGCTGCGTGCGGCGGCCAGGAAGTCGGCGGGGGTCTTGCCCGGCGCGTCCGCCGGGGCGGCCAGCACCAGCGGCGCCGTGCCAACCAGGCTGATGGGGGCCAGGTCCTTGGCCGGGTCGTAAGGGGTTTTCGGATTGAGCAGCTTGGCGATGGTCAGGTTGCCGTTGATCATCACGCCGATGGTGTGGCCGTCGGTGGCCTTGGCCACCATGTCGGCTGCGATGTTGCCGCCGGCCCCGGGTTTGTTCTCCACCACCACGGGCTGGCCCAGGGCCTTGCTCAGGGGCTCGGCCAGCGTGCGCGCCACCAGGTCGGGCGAGGTGCCTGCCGGAAAGCCGACCAGGATCTTCACCGGCTTGGTCGGCCAGGCCGCGGCCTGCTGGGCCTGGGCGCCGACACCCAAGGTTAGGAGGCCCAGCGCCAGCAGGGCGCGCCGCAGGGGGGAAGGTGTCAATCGCATTCTTGTCTCCAAAAGAAAAAGCCCCGGACTCTTGGCAAGTCAGGGGCCTGTTGAGGCGTGCGCCAGGGAATCAGGCGTATTCTGCCAGCGCCGCCTTCATCTTCTTCATGGCGGCCACTTCGATCTGGCGGATGCGCTCGGCGCTCACGCCGTATTCGGCGGCCAGCTCGTGCAGCGTCATGCCGCCCGAGCTGTCGTCGTTCACCTTGAGCCAGCGCTCCTCCACGATGCGCCGGCTGCGCGCATCCAGCGCGTCCAGCGCCGTGGCAATGCCGTCGCTGGCCAGCACGTCGCGCTGGTGCGCCTCGATCATGGCCGTGGGCTCGTGGTTGGCGTCTGCCAGGTAGGCGATGGGGCCGTAGCTGTCCTCGCCATCGTCGCCCGGGCCCGGGTCCAGCATGACGTCACCGCCCGACAGGCGGGTTTCCATCTCGATCACCTCTTCGCGCTTCACATTGAGTTCGCGCGCCATCAGATCGATCTCGCTTTCGCTCAGTGTCTCGCGGTGGGTGCCGGCATCTGCCGCCGCGGCGTCGGCCTTGTAGCCCTGCTTCTTGGAGCGCAGGTTGAAGAAGAGCTTGCGCTGGGCCTTGGTCGTGGCGACCTTGACCATGCGCCAGTTCTTCAGAATGTATTCATGGATCTCGGCCTTGATCCAGTGCAGCGCGTAGCTCACCAGGCGCACGCCCTGGTCCGGGTCGAAGCGTTTGACGGCCTTCATCAGGCCCACATTGCCCTCCTGAATCAGGTCGCCGTGGGGCAGGCCGTAGCCCAGGTACTGGCGGGAAACGGACACCACCAGGCGCAGGTGAGAGAGCACCAACTTACCGGCAGCCTCAAGGTCGTTGGACTCGCGGAATTTGCGTGCGAACTCCTGCTCTTCCTCCAGGGTGAGCATGGGCAGGCGGTTGGCGGCCGAAATATAGGCGTCCAGATTGCCCAGTGGGGGCACCAGCGCCCAGGGATTGGCGACGGTCAGCGCTGCAGGGGAAACTCCAGTGACAGTGGTCATGGCAGAACTCCTTTCGAGGTCATATTTCTATATTAGCACTCTATGAGAGAGAGTGCTAATCCAAAAGTTCCGCCCGCGATACCAGCGCCGCTCGGGTCAAGCCTTGGGCCCGGATCCAGGAAAACACCAGATGGTTGGTCCATGCGGACAGCCAGCAGATCACCAGGGTCCACCAGGTGTGACTCGGGTAGTGGGCACCGCGCAGGGTCTGGGCCAGGCCCAGGAGCAGCCCACTGAGCAGGAGGGCGCGCAGCAGGGCGCTGCCGAACCGTCGTTCCTGAGCCTCGCCCTGCAGCCAGGGCAGGGCCAGGGACAGGAAGACGAGGGTCGAGGAAACATGGCCACCGGGAAAGCAGTGGCCCGGCCCGCCATCGGCCTGCCCCCAGGTCCAGTGCGATACATAGGAGGCCACGCCGCCGAACTCGCTCAGGTCCCAGGGGCAGCTGGTCAGGCTCAGACGCTTGAACAGACCCACGATGAGCACGGCCAGGGTGGTGCCGCTGGCTACTTCCAGCCTTTGCAGCCGATCCAGCCTGCGCAGCAGCCCCACCGGACGGCCAAGCAGGACCAGCAGCAAAAGGTAAGCGCCCAGGGCGAGATCGTGGACGCCGTCGTGGAGCACCCGGTCGAGCAGCCAATGTTGGCGCAGCACGAAGCCACTGCTGTCAGCCAGCCCGCGGACGGTGCTCAGATCCAGGCCGCTGGCATCCCAGCCCAGGGCCAGGCCTGCCAGCATCAAGGTCAGGAACCAGGGGTGTGATCGCAGGGGGCGGGCGTGCGAGGCAGTCTGGGCAGTGCTGAAGGACGTCATCCCCTGATTGCAGCCGGTTTGGTTTAAGCGGGGCTTAAAACCACCTCTTTTGCTGCCTGGGAGATTTTTGATGGAGAGCGAGTTGCGGCCGGTTTGCCGCAATACTGTTTTTATAGACAGTAGTGTGGCAAGATACACCCACCGCGCGCCTTTGCCACCCAACGCCCCATGCACATCCCCGCCCGCCGCCGGCCCGAGTTCGACGAGGCCCGCATCTACGAATACCCCGAGCACCTGCGCGCCTGCGTGGAGGCCTTGCCGCAGCTGCCTGGCGTCTACACCTTCCATGGCGAGCCGGGGGATACGCTGCCCCTGTACATCGGCAAGAGCGTGAACCTGCGCGCCCGCGTGCTCTCGCACCTGCGCAACCCGGACGAAGCGCGGCTGCTGCGCCAGACCCGCCTCATCACGCACCGCCGCACCGCCGGTGAAGTGGGCGCGCTGCTGCTCGAAGCCAGCCTCATCAAGCAGCAGCAACCGCTCTACAACCAGAAGTTGCGCCGCAGCCGCCAGCTCTGCGCGCTGCGCCTGGACGCCGCGGGCCGCCCCGAGGTGGTGGACGCACGCAGCCACAACTTCGCCACCACACCCGATCTCTTTGGCCTCTATGGCAGCCGCCACGCTGCGCTCGACGGCCTGCGCAAGCTGGCCGATCTGCACAAGCTCTGCTACGGCGCGCTGGGCCTGGAGCGCCTGGCCCCGGGCCGCGCCTGCTTTCGCGCATCGCTGCACCAGTGCGCCGGTGTCTGCCGGGGTGACGAAACAGTAGCCGCGCACCAGTTGCGCCTGCGCGAAGCGCTCGAAACCCTGCGCCTCGCCTGCTGGCCGCACGCCGGCGCCATCGGCCTGCGCGAGCGCGATGAGGAAGGCCTGGAGCAGATCCACGTCATCCGCAACTGGTGTTACCTCGGCAGCGCCGACACGCTGGACGCCGCCCGCACGCTGGACCAGAGCGCCATCGGCTTCGATGCCGACGGCTACAAGATCCTCTGCCGCCCGCTGCTCTCGGGCACGGCGGATTTGTTGCCGCTCTGAAAGCGCAAGATGTCCGCCGCGCTCCGCCTTGTGTTGCCCGTAGGCTCGCCCGACGACGTCGCGGGCGTCTGGCGAGCGGACCAGTTGCACCGGGCGCCACAGGCCGTGCTGAGCAGCGGCCATGCCGAGCTTGACGCCGAACTGCCCGGCGGCGGCTGGCCCCTGGGGCAATTGACGGAGGTGCTGCAACTGCAGAGCGGTCAAAGCGAGTGGCGCCTGTTGCTGCCTGCGCTGAAACGCGCTGTGGCGCATGGGCCGCTCGTGCTCATCGGCGCGCCGCTGCTGCCGCACCTGCCCGCGCTCGCGGCCGCCGGCATCCCCGCCGCGCGGCTGCTGCGCATCGACGCACGCACCCCAGCCGAGCGCCTTTGGGCCGCCGAGCAGGTGCTGCGCTGCCGGGATCTCGGCGCACTCCTGGCCTGGCTGCCGCAGGCCCGGCCCGAGCAACTGCGTCGTCTGCAGTTGGCCAGCAGCCATACGCAGGCGCTGGTCTTCGCCTTCCGGCCCGAAGCGGCGCGGCACGAGTCTTCGCCCGCACCGCTGCGCCTCACGCTACGTACCGCGCCCGACGCCTCAGGCCTGAGCGTCGAGCTGCTCAAGCGCCGCGGCCCCGTGAGCGATCGCCCCCTCACCCTCGCCGCGCCCTTGCCCGTGATGGCCGCGCAGCGCAAGCGACGGCCCCTCCAGGAACCCGGCCATGCTGTGGATCGCCCTGCGCCCACACGCCCCAAGCGACGCCAGCTCCAGAGCGCATGAGCCCCCACCGCCCCCGCCTGAACAACAAGCCCTCGCCTGGTGGGGCTTGCGGTTCAGCCCCCGGGTTTGCGTGCTGGAAGAGGCGGTGCTGCTGGAGGCCGGGGCCAGCCTGCGCCTCTTCGGCGGCCAGCGTGTCCTGCTGCAGCGCCTGCGTGATGAACTGCCGCTAGCCGGTGGTACCGGCCTGGCGGTAGCGCCCACGGCCCTGGCCGCGCTGGCCCTGCTGCGTACGCTGCCGCCTTGGGATGAAAGCACGCCCGTGCCCGCCGTGTCCTGCACTGCGCGCCGCCTCAGCGCCACGCTTGATGCACTGCCCTTCATGCACCTGAGCGCCGCACGCGCGCATGAGGGCGTGCTCGCGCGCCTGGGCTGCCGCACCCTGGGGGATGTGCGTGCGCTGCCGCGCGGTGGACTCTCGCGCCGTTTCGGCGCCGTGCTGCTGGAAGCGCTGGACCGCGCCTATGGTTCACGCCCCGAAGCCTTTGAGTGGACCGAATTGCCAGAGACCTTCAGCGCGCGGCTGGAGTTCATGGGCCGCATCGAAGTGGCCGAGGGCATGCTCTTCGGCGCGCGCCGCCTGCTGCAGCAACTGGCCAGCTGGTTGTTGGCACGCCAGCGCGGCGTGCTGGCCATCACCCTGCACTGGGAGCACGACCTCGTGCGCCGTGGTGAGTTGAGCCATGGCCAATGGCCCGTGCGCACCGCCGAGGCCACACGCGACATCACGTACCTGGCCCGCTTACTGGGCGAACACCTGGCACGCCTCACCCTGCCCGCACCCGTGCTGGCCATCCGCCTGGACGCCACCGAGACCGAAGCCCTGGAAACCACGAGCGCCAGTCTCCTGCCCGAAGAGGTGCGAGAGGGCGAGCCGTTGCAACAGCTCATCGAACGCCTGTCCGTGCGCCTGGGCGCAGAGCGTGTGCTGCGCGGCCAATTGCTGGCCGACCATCGGCCCCAGCACATGCAGGCCTGGACACCGGCGGGCGAGGGCGTGGTGAGCAGCAAGGCGCCTGCGCTGCCCAAGCACCTGCAACTGCACCCGCCCTGGATCCTGCGCGAGCCGCTGCGCCTGCTGGTTCAGGGCGAGCGCCCGCTCTACCAGGGCCCGCTCCTCATGCTGGCCGGCCCGGAGCGCCTGGAGTCGGGCTGGTGGAGTCTGTTATCTGCCGCAGAGACAGAAGGCGGTGAACTGGCCCAACGCGACTATTTTGTGGCCCGCAGCCCGCAGGCGGGTTTGCTCTGGGTCTACCGACGCCGCAGTGCGGGGGAGCCGGCGTGGTTTCTGCAGGGGGTTTATGGCTGAGGCCGCAGCCAGCTCACCAGCAGCGGCGCGATGCAGAGAAACAGCAGGCCATAGAGCAGGTAGTTGCCCGTGGCGGGGTTGAAGTCGGGCCAGAGCTTGTGCCAGGGCTTGCGCATCACGATCCGGCCTATGGCCAGGTCAAACGCCGCCATGAAGGCAGCGAGCGTGAGGCCCAACAGAACATGTGCCACCGCGCCCTGCAGCTGCAGGGGCGGCACCAGCAGCCAGCAGATCACAAAGGCCAGCACCGAGCCCGTGAGTGCGCTGAGCTTGAGTGCGCGTTCCTTGCCGATGCGGGGCACGATCCACACCGTGCGGGCGATACCGTGCAGCGTCTCAGCGCCGGCGAGCACGACGCAAAGAGAGAGGATGCGCAGCAGGGTGTCGACGCTCATGCGGTGCCGTGCTCAGCGTGCCCTGTCGTTGATGGCTGGCCCTGGACTGACAGGTGGGTGCGGGACAGGTCGCGCTCAAATGCCTTGAATGATGCGAATGTCTCGATCCGCGCCATCACCGAGTGCGGCCAAAGCGGCCTGGTAGGCCGGACTGTCGTGGGCTGCCGCCGCCTGCTCGACACTGTCAAACTCGATCAAGACGGTGCGCTGCTTCAAGCCCAGTTCATAGGTCGTCGATGGCTCACCGCGTGCCAGGAATCGACCGCCGGCTGCAGTGAGGGCGGGTCCAGCGAGCTTCGCGTAGGCGGCCACCTTTTCGGCGTCCTTCACTGCGCGATACGTGCTGACCCAGTAGGCTTTGGACATTTGATCTTCCTTGTGTAGGTGAGTTGGGCTTTGTAACTCTAGCCGATCTAAAGCTCTGATATAGCGTTGTTTAACGTTCGAGATGAGCGGGAGCCGTAGGCGATCCGCTCTCGATTGAAATGTTAGATCGGCTAATCATGATCGAAGCCGAAGATCGGCGCCTGACAACCTCCAAGCAGTTGCCACTATCAGACCAGTCGTGGCAATGAAGGCCAATACCAAGAACCCCAGAAGAAGAAAACTAGTCATCACCAGCGCGAATGCGATCGGATTGAACACCAGGGCCAGCCAAGCCGCCGCAGAAACAGAACTCCAGCCACGGAAAAAGCGCGAGCCGTGTACGCACCATCTGCGGAATGCAAAGGCGGCGGCCAAGCCGGGAGGAACACAGAAACCAAATAGGAACACGGGCTCTCGCGTCCGGGTCAACCGCTCCATCAGCGGCATATGCGGCTTGGAGACAAACATGAGGTCTGTTGCAGCGAGGGCCAGCAAGGCAGCAAGAGAGAAACCCACACCGGCTGCGAAAGTCCAAATTGCCAACTCTCGCCGCAAGTCGTTGTGCTCGTTCATAGCGATCTAACGTGAAATGGACCGCAAAAGTGCGGAATGACATGGTCGGACGTTCATCCTGGCGCCTCCCTTGCTGCAAGCTAAGTGCTTGTTTTGTTTGAAGAATTCAGACAAATATAGCGCAGAGCCTGGCTCATAACCAACCGTGAAATCCCGCAAAAGTGCGGAATAAAATCGGAGACAACTCTGACGGCTTTGGCACCGCCGTCCTGGGAACCTTGATTTTAAAGGTGCTTTTGATGATACTGTTCAAATGAACAGTATTTCATTGGGCCGCAAACCCCGCAATGTAACAGCGCCCCCGCCCCTGCAGGCTCCGCGGCTGCTTGATCCGTTGCAGGAGCGTTTGCGCCACCTGCACGGCCGCCTGAGCTCCATGATTTGCAGCCACCTGCTCAAGGTGGCTGCCGGTGGCGCCACCAGCCCGCTGGACGCCGTGCTGCGGGCCTGAGGCCATGCCCGTTCTTGCCGAGCTGCCGGCCTACGCCGAGCTGCACGCCTTGAGCAACTTCAGCTTCCAGCGCGGGGCCTCGAGCCCCGAGGAGCTGGTCGCACGCGCGTTTGCGCTGGGCTACAGCGCGCTGGCCATCACGGACGAATGTTCCCTGGCCGGGGTGGTGCGTGCGCATGGGGCGGCCAAAGAGCTGGGGTTGCCATTGCTGATCGGCACCGAGCTGCGTGTGGAGGCTGAGGGTGCGGAGGAGAGTTTCACCCTGCTGCTGCTGGCGCGCAGCCGCGCGGGCTATGGCGAGCTGTGCGAACTCATCACCAAGTTGCGTGCAAAGCCGGACAAGAAGAGCGGGCGTCGTTACCGCGTGCATGCGCAAGACTGGGACACGCTGGGCCTGGACAGCCGCGAACTGCTGGCCCTGCTGGTGCCCAACCGCGAAGCGCTGCGCCCCGAAGACGCGGCCTTTGCGCCCGCACTCGCCGCGCGCCTGGCCTGGCTGCGGCAGCGCTTCGCATCGTGCTGGCTGGTGGTGGAGCTGCTGCACCGGCTCGATGACGCGCTGTGGCTGGAGTGCCTGAGCACCGCAGCGCACAGCGCAGGCGTGCCGCTGGTGGCTGCGGGCGGCGTGCACATGCATGTGCGTTCGCGCAAGCCGCTGCAGGACGTGATGACCGCCATCCGCCTGGGCCGGCCCGTGGCCGAGTGCGGCTTTGCGCTCTTGCCCAATGCCGAGGCGCATTTGCGTTCGCGCCAGCGCCTGGCCGCGCTCTACCCGCTGGAGCTGCTGGCCGAGACGGTGCGCGTAGCACAGCTCTGCCGCTTCAGCCTGGACGAGCTGAAGTACGAGTACCCCCAAGAGGTGGTGCCCGCGGGCGAGACGCCGGCCTCTTACCTGCGCCGCGCCACGCTGGAAGGCGCGCAGGGGCGCTACCCTCAGGGGGTGCCGATGGCAGTGCAACAGCAGATCGAGCACGAGCTGGCGCTCATCTCGGAGCTGCACTACGAAAAATACTTCCTCACGGTCTACGACATCGTGCGGTTTGCGCGCAGCCGGCACATCCTTTGCCAGGGCCGCGGTTCGGCGGCCAATTCGGCTGTCTGCTACTGCCTGGGCGTGACCGAGGTGGACCCGTCGCGCACCAGCGTGCTCTTCGAGCGTTTCATCAGCCGCGAGCGCGCGGAGCCGCCCGATATCGACGTGGACTTCGAGCACCAGCGGCGCGAGGAGGTCATCCAGTACCTCTACGCCAAATACGGGCGTGACCGCGCCGCGCTCACCGCCGCCGTGCACACCTACCACGCACGCGGTGCGATACGTGACGTGGGCAAGGCGCTGGGCATGGACGAGGCCTTGCCCGACGCGCTGGCACGCGCCCACCAGTGGTGGGACGGGCGCGAGGTGCACCACGAGCGCCTGCAGGAACTGGGGCTGGATGCGCAGAGCCGGCAGATCCGCCTGCTGATCGAGCTCACGCGGCCGCTGCTGGGGTTTCCGCGCCATCTCTCGCAGCACAGCGGCGGTTTTGTGCTCACGGGGGACAAGCTCACGCGCACGGTGCCCGTCATCCCCGCGGCCATGGAGGGGCGCACCACCATCGAGTGGGACAAGGACGATATCGACGCGCTGGGCCTGCTCAAGGTGGACGTGCTGGCCCTGGGCATGCTCAGCGCCATCCGCCGCGCGCTGGAGTTCGTGAGCCAGCGGCGCGGGCAGGCCTTCCGCCTGCAGGACATCCCCGCCGAAGACTCGGCCACCTACGAGATGATCTGCCGCGCCGACACGGTGGGCGTGTTCCAGATCGAGAGCCGCGCGCAGATGAGCATGCTGCCGCGCCTGCAGCCGCGCTGTTTCTACGACCTGGTGATCGAGGTGGCCATCGTGCGGCCCGGGCCCATCCAGGGCGGCATGGTGCATCCCTTCCTGGCGCAGCGCGAGGCCCAGCGCCGCGGCGAGACCTTCACCCTACCGCAGGAGGCATTGCGCCCCGCGCTGCAGCGCACGCTGGGGGTGCCCATCTTCCAGGAGCAAGTGATGCAGATCGCCATCATCGCGGCGGGCTTCACGCCGGGCGAGGCCGATCAACTGCGCCGCGCCATGGCGGCGTGGAAGCGCAGCGGCGGGGTGGACAAGTTCCAGCGCCGCCTGATCGAGGGCATGACGGCACGCGGTTACGCGCAGGACTTTGCCGAGGCCATCTTCCGGCAGATCGAAGGTTTTGGTGAATACGGTTTTCCTGAAAGCCACGCGGCCAGTTTCGCGCTGCTGGTCTATGCAAGCGCCTGGCTTAAATGCCACGAGCCCGCGGCCTTCCTGGCCGGCCTGCTCAATTCCCTGCCCATGGGTTTCTACGGCCCGGCCCAACTCGTGCAGGACGCGCAGCGCCACGGTGTGGAGGTACGGCCGGCGGACGTGCTGCACAGCGAGGGGGATTGCACGCTGGAGCCACATGAGGCCGGCCCGCCCGCGGTGCGCCTGGGCTTGCGCCTGGTGGCAGGGCTGAAGGAGGCTAGCGCGAAGCGCATCGTCGATGCCCGTGCCCCCGAGCCCTACCGCAGCACCGAAGACCTGGCCCTGCGCGCCGGGCTGGACGCGCTGGACCTCAAGGCCCTGGCCAGCGCCGATGCGCTCATGAGCCTCAGCGGCCACCGCCGCCAGCAGGTGTGGGACGCGGCGGGGCTGCAGGCCACGCCGGCCTTGCTGAAGGGCGCACCGGTGCATGAGGTGGCGTTAGAGCTGGAGGCCGCGCCCGAGGGCGAGGAGATCGTCTTCGACTACGCGGCCACGGGCCTGACATTGCGCCGCCACCCCTTGGCCCTGCTGCGCGAGCGCTTGCGCGCGCAACGTCTGCTGAGCGCCGAGGAACTGCAGCAGCTGCCCGATGGCCGGCCCGCGCGCGCCTGCGGTCTGGTGATCACACGCCAGCAGCCGGGCACAGCCAAAGGCGTGGTCTTTGTGACGCTGGAAGACGAGACAGGGTCGGTGCAGGTCATCGTGTGGAAGGCGCTGCGCGACAAGCAGCGCGAGACCCTGCTTTCGGCGCAACTGCTGGCCGTGTTCGGCACCTGGCAGCGCCAGGGCCCGGTGTGCCATCTGATTGCGGGGCATCTGGAAGATTTGACGCCGTTGCTGGGGCGCCTGGCGACGCAGAGCCGGGACTTTCACTGAGCCGGGCCGGTGGGGCTTGAAATGGCCCGCAGCGCCACTATCTCGCCCGCCAAGGAGACCCTGTATGAATGCATCGGATGTGAAAGCCGTGGCCCAGGCCATGGCGGTGGACGAGGTGGACAGCCTGGACCCGGAAGACAAGTTCAAGCTCAGCCTGCAGGAAAAATTTGCCGTGCACCGTGTCATGCACGGTGAGGCCATCGCCGGCGCCCACCCGGAGTTCTACATGGCCGTGGCCAAGGCGCGCCGCCGGCTCGTGGTGCACGTGGAGAACCAAGGCGAGCGCCTCCTGGTCGACGTCGAACAGCTGTATGAGCAGGCCCGGCGCCTGGGCAACCTTGACGCCGCTTTCCGGCATGCTTTTGAGACGCGCTGCGCCGGGCATGTGGTGGAAGGGCCCTTCCGCTGCAACTTCGCCTACGCGCACTGGGCCGAAGGCCCGATGGACTGAGGCGGGCTCAGCCGGCGGGCCACTGCCCGCCGCTGCAGCGTTCGATGCCGGCGAGGTCGCGGCGCGATTGCACTTCGGTGAAACCCGCCTCGGTGAGCAGGGCGCGTACCGCCGCTGCCTGGTCCCAGCCATGTTCCAGCAGCAGCCAACCACCGGGCTGCAGATGGGCCGGCGCCTGCGCGACGATGGCGCGGATGGCGTCCAGGCCGTCGGGGCCCGAGGTGAGGGCCAGGCGCGGTTCGTGGCCGAGCTGCTCCAGGTGCGGATCGTCCTCGGTGATGTAGGGCGGGTTGGAGACGATGAGCTCAAACGTCCCCTGCAGACCTTCGAGCCAGTGGCCGTGGTGGAAGGCGACATCGAGCGCGAGGCGCTGCGCATTGGCCTGGGCAACGGCCAGGGCTTCGGGGCTGGTGTCCACGGCCTCGGCGCGTGCGCCGGGCCGCTGGCTCTTGAGGGCCAGCGCAATGGCGCCGCTGCCCGTGCCCAGGTCCAGCACCGAGCCCTGCGGTGTGAGGTGTTCGAGCGCCCAGTCGACCAGGGTTTCGGTGTCGGGGCGCGGGTCGAGTACGCGTGCATCGACCTGCAGCGTCAGGCCGTAGAACTCGCGCTGGCCGGTCAGGTAGGCCAGGGGCGTGCCGGCAGCGCGGCGGCGCGTGAGGTTGATGTAGCGCATCTCCGCATCGGGGGCGAGCGGGTCGCTGTCATGCGCGACCAGCCAGGCGCGGTCGTTCTGCGGGCGGCCCAGCACGTGCAGCAACAGCAACTGCGCATCGAGCCGCTCCAGCCCGAGGGCGGAGCAGGCGGCGCTGAGGGCTTGCTGGATCTGCATGGTGCTACTGAAAATGTAGCTGCATTGTAGGACGGCACGGACGTTTCAGGCGGTTTTCCGGGCTCAGGTGTTGCCGACTTCCAACTCGGCCAGTTGCTCGGCCTCACGCGCGTGGCGCAGGGCGTTCACCACTTCGTCGAGCTCGCCTTCCACGATGCGGTCGAGCTTGTAGAGCGTGAGGTTGATGCGGTGGTCGGTCAGGCGGCCCTGCGGGAAGTTGTAGGTGCGGATGCGGTCGCTGCGGTCGCCACTGCCGATCAGGCCCTTGCGCATGGCGGCGTCCTTGGCGGCGCGCTCGCTGCGCTCCTTCTCCTGGATGCGGGCCGAGAGCACCTGCAGGGCCTTGGCCTTGTTGCGGTGCTGGCTGCGGTCGTCCTGGCACTCGGCCACTATGCCGGTGGGGATGTGGGTGATGCGCACGGCCGAATCGGTCTTGTTGATGTGCTGGCCGCCGGCGCCGCTGGCGCGGTAGGTGTCGATGCGCAGGTCGGCCGGGTTGATCTGCACGGCCTGGGTTTCGTCCGGCTCGGGCAGCACGGCCACGGTGCAGGCGCTGGTGTGGATGCGGCCCTGGGTTTCGGTGGCCGGCACGCGCTGTACGCGGTGGCCGCCGGATTCGAAGCGCAGGTCGCCGTAGACGTGGTCGCCAGCTATGCGCAGCACCACTTCCTTGTAGCCGCCGAGCTCACTGGGCGATTCGCTGATGAGCTCGGTCTTCCAGCCGCGGCGCTCGCAGTAGCGCGTGTACATGCGCAGCAGGTCGCCGGCGAACAGCGCCGACTCGTCACCGCCGGTGCCGGCGCGGATTTCCATGAAGGCGTTGCGTGCGTCGTCCGGGTCCTTGGGCAGCAGCAGGCGTTGCAGATCTTCTTCGAGCTGGGCCAGCTCGGCGCCGGCCGCGTCTATCTCTTCCTGGGCCATAGCGGCCATGTCCGGGTCGGCCAGCATGCCCTGCGCACCGGCGAGGTCCGCCTCGCGCTGCTGGTAACGGGCGTAGCGGCCGGCCATCTGGGTGACTTCGTTGTGCTCGCGCGAGAGTGCGAGGAACTGGCCCATGTCGGCCATGATGTCCTCGCGCGAAAGCAGGAAGTTGAGCTCTTCCAGGCGCTGGGCGTAGCGTTCGAGTTGCTGGCGCAGAAACGGTTTCATACAGACTCTTCGGATTCAACGGGACGGCCAAGGCTCGGCGAGCGCGACCGGGGAAAGCGAGTCTTCGCCGCGACCGGGCGAAGTGCGGGGCTCAGCGCCGCTAACGCTCTTTGCGCAGGAAGAAGTGCTGGATGGCCGTGGTGGCGCGTTCGCGCGCAGCGGCGTCGCCGGCATGCAGCTCGGCCAGGGCGCCGTGCAGCATCTTCTGCGTGAGTCCCTTGGACAGGGCCTGGAGCACCGCGTCCACGTCTTCGCCGCGGGCCAGGGCCTTGCGCGCGCGGGCGATCTCGGCGGCGCGCCATTCGTCGGCCTGGGCGTTGAGCTGCTGGATCAACGGCACGGTGCTGCGCTGGTCCATCCAGTGCATGAAGCTCTGCACGCCGGCATCGATGATGACTTCGGCCTGGGCCACGGCGGCCTGGCGGTTGGCCTGGCCGTTCTGCACCACGGCGGCCAGGTCATCAACGGTGTAGAGATAGACGTCGGAGAGGTTCTTGACCTCGAACTCGATGTCGCGCGGCACGGCCAGATCGACCATGAACATGGGGCGGTGCTTGCGCTGCTTGAGCGCACGCTCCACCGCCCCCAGGCCGATCAGCGGCAGGGTGCTGGCGGTACAGCTGATGACGGCGTCGAACTCGTGCAGGCGATCGGGCAGTTCGGCCAGGCGCATGGTGTCGGCGCCGAAGCGGCTGGCCAGCTTTTCGCCGCGGTCCAGCGTGCGGTTGGCGATGACCATGGCCTTAGGGTTCTTGGCCGCGAAGTGGGTGGCCGCCAGTTCGATCATTTCGCCGGCACCGACGAAGAGGATGCGCACCTGGTGCAGGTCTTCGAAGAGGTTGGCTGCCAGCCGCACGGCCGCGGCCGCCATGCTGATGGAGTGCGCGCCGATTTCGGTGGAGGTGCGCACTTCCTTGGCCACGGCAAAGGAGCGCTGGAACAGCTGGTTCAGTGTGGTGCCCAGGGCGCCGGCTTCATCGGCCACGCGCACGGCGTCTTTCATCTGGCCCAGGATCTGCGGTTCACCCAGCACCATGGAGTCCAGGCCGCTGGCCACGCGGAAGGCATGGCGGGCGGCCTCGTTGCCCTGTAGCGTGTAGGTGTGCGAACGCAGCTCTTCGGCCGAGACGCCACCGCTTTTGGCCAGCCAGTCCAGCGTAGGGGCCAGCTCCATCTGTTCGCTGGCGCAATAGATCTCGGTGCGGTTGCAGGTGGAGAGGATGGCCGCTTCGGGCGGGCGGGGCAGCGCACCGCGCAGGCCGTGCAGCGTGGGGGGCAATTGGTCGAGCGCAAAGGCAAAGCGGCCGCGCAAATCGAGCGGCGCGGTCGTGTGATTGATGCCCAAAGCCCAGACTGCCATGCCGCGATTATAAAATTGTCAGACGCATCAATGGTTTATGCCGTTTTTCGATGCACGATGGGCCCCATGAACTTGCACGATATCGTCTTCCATCTCCTGAATTTCGTCGCGCCTGCTTTTGCACTGGCGGTGTTCGTGCCCTTGCTGGCCTGGCCGCTGTACAGAAAGCGAACCCTTACGCCCTGGTGGGGTCAGGTGCTGGTGAATTTTGCGGTGGGGGTGGCCGTGCTGCTGGCCAGCCTGTGGTGGCTGGGGCGTGACGGCAAGATGCTGGCTTACAGCCTGCTGGTGCTGGCCGTGGCCAGCAGCCAGTGGCTGCTGGCACGCGGCTGGCGGCGCTGAGAGCACAGGCCTGGCGCCAAGATCCTCAGAAGTGGTAGGCCAGGCCCAGCGAGAGCCGGGTCATGTCGGCCGTGCCACCGCCGGGAACCTGGGCACGCCCCAGGCTTTCGTACTGCACCCGCATGCTGAACTCCCGGTCGAAGCGGACCTGCATGCCGAAGCCGTAGATCAGGTCGTCGGGCAGGCCGTTGATGCTGCCGTCGTGCAGGCCCAGGCCGGCTTTGCCGAAGAGCGTGATCTGCTGGTTGAGCGGCACCTTGCCGACCGCCACCGCATGGACGATGTGCTCGCTCAGGTCCACACGGCGCGGACCCGGCACGGTGGCGTCGGCATTGCCGACCAGGGTGATGCCGGCTTCGAGGTCCAGGTTGGTGAGGAAGTTGTACCCACCGGACACGCTCAGGGCACCCGGGCTCGAATAGTTGCCGGGGCCGCTGTAGTGGACGTTGCCGTAATCGACCGCGCCGTAATAACGTGAACTCTGGGCCAGCGCCGGGCTCAGTGCCGTGCTGCAGAGCAGGAGTGCGGGAAGCAGTTTTTTCATGGCGTGTGTGATGAAGTTTTTGGGAGTGGCGCGCAGCCGGGTGGCAGCGCGGTCCGCATTGTGCGACCGCACCGCAACAGCGATGTAACGAGGTGTTATGCCCCCGGCCGCGGTGGGCTTACATCGTCAGGCGCAAAAAAAGCCGGGTGCAAGCCGGCTTCTGGTGAGACGCGTTGCGCCTCAGAAGTTCAGCACGCCACCGATGGAGACGCGGCTGATGTCGGCGCCCGGATCGCTTGCGCTGGCTTTGGATTTGCCCAGGCGCTCGTATTGCAGGCGCATGCCGAAGCGCTGGTTGAAATTCAGCTGCACCCCGGCACCCACGATGAGGTTGGCCGTGGTGTGTGCGGTGGGGTTGCTGGTGTAGCTGCCCGTACCCAGGATGCGGGTGGAGTGCAGGCCCAGGCCAGCCTTGCCGAAGAGCTCCAGGTTCGGGTTCAGCGGCAGGTAGCCCACGGCGAGAAAGCGCAGGTCACCCTGGCGGGCGGTGCGGGTGCCGCTGCCGTTGGTCAAGGTGGAGTCGCCTATGGCGGTGATGCCGCCTTCAGCGGCCAGATGGGGGCTGAAGCGGTAACCGCCCGACACCGTGATGGAGCCCGGATCGGCGTAGCTGGTGTTCTTCATGGTCAGCGTGCCGATGTCGACCGCGCCGTACCAATGGTTGGCCTGCTGGGCCAGTACGGGGCCAGCGAGGGTCGCGCACAGCAGGACCGGGACGAGGACTTTGTTCATGGAAGCTCCTGTGGATGATGAGAACGCCAGCCTGCGAGAGCAGGGGGCGGACCGGTAGGCCTGAATGTGCAACGCGGCGCAGCTGCGCCAGGTTGACGGGAATCAGCCGGGGGCGAAGAGATCGACCCGGTCGGTGATGACGCCGTCGATGCCCAGCTCCAGCAGGCGCATTGCGGCCCACTCGTCGTTGACCGTGTAAGCCAGGCAGCGCAGACCGGCGCCACGCGCCTGTGCCAGGGTGGCCGCATCCCAGAGGGCGTGGTTGCAGACCACGGCCACGCAGTCCAGGGCCTGCGCCTGCTGCAGCCAATCAGGGCGCAGGGTGTCGAGCAGCAGGGCGCGCGGCAGCTGCGGGGCCGCGGCGCGGGCTGCCTCCAGCGACGCCGGCTGGAAGGAACTCAGCAGCGGCGGGACGCTGGCGCCTTGCCAGAGTTGCGCGGCGTGGCGCGCCACGACCGCACCGGTTTCCTGTTCGGTGCAGGGTGTGGGTTTGATCTCGATGTTGAGCTGGTGGCCGTTGCGCAGGCAGTAGTGGGCGATGGCCTGCAGGGTGGGCAGGGGTTCACCCGCGTGGTGGCGGCTGTGCCAGCTGCCGGCATCGAGTTGCGAGAGGGCCGACCAGGGCAAGCCGCCGGCAGTGCCCCGACCATTGCTGGTGCGCTCCAGCGTGGCGTCGTGCAGCAGAAAAGGCACACCGTCGGCGCTGAGTTTTACGTCGCACTCGAACATGCGGTAACCATGCGCGGCACCCAGACGGAAGGCGGCCAGGGTGTTCTCGGGTGCGAGCTTGCCGGCGCCGCGGTGGGCGATCCAGCGCGGGTAGGGCCAGGGCGTCGTGCCGATGGATGGGTTCACAGGCGCTTTCCCGTGGCCTCGTCGAAACGGTGCAGCTGATCGGCTTGCGGCGCCAGGTGCAGGGTGCTGCCGATGGCCGGCACGATGCCGGTGGCGGCATTGATGCGGATGATCAGCTGTTCGCTGTCGATGCGCGCATAGACCAGGCGCTCGGCACCCAGCATCTCGACCGCCTCGACCTGAGCACTCCAGCCCTGGGGCTGGGCTTGCGGCACGATGTCCAGGTGCTCGGGGCGGATGCCCAGGATGGTGCCCGGCGCCACATGCGGCGCGCTGCGCAGCAGGTTCATGGGCGGCGCGCCGATGAAGCTGGCCACGAAGGTGGAGGCGGGGCGGTGGTAGACCTCTTCCGGCGTGCCGAACTGCTCCATCACACCGGCGTTCATCACGATCATGCGCTGCGCCAGCGTCATGGCCTCGACCTGGTCGTGCGTGACGAAGAGCGAGGTGATGCCCAGCTCGCGGTGCAGCTTCTGGATCTCGATGCGGGTCTGGGCGCGCAATTTGGCGTCCAGGTTGGAGAGCGGCTCATCGAACAGGAAGACCTGGGGCTGGCGCACGATGGCGCGGCCCATGGCCACGCGCTGGCGCTGGCCGCCGGAGAGCTCACGCGGCTTGCGTTCCAGGAAAGGCGCCAGCTCCAGGATGCGCGCGGCCTTGTCCACACGTGCACGGATCTCGTCCTTGGGCACCTTGGCGATCTTCAGGCCGTAGGCCATGTTGTCGTACACGCTCATGTGCGGGTAGAGCGCGTAGTTCTGGAACACCATTGCGATGTCGCGCTCGGCGGGCTCCAGTTCGTTGACCACGCGCTGGCCGATGCGGATCTCGCCGCCGCTGATCTCCTCCAGCCCGGCAACCATGCGCAGCAGGGTGGACTTGCCGCAGCCCGAGGGGCCGACGATGACGATGAATTCGCCGTCGGCGACCTCGGCGTTCACGCCATGGATGACCTGGTTGGCCTTGGGGCCGTGGCCGTAGCGCTTGACGACGTTGGAGAGGGTCAGGGATGCCATAAATCGGTCTCTTATTTTTCCGTGTCCACCAGGCCCTTGACGAACCACTTCTGCATGAGCATGACCACCAGCGCCGGCGGGATCATGGCCAGGATGGCGGTGGCCATGACGATGTTCCAGTCGTTGGCGGCGTCGCCGCCCGAGATCATGCGTTTGATGCCCATGACCACCGGGTACATGTCTTCGCTGCTGGTCACCAGCAGCGGCCACAGGTACTGGTTCCAGCCGTAGATGAACTGGATGACGAACAGTGCGGCGATGCTGGTGGTGGACAGGGGCAGCAGCACGTCCTTGAAAAAACGCAGCGGCCCGGCGCCGTCCACCCGGGCGGCTTCCACCAGTTCGTCCGGGACCGTCAGGAAGAACTGGCGGAACAGGAAGGTTGCGGTGGCCGAGGCGATCAGCGGCACGGTGAGGCCGGCGTAGCTGTTGAGCATGCCCAGATCGCTGACGACCTGGTAGGTGGGGCCGATGCGCACCTCCACCGGCAGCATCAGCGTGACGAAGATGGCCCAGAAGAAGAACTGGCGGCCAGGGAAACGGAAGTAGACGATGGCAAAGGCCGAGAGCAGCGAGATCGCGATTTTGCCCAGCGCAATGATCAGCGCCATCACCAGGCTGACCGTCATCATGCGACCCACGGGGGCGGTGGAGGCTGCACTGCCGCTGGTGCCGAAGATGGCGGCGGTGTAGTTGTCCACCAGATGCGGGCCGGGCAGCAGGGGCATGGGCACCTGCACGATGTCCTGCGCCGTGTGGGTGGACGCGACGAAGGTGATGTAGAGCGGGAAGGCGACGATGATCACGCCCAGGATGAGGACGAGGTGGGAGATGGCGGTGGCTAGCGGGCGGCGTTCAACCATGGTGCGCGATCAGTAGTTGACTTTCTTCTCGACAAAACGGAACTGCACCACGGTCAGGGCGATGACGATGACCATCAGCACCACCGACTGCGCCGCGGAGCCGCCCAGGTCCAGCGCCTTGAAGCCGTCGTAATACACCTTGTAGACCAGGATGGCCGTGTCCTTGCCCGGGCCGCCTTCGGTCGCCGCGTCGATGATGGCGAAGGTGTCGAAGAAGGCATAGACCACATTGATGACCAGCAGGAAGAAGGTGGTAGGCGAGAGCAGGGGAAAGATGATGGACCAGAAACGCCGCCAGGGACCGGCACCGTCGATGGCGGCGGCCTCGATCAGGCTCTTGGGGATGGACTGCAGGCCGGCCAGGAAGAACAGGAAGTTGTAGGAGATCTGCTTCCACACGGCGGCCAGCACGATCAGCGTCATGGCCTGGTTGCTGTTGAGCAGGTGGTTCCACTCAAACCCCATGCTGCGCAGCGCGTAACTCACCACCCCGATGGAGGGTGCGAACATGAAGAGCCACAGCACGCCGGCCACGGCCGGCGCGACCGCATAGGGCCAGATCAGCAGGGTCTTGTAGAGGGAGGCGCCACGCAGCACCCGGTCGGCGAACACCGCCAGGGCGAGCGAAACCGTCAGGCCCAGCACGGCAACCAGCAGCGAGAAGACGGCCGTGGTCTTGAAGGAGGCGAGGTAACTTTCGTCATGCCACAGGCGCTGGAAGTTCTCCAGACCGACCCACTCGACCGAGGTGCCAAAGGCATCCTGCTGCTGCAGGGACTGCACCAGCGCCTGGCCCGCCGGCCAGAAAAAGAACACGGCGATGACCAGCACCTGGGGTGCCAGCAGCACCCAGGGCAGCCACCAGCTCTTGAAGCGGACCCGTTTTTCCATAGTGTGTGATTCTGCACTTCCCAAAAACGCCCTCCCCGCTAGGCGGGGAGGGACGGGGAGGGGTGCCGACTTTCAGCGCCAGCTAACAAGTCCCTCAGGACTTGTTAGCTTTCTCGAAGCGCTCCAGCTGCTCGTTGCCGCGCTTGACGGCGGTGTCCAGTGCCTCTTTGGCGGACTTCTTGCCAGCCCAGACCTGCTCCAGCTCTTCCTCCATGATGGCGCGGATCTGCACGAAGTTGCCCAGGCGGATGCCGCGCGACTTGTCGGTGGTCTTGCGGATCATCTGGTTGACGGCGGTGTCCGTGCCCGGGTTCTGCTTGTAGAAACCGGACTTTTCGGTGAGTTCGAACGATGCCAGCGTGATCGGCAGGTAGCCGGTGTTCTGGTGGCTCTTGGCCTGGATTTCCACGCTGGTCAGGTAGTTGAAGAAGTCGGCCACACCCTTGTACTCGGCGGCTTTCTTGCCCGACATCACCCACAGCGAGGCCCCGCCGATCACGGTGTTCTGCGGCGTGCCTGCCACGTCCGGGTAGTAGGGCAGGGGGGCGATGCCGAAATCGAACTTGGCATTTTTCTTGATGCTGGCGTAGGTGGACGAGCTGGCCGTGGCCATGGCGCATTCACCTGAATAGAAAGGCGCATCGCCCTTGTTGCCGCGGCCACGGTAGTGGAACAGGCCCTGCTTGGACATATTGGCCAGGTTCTCGATGTGGCGCACGTGCAGCGGGCTGTTGAAGGCCAGGCGTGCCGAGGTGCCGCCGAAGCCATTGTTCTGCGTGGCGAACAGGGTGTTGTGCCAGGTGGAGAAGCTCTCCAGCTGCGTCCAGGTCTGCCAGCTGGTGGTGAAGGGGCAGCTCACGCCCGAAGCCTTGAGCTTGGCAGCGGCCAGCACCAGTTCCGGCCAGGTCTGCGGCGGCTTGTTGGGGTCCAGGCCCGCTTTGCGGAACATGTCCTTGTTGTAGTTCAGCACGGTGGTCGAGCTGTTGAGCGGGAAGCTCAGCATCTGCCCGCTGGGGGCCGTGTAGAAACCGACCACGGCGGGGATGTAGGCCTTGGGGTCGAATTTGTAGCCGGCGTCGCTCAGCACCTTGCCGACGGGCACGATGGCGCCCTTGGCCGCCATCATGGTGGCTGTGCCCACTTCGAAGACCTGCAGGATGTGCGGGGCATTGCCGGCGCGGAAGGCGGCGATGGACGCGGTCATCGATTCGTCATACGTGCCCTTGTAGGTCGGGACCACCTTGAAGTCCTTCTGGCTGGCGTTGAAGCCGTTGGCCAGGTCGATGACCCAGTCGTTCAGGCCGCCGGTCATGGAATGCCACCACTGGATCTCTGTCTGAGCCTGGGCAGCGGGTGCGAGCAGCAGGGCCGACAGGGCGGCGGCGCTCAGTTTCATAGAAAGTTTCATGCGGGGCTCCTTGTGGACAAGCTTGCCAGCGTAGGCAGAAAATATGACAAACACATTAAGCCCCGGTTACGGTCATCTCCGGATTCGGGGTTTCCATGATGCGAACAGGGCTCCAATGCGCTTGCCCCGGGGGCTATGTTGCACTGCGGTAACATCTCGCCTCAGCCGGTGGCTCCGTTCTGGCTGAAATTCCGGATCTCCCATGAACGCACCGACTCCGCTAGAACAATTCGTGGATGCAGCCGGCCCTGCGCCGCACGGCCACGAGCGCATCCGCGAAATTCCCTACAACTACACCTCGTTCTCCGACCGCGAGATCGTCATCCGCCTGCTCGGGCCCCGTGCCTGGGAGGTGCTCAACCAGCTGCGCGACGAGCGTCGCACCGGCCGCTCGGCCCGCATGCTCTACGAGGTGCTGGGCGACATCTGGGTGGTGCAGCGCAATCCCTACCTGCAGGACGACCTGCTGGACACGCCCAAGCGCCGCCAATTGCTGGTCGATGCCCTGCACCACCGCCTGGGCGAGGTGCAAAAGCGCCGCACCCCGCAGGCCGACCCGCAGCGCGACGCGCTGGTCGTCGAGCTGCTGGAGGCGGCCAGCCGCGCGGTGGCGGCTTTTGACGCCTCCTTCCAGGAAATTGCCGCGCTTCGCCGCAAGGCCCTGCGCACGCTCAGCCGCCTGACGGCCAAGGACAACGTCAAATTTGACGGCCTCTCGCGGGTCTCGCACGTGACCGACGCGACCGACTGGCGCGTGGAATACCCCTTTGTGGTGCTCACCCCGGACAGCGAAGCCGAGATGGCACGCCTGGTCAAGGGTTGTATCGAGCTGGGCCTGACCATCATCCCGCGCGGCGGTGGCACCGGTTACACCGGCGGCGCCATTCCGCTGTCCTGGAAGAGCGCGGTCATCAACACCGAAAAGCTCGAGGCCATGACCGAGGTGGAGATGCTGCAGCTGCCCGGCCTGGACAAGCCCGTGCCCACCATCTGGACCGAGGCCGGCGTTGTCACCCAGCGCGTGGCTGACGCGGCCGAGCGTGGGGGATTCGTTTTCGCTGTGGACCCGACCTCGGCCGAAGCCTCCTGCGTGGGCGGCAACATCGCCATGAACGCCGGCGGCAAGAAGGCCGTGCTCTGGGGCACGGCGCTGGACAACCTGGCGAGCTGGCGCATGGTCACGCCCGACGCGGGCTGGCTGGAAGTCACGCGCCTGAACCACAACCTGGGCAAGATCCACGACGCCGACGTCGCCAGCTTCGAGCTCAAGTACTTCGAGGCCGATGGCAAGAAGCTGGTGAAGACCGAACACCTGGACATCCCGGGCCCGAGTTTCCGCAAGGAAGGCCTGGGCAAGGACGTGACGGACAAGTTCCTCTCCGGCCTGCCCGGTGTGCAGAAGGAAGGCTGTGACGGCCTGATCACCAGCGCGCGCTGGGTGGTGCACCGCATGCCGGCGCACACCCGGACGGTCTGCCTGGAGTTCTTCGGCCACGCGCGCGACGCGGTGCCCAGCATCGTCGAGATCAAGGACTTCATGTTTGCCGAGCAGAAGCGCAGTGGTGTGCTGCTCGCCGGCCTGGAGCACCTGGACGACCGCTACCTCAAGGCCGTGGGTTACGCCACCAAGAGCAAACGCGGCGGCCTGCCCAAGATGGTGCTGATCGGCGACATCGTGGGCGACGACACCGACGCCGTGGCGCGCGCCACCAGTGAGGTGGTGCGCATCGCCAACTCGCGCAGCGGCGAGGGCTTCATCGCCATCAGCGCCGAGGCGCGCAAGAAATTCTGGCTGGACCGCAAGCGAACGGCCGCCATCAGCAAGCACACCAACGCCTTCAAGATCAACGAAGACGTGGTGATCCCGCTGCCGCGCATGGCCGAGTACACCGACGGCATTGAGCGCATCAACATCGAACTCTCGCTGCGCAACAAGCTCAAGCTTTGCGATGAACTGGAGGTCTTCTTTGGCGAGGGCAGCCTCACGCACCTGCTGACGATCGGCAAGCCGGACGATGCCAACGAGGCGCCGTCGGCCGAGCTCATGGAAGAGCGTGTGGCGCAGGCTCGCGCCCTGGTGCATGGGGTGCGTGCCCAGTGGCAGGACTGGCTGGACCGCGTAGACGAATTGTTCCCCCAGTTGCAGGACCACAGCCTGCGCGCCAGCTGGAAGGTCCAGATCCGCGCGCCGCTGCAGGACATCTTCACCGGCCGCGCCTTCGAGCCCATGCTGGCCGAATGCAATGCCATCCAGCAGCGTGTGCTCAAGGGCCGCGTCTGGGTGGCGCTGCACATGCACGCGGGTGACGGCAATGTGCACACCAACATCCCCGTCAACAGCGATGACTACGAGATGCTGCAGGCCGCGCACGGCGCGGTCAAGCGCATTATGGCGCTGGCGCGTTCGCTCGACGGCGTGATCTCGGGCGAGCACGGCATCGGTATCACCAAGCTGGAATTCCTGAGCGACGCCGAGCTCCAGCCTTTTGCCGATTACAAGCAGCGTATTGACCCCGAAGGCCGCTTCAACCGTGGCAAGCTGCTGCGCGAGAGTGCCCATCCGGCCGATCTGACCAACGCCTACACGCCCAGCTTCGGCCTGATGGGCCATGAGTCGCTGATCATGCAGCAGAGCGACATCGGCGCCATTGCCGACAGCGTCAAGGACTGCCTGCGCTGTGGCAAGTGCAAGCCCGTGTGCGCCACCCACGTGCCGCGCGCCAACCTGCTGTACAGCCCGCGCAACAAGATCCTGGCGACCTCGCTGCTGGTCGAGGCCTTCCTCTATGAGGAGCAGACCCGGCGCGGCGTGTCCATCAAGCACTGGCAGGAGTTCGAGGACGTGGCCGACCACTGTACGGTCTGCCACAAGTGCCTCTCGCCCTGCCCGGTGAAGATCGACTTTGGTGAGGTATCGATGAACATGCGCAACCTGCTGCGCAAGATGGGGCAGAAGTCCTTCCGCCCCGGCAACGCGGCGGCCATGTTCTTCCTCAACGCCACCAACCCCGAGACCATCAAGTTCATGCGCTCGGCCATGGTGGATGTGGGTTTCAAGGCCCAGCGTCTGGCCAACCAGCTGCTGCGCAAGCTGGCGCGGCGCCAGACCAACCGGCCGCCAGCCACGGTGGGCACCGCGCCGATCAAGCAACAGGTCATCCACTTCATCAACAAGAAGATGCCCGGTGGCCTGCCCAAGAAGACGGCGCGCGCCCTGCTGGACATCGAGGACGCTGATTACGTCCCCATCATCCGCGACCCGCATGCCACCACGGCCGAGACCGAGGCGGTGTTCTATTTCCCGGGCTGCGGCTCCGAGCGCCTGTTCAGTCAGGTGGGCCTGGCCACCCAGGCCATGCTCTGGCATGCGGGCGTGCAGACCGTGCTGCCCCCGGGTTACCTGTGCTGCGGTTATCCGCAGCGCGGCAGCGGCCAGTTCGACAAGGCCGAGAAGATGATCACCGACAACCGGGTGCTCTTCCACCGTGTCGCCAACACCCTGAACTATCTGGACATCAAGACCGTGGTGGTGAGCTGCGGCACCTGCTACGACCAGCTGCAGGGTTACAAGTTCGAGGAGATCTTCCCGGGCTGCCGCATCATCGACATCCACGAGTTCCTGCTGGAGAAGGGCATCAAGCTCAGCGGTGCCCAGGGCGGCTACCTTTACCACGAGCCCTGCCACAACCCGATGAAGCTGGGCGACTCGATGAAGACGGTGCGCACCTTGCTGGCCGGAGACTCGCAGGACAACGTGCTCAAGAGCGACCGTTGCTGCGGCGAGTCCGGCACCCTGGGGGTGACCCGGCCCGACATCTCGACCCAGGTGCGCTTCCGTAAGGAAGAGGAAATCCGCAAGGGCGAGACCGAACTGCGCGAGGCCGGACTGGTGGGCGCCAAGGACAACGTCAAGATCCTGACCAGCTGCCCCAGCTGCCTGCAGGGCCTGAACCGCTACGGCAACGACCTGCAGAACGGCCTGCTGGAGGCCGACTACATCGTGGTCGAGATGGCGCGCCAGATCCTGGGCGAGGACTGGCTGCCCGCTTACGTGGCCTCGGCCAACGCCGGCGGCATCGAACGCGTGCTGGTATGACCCTGCTGGCGGCGGTGCCGCCAGTCTGGGGATAATCCGCTGATCAACAACGAGGTGAGTTCCATGGCAGGTTTGCAAACCGGCGCGCCGACGCCGCAGGATCTGACGGTGCACAGCAAGTCGCGGGTGCTGGAAATGACTTTTTCCGACGGCAAGACTTTCCGTATCCCTTTCGAGCTGATGCGCGTGTATTCGCCCTCCGCCGAGGTGCAGGGCCATGGCCCGGGCCAGGAAGTGCTGCAGACCGGCAAGCGCGAGGTGGAACTGGCGGGGCTGGAGCCGGTGGGCAACTATGCCGTGCAACCGACGTTTTCGGACGGCCACGAAAGCGGCATCTTTTCCTGGGACTACCTGTATTTCCTGGGCTCTCAGCAGGACCAGCTCTGGGCCGACTACGAGGCTCGGCTGAAAGCCGCCGGCGTGGACCGCGACGCGCCCATGCCTGAGAAAGCCGGCCACGGCTGCAGCAGCCATTGACCATGAACCAGACTCACTTTGGGTTCGAGACGGTCGACGAGACCGAGAAGGCCCGCCGCGTACGAGGGGTATTCGACTCGGTGGCGTCCAAGTACGACGTCATGAACGACCTCATGTCCGCCGGTCTGCACCGGGCCTGGAAGGCCTACACCGTCACGGTGGCGAACCTGAAGGAGGGCGACCGGGCCCTGGACATCGCGGGCGGCACCGGTGATCTGGCGCTGGCCTTCTCGAAGAAGGTCGGCAAGACCGGCCAGGTGGTGCACACCGACATCAACGAAGCCATGCTGCGCGTGGGCCGCGACCGCCTGCTCGATGCCGGCGTGGTCCTGCCCACCGTCGTCTGTGATGCCGAGAAGTTGCCCTTCCCGGACCGCCATTTCGACCTGGTCAGCGTGGCCTTCGGCCTGCGCAACATGACCCACAAGGACCAGGCCCTGGCCGAGATGTGCCGGGTGCTCAAGCCCGGCGGCAAGCTGCTGGTGCTGGAGTTTTCCAAGGTCGCGCCGCCGCTGGCCAAGGCATACGACTGGTATTCCTTCAAGATCCTGCCCCGGCTGGGCCAGCTGGTGACGGGTGACGCCGACAGCTATCGCTACCTGGCCGAGTCCATCCGCATGCATCCGGGCCAGGAGGAACTCAAGACCCTGATGAAAAAATCCGGATTCGGGCATGTGGATTTTCACAACATGAGTGGCGGTGTGGTGGCACTTCATGTTGGAATCAAGTGCTGACGTAACGCATTTGCGTTAAGTTCGGAAGCGTCGGTACCTACGATATTCCTTTGGAGCAAGCATGAAATTCTGGTCTTTGGCACTCTCCCTGGTTCTGGCGCTGGGCGTCATGGACGTCGAGGCCAAGCGCCTTGGCGGTGGCAAGTCGACAGGCAAGCAGTCGAGCAATGTGACGCAGCGCGAAGCTGCGCCTGCCGCCCCTGCGGCCCCGGCACAGAATGCGGCGGCGGCCAAACCCGCCACGCCGGCGGCTGCGCCCGCTGCGGCACCGAAGAAGCCCTGGGGCGCCATGCTCGGTGGCCTGGCCGCCGGCCTGGGTCTGGCCTGGCTGGCCAGCTCGCTGGGATTGGGTGAGGCTTTTGGCCAGTTCATCCTGATCGCCCTGGTGGTGCTGGTCGCCATGATGGCTTTCGGCTGGTTCATGCGCAGCCGTCGCGCGGCAGCGCCGGCCACGGGCCGCTACGCTTTCCAGGGCGCTGGCGGCATGGCAACGGCCAGCCCGGGCTACCGCCCGGAAAACGTGGGCAACGATGCTTCGGCCCGCCCCTGGGAGCGTAGCCAGACGGCGTTTGACAGCTCATCCGGTGCATCGGGCTCCTCCGGCATCGTGATCGGTTCGGCCCTGGCCAGTGGCTGGAGCGTGCCGGCCGGTTTTGACGCCGAGGGCTTCCTCAAGGCGGCCAAAAGCAACTTCATCCTGCTGCAGGCAGCCTGGGACCAGGCCGACATGACGACCCTGCGCGCCATGATGACCGACGACATGCTGTCCGAGATCAGCGCCCAGCTGGCCGAGCGCGAGGCCCACACGGGCGGCGCGGTCAACCTGACCGAGGTGCAGATGCTGCAGGCCCAGTTGTTGGGCATAGAGGAGCTGGGCGACGGTTACATGGCCAGCGTCGAGTTCTCCGGCATGATCCGCGAAGCCCCGCAAGCCAGCCCCAGCCCCTTCCGTGAGGTCTGGAACATGGTCAAGCCCAGGGATGGCAGCCGTGGCTGGATGGTCGCCGGAGTGCAGGCGCTTCAGTAAAGCCCGCGCTTTTTTCAATCAATAATCGGGGACTATGGCAACACAGTCCCCTTTTTCATTGCTGGAAGACGTTTTCCAGAAGCTGGCCACCACCCTGCAGCCGCCCGACTGGGCCGTGCAGGAGGTGCAGCGTCGTATCGTGCTGCTGCTCAACCATGTGCTGATGCAGGAACCCGAGGCCATGAGCCGGCTGGCCCGGCAAAAGGATCGGGTCGTGCTGTTCCACTGGCGCGAGTTCCAGTTCAAGCTGCTGCTCACGCCGGCCGGTCTGCTGGACCTGGCCGCGGCCGATACCCCGTCCGACCTGACGCTCTCCGTGACCGAAGCCTCGCCGGTGGCACTGGCGCAGGCGGCGCTGGCGGGTGACAAACCCGCCGTGCGCATCGAAGGCGACGTGCAGCTGGCGGCCGAGATCAACTGGCTGGTTGACCATGTGCGCTGGGACCTCGAGGAAGACCTGGCACGCATCATCGGTGACGCGCCGGCCCATGGCCTGGCGCAGGCCGCGCGCCGCGCCCTGGACAGCCTGCGTGGCTGGCTCAAGCCCGTGCGCGGAGCCGCGTCATGACCCGCCTGCTGCGCGGCGCCTACATCGTCTGGATCGTGCTGCGCTACGGTCTGGACGGGCTGGTCCTGACCAGTTTCCAGAAGCCCTGGCTGCGTGTGATCGCGCGTATCGTCTCGATCGGCCGCAACCTGGACGCGCCGCGTGGCCAGCGCCTGCGCGAGGCGCTGGAGCGCCTGGGCCCGATTTTCGTCAAATTCGGCCAGGTGCTGTCGACCCGGCGCGACCTGCTGCCGGCCGACATCGCCGATGAGCTGGCCAGGCTGCAGGACCGCGTGCCGCCTTTCCCCTCGGACGTGGCGGTGGCCACCATCGAACGCGCCTTTCGCAAGCCGGTGGACCAGATCTTCAGCGAATTCGAGCGGGTGCCGGTGGCCAGCGCCTCGATCGCGCAGGTGCACTTCGCCAAGCTCCGGGGGCGTGACGGCCAGGAGCGCGAAGTGGCCGTCAAGGTGCTGCGCCCGGGCATGCTGCCGGCCATCGAAAAAGACCTGAGCCTGATGCGCATGATGGCCGGCTGGGTGGAGAACCTGTCGGCTGACGGCAAGCGTCTCAAGCCGCGTGAGGTGGTGGCCGAGTTCGACAAATACCTGCACGACGAACTGGACCTGGTGCGCGAAGCCGCCAGTGCCGCCCAGTTGCGCCGCAACATGGAAGGCCTGGACCTGGTGCTGATCCCCGAGATGTTCTGGGATTACTGCCAGAGCGAGGTGATCGTGATGGAGCGCATGAAGGGCATCCCCATCAGCCAGACCGCGCGCCTGCGCGAGGCGGGGGTGGACATGAAGAAGCTGGCGCGCGATGGCGTCACCATCTTCTTCACGCAGGTGTTCCGCGACGGCTTCTTCCATGCCGACATGCACCCGGGCAACATCTTTGTCAGCACTGAAGCGGCCACTTTCGGGCGCTACATCTCGCTGGACTTCGGCATCGTGGGCACGCTGACCGAGTACGACAAGGAATACCTGGCGCAGAACTTCACGGCCTTCTTCCGGCGCGACTACAAGCGTGTGGCCGAACTGCACATCGAGTCCGGCTGGGTGCCGCCGCGAACGCGGGTGGATGAACTGGAGTCCGCGATCCGCTCGGTCTGCGAGCCCTACTTTGATCGCCCGCTCAAGGAAATCTCGCTGGGCATGGTGCTGATGCGCCTGTTCCAGACCTCGCGCCGTTTCCATGTGGAGATCCAGCCGCAACTGGTGCTGCTGCAGAAGACCCTGCTTAATATCGAAGGCCTGGGCCGCGAACTCGACCCCGATCTGGACCTCTGGAGCACCGCCAAGCCCTTCCTGGAGAAGTGGATGGCCGACCAGATCGGCCCGCGCAGGCTGCTGGAGGAGCTGAAAAACCAGGCCCCGCGCTACGCCAAGATGCTGCCGGACCTGCCGCGCCTGCTGCACGATTACCTGAAACACAACGCCGTCGGGAACCGTCGCGAGCTGGAAGAGCTGCTGGCCGAGCAGCGGCGCACCAATCGCCTGCTGCAGGCCCTGATCTATGCAGGCATCGGTTTTGCTTTGGGTTTGCTGGTGGTCCAGCTGTGGCTGCGGCTCTCGCCACCCTGGTAAGGCGCCGTCCGGCAGGCCCGGTGGGGCTCTAGAATGCGCCTGCTTGCGGTGTCCCGGATGGCGTGGCCCCTGTCTCATTCTTCCAAGCGGAGTTGATTGATGAACACACTGGTAACCCTCGTGCTGGCCTACATGGCGCTGACCATTGTCATTGGCCTGATTGCGGCGCGTCGCGTGCACAACGCCAAGGACTACCTGGTGGCCAGTCGCAGCCTGCCCCTGTACATGTGCGTGGCCACGGTGTTCGCCACCTGGTTCGGGGCCGAAACGGTGCTGGGCGTGTCGGCGGAGTTTGTGATGGGGGGCGTCTCGGCCATCCCCGGTGATCCCTTCGGCGCCTCGATGGCGCTCATCCTGGCGGCGCTGCTCTTCGCCAAGCTTTTCTACCGGCTCAATCTGCTGACCATCGGCGACTTCTACCGCAAGCGCTATGGCCGCGGTGTCGAGGTGCTGACCAGCGTGGCCGTGACCTTGTCCTACCTCGGCTGGACCTCGGCGCAGATGACCGCACTGGGGCTGGTCATCCACGTGCTGTCGGGCGGTGCGATCGCGCTCAGCCACGCCATCATGGGCGGTACCGCCGTGGTCATGGTCTACACGCTGTTCGGTGGCATGTGGGCGGTGGCCTTCACCGACCTGATGCAGTCGGTGGTGATCCTTCTGGGCCTGACGCTGGTGGCCTTTCTGGTCGGCGAGATGGCCGGCGGTATCGACGTGGTGATCCTGCACGCGGCCGAGAACGGACGTCTGACCCTGATCCCGCCCGAGGCCGACGGCACCGCCCTGTGGGCCATGTTCGCTGCCTTCCTGACCGTGGCTTTCGGTTCGGTGCCGCAGCAGGACGTGTTCCAGCGCATGACCAGCGCCAAGGACGAAAAGACGGCCGTGCGCGGCACGCTGATTGGTGCCTCGGTGTATTTCGTCTTCGCCGCGGTGCCGATCTTCATCGCGTATGCGGCTCTGGTGCTCGATCCTTCGCTGGCCCAGCTGTTCGGCGACGAGGACGGTCGTGTTGTGCAGCGCATCCTGCCCGAACTGGTGCTCAGCCGCATGCCGCTGTGGGCGCAAGTGCTGTTCTTCGGGGCGCTGCTCTCGGCCATCCTGTCCACCGCCAGCGGGACCCTGCTGGCGCCCACTGCGACGTTCACGGAAAACGTGCTCAAACCCTTTGCACCGAAGATGAGCGACCGCCAGTTCCTCTTCCTGCTGCGGGTGGTGCTGGTGAGCTTCACGCTGGGGGCCCTGCTTTTCGCGCTCAACTCGCGCTCCACCATGTACGACATGGTGCAGAACGCCTACAAGGTGACCCTGGTGGCGGCTTTTGTGCCCCTTGCGGCTGGCGCCTACTGGAAACGCGCCACCACCCAGGGCGCCTTTCTGTCCATCGTGCTGGGGCTGCTGTTCTGGCTCGGCGCCGAGGTCACCGCGGCCGAGGCCGACTTTCCGCCGCAGTTGGTGGGCTTCCTGGCGTCCATCTTCGGCATGCTGACCGGTTCGCTGGCGCCCCAGATCATCCAGCCCCAGGGGCAGTCGATCGCCCATGCCCTGCGCGACGAGGCCCACCACAAGGCCTGAGGGCCGGGCGCTCCGAGGGGGTGGGCGGCTTGCAAATGAGGCCCCCGCCTATAATTAAGGGTTTTGCACCCTTCACCTCCTCGAGCCATGCCAATTTACGCCTACAAATGTGAATCCTGCGGTGCCGCCAAGGATGTGCTGCAGAAAATATCCGATCCCGCCCTGAGCGATTGCCCGGCCTGTGGCCAGCCGACCTTCCGCAAGCAGGTCACGGCCGCCGGTTTCCAGCTCAAGGGCAGCGGCTGGTACGCGACCGATTTCCGCGGTGGCGGCACCGCGGCAGCGGCCACGACCGCGACGGCCAGCACGGCTGCGGCCAGCGAGCCGGCCGCCCCGGCCGCGCCCGCCAGCTGCGGCACGGATTGCGGTTGCGCCTGATGTCCATGGCCAACTTCCGCAAGTGGCTGTTCTCGGGACTGCTGGTCCTGGTGCCGCTCATCATCACGCTCTGGGTCCTGGAGTGGGTGATCAGCACGCTGGACCAGACCCTGCGCATCCTGCCCGTGGACTGGCACCCGGACCGGCTGCTGGGCTTGCACATTCCCGGCCTGGGTGTGATCTTCGCCCTGGTCGTGGTTCTGCTGATCGGTGCCCTGGCGTCGAACATCATCGGCAACCGACTGGTGGGCTGGTGGCACGCCCTGCTGCACCGTATTCCCGTGGTCCGCTCGATCTATTCGGGCGTCAAGCAGGTGTCCGATACCTTGTTTTCCGAGAAGGGCAATGCCTTCCGACAGGCCGTGCTGGTGCAGTGGCCGCGCGAGGGCATGTGGACCATCGCCTTTGTCACCGGCACGCCCGGCGGCGACCTGGTCAACCATCTGCCCGGCGAATACCTGAGCGTCTACGTCCCGACCACGCCCAACCCGACGGGCGGTTATTTTGTGATGATCAAGAAAAGCGACTGCATCGTGCTCGCCATGAGTGTCGATGCGGCGCTGACCTATGTGATTTCCATGGGCGTGATCGTCCCCGGCGGCCCCAAGAATCCGCAAGTCAAGACGGCCCAAGCCGACCAACCCCTTTCCTGAAATCCTGAAAGAGTAAGCCAAATGGCCATGCGTTCCCACTATTGCGGTCTCGTGACCGAGGCCCTGCTGGGGCAAACCGTCACCCTGTGCGGCTGGGTCAACCGCCGGCGTGACCACGGCGGCGTGATCTTTGTCGACCTGCGCGACCGCGAAGGTTATGTGCAGATCGTTTGCGATCCGGATCGCGCCGAGATGTTCAAGACGGCCGAAGGCCTGCGCAACGAGTTCTGTATCCAGGTCAAGGGCCTGGTGCGCGCGCGCCCGGAAGGCACCACCAACGACAGCCTCAAGAGCGGCAAGATCGAAGTGCTGTGCCACGAGCTGAACGTGCTCAACCCCTCGGTCACGCCGCCCTTCCAGCTCGACGAGGACAACCTGTCCGAGACCACGCGCCTCACGCACCGCGTGCTGGACCTGCGCCGTCCCTACATGCAGAACAACCTGATGCTGCGCTACAAGGTGGCCATGGAGGTGCGCAAGTTCCTCGACGCCAACGGCTTCGTGGACATCGAGACGCCCATGCTCACCAAGAGCACGCCCGAGGGCGCGCGCGACTACCTGGTGCCCAGCCGCGTGCACGACGGCCAGTTCTTCGCGCTGCCGCAGTCGCCCCAGCTCTTCAAGCAACTGCTGATGGTGGCCGGTTTCGACCGTTATTACCAGATCACCAAGTGCTTCCGCGACGAGGACCTGCGCGCCGACCGCCAGCCCGAGTTCACCCAGATCGATATCGAGACCAGCTTCCTGACCGAGCAGGACATCCGGGACATGTTCCAGGGCATGATCACGACGGTGTTCAAGAACACCATCGGCGTCGACCTGGGCGAGTTCCCGGTCATGACCTACCAGGACGCCATGCACCTGTACGGCTCCGACAAGCCCGACCTGCGCGTGAAGCTTCAGTTCACCGAACTCACCGATGTGATGAAGGACGTGGACTTCAAGGTGTTCTCGGGCGCTGCCAATATGGTGGGCGGTCGCGTCGTGGCGCTGCGTGTGCCGGGCGGTTCAGTCGAAGGCGGCGGCATCAGCCGGGGCGAGATCGATGCCTATACCGAGTTCGTCAAGATCTACGGCGCCAAGGGCCTGGCCTACATTCGCGTCAACGAAGTGGCCAAGGGCCGCGATGGCCTGCAGTCGCCCATCGTCAAGAACATCCACGACGCTGCACTGGCGGAAGTGCTCAAGCGCACGGGCGCCCAGGATGGCGACCTGATCTTCTTCGGTGCCGACAAGGCCAAGATCGTCAACGACGCCATCGGTGCGCTGCGCATCAAGGTCGGCCACAGCGAATTCGGCAAGAAAAACGGCCTGTTCGAGAATCGCTGGGCGCCGATGTGGGTGGTGGACTTCCCCATGTTCGAATTCGACGAGGAGAGCCAGCGTTACACCGCCGTGCACCACCCCTTCACGGCGCCCAAGGCCGGCCACGAGGACTGGATGGTCACCGCGCCAGAGAAATGCATCTCCCAGGGCTACGACATGGTGCTCAACGGCTGGGAAATGGGTGGCGGCTCGGTCCGTATCCACCGCGCCGACGTGCAGCAGAAGGTGTTCGATGCGCTCAAGATCACGCCTGAGGAAGCCCAGCTCAAGTTCGGCTTCCTGCTCGACGCGCTGCAGTACGGCGCCCCGCCGCACGGTGGCTTGGCTTTCGGCCTGGACCGCATCGTTACGCTGATGACCGGCGCCGAGTCCATCCGTGACGTGATCGCTTTCCCCAAGACCCAGCGCGCCCAGTGCTTGCTGACCCAGGCCCCCAGCCCGGTGGACGAGAAGCAGCTGCGCGAACTGCACATTCGCCTGCGCAATCCTGACGGCGTCAAGACCGCCTGAGTCCCAGGCCTTGGTGCAGAATCAAAGGGCGCTCCGGTAGCGCCCTTTTTTATTCATGGACCCGATCTACAAAATTCCGCGTTCGGTGCTGGTGGTGATCCACACGGCCGATCTCCAGGTGCTGCTGATCAAGCGGGCCGACAGCGAGGGATTCTGGCAATCGGTCACCGGCGCCAAAGACCATCCCGACGAATCCTACGAGGCCACGGCCGTGCGTGAGGTGATGGAGGAGACTGGCATCGACGCCCGCGCCCGCGCCCGCGGCTGCGAATTGCTGGACTGGGGGCTGGAGAACGTCTACGAGATCTACCCGCGCTGGCGCCATCGCTACGCGCCCGGTGTGGTCCACAACACCGAGCACCTGTTCGGCCTGCGGGTGCCGGCCGGCACCCGCATCACGCTGAGCCCGCGCGAGCACACCGACTACCAGTGGCTGCCCTGGCGTGAGGCTGCGCAAGCCTGCGCCTCGCCCAGCAACGCGGAGGCCTGCCTGCTGCTGCCGCGTTTCGCCCGGGCTGCGGCCAGCCTGCCAAAATGAGCCCATGAAAACCCTGCGCGTCGCCACCTACAACATCCACAAAGGCGTGCAGGGTCTGGGCCCGCGCCGGCGCCTGGAGATTCACAACCTGGGGCTGGCGGTGGAGCAGCTCGACGCCGATATCGTCTGCCTGCAGGAAGTGCGCAAGATGCATCGGCGCGAAGAGCAGTACTTCAGCCGCTGGCCCGAGATGCCGCAGGCCGACTATCTGGCGCCCGAAGGCTACGAGGCGGTCTACCGGACCAATGCCTACACGCGCCACGGCGAGCACGGCAATGCCATGCTGTCACGCTGGCCGGTGCTGGCGCACCAGCACGAGGACATGTCCGACCACCGCTTCGAGCAGCGCGGCCTGTTGCACAGCGAGGTGGTGGTCAATGGCATGGCCTTGCATGTCGTGGTGGTGCACCTGGGCCTGATCCGGGCCAGCCGCATGCGCCAGGCCGCCCAGCTGGACAGTTATATCGCGCGCGAGATTCCTGCAGATGCGACGCTGATCGTGGCGGGTGACTTCAATGACTGGGGTGAGCGTGTGCACCGCCACTTTGCCGCCATGGGGCTGCAGACCTTCAGGCCGTCCACCCACCCCACCTTCCCGGCGCGCCTGCCGCTGGTCCAGCTGGACTATGTGTACGTGCGTGGCCTGCGGCCCTTGAGCGTGGAGGTGCCGCGCGGACGTGTCTGGTGGCGCATGTCCGACCATCTGCCGCTGATTGCAGAGTTCGAGCTGCCGGCATGAAAGACCGCCAACTGCCGGTTTTGCGCAGCGGGCATCGCGTGCAATTGCTGCAGGGCGGACAGGAACTGTTTCCTGCGATGGTGCTGGCGATTGACCGAAGCGTGCGTGAAGTCCGCATGGAAACCTACATCTTCTACGTGGACGCAGCAGGTGAGCAGGTGGCGGCGGCACTGGTGCGGGCCGCGCAGCGCGGGGTGGCCGTTTACCTGGTGATGGATGGTGTGGGCACACCCGAACTGCCTGCAGAATGGCGCAGCCGCTTTGACGCCGCCGGCGTCCAGTGGCGGATTTTCCTGCCGCTGGGCCGGCTGGGCCTGTTGATACCCAGTCGCTGGCGGCGGCTGCACCGCAAGTTATGCGTCGTGGACGGCCACGTGGCCTTTTGTGGCGGCATCAATGTGCTGGATGACTGGTACGACCCCAACCATGGCACCCTGTTTGCGCCTCGCCTCGATTTTGCGGTGCGCGTCACGGGTCCGCTGGTGCGCGCCGTGCATGAGGTGACGGTTCAGTTCTGGTGGCGGCTGCAGGCGGGCAGCAAGGCGCGGGAGATCGACCTGCCGGCTGCCTGGCACCATCTGGAAGAAGCCGTCAAGCTGGCCCTGCAGGCCGAGGACGTGGCGGCCGAAGACCGGCCCGCCGCGCGCGGCGGCGGCACGCGTGCCGCCCTGCTGCTGCGGGACAACCTGCGCCATCGCAGTCGTATCGAGCGGGCTTACCGCAAGGCCATTGGCGAGGCGCGCGAAGAGATCATCATCGCCAATGCCTATTTTTTGCCCGGTCGCAAGCTGCGGCAGGCTTTGATCCATGCGGCCCAACGCGGGGTCCGGGTGCGTCTGCTGCTGCAGGGACGGTATGAGTATTTCATGCAGTTCCACGCCGTGCGCATGGTCTACGGCGTGCTGCTTGGGGCCGGCATGGAGATCCATGAGTATTCGCCCAGCTTCCTGCATGCCAAGGTGGCGGTGATCGACGGCCACTGGACCACCATCGGCTCCTCCAACCTCGATCCCCTGAGCCTGCTGCTGGCGCGCGAGGCCAACGTGGTGGTGGCGGACGTCCGTTTTGCCCAGGACCTGCGGGAACGCCTGGTGCGGGCCATGGAGCATGAAGGGCGCCGGGTGGACCCCAGCCAGTATGCCGACCGGCCATGGCAGCAGCGCCTGCTGGACCGGGTGGCCTTTGCCCTGATGCGGCTGGGGGTCTTCCTGAGCGGCAATCGCTATTGAATTGATAGCTTCTGGTGGCCGTAAGCAAAGGCCCTGGGGCCGATAACCATGATGGCGAATCGCTGTTACCATAGCACCATGCTGAAGAAAAGCGAGAGTTCCATGAGCCCGACAGATCTTGCCGACGAGGGCACGCCGGTGTCCGTGAAGATCCGCGAGCGCCTGCTGGCAGCGCGCAAGCGTTTCTACGCGAACGACAACATTGCCGATTACATCGAGCCGGGGGAGCTGGAGCTACTGCTCGACGAAGTCGAGCTCAAGATGCAGCACGTGCTCGACAGCCTTGTCATAGATACCGACAACGATCACAACACCGACAACACGGCCCGCCGGGTGGCCAAGATGTACGTGAACGAGGTGTTTCGGGGGCGTTATGTGCAGGCACCCACGATCACCGAGTTCCCCAACGCCGAGCACCTCAACGAACTGATGATCGTCGGGCCGATCACGGTGCGCAGTGCCTGCTCGCACCACTTCTGCCCGGTCATTGGCAAGATCTGGATCGGTGTCTTGCCCAATGAGCACACAAATGTGATCGGCCTGTCCAAGTACGCGCGGCTGGCCGAATGGATCATGGGCCGACCGCAGATCCAGGAAGAGGCTGTGGTGCAGCTGGCCGACCTGATCCAGCTCAAGACCCAACCCGATGGCCTGGCCATCGTCATGGAGGCCAGCCACTATTGCATGGCCTGGCGTGGGGTGAAGGACATGGACAGCAAGATGATCAACTCGGTCATGCGCGGCGTGTTCCTCAAGGACCCGAATCTGCGCCGTGAATTCCTGTCATTGATTCCCCAGAGGAGCTGAAGATGTTGGTCCGCCTGCTCTACGCCAGCCGTGCTGTCGACACCGGCCCCGAGGCCATCGAGAAGATCCTGGCGCAGTCACGCCAGTACAACCCGACCTGTGGCGTCACCGGTATCCTGTGTTACGGCGGCGGGATCTTCCTGCAGGCCATCGAGGGGGGACGTACTGCCATCAGTGACCTGTATGGTCACATTCAGCGTGACGCCCGTCACAAGGACGTCGTCCTGCTGCACTACGAGGAAATCAGCGAGCGCCGCTTCGGCGGCTGGACCATGGGGCAGGTCAATCTTTCGCGCATCAACACCTCGGTCCTGCTGAAGTACTCCGAGAAGCCAGAGCTCGATCCCTATGCGGTGTCGGGCCGTGTCTCGTTGGCTCTGCTCGAGGAGTTGATGGCCACGGCCTCCATCATCGGGCGTAGTTGATTCCCCCCGGGTGCGGCAGCGATGGAGGCGGCGTAGGCTGCCTCAGCTGTTCTTGGGGATGACCGTGTCTTCGATCTTGCCGGCCAGCTGGACCAGGGCCAGTCCGGCCGGGCAGCCCGGTGTGACTTGCATGAGCAACTGGCGGCGCATGATGGCCTGGCGTACCGAGGGATCGACCGGGATGTCACCCACATGGATCAGCTTGACCGGCTTGCCCGGTTCACCGGGCACGAAGCGGTCCACCACCTGTTGCAGCTGGACAGTGATGGCGCGACCGTCGCCAGGGCGGGCGGTCTGGTTCACGATCAGGCGGATGTTCTGGCGCTTTTGCTGGCCCACCAGCACCTTGATGGTGGCGTAAGCGTCGGTCAGCGATGTCGGCTCGGGTGTGACCACCAGCAGAACCTCTGAGGCCAGGGAGACGGCGAACAGCACCACGTCGGAGATGCCGGCACCGGTGTCGAGCAGCACCACGTCAAAACGCGGCACCAGGCTCTCCATCACGCGCAGGAATTCGTCGCGGACCTCCGGTGTCAGGCGCGAGTACTCGACCATGCCGGAGCCGGCCAGTAGCACCGAGAAGCCCCCCGGCGCCTTGATGATGGCTTCGTCCAGTTTGGCCTTGCCGGTGAAGACGTCGTGCAGCGTGGTCTTGGGGTAGAGATTGAGCACCACGTCCAGGTTGGCCAGGCCGAGGTCGGCGTCCAGCACCAGGACGCGCAGGCCACGGCGTGCCAGTGCGGCGGCCAGGTTGGCCGAGACGAAGGTCTTGCCCACGCCGCCCTTGCCGCTGGTGATGGCCAGCACCTTGCCCAGGGGCTTGAGGGGCACGGGCGGCGCCGGCTTGTCCTTGTCGGTTTTCAATTCATCGCTCATCAGCTGAACCTCTGCGTGCTGCTGTCGGTCAGGTCACCCCAGGCGGAATCGGTCAGCGCCAGGTTGCCGAACAGCAGGCTTTTCTCTTCCGGACTGACGGATATCACTTGCTGGTGGTCGATGCACACCCGGTTGCGCCCCTGGGCCTTGGCCAGGTAAAGCTGGGTGTCGGCGCGCTCGATCCACAGGTCGGCGGTGGAGCGCACCCAGACCGGTGCAAAGGCACCGCCCACGCTGGTGGTGATCTGCAGATTCAGCAGCGGACTCACCGGGATGGACAGGGCTGCGATTGACTGGCGGACGCGCTCGGCCACGGTCTCACCATAAGCCGCCTGGCAATCGGGCATGACGATGGCAAATTCCTCGCCACCGTAGCGGGCCACGGTGTCCTGCGGGCGCACACAACTGGCGATGCAGCGCGCCACGGCCTGCAGCACCTTGTCGCCAGCCAGGTGGCCGTGTGTGTCATTCACCTTCTTGAAATGGTCGATGTCCATCATCAGCAGCAGGGCCGAGTTGCCCGAGCGCGCCACGATCTCGATTTCGCGGGACAGCACGGCGCGGAAATGCCGTCGGTTGGCCAGTCCAGTCAGCGGATCGCGCAGGGAGAGTTCGCATAGGCCATCGATGATGCGCTGCAGATAGGCAGCCGGTCCGTCACCAGGCGCTGGCAGCTCCGTGCCATCGTGCTGTAGCAGTGCACGTGCGTCGTCCAGACGCAGTGCATGTACGTCAAGCAGGGGGGAGGCAGCAGAACTCACAGGGGATGTCCGTCATTTACCATCAAAGTCTAACAGGAGCCTCGCGAGAGAAGAGGTCAAATTTGACAGGCTTTGTCCTTTAAATCGGGACTTCGATCGAACAGACACAGAAACAGGGAAGGACACGTGAGGGATGTGAAACGGGGCCGTCTGGCCTGCTGCATGCTGTTGCTGCTGGGCTTGGCTGCCCCGCTGGCTGCGCAGGGCGCGGCCTCTAACTGGTCCGGTACCGTGACCCATGTCGCCGATGGCGACACGCTGTGGGTGCGACCGCAGCGCGGTGGTCCGCCGCGGGCGGTGCGCATCGAGGGGATCGATGCGCCCGAGCTATGCCAGGTCCATGGCGAGATAGCGCGGGCTGCCCTGGTGGGCCAGGTGCTGGGGCAGGCGGTGCAGGTCCGGGTGCGCCGGCATGACGATTACGGTCGGGCCCTGGCGCGCGTGAGTCTGCGCGGGCAGGACATCGGTGCCTGGCTGGTCGAGCGGGGGCATGCCTGGTCCTATCGTTACCGGGGGAAGAGCGGGCCGTATGCGCAGCAGGAAGGCCAGGCTCGGACCCGCCGGCTGGGACTGTTCCAGCACGGGCGTGCCGAACTGCCGCGTGACTTCAGGCGCCGGCATGGCCCCTGCCACTGAGGCCTACGACGGCCGTCAGTGGGCCGCTTGGCCGCAGACCGGGCAGGCCGGGTTGCGCGGTATCCGGATCTCGTTGAAGGCCATGTGCCGGCCGTCCAGCATGAGCAGGCGGCCAGCCAGTGGTGTGCCGGCCCCGCTGAGCAGCTTGAGGGCCTCGGCGGCCTGCAGGCTGCCGATGATGCCCACCAGGGGCGCAAAGACGCCCATGGTGGCGCAGCGCGTTTCCTCGAAATCGTCCTGCGGCGGAAAGACACAGGCGTAGCAGGGCGAGTCGGCGGTGCGCGGGTCGTAGACCGCGAGCTGGCCATCGAAGCGGATGGCCGCGCCCGAGACCAGGGGCTTGCGCAGCCGGACACAGGCCGCATTGACGGCCTGGCGGGTGCTGAAGTTGTCGCTGCAGTCCAGCACCACGTCGGCCTGGGCCACCAGCGCATCGAGCAGGGCGGCGTCCGCACGTTGCGCCAGGGCGTGGACTCGCACCTCGGGATTGAGGGCGGCAACAGCCTGGCGGATGGAATCGACCTTGGGATGGCCCACGCGCTCCATGCTGTGGGCGATCTGGCGCTGCAGGTTGGTGACATCGACCGTGTCGTGGTCGACCACGGTGAGCTGGCCGACACCTGCCGAGCCGAGGTAGAGGGCGACTGGCGAGCCCAGGCCACCGGCACCGATGATCAGGGCGTGGCTGTCGAGGATGCGCTGCTGGCCCTCGATGCCGATCTCTTCAAGCAGGATGTGGCGCGAATAACGCAGCAGCTGATCGTCGTTCATGGATACACCCCTGAGGCGCTGTGCGCCTTCCCCTCAAGGGGACGCTCCCGGTGGCCCGGCCAAGCCGGTTCCACGGGAGCCCGCGCCGGGTTGCTCAGCGCCTGCTTAGTTTTCTTTCGGTTCTTCCTTGCGCTCGGTCTGGGTCTTGCTGACCAGGACCGGCAGGCCCTTGAGCTGGTTGAGCGCCTGGATCAGCTGGAAGTCCTTGTCGGTGCCGAATTCAGGCAGTTTGCGTTCGGCGGCCGGTTTCTTGGCTTCGTCTTCCAGCTTCTTGAGGGCGGCGTCACGCGCTTTCTCACGCGCCTCGTCCTTCTTCTCGGCGCCCTGGCCGTTGCTCAGGTGCTTGTCGAGGTCCGCTTCGCGGGTGCGCAGCACGGAGAAGACGTTGCCTTCGGCGGTTTCATCCACCATCACATCGGGCAGGATGCCCTTGGCCTGGATGGAACGGCCGGCCGGTGTGTAGTAGCGCGCGGTGGTGATCTTCAGGCCGGTGTCGGGGCCTAGCGGACGCACCGTCTGCACTGAGCCCTTGCCGAAGGTCTGGCTGCCCATGATGGTGGCACGCTTGTGGTCCTGCAGCGCGCCGGCGACGATTTCGCTAGCCGAAGCCGAGCCTTCGTTGACCAGGACCACCAGCGGCACCTTCTTGAGGGAGGGTGGCAGGCGCTTGAGCGGGTCGCTGTTGCCGCGGCGCTGGTAGAACTCGGGCGCGGCCTTGAAGGTGTACTTGCTCTCGGCGAGCTGACCATTGGTGGAGACCACGGTCACGTTCTCGGGCAGGAATGCGGCCGAGACCGCCACGGCGGCATCGAGCAGGCCACCCGGGTCGTTGCGCAGGTCCAGCACCAGGCCCTTGAGCGCGGGCTCCTGCTTGTAGATCTCGTCGATCTTGCGGGCGAAGTCTTCCACCGTACGTTCCTGGAACTGGCTCAGGCGGATCCAGGCGTAGCCGGGTTCGATCACCTTGCCCTTGACCGACTGGGTCTTGATTTCCTCGCGCACGATGGTCACGGGGAAGGAGCGGTTCTCGTCCTTGCGGAAGATGGTCAGCACGACCTTGGTATTGGGTTCGCCACGCATGCGCTTGACGGCTTCGTTGAGCGTCAGGCCCTTGACAGCGGTGTCGTCGATGCGGGTGATCAGGTCATTGGTCTTGAGGCCGGCACGGTAGGCGGGCGAGCCCTCGATGGGCGAGACGATCTTGACCAGCCCGTCTTCCTGCGTGATCTCGATGCCCACGCCGACAAAACGTCCGGCCGTGCCCTCGCGGAATTCCTTGTAGGACTTCTTGTCGAAGTACTGCGAGTGCGGGTCCAGGCTGGACACCATGCCGGAGATGGCGTCGGTGATGAGCTTTTTCTCGTCCACCGGTTCGACGTAGTCGGTCTTGATCATGCCGAAGACGGCCGCGAGCTGCTGTAGTTCTTCCAGCGGCAATGGCGCCACGGCATTGCGTGCCACGGTTTGCAGGGAAACGGTGGTGAGCGCGCCGGCGAGCACGCCCAGCGAAACCCAGCCGGTGATTTTCAGTTTCTGACCCATGGATAGACCCTCGTCGCTTCAATATACACGCTTGGAAGCGAATTCGTCGCCGGGGTTCCGGCGGCTGGTGACAATTTGTTTGGCGGTTCCCGGCCAATGCTGTTCCCCCCAAATGGGGATGAACCAGCCTGGTGCAAGGTTTCAGGCCTTGCCCTGCGTGGCCACGGCGGCCGCGGCCCGGGCGGCGGCTTCGGCGTCCCCCAGGTAGTAGTGGCGGATGGGCTTGAGCTGGGCGTCAAGTTCGTAGACCAGCGGGATGCCGTTGGGGATGTTCAGGCCCACGATGTCCTGGTCGGAAATGCCGTCCAGGTACTTGACCAGGGCACGCATGGAGTTGCCGTGGGCCGACACGACCACGCGCTGGCCCGAGCGGATGGCCGGGGCCAGGGTTTCGTTCCAGAAGGGCAGCACACGGGCCACCGTGTCCTTGAGGCACTCGGTCAGCGGGACCTGGGCCGGCGGCAGGCCGGCGTAGCGACGGTCGCCGCGTTCGCTGCGCGGGTCGGTCGGCTCCAGGGCCGGCGGCGGTGTGTCGTAGCTGCGGCGCCAGACCAGGACCTGCGCGTCACCGTACTGCCTAGCCATGTCGGTCTTGTTCAGGCCCTGCAAGGCGCCATAGTGGCGCTCATTCAGGCGCCAGTCCTTGACCACCGGCAGCCAGCTGCGGTCCATCTCGTCCAGGCAGTACCAGAGGGTGTGGATGGCGCGCTTGAGCACGCTGGTGTAGGCCACGTCGAAATCGTAGCCCTCGGCCTTGAGCAGCTTGCCGGCCGACATGGCCTGCGAGACGCCGGTGGGGGTGAGGTCGACGTCGGTCCAGCCGGTGAAGCGGTTTTCCAGGTTCCAGGTCGATTCGCCGTGGCGGATGAGCACGAGTTTGTACATGGTGGGGGGCGGTTACGGGGCGGTTACGGGGGCAGGGCAGGGGCAAATGGACCGTGCCGGGCAGCGATCAAGCCGTCATTTTAAAATCAGGACTTTGCACTTACAGACTCCAACAAGGAATATTGTGAAATTCATACTCGACAACTGGTCGCTGATCCTGGTGTGCCTGACCTCCGGCCTGTTGCTGGCCTGGCCCGCCATCCGTGGTGCGGCCGGCGGTTCCCTGACCCCGGCAGATGCCGTGCAGCTGATCAACCGCGAGAAAGCCGTGATGATCGATGTCTGCGAACCCACGGAATATGCGGCCGGCCACGTCAGCGGCGCCAAGCACATCCCCCTGTCCCAGCTGGCCAACCAGCTGCCCGGGGTGGTGAAGAACAAGGACGTGCCGGTGATCTTCGTGTGCCAGAGCGGCATGCGGTCCGGCAGCGCTGCCCGCATTGCCAAGGGCCTGGGCTACAGCAAGCCGCTGTCGCTGGGCGGTGGCCTGTCCAGCTGGCGTGCTGCCAGCCTGCCGATCGAGAAAGGTTGAAACCATGCAAGCAGTGAAGATGTACACCACGGCGGTCTGCCCCTATTGCGTGCGCGCCAAGCAGCTCCTGAAGTCCAGGGGCGTGGAGCAGATCGAGGAGATCCGCATCGACGCCGATCCCCAGGCGCGTGAGCACATGATGGAAATCACCGGCCGGCGTACCGTGCCGCAGATCTTCATCGGTGCCACCCACGTGGGCGGTTGCGACGACCTGATGGCGCTGGATGCCCAGGGGGGTCTGAACCCGCTGCTGCAAGCGGCCTGAGGTCGCGCTGAACCCCGTCCACGGCCTGAGATAATCGGGCCGATCCGATCGCGAGCCCGCTCGGTGTTTCCCGTGCGGGCTCTCTTCTTTTGACCAGAAAGTTAGCCATGGCCGACCAGCAAGAACCCGTTTTCCAGATCCAGCGCGTTTACCTCAAGGAGGCTTCGCTGGAGCAGCCCAATTCACCGGCCATCCTGCTGCAGGGCGAGCAGCCTTCGGTGGACATCCAGATCGGGGTCGAGGCCCAGCCGGTGGCCGAGGGTGTCTTCGAGGTGTGCGTGACGGCTACCGTGCACACCCGGATCGCCGAGAAGACCGTGTTCCTGGTCGAGGCCAAGCAGGCCGGTATTTTCGAGATCCGCAACCTGGCGGAAGACCAGATGGGCCCCATCGTCGGTGTGGTCTGCCCGCAGATCGTCTTTCCCTACCTGCGCGGTAACGTGGCCGATATCGTCCAGCGTGCCGGCTTCCCGCCCGTGCATCTGGCAGAGATCAATTTCCAGGGCATGTACGAGCAGCAGCAACAGCAGCCGGGCGCCGAGATCAAGATCCAGTAAGGGCGTGCCCCTTTTGTTTCACCCAAGCTGCCCCGGACCATGAAGATCCTCGTGCTCGGTGCCGGCGCCTGGGGGACGGCCTTGGCCATGAGTGCCAGCCAGAACCCGCAGTCGCCCCATGAGGTCATCCTGTGGGGGCGTGATGCGGCACAGGCGGCCGCCATGCAGTCTGCGCGTGTCAACGCGCGTTATCTGCCGGGTCTGGCACTGCCACCCTCCCTGCGTGTGATCGATGGCCCGGCCGATGGCCTGGCTGCCCTGGCACAGGGCCAGGACCTGGTGGTGATCGGCACCCCGATGGCGGGCTTGCGCGGCGTGCTGCGGCAGGTCCAGGCGTGCCAGCAGCCCGTGGCCTGGCTGTGCAAGGGCTTCGAGCCGGGTGCCCAGGGCCTGCTGGCGCATGAAATCCAGGCCGAGGTGGCGCCCCGGCTGCAGGCCGGCGTGCTCAGCGGCCCGAGTTTTGCGCTGGAGGTGGCGCGTGGCCAGCCCACCGCCCTGGTGGCGGCCAGCCGTCATGCCGCCGTGCGTGAATGCCTTGTGCAGGCATTCCACAGCCCGACGCTGCGCGTTTATGACAACGAGGACATCGTGGGAGTCGAGGTGGGCGGGGCCGTCAAGAACGTGCTGGCCATTGCTACCGGCCTGTGCGATGGCCTGAACCTGGGTCTGAACGCCCGTGCCGCGCTGATCACGCGCGGCCTGGCCGAGATGACGCGCCTGGGGCTGGCCCTGGGCGCACGCGCCGAGACCTTCATGGGCCTGTCGGGTCTGGGTGATCTGGTGCTGACCGCCACCGGCGACCTCAGCCGCAACCGCAAGGTGGGCCTGCTGCTGGCCCAGGGCCAGACCCTGGCCCAGGCCGTGGCCTCGCTGGGCCATGTGGCTGAAGGTGTCTATTGCGCCCGCACCGTGGTGCAGCGCGCGCAAAGCCTGGGCGTGGACATGCCGATCGCCCAGGGGGTGGTGGCCCTGCTGGACGGCCTGATACGGCCCGACCAGGCCGTGGCCGCCCTGATGGGGCGCACGCCCGGCTCCGAAGTCAAATAAACGCCCGACCCGCCGTGGCGGGCGGGACTCAGATGCCGTCGCGCGAGATACGCGTTGTGATGTGAGCGATCGCTTCTTCAACCTGGTCCACCAGGATCAGGCACAGATCACCTTCGCCCAGTCGGTCCATGGCGGTGTCGATGGCCAGGAACTCGCCGCGGATCTCGTGCACGTCGCGCGTGCGCTTTGCCTCGGTCAGTCCCGCACGCAGCAAGGCGAGCACCTCCCCGTCGGCCCGGCCGCGCTGGCAGGCATCCTCGAACAGCACGATCTGGTCGAAGGCATCGCCCAGGATGCGGGTCTGTTCGCGGATGTCCTCGTCGCGGCGGTCGCCGGCACCGCTGATGACCACCGAGCGGCGCTGGGCCGGCATGGCGCCCACGGCCTGCACCAGGGCCAGCATGGCGTCCGGGTTGTGGCCGTAGTCGGCGATCACCGTGGCACCGCGGTAGCGGAACAGGTTGAAGCGGCCCTGGGCGTTGTTGGCGTCGTTGTCGAAGTTGGCCAGGCCCTGGCGGATCAGCGCCCAGTCCAGGCCCAGGGCCCAGGCGGCGCCTACGGAGGCCATGACGTTCTCGACCTGGAAGCCGATGGTGCCGCCCAGGGTCAGCGGCACGGCGGCCAGCGGCAGCCGGTGCTGGACCTTGCCTTCGGCGGCCACCAGATGGCCGTCTTCCACATAGACCGCGCGTTTGCCCTGGGCCAGGTGGGTTGCCATGACCGGGTTGTGCCGGTCGAGGGCGAAGTAGGTGACCAGGCCGCTGCGGCATTGGCTGGCCATGGCCGCGACGATGGGGTCGGTGGCGTTCAGCACGGCGGTACCCTGGTCGGAGATGTTCTGCACGATGACGCGCTTGAGCACGGCCAGGTCCTGCACCGTGGTGATGAAGTTCAGGCCCAGGTGGTCGCCACTGCCGACATTGGTGACCACGGCCACGTCGCAACGGTCGAAGGCCAGGCCCTCGCGCAGCATGCCCCCGCGCGCGGTTTCCAGCACGGCCGCGTCCACATCGGGGTGCTGCAGCACGCTGCGTGCGCTCTTGGGGCCGCTGCAGTCGCCCGTGTCGATGCGTTCGCCATCAATGTAGACGCCGTCGGTGCTGGTCATGCCCACGCGCAGCTTGTTCTGCGTCAGCAGGTGGGCGATGAGTCGTACGGTGGTGGTCTTGCCGTTGGTGCCGGTCACGGCCACCAGCGGGATACGGCCGTTTTCACCTTCGGGGAACATGGTGGAGATGATGGCTTCGCCGACCGGTCGGCCCTTGCCGTAGGACGGGGAGAGGTGCATGCGCAGGCCCGGTGCGGCATTGACTTCCACCACGCCGCCGCCGGTTTCTTCCAGAGGCTGCAGGATGCTGTCGCAGACCATGTCGACACCGCAGATGTCCAGCCCCACCATCTTGGCGGCGATGATGGCGCGGTGCGCCACTTCCGGGTGCACGTCATCGGTCACGTCGGTGGCGGTGCCACCGGTGGAGAGATTGGCGTTGTGGCGCAGCGAAACCCGCCGGCCGCGCGCCGGCACCGAATCGGCGTTCAGGCCCTGGCCGGCCAGGCAGGCCTGGGCGATGTCGTCGAAGCGGATCCTGGTCAGCGAGGTCGAGTGGCCCGTACCGCGGCGGGGGTCCAGGTTGACCTGGTCCACCAGCTGGCGGATGGTGTGCTCGCCATCCCCCACCACCGTGGGCGGATCGCGGCGAGCCGCAGCGACCAGCTTATTGCCCACCACCAGCAGGCGGAAATCGTTGCCGGGCAGGAAACGCTCGACCAGGATCTCGTCGTCGAACTCGGAGGCGGCGGCATAGGCCTTGAGCAGCTGTTCGTGGGTGGTGATGTTGACCGTGACGCCCTTGCCCTGGTTGCCGTTCTTGGGTTTGATCACCACGGGCAGGCCAATTTCGCCGGCAGCGGCCCAGGCGGCCTCGGCTGACGTGATCTCGCGCCCCAGCGGCACCGGCACACCGGCGCTGGCCAGCAGCTTCTTGGTGAGTTCCTTGTCCTGCGCGATCGATTCGGAGATCGCACTGGTCACGTCCATCTCGGCGGCCTGGATGCGGCGCTGTTTGCTGCCCCAGCCAAACTGGATCATGCTGCCCGAGGTCATACGACGGTAGGGGATGCCACGCGCCGTCGCGGCGTCGGCAATGGAGCCGGTGCTCGGGCCCAGGCGTACGTCCTCGTCGAGTTCGCGCAACTGGCTGAGTGCAGCGTCCAGATCAAAGGGGGTGTCTTCCAGGGCGGCGCGGCACAGCTGCTGTGCCAGCTCCAGCGCGAGGCGGCCCACGGCCTCCTCCGAGTATTCGACCACCACCTGGTAGACGCCAGTCTCCACCGTGGGGGTGGTGCGGCTGAAGGTGACCGGGCAGCCGGCCTGTGCCTGCAGGCACAGGGCCGCGACCTCCAGCACATGCGCCAGGGGCACGGTGTCATCGTGGCCGGTCGGTGCCAGCGGCAGGATCTGCGGAAAGCGCGAACGCAGGCGCATGCCGAAGTTCTGGCGCGGACTGAGTTCGCACTCGGCCGGTGTGCAGTGGACGACGGCTTCGATGGCGGTATGGTGGCTCCAGAGATTAGGGCCACGCAGGGCGCGGATACGTTTGACTTCCATGTCAGTGATCGCTGGTGAGGTTGGCCCTGAAGGTGCGCAGGCCTGCGCCGATCAGTTCGGGTTTGACATCCAGTGCCCAGGCGGCAGCCACGGCGGCCATCACCATGTCGGGTTTGGCGGCCTTGTTGGGATTGAGGGTGTCGAGCGGGATTTCGCTGATTTCATCCAGGCCCTGGGCCAGCACGATGTGCCGCTCGCGCAGGAACACGGTGCGCTCGCCCTGCTGGCGGTGCCGGGCAATCGCCGGGAGTTGCGCATCCGGCCCGTAGAAGATGACCTGGCCATCGCACAAGGCGGCCATTTCGACCACCCGTGGATCGGCCGCATTGAGCACGGCCGTGCCGGTGGGCAGGATCACGTCGACCTGGGTGCGCACCACGTTGTAGAGCTTCTCGGCATCGTCGATATAGAACTCGGCCAGCTCTTCCTGGCCGTCCAGGTCGGTGACTACGCCCACGGTACAGCGGTCGTAGGCCAAGCCTTCGCTGAGGATGGCGCGGTGGCTGTGTTCCAGTACCGCGGCTTCCAGCGAACGGTTGATCAGCAGGCGCTGGCCGCTGGCCCAGTCAGAGCCGTCCCGGGTCTCGACCTGGCGGGGTCCGAGAAAGAAGCCGTCTCGACAGGCCAGGCCGACCTGGGTGCCGTTGATGTGCAGCAGCCAGTTCACCAGGCGGGCGACCCGTGTGGTGTTGCGGCTGCCGGTGATGCCCACGATGGGAATACGGCCCTGCCCCTCGCCGGGAAACAGGTGGGCCACGATGGCCTGGCCGACATTGCGCGGCTGGCCTTCGGCGGGTTTCAGGTGCATCAGCAGACCGGGGCCGGCGTTGACCTCGATGATGGCGCCGCCCTGCTCGGCCAGGGGCCTGGAGATATCGGGGGTGACCAGATCGATGCCAGCGATGTCCAGGCCAACCACACGCGCGGCCAGGGCGGCTGCGGCCGCCACCTTGGGGTGCACCTGGTCGGTGACGTCATAGGCCAGGTCGCCGTGGCGGCGGATCAGCACCACCTGGCCGGCGGCGGGCACGGAGTTGCCGTTGTAGCCCTGGCGTGCCAGTTCGAGCTGGGCGATCGGTTCCTTGTCCAGGATCAGCGGCTCCAGCGGGAATTCCTCGGCCTCGCCGCAGCGCGGGTCGCTGTTGATCTGCTTGTCGATCAGTTGCAGGATGGTGGCCTGGCCGTCGCCGGTGACGGTCTGCTTCTTGCCGCGCGTGGCGGCCACGACCTGCTTGCCCACGACCAGCAGGCGATGGGCTTCGCCCTCGATGAATTTTTCCACCAGCACGCCGCTGCCTTCGGTGTCGGCCGCATGCCAGGCCTGTTCCACCTCCTCGCGGGTGCGCAGGTCGGTGAAGACGCCGCGGCCATGGTTGGCGTCGGTCGGCTTGACCGTGACCGGCACGCCGATGTCCTGCGCGACGTCCCAGGCCTTTTCGGGGCTGTCGACCTCCTCGCCCTCGGGCACCGGCACGCCGCAGGACTGCAGCAACTCCTTGGTGAGCTGCTTGTCGCTGGCGATGCTTTCGGCAATCGCGCTGGTCTGGTCGGTTTCGGCGGTCCAGATGCGGTGCTGCTGCGCGCCATAACCGAGCTGCACCAGATTGCCATCGTTCAGGCGGATGTGGGGGATGCGCCGGTCGGTCGCGGCCTCGACGATGTGGGCCGTGCTCGGGCCCAGGCAGAGGCGGTCGCAGAGCTCGCGCAGGCGGGTCACGGTGGCCGCGACGTCATACGGCCGGTCTTCGATCGCGGCCAGCAGCAGATCGTGCCCGGCCTGCAGCGCGGCGCGGCCGACTTCCTCCTGGCGGGTGCGGAAGGCCATTTTGTAGATGCCGTGGACCGAGGTCATGCGCGTCTGGCCAAAGCCGGTGGGCATGCCGGCCAGGTTCTGCAACTCCAGGCAGACGTGCTCGAGGATGTGGCCCGCCCAGGTGCCGTCACGCAATCGTTCCAGGAAGCCACCGACCTCGCCGACGCCACAGCGGTGCTCGGCCAGGCCGGGCAGCAGTCCGGTCAAACGCTCGTAAAATCCTGGAATGGCATTGGAGGGGCGGTCTTCCAGCTCTCCCAGGTCCAGCCAGGCTTCGATGACCGGACGGTAGGTCCAGATGTTGGGGCCGCGCAGATGGCTGACCCGCAGGATTTGAAGGTTTTTTTGAGTCATGAAGCTAGGCAGGGCGAACTCTCTGTCCCTGCGATGGTTGCACGCTGGTTAAGCCAGATCGTACTGAGGCTGCGGTAGGTCTCCAAATTGCTGTGCATAAAACGGGGACAATCGACATCAGTAAATCCCACCCTAGGTTCCGGACTCCATGACTCGTGTGACCCCGCCAGCAACCCTATTATCTTTCAGCGACGTTCCGGCGGAATGGCTGTCTGAGATCCGCCTGCAACTGCGCCCTGAAGAGAACGTTCTCGCGCTGCTGGAGGTTGACCTGGACACCCGGCTGCAGTTCGGCCGCGGCCTGCTGATCGCCACCGGGCAGCGGCTGCTGGCACGCGAGCCGGGCCAGACGGCCTGGGTCAGCTGGGACTACCACCCCGCGCTGCGGCTCAGCCAGCACGACCACGCTGGTGTCGGGCACCTGGAGCTGCTGGACGGCCAGGGTCGGCTGGCGCACTGGTGCTACACCCTGGGGCAGAACCTGCAGGCCGTGCGCCTGGCCGAGCAGGTCGGCCGCCAGTTGCGCAGCCTGAGCACGGGCCAGCCCGTGCCGGCGTCCGTGGACCACGAATGCCCGACCTGCAAGGCGCCGCTGGACCCCGGGCAGGATGAATGCCCGATCTGCGCCAAGGTCATCCACACCCCGCCCTCGACCTGGACCCTGCTGCGCCTGTGGCGCTTTGCCCGGCCCTACAAGGGCCAGCTGCTGCTGGGTTTCATCCTCACCTTGCTGGGCACGGCGGCCAGCCTGGTGCCGCCCTACCTGACCATGCCGCTGATGGACGAGGTGCTGATCCCCTTCCAGAACGGACAGCAGATCGATCCCAGGCTGGTGGGCTGGTACCTGGGGGGGCTGTTCCTGTCGGCTTTCGTGGCCTGGGGCCTCACCTGGGCCAAGACCTATATCCTGGCGCTGGTGTCCGAGCGCATCGGCGCCGACCTGCGCACCACCACCTATGACCATCTGCTGCGTCTCTCGCTCGAATACTTCGGCGGCAAGCGTACCGGTGACCTGATGGCCCGCATCGGCAGCGAGACCGACCGCATCTGTGTCTTCCTGTCGCTGCACCTGCTGGACTTCTTCACCGACCTCATCATGCTGCTGATGACGGCGGCCATCCTGTTCTCCATCAACCCCTGGCTGGCCCTGGCCACCCTGGTGCCCTTGCCCATCATCATGTGGATGATCCACGCGGTGCGGCATCGCCTCAAGACCGGTTTCGAGAAGATCGACCGCACCTGGTCCGAGGTCACCAGTGTGCTGGCTGACACCATTCCCGGCATCCGTGTGGTCAAGGCCTTTGCCCAGGAGAAACGCGAATCGGCCCGTTTCCACGAGGCCAACCGCCTCAACTTGCAGGTCAATGACCGCATCAACAAGATCTGGGCGCTGTTCGCTCCCAGCATCTCCTTCCTGACCGAGGTCGGCCTGCTGGTGGTCTGGGGCTTCGGGGTCTGGCTGGTGGCGCACGAGCAGACCACGGTGGGCGTGCTCACGGCCTTCATCGCCTACATCAGTCGTTTCTACGGCCGGCTCGACGCCATGAGCCGCATCGTCTCCTGGACGGAGAGTTCGGCCTCGGCCACCAAACGCATCTTCGATATCCTGGACCATGTCTCCAGCGTGCCCGAACCGGCGCAGCCGGTGCACCTGAAGCAGGTGCAGGGCCGTATCGAGGTGCGTGACGTGGGCTTTCGCTACGGTAACCGCGAGGTCAACCGCGGCATCAACATCACCATCGAACCCGGCCAGATGGTGGGGCTGGTGGGTCATAGCGGCTCGGGCAAGAGCACCCTGGTCAACCTGATCTGCCGCTTCTATGACGTGACCGAGGGCTCGATCCGCATCGATGGCGTGGACATCCGCTCGCTGCCTGTGGCCGAGTACCGCGGCAACATCGGCCTGGTGCTGCAGGAGCCCTTTCTCTTTTTCGGCACCATTGCCGAGAACATCGCCTACGGCAAACCCGACGCCACGCGCGAACAGATCATGGCCTCCGCGCGTGCTGCCCACGCGCACGAATTCATCCTGCGCCTGCCGCAGGGTTACGACTCCATCGTCGGCGAGCGCGGCCAGGGCCTGTCGGGCGGCGAGCGCCAGCGCATCTCCATCGCACGCGCCCTGCTGATCGACCCACGCATCCTGATCCTGGACGAGGCCACCGCCTCGGTGGACTCCGAGACCGAGAAGGAGATCCAGAAGGCGCTGGACAATCTGGTGCAAGGCCGCACGACGATTGCCATTGCCCACCGCCTCTCCACCCTGCAACGCGCCGACCGCCTGGTGGTGCTGGACCGCGGCCAGGTGGTGGAGGAGGGTACGCACGACGAGCTCATGGCGCGCCAGGGCGCCTACTACAACCTCTACCAGGCGCAGGCGCGCAACGTGGACACCGACATGGATGACGCCGAGGCGGAAGTGAACCCCGAACGCAAGGACGACGCCAAATGAACTCGCGCTCCATCCTGAACCTGACACAGACGGCGGCGACCCTCACCCGCAACGCCTACGGCAAGCTGGCGCTGACCGGAGCCGACGGCCAGGTCTGCGCCGGTGTGGTGCCGGTGCGCGCCTTTCCCATCCAGGCCCCCGAGCGCGACATCTCCCTGTTGGATGCCGATGGCCATGAAGTGGCGTGGATCGATGATCTGGCCCGTGTGCCCGAGCCGGCCCAGGGCCTGATCCGCGCTGCGCTGGCCGAGCGCGAGTTCATGCCCGAGATCCGCGCCATCCTGGGTGTGAGCAGCTTTTCCACGCCCAGCACCTGGCAGGTGCGCACCGACCGTGGCGACACGTCCTTCGTGCTCAAGGGCGACGAGGACATTCGCCGCCTGGCGGGCAACACCCTGCTGGTGACCGATACCCATGGCATCCAGTTCCTGATCCGCGACATGACGACACTGGACCGCGAGAGCCGCCGTCTGCTCGATCGCTTCAAGTAAGCCAGGCGCTGCCTGGCCTTTTGACATGACCCCTGTTTTTGACTATTCCGATACCCTCCTGCGCCAGCTGGCCCAGGCCGATGTGGCCCGTGCCCTGCAGGAAGACGTGGGCAGTGGTGACCTGACCGCGGGCCTGATCGATCCGGCGCGCCAGGCGCATGCACGCATCCTCGCGCGTGAGAACGCCGTGATTTGCGGCGGCGCCTGGGCCGAGGCGGCGCTTCAGCAGATCGTGCCCGAAGCCCGGTTCAGCTGGCATGTGCGCGACGGTCAGCGCTGCGCGGCCGACCAGGTGGTGCTGGACATCAGCGGTCCGGCACGTGGCCTGCTCACGGCCGAGCGTACGGTGCTCAATTTCCTCCAGTTGCTCAGCGCCGTGGCCACCAAGACGGCAGAGTATGTGGCGGCTGTGAACAGCGTGCCCGGCAACCGCGCGCAGATCGTCGACACGCGCAAGACCTTGCCCGGCCTGCGCCTGGCGCAGAAGTACGCGGTGGTCTGCGGTGGCGGCGCCAACCACCGCATCGGCCTGTACGACGCGGTGCTGGTCAAGGAAAACCACATCGCCGCCGCCGGTGGTGTGACGGCCGTGCTGCAACGTGCAGCGGCCGTGGCGCCTTCGGCCAAGTTCGTCGAAATCGAGGTCGAGACCCTGTCTCAACTCCAAGAGGCCCTGCAAGCCGGTGCCACCATGGTGCTGCTGGACAATATGGGCCTGGACATGCTGCGCGAGGCCGTGCGCCTGAATGCCGGGCGCGCCATCCTCGAGGTCTCGGGGGGCGTGAACATGGGCACGGTGCGCGAGATTGCTGCCACGGGCGTGGACCGCATCTCCATCGGGGCCCTGACCAAGGATGTGAAGGCGATCGACTTTTCCATGCGTTTTGGTTCCGACTAACGCGAGCGCAGGCACGTTGCCACTGAAACGACGTTTTACGGAGCTCTGATGAATACCGCAACCCACGTCATCGACGTCGAATACGAACAGCCCGAGACCAGGCAGGGGGAGGGCGCGGCCTGTTCCACCCACCACGCCTGGGCGCGTGTGCCGGTGGAGCCCGGGCCTGTCGAGCGCGCCGCGCTCAAGGACAAGATCCGTCGCCTGCTCAAGGAAAAGAACGCGGTGATGGTTTCGCACTACTACGTGCACCCGGACCTGCAGGACCTGGCCGAGGAAACCGGCGGCATCGTCAGCGATTCGCTCGAGATGGCGCGTTTCGGTCGCGACCACGCGGCGCAGACGCTGGTGGTCTCGGGGGTGCGTTTCATGGGCGAAACGTCCAAGATCCTCTCGCCGCACAAGCGCGTGCTCATGCCCGACCTGGACGCGACCTGTTCGCTGGACCTGGGCTGCCCCATTGAAGAGTTTTCTGCCTTCTGCGATGCGCATCCGGACCGTACTGTGGTGGTCTACGCCAACACCAGTGCGGCCGTGAAGGCGCGCGCCGACTGGCTGGTGACGTCCAGCTGCGCGCTGGACATCGTGCGTGCGCTCAAGGAGCAGGGCCACAAGATCCTGTGGGCACCGGACCGCCACCTGGGTGGCTACATCGAGCGCGAGACCGGGGCGGACATGCTGATGTGGAACGGATCCTGCATCGTGCACGACGAATTCAAGAGCTTCGAGCTCGAAGAACTCAAGAAGGAACACCCCAGGGCCAAGGTGCTGGTGCACCCGGAGTCACCTGCCGCCGTGGTGGCGCTGGCCGATGCGGTGGGCTCCACCTCCGGCATCCTCAAGGCCGCGCAGGAAATGGATGCGCCGGAGTTCATCGTCGCCACCGACAAGGGCATGATGCACAAGCTGCGCACGCTCAACCCTGGCAAGACCTTCATCGAGGCACCCACCGCCGGCAACAGCGCCACCTGCAAGAGCTGCGCGCACTGCCCCTGGATGGCCATGAACAGCCTGGCCGGCGTGGCACAGGTGCTGGAGCAGGGCAGCAACGAGATCCACGTTGACTCGGCGCTTATCCCGCGCGCCCGGGTGCCGATCGACCGCATGCTGGCCTTCACGGCGGCGCTCAAGGCCGGCCGGCCAGTCGCGGGCCTGGTGCCCCATATCGGCGCGGCCTGAGCGGCTGTCCTGGTCATAATCTGTCGAAGGAGTCGCCCGCCATGTCCCGCAACGTACTTGCCGTCTACCCCGGTACCTTCGATCCCATGACCCTGGGCCACAGCGATGTGGTGCGCCGGGCCGCCCAGCTGTTTGACCGTGTCATCGTAGGGGTTGCCGTGGCCCATCACAAGAAGACCATGTTCACGCTGGAGGAGCGCATGGCCATGGTGCGCGAGGTCATGCACGACCAGCCCAATGTGATGGTCGAGAGTTTCTCGGGCCTGCTGCGTGACTTTGTCGTGGGGCGCGGTGCCAAGGTCGTCATCCGCGGCCTGCGCGCGGTGACCGATTTCGATTACGAGTTCCAGCTGGCTGGCATGAACCGCAGCCTCATGCCCGAGGTCGAGACGGTTTTCCTCACGCCCAGCACGAGCTACCAGTTCATCTCCAGCACCCTGGTGCGCGAGATCGCCACCCTGGGCGGCGAGGCCGAGAAGTTTGTCGACCCCTTGGTGGCGCAGCGTCTGGCCGAAAAGGTGCGCAGCCTGGGGCGTGCTTAGCGCCCCGCCTGCCCTGTCCGGTGGCAGCCGCCCACGCTGGCCCGGGGCCGTGTTTCAAGGTGAAACCGCCACATCGTTGCCACATACGCGTCGGATAATTGACGCATGACCGAACTCATCCTGATCCGTCACGGCGAGACCGACTGGAACCGCGAACTGCGCTTCCAGGGTCAGCTCGATGTGCCGCTCAACGCCACCGGCCTGGAGCAGGCCCAGCGGGTGGCCGCTCGCCTGGCGCAGGAACCCATGCAGCAGCTGGTCAGCAGCGATCTGCAGCGCGCCCTGCAAACCGCCCAGGCCGTGGCCGGGCGTTGCGCGCAGCCGCTGGACCCGGTCCTGGACGCTGCGCTGCGTGAGCAGCATTTCGGCGTGGTGGAGGGCTTGCGTGTGCCGGACATCCAGCAGCAGCACCCGCAGGCCTGGGGTCAGTGGGTGCGTTTCGAGGCCGACTTTGCCTTCGAGGGCGGTGAGAGTACGCGTGCCTTTCATGCCCGCGTGCTGGCGGCCCTGCGCGCCCTGGCACGACGCCATCCGGCGCAGACGCTGGCGGTGGTGACGCATGGTGGGGTGCTGGACATGGTCTACCGCAGTGCCCTGGGCCTGGCGCTCTCCGGTCCACGGGTCAGCGACATTCCCAACGCCGGCATCAACCGCGTGCGCCTGCTGGGCGAAGCGGTCGAGATCATCGACTGGGCCGATACGCGGCACCTGGCGGATCTCCCCCCGCAGCCGGTCTACGACCAGCAGCGCCTGGCTCGTGAGGGCGCTGCAGGCGCGCAGCTCGTGGCCCCGGAGGCTGATCCGGCCTGATCGCATAGGGGTTATGGGGCTGCGGGGATAATCGGGTCACCATGGCCCTGCTGATCACCGACGAATGCATCAATTGCGATGTCTGCGAGCCCGAGTGCCCGAACCAGGCGATCTATCTCGGGCCGGAGATCTATGAGATCGACCCGACACGCTGTACCGAGTGTGTGGGCCATTTCGACCAGCCTCAGTGTGTCCAGGTCTGCCCGGTGGCCTGCATCCCGGTGAACCCGGATCACGTGGAAGACCGCGAAACCTTGTGGCAGAAATACCGGCGCCTGCAGGCCGAGGCACAGGGCGCAGCGGTGCTCACCAAACCCCCCGCCACCTGAGCCGGCTGGCCTATTTGGTCGTGGCCGGCGCGCGATAGGCCGGCAGCTTGTCCTTGGCCGGCGCCTTGTTTTTGGCCTTGGCGGATTGCTGCTGGTCCTTTTCCGCCGCCCGTTCGGCCTTGTCGGCCTGCTGCGCCGCGCGAAGGGCGGCGGCTTCTTCCTTTTGCCGGGTGTTTTCCAGCGTATCGGCACTGCGTTGTTCGCGTTTCACGCTGGCCTCATGGGCCTTGCGCTGTTCGGGGCTGCGGCTGTCGGTGGCGTCAATGGCGTTGCCCCCGGGGCAGGGCTGCTGGCTGTAGCTGTTGCCGCAGCGGTAGACCGTCTGAGCCTGGGCCGTTGCAGCCAGCACCAGAGGGAGCAACAGGACGGCAATGCGGTGTGAATGCAGCTTCATGCGGGGTCTCCTTGGATAGGCTGGGGCGCCGGCCGGGGGGGCTTGGGGCGGGGGGGCTTGCTGGTGTGGATCAGCATGGTGGCTTTTTCCATCTCGCCCGCCAACAGGTCCGGCAGCGCCTTGACCGAGCGGGTGATGCAGTCCTCGATGGCGGTGCGGTGCTCGGGCGAGGGTTTTTTGAGCACCCAGTTCACCACTTCGGCTTTCACGCCCGGGTGGCCAACGCCGATGCGCAGGCGCCAGTAGTCGTCGGTGCCCAGCCTGGCATGGATGTCGCGCAGGCCGTTATGGCCGGCGTGGCTGCCGCCGAACTTGAGCTTGACCTGACCCGGCACGATATCGAGTTCGTCGTGCGCGACGAGGATTTCCTCGGGCTGGATCTTGAAGAAGCGCGCCAGCGCCGCCACCGATTTGCCCGACTCGTTCATCCAGGTCTGCGGCGCCAGCAGCCAGACGGTCTGGCCCCGGACGGTGGTGCGTGCCACCAGACCGTGGTAGCTCCTGTCCATCACCGGATTGACCTTGAGCTCACGTGCCACGGCCTCGACCCACCAGAAGCCGGCGTTGTGCCGGGTGGCCTCGTATTCGGGGCCGGGGTTGCCCAGGCCGACAAACAGTTTGATCATGCGCGGATTATCAATGTATCGCGGGCATAAAAAAACGGCCCACCGAGGTGGGCCGTTTTCCGCAAGCCGGGAAGGCTTATTTCTTGGCAGCAGGTGCCTTGGCAGCCGGTGCGGCAGCCTTGCCACCAGCCTTGCCACCAGCGGCCGGGGCCGCTGCAGCGTCGGCCGCAGCCGGTGCGGCTTCGGCAGCCTCTGCGCCAGCGACCATCACCACCGAGACCACCACCGGGTTGGCCTTGCCGTGGGTCACGGCGGTCACGCCCTTGGGCAGCTTGATGTCGGACAGGTGCAGCGAGGCACCCTTCTTCAGGCCGCTCAGGTCCACGGCGATGAACTCGGGCAGGTCGGAGGGCAGGCACAGCACTTCGATTTCGGTCAGCACGTGGTTGGCAATGCAACCATCGGTCTTGACGGCCGGCGAGTTCTCGTCGCCGCTGAAGTGGAACGGCACCTTCATGTGCAGCTTGGTGTTGGCGTCCACGCGCTGGAAGTCGATGTGCAGCACCAGGGGCTTGAAGGGGTGCATCTGCACATCACGCAGCAGAACCTTGTTGCTCTTGCCAGCCACTTCCATGTCGAGGATGGACGAGTGGAAGGCTTCCTTCTTCAGGGCATGCCACAGGGCGTTGTGATCGAGCTCGATCAGTTGCGGCTCGGCGGCGCCGCCGTAGACGATACCGGGCGTGCGGCCCGTGGTGCGGAGACGGCGGCTCGCACCCGTACCCTGCTTGGCGCGCTCAAAAGCGACGAATTTCATAGTTCACTCCATTTGGAGTCCACCGCGACCAGTGGGACTCCGGTTCAACAAAGGCCCGCCGCATCCAGGACGCGCGCAGGCCCGCTTTTTGTCCGGATCAGAAAAGGTCTTCCTGGTCCGAGAACAAACTCATGACCGACTCGCCCTTGGCGATGCGGTGGATGGTTTCCGCAATCAGCGGTGCCACGTTCATCTGGCGGATCTTGGGGCAGCTGGCAGCAGCAGGGCTCAGCGGGATGGTATTGGTCACCACCACTTCGTCCAGCGCCGTGCCCTGGGACAGGCGCTCGATGGCCGGGCCCGAGAAGATGGGGTGCGTGCAGTAGGCGTAGACCTTCTTGGCGCCGCGTTCCTTGAGCACCTCGGCCGCTTTCACCAGCGTGCCGGCGGTGTCGATCATGTCGTCCATGATCACGCAGTTGCGCCCGTCGATCTCGCCGATCACGTGCATCACTTCGCTGACATTGGCCTTGGGGCGTCGCTTGTCGATGATGGCCAGGTCGCAGTTGAGTTGCTTGGCCAGCGCGCGCGCGCGCACCACGCCGCCCACGTCGGGCGAGACCACGATGAGGTCTTCGTACTTCTTCTGGCGCAGGTCGCCCAGCAGCACCGGCGAGGCGTAGATGTTGTCCACCGGGATGTCAAAGAAACCCTGGATCTGGTCGGCGTGCAGGTCCATGGTCAGCACACGGGCGACGCCCACGGCCTGAAGCATGTTGGCCACCACCTTGGCGGTGATCGGTACGCGGGTGGAGCGCGGGCGGCGGTCCTGGCGGGCGTAACCGAAGTAGGGGATGACGGCGCTGATGCGCTCGGCCGAGGCGCGCTTGAGCGCATCGACCATGATCAGCAACTCCATCAGCGAATCGTTGGTCGGCGCGCAGGTGGACTGCACGACGAAGACGTCGCGGGCGCGCACGTTCTGGTTGATTTCGACCGTGACCTCGCCGTCGGAGAAACGGCCGACGGTGGCGGCACCCAGCGAAATGCCGAGGTGTTTGGCGATGTCACCGGCCAGTGCCGGATTGGCATTGCCCGTGAAGATCATGAAATCCGGGGATGGAGCGACCTGCATGAACGATCCAGCGATGAGCGATTAATGACGCAGAAAAATTTGGCAGGGGAGAAAGGATTCGAACCTTTGCATGCTGGAATCAAAATCCAGTGCCTTAACCAACTTGGCGACTCCCCTACACAGGTCAGCAGCTGAGAACAGCTGCCCACCGACTAACTCTCGCTGGCTGCCCAACCGACAAGCGGGTGGGTCTCCAGGCTGCAGCACAACCGGGCCTGCAAGGCATCCGGCGCCTTCGGGACACGCAGGTCGGGCGGTGCCCACGCAAACACGGCACTTCCTGAGCCTGTCATTCGTCCTTCGAGTCCGAGGCTGGCGAGCCAGTCTAGAGCCGATGTGACACCCGGGCACAGCCTCTGGGCGACAGGTTGCAGGTCGTTGTGGGCTTCTTTCAGAAAAGCCTGAGGGTCTGCAGCAAAGCCTGAAATTGTAGCAGGAATACTGTCGCGCTTCAACGCGCGGTCCGAAAAAATCGCACCGGTTTCCAATCCCGCCTGGGGCTTGACCACCAGCACGTGACGGCGCGCCAGCGCCAGCGGGGTGATGGCTTCGCCGATGCCCTCGACCCAGGCGTTGTGCCCGCGCAGGAAAAAGGGCACGTCGGCGCCGAGCTGCAAGCCGATGGCACAGAGTTGCTCCAGGCTCAGCTCGAGTTGCCACAGCCGGTTGAGCGCCAGCAGGGTGGAGGCGGCGTCCGAGGAGCCGCCCCCCATGCCGGCCTGGGCCGGCAGGCGTTTCTCGATGGCGATGTGTGCGCCCTGGTGCGTGCCGCTGGCCGCCTGCAGCGCGCGCGCAGCGCGCAGGATCAGGTCGTCTGGCGGCAGTGGCACCAGCAGGTCTTCGCGGCTCAGCTGTCCGTTCGCGCGCCGCTCGAAGTGCAGGGTGTCGGCCCAGTCGATCAGCATGAAGACCGATTGCAGCAGGTGGTAGCCGTCCGCACGCCGCCCGGTGATGTGCAGGAAGAGGTTGAGTTTGGCCGGGGCCGGGACGTCGTGGAGCGACTGCATGCTTGGGACGATCGACTCAGGGCTCGATGATGAGCCGCAGTTCGGCGACTGGCTCGGGCTGGCTGCGACGGGCCACCAGGCGGCCGGCTTCCAGTTGCGACAGGTCGGCCGACCAGCCGTCGGCGGCTGCAGGTCGACCCTGCAGCCATTCGAACAGGGCGGCGATGGGGATGGCGGTGCCGGTGGCCTCGGTGGCCAGGGCGTCGAGCGAGTCGAAGGCGCGGGTCTGTCCGTTGTTGCGCAGCAGGGCCTGCTGTGGGCTCCAGCGCAGTTGCGCCAGCGTGGTGCCCAAGGGCGTGGACAGGGTCAGTTCCCCCGCGCCTGCCTGGCCGCTAAGCTCGAAGCTGGCGAAAAAAGACGTCGGTTCCGGGTGCTGGTCGACCCGCAGGGCCAGGCGGCCACGCCAGATGCTCTGGGACTGATCATCGACAGTCGCCGGCCGCACGGGGGGCTGGGCGCAGCCAGCCAGCAGGGTGGCCAGGAGGCAGACCAGGCTGGCCAGCAGGAGGCGCGACCGGTATGTCACGGCTTGACGCGCAGACGCTTGAGCGTTTCAACCAGGGTCTCGTTCTCCGCATTGAGTTGCAAACCCTCGCGCCAGACGCTCAGGGCCTGTTCGCGCTGGCCCATGCTCCAGAGCACTTCGCCCAGGTGCGCGGCGATCTCGGCATCGGGGCGGGCACGGTAGGCCTTTTGCAGCACGCGCAGGGCCTCGGCTTTGTTGCCGGCCCGAAACTCGACCCAGCCCAGGCTGTCGGTGATGAAGGGATCATCCGGGGCGAACTCGAGGGCCTTGAGGATCAGCTGGCGTGCCTCGCCCAGGCGCACATTGCGATCGGCGAAGGAATAACCCAGCGCGTTGTAGGCATGGTGGTACTGCGGCTTCTCGGCAATGATCCGCCGCAGCAGTCGTTCCATTTCTTCGGGCCGCCCCAGTTTCTCGGCCAGCGTGGCCTGGTCGTAGACCAGGTCGTAGTCTCTCGGGTCGCGTTGGGTGGCCTGTGCCAGCAGTTCGTAGGCCTGCGCGTAGAGCTTGTTGTCGCGCAGCAGCTGGATTTCGCTGGAGAGCTTGACGCGTGCATCCGCGGGCGAGCGTTCGGGCAGATTGCGTATCAGTTCGCGTGCCTCGTCGATCCGGCCCTGGCGGGCCAGGATGCCGGCGCGACGGCTTTGTGTGCGCACCAGGTCCTCGGGGCTGCTGATCTTGCCCAGCCAGCTTTCCGCCTGTTTGTAGTCATGGCGCTTTTCGGCGATCTGGGCCAGGGACAGATAAGCCTGGGCCAGTGCACGGTTGCTGTCCTCCATCCCGTTACCGTTGCGGCGCGCCTGCATCAGTTCCAGGAACTGCTTGAGCGAGCGCTCTGCGGGGTCGAGGCGGTTGTCCTGCAGCTCCAGCGTGCCGCGGATCAGCCAGGCTTCGGCGTAGTCAGGCTTCTCGCTGGTGACGATCTGGACCTGGGTGCCGGCTTCGGCATAACGCTGGGCATCGAGCAGCGCGCGTGCATAAGCCAGGCGCACCTCCACCAAGGGCCGGCCTTCCAGGTATTTGCGCAGGATGGCTTCGGCCCCGGGCTGCTGGGGTGACATCAGGGCCAGGGCCAGCAGCACCGGCCCTTCGGCGCGTGGGTCCTGGGCCTGGCCGCGCCGTGCGGCTTCCAGTGCGCCCGCGCTGTCGCCGCTTTCCAGGCGCATGCGCCCCACGGCGCTCCATGCCGCGGCACCCAGGCCATTGTTGCTGCCGAGATGCTCGGCCAGGGCCTGTTCGAGCATCTCGGCAGCGAGTTTCTTGTTGCTGCTGCGGGCAAAGTAACGCGGCAGCAGCGTGATGGTGAGGGCCCGGTCCTTGGGTTCTGCTAGCGTGATCTCGCGCTTGAGCGGCTCCACCGTTTCGTCCAGCCGGTTCAGGCCGATCAGGATCTGCAGGACGTAACGGTTGGCGTCGCGTGAACTGGGCTGGGCCTGCTTCCAAGCCCGTGCGGCCTGCAGCGCCGAGTCCCCGGCACGGGATTGCAGGGCAATGTCGATGGCGCGCTGGTAGAGCCGCACATCGTTGGTCTTGCGTGCCGCATCGAGGATCAGGGAATAACCGACGCCGGCCTCGCCGCGCTGTGTACTGAACTCGCCCACCAGCAGCTGATAAAACAGCTCGCCGTCCATGGCCGAACTGGGCGGCGGGGTGGTGGGGGCCGGGTCCGGTTGTTGCGCATGGACCGAGAGGGCGGCCGTCAACAGCAGGGGGAGGAGACGTAAGCGTGGGAACATCGAACCATAATAATCCAAGCCAGCTATTCCCCGCCCGCTCACTGCCATGCCTGAATTGCCCGAAGTCGAAGCCACACGCCTGAGTTTTGCCGACCGCATCAGCGGGGCCGGCATCCTCTCGGCCTGGTGCGGCAAGCCCCTGCGCTGGCCGCTGGGCCTGCCTGTGGACCGGCTCGCCGGGCACCGCGTGTTGGGGGTGCGCCGGCGCGGCAAGTACCTGCTGCTAGATCTGGACCCCGGCCTGCTGCTGCTGCACCTGGGCATGTCGGGCAGCCTGAGTTTTGGCGCCAGCCTGTCGGCGCGGGGCGTGCATGACCACTTCGAGCTGGCCACCAGCCGCGGAACCCTGCGCCTGAACGATCCGCGCCGCTTCGGCGCCGTGGTCTGGGCGCCAGGCCAGGATGCGCCCCAGGCGCGCAAGCTGCTCGGAGGGCTGGGTGTGGAGCCGCTGTCGGAGGAGTTTGATGCCGCGGATTTCCATGCTGCCCTCAAGACGCGCAAGGCCGCGATCAAGCAGGTGCTGCTGGCCGGTGACGTGGTGGTGGGTGTGGGCAACATCTATGCGTCCGAGGCCCTGTTCCTGGCCGGCATCCGCCCGACCCTGAGCGCAGCCCGTCTGAGCCGGCCGCGGGTGCAAAAGCTGCATGCAGCGATCCGCCAGGTGCTGGGGCGGGCCCTGGCGGCGGGCGGCACCACCTTGAGGAATTACTCCAATGCCGTTGGCGAGCGCGGCAATTTCCAGTTCGAGGCCATGGTCTATGGCCGTGAGGGCCAGCCCTGTCGGGTCTGCGGCACGCCGGTCAAAGCCATACGGCAGGGACAACGCGCGACATTTTTCTGCCCCAGCTGCCAGAAAACATGAAAAAACGCCGCTAACTCGGTGTTATATTGGAAAATCTGGCCTGAACACTTACAGGCGAGGGGGATACCTTGGCGACGTCTTTCAACGAACAATTCGATCAGCACGGCACGTGGCGGCGTGAGTTCGCCCTGCGCCTGAAGCTGCTGGGCGAATGGATGAAAGACCATGACCTGCTCGACGCTGCGGTCGAGGAGCGCCTGCACCGCCTGGAAATGCAGGTCCGCGCGGACAAGGTCATGGTGGCCTTTGTTGCCGAGTTCTCCCGCGGCAAGTCCGAGCTGATCAACGCCATCTTCTTCGCCGGCTATGGCCGGCGCATCATGCCGGCCAGCGCCGGGCGCACCACCATGTGCCCGACCGAGATGGGCTACGACGCCGAGGTGCCGCCCTGCCTGCGCCTGCTGCCTATTGAGACCCGCCTTCAGCCCCAGTCGCTGATGGAATGGCGCATGGTCCCCGAGAAGTGGACCCGCGTCGACCTCGACGTCAACGATCCGCAGCAGCTGGCCATGGCGCTGGAGAAGGTTTCCGAGACCCGCCGCGTGACGCTGGAAGAAGCGCGCGCCCTGGGCTTCTGGAGCAGCCAGTCGCCGAATGACAGCCCGCTCATGGACGCCCAGGGCAAGGTCGAGGTGCCCAAGTGGCGCCACGCCCTCATCAACATCGCCCATCCCCTGCTCAAGCAGGGCCTGGTCATCCTGGACACCCCGGGTCTCAACGCCATCGGCGCCGAGCCCGAGCTGACGGTCAGCCTGGTGCCGCAGGCGCACGCCGTGGTCTTCATCCTGGGCGCCGACACCGGTGTCACCAAGTCCGACCTCGAGATCTGGCGCGAACACCTGATCACCGAATCCGCCGCCGGTACCGACACCCGACTGGTGGTGCTCAACAAGATCGACTCGCTGTGGGACGCGCTGAGTTCGCCGGCCCAGATCCAGATGCAGATCGACCGGCAGCGTGCCACCACGGCCGAGATCCTGGGCCTGAACCGGGACCAGGTGCTGCCCGTCTCGGCCCAGAAGGGCCTGGTCGCCAAGGTCACCGATGACGCCAAGCTGCTGCAGGCCAGCTGCCTGCCCGCCCTGGAAGAAGCGCTGGCCCAGCGCATCATGGGCCAGCGCCAGCGCATCCTCGGCGCGGCTGTGGCGGTCGGCATCTCCGACCTGCAGCTCGAAGTGGGCCGGGTGCTCAACATCCGCCGCCGCGACCTCAACGAGCAGATGCTCGAACTCAAGGGGCTGCAGGGCAAGAACGCCGCCGTCATCAAGCACATGCGCCTGCGCATCTCGCAGGAGCAGGCCGAGTTCGACCGCGCCGGCGCCAAGATCCATGCCGTGCGCTCGGTGCATCTCAAGCTGCTGCGTGACGTGTTTGCGCTGCTGAGCACCAAGAGCCTGCGCGCCGAGATGAACCAGCTCATGCAGTCGCTGCTGCAGACCGGCCTCAAGCTGGGCGTCAAGAAATCCTACGGCGAAACCTTCGATCGCCTGCGCGAAAACCTGCGGCGGGTGCAGTCGCTGATGGGCGAGATCCAGATCATGCTGGCCACCTCGTTCAAGCAGCTCAATGCCGAGCAGGGGTTTTCGCTGCAACCGCCGGCCGAGCCCTCGCTGCAAGCCTACATCGACAGCCTCGACCAGGTCGAGCGCGGCCATCTGCAGTACCTGGGCCTGGGCAATGCCTTCCGTCTGGCCCAGCCCGAGTTCGCCGACCGCCTGGTGCGCGCGCTGGCCACGCGCCTGCGCGGTGTCTACCAGGCCGCCCTGGGTGACGTCGAGTTGTGGAGCAAATCTGCCGCGGCTCAGCTCGATGCACAGCTGCGCGAGCGCCGCCGCAATTTCAGCCGCCGGCTGGAGGCCATCGACCGCATCCAGCAGGCCGCGGGCGGGCTGGACGAACGTATCGCCGAAATCAATGAGCAGTTCCGTGCACTGGCCCAGCTCGATGCCAAGCTGCTTGAGCTCACGGCCTACCTGATCCGCGCACAGGGCGTCACCAAGCCCAAGGACACGGTGGCGGCCGAACTGCTGGCTTCGTGAGCCGGCCCCCGCGCCAGCCCGCTTCCCCGCCTCCTGTCATGCCGGTGGCCGACTGGGCCTCCAGCGTGCTGCGCTGGCAGGCCCGGCATGGCCGCAAGGATCTGCCCTGGCAGGGCACGCAGGATCCCTACCGGGTCTGGCTCTCCGAGATCATGCTGCAGCAGACCCAGGTGGTCACGGTGCGCGATTACTACGCGCGTTTCCTGCAGCGTTTCCCCGATGTGCGAGCCCTGGCAGCCGCGACCCTCGACGACGTTCTGGCCTTGTGGAGCGGTCTGGGTTATTACAGCCGTGCGCGCAATCTGCACGGCTGTGCCGTGCAGGTGGTCAAGGTCCATGGCGGTGAATTCCCGCGCACGGCCCTGGCGCTGCAGACCCTGCCTGGCATCGGCCCGTCCACGGCCGCGGCCATCGCCTCGATCTGCTTCGGCGAGCGTGTGGCCATCCTGGACGGAAACGTGAAGCGTGTGCTGACGCGGGCACTGGGCTTTGGCGCCGATCTGTCTGTGGGGGCGAACGAACGCGCGCTCTGGGCCCAGGCCACCGAGTTGCTGCCGCAACGCGACCTGGCGCGGACCATGCCGCGCTACACCCAGGCCGTGATGGACCTGGGTGCCACCGTCTGCCTGGCCCGCAAGCCACTGTGTACCACCTGCCCGCTGGCTCAGAGTTGCGTCGCCTTGCGCGAGGGCCGGCCCGAGAGCTACCCGGTCAAGACGCGCAAGTTCAAGCGCAGTGCGCAGTCGCTCTGGCTTCTGTGGGCGCAGACACGCGACGGGGCGGTCTGGCTACGGCAGCGGCCCACGCCCGGTGTCTGGGCTGGCCTGTACTGCCTGGAGTTGTTCGACAGTTTTGAGGCCTTGCAGGCGACTGTGCCCGTGGCTTATCGGGATCGTCTGCAGGAACTGGCCGTGTTCACCCATGTACTGACGCACAAGGATCTGCACCTGCACCCGGTGCGCGTGTTGTTGCCGGCCAAGGTGCAGCCCTCAGCACAGGGGGGGTGGCAGGCGGCGGGGGCGTGGCCCCTGCTCGGTCTGCCCGCGCCGGTGCGCAAGCTGCTGCAGCAGGGCTGAGCCCGGCCTCGTTCAGCCGCCGATTTCGCGGTGGCGGCGCAGCGTGGACCAGCGCGTGGCGAAACGGCGTGCCAGCTCTTCCACAAGATAGACCGAGCGGTGCTGGCCGCCGGTGCAGCCGATGGCCACCGTCACGTAGCTGCGGTGGTTCTGCGACATGGCGTCGAGCCAGTGCATGAGAAAAGTCTCGATGTGCTCCAGCATGCGTCCCGCCTCGGGCTGGGCGCGCAGGAAGGACGCCACCGGCTCGTCTCGACCGGTCAGCGGTCGCAGCTCGGGTTCGTAGTGCGGGTTGGGCAGCATGCGCACATCGAACACATAGTCGGCGTCGACCGGGATGCCGCGCTTGTAGGCGAAGGACTCGAACACCAGCGTGAGCTGGCTGCCGGGCAGCTGGATCACTTCCTTGATGTAGCCCTGCAACTGCGAAGGCCGGATCAGGCTGGTGTCGATCACGTGGGCCTGTTCGCGCAGGGCCCCCAGCAGCTCGCGTTCGAGCTCGATCGCTTCCACCAGCACGCGGTTCAGGTCGACATCTTCGCGCATGGCCTGGGACAGCGGGTGCTTGCGCCGGGTCTCGGAGTAACGGCGTACCAGGGTGTCGGTGGAGGCGTCGAGGAACAGCGGCTTGATCGCGATGCCCTGCTGGCGCAGCGTGGTCAGCAGCGCTGGCACCTGCGGCAGCGAGGTGGCGCTGCGCACGTCCATGGCAATGGCGACGCGGCTGGCCTGGTGCTGCAACTCCAGCGTCACGAAAGGCAGCAGCAATTCGGGTGGCAGGTTGTCCACGCAGTAATAACCGGCATCTTCCAGCGCGTTGAGCGCCACCGACTTGCCGGAGCCGGACATGCCGGTGATAAGGACGATTTCCATGGCCATGGCCTTGCGTCCGTCCCGTTCAGCTGCCCGACTGCAGCATTTCCTTGGCGTGGGCCAGCGTGGTGCTGGACAGGCGTTCGCCCCCCAGCATGCGCGCGATCTCGGCTACACGCGCTTCGCCTTGCGCCGGTGTCACCGTGCTCAGCGTCACCTGGCCCTGGCGCTGTTTGGCCACCACCAGGTGGTGGTCGGCGCAGGCCGCGACCTGCGGCAGGTGGGTCACGGCCATGACCTGGCGGTCGCGGCCCAGCTGCTTCATGAGTCGGCCTACGGTCTCGGCCACGGCACCGCCCACGCCGGCATCCACCTCGTCAAAGATCAGGGTCTGAGCCGTACCCAGCTGGCTGGTGGTGACGGCAATGGCAAGGGCGATGCGCGAGAGCTCTCCCCCCGAAGCCACCTTGCCAACCGGGCGCGGCGTGCTGCCCGCGTGCCCCGCCACCAGGAAATGGATTTCTTCCAGGCCACTTTGCATGGGGTGTTCGGCCTTCTGTAGCGTCACCTCGAAACGGCCGCCCTGCATGCCCAGGCCCTGCATGGCCTGGGTGATGGCCTGGGCCAGCTTGGGGGCGGCCACGGCGCGGGCCTTGGAAACGGCCTGCGCCTGCTTCATGTAGGCGGCCTGGGCTTGCTGTTCGGCGCTTTCCAGCGCGGCCAGATCGGCGGCGGCGTCGAGCTTGGCGAGTTCTTCCTTCCAACCGGCCAGGGTAGCGGCCAGTTCTTCCGGCGGGCGTTTGTAACGACGCGCCAGCGACATCCAGGACGTCATCCGGGTGTCCAGCTCGGCGAGGCGCTCCGGGTCCAGGTCGGTACGGCGCAGGTAGGCGCGCAGCGTGTGCACGCTGTCTTCCACCTGCGCCAGGCTGGAGTTCAAGACCTCTGCTAGCGATTTGAACTCAGGCTCCAGATGCTCCTGATTTTGTAGCGTCTGGCATGCGCTGCCCAAGGCGTGCGCCGCACCGCCGTCTTCACCCTCGAGCGCGTCCAGCGCCCCCTGGGCCGCATCGAGTAGGGCCTGGGCATGGGCCAGGCGGCTGTGGTCGGTATTGAGGGTGTCCCATTCGCCGGCCTGGGGTGCGAGCTTTTCAAGTTCGCCGATCTGCCAGCCCAGGCGTTCCCGTTCGCGCTGCAGGCTGTCCTGGGCCTTGCGGGCTTCGTCCAGCGTGGTCTGGGTGTCCCGCCAGTGCAACCAGCTCTGGGTGAGGGCGCTGGTGTCGAGCCGGGCATAGGCGTCGAGCAGGCCGCGTACGGCCTCGGCGCGGGTCAGGCTTTGCCAGGCGTGCTGGCCATGGATGTCGAACAGGCGCTCGCCCAGTTCTCGCAACTGGGTTGCGGTGGCCGGGCTGCCGTTGATCCAGGCGCGGCTTTTGCCTTGCGTGTCCACGGTGCGGCGCAGCAGCAGCGTGGCGCCCGGATCGAACCCCGGGTCGAAGCCGGCTTCTTCCAGCCAGCCCAGCAGGGCCGTACATTCGCCGAACTCGGCGCTCACGTCCGTGCGGCCAGCGCCTTCGCGGATCAGGCCGGTGTCGGAACGGGCACCGGTGACGAGTTGCAGGGCATCGATCAGGATGGACTTGCCGGCACCGGTCTCGCCGGTCAGCACGCTGAAACCGCTCTCGAGTTCGAGCTCGAGCTCGCTGATGATGACGAAATCCCGCAGGACGATGCGCTTGAGGCTCATGAGCTCGTGATCCCTTCGTTCCAGTGCAGCTTCTGCCGCAGGGTGTCGAAATAGCTCCAGCCGCGCGGGTGCAGGAATCGCACACTGTGCTCCGAACGGCGTACGGTGATGCGGTCGCCGTGGTGCAGCGCGGACAGGGACTGCATGTCGAAGTTGGCGATGGCTTCGCGGTCCGAGGCGATCTCGATCGCCACCTCGGACTCGCTGGACAGCACGATGGGGCGGTTGGAGAGGGTGTGCGGCGCGATCGGCGCCAGCACCCAGCCGGCGATCGCCGGGTGTAGGATGGGGCCGCCGGCCGACAGCGAGTAGGCCGTGGAGCCGGTCGGGGTGGCGATGATCAGGCCGTCGGCGCGCTGGTTGGCCACGAAGTGGCCGTCCACCTCGACGCGCAGCTCCACCATGCCCGCGGAGTTGCCGCGGTGGACCACCACGTCGTTCATGGCCAGGGTGTCGAAAACGCAGTTGCCCTGGCGCAGCACGCGGGCGTGCATGAGCTGGCGCTTTTCCTCTTCGTATTCGCCTTGCAGCATGGGCGGCAGCACGGTCTCGAAGCTGCCGAAGGGGATGTCGGTCATGAAACCCAGGCGGCCGTGGTTGATGCCGATCAGCGGCACGCCGGAGCTGGCCAGCTTGCGGCCAATGCCCAGCATTGTGCCGTCGCCCCCCACCACCAGGCCCAGGTCGCACTGCTGCCCGATGGCAGCCAGGTCGCGCACCGGGTAGCCGTCCAGGCTGGCGTTGCTTGCGGTCTGTTCCTCCACCACCACGGCGCAACCCTGCGATTGCAGGAAGGCGGCGATGTCAGCCAGCGCCGGGCGAGCCCGGCTGCCCTGGCTGCCGCCCGCGACGGTCTGGTACTTGCCAATCAGGGCCACCTGGCGGAATCTGGAGTTCATTCGCAAATTACATCATTAAAATGATCCCATGCTCGATGACCGCGCCAAGTTGTTGCTCAAAACGCTGGTGGAACGCTACATTGCCGAAGGGCAACCCGTCGGCTCGCGCACTCTGTCGCGTGCCTCCGGCCTGGAGCTGTCCCCGGCGACCATCCGCAACGTGATGTCCGACCTGGAGGAGCTGGGTCTGATTGCCAGCCCGCACACCTCCGCCGGGCGTGTGCCCACGGCGCGCGGTTATCGCCTGTTTGTCGACACCATGCTCACTGCCCAGCGCGAGCAGATCACCGCACCCAGCCTGGTGCCGGACCAGCCGCAGAAGGTCATCTCCAGCGCCGCCAACCTGCTGTCTTCGCTGTCGCAGTTCGTCGGCGTGGTCATGTCCCCGCGCCGTTCCTCGGTGTTTCGCCACATCGAGTTCCTGCGCCTGGGTGAGCGCCGCATTCTGGTCATCCTGGTCTCGCCCGAGGGCGACGTGCAGAACCGCGTCATCTTCACCGAGACCGACTATTCGCCTTCGCAGCTGGTCGAGGCTTCCAACTACCTCAACGCCCACTACATGGGCCTGACGCTGGAGCAGGTGCGCGAGCGCCTGCAGGGTGAGGTCGACACACTGCGCGGGGAGATCGCCAAGCTGATGCAGGCGGCGGTGACCGTGGGCACCGAGGCCATGACACACCCGCAGGACGAGGTGGTGATCTCCGGCGAGCGCAACCTGCTGGCTGTCTCTGATTTTTCCAGCGACATGGGCCACCTGCGTCGGGCCTTCGACCTGTTCGAGCAGAAGGCACAGTTGATGCGCCTGCTGGACATCGCCGGCCAGGCCGAGGGTGTGCGCATCTTCATCGGCGGCGAAAGCCACGTGGTGCCCTTCGAGGAGCTCTCCGTGGTCAGCGCCCCCTACGAGGTCGATGGCCAGGTGGTGGGCACGCTGGGCGTGATCGGCCCCACGCGCATGCCGTATGAGCGCATGATCCAGATCGTGGACATCACGTCCAAGCTGCTGGGCAATGCCCTGAGCCACCACAAGTAGACCCGTACAATTGCGCCTTCGGTCGGGGCGTTAGCTCAGTTGGTTAGAGCAGGGGACTCATAATCCCTTGGTCGCAGGTTCAAGTCCTGCACGCCCTACCATTTGCACAGGGTAGAACGGTCGTCAAACGCCAAGCCCTGTTCTGTATGGCAGGACTTGGCGGAAGGCGCCGCCATCAGCGGGCGTCTTCCAGGCGGCCAGTCGGATATTCCGCGGCGATCCTGTTTCTAGCGCAGCAACTGCGTTGCAGGGATGGGGCACTTGAATTGGGTGTCGGCGGTCATGCGGCACGCCATGGCGAAGAAGCCGCCGGTCCGGTCGCAGGCCTTGTAAGCGGCCACCAGCTGCACACATTCGGTTGGCATGCTGTCGGCGCTGGGCGCCGTGGCGGCCACCGGTTGTGCTGCTGCCGCAGCGGCTGCGGCAGCGTCCGCACGCTGTCTGCTGGCGGCGGCCTCGGCTTGTGCGGCTGCTTGCGCTGCCCTGGCGCTGGCCTCGGCCCTGGCGATCGCTTCCCAGGAGGCCTGGGTGCTGCGTTGCATCGCGGCGACCAGGCGATCATGCACTCGCAACTGCTTGAGGATCTTGAGTTCCTCCGGGCTGAAGTCCTTGTACATGGCGTTGCTGGCCAGTATCTTTTTCTCGGTCATCGTGATGCTGGCCGGGGTTCTGGCCAGCTGCTGGATGTCCCTCACACGCAGGCCTTGCGGACCGGTCCAGGACAGACGTTCCGTGACGGTCAGGTGGTCGGAGAAGCCGGGATACGTGCCCAGCAGCCGCTCCAGCGCCGCATCGCGCGCCTGGCTGTCCCTGGGAAGCTGCGAGGCCATGTGTGCGTACACCTCGCCGCGGATCGGAGTCTCCGGGTAGGCTTTCAGGAACTCATCGCCGGCTTCGAGGGTGCCGCGCGCTGCATAGGGCGCGAATTCGGCGGCGGTGCCGACCGGCTTCGGGCGCATGAAAAAGTGGAGGTTGACCGGTGTGCCCCACGCTGAGGCGGGTTGCTGGATGATTTCAGAGTCGTGGTAACCCGGCTTCCTCGCCATGAAATACTGGTTGGACCAGTATTTCGAGGCATAGGCCACTTCATAAAACGGTGCCTTGATGTAGAAGGCCATGGTGTCGGGTGAGGACCCCTTGTAGACATCGATGTCGGGCACGTTCGACTGGATCATGTAGGTGGTCGTCTGCGGTGTCGTTGCGCAGCCGGCCAGCGCAGCCAGCAGCAGCACGACGCTTAAAACCCGTCCCAGCCTCAGCAATTCAATCCAGGTTTTTCCAGAATTCAAGAAGGTCTCCCGTGGTTGTTTATGGTTTGGTGGCGAGCTGTCGCAGCACGGTGAGTGCGTCGTCCCTGCTGCGCTCCGCCCGCGAGGGCAAGGGTCGCTCAGTGTAGAGGGCCCATGTCACGACATCGTCCCAGACGACGGCCCGTTGCAGGTCACGCTGCAGCATGTGGTAGCCGTTGGGGTAGAGGGCAAAACGAAAGCGCTGCCGGTCCGTCTGAGCGGGCATGGACTCCAGCAGGCCGATCAGCGGCTTCTTGGGGATGACCTCATCACGGATGCCGTACAGAATCAGGGTTCGGTGCTGCAGGCGGGTGACGGCGCTCCGAGCCCTATCCATCAGGTCGGTCAAGCCGTACAACCCGTCGATACGCGTTTCCTTGATGACCAGGGGATCCCGCGCCAGGGCGATCCGCATCTCGAGGTTGTCCGAAGGCGTGATCCGCACGCCCTTGCCGCTCAGGGTCATCGCCGGTGCGAGGCGGGCGGCCACGGCCAGCGCCAGGCGCTGGTACCAGGGCATGAAGTCGCGCGACCAGACGGCCGGTGCGCTGAGGATGACGCCATCCACCCGGGTCGCCGGCGCGTCCGCCAAGGCCACGGCCGCTACCGCGGCGCCCATGCTCTCGCCGAGCACATACAGCGGTACATCGGGGTACTGCTGTCGGGTCAGGGCCAGCAGGGTCAGCAGGTCATCGGCCAGGGCTGCCTCACCGGCCCACTCGCCGCGTCCTGGGGCCGCGCCAAAACCTCGCTGGTCATAGGCTACGGTGTGGATGCCCTGGCTTGCATAGTGGCGCGCGGCTTCATCGATGAAGCCACTATGGTCGTTGAAGCCGTGCAAGGCGACCACGATGGCCTTCGGGTTCGGGCCGCCGGCATAGGTGCGCAGTGGCAGGCGGGTGCCGTCCGACGCCTCGAAATGACTTGCGTTCAGTGCTGGTGCCCGAGCCTCGGTGCGCTGCACCCCGAATTGGGGGGCGCAGGCACTGAGCAGGCACGCCGACAACAGGCCCGTGGCCCAGCACAGGGCGCGGGCGGGGCGCCGCCCTCCCAGGGTCATCGCGAGCGGCTCGCCTCAAGCCGGTGGATGATTCTTGCCCTGCGCGTCATTGCTTGCGCCGGATCACCGTGGCGCGCTTCTCGTCTTCCTTGTAGTAATAAGCGCGCTCGCCGTTGCGCCAGGTGCCCAGCCACAGCATGTTGAGCGAGATGGCGTCGTGGTCCTTGTCGGAGAAGGGGCGGTCGTAGGTGGTCACCACCCCGCGGTAGATGCCACTGGGGTTCTCCAGGGCCTTCTTCATGGCCGGGCCGGAGAAGTCGCCGCGCGAGTCAAACATGGCGCGCACCAGCAGGTTCACGGCATCGTAGGTCTGGGCCGCCGACATCATGGAGCCGATGGGCTGCTCCTTGCGGACCTTGTTGTAGTTGCGCAGGAAGGTGCTGTTGCGCTCCAGAAAGATGTTGGGCAGCACGGTCTGCACCACCAGGGCGCCCTCGACCTTGCCGCCCGAGGTGTTGAAGGCCGAGGCATGCGACAGGCCCCAGGGGCCGAACTGGGGGACTTTCCAGCCCACGGCGACCCGGCTGGCGGAAATCACGCCCTGCTCTGGGCCGACGGTCCAGCCTATCAGCGCATCGGCGCCGGAGTTCCTCAACTCCTTGATCTCTTCTTCCAGCGTCTTCACGCCGACCTTGAAGCGCGCGACGGCCTGGGGCTTGAGCCCGGCGCGGCCCAGGGCGGCTTCCAGGTCCTTGAGGCCGGCGTCACCGTAGCCGGTCGAATCCACCAGCAGGGCCACCTTGGTCAGGCCGCGTTTGACGACTTCGTCCACCAGGAACTGGGTCTGGTGCTGGTCCGGGGCCGCGGTGCGAAAGATGAAGCTTTGTGCGGCCGGGTATTTGGCGGTGATGGCCGTACCCGTGGCGCAGGGCACGACCAGTGTGTGCTGGTTGTTCTGGAACACATCCAGCGCCCGCATGGCTACGCCGCTGTTGCAGAAGCCGATGGTGGCCACCACCTTTTCCTTGAGCACCAGGTCCTGGGCGTGCTTGAGCCCGATATCGTTGTTGGCTTCGTCGTCGCGCACCACCAGCTCGAGCGGCCGGCCGAGGTAACCCCCGACCTGGTTGATCTCGTTGACCGCCACCTGGGCACCGATCAGGGCACTGTTACCCATGTCGGAAGAGCCGCCGGTGAGCGGAAAGATGAGTCCGAGGCGGATAGGGCCGGTCGTGTTGGGCTGGGCCTGCAGCGGGGCGGTTCCCAGCCCCAGGCAGATGGCGGTCAGTAGGCCCGCGAGGCGGATGGCTTGCATGGTGTCTCCGTGATCGTTGCTTTGGCAGTAGATTAGTCGATCTTGCCTCTGCCAGGGAAGCGGAATTCCCCTGACTTGGGCAGCGATAGCAGACCTGTGTGATTTTTTCCTCTTCGGGCGCCCCGTTCACACAGGCTCGCGCAAGTCATGCTATACTCTTGGTCTTCGCGGCTGTAGCTCAGTTGGATAGAGTACTTGGCTACGAACCAAGGGGTCGTGGGTTCAATTCCTGCCAGCCGCACCAAAACGGAAAAGCCTGCAACTGCAAAGTTGCAGGCTTTTTTCTTTCCCGACACAATGTCCTGCTCCCAGGAAGACTGCATGAGCAAGGCCTTTACCCGCGAAACCGAAACCGATAGCGACGACGATGAGGTGCAGCTGCCCGCCCTGCCGGCCGGCGGCAAGAACTACATCACGCCCGCCGGTTATGCGCGCTTGCGCGCCGAGTGGATGGAGCTGATCGACAACGAACGGCCCAAGGTGGTGGAGATCGTGCATTGGGCGGCCAGCAATGGCGATCGCTCGGAGAACGGCGACTACCTCTACGGCAAGAAGCGACTGCGCGAGATCGACCGCCGCATCCGTTTCCTGACCAAGCGCCTGGAAATTGCCGAGGTCACCGATCCCAGCGTGCACCACGGCAGCGATCAGGTGTTCTTCGGCGCCACCGTCACCTATGCGGACGAAGCCGGCCTGGAGCGCACCATCACCATCCTGGGCATCGACGAGGCCGACAGTCTGCAGGGGCAGGTCAGCTGGATTGCGCCGGTGGCGCGCACCCTGCTCAAGGCGCGCGTGGGCGATGTCGTGAAGCTGGTGACGCCGGTCGGGGTGGAGGAGATCGAGGTGCTGGCAGTGCAGTACCCGGCACCGGGCGCGCCGTCCTGATCAGGCGCTGCTGGTGCCGCGCCGGGCGCGCAGCACCGAGGATGTGCGTTTGAGGTTGCGCAACAGGGTCGCCAGGTGGGCACGGTCACGCACCGCGATGACAAAACGCAGGTCGGTGGTTTCCTGGGCCGCTTCCTGCCCCATGTCGATGTGGATGATGTCGGCTTCCGAGGCCGCGAGTGCCGACGCCACGCGCGCCAGCACGCCCTTGCCGTTGTTGACCGTGACCACGATACCGGTTTCGAATGCGCGTGTCGGTTCGTCCGACCACTCCACGCCGATGAAGCGCTCGCTGTCCTTGTTGTACAGCTTGCGCGCCACGCCGCAGTCTTCGGTGTGGACCACCAGGCCTTCGCCGCGCCCGAGGTAGCCAACGATGGTGTCGCCCGGAATGGGGTGGCAGCAGGCGGCGTACTGCACGGAAGCGTTCTCGCTGCCGTCCACGACCAACGTGCTGTGGCCGGCCGCTTCGGCGTTGAAACGCTCACGGGTCATCAGCACGGCATTCGGTTTTTCACCGCTTTCGGCCAGCAGGGTGGCCATGCGCTTGGCGACGATGCTGGCGATGCGCTTGCCCAGGCCGATGTCCATCAGCAGCTCGGAGCGGTTGCGGTTGCCTGTGAAGCGCAGCAGCTTGTCCCAGATGCCGGCGCTGGCGCCGTCGTCGGTCGGGAAGCGCTCGATGCCCTCGGCACGCAGCGCCTGCAGCAGCAGTTTTTCCCCCAGGCCCTCGGACTCGGTCTGGGCCAGGGTCTTGAGGTGATGGCGGATCTTGGAGCGCGCCCGGCCCGTGCGCACGAAGCTCAGCCAGGCCGGGTTGGGGGCCGACACCGGCGCGGTGACGACCTCGACCACATCGCCGTTCTTGAGTTCGGTGCGAAGCGGCACCTGCTCGCCGTTGATGCGCGCGGCCATGGTGCGGTCGCCGATGTCGCTGTGGATGGCGTAGGCGAAGTCGACCACGGTGGCACCGCGCGGCAGCGCCATGATCTTGCTCTTGGGCGTGAAGACGTAGACCGCGTCGGGGAACAGGTCCACCTTGACATGGTCCCAGAACTCGGTGGCGTCACGGGTCTCGTTCTGGATGTCCAGCAGGGACTGCAGCCACTGGGCGCCCAGGCGGGCGGTCATGGGACTGTCGGGCTCGTTGGCCTTGTACAGCCAGTGCGCGGCCACACCCGACTCGGCCACCACATGCATGGCCTCGGTACGGATCTGGAACTCGATGTTCACCCCCGAGGGGCCGACCAGGGTGGTGTGCAGCGACTGGTAGCCGTTGAGCTTGGGGATGGCGATGTGGTCCTTGAACTTGCCCGGTACCGGTTTGTAGAGCTGGTGCAGGGTGCCCACGGCCGTGTAGCAGTCGATCAGGCCGGGCACGAGCAGGCGGAAACCGTACATGTCGGTGATCTGTGCAAAGCTCAAGTGCTTCTCGTCCATCTTGCGGTAGATGGAATAGAGGGTCTTCTCGCGTCCGCCGATGCGCACCGGCATGTCGACACCCTCGAAGGCGGTCTCCACTTCTTTGCGCACCTTCTGGATCAGGTCGCGACGGCGGCCCCGGGCCCGCTCCAGTGCCTTTTCCAGCACGGCGTGGCGCCAGGGGTGCAGGTGGCGGAAGGACAGGTCCTGCAGTTCGCGGTAGGTCTGGTTCAGGCCCAGGCGGTAGGCGATGGGGGCGTAGATCTCCTGCGTTTCCGAGGCGATGCGGGCCCACTTGGCACGCGGCACATCGGCCAGGGTGCGCATGTTGTGGCTGCGGTCGGCCAGCTTGATGAGGATGACGCGCACGTCGCGCGCCATAGCCAGCAGCATCTTGCGGAAGGATTCAGCCTGGCTTTCCTCGCGCGTGTTGAATTGCAGCTTGTCCAGCTTGGTCAGGCCGTCCACCAGCTCGGCCACAGGAGAGCCGAAACGCTCGATCAGCTCGGCCTTGCTGACGCCGCAGTCTTCCAGCGCGTCGTGCAGCAGCGCGGCCATCAGGGCCTGGGCGTCGAGTTTCCACTCGGCACACTGGGCGGCCACGGCGATGGGGTGGGTGATGTAGGGCTCACCGCTGTTGCGCAACTGGCCCAGATGGGCTTCGTCGGCGAAGCGGTAGGCCTGGCGCACCTGCTCCAGGTCCGGGGGCGAGAGGTAGTCCAGGCGTGCCGTGAGACTGGCGAAACTCGCCGCCGCCGCATTGGCCGCAGCCGGTCCGGCCGGGTCGGGCAGACCGGCGACGGAGGACGCAGCGGAAGGGGTAGGGAGCACGGTACTCACCCCTCAAATATATAGCCCCGGGCGCGCTCCCGCGAGCGGGCAATAAAAAAGCACCGCAAGCGGTGCTTTTTACAGGTCGGACGGCGTTCGACTCAGACCGGAACCTTCTTCAGCATCTCCAGGCCTATCTTGCCTTCGGCAATCTCGCGCAGGGCGGTCACGCCCGGCTTGTTCTTGCTCTCGATCTTGGGGGCGTGGCCCTGGCTGAGCATGCGGGCGCGGTAGGTCGCGGCCAGCACCAGCTGGAAACGGTTGGGGATGTGCTGCAGGCAGTCTTCGACGGTGATACGGGCCATGTATTTACTCCAGTGGACCGGGCGGTCCGGCATCAGGGCAGGCGCAGCGCCAGAAAGGCGTCAGGCCGGGACCGGCGCTGGGCCGGGTACCGAAGCCGCTGGGCATTCACAACCAATTGAAGGTCGGCCAGCGCGCGCTCGAACAAGTCGTTGATTATAACGAAATCGAAGTTCGGGGCCTGGGCCATCTCGGTGGCGGCATTCTCCAGCCGCAGGGCGATCACCTCGGCGCTGTCTTCCCCACGTTTTTCCAGCCGGGCGCGCAATTCCACCCAGCTCGGCGGCAGGATGAAAATCGTGACGGCGTCCGGGAACAGCGTCTTGATCTGCATGGCGCCCTGGTAGTCGATCTCCAGCACGATGTCGGCGCCGGCGCGGATCTTGTCCTCGATGGCCTGGCGCGAGGTGCCGTAGCGGTGGTTGTGCACATGGGCCCATTCGACGAAGGCGTCGGCCTGGACCATGGCGTCGAAGGCCGCGGGCGAGACAAAGTAGTACTCGCGCCCGTTCTGCTCCTGCCCGCGCGGCGAGCGCGTGGTGTGCGAGACCGAGAGCTGCAGGCGCGGGTCCTGCGCCAGCAGGGCCTTGACCAGGGTGGACTTGCCGGCCCCGCTGGGGGCGGCGATGACGTAGAGATTGCCAGGATGGTCCATGGGGTGATCTTAATGCGGCAGGTTTCGCCGCCGGGCCGACCCAAGGTGAAACGCTCCCCCTCGGGGGGCAGCGACCCGCGCAGCGGTGGAGCGTGGGGGCCTCATTTCATTCCAGGTTCTGCACCTGCTCGCGCATCTGCTCGATCAGCACCTTCATGTCCACCGAGATGCGGGTCAGGTCCAGCGCGGCCGATTTGGAGCCCAGCGTGTTGGCTTCGCGGTGCAGTTCCTGAATCAGGAAGTCCAGGCGTTTGCCGACTTCGCCACCCTTCTTTAGCAGGCGCTCGATCTCGTCCAGGTGCGAGGCCAGCCGGGTCAGCTCCTCGGCCACGTCGATGCGGATGGCGTAGGCCGTGGCTTCGGTCAGCGCCCGTTCCTGGGCGGCCTGCGGCGGCGTGGCACCGTCGGTCAGGGCCATGGCTTCCTGCCAGCGCTCCAGAAAACGCTGGCGCTGCTGTTCCACCAGCAGGGGCAGCATGGGGCCCGCCTGGGTGGCCAGTTGGCGCAGCTGGGCGATGTGGCCCAGCAGCATGGTGGCCAGGCGTGCGCCCTCGCGCGCACGTGCCTGCACCAGGGCGTCCAGCGCCTGGGTCGCGAGGGCCTGCAGGGCCGGGCCCCAGTCCTGGCCGGCACCCTGTTCGTTGGAGGCCAGCTTGAGGATGTCGGCCACACTCAGGCCCCGGGCGTCGGGCAGCCAGGACTTCACGCTGTCCTGCAGGGTGTTGAGGCGCTGCAACAGGCGCGGACTGGGCTCGGCCACATTGCCGGCCACGGTGGATTCGACGAAGGCGCGCAGTTCGACCTTGCCGCGCTTGAGCCGCCCCTGCACCAGCTCACGCAGGACAGGCTCGTGCGTGCGCAGTTCCTCGGACAGGCGCAGGCTGAAGTCCAGGAAGCGGCCGTTGACGGAGCGGATTTCCAGGCCGAGGCGCACGGGAGCGGAGGGGCTGTCGGGGCCGGAGGCGGCGCCCTGCTGGGCGCTGGCATAGCCGGTCATGCTGTAAACTGGCATGGCGTATTCTTGATCTGTATAACGACCCCGAGAATAACCGGATTGGGCCCGGTCATCGGGGTAGCCCAACCAGAATGATGTCCAAGGTCAAACCAGCACCCCTTTCCCCGGAGACCCAGATCGGCGGTTACCGCGTCGTCCGCAAGGTGGCGGCCGGCGGCTTTGGCGTGGTGTACCTGGCCATCGACCCGGAGGGCCAGCAGGTGGCCATCAAGGAATACCTGCCCGCCTCGCTGGTGGCCCGTGCGCCCGGTGAGCTGCTGCCCCAGGTCACCACCGAAAAGCTGTCCCTGTACCGCCTCGGCCTCAAGAGCTTCTTCGAGGAAGGCCGCTCGCTGGCGCAGATTTCGCACCCCTCGGTGGTCAGCGTGCTGAACTTCTTCCGCGAGAACGAGACCGTCTACATGGTGATGAACTACCTGGAGGGCGCGTCCCTGCAGGACTTCATCATCACCGCACGCGACCAGAAGCAGCAGAAGGTTTTCCGCGAGTCCACCATCCGCTCGCTTTTCGACGAGATCCTGCGCGGCCTGCGCATCGTGCATCAGCACAAGATGCTGCACCTGGACATCAAGCCGGCCAACATCTTCATCACGGACGACAACCGCTCCGTGTTGATCGACTTCGGCGCTGCGCGCGAGGTGCTGAGCAAAGAGGGCAACTTCATCCGTCCCATGTACACGCCCGGCTTCGCCGCCCCCGAGATGTACCGGCGCGATGCCGCCATGGGGCCATGGACCGACATCTACGCCATCGGCGCCTGCATCTATGCCTGCATGCAGGGCTATCCGCCCAATGAGGCGCCGCAACGCCTGGAGAAAGACCGCCTGACCACGGCGCTGGCGCGCCTGCGCGGCGTCTATTCCGATAACCTGATCGAAGTGGTCGAATGGACCATGGCGCTCGATCCCCTGTCGCGTCCGCAGTCGGTGTTTGCGCTGCAGAAGGAACTCAGCCGCGAAGGTGAGCGCCGTTACACCAAGCTCAGCATGGCCGAGAAGATGCGCATGCAGTTCGACACCATGGTGGCGGACACCAAGAAGAGCGTCACGGGTGGCGTTGCTGCCGTCAAACCGAAATGAAATTTTCCGTTTTCCAGGTCAGTCGCAAGGGCGGGCGTGGCACCAATGAAGACCGCATGGGCTACTGCTACACGCGCGATGCGGCGCTGTTCCTGCTGGCCGACGGCATGGGCGGACACCCGGAGGGTGAGGTGGCAGCTCAGCTCGCGCTGCAGGTGGTCTCGGCCGCCTTCCAGCAGGAGACCAAGACCGGCATCAAGGACCCGCGGGCCTTCCTGGCGTCGTCGGTGCTGCTGGCGCACCGCCAGATCCTGACCTATGCCGCCAGCAAGAACATGCTGGACACGCCGCGCACCACCTTTGTCGCGGCCTTGGTCCAGGGTGACAGCGTGAGCTGGGTGCATTGCGGCGATTCGCGCCTGTACATGGTGCGTGACGGCGAGATGCTGGCGCGCACACGCGACCATTCCTATATGGAACAGCGCCAGGACGAAGTGCCGCCCGGCGCCAAGAACGGTGACAAGACCAATCGCAACGTGCTCTTCACCTGCCTTGGCTCGCCTGCCAATCCGGTGTTCGACGTCATGGGGCCGATCAACCTGCAGCAGAGCGACCGCATCCTGTTGTGCTCCGACGGCCTGTGGAGCGCCCTGTCGGATGTCGAGATCACCTATGACCTCGGCCTCAAGCCGGTGGCGCGTGCCGTCCCCGACATGGTCGACAAGGCGCTGGAGAAAGCCGGCGCCAACAGCGACAACGTGACCGTGATCGCCATGGAGTGGGAAACCCCCGACAACTTCGAGGAGACCCGCGGCAGCGTCACCACCGACAGCATCAACGACGGCGTGTTCGCTTCCACGGTGCAGGCCAGTGGCGTGGACACCCTCGTCGAGGATCTGGACGACGAGGCCATCGAGCGCTCGATCGCCGAGATCAACGAAGCCATCCGCCGCACTGCTGCACGCCGCAACGGCTGAGTGCTGCGCACCCTGGCGGCTTTCTCTCTGACCTGCAGGTACAGCCATGACCGAATTTGTCCGTAGCGGCGGCCGCGCCGCCGACCAGTTGCGCCCGGTGCGCATCACCCGCCACTACACCGTCCATGCCGAGGGTTCGGTGCTGATCGAGTTCGGCAATACCAAGGTGCTCTGTACCGCTTCGGTGGAAGAGCGGGTACCGCCGCACAAGAAGGGCAGCGGGGAGGGCTGGGTGACGGCCGAATACGGCATGCTGCCACGCGCCACCCACACCCGCAGCGACCGTGAGGCCGCCCGCGGCAAGCAGACCGGCCGCACGCAGGAGATCCAGCGCCTGATCGGTCGCTCCCTGCGCGCCGTTTTCGATCTGAAGGCGCTGGGCGAGCGCACCATCACCCTGGATTGCGACGTGCTGCAGGCCGACGGTGGCACCCGCACCGCGGCCATCACCGGCGCTTTTGTCGCCGCGCAGGACGCGGTCAGCACCCTGCTGGCTGCCGGCAAGCTCACCGCCTCGCCCATCAGCGGCCATGTGGCCGCCATTTCGGTGGGCATCGTGCAGGGCACACCCCTGCTGGATCTGGAGTACACCGAAGACTCGGCCTGCGACACCGACATGAACGTTGTGATGACGGGGGCTGGCCACTATATCGAGGTGCAGGGCACGGCCGAGGGCGCCGCTTTCAGCCGCCTGGAGATGGACCGCCTGCTGGCCCTAGCGGAGTCGGGCGTGAGGGAACTGGTCCGTCTGCAAGACGAGGCGCTGAAGTCGTGAACAAGATCGTCCTCGCTTCCAACAACGCGGGCAAGCTGCGCGAGCTGCAGGAGATGTTCGCGCCGCTGGGTCTGGCGCTGGTGCGCCAGGGGGAGCTGCACATCCCCGAGGCCGAGGAGCCGTTTCGCACCTTCCTGGAAAACGCACTGGCCAAAGCCCGCCATGCTGCGAAACTCAGCGGCCTGCCGGCCATCGCCGACGATGCTGGTCTGTGCGTGGACGCCTTTGGTGGCCTGCCCGGTGTGGACACGGCTTTTTACGCCACGCAGTTCGGTTACGCCAAGGGTGACGACAACAACGTCACGGCCCTGCTGGAGCAGATGAAGGGTGTGGAGAATCGCCGTGCCGCCATGGTCAGCACCCTGGTGGCCCTGCGCTCGGCCGACGACCCCGAGCCGCTGGTGGCCGTGGGCCGTGTGACTGGCGAGATCGCGCGGGAACGCCTGGGCACGAACGGTTTCGGTTTCGACCCGGTGATGTACATCCCCGAGTTCGGGCAAACCTTCGCGCAGTTGCCGATCGAGGTCAAGAACGCCAACAGCCATCGCGGGCGCGCGGCCAAGGCCATGGTCGAGCTGATCCGCGAGCGCTGGTTGTAACCATGCACGACATCCAGCACTACCTGCGCCCCGGCACGCTGCAGCTGGCCAGCCTGCCGCCGCTCTCGCTCTACGTGCACCTGCCCTGGTGCCTGAAGAAGTGCCCTTACTGTGATTTCAACTCGCACGAGATGCGCGCGGCCGACATGCCCGAGCAGCGTTACCTCGACGCCCTGGTGGCCGATCTGGAAAGCGCGCTGCCGCTGATCTGGGGCCGCAGCGTGCACAGCCTCTTCCTGGGCGGGGGCACGCCCAGCCTGTTCGCGCCCGAGTCCATCGCACGCCTGCTGTCCGACATCCGCGCGCGGCTCAAGCTCTCGGCTGATTGCGAGATCACGATGGAAGCCAATCCCGGCACTTTCGAGAAGGAGCGCTTCCGCGCCTTCCGCGACGCCGGTGTCACCCGCCTGTCGGTGGGCGTGCAGAGCTTCAAGGATGGTCACCTCAAGAGTCTCGGCCGCGTTCATGACCGCGCCCAGGCCATCGCCGCGCTGGAAGAAGCCGCGCGCAGCTTCGACACCTGGAACCTCGACCTCATGTATGCGTTGCCCGGCCAGAGCCTGGAAGACCTGCGCCAGGAAATCGACCAGGCCCTGGCCTTCGCGCCGCCGCACCTCTCGATCTACCACCTGACCATCGAGCCCAACACCTACTTTGCCAAGCACCCGCCGCAGGTTCCCGAGGACGACACTGCCTACGCCATGCTGGACCTGATCACCGAACGCACTGGCCTGGCCGGCCTGCAGCGCTACGAGGTCTCGGCCTATGCGCGCACCGGCCACCATTGCCGGCACAACCTGAACTACTGGCAGTACGGTGACTACCTGGGCATCGGCGCTGGCGCCCACGGCAAGCTCAGTTTTGCGCACCGCATCGTGCGCCAGGTGCGCACGCGCGAGCCGCGCCTGTACATGGAGCGTGCGCTGGCTGGCAACGCCGTCACGCAGGAAGAAGAGATCAAGCGCGCCGACCTGCCTTTCGAGTTCATGCTCAACGCCCTGCGCCTGCGCCAGGGTTTCGCCCTGGGCGAGTTCAGCGAGCGCACCGGCCTGGCCATCACGGCCATCGCGCACCAGCTTGAAGAAGCCGAACGCAAGGGCTGGATCACGCGCGACTTGCAGCGTGTGCAGCCGACCGCGCTGGGCTTCGACTTCCTCAGCGACCTGCAAAGTCTCTTTCTGCCCGATCCCACCTGACGCCGGCTATAGTCGGTGCAGGCAGCGCAGGAGGGCCGGCATGTTCTCGATCTACGGTGAAAGCGGGCGCATCTTCAAGGGTGCCATGGAAGACCTGTGGCGCATCGAGGCCCTGCGCGCGGTCACGCGCACACGCCGGCTTGAAGCCCAGCAGACCACCCCGGCGGCCAGCGCCGTGACCGGCCACGAGGCCCCGCCGCCCCGCACCCTGGCGGGCGCCGCCCTGTCGGCGTATGCCCAGGCCAGCGGCGGCCCGCCGGCACGGCACCCGCTGACCCGGGTGGCCGACGTCATGAGCCGGGGCGCCACTACCGTCACGCAGGAACTCACCGTGCTGCAGGCCTGGCAGATGCTGGGCAGTGCCGGCCTGGGCCAGGCGCCCGTCATCAATGCGCAGGGCGAGCTGGTGGGACTGCTGACCCGTGCCGAACTGCTGAACCTGGAACGCCTGCCCCAGCCCGATGCGCCCAGCCTGGTCTGGCGCGCCCTGCTGATGCAGCCGGTGTCGGCCGTCATGCTCAGCCCGGTGCCGGCAGTGTCCGAAGACATCGACCTGCGCCGTGTTGCGCGTGTGCTGCTCGATACCCGGCTGCCGGGCCTGCCGGTGGTCGCCGAGGAAGGGCAGGTCACCGGTTTCATCTCGCGCAGCGACATCCTGCGTGCGGTAGTTCACGACCCGCCGCTCGATCTCTGGAGCTGAGGCTGGCCAGGGCGTTTCCTTCGATTACCATTCCTGCACCAACAGACCGCGCGCCGCACCCGGCCCGCACACGGAGCATGATGGGGAGACGCTTTCGGTGCTTGCGAACCTGAAGAACTACTGGCGTTGTGACGCTCGGTATTTCGTGCCGGCCGTGCTGGTCTTCGCTGCGGCCATGGCGCTGCCGCCTTTCCCCCTGTTCGATGACCGCGCCGCGGGCATGCTGCAGCTGCACCTGCTGCTGGAGCTGTTCGCCGTCATCGTCGCCATCCTGATCGTGGTGGTGTCCTGGCACGACCTCAAACACCGTGTCAATCCGGAATCAGGCATCCTGCTGGCCGGTTTCACGATGGTGGCCTTCCTGGACCTGGTGCATGCGCTCACCTATGACGGCATGCCCAGGCTGGTGACCGACAGCTCGACCCCGCGCGCCATCTTCTTCTGGCTGGCGGGTCGCACCCTGGTTCTGCTCACGCTTCTGATGGTGGTGCTGGGTGTGCGTTTGCCTTTTTCCCGCTACGTATGGCTGGGTATTGCCAGCTTGCTGGGCGCCGGCCTGTTCTGGCTGGGCACCTGGGGCATGGACTGGGTGCCGACCACCTTCGTCGCCGGCAGTGGTGTCACGACCTTCAAGCGCAACTACGAATATGGCCTGTGCATCGGCTATGTGCTGCTGGCCCTGCTGTTCGTCTACCGCGCAGGCGCCGGCAACCGCCCGCGCTCCTTCGCCTTCGCCACCTCCTGCCTGGTCATGGCCATGGGCGAGATCGTGTTCTCCAATTACAAGGCACCCTCGGACTTCCTGAACATCTTCGGCCATGTGTTCAAGATCGTCTCGTATGCCTTCCTGTACCAGAACGTCTTCGTGCTGGCGATCCGCCAGCCCTACGAAGCCCTGCGCAAGAGCGAGGGGCGTTTCCGGGCCCTGACCGAGCTGTCGGTCGATGGCTACTGGGAGCAGGACCGCAACTTCCGTTTCACCCAGGTGTCCCAGTCCTTCAATGGCATGGGTATGCAGGCCATGCTGGGCCGGACCCGCTGGGAATTGCCCGTGCTGGGGGTGAGTGCCGAGCAATGGCAGGCCCACCGTGCCCAGCTGGAGCGGCACGAGCCTTTCCGGGACTTTGTCTACCAGGTCGAGGTGGCGCCTGGACAGGTCCGCACCCTGGCAGCCAATGGCAGCCCCCTGTTCGGCGAGGACGGCGAGTTCCTGGGTTACCAGGGCGTGGGCCGCGACATCACCGAACAGCTGGCAGCCGAGAAGCGCATCGAGTTCCTGGCCTACCACGACACGCTGACCGGCCTGCCCAATCACCGCCTGCTGCAGGAGCAGTTCGTGCAGCTGACCACCCAGTCCCTGCAGCCCGAGACGCGGGCCGCCCTGTTGCTGCTGGACCTGGACAACTTCAAGGGCATCAACGACATCCTCGGGCACGACAGCGGCGATGCCCTGCTGCGCGAGGTGGCCCGCCGCCTGCGAGCCAAGGCGCGCGACCTGGATGTGGTGAGCCGCCAGGGCGGCGACGAGTTCTATGTGCTGATGCCCGGCTTGCGGCACACCGACGACGTGGCCCTGCTGGCGTCCAAGCTCATGGAAAGTCTGCAGGAGCCGATGATGCTGGGTGGGCAGGAAATCGTCACCTCGGCCTCCATGGGCGTGGCGATCTATCCTGACGACGGCCGCGATCTGGAGACCCTGCGCAAGAAGGCCGACGTGGCCATGTACCAGGCCAAGCAGGCCGGCCGCAACACCTACCGCTTCTTCGATGCGGCGATGAATCTGGAGGCCTTCGAGCACCTCAGCCTGCGCAACGGCCTGCACCGCGCGCTGGAGCGCGACGAACTGACCCTGCATTACCAGCCGCAGTTCGATCTCGCCAGCGGCGCCGTCATCGGCGTGGAAGCGCTGCTGCGCTGGCGCCATCCCGAGCGCGGCCTGATCCCGCCCGGCCGTTTCATCCCGGTGGCCGAGGAGAGCGGCCTGATCGTGCCCATCGGTGTCTGGGTGCTGCGCGAAGCCTGTCGCCAGGCCGCGCACTGGCACCATGCCGGTTTGACCGGCCTGACCATGGCGGTCAATCTCTCAGCCGTGCAGTTCAAGCGTGGTGATGTCGAGCAGTCGGTGCTGCGGGCGCTGGAGGAGTCGGGCCTGTCGCCGCAGCTGCTGGAGCTGGAGCTCACCGAGTCCATCCTGATTCAGAACGCCGAGGGCGTGCTGGCCAGCCTCAAGCGCCTCAAGCAGTTGGGTGTGAAACTTTCCATCGACGACTTCGGCACGGGCTATTCCAGCCTGTCCTATCTGAAGCGTTTCGACATCGACAAGCTCAAGATCGACCAGAGTTTCGTGCGCGACCTGGCCAGCGACGAGGACGATGCCGCCATCGTGCGGGCGGTGATCCAGATGGCGCACGGCCTCAACCTCAAGACCATTGCCGAGGGCGTGGAAACCGAGGAGATGCTGGAGAGCCTGTGCCGTTTCGGCTGCGACGAGGCCCAGGGTTACCACTTCGCACGGCCCATGCCGGCCGCGGAGATGACGGACTTCCTGCGCCGTGTGGTGATCGAGCCGGTCCGTACGCCCTTGAACCAGCGCGTCTGAGCGCGGGTCTGGCGGAAGCGGTGAGATTCGAACTCACGAACGGTTGCCCGTTGCCGGTTTTCAAGACCGGTGCAATCGACCACTCTGCCACGCTTCCGATGCGCCGATTCTAGCGTCTGATACTTTCAGGCCGCGGGCGCGTCTTCGTTGTCGGCCTCTCTGACGGCGGCCGCCGCAAACACGGCAGCGGGTGAGCCGTCTGCCTTGCGCCCGGTGCGCAGGCTCAGGGCCCCGGCGGTACGGCCCTGTGCGCTCAGGGCGGGGCGCAGGGCAGGGGTGCCGTTTTTCTGGCGCCACTGCTGTATCGCGGCTTCCAGCTCGGCCGCGTCGCTGATCTTGGCGCCGTAGCGTTGCAGCACCAGGTGGGCGGTCTCGATCAGCTTGGCGTTGAGGGTCTCGTTGCCATGAACCAGCAGGTTGCGCACGGCGCCGGCCGGGTCACCGGCCAGGCTCAGGGCCATGGCGGACTCGGCCAGCTTGAGCACCTGGGCGCTGGTCGCGCGCAAACGCTCGGCATAGGCCGGGTGCACGCCGGCGGCGCCGGCCAGCAACTCGCTCATGGAGCGGCCGGTGGAGAAGCGCATGCCCAAGGCGTCGACGGCGGGCTCCACGTCGTCGAGCTGGATGGCCTTGTTGGCCAGCTGGGCCATCAGGGCCACCAGGTTGGTGGCGGACTCGAAGTCGAAGACCGGGTCCTTGACCTGGCCGGCCAGTGCGCGCACGGCCTCCACCGCCCGCGCGAACTGGCGGTCCATGATGAGGATGAGCGCATCGACGATGGCGGCCTGGCGCTGCAGGCGGGGGTTTTTCTCGTCGCGGTCGATGAGTTTGACGAAGTCGTCACGGCAGTGCTGCAGGCCCTTGCGATCGCTGCATTCCAGGCGGGCGAAGGCCAGCAGCACCAGGGTCTGGCAGTCGAACATCTTGGAGTCCAGGCCCAGGCGCGCGCACTGGCCCAGGATCTTCTCGGCCTCCACGCGGTCGCCGCTGTAGTACATCATCAGGCCCAGGTTCTGCAGGCGCGAGATGGAGAAGGGGGTGACCGCACAGGCCATGCGGTAGGCCGCCAGCGTCTGCTCGTGGTTGCCCAGCTCGAACTGGGCGCGACCCAGCACGTCGTAGGCGTCGGCGTAACGCGGGTCTTCGCTGATCAGGTTTTCCAGCGTGCTGACGGCGCGCATGGGTTCGCCGTTGTCCAGCAGTGCGCGCGCCACACCCAGTTTGGCCCATGGCATGGTCTTGGCGGCGATCACCGCTTCGTACAGCTTCTGGGCCTGGGCATAGTCCTCGATGCGCATCAGCAGCTCGGCACCGATGCGCGCGGCATAGAGCCAGAAGGGACCGCGGGCCTCGAAACGCTGCAGGCACAGCTGCGCGCCTTTTTCGAAGTCGTCTGCCTCGATGGCCGCAAAGATGTCGGCCAGCGCGGCCTTGCGCTGGCGTGCCTGGTACAGGCGCTCGGCCAGGCGGGTGGCGGTGTGGGGTTTGATGAGGTAGCCGTCCAGCGCCGACTCGGCTGCCTCGGCCACCTTGGCGTAGGTGGCTTCGCCCGTGACCATGATGAAGACCGTGGCAAAGGGCAGCAGCTGGTTGCGCCGCAGGTCGTCCAGCAGGTCCTGGCCGGTGGGGGTGCCAGGCTGGAAATACTGCTCGCACAGCACGATGTCGTAGTTCTTGAACTCCAGCACCTTGCGCGCATCGCCTGTGCGGGTGGCCTGCTCCACGGCGCCCACGCCGAACTCGCGCAGCTGGTTGACCAGGATGGCGCGCGAGGTGGGGTTGCCGTCGACGACCAGCGCCCGGGTGTTGGAAAGATCGTCGTCGTACAGCGCCATGCGCAGGCCGGTCCTCGGTTGGGGATGCGGGGATGATAGCCCTGATGCTGCCAAGCAACCAGCCCCGGCACACTTGCGCGTGCCGGGGCTGTGGTGGCTGGGGTGATGCAGGGCCTGTGCCCTGCAAAGATCAGGCGTCGGGCGCGACCTTGTGGTTGGCCAGGGCCTCGATGGCCTTCACCAGGGCCGAGTGGTCGGCCTGGTCGTGGCCCAGCGCGGCGCAGGCCTGCATGAGCTGCGCGGCGTTGGCGGTTTGCGGCAGCGCCATCTTGAGCGACTTGGCACCCTGCAGGGCCAGGTTCAGATCCTTCTGGTGCAGTGCGATGCGGAAGCCCGGGTTGAAGGTGCGCTTGACCATGCGCTCACCGTGCACTTCAAGGATGCGCGAAGCGGCGAAACCACCCATCAGCGCCTGGCGCACCTTGGCCGGATCGGCGCCGGCTTTCGATGCAAACACCAGCGCTTCACTGACGGCGGCGATGTTGAGCGCCACGATGATCTGGTTGGCCACCTTGCAGGTCTGGCCGGCGCCGTTGCCGCCGATCAGGGTGATGTTCTTGCCCATCAGCTCGAACAGGGGCTTGACGCGCTCGAACACGGCCTCGTCAGCGCCGACCATGATGGTCAGCGACGCCGCCTTGGCGCCGACTTCACCGCCGGAGACCGGCGCGTCCACGTAGTCGCAGCCCAGGGCATTGATCTTCTTGGCGTATTCCTTGGTGGCGATCGGGTCGATGGAGCTCATGTCCACCACGGTCTTGCCCTTGGACAGGCCCTTGGCGATGCCGTTCTCGCCGAACAACACCTTTTCCACGTCGGGGGTGTCGGGCACCATGGTGAAGATGATGTCGGCGCGCTCGGCCACACCGGTGGGCGAGGTGCACACGGTGGCGCCCGCGTCCACCAGCTCCTGCGGCACCTTGCTGCGGGTGTTGACGAACAGCACGTGGCCGCCCTTGATGAGGTTCATCACCATGGGCGTGCCCATGATGCCCAGGCCTACGAAGCCCAATTTCAGTCCGGATTTGGTCATGTTCAGTTTCCTTGTGATCCGTTCGCCCCGAGCCTGTCGAAGGGCTTCGACAGGCTCAGCCTGAACGGAAGTTTCTTAAGCCAGCGTCTTGATCCAGCCCAGGCCGTCGACGGTCTTGCCGCGCGGCTTGTACTCGCAGCCGATCCAGCCGGTGTAGCCGATGGCGTCAAGGTGGCGGAACAGGAAAGGATAGTTGATTTCGCCGGTGCCCGGCTCGTTGCGGCCCGGGTTGTCGGCCAGCTGGATGTGGCCAATGCGCGGCAGGTAGGCCTGGGCCGTGGCCGCCAGTTCGCCTTCCATGCGCTGGGCATGGTAGATGTCGTACTGGATGTACAGGTTGTCGCTGCCTACAGCGTCCAGCACCGCCGCGGCCTGGGCCGTGGTGTTCAGGAAGAAGCCGGGAATGTCGTAGCTGTTGATCGGCTCGATCAGCAGGCGCAGGCCCGCAGCCTTGAGCTTGTCGGCGGCGAACTTCAGGTTGGCCACGAAGGTGGCGTGGGCCTGTTCACGCGTCACGCCGGCGGGCACCTTGCCGGCCAGGCAGTTGACCTGCGGGCAGCCCAGGGCCTGCGCGTAGGCGATGGCCTGGTCCACACCGGCGCGGAACTCGTCCACCCGGTCCGGGTGGCAGGCGATGCCGCGCTCGCCGCCGTCCCAGTTGCCAGCCGGCAGGTTGTGCAGCACCTGCTTCAGGCCGTGGGTCTTGAGCAGGCCCGCCAGTTCGTTCTTGTCATAAGGGTAGGGGAAGAGGTATTCCACCGCCTCGAAGCCGGCCGACTTGGCTGCCGCGAAGCGCTCCAGAAAGGGCACTTCGTTGAACAGCATGGTCAGGTTGGCAGCGAATTTGGGCATCTTGTCGGTCTCCGATGATCTGTCTGAGGGGCCCCCTGGTGTGCAGGGGGGCTCAATTGTCGCGGATTACTCCAGCAGGCCCGCCATTTCCAGACCTTGACGGCCTTCCGGATGGCGGCAGTCGATTTCCTCGAACTCGTTGATCTTGTCGATCTCGACACCCATGGCGATGTTGGTCACCTTCTCCAGGATCACCTCGACCACCACCGGCACGCGGTACTTCTGTGCCATGGCTTGCGCTTCCTTCATCGCGGCCTCGATCTTCTCGGGGTCGGTCACGCGCAGGCTCTTGCAGCCCAGGCCCTGCACCACCGCCTGGTGGTCCACGCCGTAGCCCTTGAGCGACGGATCCTCGACGTTCTGGTTGTCGAAGGCCAGCTGCACGCAGTAGTCCATGTCGAAATTGCGCTGCGCCTGGCGGATCAGGCCCAGGTAGCTGTTGTTCACCAGCACCTGCACATAGGGCAGGCGGAACTGTGCGCCCACCGCCAGCTCTTCCATCAGGAACTGGAAGTCGTAGTCACCGGACAGACCGACCACGGTGCGGGTCGGGTCGGCGGCCACCACGCCCAGCGCGGCGGGAATCGTCCAGCCCAGGGGGCCGGCCTGGCCGCAGTTGATCCACTGGCGGGGGCCATAGACGTTGAGGAACTGGGCGCCCGCGATCTGGCTCAGGCCGATAGTCGTGACGTAGATGGTGTCGCGCGGGAAGACCTTGTTCATCTCCTCGTACACGCGCATGGGCTTGATCGGCATCTCGGTGTAATGGCTCTTGCGGTGCATCAGGCGCTTGCGCTCGGCGCAGCGGAAGGCCCAGTCAGAGCGGTCCTTCAGCTGGGCAGCGGCCTTGCGCTCGCGCGCCACTTCGACAAACAGCTGCAGCGCGGCCTTGGCATCGGAAACGATGCCGAAGTCGGGCATGAACACGCGGCCGATCTGGGTGGGCTCGATGTCCACGTGCACGAACTTGCGGCCCTTGCAATAGACCTCGGTGCTGCCGGTGTGGCGGTTGGCCCAGCGGTTGCCGATGCCCAGCACGAAGTCGCTGGCCAGCATCGTGGCGTTGCCGTAGCGGTGGCTGGTCTGCAGACCGCACATGCCGGCCATCAGGGGATGGTCGTCAGGGATGGTGCCCCAGCCCATCAGGGTGGGGATGACAGGCACGCCGGTGAGTTCGGCGAACTCCACCAGCAGGTCCGAGGCGTCGGCATTGATGATGCCGCCACCGGCCACGATCAGGGGCTTCTCGGCAGCCTGCAGCATGTCCAGGGCCTTCTCGATCTGCTTGCGCGAAGCGGCCGGCTTGTAAACGGGCAGCGGCTCATAGGTCTCGATGTCGAATTCGATCTCGGCCATCTGCACGTCGAAGGGCAGGTCGATCAGCACCGGGCCCGGGCGGCCCGAGCGCATCAGGTGGAAAGCCTGCTGGAAGGCACGCGGCACCAGCGCCGGCTCGCGCACGGTGACGGCCCATTTGGTGACCGGCTTGGCGATGCTTTCGATGTCCACGGCCTGGAAGTCTTCCTTGTACAGGCGGGCACGCGGGGCCTGGCCGGTGATGCACAGGATCGGGATGGAGTCAGCCTGGGCCGAGTACAGGCCGGTGATCATGTCGGTGCCGGCGGGGCCGGAGGTGCCGATGCACACGCCGATGTTGCCGGCCCGGGCGCGGGTGTAGCCCTCGGCCATGTGCGAGGCGCCTTCCACGTGGCGCGCCAGGACGTGGCTGATCTGGCCGTGCTGGCGCAGCGCCGCATACAGCGGGTTGATGGCAGCGCCGGGGACGCCGAAGGCTTGTGTGACGCCCTCTTTTTCCATCACCCAGACGGCGGCTTCGATTGCTTTCATTTTGGCCATGGCGAGTTCTCCTTGGTTATCAATAGCGATGCCGGACTGTAAAAAACCCCGGGCACTTGCGGAAGACGGCTGGAGTCCATAACATCTATTCCATATCGGAATAAACAGGCAAAAACGATGGATCGATTGCATGCGATGGAGGTGTACGTACGGGTGGTGGAAACCGGCAGCTTTTCCAAGGCGGCCAAGGAGTTCGCCATCACCCAGCCCACCGTGACCAAGCTGATCGCGGCGATCGAGGAGCGGCTCAAGGTGCGCCTGCTCAACCGCAACACGCGCGGTGTCAGCGTCACCGAGTCGGGCGCGCTGTATTACGAGAAGTGCAAGGTCATCGTGCGCGAGTCGGACGAGGCCGACAACATCGTGCGCCTGCGCCAGACCCAGGCCCAGGGCCTGCTGCGCATCGGTACTTCGGTGGCCTTCGGGCGGCGTGTGGTCACGCCGCTGGCGCTGGAGTTCATGGCCAAGCACCCCCAGGTGCAGATCGACCTGAGCTTCGAGGACCGATACACCGACCTGGTGGCCAACGGCATCGACCTGGCCATCCGCATGGGCAAGCTGGCCGACTCCACGCTGGGCGCGCGTTTCCTGGGGGTCAACCCCTGGCTGATGGTGGCCTCACCCAAGTACCTGCGCAAACACGGCAGCCCGAAGCAGGCGCTTGATCTGAGCCGGCACCCGGCCCTCATCTACAGCAGCGTACTGGGCGACGATGTCTGGCGCATGACGACCCCCAAGGGCGACTCGGTGACGGTGCCGGTGGCCGGGCGGCTGCGTTCCAACAACCTGGCGGCCGTGCTGGCGGCGGCACGCAACGGCTTCGGCATCGCGGCCATGCCGCACTATGTCGCCAGCGAATCGCTGAAGTCAGGCCATGTGGTGGAGGTGCTCAAGGGGCACGGCCTGCCCGAACAGGAAATCCACGCCGTGTTCCCAAGCCCGAAGCTGGTGCCGGGCAAGGTGCTGGCCTTCATCGCCTATTTGCAGTCGCGCCTGGGCGAGCGGTGGTGGGATGATCTACCGAGGACTTGAGACCCGGACGGGTGTTACTGCTGCGACGTCGGTCCCGAGACCAAGCGCACGGTCTGCGGGTTGGGCGGCATGGCGCGACGCGGTGTGCCGCGGGCGCCCTGGCCTTCGCTGAGGGTGTGCAGCTGGAAGTTGCCGCTGGCATCCCACAGCCAGGTCTCGATGTAGCTGGCCTGCCCCAGGCGCACCGGCGCCGGGAAGGGGGCGGCCTGGCGCACCGTGCGCTCGATTTCGGCGATCACCTCGGGGGCGTGCTCGGGCGCGCGCATCCAGTTCAGCGCCAGCAGGTTGCCGCGGCTGTCCACCTGCAGTTCCAGCACGCCGATGGCGTAGAGGAAATGCGGCATCACGCCCTGGAAGATGCGCCCGTTGTTCTTGTTGTAGAGATGGTAGGCCGCGTCCAGGCGGTAGTCGATGGCGCTGTCGGCCGTGGAAACCGGGCCCATGGGCAGCACGGGCTGGGGCGGCTGGGCCAGCACCGGGGCCGGCGGCGGAGGCAGGCTGGCCGTGGGGGCGGGCGCCGTGGCGCAGCCGGCCAGCAGGGCGAGCAGCAGCAGCGCGCCGGCGGCGGGCAGGGAAATGAGAGCGTGGGGCTTGAAGCGCATGGCAAGGTGTCCGACCGGCCCCGTTGTCCCAACGGGGCCCGGCCTGCAGGCTGTGATGCAGGTACTGTGCCACAAATGTCAGCAACTGTTACAGGTCTTGACCCGCCGGGGCGTGTTTGGCGGCCGGATGTGTGCCTGCCGTGCAACAGCCAGACTGGCTTGGCGCTGACGCCATCCAGTTACCGCCGGGTTACGAGGCGGCACAATGCGTGCTGGAGACCGAGAGAACAATGAACGCCCCAGATCCCCACCTGCAGCCCCGCGAATTCCTGACGCATCTGTACCAGGCCGCCGTACGGCGGGCCCTGCCCCTGCACACCACGGCCGCCCATCTGCCTCCCCCGCCCAAGGGCCGCACCGTGGTCATCGGTGCCGGCAAGGCCGGCGGCGCCATGGCGCAGGCGGTCGAGGCCCTGTGGCCGGCCGACGCGCCGCTGTCGGGCCTGGTGGTCACACGCTATCACCACACCCCGCCGCGCCCGGCGGGCCTGCCGCAGCGCATCGAGGTGATCGAGGCCTCGCACCCCGTGCCCGATGCCGCTGGCCTGGCGGCATCGCAGCGCATCCTGCAACTGGTGCAGGGCCTGACGGCCGACGACCTGGTGCTGTGCCTGATCTCCGGTGGCGGCTCGGCCCTGCTGACCCTGCCGGCCGAGGGCCTGACCCTGGAAGACAAACAGGGCATCAACAAGGCGCTGCTGGCCAGCGGCGCCAACATCGGCGAGATGAACTGCGTGCGCAAGCACCTCTCACGCATCAAGGGGGGGCGCCTGGCGGCGGCCTGCGCCCCGGCCCAGGTGGTGACGCTGACCATCAGCGACGTGCCGGGCGACGACCCCTCGGTGATTGCCAGCGGCCCCACCGTGCCCGATGCCACCACCTGCGCCGATGCGCTATCAATTTTGAAGCGCTACCGCATCGCGGTGCCGGCCCCGGTACAGGCGGCGCTGGAACAGGGTGCCCTCGAAACGCCCAAGCCGGGCAGTCCGATCTTCCAGGGCCATCAGGTCAACATGATTGCGACGCCCCAGCAGTCGCTGGAGGCCGCGGCCGCGGCAGCGCGTGCGGCCGGTCTGCAGGCCTACATCCTCAGTGATGAGATGGAAGGCGAGTCGCGCGAAGTGGGCAAGGTGCATGCGGCGCTGGCGCGCGCGGTGGCGCAGCATGGCCAGCCTTTTGCCAAGCCCTGCGTCATCCTCAGCGGTGGCGAGACCACGGTCACCGTGCGCCCGGTGCCGGCAGGCGAGCAGCGTGGCAAGGGCGGCCGGGCCGGTGAGTTCTGCCTGGGGCTGGCGCTGGCGCTGCAGGGCCAGCCCGGCGTCTGGGCCCTGGCGGCGGACACCGATGGCATTGACGGCATGGAAGAGAACGCCGGCGCCTGGGTCGAACCCGGCACCCTGGCCCGCGCCCAGGCGCAGGGCATGAAGGTGGAGCGTTATCTCGACCGCAACGACGCCTACGGCTTTTTCCGGCCCCTGGGCGATCTGGTGGTGACCGGGCCCACCCACACCAATGTGAACGATTTCCGCGCGTTGCTGGTTTTGTAGCGCTTCGGCGGCCCGTTTCATGCGCGGTCTTTGACTTGGCTCAAGGTCGGCGCTGCCGCAGGGCGGCACAGTGGCTCCCATGCTGCCACCTGAATTCATGGACCCCAGTGCCGAACGCCGCAAATCGTCGGCCCGTACCTTGCTGCTCAAGCGCGGCAGCACCCCCTCGGTCGTGCTGTACGTGGAGTCCGGCCGCGTGGCGCTGGGGGTGATGGAAGGTGAAGTCCTGGCGCATCAGCTGGGCGAGATCCAGGGGCCGTTCTGGCTGGAGGCCACCGCTGCCGTGTTGGGCCTGCCCAGCGTCGTGGACGCCGTGGCCGAAACCGATGTGGTGTTGCGGCGCATTCCGCTGCCGCGTTTTCGCCAGTCGCTGGCGGCCATGCCCGTCGCCGCGCGCACCGTGCTGCAGGATGTGGCCACGGCCCACCGGAGCCAGACCGAGCTGGCGGTGAGCCGCCTGGCCAAGGATGCCGAGGCGCGCTGTGCCGAATGGCTGTTGCGCCATGCCCAACCCGGCGAGAAAGGCTCGCTGGCCGTACCGCTGGAGCAGCGCAAGCGCCTGATCGCCGCGCAGTTGGGCATTGCGCCCGAGACCCTGTCACGTGTGCTGCGCCATCTGCGCGAGCGCAGCCTGATCAGCGGCACAGGCCGCGTGCTCAATCTGCTGGATCCGGGCGGCCTGCGGTTGCTGGCCGGGGTCTAGCATCAGGGCCCCCACGCTCCCTCACTTCGTGTGGTCGCTGCCCCCCGAGGGGGCCGCAGTCGCCTTGGGGCGGCCCGGCGGCGACTGAGCCGTTACTCGCTCTCTCAAGAACACAGGGCCTTGATGTCGGCCGGGATAGGGATGGCGCGTATGCCCTTGCCGTCTTCGCGGTGCGCCGCGAAGATGCGCACCTCGTCGCATTCCATGATCAGGTCGATCGAGCCATCGGGGTTCTCGCGCTTGATCTGGTAGCGCTGTACGAAGCTCTTCTCGCGCCACTCGGCCACCTGCGCATGGATCTGCAGGGTGTCGCCGTAGCTGGCGGTCTTGACGAAGCGCGCGTGCGTGTCGACCAGCGGCGTACCGATCAGGCCGCTGGTTTTTTCGGTCTCGTGCCAGGGTGGCACCCCGCACTGCAGGAAGAAGTGGCGTGAGGCCGCGTCGATCCAGCGGAAGAAGTTGGGAAACCAGACGATGCGCGCGGGGTCGCAGTCGCCGAACTCGACGCGCTGGCTGTAGACGACGTTGCGTGGCTGGGGAGGGGTGGTGGCTGTCATGGCAGGGAACAAAAAAGCCCCTCCACGGGGGAGGGGCCGGATGCAGATCGTGGCTCAGTCGCCCTTGATGCCGCGCTCGCGGATCAGTTCGCCGAAACGCTTGGAGTCGTCGCTCGCCTTGGCAGCGAAAGCTTGCGGCGTCATGGGGGCTGCTTCACCGCCGAGGGCGGCAATGCGGTCCTTGGCGGACTGGCTGTTCAGGATCTTGTTGATTTCGGTGTTCAGGCGCGCGATCACGGCGGGCGGTGTGCCGGCCGGGGCGTAGAAGCCGAAATAGCTGTCGGCGTCAAAACCCTTGAGACCGGTAGCTTCGTCCACGGTGGGCACGTCAGGGAACAGCGGCGAGCGCTTGGGGCTGCCGATGGCCAGCAGCTTGAGCCGGTTGGCGCGCACATGCGGCAGGGCGATGCCCGGATCGAAAGCGAAGTCGATCTGGCCGGCCAGCAGGTCGTTGAGCGCCGGGGCCGCGCCGCGGTAGGGCACGTGTACGGAGAAGGTGCTGGTCATGCTCTTGAGCATCTCGGTGGCCAGGTGCGGCGAGCTGCCGTTGCCCGGCGAGCCATAGGACAGCTTGCCCGGGTTGGCCTTCATGTAGGAGACGAACTCACGGGCATTGGCCACCGGCAGTGCGGGCTTGACGACCAGGAACACGGCCACGCGGGCGACCGAGGCCACCGGGGTCAGGTCCTTGGCGGGGTCGAAGGGCATCTTGGGGTAGATGTGCGGGTTCACCGACACCAGGCCGCCCGAACTCATGAGCAGGGTGTAGCCGTCGGCCGGCGACTTGACCACGGCGTCACCGCCGATATTGCCGCCGGAGCCGGCGCGGTTCTCCACCACCACCGGCTGGCCCAGCGCGTCCTGCAGCGGCGCGGCGACCAGGCGTGCCAGCACGTCGGCCACACCACCCGGCGGGAAGGTGACGATGACCTTGAGCGGCTTGGTCGGGTAACTCTGGGCCTGGGCCACGGGCAGCACGCCGGCCGCAGCGACCAGCGCAGCGAGCAGGCTGCGTCGCAGCAGTTGGGCTTGGTGATGAATTTGCATGGTGGGTCTCCTTTGTTGTATCAACTCGTCTTCTTCACTGGGGGCCTGCGCATCCAGCGGATGGGTTGCGCCTTGACGGGGCGCGCCGGTACGCCGTGTTTTACCAGAGCCTGATCGAGGGTTTTCCCGGCGTCATCGGTGAGTGCGGCCTCGCGTGCCGCAGCGATGGCGACGGCACGCGCCTCCTCATGTTCGAAGTGGCCGGCGATGGCGAGGTGCTGCACCACGTGCAGCAGGTTGTCCTTGCCGCGCTCGTTGGTGCTGCCGTAACCCTTGATCAGGCGGCCGCACAGCGCCACCTCATGGCCCGTGGCCCAGTGGCGCTGGGTACTGCTCACCACCGCGGCCAGCCACTGATCGATCAGCCCCTGCTCGGTGACAAAGCGGCTGCCCAGCGGGCGCAGTGCGCGCATGGCAGCCAGGCCACGCAGGGCCAGCATGCCGGCCACCGAATGCGTGCCGATCTTCAGCGGCAGGGCCCAGGGGGTCTTACCGGCCAGCACGCGCTTGCGGTCCCAGGCCAGCACGCGCTGCGCCAGTCCCGTGGGCAGCAGGGCGGCGAACTCGGGCGCGCCGGGCTTGAAGTGGTCGTAAAGCTTGAGCAGGTCGGCCTCGCCGGCCTTGACCTCGCCCAACACGCGTGACCAGCGGCTGGCGCGGCTCTTGAGATCGGCGACGCGGATGATGTCGTCAAACGCCATCCACAGCGCCAGCCAGCGCGCCATCTCGCGCGTCACGGCCCAGCCGCGCGTGCCCTGCGGGTCGCTGCTGCGCTCGGCGGCCAGCACTTGCTGCAAGCGCTCGACGTAGCGCTGGGCATAAGCCGCGTTCTGGTACTCGACCAGCCGCGCATGGCCCAGCGCGATGATCTCGTGCAGCACGGCGGGGAAGAGCGCGGCCACGGCGGCGGGCAGGGCTGGTACTTCGGCGGCCGGGGCCACAGCTTTTGGTGTGAGCACATGCTCGATGAATTGCGCCTGGGTGCGCTGCGCGTGCACGGCGTCGAAGCCCAGGGCGAAACCACGCAGACTGGCCTGGGCGCTGCCGCCACTGTCCTTCAGGATGGCCTCGTACTCGGCGCGGCCCATGGGCAGTAGGCCGCTGGCGGCGATGCAGCCCAGCATCACGGCGCTGACGATGGTGCCGGCTTGGCGCGTGAGTTCGGCCATGTCGAGCACGTGGTGGGCGCGGCTGTGCGCGGTGATGAGGTTCAGCAGTCCTTGCGCATCGCGCCGGCCGTCGCCCATCTGCATCTTTTCCATGGTCGTCAGCGCCCGTGCAGTGGAACTCAGCACCAGCGTGCGGTCGCTGCTGGCGTGGCCCAGGCTGATCTGGCGCACGGTTTCCAGCAACTCGCTGGAGACCAGGGCATCGAGCCGGCCCGGCATGGGGTACAGGCCCAGCACGGGGCGTTTGCCGCCAAGGTCTGCTACCGGGACGGGGAAGACTTCGAGGTAATAGGTGGTGGCGCCGGTGCGCTGGGCCACGCCGGGGATGGAGGTGGCTTGCACGGGGTAACCGGCGTGGCGGGCGGTTTCGACCAGCCATTCGGTCAGGACGCCGCCGCCTTCGCCGCCTAGGGCGCAGAGGAGGAGGGAGATGGGGTGTTGGTTCATGTCTTTTGTTCTTGTTTCTGGTTTTGGTGGGGCTTTGCTGGGTTTGTCTGCGACGGCTGGTCTGCCCCCCACACTCCCCCCCGCCCCTCTCGACCCCCGCCGGGGTAGAGAGGGGAGCCCGGATTTTGTTTCTGGTTTCTGGACAGGCTTCTATGGAGCGAAGCGACGCCACCGTCGTTTGGGCGCCAGCATTTGACGCCGGTGGTCGTAGTAAAGGGCGCTACCTTCGTGTGCCAACGACAGCCGTCGCTGCGCGACCGGCTGTGCACGAGACAGGGGCTGTTGGTCTCGCCACTGGCCGGCGCAGCCGCCAGCCGTGGCGCGCAGAGCCGTGCAAGTTCTCTACGACCGAAGGCTTGCCAGTCGGCGAGAGAAGAAGCAGTGGCGACGTCACGCGTCGTAGAAGCGTAGCCGGCGCGACGCAACCAAATCCAGGCCCCCCTCTCTACCCCGGCGGGGGTAGAGAGGGGCGGGGGGGAGTGTGGGGGGTTACAAAAGCAACTCAACACAAACCACCTCAAGCAGGCTGCAAAGCACGAACCACCGACCGACGAACCGAAGCCAGCAAACGCTCATGCCAGGAAGGGTTCTGCACCACTTCCGCCCGGTAGAACGAAGGACACAGCGTCGCCGCATGCGCATTGGCACCACACAGCCCACACCCCACACACCCATCAATCACGGTGGCAACAGGATCCACCTTCAAAGGATCGGGGTTGTCCTTGAGCGTCAAGGTCGGGCAGCCCGAAAGCCGGATACAGGCATGGTCACCGTTGCAGACGTCCTCATCCACCCCGTATTTCACCCGCTCCACCCGCTTGCCCTTCTTCAGCAGACTGGCCAGCCAGGGCTTGATACGGCGCTGGCGTTCCAGCTGGCATTCGCCCTCGGCGATGATGACTTTCAGGCCGTTGAAGTCGGAGGTGAAGGCGTCGATCAGCGTGCGGCGCACGTTCTCGACTTCGTAGGTGGTGACGGTGCGCAGCCACTGCACACCCAGGCCCTTGAGCGTGGTCTCGATGGTCTGGTTGGTGTGTACCACGCTGGCGCGCTTGTCGCTGGCGTCGTTCTTGGCCTCGTCGCCGGGCGTGGAGATGATGTCCTGCGTGCCGGTGGCCGAGGTGTAGCCGTTCTTGAAGATCAGCAGCACGGCGTCGTCGCCGTTGAACAGCGCACTTTGCACGCCGGTCAGCAGGCCGTTGTGCCAGAAGCCGCCGTCGCCCATGACCGAGAGCACGCGCCGGTTCATCATGGGCGATACCCCGGCGCGGCTGGCCAGACTCATGCCATAGCCCAGGATGGAATGGCCGAAGGAAAAGGGCTCGAAGGTGGCCAGGGCGTGGCAGCCGATGTCGCCTGCGATGTGCACCTGGCCCACCTGCTCCTGCGCGAGCTTGAGTGCCGAGAACACAGGGCGTTCCGGGCAGCCGATGCACATGCCCGGCGGGCGGGCCGGCAGGGGCTGGCCGCTGTGTTTCGTGATTTCGGTGACGATGGCCGCGCGGCGATCACGGTTGCCCTGCAGCCACTGCGGAACGGTGGTCGGCAGCAGTTCGGAACGGTAGCGGCGCAGGAATTTCTCCAGGCCGCCGGCCATGACCTCGGCCGAGTACTCACCAGCCAGCGCCAGCATGTCCTTGCCGTGCAGCGGCGTCTGGATGTCGGCGCGGCGCAGCATCGTAGCCAGTTCCTGCTCGATGTACTCGGGCTGGCCTTCTTCCACCATGAGCACGGCACGTTTACCGATGCAGAACTCGCTGAGTTCTTCGGGCACCAGCGGGTAGGTCACGTTGAGCACCAGCAGAGGGATGTCGGTCTGGCCAAAGGCATCGGCCAGGCCGAACTGCTGCAGGGTGCGGATCAGGGTGTTGTACAGGCCGCCCTGCACCACGATGCCCAGATCGCTGTGCTTGCCAGCGAACAATTCGTTGAGCTTGTGCTCGCGGATGTACTGGCGCGCGGCCGGCACGCGTTGTTCGCTCTTCAGCTTCTCGTGGCGGAAGGTCACAGGCGGGTGCGCCAGGCGTTCGTAGTTGAAGCTGGCGGGCTCCTCCATCAGGTCGCGCGTGGACACCCTGGAGATACGGTTGTCCTTGGCCTGGAAGCTGCCGCGCACATGGCAGGCGCGAATGCGCAACTCCAGGATGGCCGGCATGTTGGAGGCCTCGGACAGGGCGAAGCCGTGTTCCACCATGTCAACCATACGACCCAGGTCGGGTCGCGGGTCGAGCAGTACCATGCCGGATTTGAGCGCGTAGGCATGGGTGCGCTCCTGGATCACGCTGGCGCCCTCGCCGTAGTCCTCGCCCACGACGATGAGCACGCCGCCTGTTACACCCGGGGACGAGAGATTGGACAGCGCGTCGGCCGCGACGTTGGTGCCAACGATGGACTTCCAGGTCACGGCGCCGCGCAGCGGGTAATGGATGGAGGCGCCCAGCATGGCGGCGGCCGAGGCTTCGTTGGAGCAGGCCTCGACGTGCACGCCGAGCTGATCCATATAGGGCTTGGCCTGCACCATGACGTCCAGCAGGTGCGAGACCGGCGCGCCCTGGTAGCCGCCCACATAGGCCACGCCCGACTGCAGCAGGCCCTTGGTGATGGCCAGGATGCCCTCGCCATGAAAGGTCTGGCCCTGGCCCAGCGCCAGCGACTTGATTTCCTGGCTGAATGAAACTTCCACGTGTCGTCCTCGGTGTTTTTGCGGCAGGCGCTGAGTGTCCTCGCCTCGGCTCTATTAATCAATAAAATAACGTGACTATCGATTATTAGGTATATGCATATCAAGGATCTGGACCTGAACCTGCTGCGCGTGTTCGACGCGGTCTACCGCGCGCGCAAGGTGGGCCGGGCCGCCGAGATGCTGGACCTGACGCAGCCGGCGGTGAGCCAGAGCCTGACCCGTCTGCGCCTGCTGCTGAACGATCCGCTCTTCATGCGCGTGGGCGGCGGCGTGCAGCCCACGCCGCGCGCCGCGCGCCTGGCACCGGTCGTGCGCAGCGCCTTGGGCCTGCTGGAGCAGGCCCTGGGCGAGGCGGCGCAGTTCGATCCGCTGCGCTCGCACAAGACCTTTCGCATCCACATGAGCGACATCGGCGAGGGCCGTTTCCTGCCCGATCTCATGGTGGCGCTGCGCGAGCGTGCCCCCGGCGTTCGCATCGAGACCCTGCCCGTGCCGGCGGCCAGCATGGCCGATGCCCTGGACAGTGGGCAGGTGGACTTCGCCTTCGGTTTCCTGCCCACCGTGAAGGACACGCAGCGCGTGCAGCTGCTGCAGGACCGTTACATCGTCATGCTGCGCGCCGGCCATCCCTTTGCCGCGGCGGCACGCCGGCGCAAGGGCAAGGCGCTGCTGGAGTCCCTGCAGGAGCTGGAGTTCGTGGCCGGGCGCACGCACTCGGACACACTGCGCATCCTGCAGCTGCTCAAGCTGGAAGACCGCATTCGCCTGACGGCCGAACATTTCATGGTGCTGCCGGCCATCGTGGGCGCCACCGACCTGGCCGTGGTGATGCCGCGCAACATTGCCCAGGGTTTTGCTGACCAGGGCGGCTACACCCTTATCGAGCCGCCTTTTCCCCTGCGCGACTTCACGGTCTCGCTGCACTGGAGCCGCCGTTTCGAGACCGACCCGGCCAACCGATGGCTGCGCGAGACCCTTGTGGGGCTGTTTTCGGCGCCTTGAAACCAATATCTACAATCTCCCGATTCCCAGGAAATAACCACCATGAGCATCAAGAGCGACAAATGGATCCGCCGCATGGCCGAGCAGCACGGCATGATCGAGCCTTTCGAGCCGGGTCAGATCCGGCAGGACGCCGCCGGCAACAAGATCGTGAGCTACGGCACCAGCAGCTACGGCTACGACATCCGCTGCGCGCCCGAGTTCAAGGTCTTCACCAACATCTACAGCACGGTGGTCGATCCGAAGAACTTCGACGAGAAGAGCTTTGTGGACATCGAGAGCGACGTCTGCGTCATCCCGCCCAACAGCTTTGCGCTGGCGCGCACCATGGAGTACTTCCGCATCCCGCGCAATGTGCTCACCATCTGCCTGGGCAAAAGCACCTACGCGCGCTGCGGCATCATCGTCAATGTCACGCCCTTCGAGCCCGAGTGGGAAGGCTACGTCACGCTGGAGTTCTCCAACACCACACCGTTGCCGGCCAAGATCTACGCGGGCGAGGGCTGCGCCCAGGTGCTGTTCTTCGAGAGCGACAAGGACGATGTCTGCGAGACCAGCTACAAGGACCGCGGCGGCAAGTACCAGGGCCAGCGCGGTGTGACGCTGCCCAAAACCTGAGGTTTTCAGCCGGCGAGCGCCACGGCGCTCGCCTTGATGCAGGTGGGCGGCGCAAGTTTGTGTTGGCGATCACTTCGGTCTGCAGCTCAATGTGCCGGTCGAGGCGGTCAGCGCAGGGCCGGGCTGGTTCGGCAGGGCGCCACCACCGGGCAGGTGGCCTGGAGCCGGGATATCAGGGATAATCGGGGTTTGCCCTTGGATGCAGGGGTAGCCCGCTATCGGTTAGATAGCAAACATTTGGCTATGCCAGACCGATTTGAATACTGAACTGCCCACCGCTCCCGTGACTTCGAACGAACTCACCGCCGACACCCCCCTCATGGCCTTTGCCCAGCTGCAGCTGGCCGCTCCGCTGGCCCGCGCGGTCGCCGAGATGGGTTACGAGTCCATGACCCCCATCCAGGCCCAGGCCATCCCCGTGGTGCTGCAGGGCCGCGACGTCATGGGCGCCGCCCAGACCGGCACCGGCAAGACCGCCGCCTTCTCCCTGCCCCTGCTGCAGCGTCTGCTGAAACACGAAAACAGCTCCACCTCCCCGGCCCGCCATCCCGTGCGCGCGCTGGTGCTGCTGCCCACGCGCGAACTGGCCGACCAGGTGGCGCAGCAGGTCAAGCTCTACGCCAAGTACACCAACATGCGCAGCGCCGTGGTGTTCGGCGGCATGGACATGAAGCCCCAGACCCTGGAGCTGAAAAAAGGCGTGGAAGTGCTGGTGGCCACGCCGGGCCGCCTGCTGGACCACATCGAGGCCAAGAACGCCGTGCTCAACCAGGTCGAGTACGTGGTGCTGGACGAGGCCGACCGCATGCTGGACATCGGTTTCCTGCCGGACCTTCAGCGCATCCTGTCCTACCTGCCCAAGCAGCGCACCACGCTGCTGTTTTCGGCCACCTTCTCGCCCGAGATCAAGCGCCTGGCCTCCAGCTACCTGCAGGACCCGGTCACCATCGAGGTCGCACGCTCCAACGCCACGGCCTCCACCGTGGAACAGCATTTCTACAGCGTGGGTGACGACGACAAGCGCCACGCCCTGCACCAGATCCTGCGCCAGCGTGGCATGAAGCAGGCTTTTGTCTTCGTGAACAGCAAGCTGGGCTGTGCCCGCCTGGCGCGCTCGCTGGAGCGTGAAGGCCTCAAGACCACCGCCTTGCACGGCGACAAGAGCCAGGACGAGCGCCTCAAGGCGCTGGACGCCTTCAAGAAGGGCGAAGTCGACCTGCTGGTGTGCACCGATGTGGCCGCGCGCGGCCTGGACATAAAGGACGTGCCGGCGGTGTTCAACTTCGACGTGCCCTTCAACGCCGAAGACTACGTGCACCGCATCGGCCGCACTGGCCGTGCCGGCGCCTCGGGCCTGGCGGTGAGCTTCGTCTCGCCCAAGGACGCCCGCCTGGTGGCCGACATCGAGAAGCTGATCAAGACCAAGATCGAGCTGGAGCCGGTCGAATACGACGAGGACAAACCCGACATCCGCCGCCAGGGCCGTTTCAACGAAGGCCGGCGCCTTTACGAGCAGACCGAAGAACGCGTCGAGCCGCGCGGTGAACGCCGTACCGCCCCGCGCGAGAACCGTCGCCCGTCGGCCCCGCCGCAGGACCCCTTCTTCAACCAGCCCTACCAGAGCACGGAGGCTGCGGCCGAACCGGCGCCCTGGGAAGCGGTGGCCAAGCCGGCCGGCCGTGTGGTGTCGGCCAATATCCGGCCCAAGCGCAAGGTGGCGGCGCTGTTCAACAAGTCTGAAGAGACTTCCAGCTAACCGGCGCGCGGGCCGGGCTTCTGCGCGGCTTCGCACTTCACCTGGACCAGCTCGTGCGCGCGGGCTGGCCCCAGGCGTAACGCACTGAGACAGCCGCCCCAGACGCAGCCCGTGTCCAGCGCCAGCACATCGGACCGGGCCAGCCAGCCCAGTGTGGACCAGTGGCCGAAGGCCACGGTGATGTCTGCCGTACGGCGCCCCGGCACCTCGAACCAGGGCCGATAGCCGGCCGGCGCGCCCTGCGCCCCCTCCTTGCTGGCGAACTCCATCTCCCCGTCGGCCGAGCAGAAACGCAGCCTGGTGAGCGCATTGACGATCACGCGCAGCCGCGCGTCGCCCTGCAGGCTGTCGTCCCAGCGCGCTGGCTCGTTGCCGTACATACGACGCAGGAAATCCGGCAGCTCCGGGCCGCGCAGGACGTTTTCCAGCTCATGCGCCAATGCTATTGTTTTGGTAGCACTCCATGAGGGCAGCACACCGGCATGCACCATCAGGATCTCCTCGCCCGCGAAGGTCTCCCGCAGCGCCAGGTGCTGTTGGCGCAGCCAGTCGAGCAGGGCGGGGCGGTCCGGGGCCTGCAGCACGTCGGCGATGGTGTCGCTGCGATGGGCGGGGCGCACGCCGTGGGCGATGGCCAGCAGGTGCAGGTCGTGGTTGCCCAGCAGGCAGCGCGCGGCCTGGCCATAGCCCATCAGGCGACGCAGCACGCCGGCCGAATCCGGCCCGCGGTTGACCAGATCGCCCAGCAGCCAGAGCGTGTCGCGGCTGGGGGAGAAGTCGATCGTCTCCAGCAGGCGCTGCAGGGCGGCGTCGCAGCCTTGCACGTCGCCGATCAGGTAATGGGCCATGGGGTATTTCCAGGAGTTAGGGGAATTTTCGCATTCCGTGTGCTGTCCCTGTTGCGTCCCTGGCGGCTGCATTAGACTGGGTCGACTCAAGGATGCACGCTGCAGTCTGGGCTTCCGGACTGCCACGTGCTTGCATGGTGAAAACAACACAGAGGACGACATGAAACATGCGTCGTTTTGGCGTAAGGACTGGCTGGTCGGCCTGCTGGTCTCCCTGGTGTTTTTCCTGGCCGCCGGCTCGGACCTGATGCAGAGCCTGGAGCGCAAGGCCTACGACCTCGGTGTGCTGGCCAGCAAGCGGGTGCCCAGCGACAGGATCGCCATCATCGCCATCGACGACCAGAGCATTGCCAACCTGGGGCGCTGGCCCTGGCCGCGCGAGATCCACGCACGCCTGATCGACCTGCTGGCCGAAGGCCAGGCCAAGGTGGTGGGCCATACCGTGCTGTTCACCGAGCCCCAGGTCGAGGCCGGCCTGGCCTACGTCGGCCAGGTCAGCGGCTGGCTCGATGCCTCTACCATCCGCAGCTCCGGCAACCCGGCGCACCGCGCCGACGTGGCACGCCTGGAGGCGCTGCTGGGAGAGGCCGCGCGCAAGCTCGACAATGACCGCAAGCTCGGCGAGAGCCTGGGCCGCAGCGGCCGGGTGCAGCTGGCCATGTACTTCGAACCCGGCGAGCCGCAGGGCAAACCGGACCAGCCCCTGCCCGACTTCGTGCAACGCCACCGGCTGACCCAGGTGCAGGCTAGCCCCGCCGGTGCCCAGCCCGATCCCTCCCTGGGTGTCCTGCTGCCGATACCCGTGCTGGGTAGCCAGGCGCAGGCCATCGGACACCTGAACGTTTCGCGTGACGTCGACGGCGCCGTGCGCAGCGAGCCGCTGCTCATGGGCCACTACGGCGACTACTACCCCTCCTTGTCGCTGATGCTGGCGGCTCGCAGCCTGAACCTCAAGGCCGAAGACATCCGGGTGCAGCTGGGCAGCGGCGTACAGCTGGGCCAGCGGTTCATCAGCACCGACCCGACCCTGCGCATGCAGACCTTCTTCTACAAGGACACGGGCGGGCGGCCCGCCTTCCCGGTCGATTCCTTCTACGACGTGCTCAGCGGCAAGATCCCGGCCAGCAAGTACCACGACAAGATCGTGCTCATCGGCGCCTCGGCCGCGGGCGTGGGCACACTGCAGGTCACGCCTATCGCGGCCAGCATGCCGTCGGTGGTGACCTTGGCGCACACGGTCTCCAGCATCCTCAACGGCGACTATTTCCTCACGCCGACCTGGGGCACGCTGGCGCAGCTGGGCATCTTCCTGGCCGTGGTGCTTTACCTCATCCTGCTGCTGCCGCGCCTGCGCGCGGCCACCGGCGCGCTGGTGACGGGGGCCATCTTTGTCGCCCTGCTGCTGGCGCACTTCGGTCTGATGACGATGTACGCCACCTGGCTGCCGCTGATGCTGCCCGTCGTGCTGCTGCTGGTGGGCCATCTGCTGTTGACCTCCAAGCACTTCCTGCTGGCCGAGGAGGGTAAGCAGAAGTCCGATGCCGAATCGGCTGAGAGCAACCGCATGCTGGGCCTGGCCTTCCAGGGGCAGGGCCAGCTGGACATGGCTTTCGAGAAGTTCAGCAAGGTGCCGATGGACGACGGCCTGATGGAGCTGCTCTACAACCTGGCGCTGGACTTCGAGCGCAAGCGCCAGTTCAACAAGGCCGAAGCCGTGTTCCGGCGCATGGCCGGCTACAACCGCAAGTTCCGCGACCTGGAAGCGCGGCTGGCCCAGTCCAAGGCCATGGCCGAGACCGTGATCCTGGGAGGGGCCACGCGTGGCAACGACAGCACCCTGGTGCTGGACCGCCCGGGCGTGGCCAAGCCCATGCTGGGCCGTTACGAGGTGGAGAAGGAACTGGGCAAGGGCGCCATGGGGGTGGTCTACCTGGGCCGGGACCCGAAGATCGGGCGCCTGGTGGCCATCAAGACCCTGGCCCTCGCGCAGGAGTTCGATGCGGATGTGTTGCAGGAGGTCAAGCAGCGCTTTTTCAGCGAGGCGGAATCGGCCGGGCGCCTGAGCCACCCGAACATCGTCACCATGTTTGATGCCGGTGAGGAACACGACCTGGCCTACATCGCCATGGAGTACCTCAAGGGCAAGGATCTGGTGGGCTACATCAAGCCCGGGGCCCTGCTGCCCCTGCCCGTGGTAATGGGCATCGTGGCGCGTGTGGCCGATGCGCTGGACTACGCGCACCGCCAGAACGTGGTGCACCGCGACATCAAACCCGGCAACATCATGTACGACCCCGCGACCGACACCGTCAAGGTGGCCGACTTCGGTATCGCGCGCATCACCGATTCGAGCAAGACCCGCACCGGCATGGTGATGGGCACGCCGTCCTACATGTCACCCGAACAGCTGGCCGGACACAAGGTGAGTGGCGCGTCTGATCTTTTCTCGCTGGGGGTCATGCTCTACCAGCTGGCCTGCGGGCGATTGCCTTTCGACGGCGACTCCATGGCCCAGCTGATGTACCGCATCGCCAACGAGGCACCGGTGGACATCCTGAGCGTGCGCGCCGACCTGCCCCCCTGCCTGGTGGCCATCCTGGGCAAGGCCCTGGCCAAGCCGCCGCAGGACCGTTACGCCAGCGGCGCCGAGCTGGCCGAGGCCTTGCGCCAGTGTGCCGCGACGCTGCCCCAACCGGGCTGGGATGCGACCGTGCCGGCGACTCCTAGTGCGGCAGCCGGCTGGTCGGACACGGTGCCGGGTGAGCCCGATCCGGGGGGCAGGTAAAGTCCAGTGGTTTCCACTTTGTGACGGGTTCCATGGATTTCCTGCTGATTGCCCTGCTGATCGTCCTCAACGGCCTGTTCGCCATGTCCGAGCTGGCGCTGGCCGCCAGCCGCAAGGCCCGCCTGCTGGCCATGGCCGAGGCCGGGGACGGCGGCGCGCAGAAGGCCCTGGAGCTGCTGGACAACCCCAACCAGTTTCTTTCCACCGTGCAGGTGGGCATCACCTCCATCGGTGTGCTCAACGGCATCGTCGGCGAGGCTGCGTTCAGCGTCGACCTGGCGGTCTGGCTGGAGGAACTGGGGGCCACCGAACGCGCCGCCGGCATCACGGCCACGGCCCTGGTGGTGGCCATCATCACCTTCCTCACCATCATCTTTGGCGAGCTGGTGCCCAAGCGCATCGGCCAGCTCTACCCCGAGACGGTGGCGCGCTGGATGTCGCGCCCCATGCACTGGCTGGCCATCGGCGCCAAGCCTTTCGTCAAGCTGCTGGCGGCCTGCACCCAGGGCGTGCTCAGGCTGCTGCGCATCCCCACCGACGTGACCCGCAGCATGACCGAGGAGGAAATCCGCCACAACCTGGAGGAGGGGGTGGATGCCGGCGTGATCGAGCAGCACGAGCACCAGATGGTGCAGAACGTGTTCCGCCTGGACGACCGGCCGCTGACCTCGCTGATGGTGCCGCGTGCCGACATCGACTGGCTGGACGCCGGACAAAGCGTGGCGCAATGCCTGGTGCATGTGGGCCAGGCCGGCCAGGCCGGCGCGCATTCCTGGTACCCGGTGTGCCGCGGTTCGCTGGAGGACGTGGTGGGTGTGATCAGCGTGGGCAAGCTGTTGTCCCTGGGGCCGGCGAGCGAGGGCACGATCGAGGCGCATGCGCAGTCGGCGCTGTTCGTGCCCGAGACGCTGTCGGGCATGGAACTGCTGGAGCAGTTCCGCGCGCGCTCGGGCCGCATGGTCTTCGTGGTCGACGAGTACGGCGTGGTGCAGGGCCTGCTGACGCCGGGGGATCTGCTGGAGGCCATCACCGGGGAGCTGCAGCCAGTGGCGCAGGTCGACGCCTGGGCCACCCGGCGCGACGACGGCTCCTGGCTGCTCGACGGCATGATCCCGGTGGACGAGCTCAAGAGCCGGCTGGACATCCGCGACTTGCCTGACGAGGAGCGCGGACGCTACAACACCGTGGCCGGCCTGCTGCTGTCCGTCAGCGGCCATTTGCCGCGCACGGGCGAGCGCATCGCGTGCGCCGGTTGGGAGTTCGAGGTCGTGGACCTGGACGGCCGGCGCATCGACAAGGTGCTGGCCCGTACCCTGCCACCGGCGCTGGGCCTGTGAGGCTGCCTCACTCGCTGACGATGCGGTTGCGTCCTGTGCGTTTGGCGGCGTAGAGCGCTTCGTCGGCCTGCTTGATCAGCGTCTGCGCGCTGTCGCCCCCGTTCAGCTGGGTCACCCCCACGGAGAGGGTGGCGGAACACCAGGTTTCATTGAAGGGGTGCTTGATCTGGCCGAAGTCGTGGCGGATGCGGTCCAGCACTTCCACGGCCCGCGGCGCGTCCGCCCCCGGCAACACCACCAGGAATTCCTCGCCGCCGTAGCGGCCGATGACGTCGGTCTTGCGCAGGCGCTGGCTGAGGAACCAGGCCAGGCTGCGGATGACCTGGTCGCCCATGGGGTGGCCGTAGCTGTCGTTGATCTTCTTGAAGTGGTCGATGTCGATCATCGCCACCGCCAGCGGCTTTTGTCCGGTCCGTGCCTGCTGGATGGCCGCGGCCAGCTTGTCCTTGGATGTCCGGTGGTTGTACAAACCCGTGAGGCTGTCGCGCTCCATGGCCCGGCGCAGGGCGCGGTAGCGCTCGATCTTGCTCTGCACGATGGCGTTGAGCACCACCGGGTTGTAGGGCTTGGTGAGGAAGTGGTCGCCGCCCAGGCGCAGCGCCTCGACCTGCAGCGGCACATTGCTGTCGCCCGAGAGGTAGACGATGGGAATGGAGAGGAACTCCGGGTGCTGGCGTATCACCCGTGCCGCCTCGACACCGGTGCAGCCGGGCATGAACATGTCCATCAGTATCAGGTCGGGCTGGAACTGCGCCAGGCAGTCCAACACCTCATGCGGATCGGCGATGGCATGGGTCTCGATGTCGCACATCGCCAGGGTGCGCTGGATGGATTTGCTGGCCGTGATGGAGTCTTCCACCACCAGTGCCCGGTAGGGCGCTTCCTGCCGGCCGCTGCACAGTTCGATCAGCTTGGCCAGGATGATGGGCTGGGCGGTTCCGGCCGGAAAACAGAAGTCGCTGCCGGCCGACAAGGCCAGGCGCAGGCTGTCGAAGTCGCCCGCGAGTTCGTGCACCAGCAGCGTACTGGCGGCAAAGCGCCCGCGCAGTTGCTGGAGCTGCTCGACCGTTTGCTGGCGGCTCAGGCCGTGGGCGTTGAGCAGGACGATGGCCGGTTCGTCGCACAGGCCGGGCAGGTTGCGGACCTGATGGAATTCGGCGTCGATGTTGAAGTAGCCCAGCTGCAGCGCCAGCTCCTGCCAGGCGGCACCGCTGCTGCCGAACAGCCAGATGCGATGGCGTGGGGCAATGTCCAGCACCGGGGTCGCGACGGCCTGGGTGCGGCGCTCCATCACCGGCTGGCGCTGGCCGTCGATGAAATCCGCGACCCGGGCCGCGAGCCCCTGGACGCGCTGGTCCAGTTCGGCCAGGGTGGCCGGCGGGATGGTGGCATCGGCGCTGCTGTCGAGCAGGGCAAGCGCCTGCTGCTCCAGGCTGCGCGAAATCTGGTTCAGCCCCGAGAGCCCCTTGCCATGCAGGAACTCGGTGAAGCTGGAGAGCGAGACGGCAAACTCCAGCAGACGGTCGGTACCCGGGGCGGACAGGAAGGCCTGCCAGCCGGCCGCCAGGGCCGTGCTGCGTTTCAGGAGTTCTTCAGGGGAGCAGGACATGGTCTCGGGCCTCAGGCCGGGGCAAGGGCTTCATGCGGACCATGGTGTGCAGGATCGGAGCGCAGGAGGCCTGGAAGAGAAGCGCATGCATTGGGCAAAGTATAAGACGCGGTCGTGGTGTGGCCCTGCCGTCAGGTGGGCTCACGCGCGCCCGGTCAGTCGGTAGACCCACAGGCCCAGCATTTCATGCAGGACGGTGTGCCAGCGGGCGGCGCCGTCCGCCAGGGCGTACTGGGTCCAGGGGGTGGCCAGGCCGGCACGGTAGTCCGCCGGCCAGGGTGTCACGTTCCAGCCGGCCTTCTCGAAGGTGGCCATGGAGCGCGGCATGTGCCAGGCCGAGGTGAGCAGCAGCCAGGGGCGGGTCTTGTCCACCCCGGGTACGGCCGCGCTGAGCACGGCGTTCTCGTAGGTGGTGCGTGAGGCCGACTCCAGGATCAGCCGCTGCGCGGGCACGCCCATGCTGTCGTAGAAACGGCGGGCGCGCTCGGCTTCGGTCAGGCCCTTGAAGATCAGCTCCCCTTCGCCGCCGGTATAGAGCAGCTTGAGTTGTGGCGCACGCTGCAGCAGGGGCAGGGCGGCGGTCAGGCGCTCGGCCGCGCCATTGAGCGCGGGTTGCGTGTGGCCCTGCCAGACATAGGCGGACTCCGTGGCGCCGCCCAGCACGATGACGCCGGCATAAGGGCTCAGGTCGATGTCCGCAGGTGCCGGGTACTGCGCCTCCAGCCGGCGCAGCAGTGCGTCCGGCAGCGGCGCCCAGCCCTGCAGCAGCAGCACGACCAGTGCGCTCCACAGCAGGAAGGTCGCGCTGCGGCGCCAGCGCCCTTGCAGGAGCAGGCCCAGCGTGAGCAGGGCGACGACCCAGGCCAGGGGCTGGGTGAGGAAGGCGAGCAGTTTGGCGAGGACGAACATGGGGCGGGAGATGGGGTGGCTATGATCGGCGCGATGAGCAAGACAAGGACCGAGGATAGCGCCCCGTCGCCCGTGAGTTTCTGGCAGGCCCTGCGCTTCTGGTTCAAGCTGGGCTTCATCAGCTTCGGCGGGCCGGCCGGGCAGATTGCCATCATGCACGAGGAGCTGGTGGAGCGGCGGCGCTGGATTTCCGAGCGGCGTTTCCTGCATGCCCTGAATTACTGCATGGTGTTGCCCGGCCCCGAGGCGCAGCAGCTCGCCACCTACCTGGGCTGGCTGATGCACCGCACCTGGGGCGGCATCGTGGCCGGCGTGCTGTTCGTGCTGCCCTCGCTGTTCATCCTCGTCGCGCTGTCCTGGATCTACCTGGTCTGGGGCGAAACGCCGCTGGTGGCCGGCCTGTTCTACGGCATCAAGCCGGCCGTGACCGCCATCGTGCTGCAGGCGGCCTGGCGCATCGGTTCGCGTGCGCTGAAGAACGGGGTGCTGTGGGCCATTGCGGCCGCGGCCTTCGTGGCGATCTTTGCGCTGCACGTGCCTTTCCCGGCCATCGTGGCGGCCGCCGCCCTGATCGGGTACGTGGGCGGGCGTTTCATGCCGGAACGCTTTCGCACCGGCGGCGGACACGGCAGCCAACAGAAGTCCTACGGTCCGGCCCTGATTGACGACGGCACGCCCACGCCGACCCATGCGCGTTTTCACGCGCCACATCTGCTGCGGGTCTGCCTGGTGGCCGGCCTGCTGTGGATCGTGCCGATGGGGCTGCTGATCGGGGTCTGGGGCTGGGCGCATGCCTACACGCAGATGGGCTGGTTCTTCACCAAGGCGGCGCTGCTGACCTTTGGCGGGGCCTATGCCGTGCTGCCTTATGTCTACCAGGGGGTCGTGGGCCATTACGGCTGGCTCACGCCCGAGCAGATGATCGACGGCCTGGCCCTGGGCGAGACCACCCCCGGACCGCTGATCATGGTGGTGGCCTTTGTCGGTTTTGTCGGCGGCTACGGCCAGGCCCTGCTGGGGCCGGACGCGCTGTTCCTGGCCGGCGCGCTGGCGGCGGTGCTGGTGACCTGGTTCACCTTTTTGCCGTCCTTCCTGTTCATCCTGGCCGGCGGGCCGCTGGTGGAGTCCACCCACGGTGACCTCAAGTTCACCGCGCCGCTGACCGCCATCACCGCCGCCGTGGTGGGGGTGGTGCTGAACCTGGCGCTGTTCTTCGGCTACCACGTGCTCTGGCCGCAGGGCCTGGAGGGGCGTTTCGACGCCGTGTCGGCCGCGATTGCCCTGGCGGCGGCCATCGCCCTGCTGCGTTACCAGCGCAATGTGATGCACGTCATTGGCGTGTGCGCCCTGCTGGGCCTGGCGCTCAAGAGCCTGTGCGCCTGAGCCCAGGCGGCCGGCCAGGTCCACGGCGGCGGCTGCCGCCGCGGGCTGGTTTGCCCCAGTTTTGTGCGGCGCAATAAAACTTTCCTATCGTTAGTATTGTTAAATCAATATCTAATTTCGATAGATAAAGACTACAATCTCGCATCGGTTCAAAAAATCGGTCGATTCCATATCGCTCTTTCATTCATCAACAGGAGTTAATTCATGTCCCTGATCAACACCCAAGTCCAGCCGTTCAAGACCCAGGCTTTCCACAATGGCAAGTTCATTGAAGTGACCGAGCAGTCCCTGAAAGGCAAGTGGTCCGTGCTGATTTTCATGCCGGCTGCTTTCACCTTCAACTGCCCGACCGAGATCGAAGACGCCGCCGACAACTACCCCGAGTTCCAGAAGACCGGTACCGAGGTCTACATCGTCACGACCGACACCCACTTCTCGCACAAGGTGTGGCACGAGACCTCGCCGGCCGTCGGCAAGGCCAAGTTCCCGCTGGTGGGTGACCCGACCCACGCCCTGACCAACGCATTCGGCGTGCACATCCCCGAAGAAGGTCTGGCCCTGCGCGGTACTTTCGTGATCAACCCGGACGGCATCATCAAGACCGCCGAGATCCACTCCAACGAAATCGCCCGCGACGTGAAGGAAACCCTGCGCAAGCTGAAGGCTGCCCAGTACACCGCCGCCCACCCCGGCCAGGTCTGCCCCGCCAAGTGGAACGAAGGAGCCAAGACCCTGACCCCGTCCCTGGACCTCGTCGGCAAGATCTAAGTTCACAACGACTACTGCCCAAAGCAGTTCCGCAGCCCGATGGGTTGCGGTCCCCAAGGACCTCAACCCATCCCACGGCGGCATTGCACGCCCCCATCGCCCAAGGAGAGAACCATGCTCGACGACACCCTGACATCCCAGTTGCAAGCCTATCTGACCAAGCTGCAGCGCCCGATCCGCCTGATCGCCTCGCTCGACGGCAGCGAGAAATCGGCCGAGTTGCGCGATCTGCTGCAACAGATCGCCGGCCTGTCCGATCTGGTGAGTTTTGACGACAGCGGCAGCGATGCCCGCAAGCCTTCCTTCGTGATCGCCCGCGAGGGCGAGACCACCGGTGTGCGTTTTGCCGCCATCCCCCTGGGCCACGAGTTCACCTCCCTGGTGCTGGCCCTGCTGTGGACCGGCGGCCATCCGCCGAAGGTCGAGGCCGATGTGATCGAGCAGATCAAGGCCCTGGACGGCGAGCACAGCTTCGAGGTCTACATGTCCCTGAGCTGCCACAACTGCCCGGACGTCGTGCAGGCGGCCAGCCTGATGGCCATCCTGAACCCGCGAATCAAGACCACCGTCATCGACGGCGGCCTCTACCAGGCCGAGGTTGACGCGCGCCAGATCATGGCCGTGCCCATGACCTACCGCAACGGCGAGGTGTTCGCCTCGGGCCGCATGACGGTGGAGGAGATCGTTGCCAAGCTCGACGTCAAGTCCGAAGAGCGCGAGGCGGCCAAGCTGTCCGCCAAGGACCCGTTCGATGTGCTGATCGTCGGTGGCGGCCCGGCCGGTGCGGCTGCTGCCGTGTACGCGGCGCGCAAGGGCATTCGCGTGGGTGTGGCGGCCGAGCGTTTCGGCGGCCAGACCAACGACACCATGGCCATCGAGAACTACATCTCGGTGCTGGAGACCGACGGCCCCAAGTTCGCCGCAGCCCTCGAAGCGCAGGTGCGCCACTACGAAGTGGACATCATGAACCTGCAGCGCGCCGACAAGCTGATCCCCGCGGAGGAGCCCGGTGGCCTGGTCGAAGTGCAGATGGCCAATGGCGGCAGCCTCAAGGCGCGCAGTGTCATCCTCTCCACCGGCGCGCGCTGGCGCAATGTCAACGTGCCCGGCGAGCAGGAGTACAAGAACCGCGGCGTAGCCTATTGCCCGCACTGCGACGGCCCGCTCTTCAAGGGCAAGCGTGTGGCGGTGATCGGCGGCGGCAACTCGGGCGTGGAAGCGGCGATTGATCTCGCCGGCATCGTGCAGCACGTGACGCTGATCGAGTTTGCCGACGCGCTCAAGGCCGATGCGGTGCTGGTCAGCAAGCTCAAGAGCCTGCCCAATGTGAGCATCCACCTCAATGCGCAGACCACCGAGATCACCGGTGACGGCAGCAAGGTCAACGGCCTGGGCTACAAGGACCGCGTCAGCGGCGAATTGCAACACGTGGAACTCGAAGGCGTGTTCGTGCAGATCGGCCTGGTGCCCAACACCGAGTGGCTCAAGGGCACGCTGGAGCTGAGCCGCTACGGCGAGATCGTGGTCGACGCCAAGGGACATACCAATGTGGCAGGGGTGTTCGCTGCCGGCGACTGCACGACCGTGCCCTACAAGCAGATCGTGATCGCCGCAGGCGATGGCGCCAAGGCCGCACTCAGCGCCTTTGACCATCTGATCCGCACGCCGGTGGCCGAGGCCGTGGCCGCTTAAGCGCAAGCGCGTCGCCAAAAAGGGACAGTGCCGGCAGGCCTGTCCCTTTTTTCATGGTTGCGCGGGCCGATGGGCTGTGGTCGCTCGTATGATGGCCCTCGACCAACAAGGAGGGCATGCATGTCCATCGTTTCCGCGATCTTCTGGGGTGTCGTCGTCGTCGTCGGCTTGTACGTTGTCATGCTCTACAACGGCCTGGTCCAGCTCAAGCACAACGTGGCCAAGGCCTGGGCCAATATCGACGTGTCGCTCAAGCAGCGCCATGACGAATTGCCCAAGCTGGTCGAGGTCTGCAAGCAGTACAAGCAGTTCGAGCAGGCCACGTTGCAGTCGGTGATCGAGGCGCGCAGCCGCGTGCAGGGCGCGCGCGAGGCGCACGATGTGCCTGCGCTCAACCGGGCCGAAGGCGCGCTGCGTATGGGCCTGGGCAAGATCTTCGCCGTGGCCGAGGCCTATCCCGAGCTCAAGGCCAACGAGCACTTCATGCAGCTGCAGCAGCGCATCAGCTCGCTGGAGAGCCTGATCTCCGATCGCCGCGAGCTCTACAACGAATCAGTCAACCTGAACAACGTGCGGGTCGACTCCTTTCCGGATGCGCTGATCGCGCGACTGTTCCGTTTCCCGCACCACCCGCTGCTCGAATTCGCCGACCACGAGAAGGCCGACGTTGACGTGCGCCAGCTCTTCAAGAGCTGAGCACTGCAGTTCGCGGTCTGCCATGACCTGGCACCTGTCTTTCAGCCGCGGGCTGGGTTCGCTGCACGCCGGCATCGCCTTTGTGCAGTTCATATTGCTGCTTGTGGGCTTCAAGACCGCACGGCGTGAGGTCTGGCTGGGCGCGCTGGCCGGCATGGTGCTGCTGGCCCTGCTGGGCTGGGTGGTGGCGCTGCGCCGGCGCCGTGCGATCACAGGCATGCCGACCTCGCGCATCGCCAGTGCGGCCCAGGGGTATGTCGAGCTGCAGGGTATTGGCCGGCCCCTGGATGTGAACCCCCTGCAGTCACCGCTGAGCGGCGCGGCCTGCCTCTGGTACCGCTACCAGGTCGAGCACAAGACCAGCGACGACAAATGGGAACTGGTCGAGCAGGCGCAGAGCCAGGCGAGTTTTGTTCTTGATGATGGCAGTGGCCTGTGCCTGGTCGACCCGGAAGGGGCCGAGATCGTGACACGGCATTGCAAGCGCTGGAACAACGGCGACTACCGTTACGTGGAATGGACCTTGCGGCAGCAAGACGCCATCTACGTGCTTGGCAATTTCCTCACCCGCCATCCGCACCAGGGGCTGGACGCCGGAGCCGATGTGCGCGAGCTGCTGGCCGGATGGAAGCAGGACCGGATCGGCCTGCTCAAGCGCTTTGACCTCAACCAAGACGGCGAGGTCGATGAACGCGAGTGGGAACTGGCCCGCCGCCTGGCGCGCGGCGAGGTGGAGATGAAACATCGCGAGTTGCGGCGCCAGCCCGAGCTGCATCTGGTCGAGGGCGCGCCCTCCAGCCTCTACCTCATCAGCAATCACGAGCCTGACAAGCTGGCGCGGCGCTTTCTCTGGATGGCGGCGGGCCAGCTGCTGGTCTTCTTCGCCGCCCTGGGCTGGCTGGCCTGGTGGTGGCAGCGGCCGCCCACGCTGTGAGCACCTGTCAGGTGAACTCTCGCTTGAGTGCCCTTTGCTGAGCCTGGCGCTCGCTCTTGTGCGATTTGCGATGCGAGCCTGCCTTGCGCTGCAGGGCCGGCGCCACCAGGGGGTTGCGCGGCTTGTGCAGCTTCAGCTTGAGTCTGGTCTTGCGGGCGGAGTTCATCGGCAGGCCCCTGGGGGCAAGGACCCGCCATTATCGCGTCCGCCGCCTCTGGCCGCCTACAATGGCCCACCTGTGCCTCGCCCCCTTTCCGAGGGGGTGCCCGTCCCGTACCTCCTGAGCCACCATGCAAGTTTCTGCCTCGATCTTCAAGGCCTACGACATCCGCGGCATCGTGCCGTCTACCCTCGATGAAAACCTGGCCCTGGCCCTGGGTCGCGCCTTCGGCAGCGCCGCGCGCCGGGCCGGTGAAACCCGTGTGGCCGTCGGGCGCGATGGCCGCCTCAGTGGCCCGGCCCTGAGTGCCGCGCTGATCCGCGGCCTGATGGAAGCGGGCATCGAGGTCATCGATGTGGGCATGGTCACCACCCCCATGCTGTATTTTGCCGCCAGCACCGTCTGCAGCAGTGGCATCCAGGTCACCGGCAGCCACAACCCGGCAGATTACAACGGCTTCAAGATGGTGCTTGCCGGCCGCGCCATCTACGGCGAGGAAATCCAGGGCCTGCGCCGGACCATGGAAGCCGAGTCCTGGACTTTGCAGGCGGGTGGCTCGGTGCGCAATCTCAATGTCTACGCGCCCTACCGCGACCGCATCGTGGGCGACATCAAGTTGTCGCGCCGCATGAAGATCGTGGTCGATTCGGGCAACGGCGTGGCCGGTGCTTCGGCGCCGGCCATCCTGCGCGCCATCGGCTGCGAGGTGACCGAACTGCACAGCGAGGTCGACGGCACCTTCCCCAACCACCATCCGGACCCGAGCAAGCCCGAGAACCTGCGCGACGTGATCGCCGCGCTCCAGGGTGGCGACGCCGAACTGGGCCTGGCCTTCGACGGTGACGGCGACCGCCTGGGCATCGTCACCAAGGACGGCAGCAACATCTACCCGGACCGCCAGATGATGCTGTTTGCCCAGGACGTGCTCTCGCGTGTGCCCGGCGGCACCATCGTCTATGACGTCAAGTGCTCGCAACGCCTGGCCCCGGCGATTGAAGCCGCAGGCGGCCAGCCCCTGATGTTCAAGACCGGCCACTCGCTGATCAAGGCCCGCATGAAGGAGATCGATTCCCCGCTGGGCGGCGAAATGAGCGGCCATATCTTTTTCAAGGAACGCTGGTTCGGTTTCGACGACGGCACCTATGCCGCCTGCCGCCTGCTGGAGATCCTGAGTCGCTCGGCCGACGCTGGCGCCGTGCTCAACGCGCTGCCCACCAGCCATTCCACGCCCGAACTCAACGTGAAATGCGCCGAAGGCGAGCCGCACCGGCTGGTGGATGAACTGCAGAAGAAGGCGAACTTTGCCAAACCCGCCACGGTCAACACCATCGACGGCGTGCGTGTGGACTGGCCGGACGGCTTCGGCCTGATCCGCGCATCCAACACCACACCGGTGCTCGTGCTGCGTTTCGAAGGCCATACGCCCGAGGCGTTGCAGCGCATCGAAGGCGAGATGCTGACCTTGCTGCGCAGCGTCAAACCCGATGCATCCTTTGCCGAAGCGGCCCATTGAACCCGGCAGGATCCAGGTCTTGAAGATCCTGATCGTCAAGCTGTCCTCGCTGGGGGACGTGGTGCACACCATGCCGGCCGTGCAGGACATCCGGCGCGCGCTGCCGCAGGCCCAGATCGACTGGGTGGTGGAGCGTGGTTTTGCGCCCCTGGTGCAGCGCTGTGCCGGTGTGCGTCGTGTGATTCCCTGCGAACTGCGGCGCTGGCGTAAGGCACCCTTTGCATCGACCACACGCGCCGAATGGGCCGCGTTCAGGAGCGAACTGCAACGCGAGGCCTATGACGCCGTGATCGACCTGCAGGGCCTGAGCAAATCGGCCCTGGTGGCCTGGCTGGCGCGGCTGGCACCGGGCGGCCGGCGTTACGCGCTGGCCAACCGCACCGAGGGTTCGGGCTACGAGGCGCCCACGCGCTGGGTGGCGCATCAGGCCATCCGTATCGAGCCGCATGTGCACGCCGTGCAACGCTCGCGTGAACTGTGCGCACGGGCGCTCGGCTACGGCGTGCCGCAGCAGGAAATCTTCGGCCTGCAGCCGCATCAGGGGCAGGGTCACATTGCCCCGGAGAAGATCGCCGTCGGCATGCTTTCGCCGCGTCCCTGCGTCGCCCTGGTGCACGGCACCTCTCGCGCCGACAAGCAGTGGCCTGCCGGGCACTGGCTGGTACTGGCGCAACGGCTGGACGCTGCCGGTTACGACGTGGCCCTGCCGCATGGCACGAACGAGGAACAAGGGCGCAGCGAGGCGCTGGCGCGCGAGATGGCCCATGCCGTGGTCTGGCCGCGCCTGGCGCTGGACGCGCTGACCGATGCCCTGGCCAGCTGTGCCGGTGTGATCGGTGTGGACAGCGGGCTGAGCCACATCGCCGTGGCGCTGGACCTGCCGCACGTGCAGCTCTACAACTTCGACACCGCCTGGCGCACCGGTCCCGTCGACCGTGCGCGCCAGCGTTGCGTCTATGCGCAGCCCGCGCCTACGGTGGAGGCCGTCTGGTCGGCCTGGCAGCAGGTGCAGCCAACGGACGGGGCCGCCTGATGGCGCGTTATCTCTACTCCCTGCTGGTCTGGCTGGTGCAGCCGCTGTTGCGGCGCAAGCTGCAGCGCCGCGGCCGCCAGGAGCCGGGTTATCTGGTGGCGGTGGAGGAACGTTTCGGCCAGTACACCCAGGCGGCCTGGCCGGACGATGGCCGCACGCTCTGGGTACATGCGGTCTCGCTGGGCGAGACCCGTGCCGCCGCCGTGCTGCTGGCCACGCTGCGCCAGCAGTGGCCGACGTACCGCCTGCTGCTCACGCATGGCACGGCCACCGGTCGCGCCGAGGGCGCCGTCCTGCTGCGCGAGGGGGACCTGCAGGTCTGGTTGCCCTGGGACACGTCCGAGGCCGTGTCGCGTTTCCTGGCGCATTTCAAGCCCCGGCTGGGCATCCTGCTGGAAACCGAGGTCTGGCCCAATCTGGCGGCGGCCTGTGCCGCGTCGGGTGTGCCCCTGGTGCTGGCCAATGCCCGCCTGAGCGAAAAATCGCTGCGCCAGGCATTGCGCGTGGCCTGGCTGTCCCGGCCGGCCTATCGCAGCCTGGCGGCGGTGTGGGCGCAGACGCAGGACGACGCAACGCGCCTGGCCGCCATCGGTGCGCCGGTGCGGGGCGTGTTCGGCAATCTGAAGTTTGACGCCACCCCCGATGCTGCCCAGGTGGCACGTGGCCAGGCCTGGCGCGCGGCGCTGGGTCGTCCGGTCATCATGTTCGCGAGTTCGCGTGAGGGCGAGGAGCTGGAACTGCTGCAGTGCCTGCGGCAGACCGGCCCGGCCGCGCGCGCGGTCCAGTGGCTGATCGTGCCGCGCCATCCGCAGCGTTTCGACGAGGTCGCCGATCTGATCACACGCCAGGGCCGCAGCGTGGCGCGGCGCAGCCTGTGGGCCAGTGCGCCGACCGGGGGCGAGATATCGGCCGACATCTGGCTGGGCGACAGCCTGGGCGAGATGGCGCTGTATTACGGCCTGAGTGACGCAGCCCTGCTGGGCGGCAGTTTCGCCCCCCTGGGCGGACAGAACCTGATCGAGGCGGCGGCCTGTGCCTGCCCGGTGTTCATGGGCCCGCACACCTTCAATTTCGACGAGGCGGCCAGTCTGGCGCAGGAAACCGGCGCGGCCGCGCGCTGTGCCGACATGGTCTCGGCCGTGGCCGGTGCCCTGGCGCTGGTGCGTGAGCCCGGGCGCCAGCAGGCCATGGCGCGAGCGGCCAGCCGCTTTGCCAAGGCGCACCGTGGCGCCGCCGCGCGCACGCGCGACGCGCTGGCTGCTTACCTGGCCTGAGGGGTGGGCGCGGGGGTGGCCGGTGCCGCGGGCGCGGGGGCCAGCAGTGCGTTCACCCCCTGCAGATCCTCGCTCCTGAGCGTGCCGTTGGCCTGGCGCAGCTTGAGGCCACCCACCAGAACGTCGTAACGCGCCTTGGCCAGATCGCGTTTGGTCTGGTAGAGCTGGCTCTGCGAGTTCAGCACGTCGATGTTGATGCGCACGCCGACCTGGTAGCCCAGCTTGTTGGCGTCCAGCGCGCTCTGGCTGGAGGCTTCGGCCGCTTCCAGCGCCTTCACCTGTCCCAGGCCCGAGACCACGCCGAAATAGGCGCTGCGCGTGCCCTGTGCCACATTGCGCTCGGCTGCGTCCAGGTCGGAGCGGGCCTTGTCTTCCAGGGCCAGGGTTTCCTTGAGGCGGTTCTGCGTGGCGAAGCCGGCGAACAGCGGCAGCACGAATTGCACGCCCACCGTCGTCGACTGTGTACGTGAATCAAAATTCTGTACGGCCGTGCCATTGATGTTGCGGTTCTGGGTGTGGCTGGCGGTCAGGTCCAGTGTGGGCTTGTGACCGGCCGAGGCCTTCTCGGTCTCCAGCGTGGCGATTTCCAGGGCGGTACGTGCCTGGCGGATGACAGGATGCTGGTCCTGGCCCTGCTGCACCCAGGTGTTGATGTCCTCCGGCAGCAGCGCCGGCAGGCCGGACGCCGGTACCAGCGGATGGGGGGCGGTATCCGCCTTGCCTACCAGCTGGTTGAGTGCGAGCTTCTTGACGCGCAAGTCATTGTCCGCGGCGATCTCTTGGGCCGTCACCAAGTCGAAGCGAGCCTGGGCTTCGCGCGTGTCGGTGATGGTGGCCGTGCCGACCTCGAAATTGCGGCGGGCCGAGGCCAGCTGCTCGGCCACGGCCGTCTTCTGGGCCTGCACGAAGGTCAGGCTGTCCTGCGAGGCGAGCACGTCGAAATAGGCCTGGCTGACGCGCACGATCAGGTCCTGTTCCGCGGCCAGCAGCTGGGCTTCGGCCAGTGCAGTCTGGCGCGTGCCCTGCTGGAAGCTGGCGAAGTTGTTAGGGCGGTACAGCGGCTGGGTGGCGCTGACGCCGACGTTCTGGTTCTCGAAGCTGCGGTTGGTCGTGACCCCGTTGGCGTCGCTGCGAAACTCCGTGCTTGAAGCTCCGGCCGTGAAGTTCACCGTGGGCAGCAGGGCCGCCTTGGCCTGGTCGGCCTTGGCCAGGTTGGCCTCGTACTGCGACTTCGCCGACTGGTAGGCCGCGTCATGGCCGCGTGCCGCGTCGTAGAGCTCCAGCAGGCTCTGGGCGCGCACGGGCAGGGCCAGCGCGGCACCGATGGCCAGCGTCAGGGGCAGGAGGCGGAAGCTTTTCATGGTGACGGGTACTCCGGAGAGGTAGGCAGAAGATCAGTAACGCGGCACGGTCATGTCGACCTGCAGGGACCAGGCGTTGATGCCGCCGCTGATGTTGGCCACATGCTGGAACCCCTGGTGTTTCAGGAAGGCGGCCACCTGCATGCTGCGGCCACCGTGGTGGCACAGGCAGGCCACCGGGCGCGTGGGGTCGAGCTCGTTCAGGCGCGGCGGAATCACCCCCATGGGGATGTGCACCAGATCGTAGGCCGCATCCGGCTTGAGGCTGGCCTGCTGCAGTTCGTAAGGTTCACGCACATCCAGCACGAGCGGACGGCCATACGCCTGGGCCTTCGTGACCCAGTCCTTCAGATCTCCGGGGTGGACATGTTCGATCATGGTGGGTTCTCCCGCGGGTGCCTCAGAAGTTGAAACGGGAATGCTCAGGGAAGTGCAGCAGGCGCGGCGCCAGCGTGTCCCAGCCCTGGGTGGTCAGGTATTCCACGGCACTGGTGCGTGTGATCAGGGTGGCGCGCATCACCGGCGCGTCGCCGACGATGGTCATCAGGCGGCCGCCCGTCTTGAGCTGCTCCAGCAGCTTGTGCGGCACATCGGCGACCGAGCCGCTGAGCACGATGACGTCGAAAGGGCCGTCGACCGGCACGCCTTTGGCGCCGTCGGCCTGGCGCACCTCCACGTTGGAGACGCCGGCCTTCTGCAGATTGGTACGCGCCAGGCTGACCAGCGCCGGATCGATTTCCAGCGAGATCACGCGCTGGGCGCGCTGCGCCAGCAGCGCGGCCATGTAACCGGAGCCGGCACCGATCTCCAGCACCTTCTCGTGTTTCTGCACGGCCAGGTCCTGCAGCATGCGGGCTTCGACCTTGGGGGCCAGCATGCACTGGCCGGCTTCGCCGCCGCCGGCCAGGGGCAGTTCCATGTCGGCGAACGCCAGGGCCTTGTGGGCCGGGGGCACGAAGTCCTCGCGGCGCACGACGGAAAGCAGGTCCAGAACGGCGGCGTCGAGCACGTTCCAGGGGCGGATCTGCTGCTCGATCATGTTGAAGCGGGCTTGTTCGAAGTTCATGTCACATACTCCACGGGGTATTGTAGGGGATCCTGGAAAATTTTACTTGGCGGGCGCTTGCTCGCCGCGCCAGCGCCGTCCCAGCCACTGGCTGAAATCGTCCATGTAGCAGTAGACCACAGGCACAACCACCAGCGTCAGAAGGGAGGAGGTGATGACCCCGCCGATCACGGCCTGGCCCATGGGAGCGCGCTGCTCGGAGCCCTCGGTCAGGGCGAAGGCCAGCGGCACCATGCCGAAGATCATGGCCAGTGTGGTCATGAGGATGGGGCGCAGGCGCACCTTGGCCGCCATCAGCAGGGCATCGGCGCGCTCCATCCCTTCCTCCCTTGCTCGGATGGCAAAGTCCACCAGCAGGATGGCGTTCTTGGTCACCAGGCCCATGAGCATGACCACGCCGATGATGGAGAACATCGAGAGGGTGGAGCGGAACATGAGCAGGGCCAGCACCACGCCGATCAGCGTGAGCGGCAGCGAGGTCATCAACGCCAGCGGCTGGAAGAAGCTCTTGAACTGACTGGCCAGGATCATGTAGATGAAGATGATGGCCATGGCCAGCGCGGAGATGGCGTAGCCGAAGGACTCCTGCATGTTCTTGGTCGAGCCGCCGAACTGGTAGCGGTAACCCGGCGGGAAGGTGATGCTGTCGAGCGCCTTGCGGATGTCGCCCGAGATCTCGCCGGCCGAGCGGTTGTAGACGTTGGCATTGATGGCCACTTCGCGCATCAGGTCGCGCCGGTTGATCTGGTTGGAGCCGGTGTCCTCCACCAGTGTGGCCACCTGGTTCAGGCGGATCACGCGCGAGCTGCCGTCGGCATTGCTGCCCAGCGCAAAGGGCAGGCGCTCCAGGTCGCCCATGCTGTTGCGGGCCTCGGGCGCCAGGCGCACGTTGACGTCGTAGGTCTGGTCGTCGCTGGCGCGCCAGTTGCCCACGGTCTGGCCGGCGACCAGGGTGCGCAGCGAGGACGCGATCTGGTTCACGTTCAGCCCCAGGTCGGACGCGGCCTCGCGCCGGACCTGTACGGCAATGGTCGGTTTGCCCGGCTTCACGCTGGAATCGAGGTCGACCAGGCCGGGGATGTTGCGCACCTTCTCCATGACCAGCAGGCTGAGCCGTTCGAGTTCCTGCAGGTCGTTGCCCTGCAGCGAGAACTCGATCTGCTTCTGGCCGCCCACGGCATCGAGCAGGCCGGCGTGCGTGACGGTGATGCCCGGTACCCTTTGCAGGCGCTCGCGCAGCAGCGCGGAGATCTGGTCCACGTTGCGGCTGCGCTCCTTGCGGTCGATCAGGCGCACGTAGATGCTGGCGTAATTCTTGCCCAGCGCATTGCCGGTGTTGATCGTGGTCAGCGAATAGCGCACCTCGGGGAATTCACGCAGGATGTCCTGCACCTGGCGCGCCTTGGCCTCGGTGGCTTCGATGGACGAACCCACCGGGGTGTAGAAGGTGACGCTGGTTTCGGAGAAATCAGCCTTGGGCACGAACTCGGTGCCGAGCAGCGGCACCATGAAGATGCTCAGCACGAAGATCGCGAAGGCCACGGCCAGCGGGGTGAGCTTGTGCACCAGCGACCAGCGCAGGATGTTCTGGTAGGCCTCGGCCAGGCTGTCGGTGGCATGGTCGAACCAGCCGGTGACGCGGCCGATGGTGCGGTCGTAGAAATTGCGGGGTTCCGTTTTCTGGCCATGCGCGTGGATGCTGGGGTCGTGCCAGATGCTGGAGAGCATGGGGTCGAGCGTGAAGCTCACGAACATGGAGATCAGCACCGCCGCCACGATGGTGATGCCGAACTCATGGAAGAACTTGCCGATGATGCCGCCCATGAAACCGATGGGCATGAACACCGCCACGATGGAGAAGGTGGTGGCCAGCACGGCCAGGCCGATCTCCTGCGTGCCCTCCATCGAGGCTTCATAGGGTTTCTTGCCCATCTGCACGTGGCGCACGATGTTCTCGCGCACCACGATGGCGTCGTCGATCAGCAGGCCCACGCACAGCGACAGCGCCATCAGCGTGATCATGTTGATCGTGAAGCCGAACCAGTACATGAAAAGAAAGGTACCGATCAGCGAGATCGGCAGTGTCAGGCCGGTGATGACCGTGGAGCGCCAGGAGTTCAGGAACAGGAACACGATCAGCACCGTGAGCAGTGCGCCTTCGATCAGGGTGCGGCGCACGTTGTCCACCGCCACGCGGATCGGACGCGAGCCGTCCTGGATGGGCTCGAGCCGCACGCCCGGGGGCAACTGGTCCTTGAGCTCGGCCACGGTACGCAGCAGGCCGTCGATGACGGCGATGGTGTTTTCGTCCTGCGCCTTCTGCACCGAGAGCAGCAGGGTGCGCTGGCCGTCGTACAAGGCCAGCGTTTCGACCTCCTGGGGGCCGTCCTGCACCGTGGCCACCTGGGCCAGGCGGATCGGTGTGCCGCCCTTGCGCGCCACGATGATGCGGCCGAAGTCCTCGGGGCGCTGCATGCGCGCATCGATCTGCACCGCCAGTTCCTGGCTGCTGGAGCGCACTGCGCCCACGGGCAGGTCCTGGTTCTCGCTCTTCACCGCGGCCACCACCTGCTCGGGCGTGATGCCGTAGGCCTCCAGCGCCTCGGGGCGCAGGTAGAGGTTGATCTCGCGTTTGGTGGCGCCCACCAGGTTCACGGCACCGACACCGCGCACGTTTTCCAGCCGCTTCTTGAGCACCTGGTCGGCCCAGCTCGTCAGCTCCACCGCGCTGGGCGCCTTGGCTGCATGGGCATCGGGCAGCACGGCCAACGACCAGATCGCGCGGCTGGCCGGGTCGAAGCGCAGCACCCGCGGCTCCTCGACTTCGTCGCGCAGGTTGGGGCGGAGGGCGGCGACCTTCTCGCGCACGTCCTCGGCCGCCTTGCGGCCGTCGATATGCAGCTGAAATTCGATGATGACCAGGGACTGGTTTTCGTAGCTGCGCGAGGTCAGGGCGTTGATGCCGGCGATGGAGTTGACGCCTTCCTCGATCTTCTTGGTGACCTCGCTCTCGACGATCTCGGGCGAGGCGCCCGGGTAGCTCGTGCTGACCACCACCACGGGGAAGTCCACGTTGGGGAACTGGTCGACCTGCAGCCGCTGGTAGGAAAACAGGCCCAGCACCACAAAGGCCAGCATGACCATGGTGGCGAAGACCGGGTTCTGGAGACTGACGCGGGTGAACCACATGGCTCAGCGTCCCTGCACGTCCGGGGCGCCCGGCGTGGTGCGCACCGCCGTGCCCTCCTGTAGCGGGCCCACGGTGCTGGCCAGCACCAGGCTGCCTTCGGGCAGCCCGCTGATGGCCACCATGTCCTGCCCTCCGGCCTGGCCGCGCGCGCCCAGCGTAACGCTGACGTGGCGCACCTGCTGGTTTGCGACCACCTGGATGTAGGGCTGGGGCTTGTCGGTGCGCACGGCCTGCAAGGGCACGGCCAGGGTCTTGAGCTTCTCGGTGCCCAGCGTGCCTTGCACGAACAGGCCCTGGCGCAGGCCGGGCACGGACTTGAGCTGCAGGTAGACCAGCACGCTGCGGCTGCCGGCCTGGGTGCTGGGGTTGATGCGTGCCACGCGTGCCGGCACCGGCTGGGCATGGCCTTCGACCTGCAGCAGGGCCTGCTGGCCCACGCGCACGCCCACCGTGTCGGCCGCGCTGAGCGCCGCCTCGATTTCCATGCGTGAGAGGTCGACGATTTCGACGATGCGCGTGTCCACCGCGACCCGCTCACCCGGTTGGGCCAGGCGTTGCGAGACGAAACCGCCCATGGGCGCCTTGAGCGTGGTGTCCGCCATGCTCTTGCGCGCCACGTCGGCGGCGGCCAGTGCCGCCGCGTGGTTGGCGCGTGCGGCATTGAGGTTGGACAGCGAGGTGTCCAGTGCGGTGGTCGAGATGAAACCCCGGTCGACCAGGGCCTTGTTGTTGTCGTACTGGCGCTGTGCGATATCGATCTGTGCCTTGGCCGAGTCGGCCTGCAACTGGACCTGGCGCAAGCGGGCCTCGTACTCGGCCGGGTCGATGCGGGCGATGACCTGTCCGGCACGCACGGCGTCGCCTTCGCGCACGCTCAGGCCCTGCAGTTCGCCGGGTACACGGGCCTTCACGAACGCCGAGTTGGCCGCCTTGAGGGTGCCCGAGACCGGGAGGCCGCGCGTCAGTTCCTGCATCTGCAGTGGCAGCAGGTCGTTGGTGGCCAGCTCGATCACGGTTTGCGTGGCCCGTGCGGTCTGTTCGGTCAGCGCCGCCTGCTGGGTCTTGCGCGCCCCCAGGGCGCGCAGCACGGCGATGGCGAGCAGGGCGACAACCAGGCCCACCAGGACCCATTTGATCGGGCGTTTCATAAGCTTCTACTTTCCTTGGGTCTTGCGGGTGCTGCTGTCTGCTGGCGCGCACAGGCCGTGCAGCAGGATGGCCACTTGCTGCGCGAGGTACTTTTCGGGAATCAGCGTCTGGGAGCTGGCGACGCAGGCGCCAAACGAGTGGCGCCAGGACATGAGGAAGATCATGGGCGCGAGAACGGCATAGACTGCGTGCTCCATGTCCAGGGCGCGGAACTCTCTGCGGTCTACGCCGCGCTGCAGGATGCGGCGTATCAGTTCGCGGCCCGGATCGATGACTTCCTGCTGGTAGAAGGCCGCCAGCTCGGGGAAGTTGCTGGCTTCGCTCATCATGAGCTTGCTGATACCGCCGGCGGAGGTGTTGCCCACACGTTCCCACCAGATCATCAGCGCGTAGCGCAGCAGCTCGGACGTGCTGCCCGTGTGAGTTTCAAATTCGACTTCCCACTCGGCGAAGCGGCCCACGATGTTCTCGCGCACCACGGCCTTGAACAGTTCTTCCTTGCTGCTGAAATAGAGGAACAGCGTGCCCTTGGAAACACCGGCACGGCGCGCCACTTCCTCGGAGCGGGTCGCGGCATAACCCTTCTCGACAAAGAGCTCCAGCGCGGCCGCCAGCAACTCGCCCGGGCGGGCTTCCTTGCGGCGTTCGCGCTTGGCCTGCACCTTGGCGCAGGTGTCAGTGAGGAGTTTGGAAATCATGGCGAGGACCTGCTCAGACTGTTTTTACAAGTGCGAACGTACTTAAAACCGCGCCGATCTAGGCGCGCGACGATGCCCAGGCTAACCGCCTGGGCGAGGAGTGCAACAACGAGTGGCGCGGTTTTAAGCACGTTCCCTTCGGGTTGCAGCCAAAAAAGCCATGCGGGGCGTTGCGCGGACTTGCCGGAGATCACTCCGGCGGCGTCCACGCGCCTACCGCATGACTTTTTTGATCCGCAACGCATCTTGTAAAAACAGTCTGAGCAGGTGCTAATGACTAACGGGTTATTAATGTAATCCCGCAGCCCCGGGTCCGTCAAGCTGCATCCTGCCCTGGCCCTGTGAGGCAAGCCCCGGAAATGGGTAAAGCCGGAGTAAAGCCGGGGCGGTCCGGCTCTGATTAAGATGCAGGTCCCCGTTCCCAGGAAGCCCCCATGTCCCACGACCATCCCATCCTCGTCCTTGGCGGCGGCTGTTTCTGGTGCACCGAAGCGGTGTTCGACCGGGTGCGCGGCGTGATCGACGTCGAAAGCGGTTACAGCAACGGCCAGGTCGTGCAACCCAGCTACGAGCAGGTCTGCAGCGGCAACACCGGCCACAACGAGGTGGTGCGCCTGGTGTACGACCCCGCGCAGGTGAGCGTGCGCCAGCTGCTCGGCATCTTCTTTGCCACCCATGACCCGACCTCGCTGAATCGCCAGGGCAACGATGTGGGGACCCAGTACCGCAGTGCCGTGTACTTCACGACACCCGAACAGGCGCAGGAGGTCCGCCTGCTGATCGCCGAACTGGAACAGGGCGCGGTCCTCAACGGGCCCATCGTCACCGAGGTGCTGCCCCTGGCCAACTACTGGCCGGCCGAGGCCTACCACCAGGACTACTACGCGCAACACCCGAATCAGGGTTATTGCGCCCACGTGGTGGGCCCCAAGGTGGCCAAGTTCCGCCAGCAGTTCCGCGAACTGCTCAAGCCATGATCCTCAGCCGGGACCTCGCCTGCCAGTACCCAGGCGGCACACGCCTGACCTTCCCCGATATCGCCGTGCCGCAGGGCGGTGTGCTGCTGCTGCGCGGTCGCTCGGGCAGCGGCAAGTCCAGCTGGCTGGCCTTGGCGGCCGGCCTGATGGCGCCCAGTGCCGGAGTGATCGAGGTGGCCGGCCAGTCCCTGGGGGCGCTGCCACCGCTGCAGCGCGACGCCTGGCGTGCGCGCCATGTTGGTTTCCTGCCGCAGACGCTGCACCTTAGCGAGGCGCTCACCGTGGCCGGCAATATGGAGCTGGTCTATTTCGCCGCCGGCCTCTCCGTGGATCGCGCTGCCATCGCAGCAGCCCTGCAGGCCCTGGGCGTTGGCGAACTGGTGGCGCGCCGGCCGGCCACGCTGTCGGGCGGTCAGGCTCAGCGTGTGGCCCTGGCGCGTGCCGTGCTGCTGCAGCCCCGGGTGCTGCTGGCCGACGAACCCACGGCCAGCCTGGACGACGAGGCCGCGCAGGACGCGCTGGCCCTGTTGCAGGCTAGCGCGCAACGCAGCGGCGCCACCCTGGTGATCGCCACCCACGATGCGCGCGTGCGCGCCGCTCTGCCGCAGGCCCAGGTGCTGGCCCTGGATGCCTTACCGTTGATGGAGCCGTTGGCATGAAGACACTGGGACTTGCCTGGCGCTACCTCTGGGCGCGCCCCCTGTCCAGCGTGCTCAATCTGCTGCTCCTCGCGCTGGGACTGGCGGCCATCACCCAGGTGCTGCTGGTGCGTACCCAGCTGGACCGCGCCTTCGAGCGCGACCTCGCTGGCATCGACGTCGTGGTCGGCGCCAAGGGCAGTCCCTTGCAGCTCATCCTGGCCGGTGTCTTCCACATCGACGTGCCGCCGGGCAACATCCCGCTGCGCGAGGCGCAGGCGTTGGCGCGCGACGCGCGCGTGGCGCAGCTCATCCCGTTGAGCCTGGGAGACAGCTACCGGGGCTATCGCATCGTCGGCACCAGCCACGGCTACCCCGAGCACTATGACGTCCGGCTCGCGCAGGGCCGTTTGTGGCAGGCGCCGCTGGAGGCGGTTCTGGGCGCTCAGGTGGCGCGTGCCACGGGTCTGCAGACCGGCGCGCAGTTCGCGGGTGCCCACGGCCTGGGCGAGGGTGGCTCGGTGCACGAGGGTCAGCCCTATGCCGTCAGCGGGGTGCTGGCGCCCTGCGGCTGCGTGCTCGACCGCCTGGTACTGACGGCCACCGAATCGGTCTGGCTGCTGCATGAGCACGAACAGGCGGATGACGCCGAGTCCCGGCGTGTGCTGGAAGAAGAGCGCGAGATCACCCTGGCGCTGGTGCGCTACCGTAGCCCGCTGGCGGCAGTGACCTTCCCGCGTTACGTCAACGAGGCTACCGGCCTGCAGGCGGCTGCCCCGGCGCTGGAGATCACCCGCCTGCTAAGCATGGTGGGGGTGGGCACGGACGTGCTGCGCGGTTTTGCCGCCGTGCTGCTGCTCAGCGCGGGCCTGAGCGTGTTCATCGCGCTCTGGAGCGCGCTGCGCGAACGTCGGGCCGACCTGGCCCTGCTGCGCCTGCTGGGTGCGCCGCCGCGGCGCGTGGCGGCCCTGCTGCTGTGCGAGGCGCTCTGGCTGGCCGTACTGGCCACGCTGGTGGGCCTGGCTGCCGGCCATGGCTTGACAGCTCTGCTAGGCTGGATGCTGGAGGGTGAGCGATCTTTGCCGCTCAGCGGTGCGGTGTGGCTGGCGCAGGAACTCTGGGTGCCCGCCCTGGCTCTGACGGTGGCGGGACTGGCGGCCGCACTGCCGGTGTGGGCGGCGTATCGTGCAGACGCTGTCTCCTTGCTCCGTGAACGATGAAAGGAACTGACATGAAACAACTGCTTTGCCTGCTGGCCTGTGCGCTTTCGCTGCCCATGGCCGCCGCGCAGGCCCACGATGCCAAGGCCGTGGCCAAGGATATCCAGCGGCATCGCGCCATGGCTGTGGCCCACGAGTCGGCGGCCCGTTGCCTTGAGTCCGGTAAGAAGTACGACGACTGCCAGAAGGAGCTGCAGGCCGCCTGCAAGGGTCTGGCCCTGGGCAAGTACTGCGGGATGCGCCATGAGCACTAAAACACTGTTGATCGCCGGTCTGCTGGCCGCGGGTCTGGCCCAGGCCCAGTTGCTCAGCCCGCCCATCGAGGGTGGCGTGCCCAGCGGCCCACCGGGCAGTGGCGCGGGCGTGCACAGCGCGCAAAGCCCCTTCCCGCCGCTGAAGGAGCGCGGCGACGTGCTGCCCTGGTCCTTCCTGACCAATGTGAAGACCAAGGTCGAGAAAAATCGCGTGCTGCCGGTGTTCCCGCCGGCCATCCTGGCGCTGGACGGCAAGCCGCAGCGGGTGCAGGGTTTCATGATGCCGCTGGAGCCGGGCGAGAAGCAGACGCATTTCCTGCTCAGTTCAGTGCCCCTGTCCTGCTCATTCTGCCTGCCCGGCGGGCCCGAGAGCATGATCGAGGTGAAGACGAAGACGCCCATCAAGTACGGCATGGAGCCGCTGGTGGTGCAGGGCCGACTGTCCGTGTTGCCTGCCGACCCCTATGGTCTGTACTACCGTATCACCGACGCCGTTCCCGTGAAATAATCTCGCTCCGGCATCGCGTCCTGACCATGTTCCGCCACCAGTCCCCGAACCCTATCCCGCTGCGGCAGTTGCCAGGCGTGGTGGTGCTGGCGGTCGCCTTGCTCTGGACGCAGTTGCTGGGCTTGGTGCACGGCGTGCTGCACTCACATGGCGGGCATGTACAGGCTGCCGTTCTAACATCGCATGTGGAGCACGCGCACGAAGCGCATGGCTTGTTGGCCCACCTTCTGGCGCCGGCCGACGATGTCGGTGAATGTCGCCTCTACGATCAGTTGTGCGACGGCGGCCCGCTGCTACCTGAGTTCATCACCTCTTCCTCCGCGCTGCCGCTGCTGCCGGCCTGGGTGGTGCTGCAGGCGCTGCGACCATGCACCTGCGTGGCCTTTGCGGCGCGCGCTCCACCCGCCTCTCGCTGAACCATTCCTTGATGTTGCACTGCGACGCCCGTGCGCTGCGGTGTGCTCACCTTTTGATTCAACGAGATCGCCATGGAAAAATCCTCGACACCTACACCCTCGAAACCTACATCTTTCTTCCGTCTCACTGCTATCTCCAGCCTCAGCCTTCTGGCCTGCAGTGCCTGGGCCCAGGACAACGCCACGCTGGCTCCCGTGGTGATCACCGGGAATCCGCTGGGAGCCTCCGAGCTGATCGCACCGGTCGAGCAAGTCAGCCAGACCGAAATGCTGCTGCGTGGGCAGACCACGCTGGGTGAAACGCTCAACGGCCTGCCGGGCGTGAGCAGTACCTACTTCGGCCCGAACGCCAGCCGTCCGGTGATTCGTGGCCTGGACGGTGACCGCATCACCATCCTCAACAACGGCAATGCCAGCCTGGACCTGTCAGGGCTCAGCCCTGACCATGCGCTGGCCCTGGATCCGCTGCTGATCGAGCGCGTGGAAGTGCTGCGCGGCCCGGGTGTGTTGCAGTACGGCGGCAACGCCGTGGGCGGTGTGGTCAATGTGATCGATGGCCGTATCACCCGGGAGCGGCTGTTCGACGCCAAGGGGGGCTATTCCGGTCGCCTGGGCGCTGGCTATGCGACGGGCAACAAGGAGCAGGGCGGCGCCGTGGTGCTCGACGGCGGTAACGACCGCTTCACCCTCCATGTGGATGCCATGTCGCGCAAGACGGAGGATGTCTCGGTGCCGGTAGACCTCAGTTGCGACAAGGGGGGCGTAACCACCAACGCCCGGCGCATCTGCAACTCGGCCAGCGAGACCTACGGGGGCGCCATCGGTGGCACGATGCACTTCGATCGTGGCTACCTGGGAGCCGCAGTTTCAAGCTATGACAAGAACTACGGCACCGTCGCCGAGCAGGACGTCACGATCCGCATGCGCTCGAACCGCTATGCACTCGAAGGTGAGCTGCGTGAGCTTGGGTCACTCCTCAAGAGCGTGAAAGCGCAGTACAGCCTGACGGACTACAGGCACACGGAATTTGAAGGCGTGGATGTCGGCACGCGTTTCAAGACCCGCGGCCAGGACCTGCGTCTGGAGGCGCGCCATGCACGTATCGGGAAGCTCGACGGTGTGATCGGCTTGCAGTTCGACAGCAGCGATTTTTCGGCTGACGGTGCCGAAGCCTATGCGCCCAGCAGCCGCACGCGCAGCAGCGCGGCCTTTGTACACGAGGAACTGGCCACGGCCTGGGGCAAGCTCAGTGCCGGCGCGCGGCTGGACTCGGTGAACGTCGAGTCCTTCGGCATAACCGGTAACACGGCCTTCACGCCGGGCTCGCGCAGCTTCAATCCTGCCAGCTACGCTCTGGGCGCTTTGTGGAAGTCAGCGCCCGAGTGGCAGCTCACGTCCAACCTCTCGCTCAACGAGCGCGCGCCCAGACACTACGAGCTCTACGCCAATGGCGAGCATGTAGCGACGAATGCCGAGGAAATCGGCAATCCGAACCTGGGCAAGGAGCGTTCGGCCAACGTGGACATCGGCGCTGCCTGGAAACGCGGTGCGCACCGTGCCAAGGCGCAGCTCTTCCAGCACCACTTCAGCAACTACATCTCGCTGGAGGGCACGGACCTGGCGGCCACGCCGCCGCAGTACACCTACACCCAGGTAAAGGCGCGCTTCACGGGCCTGGAGGCCAGCGGCAATCTGCGCCTGCTCGACGAGCAGCACAAGCTGGACCTGGGACTGCGCGCCGACACCGTGCGCGCCGAAAACAGCAGCACCGGTCAGCCCCTGCCGCGCATCGCCCCGCACCGCGTGGGCGCCTCGCTGTCATGGAGCCGGGCGGCCTGGGGGGCCCGCCTCGGGTTGGACCGTTACGCCGGCCAGGACCGTGTGCCGGCCGGCCAATCGGCCACCGGGGGCTACATGCTGTGGAACGCCGCACTGAACTGGCGCGACCGGATCGGCCGCACGCCCGCGCTTTGGTACGCCCGACTGGACAACATCGGCAACACGCTGGCTTATTCGTCTTCGTCGATCCTGACGCAAACGGTGCCGGGGCGGGCGCCCTTGCCGGGCAGGAGTTTGAAGGTGGGCTTGCAGCTCAGCTTCTGATGGTCTCTGTGTCGATATGCGCCTGATGGTGTGGCAAGCCGGGTCGAGACCCGGCTTGCCGCGCGTACGGGGCGCGCATCCGACACCCAGAGCCCATGAACTAGCATAAGCACCATGAACCACCCCGTCTTCTCCGCCCTGATCCCCGTCGTGCTGCTGGTGGCCCTGGGTTATGTGGCCGGGCGCCTGCGCTGGCTGCGGGCGGAGTCGGCCAAGGACCTTTCCAACTTCGTCTTTCTGGTGCTCACGCCCGCCCTGATGTTCCGCACCATGGGCAAGGTGGATGTGGCGCAGCTGGAGTTTCTGCCGCTGGTGAGCTACTTCGCCGGGGTCTTCGTGCTGTTCGGCGGAATGCTGCTTTGGCAAGGGCTGAACCGGCGCGCCGCCGTGCTGGCCATGGCGGCCACCTTCAGCAACACGGTGATGATCGGCATTGCGCTGATCCAGCTGGCCTACGGCGAGGCCGGGCTGGTGATTTTGTTTGCGCTGCTGTCGGTGCATGCCCTGGTGCTGCTGGCCTCCAGCACCGTGGTGCTGGAGCTGGCCGTGGCGCGCGAGGCCGCGGTGGCCGAACCCCGTGCCATGTGGCGCACTGTGCTGGGCGCCATGCGCAGTGCCCTCATCCACCCGGTGCCGCTGCCCATCATTGCCGGCCTGCTCTTTGCCCAGACCGGCTGGGCGCTGCCCGAGGTGGTGGACCGGCCGCTGCAGTGGCTGGGGCAGGCCTTCGGTCCGCTCGCGCTGCTGCTGGTGGGGGCAACCCTGTCCTCCACCCGCGTCGGCCCGCACCTGCGCTGGGCGCTGCGCCTGACGCTGGCCAAGAACTTTGTGCTGCCTGCCTTGGTTGCCGGCTTCGGGCTATGGTGGGGCCTGGGCGGGTTGCCGCTGGTGGTGATGGTCGTAACGGCGGCCCTGCCCATGGGCACCAATGTCTTCATGTTTGCGCAGCGCTACGACGTGGCGGAGGAACTGGCCACGGCCAGCCTGACTGTTTCCAGTGTCGCGGCCCTGCTGACGGTGCCGCTGGTGATGTGGGGCGCCAGCCGGCTGTAGCGCTTAGGCCGAGAGCTTCAGGGCGCGAGCCGCTCGCGGGTCCAGCCGCCGTTTGCATTGGCTGTGTAACGCAAGCGGTCATGCAGGCGGCTGGGCCGGCCCTGCCAGAACTCCCAGCGATCCGGCACCAGGCGGAAGCCGCCCCAGTGCGGCGGGCGCGGCGGCTGCAGCAGGAACTTTGCGCCGTACTTCGCGGCGTTGGCCACCAGCACACCGCGGCTGCTGATGACCTGGCTTTGCGGGCTGGCCCAGGCGCCGATGCGTGAATCGAGCGGGCGGCTCTGGAAGTACGCGTCGCTTTCCTCGGCGCTCACCCGTTCCACCCGGCCTTCGATGCGCACCACGCGCTCGAGCTCCACCCAGTGGAACTGCAGCGCTGCAAAGGGGTTGCCGGCCAGCTCGCGGCCCTTGCGGCTGTCGTAGTTGCTGTACCAGACAATGCCGCGCGCGTCATAACCCTTGATCAGCACCACCCGGGTCGATGGCCGCAGGTCGCTGGCCACGGTGGCCACGGTCATGGCATTGGGCTCGGGAACTTCGGTCTGGATTGCTTCGTGCAGCCACTGGTCAAACTGCTGCAGCGGGTCGACGTGCGAGGCTTCTTCGCTGAGTTCGGCACGCTCGTAGCTTTTGCGGAGATCGGCGATTTTGGTCATACTCGCAGTATAGAAAGAACCGTACTGGAGTAGCTACGTCCATGGAAAGTCTCGATCTGCGCGTGCTGGCCGATGCGCTGGCCTGGAAGCGCGCCGGCCATGCCGTTTCGCTGGTCACCGTGGTGCAGACTTGGGGCAGCGCACCGCGCCCGCCCGGGGCGCTGCTGGCCGTGCGTGAGGACGGTGTGGTCAGCGGTTCGGTCTCGGGTGGTTGTGTCGAGGACGACCTGATCGCCCGCGCCAAGGCGGCCCTGGCCGCAGGCCGGCAGGATCCGGCCGCGGCCAAACCTTCCCTGATTGTCTATGGCGTGAACAAGGACGAGGCGGCGCGTTTCGGCCTGCCCTGCGGCGGCACCCTGCGCCTGGTGCAGGAGCCCCTGCAAGAGACCGCCTGGGTTGAACAGCTGCTGGCGCAAACTGCCGAGCATCGACTGGTCGCGCGCACGCTGGACCTGGCCACGGGCCGTGTGACGCTGGCCGATGCCGTGCGCGGCCAGTCCATGGTTTTCGACGAGCAGAGACTGAGCACCGTGTTCGGCCCCAAGTGGCGCCTGCTGCTGATCGGCGCCGGCCAGCTCTCGCAGGCGGTGGCCAGCATGGCCAGCCTGCTCGATTTCGAGGTGCTGGTCTGCGACCCGCGTGAGGAATACGCGGCCACGCTGGACCTGGCCGGTGTGCAGCGGGTGCCAGGCATGCCCGACGACGTGGTGCGCGAGATGCTGCCCGACGCGCACACCGCCATCGTCGCGCTCACGCACGATCCCAAGCTGGACGACATGGCGCTGCTCGAAGCGCTGAAGTCCGCCGCCTTCTATGTGGGCGCGCTCGGTTCGCGCCGCAACCAGGACGCGCGCAAGCAGCGCCTGGCCGAGCACTTCGACCTCAGTGCCGAAGAGCTGGCCCGACTGCACGGCCCGGTGGGCCTGGACATCGGTGCGCGCACGCCGGCCGAGATTGCGGTGTCCATCCTGGCCGGGATCGTGCAGGTCAAGAACGCGGCCAGCCGGCGCATGGTCAACGCGCCGGGCTGCATGACGGCCTGACCCCTGAGAAGCCGCCTTACTGGCGGGCGATCACGGCGCAGGCCAGGCGCGGGCCGGCGTTGCCGGTGGGCTGGGTCGTGTAATCGTCCGGGTCGCGGTGCACGATCAGGCCCCGGCCGACGATGTCGGCCTGGCCGCTGCCCACCGCGATGCTGCCGGATTCGAAGCTGAAGCGTGCCACGCCCATGGCGTCGGCCTTCAGGCTGGGCAGGTCGCCCACATGGTGTTCGCCGCCGCCGTGCGCCCCATGCTTGCGGCCGCCCGGGTTGAAGTGGCCGCCGGTGCTCATGCCGTCACCGCTGGAGCAGTCGCCCTTGTCGTGCACATGAAAGCCATGTTCGGCGCCAGGCTTGAGCCCGCGCACCTCGCCGCTGACCATCACCTTGCCATCCCGCTGGACAAAGCGGACGTCCCCGCTGGTGGTGTTGCCGCGCGTGGGCTGCAGCTGGGCGCCGGCCGTGGGGCCGCTGGGTGTGGCGCAGCCGGCAAACAGGGCCGCCAGGGCCAGCAGGGGAAGGGTTCGTGTCATGGTCTGTCTCCGTTGTGTTGTAGGGCTCGGGCCACTCTAACCCTGCGCCCGGCATGGTGCTGCCCGGCCTGGGCCCGACCCTGCTGGCAGCACAGGCTCTGGGGCCAGGGCTCAGCGGCGTGTGGCGCCCGGCGCGTGCTGGGCCAGCAGCCGCTCGAGCTCGCGGTCGTGGATGCCGTGGGCCCGCAGGCTCACATAGGTCTGGTGCGCGTAGTCGTGCGTGCTGCCGTACCTGCCGCAGGCTTGCGCGAAGATCTGGCGGTACTGTTCCGGGCTCAAGGCCCCGGTGTAGTTGGGGCTGCGGCGCGACAGCGTGAAGGCCAGGGCCGAGACGGGGCCATGTGGTGTGACGCAGCGCAGCCAGCGCGGGTCGTAGACGCCGGTGGGCATCTCGCGCTCCCACAGGGTACCCAGCACGGCCGGGGCCTGCTGCCGGTGGACCCGGAACACCACCCCATGGCAACTGCCGCCCGTGAGCAGGCCGAAGACCAGGCCGGGCCGCTCCGGCGTGCCGCGGTTGACGCGGCTCCACATCTTCAGCGCACGGTGCCAGCCGCGCACATGGGCGGGCCGCCGTTCCTCGAAGTCGAAATCGGGCCGCCAGATCAGCGAGGCGTAGCCGAAGATCCAGAGATCCCCGTGGCCGCCCCATTGCGTCAGCGTGCTCTCTAGCATGGGGGCCGGATCACGCAGGGGCGGGGGGAGCTTGAAGGTCGGGTTCACAGGGCGCCAAAGATGCTGGAGCTGTGGTGGGTGACGCGCAGCCATTCGTCCAGGGGCTGCGGGCGCGAATAGAGAAAACCCTGCAAGGCGTCGCAGCCGTGGGCCGCCAGGAAGTCGGCCTGTGCACGTGTCTCCACGCCCTCGGCCACCACCTTGAGACCCAGGTGCCTGGCCATGGAGAGGATCATCTCGACGATGGCGGTATCGCCCGGGTCGTGCGGTGTGTCCTCGATGAAGCTGCGGTCGATCTTGAGTTCGTGCAAGGGCAGGCGCCTGAGGTAGGCCAGGCTGGAGTAGCCGGTGCCGAAGTCGTCGATCGAGAAGCGGATGCCCAGCAGGGCCAGCGCATCCATGCGCGGGATGGTGCGTTCCAGGTTTTCCAGCAGCAGGCCTTCGGTGACTTCGAAGACCAGCAGGTCAGCCCGGGCGCCACTGTGGTCGAGCACGGTCAGCACCTGTTCGACAAATTCGGCCTGATGGAACTGGCGCGGGCTGACGTTGAGCGAGACCGGGATGGCATGGCCGGCGGCCAGCAAGCGCTGCTGGATGCGACAGGCCTGTTCCAGCACCCAGTGCCCCAGGCGCAGGATCAGGCTGCTCTCCTCGGCGATGGGAATGAAACGCGATGGCGCGACCGTGCCGTGCAGCGGGTGCGTCCAGCGCAGCAGGACCTCCACCCCGACCACGGTGCCGGTCGCGTCCACCTGGGACTGCAGATGCAAGGCCAGCTGGTCCTGCTCGATGGCATATGCCAGTTCGCTCTCCAGTGCCAGCTGCTCTTCGACTTCGCGTTGCATGGCCGCTTCGAAGAAGGCGATGCGGTTGCGCCCCGCCGCCTTGGCGCGGTACATCGCGGTGTCGGCGTTGCGCAGCAGCTCCTCGGCGCTCTGCGTGGCGGGCCCCAGCACGACCACACCGATGCTGGCGCTGGCGCTGTAGGGCTGGCCGTCCAGGATGAAGGGCTGCTCGAAGGCTTCGCGTACCTTGCCCGCCACGGCTCTGGCGGCGCGCGCGTCGCCATCGTGTTCCTGCGCCGCGCGGGGCGAAAGGATCACAAATTCGTCACCACCCAGGCGCGCCACGGTGTCCTCTTCGCGCATCAGGGCGCCCAGGCGCTGGGCCACCGCCAGCAGCAGGGTATCGCCAGCGGCGTGGCCGCGCGCATCGTTGATGTTCTTGAAACGGTCCAGGTCCAGGTAGAGCAGGGTGCCGCTCATCGGGTTGCGCCGCGCGGCCGCCAGGGCCTGGCCCAGGCGGTCCATCAGCATGCGCCGGTTGGGCAGGCCGGTGAGTTCGTCGAAATAGGCCAGCCGGTTGAGCGCCGAGGCGGTGTGCTGCAGTTCCTCGTTGACGCGTTGCAGATCCTCCTGGCCCTGCGTCAGCGAGCGCGAGATGTCGAGCTGCCTTTCCAGCGAACGTTCGAGCTGGTTGAGCAGCACGGCGCAGGAGATCGTGATGATGGAGTTGATGAAGATGAAGTTGATCGTGATGACGACCCATTCGACGAAGGGGCGCGTCTCGAAGCCGGGCACGTGCAGATCGGCATTGGCCAGGTAGCCCACGCTCATGAGCGTGAGGGCGTTGATGGCGAGTGCCGCCAGCGCCGGCCGCAGTCCCAGCAGCAGGGCCGTCATGACCGGGAAGGCCATCAGGTAGATCTGGCTGACCGGCCCGACGATGAACAGGAACCAGACGCCGAGCAGGTAGATGAGGGCCAGCAGGTTCCAGGCGCGGAAGCGGTACGACAGGCGCTTGTACCGCCACAGCACCAGCACCCAGACCAGGGCGGCGAGGTCGATCCAGGCGATGGCCCAGAGTTCGTTGCGCAGCGCCAGCCATACGCTGGGGACCGCTGTCAGCGTGCCCAGCCCGGCCACGAACATCAGGATGGTCGAGAGGATGCGGGCGCGCCAGTCGAGCAGCACCTCAGGTTCTGTCGATGGGGGGGGCAGCAGACCTGCCAGCTTCACGAACGCTTTCAAGGTGAGGAACCTCGCGAGTGGACCGACCCTCGTCCTGGCGGACAGGACAGTCCGCACGCCCCATCCTAGCGTGAGTTGCTGCCAGCGGGCGCGCCCGGGCGGGATGTTCTTCGACTTATGACGGAAAAGTCACATCCCGCGCCGGGGGCAGCCCGGACGCCGGGCTCAGGCGTCGCGCTGGATCAGTTCGATCTTGTAGCCGTCGGGATCGGTGATGAAGGCGATCAGCGTGTTGCCGCCCTGGACCGGGCCAGGTTCGCGCGTGATGTTGCCGCCCCGGGTGCGGATCTGTTCGCAGGTGGCGTAGATATCGTCCACGCCTAGGGCCACATGGCCGTAGGCGCCGCCCATGTCGTATTTGTCGACGCCGTAGTTGTAGGTCAGCTCGAGCTCGGCCTGCTCCGGATTGCTGGCGTAGCCGACAAAGGCCAGTGCGTACTTCTGCTCGGGACGGTCGGTGGTGCGCAGCAGTTGCATGCCCATCACACGGGTGTAGAAGTCGATGGAGCGCTGCATGTCGCCAACGCGCAGCATGGTGTGCAGGAATCTCATGGCAGTGGTGTCGCGGGGTTGAAACGGCTGTGAGCATACCGCTTCCCCGATGTGCCCGCGTGGCTGGGGAATAATCGGTCGCTGAACACTTCAGCGGAAATCCTCATGGCCACTTTCACCAAAGTCATCCTCTTTACCGACACCGACGGTCGCGCCCGTTTCCGCGAGGAGCAGGTGCCGCTGGGGCAGGGCACGCCGCAGTCCATGCTGTCCGAGGTCTTTGCCTCCGGTGGCTACCAGTTGCGCCACAGCCCGGTGGGTTTTCGCAGCAGTTTTCACTGCACCGGGGCACCGCAGTGGTGTTTCATCCTGCAGGGGCAGATGGAGATCGGCCTGCAAGGTGGTGTCTCGCGCGTGTTCGGCCCGGGCCAGCATTTCCACTCGGCCGATCTGCTGCCCGCAGGCGCCACCTTCGATCCGGCTGTGCACGGCCACTGGAGCCGACAGGTGGGCCCGGAGCCGCTGGTGACGCTGTTCGTCAGGGGCTAGTCGCCTAGACCGGCACGGTGTAGTTCAGTGCCATGCGACCGCCGTCGGCGGTGACGATCTCGCCTGTCACATAACTGGCAGCATCACTGGCCAGCCAGGCCACCACGTCGGCAATCTCGCCGGGCTCGCCCAGGCGTTTCATGGGGGTGCGGCTGAGGATGCGCGTCTTGGCCTGCTCGCTGGTCAGCACGGCCTGCGCCGCCAGTTCGGTGGCGATGGTGCCCGGTGCCACGGCGTTGACGCGGATGCCGCGGTCGGCCAGCGCCAGCGCCATCACGCGCGTGAGCTGGTTGATGCCGCCCTTGCTGACGTTGTAGCTGGCGATGTTGGGGATGGCCAGCACACCGTTGACTGAACTCATGTTGACGATGGCGCCGCGACCGGCCTGGGCCATGACGCGCGCCACGGCCTGGCCGACCAGGAAAGCGCCCTTGAGGTTGATGCGCAGCACGGCGTCGAAGTCGGCTTCGCTGATGTCCAGGAAATCGGCGGCCTTGAAGATGCCGGCGTTGTTGACCAGCACGTCGATGCGGCCGTGTGCGGCCAGGCAGCGCGCCACCAGGGCCTCGACCTGGGCCTTGTCGCCGACATCGCAGTGCACGTAAAGCGCGCCGAGTTCCTCGGCCAGGGCCTGACCGCGGGCATCGGCAATGTCGGCGATCACCACCGGTGCGCCCTCGCGTGCGAAACGGCGTGCGCAGGCCTCGCCTATGCCCTGGGCGCCGCCGGTAACGATGCAGACACGGCCTTGCAGGCCGAAGTGGATGGGGGTGGTGTGGGTCGCCATCTGCCTATGCTAGCGGCCTGGCTGGGATGCCTCAAAAGAAAACGGCCCCGCAGGGCCGTCTCGTTAACGGGTCGAACCGCGTTCAGTGGCTGATGCGGCCGTAGTTGGTGCGCAGCGGATCGACGCCACCGGGGACCCGGTCGCCACCGCCACCACCACCTTGACCACCCGAGCGGCCACGACCGCCACCACCGCCGCCGCCACGGCGACGACCGCCCTGGCTCAGGGCATCGGTACCGGTGCGCAGCGGATCGGGCTGGCCGCCGTTGCCACCGCCCTGAGCACGCGGGCCGTTGTTGCCACGGCGCGGCTCGTTGTTACGGCCCTGACCTTGTCCCTGGCCCTGGGCACGCTGGCCCTGGGGTTTGGACGGGCCGCGCGGCTGGCTCTGACCGCCACCGGCGCGCTGACCCTGACCTTGGCCGCTCTTGCTGGGTTCGCCCTGGCCGGCCTTGTTGTCGCGCATGCGCTGCAACATCTCGCTGCGTGCGGCCTTGGCCGCTGCGGCCATCACTTCGCGGCTCGGCGGCTTGCCGGCGCCGCCCCAGATGGTCTGGCGACCCATGGCAATGGGTTCGGCGCGCTCGCCCGGCTCGGGGGCGAAGCCCTCGACGACCCGCACTTCAATCTTCTGCTTGGTGAAGCGCTCGATGTCGGCCATGAAGCCTTCCTCGTCCAGGCAGACCAGGTTGACGGCGGCGCCATCAGAGCCCGCGCGACCGGTACGGCCGATGCGGTGCACATAGTCTTCGCTGACGTTGGGAATCTCGTAGTTCACCACGTGCGGCAGCTCGTCGATGTCGATGCCGCGCGCGGCGATGTCGGTGGCCACCAGGGCGCGGACGTCACCGCTCTTGAAGCCGGCCAGCGCCTGGGTGCGGGCACCCTGGCTCTTGTTGCCGTGCAGGGCCATGGCGGTGATGCCGTTCTTCTCCAGGTACTCGGCCACGTTGTTCGCGCCGAACTTGGTGCGCACGAAAACCAGCACCTGGCTCCAGTTGTGTTCCTGGATGATGTGGGCGAGCAGGGCCTTTTTCTTGCCGCGGCCCACCGGGTGGATGACCTGGGTGATGCGCTGCACCGTGGTGTTGCGCGGCGTGACCTGCACGCTCTGCGGGTTCTTGAGCAGGCCGTTGGCCAGCTCGCGGATCTCGTCGCTGAAGGTGGCGGAGAACAGCAGGCTCTGCTTGTCCTTGGGCACCAGGGCCAGCACCTTCTTCACGTCATGGATGAAGCCCATGTCCAGCATGCGGTCGGCTTCGTCCAGCACCAGGGTCTGTACGGTGGACAGGTCCAGGAAACCCTGTTGCTGCAGATCCAGCAGGCGGCCCGGGGTGGCCACCAGGATGTCGACGCCCTTCTTGAGGCGGCTGATCTGCGGGTTCATGCCCACACCGCCGAAGACGACGGTAGAGGTGAGCTGCAGGTACTTGCCGTAGGTCTGGACCGATTCCTCGACCTGGGCGGCCAGCTCACGCGTGGGGGTGAGCACCAGGGCGCGGATGCCGGTGCCGCCCCATTTGTTCTGCGCGCTGCGGCTCATGGTGAGGCGGTGCAGCAGGGGCAGGGTGAAGGCGGCGGTCTTGCCGGTACCGGTCTGGGCGCCGCCCAGCAGGTCGTGGCCCTCAAGTACCAGCGGAATCGCCTGGGCCTGGATGGCCGTGGGGGTCTCGTAGCCCTGCTCGCGCACAGCCTTCAGGATGGCCGGAGCCAGTTTCAGATCTTCAAAGTTCATGGTAAGGCGCCCATCCAGGCGCTGGGATATCGGCCAGTACAGGTACCTGGGGCACCTGGCCAGTCAAAGGCAGATAGGGTTCAAGGGTGGGACCGTCGGTCCGCGGGTCGCGGTGACAAAGCCCCCAGCAGTGTGCTGATGTTGCGCGCAACTGAACGGCAACGACCGTATTGTCGCATGTCCGGGCCGGGACTGCCGAAAATTGTTCCTTGTCGCCATTTTTGTCATACCCGTAACAAAATGTAGTCCTGCTGTGGATGCCCCGCCCGAGTCGGTGGAGAATGTAACAAGCGCCAGGCCCGAGCCTAGGCAATGAACAAAGAATCCATGAAAAAGTTTCGTATGCGGCGCCTGGGCGTGTCGGATGATCCGACCGCCGAAAAGCCGTCCCTGCACGACTGCATCGAGGCGGTGCTGGAGCAGTCCAGCCCGCTGATCGACGACGTGGTCAAGGGCCTGGACCTGGCCATGCAGCAGGTCAGCGGCAAGATCTCCAAGGTCAACCAGCGTGGCCTGAGCCAGCCCATCGTCGATGAACTGCGCCGCCAGGCCGAGGCTGTGCGCGCCACGTTCAGCGTGCAGTTGCGCCTGGCGATCTACCGCAGTGGCAGCCATGCCAGCGACCCGGAGGCGCTGGTGCGCTTCGAGGACATCCAGTTGCTCGACGAGGGCCAGCTCGACGCCAACATCGAGTTCGCCATGGCGCAGCAGGAGATCCAGATGGCGGTGGACGAGGTGATGCCGCCGCTCAATGCCCTGATCAGCAGCCTGATGGGCTGGATGTCGGTGCAGGCCCACCTCAACCCCCTGCGCCCCGAGACTTTTGCGCGTGCCCTGCGCGAGACCCTGATGCAGCACGTGCCCAGCGAGCAGGCCCGCACCGCGCTGATCACCCCTGCCGCCGGCATTCTGGGCCACAGCCTGCGCACCCTCTACAAGGAACTGGGCGACTGGCTGCGTTCGCAAGGGATCGAGCCGGTGGTGCCTCTGCTGACCGCGGCTGCGCCAACGGCGGGCGGCGCGCCGGTCGAACACCCGGTCACCCGCACCATGCTCACGCTGGACAAGCTGCGCCGCCTGTTGACCGCAGAGATCGATCTCAGCGGCGGAGCCCACCGGAGAACGGATTTCCTGCACACGGTGCCGGCCTCCATGGTGGCGCTGGAAGACCTGCGCATGGTCGAGCCCATGATCAAGCGCCTGAGTGAACGCGCCCTCACGGAGGCCAAGGCCACGGCCAAGGGGGCCAGCAAGAACATGAACCGTGAGCTGGGCCAGCAACTGGGCGAGGAGGTGGTGCGCTTGATGATGGACAACCTGGGCAAGGATCAGCGCCTGTTGCCACCGGTGCGGGCCCAGGTCAAGGAGCTTGAGCCGCTGCTGTTGCGCCTGGCCCAGGCCGACCCGCGTTTCTTCAGTGAGCGCAAGCACCCGGCGCGCCAGTTCCTGGACCGCATCACGCACCAGAGCCTGGGTTACAAGACCGAGAACGACGAGCGTTTCCAGCGCTTTCTCAAGATGGTGGCATCGTCGGTGCTCGAGCTGCTGGGCAGTGACGGTCAGCCCGAGTCCTTTGCCCGCGCGCTCACCATGCTCGATGCCCAGTGGTCGCGGGTGGACCTGGCGCTGCGGGCCAAGCAGGAAGATGCGGCGCGCGCGCTGATGCACGCCGAGCAGCGCAACATGCTGGCGCAGCGGCTCGCGGCAGACTTTCAGGAGCGCCTGCGCGACAAGAAGGTCCCGGATTTTGTGGCGGCTTTCCTGTGCGGTCCCTGGGCCCAGGTGGTGGCCGAATCCCAGCTGCGCAACGCGGACGGCACGACCGACGCCCAGGGTTATCTGGACCTGGTGGACGACCTGATCTGGAGCGTGCAGGTCAAGCTGGCGCGTCGCAACCGGGATCGCCTGGTGCAGCTGGTGCCCAATCTGCTGGTCAAGCTGCGCCATGGCCTGCTGCTCATCGAATACCCGCCCGAGCGCATCCCGCGTTTCCTGGACGAACTGATCGCCTTGCACGAAAAGGCCTTTGAGGCTCCCAAGATCAAGGCGCCCGCCCCGGCCAAGACGGCCAGGCCGCCGGCACCCGACGACGAAGGCGATCCGATGGACGGCCTCGAGGTGACCGAACTCGAGGACATGCCCGAGGATGATCTGCCCGAGGAGTTTTCGCAGGAGTCGGGCGACGAGAGCACCGGCTTTGGCGTGATCGAGACGGCTGACGCCGGCCAGATCTGGATGGCCGGGCACGAGGCCCACGAGGCCGGTTACCTGCCCGAGGGCGATGTCATGCCGGACGCTGCGCCGGCCGGCGCGCCCGTGTCTGGCGCCTGGAACGCGGCCGATCTGGCCATCGGCTGCTGGGTCGAATTGCAGCTCAAGGGCGAGTGGGTGCGCGCCCAGCTGACCTGGGCCAGCCCGCACGGCACGCTGTTCATGTTCATCTCTGGCAAGGGTCTGGCGCATTCCATGTCGCGCCGCACCATGGAGCAGCTGCGCACGCGCGGCATGATGCGCATCGTGTCCGAGCGCCACATGGTGGACAACGCGCTGGACGCCGTGGCCCAGACGGCCCTGCTCAACGCCCGCAACCAGTCGAAATCCTGAGCCGCGGGGTCCGGGGGCGGTGGGGCGGGGATAATGCGGGTTTTACCCCTGCAGAATTCACCGCTCATGGCCCAATACGTCTTTTCCATGAACCGCCTCGGCAAGATCATTCCGCCGAAGCGTTACATCCTCAAGGACATCTCCCTGTCCTTCTTCCCCGGCGCCAAGATCGGCGTGCTGGGCCTCAACGGCTCGGGCAAGTCCACGCTGCTCAAGATCATGGCCGGGGTGGACAAGGAGTTCGAGGGCGAGGCCATCCCCATGGCCGGCCTGAAGATCGGCTACCTGCCTCAGGAGCCGCAGCTCGACCCCAATGAAACCGTGCGCCAGGCCGTCGAAGGCGGCATGGGCGAATCCAAGGCCGCCCAGGCCCGGCTGGAAGAGGTGTACGCGGCCTACGCGGACGAGAACGCCGACTTCGACGCCCTGGCCGCCGAGCAGGCCAAGCTCGAAGCCATCATCGCCACCGCTGGCGACGGCGGCGAGCACCAGCTGGAAATCGCCGCCGACGCGCTGCGCCTGCCGCCCTGGGATGCCGTGATCGGCAAGCTCTCTGGCGGCGAAAAGCGCCGCGTCGCGCTGTGCCGCCTGCTGCTGTCCAAACCCGACATGCTGCTGCTCGACGAGCCGACCAACCACCTGGACGCCGAATCGGTGGACTGGCTGGAGCAGTTCCTGCAGCGTTATTCCGGCACCGTGGTGGCCATCACCCACGACCGTTACTTCCTGGACAACGCGGCCGAGTGGATCCTGGAAATGGACCGCGGCTCGGGCATCCCCTACAAGGGTAACTACAGCGAATGGCTGCAGCAGAAGCAGGCCCGCCTGGAGCAGGAGCAGAAGGGTGAAGAGTCCCGCGCCAAGGCCCTGAAGAAGGAACTGGAGTGGGCGCGCCAGAACCCCAAGGCCCGCCAGGCCAAGAGCAAGGCCCGCCTGGCCCGCTTCGAGGAACTGAGTGACTTCGAATACCAGAAGCGCAACGAGACGCAGGAAATCTTCATCCCCGTGGCGGATCGCCTGGGCAATGAAGTCATCGAGTTCAAGAACGTCAGCAAGTCCTTTGGCGACCGCCTGCTGATCGACAACCTGAGCTTCAAGGTGCCCGCGGGCGCCATCGTCGGCATCATCGGCCCCAATGGCGCCGGCAAGTCCACGCTGTTCAAGCTGATCGCCGGCAAGGAAACGCCCGACAGTGGCGAGGTCAAGATCGGCCAGACCGTGAAGATGGCTTTTGTCGACCAGACCCGTGACGACCTCTCCAACGAGAAGACCGTCTGGGAAGACGTCTCAGGCGGGCTCGACATCCTTACGGTGGGCAAGTTCCAGATGGCCAGCCGCGCCTATTGCGGCCGCTTCAACTTCAACGGTGGTGACCAGCAAAAACGCGTGGGCACGCTGTCGGGCGGTGAGCGCGGTCGCCTGCACCTGGCCAAGACCCTCATCGCCGGCGGCAACACCCTGCTGCTGGACGAGCCGTCCAACGACCTCGACGTGGAAACCCTGCGCGCGCTGGAAGACGCGCTGCTGGAGTTCGCCGGTTCCGTCATGGTCATCAGCCACGACCGCTGGTTCCTGGACCGCATCTGCACCCACATCCTGGCCGCCGAAGGCGACAGCCAGTGGACCTTCTTCGACGGCAACTACCAGGAGTACGAGGCCGACAAGAAGAAGCGCCTGGGTGAAGAGGGCGCCAAGCCGCACCGCGTGCGTTTCAAGGCGCTCAAATAAGCGAGCCGCCTCCAACGTCCCTCCCGCAGGAACAGACCATGAGCCCACGTCCACCAGCGCTTGCCCGCAGTGCCCAGCTCGATGGCCTGATCTGGGAAGCTTCGCGGCGCGGGCTGGACGTGATGGACAGCCTGCTGCGCCAGACGCGTGAGGCCTTGCAGCGCCAGATTGACCAGACGCGTGACCTGCAGGCGCGTGATGCGCGCGCCCAGGTGGTCTCTGCCCTGGTGCGGTCCGCACCGGAGATGCGTGCGCGTTTCCCCGAGACGCTGCAGCGGGCTGTCGAGCGCGAGCTGGGCGACAACCCGGTGACGACCACGCTGGACGCCGGGCCGTCTAGCATCAAGTTCGATCAGCTCGAGTTGATGGACGAGCAGGATGTGCAGGTACGCATCAGCGCGGCGCGTGGCCTGCAGCAGGCGCTGCAGGACGCCGAGCAGGAGCTGACCGAACTCAACACCCTGGTCAGCGCCATCCTCGGTTTCGACCAGGTGCGCCCGGAGCGCAATCCTTTCCGGCCCGAGATCTACGTCGAGGCGCTGCAGGGCCTGATCGGCGAAATGCAGGGCGACAGCGCGGCGCAGACCCTTTGCCGCCAGGTCATGGTGCCTCTGCTGGGCAAGAGCCTGCGCCCGGTCTACCAGGAATTGCTGGTTTATCTGAAGGCGAAAAAAGTCCAGCCGGTGGGTTACGCCATCCAGCGCACGGCTTCCTCGGGCGTGGCCGTCGCAGGGCCGGGGCCGAAACAGCTGCCGCCGGCCCGGGCCGACAGCGCGGGCCGGTCGGCGCCAGGGCATACACCGGGCATGCCAAGCGTCGTGCAAGGCGGTCTGGCGCGACAGGTGGTGGCCGGCCAGCTGACCGTGCAGCAGCTGCACGGGCTCGTCTCGGGCGCCACGCCGGATGCCGACCAGCTGGTGCAGGAAGTGGTTCAGCTCATCCTGGCCAGCATCACCGGCGACGAGCGCATCCTGCCGCCGGTGCGCGAACTCATCGCCGGGCTCAAGCCGGCGCTGCTGCAGCTGGCCCGCAACGACCTGCACTTCTTCAGCGACAAACAACACCCGGCGCGCCTGCTGCTGGAGGAGCTCGCGCAGCACAGCTTCGCCTATGAGAGCGTCGCGGCCGAAGGTTTCGACGAATTCCTGGCCGATATGCGCGACACGCTGGCGCGCCTGGACCCGGCGGCCGGTGCAGCCGACAGCTTCGAGCGTGTGCTGGTGCGCCTGCGCCATATCTGGTCGCAGGCCGAGCAACGCCGCCAGGTGCAGCAGCAGGCCGCCGTGCAGGCCCTGCAGCAGGCCGAAAAGCGCAACCAGCTGGCCAACCAGATTGCGCAGCACATCCGCAAGCAGCCCGGCACCGTGCTGGTGCCCGACCTGATCGTGGATTTCGCCTGCGGCCCCTGGGCCCAGGTCATGGCGCAGGCCCAGATCGAAGGCAAGGTCGACCAGCCCGGCGAGCCCGACCACGTGGCCCTGCTCGAAGACCTGTTCTGGAGCGTGCGCCCCGACCAGACCCGGCAGCAACCCGCACAACTCGCCAAACTCATCCCGCAGCTGGTGCAGGGACTGCGTCGCGGGCTGGAGCGCATCCACTACCCGCCCGAGCAGTTGCAGCAGTTCCTCGACCAGTTGTTCGCCCTGCACCAGGGCGGGCTCGAGGGTGTGTCCGCGGCACGCGGCCAGAAGCCTGCACCGCAAGCGGTGGCCAGGACCTGGCTGGCGCCGGAGGAGGCGCGCAATTCCGGTTTCATGGACGACCTGGGGGGCGGGGACACGCCCGACTTTGCGTCAACGGTACCGGTAGATTTTCCCAGTGAGTTTCCGGCCACCGAGCCCATGGGCCTGGAGGAGCGGGGGGGCGATATCGCTCAGGCCGCGCAGGCGAGCGAGGCTGCACCGGTGCCCTTCGTGCTCGAACAGTTGCAGCAGGGCAGCTGGGTCGAGTTGCTGGTCAGCGGGCACTGGACGCGCCTGCAGCTGGCCTGGGTCAACGAGTCGGCCACGCTGTGCCTGTTCTCCAGTGCCGGCGGCTCCAATCACTCGATGACACGGCGCATGTTCGACCGCCTGGTGGCGCAGGCCCAGTTGCGTCTGGTGGCGCAGGGGCCGGTGGTGGAGCGCGCCTTCGACGCCGTGGCCGAACTGGCCATGCGCAACAGCGTCTATATGGATATCCAGGCCGATTGATCGGCCAAAGCGCGTGGCCTCAGCCGCGTTGCAGGCGGCTGCGGACCATCTCGATGTAGTTGCGCAGCGCGTACAGCTCGTCGGCGTACGACAAAGGCACCTTCACCCCGGCCGCGCGCCCCTCCAGCTGGTTCAGCGCCTGCAGCAACTCCTCGCGGCTGCCCTCGCCGGACTGCATGCGCTCCTCGATCTGGCGCAGTTGCCCGTACCAGCGGAACACACGTGAGCGGATGCGGAACTCGTACAGCGGCGGCACGATACGGCTCAGGGGCAGCAGGATGGCGATGATGATGCCCAGTGCCAGCCACATGCGTTCCAGCAGATTGGCCAGCGTGAAGGACAGGTAACGCTGCAGCAGCGGCACGCCGTTCTTGAGGGCGCGCTCGGCTTCCTGGGCCAGTGGGAACTCGGTCTGCCCGGCGTTCGGAAATTCACGCGCACGGTTGAACCAGCCCGCCGGTCCGTGCAGCTTGAGTGCGGCCTGCGAGAACAGCTGCAGCAGCGCCGGGTGTACGTCGGGGGTGGCCAGCAGGGTCGTGGTGGTGGCGATCAGGCGCACATCCTGCGCCGGGATGTCGCGTGCCAGGTCCACCACGCTGCGTGGCAGCGTGACCGGGGTGAGAAAGGCGAAGCGGCGCGCATAGGCCTCACTCTGGCTGAAGTTCATCAGGCGCACGTCCGGCGTTTGCAGCAGCATCTGCACCATCAGCGACTCCGGCGCCGAGGCCAGCACCAGCGCATCGATCTCGCCGGCCAGCAGCGCCATCACCGCTGGCGTCTGGTCCAGGTAAGAGAGCCGCAGGCCAGCCGGGTCGATGCGGTTGGCCTCGAACAGCCGCGCCATCAGTTGCGGCACGCCGCTGCCCTCGGCCCCCAAGTTCAGGCGCAGGCCCTTGAGTTCACCCAGCGCGCTCAGCGTACCCTGGGGGTTCACGCGGCGGGCGGCGTCGGCGCGGTAGAACAGCCAGACCGGTTCCACAAAGAGGCTGCCCAGTGATTCGAGCTCGTCGTCTTCGCTGGGCTGGGCCGTGCCCCCCTGCACGAAGCCGATGTCCACCTCGCCCGCGCGCAGCAGGGCCAGGTTGTCCGCCGCGCCCTGGCTGGGCCGCAGCGTCACCTGGATGCCATAGCCCGCCAGCGACTGGGCATAACGCTTGCCCAACTCGTCATAGGCACTTTGCGCCGGCCCGGTGGCCAGCGTGATGCGCTTCGGCGGCATCGGGTCCAGCCACCAGTAGGCCAGCGTGAGCAGCAGCAGGGCCAGCAGCACAAAGGGCGCGGCCGAGGCCCAGAGGTCGCGCAGCGAGAGCAGGGTGTGGCGCAGGACAGCAGGCATGGGTGTTTTTCAGCTTGATGCGAGGAGATCGGCCGCGCTGGGCCAGTGCTGTTCGCCGACCGCCAGGCCCTGGGCCGCCCACACCGCATTGACCACGGCGCGCGCCGTCGCCTCGGCCGCGAGTGTCGCCAGCAACAGCATGTCGGCGGCCTTGCCGCTGGTCCCGGTGCCCAGTGCGAACAGCGTGTCGCCGTCGAGCATGGTGTGCACGGGGTTGATGCTGCGGGCCAGCCCGTCGTGGGCCACCTGCGCCAGGCGCTGGGCCTGGGGCTTGCTCAGCACCGCGTCGGTGGCGATCACGCCGATGGTGGTGTTGTTGCCGGCCAGCAGGTGCTGCGGCATGTGGCCGCCCAGCAGCGCGTCGCGTGTGTTCTGCAGCGTCTTGCCGTCGCGCGTGCGGGCGCCGGCGATCACGCGGCCCGTCGCTGGCTCCAGCACGTCGCCCACGGCATTGCAGACCACCAGCGCACCCACGGTGACACCGCCGGCGCTGACCGAGGCCGTGCCCACGCCGCCTTTCATGGCGTGTGCCATGCCCATCAGCTTGCCCACCAGCGCGCCGCTGCCGGCCCCCACATTGCCCTGGGCTGGTGCGCTGCGGCTGGCAGCCCCGCAGGCCTGGTAGCCTGACTGCGCATCCGGGCGGATGAGGCCATCGCCCACGCCCAGGTCGAAGACCACGGCCGCCGGCACGATGGGCACCAGGCCGTGGCCCGTGTCCAGGCCGATGTCGTTTTCTTCCAGCCAGCGCATCACGCCGCCGGCTGCGTCCAGGCCCCAGGCGCTGCCGCCGGCCAGCAGCACGGCGTGCACATGGGGCACCAGGTTGCCGGGGTGCAGCAGATCGGTTTCGCGGGTGCCGGGCGCGGCACCGCGCACGTCCACGCCGCCCACGGCGCCGTGGCGCGCGATGACCACGCTGCAACCGGTAGGTCGGCGCGTGTCGCTATGGTGTCCGACCTCGATGCCGGCCACGTCGGTGATGGCGCCCGGGTAGGGCAGATGGATGGAAGTCATGCGCCGATTATGCGCAGCGCGCTGCAGTCTGCGCCCGTCAGTCGATGACCTGGATGCGCACCGGCACCACGCCGGCGTTCAGGCTGGCGATGGACTTGAAAGCGGAGCTGGAGAGGTCGATCACGCGGCCCTTCACGAAAGGGCCGCGATCGTTCACGCGCACCTGCACGGTTTTGCCGTTCTGCGTGTTGGTGACCTTGAGCCGCGTGCCGAAGGGCAGGGTGCGGTGCGCTGCCGTCAGCTTGGCCTGGTCGAAACGCTCGCCATTGGCGGTCTTGCGGCCGTGGAACTCGTTGCCGTAAAAAGAGGCTTGGCCCGATTCGCTGTGGCCGCTGGCCGCACTGCCCCCGGATTTGGGCGTGCTGCTGCAGCCCACGAGGACCAGCAAGGCCAGCGCACACAGCCCCCCGGCCAGCCAGCGGGCCGGATGGTCACGGAGTTCCTGGTGCGGGGCGATAGCGGTCATGCGCTCGACTATAGCGACTGGTCTGGCCCGGAGGATGCGGGTGGGGCCTGCTTGTTGTCAGCGTGCTGCAGTGGGTCGATGGAAGGTCGTCCGCCCCGATGGGTGGTGTCCACGCCGGCAGGACTGACAGTGGGGACAAATGTCAGTAAACTGTACAAATACACAGTTATGGATGTGATGCTGCTGCATCAGAACGGGCCGCTGCCATGAGCGAATTCAAGATCCCCCTGCAGTCCCTCAAGGGACGGGGTGCCGCCACGCGCCACGCGCACCGTTTCGAGCAGGAGGTGCGCGCGGCCTTCGACGACGGCTGGTCGACCTGGGACGAGAACTTGTCGGAGACGGCGCCGAAACCGCAGACCGAAGTCCGGTGGGAGGACGCGCGCAGCGCACTGGTCAGCAACGATTCGCCCGACATCTCCTTCGACCAGTCCATCAATCCCTACCGGGGCTGCGAGCACGGCTGCAGCTACTGTTATGCCCGGCCCACGCACAGCTACCTGGGCCTGTCCCCTGGGCTGGATTTCGAGCGCGTGATCATCGCCAAGCGCGGGCTTGCGGCCTTGCTGCGGCGCGAACTCTCGGCCCGGTCCTACCGGCCCGGCATGATCGTCATCGGCTCGGTCACCGACTGCTACCAGCCGGTGGAGCGCGAGCTGGGCATCACGCGTTCCTTGATCGAGGTGCTGCGTGAGGCGCGCCATCCCTTTTCGCTGCTCACCAAATCCAGCGGTGTGGAGCGTGACCTGGACCTGATCGCCCCCATGGCGCAAGACGGGCTGGCCGCGGTCTACGTCACCATCACCACGCTGGACGGCGAACTTGCGCGTCAGCTGGAGCCGCGCGCCGCCTCCCCGCAGCGCCGCCTGCGCACCATCCGCGCCCTGGCCGCGGCGGGCGTGCCGGTGGGCGTGAGCGTGGCGCCGCAGATTCCCTTCATCAACGAGGACATGGAACAGGTGCTGGCCGCGGCGGCTGAGGCGGGCGCGACGAATGCGTTCTACACCGTGCTGCGTTTGCCCTGGGAGTTGAACGAGGTGTTCCAGCAGTGGTTGCAGCTGCACTATCCGCAGCGTGCCGCGCGCGTGATGGCGCGCATCCGCGACATGCGCGGCGGCCAGGATTACGACAGCAACTACGCCACGCGCATGAGAGGCAGCGGCGTCTGGGCCGAGCTGATCCGCCAGCGCTTTCAGAAGGCCTGCGTGCGCCACGGCCTGAACCGCGAGCGCATCGCACTGGATCTCTCGCAGTTCAGGCCGGGCCTGCCCTGCGGCCAAGCCTCACTCTTCTAGGCGACAGGGAGCCATTCGGCCAGACGCACAGCTTTCGCGCTTTCTCTCCTATGTGTGCAAAATTACCTCTGAGGGCAGTCACCGCGCAGTGACAGCAACAGTGCCTCTGTATCATGTGGTAACAATTCAGCGGGCTGGATTGTCGTCGCTTAGGCGGGAGCCCAAGCTGCTACGCCGAGCCGCTCGTCTGTTGCAGGAAGGCACTGGTTTGAACGCACATGGTGAAGAGGCAGGGGTGTCTATGGTCTGGACTCAGGCCATGTTAAGTCGGCGCCGGGCGTTGCGCGCAGCCAGTGCCCTCGCGCTCGTTCCTGTGCTGCAAGCCTGCAGCCCGCCCTTGTCGCCCATGCGCGTGGGCAGCATCGTGTTCCCTGGCTACGAGTTCATTTTCCTGGCCCGTGAAATGGGCTGGCTCGACGAGCGCCAGGTGCGCCTGATCGAACTCCTGTCCAACACCGATGCGCTGCGCGCACTGGCAGCGGGGCAGCTGGAGGCGGCGCAGCTGACGCTGGACGAGATGCTGTCGGCCCGTGCCGACGGCATTGACTTGAAGGTGGCGCTGATCCTCGACGTGTCCGACGGCGCCGATGTGGTGCTGGCGCGCCCGCCGCTGACCCTGCGCCAGCTCGAAGGGCGGCGTATCGCGGTGGAGGATAGCGCTGGCGGTGCCATCATGCTCAGTGCCTTACTCGCGGCTGCCGGACTGAGCATCGAACAGGTAAACAAGGTTTCCTACACCCTGGACCGCAGCGTTAACTTCTACCGTGAGCAAAGGGCTGACTTCGTCATCACCGTGGAGCCTTGGGCCAGTCAGATTGAGCGGCTCGGTGCTCAGCGCATTTTCGATAGCCGCCGTATTCCCAACCGCATCGTGGACGTGCTCGCCGTCCGTGCGGATGCGATGCGTAGCCACGCTGCGGCGCTCAGGCAGTTGATCCGTGCGCATTTCCTGGCGCTGGAGCGCTGGCGTTTGCAGCCCGAAGCGGCTGCGGCGCTCATGGCGTCTCGCTTGCAGATGCCCGCTGCCGAAGTCTCTGCTGTGTTCCAGGGATTGCAGCTGCCGGGTTTGCAGGACAACCGGGACTGGCTGCGGCGCGACGGACGACTGTCCCGCGTCCTGTCGGAACTCCAGCGCAATATGCTGAAAGACGCGCTGCTCAAGCGCCGGCTCAGTGCAGCCGACCTGGCAGATTTTTCCTTTCTGCCGGATTAGCTATGTTGCGCTTCCGAAGATTCAGCCTGCGCAATGCCTTGCCTCTGGGCCTGCTCGGCTTGTTCGTGCTCATGTTGGTGCTGTCCTACGGGGACGCCGTGCGCAGCGGCCGTGTCGATGTGTTCGAACGCGGGCGACGAGACGCCCTGTTGCAGGCCGAGCACCTGGCGCGCAGCGCCCAGCGTGACCTGCTGCGTGATCGCCAGGCCTTGGCGGCTGACCTGTCGGTGGCGGCGACCGAGCCCAGGCTGCGCAGCCTGATGGTGCTCAATGCCGATGGATCGGTGGAACTCGCGCACCGCCTGGCCTGGCAGGGCAAGGCGGCGCGCGACGTGGTGCCCGGCTTCACGCAGAAGTGGTTTGATCTCGTGACCCAGGGGCGTCAGCCCTATGTGCAGATGGACGATGCGGCCCGCCGCATTCAGGTTCTGGCGCCTTATTTCCTGGTCTACGAGGGCCCGACCTTGCGATCGCAGCAGCGTGGCGCGGTCTTCCTCGAGTTCGATATCGCGCACGAGTACGAGATCGTCGCCCATCAGGCCCGGCAGCGACTGCTGCTGCAGGTCGGGGTGGCTCTGACGCTGATGCTGGGTTTGGGCGGCATCCTGCGGCGCTACGTCACACAGCCGCTGGCAGCCGTGGAGCATGCGGTCCAACGCCTGTCGGAACACAGCGTCGATGATCAGCCGCTGTTGGAGCGCGGCCCGCGGGAGGTCGTCCAGCTGGCACGTGGCTTCAATCGCATGGTCGAGCGCATCCGCCTGGCACAACGCGAGCTTGAGGCCAGTCGCGCGCGCAATGCGGCCATTGTGGAAACGGCGCTGGACGCCATCATCACGGTGGACATGTCGCATTGCATCACCAGCATGAACCCCGCGGCCCTGAAGATGTTCGGTTACGAAGCCTCGCAGATCGTGGGTCAGCCCCTGCACCAGCTGCTGCCCGAGCGGCACCGGTCCGAGCATCCCGCGAAGGTGGACGGCTTTGCGCACGGCAGCCAGACCAATCGACTCATGGGCCGGCAGGCCCGGGTCCATGGCCTGCGCCACAGTGGCGAGGAGTTCCCGGTCGAAGTTTCCATTTCGCACCAGCAGCTCGATGGCGAGCTGTTGCTGACGGCGATCCTGCGTGACGTGAGCGAGCAGCAGCGTGCGGAGCAGGAGATCCGGCAGCTCAACAACCGGCTGGAGGCGCAGGTGCAGGAGCGAACGAGCCAGCTCGCACAAGCCAACGATGAACTGCAGCTGCTGTTCGACACGGTCCCGGTGGGGATTGTGGTCATCCAGGACCGTGTCATGTTGCGCTGCAACCGCCGGCTCGAGGAGATCTTTGGCCGACCGGCGGGCAGCATGGCCGGGCAGTCGACCCGCATGTGGTACGCCAGCGATGAGGCGTATGGGCATGCAGGTGCCGCTGTCTACGAAGCGCTGCTGCGTGGCGACATCAATGTGGGCGAACTGCAATTCCAGCGGGCCGATGGCACCTTGTTCTGGGCCCGGGTCGGGGGGCGCTGGCTGCGGCACGACTCGGCAGCCGATGGACTGCTGTGCGTGATCGAGGACGTGACCGACGAACACGAGGCCGCGTTGGCCCTGCAGCAGGCCAAGGAGCGCGCTGAAATGGCCAGCCAGGCCAAGAGCAGCTTCCTGGCCAACATGAGCCATGAGATCAGGACGCCCATGAACGCCATCATCGGCATGTCCTACATGATGCTCAAGACCGAACTGACGCAGCGCCAGCGCGAACAGGTCCGCAAGATCCAGGGCGCCAGCCAGCACCTGCTGGGCATCATCAACGACATCCTGGACTATTCCAAGATCGAGGCGGGCCGGCTCGATATGGAGCACATCGAATTCCAGCTCGACAAGGTGCTCGAGAATGTGGCCAACCTGATCGCCGAGAAGGCGTCTGCCAAGGGTCTGGAGCTGCTGTTCGATGTCGACAAGAACCTGCCCCGCCAGCTCGTTGGCGACCCGCTGCGGCTGGGGCAGATCCTGGTGAACTACGCCAACAACGCGGTCAAGTTCACCGAGCGCGGCGAAATCCAGATCCAGCTGCGCGCAAGGGAACGCACCGACAGCGACATCCTGCTCTATGGTGCGGTGGTCGACACCGGCATCGGCATCGCGCCGCAGCAGCAGGCGCTGCTGTTCCAGAGCTTCCAGCAGGCCGACAGTTCCACCACCCGGCAATTCGGCGGTACCGGTCTGGGGCTGGCCATCAGCAAGCAGCTGGCGCATCTGATGGGTGGCGAAGTGGGGGTGACCAGCCTGCCGGGACAGGGCAGTACCTTCTGGTTCACCGCCCGCCTGGGTATCGGGACCACGCACGCGCGAGCCCTGGGGCTGAGCCAGGACATGGTGGGTCGGCGTGTGCTGGTGGTTGACGACAACGAGAGCGCTTGCCAGGTGCTGTGCGACATGCTGGCGGGCATGAATCTGCAGCCTGAGGCCGTTAACTCCGGTGCACAGGCGCTGGCGGCCATAGACCGGGCCGAGATCGAGAACCATCCTTTTGAGATCGTCTTTCTGGACTGGCAGATGCCGATGATGAATGGGGTGGACGTGGCCCGCAGGATCCAGGGCCTGACGCTCAGAAAGCAGCCCCGCCTGGTGCTGGTCACGGGCTACGGCCGGGAGGAGGTGCTCAAGAGCGCCGAAGAGGCGGGCATCCTGGACGTGTTGATCAAGCCTGTGAGTCCGTCCCTGCTGTTTGAGGGCGTGATGCGGGCCCTGGGGCAGTCGGCTGCACCGGCCGCGGCTGAGCCCAGGAGCACCATCGGGCCTCTTGTTTCGGCGGCGGACTTCGGTGGTGCACGCATCCTGCTGGTGGAAGACAACGAGCTCAACCAGGAGGTCGCCTGCGACATCCTGCGTGATGCTGGCCTGATCGTGGACGTGGCGTTCAACGGCCAGGAGGCTGTCGACAAGGTGCAGGCCCATGCCTATGACGGCGTCCTGATGGACATGCAGATGCCGGTGATGGACGGCCTGACCGCCACGCGCCTGATCCGTCAGCTGCCGGGCAAGGCCGATCTGCCCATCGTGGCCATGACGGCCAACGCCACCGAGCACGACCGCCAGGCCTGCCTGGCCGCAGGCATGAACGATCACGTGACCAAGCCGATCGATCCGGATCTGCTCTTTCGCAGCCTGGCGCAATGGCTGGCGCCGCGCCGTGGTGGACTGGCCCGTCCCGCGCGGTTCCCACAGGATGCCGGGCCGGCGCTGCCGGGCGTGGCCGGCCTGAACACCGAATTGGGGCTGCGACGGGTGATGGGCCGCAAGGATCGCTACATCGCCATGCTGCGCAAGTTCGAACAAGGCCAGCGTGATGTGATCTCTCATCTCCGGCAAGCCTGCCATGATGGCCAGATGCAGACGGCCGAGCGGCTGGCGCACACGCTCAAGGCCGTGGCGGGCAACATCGGCGCCGAGGCGCTGCAGCAGTGCGCGGCAGAGCTGGAGCAGGCCTGTCGCACGGGTGCGGACGCCGTCTCCCTGCAGGCCGCGCTGCTGCGTTGCGATGAAGAACTGCAGCCTTTGCTGGGCGCCTTGCAGGCGCTGCCCACGTTTGAGGTCGAGCCCGCCGGGGAACCGGTCGACCCGCAGGAGCTGGCACGGGTGCGCCAGCAGCTGGAGCAGTTGCTGGCCGAGGACGACATGGCGTCGGCGGAGCTGTTCGAGCAGCACGCTGGCGTGTTGCGCACCTCCCTGGGGGCGGCCTATCCCGCGCTGGAGCAGGCCATGCGCGCCTTCGATTTCGAACAGGCGCTGGAGATCCTGCGCCGTACACAGCCTTCCTGAGGAGTTTGGATGAACGATGACATGATCGCCCTGCCTGACAAGCCCACGGTCCTGGTCGTGGACGATACCCCGGACAACCTCTCCCTGATGCAGTCGCTGCTCAAGGACCACTACAAGGTCAAAGGCGCGAACAACGGCGAGCGGGCCCTGAAGATTGCCCGTACCGATCGGCCCCCCGACCTGATCCTGCTCGACATCATGATGCCGGGCATGGACGGTTACGAAGTCTGCCGCCAGCTCAAGGCGGAAGCGGCGACCCGCGACATCCCGGTGATCTTTCTCACAGCCAAGACCCAGGTGGAGGACGAGCAGCGGGGGTTTGAGCTCGGGGCGGTGGACTACATCACCAAGCCGATCAGCCCGCCCATCGTGCTGGCGCGCGTGCGGACCCAGCTGATGCTCAAGGCCACGGCCGACTTCCTGCGCGACAAGAACGCTTTTCTTGAGCAGGAGGTCGACAAGCGCACGCGCGAGGTCATGGCGATCCAGGACGTCACCATCCTGGCCATGGCTTCTCTGGCCGAGACACGCGACAACGAGACCGGCAACCACATCCGCCGCACCCAGCACTATGTGCAGGCCTTGGCGCGCAAGCTGTCCGGGCACCCGCGCTTCGCCGCCTACCTGACCGTGCCTACGATCAAGCTGCTGTTCAAGTCGGCGCCGCTGCATGACATCGGCAAGGTGGGTATCCCCGACAGAATCCTGCTCAAGCCGGGCAAGCTCACGCCGGAAGAGTTCGAGATCATGAAGACGCACACCAAGCTGGGGCGCGATGCCATCGCCCACGCAGAACAGCAGCTCGGCGTCGACGTGGGATTCCTCTCGATCGCGAAGGAGATCGCCTACTCGCACCAGGAGAAGTGGGATGGTTCGGGATATCCGCAAGGCCTCCAGGGCGATGCGATCCCGATCTCGGCGCGCCTGATGGCCGTGGCCGATGTGTACGACGCGCTGATCAGCCGCCGCGTCTACAAGGAGCCGATGTCGCACGAGGACGCCATGGAGATCATCCGCCAGACCGCGGGCCGGCACTTCGACCCGGACATGGTGGCGGCGTTCCTTGAGATCCACGAAACCTTTCGCACCATCGCCATCGCTTACTCGGATTCAGACACCGATCTGCAACAGAAGGTGAAATACCTCGAAATCTCCGGCGTGGCCACACCCGGAAGCGCGTCAGCCTAGCTGATGCGCAGGGCGGGTTGAGCCCGCCCTTCAGGGAGCGATCGGCTCGATCGTCAGTACCGTGTAGGCGCCGCGGATCTGTTCGAGCGTGACGCGCACATGGTCACCAGCCTTGACCTGGTCCAGCAGCGCGGCGTCCTTCACCTGGAACACCATGGTCATGGGATCCATGTCCAGGTTCTCGATGCGCTCGTGCCGCAGCGTGATCTTTTTCGCCAACTTGTCGACCTTGCGCACCTCGGCGCGGGTGGGGGTCGGCGCTGCAGCCTGCGCGACCAGGACGCCGGGGGCAGGGCCACCGTGGCCTTGGTTCTGGGCCAGCGCCGGGCCGGCCAGGGCCAGCAGGAAGCAGAGGAGGGCGGCGTGGGTCTTCATGGTGTGTTGCTTCCGGGCTGGAAGAGCGATCAGCGATAGGACTGGAAGACCGTGGCCGTGCCGCCGCGCTGTACCAGCAGCACGTCGTACGGGTCCTTCAGGCCATCGTATTCCGGGCCGTCCATGCCGGGTGAACCCACGGGCATGCCGGGCACGGCCAGGCCCAGGGCGCGCGGTTTGTCTTTGAGCAGGCGATGGATCTCGCGCGCCGGCACATGGCCTTCGATCACGTAGCCGTTCACCAGCGCGGTGTGGCAGGAGCCAAATTTGTCCTCCAGGCCGATGCGGCGGCGGTAGTCGTTCTTGACGGCGTTGCTGACATCGTGTGCCTTGACCTCGAAGCCCTGGGCCTGCAGGTGCTTGATCCAGTCCTTGCAGCAGCCGCAGGTGGGGGTTTTCCAGACCTCGATCAGGGGGCGGGTCGGTGTGGCCACGGCCAGGCTGGCCAGGGTGCCGGTGGCCAGGGCAATCGAGGTCTGCAAAAGCTTGCGTCGGTTCATGGTGCTCTCCTCTCAGTTGGCTCGCACGGTGATGCGGCCTTTCATGCCGGCCTGGAAGTGGCCGGCGATCAGGCAGGCGAATTCGAATTCGCCGGCGCGGTTGAAGGTCCAGATGATCTCGCCGGTCTTGCCGGGGTCGACGTGGGCCATGTAGGGCTCGTCGTGTTCCATGCCCGGGTGCTTGGCCATCTGTTCGGCGTGGGCGGCGAGTTCTCCGGGCGTGCCGAGCACCAGTTCGTGCAGCAGCTGGCCCTTGTTCTGGATGCGCAGGCGCACCGTCTCGCCCTGCTTCACCTCGATGCGGTCGGGCGTGAAGCGCATATTGTCCGTCATGGCCAGGGTGATGGTGCGTTTGACCTGACGGGCCTCGCCGGCAATGCCCCAGTCCTTCTGTTCCTTGACCACGGGGCTGGCATGGGACTTCGGGCCATGGGCCTGGGCGGGGCTGGCGGCCAGCAGGGCCGCGCTGATGATGAAGGCAAGTGTCTTCATGGTGTCCTCAGTGGTGTGTGTCGTGTGTTTTGAGTTGGACGGCCTTGAGCTCCACGGCCGGAGCCAGTGCCAAAGAGGGGGCAGCGGACGCCGGATTGGCCGCTGCGAGCGCATCGGACGGTGTTTGTGCCTGCAGCGCGGGGCTGGCCAGGGCCAGCATCAGCAGCAGGGAAAAGGTAGGCAGCCGGGGCCGCCAGGCATGTTGCATGCAAATCTCCTGAATCACGGGACAGCGACTGGAACGACCTCGGGGTCGTGCGCAGGACGCACCTAGGGCGTGAAAGTCAGGAAATGGGCGGCTTGAAGCCCGGCGCACGCGCAATGCTGGCGTGCAGCCGCGCCTGCGTTTGCGGCGCAGACGTGGCGGATGCTGCGGTGGATGTCAGAGATAAGGTGCCAGCAAGCGCCACCGAGTGGCAGATCTGGCAGGCCGTGCAGCCGCCACAGTCGCCGCCGAAGTCGGCCGAGCCCTGGTCGGCGGCCGACGGATGATCATCATGCTGGGCGCTGGCATGGCCGTGGGAGGCCATGGCTTCGTGGCAATCGCCCGGAGCAGCGGCGGCCTGCGTGGTCGTCAGCCCCTGCGCGACCCGCTCCATCGCCATGACATCACCGACCCAGCCGCGCAAGGGCAGCAGGGCGATCATGAGGGCGAGCAGAAGCATGCGCATAGTTTCAATGATAAGGGCTGTCATGGAAAGTTCCCGGCCACCGCGCATGCTTGACCCTGGCGCCAGCCTTGACTTGAATCAAGCACTGCGGTTTCAGATGGCGTTGGTGTGAACTTGTTGATTGACGGCACGCATTGCTGCCCCTTACGCTTAACCCAAAAGGTGATGCGCCGTTAGCCGTCCATGCCATGGCTTTCAGGGAGGGCTCATTCAACCGGAGTGCCAATGGTCCATGAGTCCAACTGAATCAGCCATTTTCTTGGTATCCCCCGGCTGCGGTCAGCAAGATCGTGTCGGGCGACCAGGTCATTTCACCCCAGCAGTCACAGGAGTTCCAGTTTTATGAACGTCGTTGAAAAAAAAGGCGCCTCTGCCGAGGCTGCCACCAGCATCCGGGAGTTTCTGGCCTTCAAGCTGGGCCGGGAGGAATATGGCGTCGATATCCTGCGCGTACAGGAGATCCGCTCCTTCGAGCAGCCGACCCGCATGGCCAATGCGCCGGCCTTCATCCTGGGGGTGGTGAACCTGCGCGGCGTGATCGTGCCCATCGTCGACATGCGCATCAAGTTCGGCATGGAAGAGGTGAAGTACGACAGCTTCACCGTGGTGATCGTGCTCAACATTGGCAAGCAGGTGATCGGCATGGTGGTCGACGGCGTGTCCGACGTGATGACATTCACGCCGGAGCAGCTGCGACCGGTGCCTGAGTTCTCCGGGGCCATCGACGACAACCACGTGCTGGCCATCGGCTCGGTGGGCGACCGCATGCTGATCCTGCTGGACATCGAGCGCCTCATGGGCAGCGCCGCACTGGGTTTGGCCGATCCGGCGCTCCAGTAAGCACCCGGTCATCAACGAATTTTGCAAGGAAGCACTTCATGAAACTCACCATCGCCAAACGCCTGTATATCGCGGCCGGGTCTGTGGTTGCCCTGCTGCTCATCAGTTCCGCCCTCGTGTGGCAGCTCGGTCGCGTCAGCGAGCAGCGGCTGGAGGAAGGCCGCATCAGCACGTTGCAGACCGCTGCGCTGGCCGACGCCCAGAGCAATCTCTGGGCATTGCGCTGGGGCGTGGCCCAGATGGTGGCCCTGACAGACACCGAGGCCCGCGCCAAGGTTGCGGCCGCTGGCCCCAAGCTGCGCGAGGATGCCGAGAAGGCGCTGGCTGAGTTCGAGAGCCGTGTGAGCGCTGAGGACCAGCGCCAGGCCATCAAGGCCTTGCGCGAGACCTTCGGCGGCTACGCTACGGCGCGTGAAAAATGGGCGACGGCCTTCACCGCGGGCAACACGGAGGAGGCGGCCAAGATTCGCGCGGAGTCCACGACGCCGCTGGGTGCGGCCACCGTCAAGGGCTTCGCTGAGCTGATCGCCATGCAGCGCAAGGCGGCGGCCGAAAGCGCTGCCTCCGCCTCCCGATCGGTGCACAGCCTGCGCCTCACCATCGTCGTCTTCATGCTGGGTGCAGCGCTGCTGGCCAGCGTCATGGTGGTGCTGAGCGTGCGCGCGATTGTCACGCCCCTCAAGGACGCCTCGCGCATGGCCGAAGCGGTCGCCGGCGGTGACCTGACGGTCCAAATCGATGCCAAGGGCGGTGATGAGGTGTCCGATGTGCTGCTGGGTCTGCAGCACATGCAGGCCAGCCTGTCCAAGGTGGTTTCCAACGTGCGCCAATCCTCCGAAAGCCTGGCCACGGCCAGCGCCGAGATTGCCCAGGGCAACCAGGACCTGAGCGCCCGTACCGAGACCCAGGCCAGCGCGCTGGAAGAAACCGCGGCCTCGATGGAGGAGCTGGGCTCGACCGTCAAGCAGAACGCCGACAACGCCAAGCAGGCCAACCAGCTGGCGCAAAGTGCCAGCACCGTGGCCGTCAAGGGTGGCGAAGTGGTGGCCCAGGTGGTGGACACCATGAAGGGCATCAATGATTCGAGCAAGAAGATCGCCGACATCATCAGCGTGATCGACGGCATTGCCTTCCAGACCAACATCCTGGCGCTGAACGCCGCGGTGGAAGCCGCACGGGCGGGTGAGCAGGGCCGCGGTTTTGCCGTGGTGGCCGGTGAGGTGCGCAACCTCGCCGGGCGCAGCGCGGAAGCCGCCAAGGAGATCAAGACCCTGATCACCGAGAGCGTCGAGCGGGTGGGCCACGGCAGCATCCTGGTGGATCAGGCGGGCGCCACCATGAGCGAGGTGGTGGCCAGCATCCGCCGCGTGACCGACATCATGGGCGAAATCAGCGTGGCCAGTGCCGAGCAGAGCTCGGGGGTCTCCCAAGTGGGTGAGGCCGTGACCAATATGGACCAGGTGACGCAGCAAAACGCCGCGCTGGTGGAGGAAATGGCGGCTGCCGCGTCCAGCCTCAAGGGCCAGGCGCAGGAACTGGTGCAGGCCGTGGCCGTGTTCAAGCTGGCGCAGGGTGAGGGTTCAGCGGTGCGTGCTGCCGTGCCTCGCGCTGTTGCTGCAAACCCGTCCAGGAAACTGGTCGCCCCGCGCGCGCCTGCGGTGAAAGCCGTGGCACCGGCCACCATCCCGGCCCCAGTGAAGGCCGGCGATGTCGACAAGGAATGGGAGAGCTTCTGAGGGTTGGCTCGGCTCCGGATCTTGCGTCAGGTCCGCACGCCGGGCTCGCGCAGACCTTGATTTGGATTATTTAGCCCGAAAACAGGCTGCTTTAGTGCGTATTTGTGCATTGACGACCTGTTAACGGTGCCTTAGGCTTTGAGGTACGAGTAGACATGGGGTAGCCCGTGCCTGTCCGCGCTCCCGGGGAGCGCCCATCCAGCCAGAGTTTGCATTGCCCATGAGCCACTCCGAATCAACCCGTTACGCGAACGCCACCGGTAGTTCCGCGCAAGCCCTGCTGGGCGACAAGATGATCCTCGCCGCCATCGGCGTGAGCGCCGTGGCGGCCATCGTCCTGGGTTTCAGCTTCATCGAATCGGGTCTGGCCTGGGGTGTGTCCATCGTGCTGGTGCTGCTGGCCCTGGGGGTTTACGCGACCAGCAAGGGAACGCTGTTTTCCAGCCTGGCGCTGGCTTTCATCCAGACCTGTTTTGTCGCCCTGCACATCCATCTGGCGCGGGGCATGACCGAACTGCATTTCGGCGTGTTTGTCACCCTGGCCTTGCTGCTGGTGTATCTGGACTGGCGCCCCATTGTGCTGTCGGCGGCGGCCTTTGCTGTGCACCACATCTTGTTTGATCGCCTGCAGGCGGCCGGCTTTGGCCTGTACTGCCTGACCCAGCCGAATTTTGGGGTCATCGTGATCCACGCGGTCTATGTCGTGATCCAGACCGCCATGGAGGTGGTGCTGGCCGTGATCATGGGCCGCACGGCGCGTCAGGGCATTGAGCTGGGCCAACTGGTGGGGGCTGTGGATCGTCCGGACGGCATCGGGCTGCACACCGTCGCGCAGGTGCCTGTGAGCACGCCCTTGTCCCAAACCCTCAAGACCACGCTGCAGCGCATGGAGTCTGCGGTGTCTTCGGTGCGCGCGTCCGCGGCCAGCATGGACGTGGCCTGTGCCGAAATTGCAGCCGGCAACCACGACCTGTCGGCCCGCACGGAGTCGCAGGCCAGTTCGCTGCAACAGACGGCCGCCAGCATGGAAGAACTGTCGTCCACCGTGAAGCAGAACGCCGACAATGCCCGCCAGGCCAACCAGCTGGCGCAGAGCGCGTCCACGGTGGCTGTGCAGGGTGGTGAGGTGGTGGCCCAGGTGGTCGACACCATGAAGGGCATCAACGACAGTTCGAAGAAGATCGCTGACATCATCAGCGTGATCGACGGCATTGCTTTCCAGACCAACATCCTGGCGCTGAACGCCGCGGTGGAAGCCGCGCGTGCCGGCGAGCAGGGCCGCGGTTTTGCCGTGGTGGCCAGCGAGGTGCGCAGCCTGGCCGGTCGCAGTGCGGACGCCGCCAAGGAGATCAAGACGCTCATCAGCGACAGCGTGACCCGTGTCGAGCAGGGCACGACCCTGGTGGACCAGGCTGGCGCCACCATGAGCGAGGTGGTGGCTTCGATCCGCCGCGTGACCGACATCATGGGTGAGATCAGCGCGGCCAGTGCCGAGCAGAACCAGGGCGTGGCGCAAGTGGGCGAGGCTGTCACGCAGATCGATCAGGCCACGCAGCAGAACGCTGCCTTGGTGGAAGAGATGGCTGCCGCGGCCAGCAGCCTCAAGGGGCAGGCCCAGGATCTGGTGCAGGCGGTCAGCGTGTTCAAGCTGGCCCAGGGCGCGGGTGGCGGTTTGGCGCCGGTGCGGCCTGCTGCGCCTGTGCTACGCCAGACCGTCGCCGCAGCCAAGCCGCGCAGCATGCCCGCTGCGCGTCCGGTAGCGCCGCGGCCTGCACTGGCCGCAGCTCCCTCTCGTGCGCCATCGCCGGCGCCGGCCAAGCCGGCCGGCGGTAATGACGAATGGGAAAGCTTCTAGGCTCTGCTGAACCAGCCCTTCCGTTCGGACGGAGCTTGTCGAAGTCCTCACACCCTTGTCGATTGACCGAGCAAACGTTTCGACGGGTTCAACGCGAACGGTCTTGTTCAGGGTAGCCCTAGGCCCTGCTGAGCAGACGCTCGATCTCCCCCGCAGGTAGCGGCCGCGAGTACAGGTAGCCCTGGGCTTCATCGCAGCCAAAGCTCTGCAGACGAAAGCGCAGGTCCAGGTTTTCCACGCCCTCGGCAATCGTTTTGAGGTTCAGGCTGCGCGCCATCTGGATGATGGCGCGCACGATGGCTTCGTCGTCCGGATCGCTGGCCAGGTCGCGCACGAAACTCTGGTCGATCTTGAGCTTGTCGATGTCCAGGCGCTTCAGATAGGACAGGCTGGAGTAGCCGGTGCCGAAATCGTCGATGGCCAGTTTCACGCCCAGCTGCTTCAGACGGCGTACGCTGTCCAGCACGCTTTCCGCGCTGTGCAACATGATGGACTCGGTCAGTTCCAGCTCCAGCAGTTCCGGCGCCAGACCGGAGGCGCTCAAGGCCCGCTCTACAGAGGTTTCGACATCCCCGCGCTTGAATTGAACAGCCGATAGGTTGACCGAGATCGGCACCGCCCGCAGCCCAGCGCGCTGCCACTGCACGGCCTGCCAGCAGGCCTGCTGCAACACCCAGTCGCCGATTTGTACGATCAGGCCGCTTTCCTCGGCCACGCCGATAAAGCGCCCGGGCGCGACCAGACCGAGTTCCGGGTGCTGCCAGCGGATCAGCGCCTCCAGGCCGGTCAGCGTGCCCTCCGTCAGGTCGTGCTGGGTCTGGTAGTGCAGCACGAACTCCTGCTGTTCCAGTGCGCGGCGCAGGCCGTTGCGCATCAGCAGGTGCTCTCCGGCCTCGGCGTCCATGGTGGGGTCGAAGTAATGCCAGGTGTTGCGGCCGGCTTCCTTGGAGCGGTACATGGCCAGATCGGCTTTTTTGCGCAAGGTCTCAAAATCGCTGCCATCGTCGGGCGCGATAGCCACTCCGATCGAAGCGGAGGAAGACAACTCCTGGGCGCCGAGTTGAAAGGGCTCTTGCAGCTTTTCCAGAATTTTGGTGACGATGGCCGAGACGATCTCGGTGTCGGGCAGGTCGCGCAGCACCAGCAGGAACTCGTCACCCCCCTGGCGGCTGATGGTGTCGCTGTCGCGCACGCAGGCGCGCAGGCGCCGTGCCACTTCCTTGAGGAACTCGTCGCCAGCGGCATGGCCCAGGGTGTCGTTGATGGTCTTGAAGTTGTCCAGGTCCAGGTAGACCAGCGCCACCCTGGTGTTGCTGCGCTCGGCCTGCGCCATGGCCTGCTCGAAGCGATCCTGCACCAGCAGGCGATTGGGCAGGCCGGTGAGCGCATCGTGGTAGGCCAGGTATGCGATGCGTTCTTCCGCGCTGCGACGGTCCGTGATGTCCGAGCCGATGCCCCGGTAGCCGATAAAGACGCCCCTCTCGTCGAACATGGGTGCGCCGCTGATCGCAAAGGTGCGCACATTGCCGTTGACAGCGCGGACCTGGTAGACGAGATCGCGGAAGGGTTCGTGTTTTTCGAGGACGGCGCGGTGCTCTGCCCATTGCTCGGGAGATACACCCACAACGGGGAGCTCCCAGCGTGCCTTGCCCAGGTAGGTAGCCACGCCAGTCTTGTCCAGCCCCTGCGACATGAGGGTGAAGCGGTGTTGCGTGTCCTGCTCCCAGTACCAGTCGGTTGACATTTCGGCCAGGTTGCGAAAGCGGGTCTCGCTTTCCTGCAGCGTCTGGCGCTGCTCGTCCTGGGCCCGGACCATGCTGTTGAATGTCTGCACCAGGGTGCCGATCTCGCCGCTGGTGTCCAGTCGGATCTGGCGGGCCTCACCCTGCTTGTGCGGCAGTTCACGCAGGTGCTCGGTCAATGCTGCCAGGGGGGCCAGCGCCGTGCGCATGAACAGCCAGATCAGCACGACGACCAGGGCGGTGCCCGAGGCAATGGCCAGCAGCAGCACGTCGCGCGCCCGCTGCAGCGGTGCGGTCGCCTCGTCGAGCGGCAGGTTCAGGCTGAGGATCCAGGGCACGGTGCTCAGCTGCTTGAAGCTGGTGATCAGCTCGACGCCACGCGAATTGACCACCGTGTCGCTGCCTTCGAAGCCCTCAATCGCGCGGTCCACCAGCGGGTTGAGTCCCGGCAGGACGATGGGCTGCATGATGCGCTGGGGATTGCGGTTGGAGATGAAGACCCGGTCCTTGGTGAACAGCGAAACGTAGCCGGTCTGGCCCAGTTTCACGTCATTCAGGTCGGATAGGAAGTTTCGCCCCAGCAGTTCAACGCTGCCATGCAGACGTCCCACCATGGCGCCCTGGGCATTGAACAGCGGCAAGGCCATGGTGATGACCGGCCGGCCCATGGCCCGGACCGAGGTGAAGGGCCTGGAAATATAGGGTTGACGGGTATCGCTGACCACCTTGAAGACTTCCAGACCGGACACATCTCGTCCGCGCCGACCGGGCAGGTAGGGGGACTCTGCCACGACGCGGCCCTGCGCATCGATCAGCAGGACACCGTTGGTGAAGATGGTCTTCAGGTTGGTTTTCTGGTCTAGGAATGCCTGCGCCAGTTGCGGGTTCTGCCAGGCCTGTGGCGGTACTTGCGCAGCCACCTGGGCCAGCATGGCCTGGCCTTGGCGTATCTTGTCGTCGATGGACTTGGCCAGGGTACTGGCCAGGACGAACTGGTGCTGGTAGAGGCTCTGGCGAAAACTCTGGTCGAAGTGGCGCAGCGTCAACCAGGTGAGCAGGCTGGCAAAACCGACAAAAAGCAGGGCGACGGCCAGCACCACCCGGGTCTTGAGGCTGGACTGCTGAAGCCGTGGCAAGCGCATGGCCTATATATACCGCGATTTCGCGGCAGATTGTTCAGGGTCTGACCCCGGGCGCCTCCAGCGGCAGGCCGCGGGCGCGATATGCGAGGAAAAGTTCCAGTTCCACCAGTTCGGTGGCGCCCGGTGACCAGGGCTGGGCGCGCACGCCGCTCAGGCAGTTGCGGAGCCGCCGCTGCAGCGAACCCATGCCCTGCCATTCGAGCCGGTACTGCGGATAGCTGGTGGAATGGCCCTGCGGGATGATCGTACCGCCCAGGCGCTGGCCCCAGCGCTGGTCATGGCACTGCGCGCAGGACAGATCAAGCTGCCCCAGGCGTTGTGCGTACAGCTGGCGGCCGCGCTCCAGATGCGGCTGCAGGCGCACATCGGCAGGGGGGCTCATGGGCTGGCCGCGCGACTGCAGCGCCACCAGGCTTTCCAGGGCCAGCAGTTCCTCGCTCTCCAGTTTCCAGGGGGTGGCCTGCTGCTGCGACTGCCGGCAGCGGTTGATGCGCTGGGCTAGGTTGATGGGGCCCTGCGTGGGCGTGTCGAAGGCCGGGTAACGCGCCGCCACGCCGCGCAGGCTGCCCACCTCGCCATGGCAGCCGGCGCAGGATCTGGCGCTGGCGCCGGCTTTCTGCTGCCACAGCTGCGCGCCCTGCTGGACCCAGAGCATGGCCGGGTTGCGCGCATCGTCGCGCTGCATGGCCTGCACGTCCGCGCCCATGAACTCGAAGTCGGAACGACGCTGCGCCTCGGGGATCTGCGCGTGCAGTGAGGGTGCCAGCAGCAGGAGCGCAAGGAGATGGCCGTGCCACCTCATGTCACGCTGATCGTCACGCTCTCGCTGTGACGGAAGCCCTGCTCGCCCTCCCAGCTGAAGCGCAGCGTGCCGCTGGCCGTGGCCACGGTGTGGAAGGCGATCAGCGGGTTGGCGGCGATGGCTGCCGACAGCTCTGCGCTGAAGACCAGTTCCTCGTTGTAGTGGCAGCTGAAGCGCTGGATGATGTTGCGCGCCAGACGCTGGCCTTCGGCGCCGGGGCGAAAGCCCGACTCCATCGGGTGGCCGATGATGGTGCTGATCTCGATGACCTCGCCACGCCGCGCAGTCCGGGGGACCTTGATGAGGGTGCGCGCACTCATTCCAGTTCCTCCAGGCAGGCCGCCAGCGTGACGATGACCTCCACCGTGTGCTGCCAGTAGCTGCCGTCACTCAGACGCGCCACGGCGCTGAGCTTTTGTGTGGTGGCCAGGCGGATGCGCGTGGCCACGCTGGCGCGGCCGGCGCGGGGGCCCAGCGTGAAACGCACCACGTCGGCTTGCGGGTTGCGCTGGTTGAAGACGGCGATGGCCACCACGTGGTCGGCCGCCGTCATGGGGCTGTCCACCTGCACGGCCAGCGGCACGGTGTTCCCGTTGTCCACCAGGGGCGCGATATCCAGCTTCACACGCCCGGTCTGCACCGTCGCGCCGCCGGTCCAGGCGCGGATGGCCTCGTCCAGCTGGTCGGCGGCCTGGGCCGGGCGCAGCAGCAGCCAGCCGCCCAGGCCGGCGCCGGTGTGCAGCAGCTGGCGGCGTGTGGGCAAGGTGTGGTTCATCTCAGTCACGCAAGGTTGTCAGGTAGGCCACCACGTCTTCAAGCTGCTGGGCACTGAGCAAGGTCCGCCCTTCCCAGGCCCGGCCCACGCGCGTGAGGCCGGTGCTGCGGTAATAGGCCGGCATGATGCTGTCCGGGTTGAGCTGGCGCGGGTCCACCAGGCGCAGGCGCAATTGGGCGGCGGTCCAGCGCTGGCCGGCCCCCGCGAGATCGGGCGCCAGATTGCCCTGGAACCGCTCCTCGGGGATCGGGCCGCCGTGGCACAGCAGGCACAGGCCGGCCTGCCGGCTGGCGACGATGGCACGCCCACGCGTGGCATCGCCCACCAGGCCGTCCAGCGCGGCCGGAATGCCGTCGCCCACCACGGTGACGGCCCCGCCCGCCAGGGGCAGGGCCAGCAGCGCGGCGGCGAGCAGCGCTTTCATGCGCGCCGCAGGTCCTGGCTCTTGATCGGCAGCTCGCGGATGCGTTTGCCGGTGGCGGCAAAGATGGCATTGAGCACGGCCGGTGCAGCCACGGCGATGGTGGGCTCGCCCACACCGCCCCAGAAGCCGCCCGAGGGCATGGTGATGGTCTCCACCGGTGGCATCTCGGCCAGGCGCATCACGGGGTAGGTGTCGAAGTTCTGCTGCTCCACCGCGCCGTCCTTGACGGTGATCTCGCCGTAGAGCGCGGCCGACAGGCCGTAGACGAAGGAGCCTTCCACCTGCGCCTCGATCTGCTGCGGGTTCACCGCGTGGCCCGGGTCGGTGGCCGCCACGATGCGGTGGATCTTGAGCTTGCCCTCGGCGCTGACCGAGACCTCGGCGCAGGCCGCCACATAACTGCCAAAGCCCATGGTCTGCGCCAGGCCGCGGAACACGCCGGCCGGTGCCGGTTTGTCCCAGCCCACGCGCTCGGCCACCGCGTTGAGCACGGCCAGGTGCTTGGGGTGATTGGCCATGAGCTTGCGGCGCAGGGCCAGTGGGTCCTGGCGGGTGGCGTGTGCGATCTCGTCGAGGAAACACTCGAGGTAGATCGCGTTCTGGTTCAGGTTCACACCGCGCCAGAACCCGGCCGGCACATGCGGGTTGCGCATGGCGTGGTCGATCAGCAGGTTGGGGAAGCTGTAGCCGATGGAGGCTTCGGGGCCCGAGGGGCTGAGGCCCTGGTAGACCACCATGTCCTTGCCGTCGCGCATGGCCTGCGGTGCCACCGTGGCCAGGATGGACTGGCCCGAGATGCGCATGTGCAGGCCGCTGATGTTGCCGCTCGCATCCAGCCCGGCCGTGAGCTTGGCGCTGGTGATCGGGTGGTAGTAGCAATGCTGCATGTCCTCTTCGCGCGACCAGATCAGCTTGATCGGCGTGCCCGGCATGCTCTTGGCCAGCAGCACGGCCTGCGTGACGAAGTCGCTGCGGCCGCGTCGTCCGAAGCCGCCGCCCAGCATCTGCTTGTAGACCTCGCATTGCGTCGCCGGCAGGCCCGAGGCCTCGGCCGCGGCAGCCAGCGCCGCCTCGCCGTTCTGCGTGGGCACCCAGACCTCGCAGCGCTCGGCCGTCCAGCGCGCCGTCGCGTTCATGGGCTCCATGCAGGCGTGGTTCTGGTAGGGGTAGTGGTAGATCGCCTCGATCCTGCGCGGTGCGGCGCTGATGGCGGCTGCCGCATCGCCGTTGCTATTGCCCACCGAGGTGGCGGGCACCGACAGGTCCAGCCCGCCGTTGACCATGGCCCGGATGTCGGCCTGCGAGACCGCGGCGTTGGGGCCGTAGTCCCATTCGATGACCAGCGCGTCCAGGGCGGTCTTGGCGCCCCACCAGGTGGTGGCCACCACGGCCACCGCGCTGGGGCCGACCTGCACCACCTTCTTCACGCCGGCGCGGCGCATGACGGCCGCGCCGTTGAAGCTCTTGACCTTGCCGCCGAAGACCGGGCAGTCCTTGATGGCGGCGTTGAGCATGCCCGGCAGTTTCAGGTCGATGCCGTAGTCCTGCTGGCCGGTGGTCTTCCTGAAGGTGTCCAGGCGCGCCATGCGCTGGCCAACGATCTTCCAGTCCTTCGGGTCCTTCAGGGGCACGCTGGCTGCATCGGGTGCGGTGAGCTGCCCGGCCGCGGCGGCCACGCGACCGTAGACGGTGCGTCGGCCCGTAGGGGTGTGTGTGATCACGCCTGCGCTGGCGCTGCACTCGGACGCGGGCACGCCCCAGGCATTGGCCGCGGCCTGCACCAGCATCACGCGCGCGATGGCGCCACCCTTGCGCACGTAGTCATGCGACTCGCGGATGCCGCGGCTGCCGCCGGTGGCGAAGTTGCCCCAGATGCGCTTGCGCGCCAGGTTCTGGCCCGGTGTCGGGTATTCGGTGGTGACCCGCGCCCAGCTGCATTCCAGTTCCTCGGCCACCAGCTGGGCCAGGCCGGTCAGCGTGCCCTGGCCCATCTCGGAGCGGGCGATGCGGATGACCACGGTGTCGTCGGGTTTGATCACCACCCAGGCGTTGATCTCGGGCGGTGCATTGGCGGCCTGTGCCAGCGGCACGTGGAAGCCCACCATCAGGCCGCCTGCGACGGCGCCCGTACTGGCCAGGAAACCGCGGCGCGAGAGTTCGGGGTTGAGGACGGCGCTGCTCATGATGCGCTCCCTTCGCTGTGCTGGACGTTCAGCTCGGCCTTGCGGGTGCCGCCCCCGCGGGCTGCCACGTGGATGGCAGCGCGCACGCGGTTGTAGGTGCCGCAGCGGCAGATGTTGGTGACGGCCGCGTCGATGTCGGCATCGCTCGGGTTGGGCTTGGTCTTGAGCAGGGCGGACACCGCCATGATCATGCCGCTCTGGCAGAAGCCGCACTGCGGCACATCCAGCGCCTGCCAGGCGCGCTGCACCGGGTGCGTGCCATTGCGCGACAGGCCCTCGATGGTCACGACCTTCTGGGCCGCCTTGACGGCCCGCAGCGGCATCACGCAGCTGCGCACGGCGGCGCCGTCGATGTGCACGGTGCAGGCGCCGCACTGTGCGACACCGCAGCCGTATTTGGTGCCGGTCAGGTCGAGTTGCTCGCGCAGGACCCAGAGCAAGGGGGTGTCGGGCGGGGCACTGACGTCAAGGTCCTTGCCGTTGATATTGAGTTTCGCCATCGTGTGTCTCCTCTGATGTAGGGCCTGCCTGACCGGGTGATGCCGGTGCATGGGCTTTTATACGGGATTTTCTGCGCGCGTGCATGCCCTGTCCATGCGCAGCTGGCTCACTGACCGAGGGTTTACCCGGGCGCGCCCACACTCAGGCCGGCAATTGCAGCGCGGCCTTGTCCAGCCAGAGCTGAAGGCTGTCGAGCAGATCACGTTGGCTGAAGGAACAGCTTTCCTCGGCAAACAGGGCGCTCGATTCCAGCCGGTCCAGCAGGCCCAGCAGCACCTCGGTGTAACGCGGGGGCAGCGCAGCCAGCAGCGCAGATTGCGCACGTGCATGCTGGCTGAACGCGACAGGGCTGGTGGCGCCGCTTCGCAGCGCGTCGAACTCGGCTTGCAGCGGGGCGAGCAGGGGCGGGCTCATGCGTTCTTCAATCCAGCTTGGCACCAGACTTCTGCACGGCCTCGGCCCAGCGCGGCATCTCGGCGGCGAGGAACTTCGCGAAGTCTTCGGCACCGAGGAAGGCCGGGTCGGCGCCCTGGCTGATCATGCGGTTGCGCAGCTCGGGCTGGCTCAGCACCTGGCGAAAGGCATCGCTGAGTCTGGCCACCACGTCCTTGGGCGTGCCGGCCGGTACCAGAAAGCCATAGAAGCCCACCACCTCGAAGCCCTTGAGACCGCTCTCGATCACCGTCGGGATGTCGGGCAGGGCCGGGTTGCGCTCGCGGCTGGTCACGGCCAGGGCACGCACCTTGCCCTGCTTGTGATAGGCCGCGGCCTGCGGAATCGATTCGGCCATGAACTGCACCTGGCCGGCCATGAGGTCGGTGAAGGCCGGCGCGCTGCCGCGGTAGGGGATGTGCACCATGAACAGGCCGGTGACGGTCTTGAACATCTCCGGCACCAGATGGCTGATGCCCCCGTTGCCGGCCGAACCGTAGTTCATCTGGCCGGGACGTGCGCGGGTGTAGTCCATGAACTCCTTGAGGGTCTTCACCGGCACCTGAGGGTTGACCAGCAGGGCCAGGGGTTGCATCGCCGTGCGGGCGATGGGCACGAAGTCGCGCAGCGTGGCGTAAGGCAGCTTGCTGTAGAGCGCGGGGTTGATCACCATGGTGCCCGTGTTGGCCAGCAGCAGGGTGTGGCCGTCGGGCGCAGACCGCATGACCTCCTGCGCGCCCACGGTGCCGCCGGCGCCCGCCTTGTAGTCGATCAGCACGGTCTGGCCCAGCACCGCCTGCAGGCGTTCGCTCAGCAGGCGTGCATGCTGGTCCAGGGGGCCACCGGCCGGGAACCCGATCACGATGCGCACCGGCTTGGAGGGAAAGGTCTGGGCGACGGCGGCGCCGGCCAGCAGGAGGCCGGCAGCGAGGAGGGCGAAGGTCTTGCGCATGGTCAGGGTCCGCGGAGTTGGTCTACAGGCTGTCATTGTGCGGGACGATTGGCTGGGGGGAGACGCGGGAAAACGCGAGGGCTGGGCGGGAGGGCCAGTGTCCCTCGACTCAGCGTTGCGTGGGCAGGTACTGCCCCGCCGTCACGCCCATCGAAACATAGATGCTGGTCACGCCTTCGACGCCGATATCGGCCGCCTCCACCCATGCGGCTGGCACGAACAGCAGGCCGCCGCCCACGGGGACGGGGGCGGTGGGCACCAGCACGCCGAAGTAGGGCTGGCCGCCCAGCAAGACGGGCTCGGGTGTGGACAGCAGGCCCAGCACGGCTGTGCCGGGCTGTCCGTCCTGGCGACCGCCGAAGTAGAGCCAGACCGGGCTCATGGATTTCAGTCCCGCTTCAGGTGATTGCGAGAACAGGGCCACGAGCTTCTGGATCACGTCGTAGACGGTGCGTACCACGGGGATGCGTTGCACCAGGCTGTTGACGGCGCGCGCCAGGCCGCGTTCCAGGCCGGCTTCCGTCAGCAGGCCCAGCAGGTAGATGCAGGCCAGCAGCAGCAAGAGGCCGAGCAGGTACCCCAGCAGCTCCGAGCCCGCGCCCCCCAGGCCCAGGCGCACCAGCAGCCGGCCGAAAGCGCTCTGCGGCCCCAGCCAGGTCGAGAGCAGGTTCAGGGCCCAGCCCATGAGGATCAGCGTGGCGGCCAGGGGCAGCATGGCCAGCAGTCCGGTGAGCAGGGTGCGCAGGGGATGGCGGAATTGCAGCTTCATGGCCCCGACTGTAGCCGGCCGCAGCGGGCGTGCAGGCACAATCGGCAAACCTGTCGCTCACACCCTGCCATGACGCCCACTGACACCGAGACTTCCGACCGCCTGGGTCGTCCGCAGACCGGCTGGCGTCTGACGCTCTACACCGTCATCTTCGAATCCGACACACGCGCCGGGCGGCTGTTCGACATCTGGCTCATCGTCTTCATCCTCGCCAGCGTGCTGGCCGTGGTGCTCGGCAGCCTGCCGGGCCTGCCGGCCGGCCAGCGCGACATGCTCAATCGCGTCGAGTGGCTGTTCACCGCGTTGTTCACCCTGGAGTACCTCGCGCGCCTGGTCTGCGTGCGCCACCCCTGGCGTTACGCCCTGAGCTTTTACGGCGTAATCGACCTGCTGGCCCTGCTGCCCACCTGGCTGGCCCTGCTCGTGCCCGAGGTGCATGCACTGATCGACGTGCGCGTGCTGCGCCTGCTGCGGGTGTTCCGCATCTTCAAGCTCACCGCCTACCTCGCCGAGTTCCAGGCCCTGGGCGCCGCGCTGCGCGCCAGCCGGCGCAAGGTGCTGGTTTTCATCTCGGCCGTGATGATGATCGTGGCAGGGCCTGCCTTTGCCAATTTCGCAAGTGCGAACGGGGTGCCAACGGCGCCAATCTAGGCGCGCGACGAAGCCCAGACTGTTGGTCTGGGTGAGGAGTGCAACAACGAGTGGCGCCGTTGGCACCCCGTTCCCTTCGGGTTGCGGCCAAAAAGGCCATACGGGGTGTTGCGCGGACTTGCCGGGGGATGACCCCGGCGGCGTCCACGCGCCTACCGCATGACCTTTTTGATCCGCAACGCATCTTGCGAAATTGGCACAGGCAGGCCCATGGATGGGCACGCTGATGTACGTGGTGGAGGGGCCGGCCAACGGCTTCACCAGCATACCCACGGCGGTGTACTGGGCCATCACCACCATGACCACGGTGGGTTTCGGCGACATCACGCCCAAGACCGATCTGGGCCGTTTCATCGCCTCCTTCATGATGCTGCTGGGCTGGGGCACGCTGGCCGTACCCACCGGCATCGTCACCGCTGAGATGACGGCCCGGCGCATCGGCAATCAGCCGGTCTCGCGCACCTGCCCCGAGTGCCTCAAAGAAGGCCATGCCCCCGAGGCGCATTACTGCCTGGTCTGCGGCACGGCCCTGCCGCCGCTGGCGCCAGAGGGGGAAGGTGTCAAATAAGTCACGCCGGAAGATGCTTCCCTGCTATCAAATTTGCACTTGCCGGCCGGGCTGAGGCACAATCCGGTCATCTTCCCCTGGAACACGGAGTCCTCATGAAAAAACGCAACCAAGGTTTCACGCTGATCGAACTGGTCATCGTCATCACCATCATCGCCATCCTGGCGGCTATTGCGCTGCCGCGTTATATCGCCATCCAGCGCGACGCACGTATTGCCAAGGCCTCCGCCATTCTGGGTTCGCTGCGCTCTGCTTCTGCGCTGGCCCGGGCCCGTTGCGAACTCGATCAGGCCGCCACTCCCGTGGGAACCTGTACGGCCACTGGCGGCACCGCCAATATGGACGGTGTCGCAGTGACCATGATCAACCGTCACCCGACCGCCAATGCGGCCGGCATCGTAGCCGCTGCCAACATCAATGCGGCCTCTGACGGCCTGACGATTTCAGCAGGTGGCGCCGGTGCCGGTGTGGCCATCACCTTCGACGTGGTGGGTGCCACGACGCCGGCTACCTGCCGGGTGACCTACACCTCGGCGGCTGCCAATGCCGCCCCCACGATCGTGCTGACCAGCACCGCCGGCTGCTGATCCCAATTCACCGCTAGCCTCAGGGGCTGGTCACGGCAGGCACAATGCCTGTCATGACCAGCCCCTTGTTTTTGCCCCCGGTCGTTGCTCCGGCGGCCCTTGACGAAACCCTGCAGCGTCAGGGCCATGCCGTGCTCGACGCCGCCGGCGTCTGCGCCCTCAGCGCTTGCCGCCTGGCCGACCTGCTGGCCCTGCGCACCTACTGGGACGAGCTGCCGCCCGACGCCTTCCTGAAGGACGGCGGCCGTTACCGGCGCCGCCGCCATTCCTGCTTCGTGCTCGATGGTGACAAGTTGACCCAGGTGCCGCACCGCGCGCACTGGCAGCCGCTGGAGTACAACGCCCTGCACGGCGGCATGCAGCGCTTGTTCGAACCCATGGCGCCGGCCATGCTGGAGCAGCCGGCCTGGGCGCAGCTGCTGCGCTGGCTGGGGCAGGTGGCCTCGGCGCTCAAGGGCGCACGGCCCTGGTACATCGAGGCGCATCCCTTTCGCATCGACACCACCGACGGCATCGGCCGGCCCACCCCCGAAGGCGCGCACCGCGACGGCGTGGACCTGGTGGCGGTGTTTCTGGTGGAGCGCCGTGGTGTGAAGGGCGGCGAGACCCGCGTGTTCGAGGCGGCCGGCCCCAATGGCCAGCGCTTCACGCTGAGCGAGCCCTGGTCGCTGCTGCTGCTGGACGATGCACGGGTGGTCCACGAGACCACGCCCATCCAGCCGGTGGCGCAGCCGGCCTACCGTGATACGCTGGTGATCACGCTGCGCGCCGGCGCCTTCCAGGGCGACGACGCCAGCCCCTGACACCGAGCAAGGAGACGCGCCATGTTCAAGCACATCCTGGTGCCTGTTGACGGTTCCGAGACCGCGCAGAAAGCGGTGCAGAAGGCCGCGGGCCTGGCCCAGGCTTTCGGCAGCCAGGTCACCGCCATCTACGTGATCGACCCCTATCCCTTCACCGGCCTCGGCAGCGACTTCGCCTACGGCCAGGCCGAGTACCTGGGCGCGGCCACCGCCGAGGCCAAGGAAGCGACCGAGGCAGCGCAGGCCACGCTGGCGCAGGCCGGCGTGCCGGTCAGCACGCAGGTGATCGAGGCGCACGCCACCTGGCGCGGCATCCTGGACACGGCCAAGGCCATCGGTGCCGACCTCATTGTCATGGGTTCGCACGGCCGCCGCGGGCTGGAAAAGGTGGTGTTGGGCAGCGTTGCCCAGCGTGTGCTCTCGCATGCGCATCTGTCCGTCTTTGTCGTGCGCGACTGACCCGAATTCGCGTTGGACCGTTCGGGCTGAGCCCGTCGAAGCCCCTGCAGCCCTTCGACGGGCTCAGGGCGAACGGCTTACATCTCTTTCAAGAGAACGCGAAGCTGCCTGAGACGCAGCGTTCAGCCCTGGCGCCGGGCCTGCATCTCGGCGCCCATGGCCGTCTGCGTGGCTTCGTTCATGGCGGCACGTGCAGCCGGGAACACCAGGCCTTCCTCGTTCGGGATGTGCCCGGCGTAAAGCCCGGCAAAACGTGCGGCCGTCTCGCGCAGGGCCGCGTCCGGGCGCTGCGTGGCGCCGTCCTCGCACCAGTGCAGCAGCGGCTCGCGCAGTGTGGCCCACAGGGCTTCCATCTGCCGGTGTTCGGCCTGCAACTGCAACACGCGCTCGCGCAGCGCTGCATCGCCCTGGGTCAGCAGCAGGGGGAAGACGTGCAGCTCCTCGTCCTGGTGATGCAGCGGCGCTGCAAGGTCGAAGTAACGCAGCACGTCGGCTGCGGCCGATCGTGTCTGGGCGTCATGGCCGTTTTTCTCGACGTAGTCCAGCAGGCGCCCCAGCAGGTCCAGGCTGCGCTGCACGCGTTCGTGGCACGCCGCCAGCATCTCGTAGGGGGCCTCGAAACCCACGGCCGGGGCGTCGAAGCCGGGCAGGGTCTGGCCCATGGTCAGGCCGACGGCTTGGGCGTTGTCAGTTCAGCCAGCTGCTTGCGCAGCGCCTTTTCGTCGTTGAAGCGCTTGGTGGCATCACGCACCACGGCCAGCGAACCAAGCATCTCGCCGGCGTCGCCGTGCACCATCTCGAAACTCATGTCGATGTAGATGAATTCCTCGCTCTTGTGCAGGGAGCGCGTGATCATGGAAGTGCGCCCAGGCTTGACGGCGCCGCGCACCAGCGCCGCGTGAAAGCCGTCCCAGTGGGCCTTGCGCATGCGTTCGGGGATGATCATGTCCAGGTTCTGGCCCAAGGCTTCGGCTGCGCTCCAGCCAAAGATCTTCTCCGCGCCACCGTTCCACATGCGGATGATGCCCTCCAGGTCGCAGTAGATCAGCGCCTCCGGGATGCTGCGCAGGATATGGGCGGCGGAAGGTTCGAGGGGGTGCGGGGCGGACATGGCAGGTCTCGGTGGTGGATCGGAACCCGCAAGCGTAGCCTAAAGCCCGGTGCAGTCCAATAGTTCCAAAGAACGAGGACCGGCGGGCAAGGCCATGGACTCAGTGCGAGCAGAAGGCGTGGACCGAGTGCGGCCGTGCGGTCAGGCCGGTGCAGTACTGGTTCACATAGGGCTCCAGCTTCTCGGCAAGGGCCCGGGCTTCCTGGTTGACCTCGGCCAGTCTTGCCACCGCCACGGCGGCGCGCGTGCGCAGGGCCTCGAAGTCGAAGCGGGTGAAGCGACCGGCGTCCACCAGCACTTCGCCGGCCACGATGACCGTGTGCACACCCGTGCCGTCTTCGCAGTGGACGATCTGATTGACCGGGTTGTTGAGCGGGACGTAATGCGGCGCGGCCAGGTCCAGCAGCACCAGGTCGGCCTGGTAACCGGGGGCGATGCGTCCGATGATCCCCTCGAAACCCAGCGCCTGGGCGCCGCCCTCGGTTGCCGCCCGCAGCACCTCCGGCGTGGACAGCCATTCGCTGTGGTCCCGGTCATGCACACGCGAGACAAACGATGCCAGGCGCATCGCTTCCCACATATTGAGGTTGTCGGAGGAGCCGGCGCCATCGGTCCCCAGCGCCAGGTTGATGCCGCGCTTGAGCATGGCCCGGGTGTCCGCCAAGCCGGAGCCCAGCTTCATGTTGCTGCCCGGGTTGTGGGAGATGGAGGCCCCCCTGTCGGCCAGGCGCTTGCGGTCATCGTCGTCCAGCCAGACGCCATGGGCGACACAGAAGCCCGGCCCCAGCAGGCCCAGATCGTCCAGATGGGCGACCAGTGATTTGCCGTAGTGGCGCTGGGCCACCACCGCCTGCAGCTTCGACTCGGCCACGTGCATCTGCAGGCCCAGGCCGAACTTCTGGCTCAGATCGCGGCAGCCGCACAGGAAGGCATCGCTGCAGTGGTGCGGGATAGTCGGTCCCAGGGCCAGCCGCACGCGCCGGGTATCAAAGCGCCAGTGCGAGGCCAGTTCGTGGCAGACGGCCAGGCTTTGCGCATGCGGGGCATAGCGCATGGCCAGCGCCTGTTCGCGCAGGCCCTCGGGCAGGGCCTCGGCCAGGCCGGGGATGGCCTCGTAAAAACTCTTGTCGGCCATCATCGGCGCAATCGTTGCGCGCAGGCCCACGTCCGCATAGGCCTGGGCCACGGCCTGCACGCCGTCCACTGTGGGCAGGGGGAACTCGGCGAACATGTCGTAGCTGGCGGTGCAGCCCTTCTTCAGCATCTCGCAGGCGCCGATGGCCGCCGACAGGTATTTCTCTTCCAGCGTGCGCCGGCCACCCGTCCACGGTGCATGGTTGAGCAGCAGCTCCAGCGTCCAGCGGTCGGCCAGGCCCTTGGCCAGATTGGTCTGCGCGTGGTTGTGCCCGTTGACCAGGCCCGGCATCACCAGCTTGCCGCTGGCATCGATGACGGTGCGACCTTCGGTGGTCACCGAGCCCGGTGCCACCAGCGCGACGATGCTGTCGCCCTCGATCACCACGTCGGCCGGCGCGAACTGCATCGCGCGGCTGTCGAGCACCTGGCCGCCGCGGACGATCTTCATGATGCGGCAGGCGGGTTGAGCAGCTGCGCGCCTTCCAGGCGCAGGAAGGATGCGTTGCCCTGCCCGTCGATGGCGAAGCCGTAGGACAGCCGGCCCTGCACCTGCAGCAGCTCGGGCGACGAGAAATCATCGGGCAGCGCCAGCCCTTCGAGCTGCAGCACGGCCACCGGCGTGGGCGAACAGTCCGGGCAGACACCGGCCTCGTTGACGGCCAGCCACTGGCCGCAGTCGTGGGAACGCGTCAGCCGGGCGGCCACTGTGAGCGCGCGGCCGTTGAGGGTGCGGCAGGCGGCGCCGTACGTCAGGCTGCCGGTGCCCACGCCTTCGAACAGGTCGGACAGCGCCAGCGCCACCGGCGCGTCGGTGCCGGCCGCGGCGGGTTCATGCGATGGCATCGTTCATCTCCTGGGCGCGCATCACCTCGCGTGTCATGTGGGCCGTGAGGTGCGTGCGGTAGTCGTTGAAGGCCGGGTCGGTGTAGTTGCGCGGCCGCGGCAGGTCGATCTTGAGGTCTTCGATGATGCGGCCGGGGCCGGCGCTGAAAGTGAGCACCCGGTCGGACAGCAGCACGGCCTCGTCGATCTGGTGCGTGACGAACAGGATGGTCGAGCCGAAGTCCTGCCAGATCTCCAGCAGGAACTGCTGCATCAGCACGCGGGTCTGGAAGTCCAGTGCCGCGAAGGGCTCGTCCATCAGGATGAAACCCGGGTTGCCCACCAGCGCGCGCGCGATGGCCGCGCGCTGTTTCATGCCACCCGAGAGCTGATGCGGGTAGTGGCCGGCAAACTTGGCCAGCCGCACGCGCTCCAGCACCGTACGGGCGCGGGCGCGCCGCTCGGCCAGCGGGATGCCCTTCATCTTCAGACCGAAGGCCACGTTGTCCTCGACCGTCAGCCAGGAAAACAGGGAGTGTTCCTGAAACACCATCACCGCCCGGGGATCGGGCCCGGTGACGCGTTGCCCGTCGATGGTGATCTCCCCGCTGCTGATGGGCTCTAGCCCGGCGATGAGTTCGAGCAGGGTGCTCTTGCCGCAGCCCGAGGGGCCGAGCAGGGCGACGAATTCGCCGGAGGTGACCGTGAGCGAGATGTCGCGTAGGGCCTCGACCTCCAGATAGCTGGCCGAAGGCCAGGTCTTGCCGACCGAGGTGCAGGTGATGGAACTCATGGGACTTTCCTTGTTTGCGGGGCGTCAATGCGTCGCCACTTGCCACCACAGCACCTTGCGCTGCACATACAGCAGGAAGGAATCGACGGCATAACCCACCACGCCCACGATGCAGATGCCCAGCATGATCAGGTTGCCGTTGAACATCTCGCGCCCGAGGATGACCATCATGCCGACGCCGTTTTTCAGCCCGACCATCTCGGCAGCCAGCACGGCCATCCAGGCCGCAAAGAAGTTCAGGCGCAGCATGGTGAAGACCTGCGGCAGCACCGCCGGGAAGATCACCCAGAGCCAGACCTGACGCTCGGACGCGCCGAAAGTGCGCGCGGTCTTGAGCAGCCGCGTGTCGACCGAGGCCACCGCCGCCACCGTGGACAGCGTCAGCAGGAAGTACACGCCCACAAACACGATGAAGACGGCCGTGGCGTTGCCGATGCCCAGCAGCATGATGCCCAGAGGAATCCAGGCGATGGGTGCGATGGGCGCCAGGCCGCGCATGATGGGCAGCAGCGCAGCCCGTGCCACGCCGGACATCGAGATCGCAATGCCCGTCACGACCGCCGCCGCAAAGCCAAGCGTCATGCCGGCGAGCACCCGCCAGACACTGGCCAGGATGGCCGCCGGGATGGTCATGGCGTCGGCGCCAAAGCCCACACGCAGGCGGCTTTCGATGGCGTAGCCGATGAAGGAGGAGGGCGGTGGCAGCAGCGAAGCCTGGATCCAGCCGCGTGCAATGGCCAGTTCCCAGAGCGTCACCAGCACGATCCACGGCGTCAGCATGGCCAGCGCCAGGCCCGCACGCCGCCGCCAGGGCGAGGGACGGCGGGGCTGGGGCGCCGTCACGACGGTCGGCAGTACCGCGCTCATGGCATCAGACCGTGGGCAGGGTCTCGCGCAGCAGGCGCAGGTCCATCACTTCGGGCACACCCTTGAGGTAACCCAGCGAGGCCATGTCGTTGATGGCGATCTGCATGCCCTTGTCGCCACCGCGCGTCAGGTCGACCTGGGGCAGCTGGCGCGGTAGCGAGGCACGCAGGGTGTCCTTGTCCACGCGGTAGTACTTGCCCTTGTCCAGGATGTCGACGGCCTTGGCCAGGTCGGCCTTGATGGCGCGGTCGGCGCGCAGCAGCACGCGGATGTAACGGCGCGCGGCTTCGGGGTATTTGGCGATGAAGTCGGTGTGTGCGTTGGTCACGCAGTCCGGGCCGTCGCGACCCCAGGTGTCGAGGTTGCTGGCGATCGGTACGCCGCCCATCTTGTCGACCAGGTTGGTGGCGAAGGGCTCCACATGGGTCACGACATCCACCGCCTTGGCTTCGAAGGCGGCCGCCATCGAGAGCGTGTCGTTGAACCAGACCATGTTGAAGTCCGAGTACTTCAGGCCGGCATTGGCCATGGCGCGGTAGGCCATCATCTCGAAGGTGTTGATGCGCATGGTGCCCACCTTCAGGCCCTTGCCCTTGGCGACCTGCAGGTCGGCCATGGACTTGATGCCCGAGCTGCCCTGGGCCAGCAGGAAGATGCCGCCGGCGCCCGAGCCGGCAATCGTGCGCACCGGCGCACCGTTGCCGACCGCAACCGCCGCATTGGTGAAGGGCAGGTGCGCGATCTGGATGGCGCCGCTGACCAGCGCGGTCAGGCCGTCGCCGGGATTGGGGACGAATTTCAGTTCGACATTGAGCCCCTCTTCCTTGAACATGCCGGTGGCGTGCCCATAGAACAGCGGGGACATGCAGATGCCCACGAGGTGGCCCACGCGGATGACCTCGGGAATGGCGGCACTCTGCGCGTGCAGTGCGGGCGTGACGCCCAAGGCGGCCGCGCCGGTGAGGGTGGCGGTCGAACGGATGAACTGGCGACGTTGCATGTCGGGACTCCTGGCAGAGTGTTGGAAAAGCCAGGCACACGCCCGGCCGCGACGGGCGCCGCGCAGTGCATCCGCGCCACAGCCCTCGCCTTCCATCAAGCAATAGCTGTGCCAGTGTCGACAAGAATGGGAAATGCTGTGGACGATCTGCTGCCTATAGAGAGACAAGGGCCGGATATCCTGCGGACAATCTGGCGCCAGCCCAGGCCCCGGCCAGGGCAGGCACTGATATCAGGCGTTGCGCCCCCGTATTGGTGCGCGGGCCCGCGGCGCGGCCTTCAGCCGCACTGCCCCGCGTAACCGCAGGCGGTGCAGAAGTCGCAGCCGTCCTTCTTGATCACCGTGGGGTTGCCGCACTCGGGGCAGGGGCGCCCGGCCATGGCGGCGGGTTCCTCGCCTTCGGCGTGTTCGCCCGGGCTCTCCAGCACGCCCATCTCGCGCAGCGGGTAACCCTGCTCGTCCAGCACACCCAGCATGGCGTAGCGGTGGATGATGAGGCGCGCCAGATAGGCCACGGTGGAGGGCCAGGTCTGCTGGCGGCGTTCGCCGTGCGGCAGGCCGGGCACGAAGGCCATGAACTGGCCCAGGGGCTCGGCGTAGTTGAGCAGCTTGCGCAGCTTCATGCCGATCCAGGCCGGGTCGACCACCCGCATGTCCAGCGAGAGGATGCGCGCCAATCCATCGAGCGCGCGCGGGTAGTTGCCCGAAAAGCCCACCGCGCAGGGCCGCGTGACGCTGCCGCCTTCGGGCGCGGGCAGGGTGACTTCCTTGAGCGTCAGCGTGAAGGCCTCGCCCGTGGCCGGGTTGTCGATGTCCACCGCCCAGGCCAGCGTGCCCGAGGGGCTGGTCAGCGGCTCCTCGCGGCTGAACATGGCGTCGAGCACCGGCGTGGGCGCGGCCTGCGCACGTTCGCGCCACACGCCCAGCTGCTCGCAGCGCCAGCGCACCACCGCCGCCGTGGCGGCCACCACGCCGGGAAAGAGGCGACGCTCACCGTGCGGGGGGAAGGGCATCTCGAAAGAGCGCTCTTCGGCCACCGTGGCCAGCGCGTCGAGCTTGAGGCGCAGCCAGGCCGGGTCGTTGGCGCGCAGGTCCATGGACAGGGTCTTGGCCAGCGCGCCCAGGCCGCGCGGCTGCTCGGCGCCGTTGACCCAGACCTCGAAGGGCTGCGGCGGCCCGCCTTCCTCACCCGGCAGTTCACCCACGAATAGCGCGAACTCGCCGTAGGGGTGGTGCACCATGAAACTCCAGGCCAGGTTGCCGCCGGGCAATTCGGGCCGGCCCGGCCAGCGCAGCGAGGACAGCACGGGCGCGGGCAGGCGCTCCAGCGCCAAGCGCCGGTTGGCGTCGTCCAGCTGCAGCGGCGCGGCCGTGGGTGCCACGCTCAGCACCGAGCCCAGCACGCTGTTGGGCCGGTAGGTGGCCAGGCCCTTCAGGCCAGCCTGCCAAGCCTGCTGGTAAAGGTCCTGGAAATCGGCGTAGGGGTAGTCGGCCGGCACGTTCACCGTCTTGGAGATGGCCGTGTCGATATAGGGCGCCACCGCCGCCACCATGCTCGCATGCGCCTGCGCGCTCATTTCCAGCGCGGTCACGAAGGCCGGGCTCAGCGGGGCTTCTGCGCCCTTGAGGTGGCGGTACAGACGCCAGGCGTGGTCTTCCACCGCGTATTCCTTGAAGCTGCCGTCGGGCATGCGCTTCTTGCGCGTGTAGTGCCAGCTGAAGGCCGGCTCGATGCCGTTGCTTGCGTTGTCGGCAAACGCCAGGCTGATGGTGCCCGTGGGCGCGATGGACAGCAGGTGCGAGTTGCGCAGGCCGTGCGCGCGGATCTTGTCCTTCAGGGCCGCGGGCAGGCGCGAGGCGAAGCGCGGGCTGCTCAGGTACAGGTCGGCGTTGAAGAGGGGAAACGCGCCGCGTTCGCGCGCCAGCTCGCACGAAGCCTCGTAGGAGGCGTCGCGCAGCGCTTCCGAAATCCTGCGCGCCATCTCGCGCGCCTCGGCTGTGTCGTAACGCAGGTTCAGCATCACCAGCGCGTCGCCCAGGCCGGTGTAACCCAGGCCCACACGGCGCTTGCTGCGCATCTCCTGCTCCTGCTGCGGCAGCGGCCAGACGGTGGCGTCCAGCACGTTGTCCAGCATGCGCACGGCGGTATTGCACAGCTCGGCGAAACCGGCGAAATCGAAGTGTGTTTTCTCTTCGAACGGCTCGCGCACGAAACGCGTGAGGTCGATGGAGCCCAGGCAGCAGCAGCCGTAGGGGGGCAGGGGCTGCTCGGCGCAATTGTGGACGTACAGGCCGTTGGCATCAAAGGCATGCAGGTCGGCGATGGTGACGTCGAACACCGTTTCGGTGCCGTCTTCCTGCAGGGACTCGACAGTGGCGACAAACCGCTCGCGGTTCAGTTGTCGCTTGTAGCTGCCCAGCAGCGTGGCCAGCTTTTCGGCCTTGGCCGTATCGGCAAAGCCGACGCGCTCGGCATAGATGGGTAGGTTGTCACCGCTGATCACGAGCTCGTGCGAAGCCTGTTGCGGGTACTCACGCTGGCCGCCCCTGCCGTCTGGCATGAGCGTGATGCCAGCCGGGCGACGCTCACGGTAGAGCGTGCATGCGATGCCCAGTCGCAGCAACATGCGCTGGACGGTTTCGAGCAGGACCAGGTCGGATTGCGACAGGCGTACGCTCACGCCCTTATCCTGCGTGCCCTGCACCGAGCCGTCGGCATCGAAGAGGCCGCGCAAAAGGGCAGCGCAGAAGTCGGACGAGCTGGCCTCCATCTGCGGCGTGATGGTCTTGCGCTCGGGCGTGGCACCCATGGCAAAGGCCAGGTCGCGCAGTGCGGCGGAGGCCATGCGACATTCGCCCCGACCTTCGATCGGCCTTTGCCAGCCGCGGAAGTCCACACGGTGGGGCAGGGTGCTGATCGCCTCAGCCGCCGCCGCCATGATGCCGCTGGCGCTGTGGTTGCCGACGCGTGTGTCGCTGCCCACGACCTTGAGTTCCGGTGCCCAGACCGAAAGCACGGCCTTGGTCGCACCTAGGCGGCCATCACCGATCAACAAGCCCAGCAGATAGCCTTCCTGGCTCGTCCCCTGGCCCTCCCAGCCCTCGAGCGAACGGTGGTTGTTCAGGATGATTTCATCGCCGGGCTTGAGCTCGCCTGCAGCGCACCAGTCGCTGTGTGTTTGGTAGCGGGTGCGCTGGGTCACCTTGCGCACCGGGTGGTCCGCCGTCAGGCGCAGGGCATGGCCCTCGCGTGTGCGCAGCCTGAGCACGGGCTTGGTGCCCGTCGGGAAGAAGCCGGCCGACTCCGAACAATAAGGTTTGCCATCGACGATGGCGTCGAATGGCACGCCGATCAGGTCGTGCACCTGGCGGGCTCCACCAGCTGTCATGACCCAGGCATCGGCCGTCACGCAAGGGTTCGTACTGGCAATGCTCTCGCAGTACGAGAGGTTGTTGTCGCGGTTGATCGTGTCCAGGAACAGCACACCGGGTTCGGCGTGGTCGTAGGTGGAGCGCATGACCTGTTCCCACAGGTCGCGCGCGCGCAGCTTGCGGTAGACCCACAGGCCGCGCTCGGCGCTCAGGTAGGCGCCGGCTGCCTTCTGGGCGGCACCGGCTTCGGCGTGGTGCACCAGCTCGATCTCGCCATCTGCCACCACGGCCTGCATGAAGGCGTCGGTCACCCCCACCGAGATGTTGAAATTGCGCAGGTCGCCACTGTCCTTGGCGTGGATGAACTCCTCGATGTCCGGGTGATCGCAGCGCAGCACGCCCATTTGCGCGCCACGCCGGCTGCCGGCGGATTCCACCGTCTCGCAGGAACGGTCGAACACGCGCATGTAGCTCACCGGGCCCGAGGCGCTGCTCTGCGTGCTGCCTACCCAGGCGCCGCGCGGGCGGATGCGCGAGAAGTCGTAGCCCACGCCGCCACCGCGGCGCATGGTTTCGGCCGCCTCCTTGAGCGCCACGTAGATGCCGGGGTGGCCTTCGTCGTCGTGCGCGATGGAGTCGCCCACCGGCTGCACGAAGCAGTTGATCAGCGTGGCGGTGAGTTCGGTGCCCGCGGCCGACTGGATGCGCCCGGCCGGTAAAAAGCCCTGCTGCAGCGCGTGCAGGAAACGGCCCTCCCAGTGCGTGCGCTGCTCTGGGGCTTCCTGTTCGGCCAGGGCGCGCGCCACGCGCTGGTTCACCTGCAGGATGCTGTGCTCATCGCCCTTGGCGTATTTCTCCAGCAGCACCTCCTCGCTGATGCTTTGCGGGGCCAGGGCCTGGAGGGCCGGTGTCGGGTGCGTTGTGTCGCTCATGCATGTCTCCACGTTGGTCTGAACGGGATGCTAGGGAAATGCCGAACCGCGGGTTTGATTTGCCGCAAACCGTTACGCCATCCCGGCGAGGCGTTGTTTCGAGGACAAGTCTCTTGCCAGTGTGGCACGACCTCCGGGAAAATCAAGGTGCCTATGCCACCGGCCGGACCCAGCCGCCAATCATGGGCGCTTCCATCCACCAAGCCGCTGCGGGGGATCGGAAAATGGTCGGTGAATGCCGCAGTCCCCGCCACAGCTGATAGGATTTTTCATGCCGTACCAGGTTATTTATTCGTCCGTATCGTCCACGCCCATGCAGGCGGAAGACCTGCAGGACATCCTCGAACGCGCCCGGGACAACAATGCCCGCCGCGGGATCACGGGCGCGTTGACTTATGTCGACGGGTTTTTCCTGCAGATTCTGGAAGGCGAGACCGGGAGCGTCAGCACGTTGATGGAGAAGATTGCCCGGGACGTACGCCACGAGGACGTGACCGTCTTGCAAGCGGGGGAGGTCGCCGACTCGGGGTTCCCGGACTGGACAATGGCCTACGTCAGCGCGACACCGGAGCAAATTGCGGAGTGGGCAGGCTACAGGGCCCCGGTCGCCCTTCCGGAGCTTTTCGAGCAGATGCGTCAGGACCGCCAGCGGGCGATGCAGCTTGCGAAAAACATACTGGCGGTTCTGCTGTCCGAGCTGGTGCCGCAGACCCCGGGCAAGTGAAGTGAGATGTTTGAAGCGGAAGGGCCCCCTTGCTTGACACGTCGTCAGGGTCTGCTGAGCAAGCCTGCCATCGCGTGGGCGACCGGGTCCGGCGCTGTGGAAATACAAACGCTGCAGATGGCGTCGCCACAACTTACCGGGGCTCCATCAGCTCCACCTCAGACCTCATCGGTTTCAGATCAACCACGGCCAGGAGTACACCATGTCCTTACGCACCTGTGCGCACTGCTTTGCACACGCGCTTTGCCTGATATCACTTGCCGCCACGGCGCAGCCATTGGCCACCGATCTCAGGGACCAGGAGATCCGCGATCTCATCGCGGGCAAGCGACTGGAACTCCGGTTCGCGGGCGCACCCCCCACCAGCCCCAACTTCCTGTCGCATTGGAATTTTAGGGCTGACGGATCACTGTGTGCCCGTCTGATAGGCAGCGGCCCGCAGACCGGGTGCGCCGAAGTCGGGCGGTGGCGTACCCAGAGCAACACACTGTGCTGGCAACTGACCACCATCGGGACCACCACCGGGATCAACGCCAGCTGCGGTTGGGTCCGCAAAGTGTCTGGCGAGGCTTATGAGATCGTGGACGTCTCGGGCAAGCTGGGATCGACGGCGTTCAGCATCGGCAAGTAGGGTGCACCCGGCGGTGGGTGTCCACCCGTTCAAGCCGGGGACCGTGGCCTGGCGGGCCACCCGGTTACCATGCGCTCCATGGATACACCGAAACTGCGGGTCGGCCGGCCCATCACCCCTGAGGAATTCGAGCTGCTGGAAGACGAGCAGCTCTTGCGTCTGCTGCCGCGGGCCTACCGTGAATACTTCCCCGGCAAGGATTTTTGCGCCGATGGTTTTTTCTACCTGCACGATGGCACGGCCTGGAGTTTCTACAAGGGCGGTTTTGTCGATGACTGAATCCGCGGCGCCCGCCTGCCAGGTGCGTCAGAAATGAAAGGCCAGAGGATCACCATGTCTCGTCTGTTGCTTCCCCTGTTCTTCGCCACCGCCCTGTTGCTCGGCGCCTGCGCCGGTCCGGCCCCGGGCCAGGGTGCGGCGCACACCACCTTGCCCCTGCACCGCGCCTGGGTCGAGGGCCGCCAGGTGGAGTATGTGACCACCGACATTTCCGACGCCACCATGGCCCGGCAGGAAGGCGTCAACTACGTGCCGCGCCTGGCCCAGGCCATCCCCGCGCCGGGCCGGCCCTCGCTTGTGGAGCGGGTCTACAAGTTCGTGGGTGGCGAGCAGATCACGGTGTTCCAGTCGGCGCCCCTGCCCACGGGCGGTGCGAATGCAGACCGCAGCTACAGCCCCTTGTGGCGCATGGTGCTGGTGCGCTGGCTCAAGCCGGGGGCCGTGCGCGAACTGCGTTCCGAAGAAGAGGTGCTGGCCGCGCAGGAGCGCGGGGACCTTGCCCTGGAGCTGACGGACATCGTGGTCAACTGCCCCATCACGCGTTCGATGGACGGCCTGGCGCTCAAGGGCGTGCGCTGAGCCGGCCATCCGTGTCAAAGCCTTCCCGGCGGCTTCGTCGTACAGTCTGAGGGACTTTGACGAAGGAGCAGTCCCATGAGCAGCACCCATACCGTCCGCCTGCACCGCGTGCTGCGCGCCCCGCCCGAGCGCGTCTACCGCGCCTTCCTCGACGCCGAGGCCCTGGCCAAGTGGCTGCCGCCGCACGGTTACACGGCCAAGGTGCACCACCTGGAAGCGAAGGTGGGCGGCAGCTACCGCATGTCGTTCACCCAGTTCAGCAGCGGGCACAGCCATGCCTTCGGCGGCCAGTACCTGGAGCTGATTCCCGGCGAGCGCATCGTGCACACCGACCGCTTCGACGACTCGAACCTGCCCGGTGAGATGCGCACCACGATCCGTCTGCATGCGGTGTCCTGCGGCACGGAGCTGCAGATTGTGCAGGAGGGTGTGCCCGGCGTGATCCCGCCCGAGGCCTGTTGCCTGGGCTGGCAGGATTCGCTGCAGCTGCTGGCGCAGCTGGTCGAAGCCGAGACCTCTGAGTAAGGAGAAGTTGATGACCCCCCATGATTTCAACCAGCGTGCCGCGGCCATGCTGCCCGGCCACCTGGGCATCGTCATCACCCGCGTGGAGCCGGGCGAGGTGCACGCGGAGATGCGGGTACGCCATGAGCTGATGGCACCCAACGGCTTCCTGCACGCCGGCAGCCTGGTGACGCTGGCCGACACCAGCGCAGGCTGCGGTGCCCTGGCCAGCCTGCCCGAGGACGCCAACGGTTTCACCACCATCGAGCTCAAGTCCAACCACCTGGGCACGGTGCGCGACGGGGTGGTGCAAAGCGTGGCCAAGGCCGTGCACCTGGGCCGCACCACCCAGGTGTGGGACGCCACCGTGACCCACCGCGAGAGCGGCAAGACGCTGACCCTGTTCCGCTGCACGCAGATGGTGCTCTACCCCAAGGCGAGTGCTTGAGCCTGCCACGGCCCATCACCGGTGTCGATGGCTGCCCGGCCGGCTGGTATGCCGTGTCCCCGGCGGCGGATGGCCGGCGGATTGAAGGCCGCGTGTTTGCGCGCTTCGAAGACCTGCTGCAGGCCTGTCCCGCGCCGGCCTGCGTGGCGGTGGACATCCCGATCGGTCTGGGTGAGTGCGGCGAGCGCGTTTGTGACCAGGCCGCGCGACGCATGCTCGGGCCGCGCGCCAGTTCGGTGTTTGCGGCCCCGCTGCGCGGCGTGCTGGGTGCGACCAGCCACGCGCAGGCCTCGGCGCGCCGGCAGGCCATTGAAGGCAAGGGCATGTCCATCCAGGCCTACAACATCCTGCGCAAGGTGGAAGAGGTCGACGCGGCCCTGCGCGCTTCGGCCGCGCAGGCGCAGCGGGTCCATGAGGTGCACCCCGAGGTCTGTTTCCTGCAGATGAACGGTGGCCAGCCGCTGGCCCATGGCAAGAAGAGCGCCGAAGGGCGGGCGCTGCGCATCGGTTTGCTGGCGCCGCATTTCCCGGAGGAGGCTGGGCGGCTGCTGGACGAGTTTCCGCGCCGCGAGGTGCAGGCCGATGACGTACTGGACGCGCTGGCCTGCCTGTGGACGGCGCGGCGCCTGGCGCTGGCACAGGCGCTGAGCCTGCCCGCCACGCCGCCGCAGGACGCCTGCGGCCTGCGCATGGCCATCCACTACTGAGGCGGGGCGGGGCGCTGCAGCCAGTCGCGCAGCTGCAGGTAGAGCTGCCAGCCGCCCAGCAGGCGGGGCAGCCAGCGCAGCACGCGGCGCGGGCGCTTGAAGACCAGCAGCCCCAGGGCGGCCAGGGGCCAGACCGGATGCTTGCGCAGCCAGTGCAGGCCGTTGCGCACCTGATCGATCCGCACCAGCGGGGCCTGCAGGGCGCGCGCCTGCTGGGCCAGGCTGTAGCGCAGCTCGGCGCTGCGCAGCAGCAGCTGCTGTTGCCGCTGTCTCAGTTCCTGGTGTCGGCGCCGGGGCATGGTGGGGATGGGGAGCTTATTTGCCTGCACCGAGCTCGGTGCGGTCGCGGGCCAGTTCTGCCACGCTGCTGTTGAACATGCCGCCGCGGCTTTGCAGCCGGCGCCGGGCCCGCACCAGCAAGACGGTGCCGGCGCCGAGGAACAGCAGGGCGAGCGTGCCCAGGGCCAGCAGGCGATGACTGTCCCAGAACAGCACGATGATGAAAGCGCAGAGCAGCAAGGCGCCCAGGCCCAGCAGCAGCAGGGCCAGCCCGGCCCAGAGCAGGCCGTCGAACAGGCGCAGTTTCTCCTGCTCGACTTCGTTGCTCAGCAGGGCCAGCCGCAATTGCGCGGTCTCCAGCGCCGTGCCCATCAACTGGCGCAGGGAGGCCAGCAGCCCCGGCCCTGGTACAGGTTCGCTCATACCGGGGGCTCAGCGACGTGCGACCAGCAGGCCGACGACCAGCCCGACGGCGGCAGCGATGCCGATGGATTTCCAGGGGTGCTCGTGCACGAACTCGTCGGCGGCCTTGACCTGGGCGGTGGCCGCGTCCTGCAGGCTCGCCAGTTCGATGCCAGCTTCCTGCAGGCGGCTCTGGATGCGGCTGCGCAATTCGGCCGTGTCATCGCCGACCTGGTGGGCCGTCATGCGCAGCAGTTCTTCGGCATCGCGGATGACCAGGCGCAGGTCGTCGAGCAGTTTGTCGCGTTGTGCGGTGGTGGTTTCGGACATGGTCTCTCTCCCTTGCGGTCGACATGACCGAGGCACAGGGTAGCCTGTCTGCAGCCGAATGCAAGCTTTGCTTGTGCAGGCGCTGCGCAGGCCCCGGGGCTCAGAGCGTCACGACCCGGTTGCGTCCCAGCTGTTTGGCCGTGTACAGGGCCTTGTCGGCGCGTTCCAGCACCTCGGTGGCGGCCGCGTCGGTGATGCGCGAGCAGCTCAGGCCCATGCTGACGGTGATGTGGCCCACCACGGGGAAGCTGGCGTCGGCCACGGCCTGCCTGATCTTCTCGGCCGCGGCCAGGCCTTCGGCTTCGTTGTGCAGGTCGGGCAGCAGCACGACGAATTCCTCGCCGCCATAACGTGCGACGAAATCGGTGATGCGCGTGCACTGGCCCAGCAGGCGGCCCAGCTGGCGCAGCACCTCGTCGCCAGCCTGGTGGCCGTGGTTGTCGTTGATCTGCTTGAAATGGTCGGCATCGAGCAGGATCAGGCCAAAGCCGCGCCCGCTGCGCTTGAGCAGCTGCTGGCTCTCCAGCAGCTTGCTGTCGAAACGACGCCGGTTGTTCAGTCCGGTGAGCGCGTCGATGGTGGCCAGGCGTTCGAGCTCCTGGTTGGCCAGGGACAGAGCTTCGGTGCGTTCACGCACCTGCTGCTCCAGCGAGGCGTTCAGCGACTCCAGCTCGTGCTCGTGGCCCAGCAGCGAGCCGGTCATGGACTGGATGCTGCGGTTGAGCTGGTCGATCTCCCGGATCTGCGCCGGTGCCGGGTAGGCCGGGGTGGCGCCGCGCAACTCGATCTGGCGCACCGCCCGGGCCAGTTGTTCGATGGGCCGGCTGATGCGCGCGGCGAAACGGTAGGCGATGAAGGTGAACACCAGGGCGGTGAGCAGGCCGAACAGCAGCAGCTGGCGCCGCAGCGTGTAGACCGGCTCCAGCGCAGTCTCCAGTGGCTGGCGCAGGATGACGCGCCAGCCCAGCTCGCTGCTGGTCTGCGCCCGGACTTCGACCATGCTGGTCAGGTAATCGGCTCCGTCCTCCCAGCGCAGCACTTCGTAGGCGGCGGCCGGGTTGGCGGCCTGCGGCAGGCGCGCGGTGTTCATGAGCTGGAAGGGGTAGAGGATGGCGCCCGCGCGGTCGGCGATCAGCACCTGCACCTGGCGCTGTGCGGCGCCTTGTGTGACGACGGACTCCACCGTGCGTGTCACCCAGTTCCAGTGGGCGTGCGCGCCCAGCACCCCGCGCAGACGCCCCTGCCCGTCCAGAAGGGGGACGGCGAAGTCGATGAAACGCAGGGGTTCCTTGCTGGCGGCGTCGGGTGCGAGCAGGCGCGACAGCAGCACGGCCTCATGCACATCGCCGATGAAGGGCGCCGTGCGGGCGGCCTGGAACCAGGGGCGCTGCGCCACCTGCTGGCCCACCAGCAGCCCGCCGGTGGACTGGAGCACGAGGCCCTGGCTGTCGGTCACGCCGATCCAGGCGTACTCGTTGTTGTCCCGCTGCCGTTGTTCCAGCAGACCGCGCAGCTGTGGCGCGCCCAGCGGGCCCTGCTGCAGCAGCGCGAGTTCGCGCATGCGGTGGATTTCCTTTTCGCGCTCGCGCAGGTTCGTGGCCAGCAGGTCGGCCGCCGAGCGCGCGCTGATCTGCAGCGTCTGGCCGCCCGCGTCGGCCAGCTCCCGCGTGGCGAGCTGCCCCAGGTAGAGGCCCACGCCGAGCAGCATGGCCAGCGAGAGACCGCCGAACCACAGGGTCAGGCGGCCGCGAAAGCTGCTGGGATGGAAAAGGGACAACCAGGGCATGGGCAGGTGGGCGCGATGTCTGTGCGCGGATATGACTCCACGACTTCCGGGCAGTTTAGGCCATGATCGTCCCGCTGGAAAACATCGGGTGTGTTTTTCCACACGCTTTCCTGCGTTTTCCGTGCAGGCGCAGAATGTTGGACATCGCTTTCATGGAGTCCACTGTCATGTTGTGCCCGGCCTGTAAAACCGTCAGCCTGGTGATGTCCGAGCGCCAGGGTATCGAGATTGACTACTGCCCACAATGCCGCGGGGTCTGGCTCGATCGCGGCGAACTCGACAAGATCATCGACCGCTCACTCGATGGCGCCGTGGTCCAGCAGGTCCAGCCGGCGGCGGTGGCGCGCCCGGCACCGCCGCCGCACCATGTCCATGGCCACCAGGATGGCTACTACAGCAAGAAGCGCAAGCGCGAAGGCTTCCTGTCCGACATTTTCGATTTCGACTGAAGGAACCGATATGGCCATCCCCTGGTTGACGGTATTGCAGGCGGTACCCTGGAGCGACGTGATCCGCAATGCGCCCAAGGTGGCGGATGGCGCGAAGAAGCTCTGGCAGAACGTGGGCCGTACGCCGGGCGCTGCCACCGAAGCCGTGTCGACGGCACCCGGCCGGGAAGATCCGCTGGCCGCCTTGCAGGCACAAGCGGCGGCGCAGCAGACGGCGCTGGCCGAACTGCAGCAACAGATGCAGTCCGCCAGCGAACTCATCAAGACACTGGCCGAGCAGAACACCGGGCTGATCCGCCGGGTCGAAGCCCTGCAGCTGCGCCTGCGCTGGCTGGCCGCGGTCCTTGTCGTGCTCGCGGCGCTGGCCACTTGGCTGCTCGCTCGTTAACATCGCACTTGCTGCTGCTGTTGCAGCCAGCCCGAAGCCATCCAGCCCCACGAGGCCTTGCCATGCGACTTCCCACCCTGCTCCTGCTGTCTATCCTGGTTCTGGTCGGGCTCTTCTCGGCGCTCAACTGGCCTGCGTTCGTGGCAACCACCGAAGTCACGCTGCTTTTTGCCACCGTGCAGCTGCCGCTGGCCCTGTTGATGCTGGGCCTGCTGATGCTGGTCTGCGCGCTGTTCCTGGCTTACGTGGTCTACCTGCAGGCATCGGCCCTGCTGGAAACCCGGCGCCACACTCGCGAACTGCGCAGTAACCGGCAACTGGCTGACCAGGCCGAGGCTTCGCGTTTCACGGATCTGCGCGCTTTCCTGGCAGCCGAGCTGCTGCAGCGCAGCGCGCGGCAGGACGAGACGCAGGCGGCGCTCCTGGCGCGCATCGCGCAGCTCGAGCAGACCTTGCGCGAAGTCGTGGAGCAGCAGGCAAATTCACTGGCCGCGAGCATCGGCGAACTCGAGGACCGACTGGTGCCGCCTGGTCCGCCGACGGTGGATCGCGGCTGAACGGATGGGCGTCATGCCCGTGGTGGCACGGTGCTTCCACAATTGGCGAGTCAAGGCAGCGCGGCATTGCCTTCCATGCCGCTTCGGAAAGGAGTCTTCCATGACGAACAGCGAACAGGACAAGAGCCAAACGGCCCAGCAGTACGACAAGCTGGCCGACGAGGTGATCAAGCTGTACCTGGCCGGCCGCGAGCGTGGACGTGCGGCACTGGAAACGGCGATGGACAAGGCCAGCGAGCAGATGACGGCAATGGGGGAGTTCAGTTCCGAGCAGGGGCAGGTGTTCCGGCGCTACCTCACGCGGGACCTTGATCAAACGGTCGCCGACGCACAGAAGCTGGGCGAGGAGGCCAGGGAGCGCATGCACCCCGCGCGGCTGGGGGCCGGCGCCTTGGCCTCGCTTGCCTCGGTGCTGGAGTTCACCAGCCAGGCCCTGCACAGCCTGAGTGATCGCACGCGCCAGGCGCTGACCTACAAGACCGGGGAGATGACGACCGCGGGCACGCTGACCTGCCAAGCCTGCGGCCAGCAGGTCCATCTCAGGCAGACGGGCCATGTGCCACCCTGCCCGAAGTGCAGTGGCACGGCCTTCTCCAAGGGCTATTGAGCGTTTGGGCTGGCTGGCCGCGCAGGCGGGGCGCGGCGCAAGGTGCCGCGCTATGTCAGGAAATCAGCGCAGGCGCAGCGGCGTATTGCCCAGACGGTAACCCCCCGCGCTGCTGGCCAGCTGGCGGGCCTGCTGCTCCAGGGCCTGGGCCGAGGCGGCCGAGCGGTCCAGCACCCGTGTGTGCTCGCCGACCATCTGTTCCAGCTGGGCGATGGCGTCCTGCAGCTGGCTGAAGCCCTGGTCCTGCGCCTGGCCGTCGCGTGTGATCTGCGCCATGGTCTCGGCCACCTGGCGCACCTGGCCCACCACTTCCTGCATGGTGCGGCCGGCCTGCTCGACCAGCTTCCCGCCCTCGGCTACGCTGCCGACCGAGGCATCGATGAGTTGCTTGATTTCCTTGGCGGCAGCGGCGCTGCGCCCGGCCAGGCTGCGCACTTCACTGGCCACCACGGCAAAGCCCCGGCCCTGCTCGCCGGCGCGCGCGGCTTCCACCGCGGCGTTGAGCGCGAGGATGTTGGTCTGGAAGGCGATGCCGTCGATGGTGCCGATGATGTCGGCGATGCGGGCGGACGATTTGCGGATGTCCTGCATGGTGTCCACCACCTTGCCCACCACCGCGCCGCCGCGCTCGGCCACCTTGGCGGCCTCGGCCGCCAGCGCCTGGGCCTGGCGCCCGCTGTCATGGCTGTGTTTCAGGGTGCCGGCCAGGGCCTGCATGCTGCTCTGGGCCTGCTCCACGCGTGCCGCCTGCGGGCTGCGCCGGGCTTCGGCCGGTTCGGGGGCGGCCATTGCGCGCGTGCTGCTGGCCAAGGCCTCGGCGTCCTGGTGTACCTGCGCGATCAGCTGCTGCACGCCCTGCTGGATGCGCGCCAGGGCGGCCTGCACCTGGCCGCTTTCGTCGTGCGTACGCACGACGATGGGGGTGTCGAGCTCACCGGCGGCCAGCTGTTGCGCCGCGCGCAGGTTCTCGCGCAGGCCGCGCGCCAGCGGCAGCAGCAGCCACAGGCCCCAGAGTGCGGCCAGCAGCACGGCGGCCACGCCGCAGTAGAGCAGCAGGGTGCGCGCGGCGGCGATGCTGCCGCGCTCCACGCTCTTGCGCTGCAGGGCGGTCAGGGTCTGGATGGACTGCTGCAGGGCGTTGAGCGCAGGCAGGGTTTCGCCGATGAAGAGCAGCGAGGCTTCGGGCCGCAGGTTTTCGTCGACCAGCTTGACCACACGTTCGGCGGATTCGGTATGCGCGGCGCGGTGGCGCTTGAGATCGGTCAGCACCTGGGCGTCGCTGCGCGAGCCCAGGCGCTCCAGCGTGGCAAGGGCCTGGTCGATCTGGCGGTTGGCGGCGGTCTGCTGCTCGCGGATCTGTCCCGTGGGCGCGGCGATGGGGGCGGTGATCTGCTGCTGGGTCAGGCGCGAGAGCTGCTCGGTACTGGCGGTGATCTGCTGCGCGGCTTCGGTCTGGGCGCGGTCACCGGCGTTCATGCGCTCGCTGGCTATGCCGACCTGCTGCAACTGTTGCAGGGCCAGCCCGGTGAGGCCTGCCAGCAGCAGCAGGGGCAGGCCCAGGGCGAGCCCGAGGCGGGTGCCCAGTTTCCAGTCGGCGATACGCATTCGGCTTGTCTCCTTGCACTGCAGCAGCCTGGGGGCCGATGGCGGATCGTCGATGCCATGGGCCAGCGGTCTGCCCATTGTGGCATCTGCCTGCGCAGGAGGTCCAGCCCCGGCCGGGGCGCCGGCTTCAGCGGCGGGGAGCGCCCGGCCCGCGGGTCTGTTGCTGCATGAAAACCAGCAGTTCGCGGTCGCTGCGGCGGATGTGCAGGGAAAGCCAGTCGCGCAGCACCGTGGAAAGCTGGGCTGCCACGGAAATGCTGCCTTCCTGGTAGCGCACACTCAGCTTCTCCAATTGGGCGATAAAGGCCTGGTGGCCGATCTTGTGGCGCTCCAGGTTGGGAAACCCGGCCGCTGCCATGGCGGCCTCTTCCTTTTGCAGATGGCTGCTGGTGTAGCCGATCAGCTCCTGCAGGATGCCACCTACCACTTCGCGGCCGCGGCCCTGGTCGGTGGCGTCGTGCAGTGCGTTGACCAGATCCGCCAGATGTTTGTGGTCCTCATCGATCGGCCCGTTGTCGATGACCATGTCATCAGCCCACTTGAAATATGCCATGCTGGTCTTTCCTCAGGCCGCCAGGGCGAGTTGGGCGCCGGCCAGTCTGTGAATGGCGGTGTGCGACTCGGCCGAGCCCAGCCGGAACACGCTGACCACCTGCACCAGTTTCCGCGCCTGTTCTTCCAGCGACTGGGCAGCAGCGGCCGCTTCTTCGACCAGGGCTGCGTTCTGCTGTGTCACCTGGTCCATCTGGGACACGGCCAGGTTGACCTGGGAAATGCCCGAGGCCTGTTCGTGGTTGGCGGTGGTGATCTCGCGCATGAGATCGGCCACGCGGCGGACGTGAACCACGATTTCGTCCATGGTGCTGCCAGCCTGCTCGACCTGGGTGCAGCCGTTGGTGACATTGCTCACGGATTCGGTGATGAGGGTCTTGATCTCCTTGGCGGCTTCGGCGCTGCGACCAGCCAGGTTGCGCACCTCGCCTGCCACCACGGCAAACCCCCGACCCTGCTCACCGGCGCGTGCGGCCTCGACCGCGGCGTTGAGCGCGAGGATGTTGGTCTGGAAGGCGATGCCGTCGATCAGGCTGATGATGTCGGAGATCTTGCGCGATGAGGTGTTGATGGACTCCATGGTGTGGACGACCTTGCCCACCAGGTCGCCACCCTTGACGGCCACCTGCGCGGCCGATTCGGCGAGCTGGCTGGCGTGCTGGCTGCTGGCATCGTTGTTCTTGACGGTGGCGGAGAGCTGCTCCATGGAGGCTGCCGTTTCTTCCAGCGCACTGGCCTGCTCTTCGGTACGTGCTGACAGGTCCAGGTTGCCGGCGGCGATCTGGCTCGTCGCCGTGGCCATGCTGTCGCTGCCCTGGCGCACCTGTTGCACGATCTGCACCAGGCTGTCGTTCATCTCCTGCAGGGCTTGCAGCAACTGGCCTGTCTCGTCGCTGCTCTCCACACGGATCTGGCTGCCCAGGTCGCCAGCGGCCACCGTGCGGGCCACCTGAACGGCCTCGTTCAGGGGGCGGGTGATGGAGCGGGTGATCCACCACGCAAAGAGCAGGCCGAAGACCAGACCCAGCACACCGATGATCGACATCAGCATCTGGGCCGCGTCGATGCTGCCCTGAACTTCATCACTGCTGGCCACCACGATCTTCTTCTGCAGCGTGTTGAGTTGGTTGATGGGGCCCTGCATCGCGTCCAGCAAGGGCAGGGTTTCGGTGTTCATGATGCGCACGGCCTCGTCCTTGTTGGACTCTTCCAGCAACCTGGCCACCTTGTTGAAGGAGGCCACGTACTTGCCGCGAGCCTCCTTGATCTGGGCGAGCAGTGCGCGGCCCTCGGGCAGGTAGACATTCTTGTCGAGTGTCTCCAGGGCCACATCGATGACCTGCCTGTTTTCGGCAATACGCTGTTTGATGGTGGCCAGTTGGGCCACGTCGCCCACAATGATGAGCTCCATGGTTCGCCGGGCGTTGGCCCGCGTGGTGGCGTTGATGGTGTTGGCTGCCTCGGCCTTGACCCAGTCTTTTTCGATGATGCGGGTGTTGACGGTCCCGACCTGGGACAGGCGCAACAAGGCCACCGCAATGCTGCCCACCAGCATGAGAATGAGCAGGCCAAAACCCAGGCCCAGCCGGGTGCCGATCTTCCAGTTCTTCAAATTCACGGAGTTTCTCCTTCGCGTAGGTATCTATGTTGTGATCGGCCCGGGCGTTGCGTCATGAATCCCGGTGGCTGCCGGGTTGCGCGTAGCTGGCGTCGATCTCGTTGAACAGGGGGCTGGCCATGGTGTCGGCCTCAGGGTCGGTGTAGGGGCCATTGCCGCTGTGGGTGGCGCTGGAGGCTGGCACGAACTGGCCGGACTTCACGTCGAACACGTGCACCTCGCCGTCCTCGATCACGTAGTGCCAGCCGTGCAGGGCCAGCTGCCCGGCTTCCACGCGCTGGCGCACCATGGGATAACCCATCAGGCGCTCCAGCTGCAGGATCACGGCGCGTTGCTCGGTGCGGCGCAGGGCCTCGGGGGAGGTCTGTACCGGCAGCACGGCGTCGCGGCCCAGTTCCAGCCAGGCGGCCAGGTTGATGGCCTCCTTCGGTACGCCCTCGTAGAGCGCGCGGATGCCGCCGCAGTGGCTGTGACCGCACACCACGATGCGCGAGACCTTGAGATTGAGCACCGCGAACTCGATGGCCGCCGCCGTGCCGTGGTAGCCGGTGAAACGCCGTGCCGCGCCCAGGTAGGCGCCCTCGGGAGACATGTCACCGGAGGGCACGCTCGTCATGCCGTCGTGCGGCGGCACGAAGGCCGCCACATTGCGCACGATGAACAGGTCGCCCGGCCCGGTGCCGGTGAGCAGATAGGGCACCAGGCGCGAGTCGGAGCAGCCGATGAAAAGGATGGTGGGGTGCTGGCCGCGCTCCACCAGATCCTGGAACTGGTCCTGGATGCCGGGGAAGGTCTGGTCGTGGAAGTGGCGCAGCCTGTCCAGCAGTTCGTCAGCCATGCTGCGCGCTCAGGCCAGTTGCACGGGCTCGCCGCTGCGGTTGAAAGGCAGCATGCCGTCAAGCCTGCCGGACTTGATCGAGTCCACCATGTGCTGCAGCGCAGCGTCTGACCGCGTGGCGCTGGGCAGCTGCCCGCCTTGCCCTGACAGTGCGGCCGTGAAGACGATGGCCCAGGGCGGGCCCGCCTGCTCGGCTTCGGCGACGAGCGCCGCAAAGCTGCCAATCTCGGTGGCGGGTTTGTCCACGCACATCAATGGCGCGAGTTCGCCGCCTTCGCCCGCTTCGTAACTCGCGCGTTGGGCCGCCGTAGCGTCGGCGGACAATTCTGCGCCGGCAAAGACAAACAGCAGTTGCTGCGGCTCGGCCTGCGCGCGTGCGGCCTGCAGAAGATCATCAAAGTTCTGGATGTCCATCGGGATGGGCTTTCGCATCACTGCACCAGCGGGGTATCGGCCGCGTCCAACTCCACCCCTTCCAGCTCGGCCTGCCCGGCCAGCAGTGCGAGGTATTGGCGCATCGCGGTCACGTAGGTCTGCTGGCGCAGCGTCATGGCGACGGCGCCGTGCACGGACTCGAAGGGCTGGTCAACGCCAGCCTCGCGCTGGCGCACGTCCACCACGTGCAGGCCGAAGCGGCTGTGCACCAGGCGCGGCAGCACGCCCACTTCCGTCTGGCCGAAGATCTCGCGCGCGAATTCGGGTGCGCAATCCTGCGCCGTCAGCCAGCCCAATTCGCCACCTTCGGCGCCACTGGGGCAGTTGGATAGCTTGCGCGCGGCCTCCACAAAGGGGTCGCCGGTGCCGTCATGGCTGCGTACGTCGAGCAGGGCGCCTTCGGCGCGTTTGGCCAGGGCGGACACGTTCACACCCGGTGTCACCGCAAACAGGATGTGGCGCACGTGCGCGCGCTCGCCGATGCGGTAACGCGCAGCATGGGTCGCGTGGTGGCGGCGACAGACTTCTTCCGAGGGTTCGGGGATCTGAAGGCTTTGTTCAAGCAGCCGCTCGATGGCCTCGACCGCCGCTTCGCTGGGCACACCGTCGTCGGCCCTGTCGTCAGCGGCCAGCAGGCCGGCATTTTGCGCAGCCTGGCGCAGTAACTCGGTGCAGGCACGCTGGCGCAACTCTTCATCGCTCGGGGTTTCGTCGGCGCGCTGAATCGGCTGGCCGTTGACGCGGGCGATGGCAACCGGGGTGGCCATCGCCGTGTCCGCTTCGGCGCTGGCGCAGCCGCAGGTGGTGGAGCAGGGGGTTTTCATGGGGATGTCCTCAGACGCGGGTGCCAGGCTGGCGTGGCAGGTTGTGGCTGGTCGGCACATTGAGCCGGCGGCTGCGCACGACCTGGTAGGGGCGGAAAACGTAGGCGAGTGTGCCGAAGCCGCTCCAGACATGCACCAGGCGCGAGAAGGGGAAGAGCAGGAAGATCGTCATGCCCAGTACCAGGTGCACTTTGTACGGCCAGTCCAGCGCCACCAGACCGCTCGCGTCGGGGCGGAAGGTGACGATACGCTGAGCCCAGTCGGACAAGGCCAGCATCACCGATCCGTCGCTGTGGCTCAAGGAGAAGGGCAGCGTGATCAGGCCGATCGACAGTTGCACCCACAGGATGATCAGGATGAACAGGTCGGTGCGGTGGCTGGTGAGGCGGATGCGCGGGTCGAAGATGCGGCGGTGCAGCAGCAGTGACAGACCGATGAAGCAAATGGCACCGGCCATGCCGCCGGCGACCACTGCCACCAGCTGCTTCTGGGCCGGGCTGATGAAGGGCTCGTAGATGAAGTGCGGCGTGAGGAGACCGACCGTGTGGCCACCGAACAGGAACAGAATGCCGATGTGGAACAGGTTGCTGCCCCAGCGCAGCTGCCCCTTGCGCAGCAGCTGCGAGGAATCGCTTTTCCAGGTGTATTGGTCGCGGTCGAAGCGCGCCAGGCTGCCCATCAGAAAAACCGCCAGGCAGATGTAGGGGTAGACGTTGAAGAGAAAGTTGTGCAGCGTGTTCATGCCTGCGCTCCTTGAGGGGGTTGGGGTGTCTTTCTGACGATCTGGATGGGTTGGGCCTGTCCGGGTTTGGCCTGGCCTTCGGTGGAGCAACCACCAAAGACTTCCGGCTCGGCCCAGCTCGCGTCGATTTCGGCCTCGGGCGCGACAGCCACCGGCTCGGCCTTCTCGCCGGCCAGTTCCAGCACCGCCGCCAGCACGCTGGCGTAAGGGCTCTGGCGCTTGGCCAGCGCGCTGAAGATCACGCGCACGATGTGCGCAATTTCGCCCATGAAGGCACGCGCCTGTTCCGGTGGCTGGGTCGAGGCAAATTCCAGCAGCACCGGCAGGTGATCCGGCAATTCCTCCGGCCCCAGGTAGAGCCCGCCCTTTTCATAGGTCTGGATCAGGTCGATCATGGCCGGGCCGCGGTCGCGCGAATCGCCGTGGACATGCTCGAACAGATGCAGGGCCGTGCTGCGTCCCCGGTCGAACAGTTCCACGTAGTCGCTCTCGACTTCCAGCGCGGGCGCTTTGCCCAGGTGCTTCAGCAAGGCCAGCAACTCGGTCTGGCGCGCCGGCGTCAGCGCCGCTTCGGCCTGCAGCGCCGCCTGCAGCTCGGGAATGTGGGCGCGGAAAGTTGCGTCGGGGTAACGCAGCAGATGGGCCAGTACGCGAAGCGTGTAGCGGGTTTCGGTCGGTGTGCTTGTCAACAGACTCATGTCAGACCTCCATTTTGATCGGGATGGTGCGCTTCTTCTCGCTGCCGAACAGGCTGGTTTCGGACTGCCCTTCGGAGCAGCCGTTGCCAAAGCTGAAGCCGCAGCCACCACGCACGTTGAAGGTGTTTTCAGCGTATTCGCGGTGCGTGGTCGGAATGACGAAGCGATCCTCGTAGTTCGCAATCGCCATGTACCGGTACATGTCTTCGACTTCGCTGACCGTCATGCCGACCTGGTCCAGCACCTCCTGGTTGATCAGGCCGTCCACGTGCTTGCCGCGCTGGTAAGTGCGCATGGCCAGCATCCGTTCGAGCGCACGGACCACCGGCATGGTGTCGCCCGCGGTGAGCAGATTGGCCAGGTATTTCACCGGGATGCGCAGCTGCGAAACGTCCGGAATCTCGCCGTTGCTGCTCAGGATGCCGGCATTGGCGGCCGCGGTAATGGGCGACAGCGGGGGGACGTACCAGACCATGGGCAGGGTGCGGTACTCGGGGTGCAGCGGCAGGGCCACTTTCCATTCCACGGCCATCTTGTAGACAGGGCTTTGGCGGGCTGCAGCCATCCAGGCATCGGGAATGCCGTCGATGCGCGCCTGCTCGATCACCTTGGGATCGTTCGGGTCGAGGAAGATGTCCAGCTGGGCCTGGTACAGATCGCGGTCGTGCTCGACGCTGGCTGCTTCCTGGATGCGGTCGGCGTCATACAGCAGAACGCCGAGGTAGCGGATGCGGCCCACACAGGTCTCGGAGCACACCGTCGGCTGGCCGGCTTCGATGCGCGGGTAGCAGAAGATGCACTTTTCGGCCTTGCCGCTCTTCCAGTTGTAGTAGATCTTCTTGTAGGGACAGCCGCTGACGCACATGCGCCAGCCGCGGCACTTGTCCTGGTCGATCAGCACGATGCCGTCTTCCTCGCGCTTGTAGATCGAGCCCGACGGGCAGCTGGCCACGCAAGCCGGGTTAAGGCAGTGCTCGCACAGGCGCGGCAGGTACATCATGAAGGTGTTCTCGAACTGCCCCATCATCTCCTTCTGGGCCTGTTCGAAGCCGTCCAGGTTGGCATCCTTGCTGCGCTTGCTGAATTCGCCACCCAGGATCTCTTCCCAGTTCGGTCCCCATTCGATCTTCTCCATGCGCTTGCCGGTGATCAGCGAACGCGGGCGCGCGGTGGGTGCGTGCTGCATCTCCGGCGCCGATTGCAGGTGAGCGTAGTCGAAGGTGTAGGGCTCGTAGTAGTCGTCGATCTGCGGCAGGTTGGGGTTGCTGAAGATCTTCATCAACAGCGACCACTTGCCACCCTGTCGGGGCACGATGGCGCCGTCGGCCTTGCGAACCCAGCCACCTTTCCATTTGTCCTGGTTTTCCCATTCCTTGGGGTAGCCGATGCCGGGCTTGGTCTCGACGTTATTGAACCAGGCGTATTCCACCCCGGGGCGGCTGGTCCAGACGTTTTTGCAGGTGACCGAACAGGTGTGGCAACCGATGCACTTGTCCAGGTTGAGCACCATGCCGATTTGTGCGCGAATTTTCATGTTTGACTCCGAATGAAGGGCAATGGGCTCAGGGGTTTTCGCCCTGCGACTGGTAGGCGCGGATCAAGTGGTCGTCTGCCGGCGTGTCCAGCCAGTCGACCTTGGACATCTTGCGCACGACGACGAACTCATCGCGGTTGGTCCCGATGGTTCCGTAGTAGTTGAAGCCGTAGCTGAGCTGGGCGTAGCCACCGATCATGTGGGTCGGCTTGAGCACGATGCGGGTCACCGAGTTGTGGATGCCGCCCCGTACGCCGGTGATTTCCGATCCGGGCGTGTTGATGATCTTTTCCTGCGAGTGGTACATCATCACCATGCCCGGGTTGACGCGTTGGCTGACCACTGCGCGGGCCGCCACGGCGCCATTGATGTTGAACAGCTCGACCCAGTCGTTGTCTTCAATACCGGCGCCCTTGGCGTCCTCTTCGCTGAGCCACACCACGGTGCCGCCACGGTTGAGCGTGAGCATCATCAGGTTGTCGCTGTAGGTGGAGTGAATGCCCCACTTCTGATGCGGTGTGATGAAGTTCAGCAGCACTTCCTTGTTGCCGTTGGACTTGATGTTGTGGATGTCCGTCGTGGTCTTCAGGTCCACGGGTGGCCGGTAGCTGCCGAAGCCTTCACCGAAGGCGATCATCCAGGGGTGGTCCTGGTAGAACTGCTGGCGACCGGTGAGGGTGCGCCACGGGATGTATTCGTGGACGTTGGTGTAACCCGCGTTGTAGCTCACCGTTTCACTCTCGATGCCGCTCCAGGTGGGCGAGCTGATGATCTTGCGCGGCTGCGCCTGGATGTCGCGGTAGCGGATCTTCTCGTCTTCACGGTACAGCGCCAGATGGGTGTGGTCACGCCCGGTCTGCTTGCCCAGCGCTTCCCAGGCCTTCACGGCGACATGGCCGTTGGTCTCGGGCGCCAGCTGCAGGATGACTTCGCAGGCGTCGATGTCGGTCACGATCTTCGGCATGCCTTGCGACACGCCTTCCTCCAGCGTCTTGCCGTTGAGCTGGCCCAGCTGCTCGACCTCGGTGCCCGTCTTCCAGCCTATGCCCTTGCCGCCGTTGCCCAGCTTGTCGAGCAGGGGGCCGAGGGCCGTGAAACGCTTGAAGGTGTTGGGGTAGTCGCGCTCCACCACCGCGATCTGCGGCGCGGTCTTGCCCGGAATCAGCTCGCAGTGGCCCTTCTTCCATTCCTTGACATCGAAGGCCTGCGCCATTTCACCGGGGGTGTCGTGCATGATGGGGGAAAGCACGACCTCTTTTTCCACACCCAGGTGTCCGACGCAGACCTCGCTGAAGGCCTTGGCGAAGCCCTTGTAGATTTCCCAGTCGCTGCGGCTTTGCCACACCGGGTCCACCGCCGCTGAAAGCGGGTGGATGAAGGGGTGCATGTCGCTGGTGTTGAGGTCGTTCTTTTCATACCAGCTCGCCGTGGGTAACACGATGTCGCTGTACAGGCAGGTCGTGCTCATGCGGAAGTCCAGCGTGACCAGCAGGTCCAGCTTGCCTTGCGGCGCATCCTGGTGCCATTTGACTTCGGTCGGCTTGGCGTCGTCCTTGCCCAGATCCTTGCCCTGCACGCCGTTTTCGGTGCCCAGCAGGTGCTTGCAGAAGTACTCGTGCCCCTTGCCGCTGGAGCCCAGCAGGTTGGAGCGCCACACGAACATGTTGCGCGGCCAGTTCTGTGGTGCGTCCGGGTCCTCGCAGCTCATCTCCAGCGTGCCGTCCTTCAGCGCCTGGGTCACGTAGTCCTTGGGCTCCATGCCGGCGGCCTTGGCGTCCTTGACCACCTGCATGGGGTTGGTCTTGAGCTGAGGTGCGCTGGGCAACCAGCCCATGCGCTCGGCGCGGACGTTGAAGTCGATCATGCTGCCGCTGAAGGCGGCCTTGTCGGCTGCGCTCAGGGTGGGCGACACGATCTCCTCCATGCCGAGCTTTTCGTAGCGCCACTGGTCGGTGTGGGCGTAGAAGAAGCTGGTGCTGTTCATCTGGCGCGGCGGACGCGCCCAGTCGGTGGCAAAGGCCAGTGGCACCCAGCCGGTCTGCGGGCGCAGCTTCTCCTGGCCCACGTAGTGCGCCCAGCCGCCACCGCTCTGTCCGATGCAGCCGCACATCATCAGGAGGTTGATGACGCCGCGGTAGTTCATGTCGGCGTGGTACCAGTGGTTCATGGCCGCACCGATGATCACCATGGATTTGCCATGCGTCTTGTCGGCGTTGTCTGCGAACTGGCGCGCCACGGTGATGACCTGGTCGCGCGGCACGCCGGTGATGCTCTCCTGCCATGCCGGGGTGTAGGCGGCGTTGTCGTCGAAGCTCTTGGCGCCACTGCCCAGGCCGCGGTCGATGCCGTATTGCGCCACCTGCAGGTCGAACACGGTGGCGACCATGGCGTAACGCTCTTCACCCGCCTTGCCCAGGCGCAGGCGCACGGCCGGCACCCTGGCGTGGTTGATCTCACCGTTTTGCGCGTTGGCCGTGAAGTGGGGCGTGGCGTTGCCACCAAAATACGGGAAGCCGACGTCGACCACCTGGTGTTCCTGCTCGCCGTCCTCGATCACCGAGAGCTTGAGCTTGACATCGGTATTGCCGCGCGCTTCCTTGGACTCCAGGTTCCACTTGCCTTCGTCTTCGCGGCCGGGCTCGCCCCAGCGGAAGCCGATGGAGCCGTTGGGCAGCACCGCCTTGCCAGCCGTATCGAAAGCGACGGTCTTCCACTCGGGGTTGCTCTTCTGACCCATCTTGCCGTTGAAGTCGCTGGCACGCAGGTAGCGGTCGGGCACCATGGTCACCCGGCCATCGGGCAGGGTGTGTTCCTTGAGCATGACGAGCAAGGGCAGATCGGTGTAGCGACGGGCATAGTCGTCGAAATAGCTGCTGCGCTGCTTGCCGCCGTCCGGGAAATAGAACTCCTTGAGGGCTACGTGGCCCATGGCCATCGCCAGCGCGGCGTCGGTGCCCTGCTTGGGGTGCAGCCAGAGGTCGGACAGCTTGGCGACTTCGGAGTAGTCGGGCGTCACCGCCACCGTCTTGGCGCCCTTGTAACGCACCTCGGTGAAGAAGTGGGCGTCGGGGGTGCGCGTCTGCGGCACGTTCGAGCCCCAGGCGATGATGAAGCTGCTGTTGTACCAGTCGGCAGACTCGGGCACATCGGTCTGCTCACCCCAGACCTGCGGGCTGGCCGGCGGCAGATCGCAGTACCAGTCGTAGAAGCTCATGCAGACGCCGCCGATCAGCGACAGGTAACGCGAACCGGCTGCGTAGCTCACCATCGACATCGCAGGGATCGGCGAGAAGCCGATGATGCGGTCGGCGCCGTGCTGCTTGATGGTGTAGACGTTGGCTGCCGCAATCAGCTGGTTGACCTCGTCCCAGGTGCTGCGCACGAAGCCGCCCATGCCGCGCACCTGCTGGTAGTCGCGCCGGGCTTCCGGGTCTTGCTGGATCAGGGCCCAGGCGTCCACCGGGGTCTTGCTGACCCGAAGCGCCGCGCGCCAGCGCTCCAGCAGGCGCCCGCGCACCATGGGGTACTTCACGCGGTTGGCGGAATACAGGTACCAGCTGTAGCTGGCGCCGCGGGCGCAGCCGCGCGGTTCGTGGTTGGGCATGTCCCAGCGGGTGCGCGGGTAGTCGGTCTGCTGGGTTTCCCAGGTGACGATGCCGCCCTTGACGTAGATCTTCCACGAGCAGGAGCCCGTGCAGTTCACGCCGTGGGTGGAGCGCACGATCTTGTCGTGGGCCCAGCGGTTGCGGTAGGCGTCTTCCCAGGTGCGGTCTTCACCGGTGGTGACGCCGTGGTCCTGGGAGAAGGATTCGCGGGGTTGCGAGAAGTAGCTCAGTCGGTCGAGAAAATGGCTCATGGGTGCCTCCTAAATTCGTTGTGACGCGAGGTGCGGGTTGATCAGGGGTTCTTCACGTAGGCGTTCGCGCGCAGGTAGAACCACCAGTTCAGTACCAGGCACAGGGCGTAAAAGACAGCGAAGCCGTACATGGCGTACTGCGGTGTACCGGCCTTGATCTGCGCGCCGATCACCACCGGGGCCACGAAGGCGCCGTAGGCGGCGATGGCCGACGTCCAGCCCAGCACCGGGCCGGCCTGGCTGCGGTCGAAGATGACGGCAATGGTGCGGAAGGTCGAGCCGTTGCCGATGCCGGTGGCAAAGAACAGCACGATGAACAGGCCGATGAAGGCCGAGAAGTACTGCTCGGGCGTGGCCGACTGGTAGGCCTGCAGCATCACGTAACCCACGGCACCCGAGGCTACTACCATCACGGCCGAGATGATCTGCGTGACGATGGAGCCGCCCACCTTGTCCGAGATCCAGCCGCCGATGGGGCGCACGGCGGCACCGACGAAGGGGCCGATCCAGGCGTAGGTCAGGGCGCTGGGGGCGTTGGGGTTCTTGGCATGGACCCAGGCGTTGCTGGCGACGTCAAAGACGTGCGTGCTGCCGAAGATCACGGTGATGGACAGGGGCAGCGCCATGGAGAAGCCGATGAAGCTGCCGAAGGTCACGATGTACAGCGCCGTCATCGACCAGGTGTGCTTGTCCTTGAAGATGGCGAACTGCTTGTCGATGTTCTCCTTCATGGTGCCGAAGGCCGTGAGCTTCATCACCAGCAGGGTGCTGACGATGATCAGCGGCATGGCCAGCCACATGTTCAGCACGCCCAGGCCCGTGGGCGCGGGCAGGTAGAGGTACAGGCCCACACCAGCCGGCAGGAAGGACAGGGTGTAGAGCCAGACAATCTTGATGAAGGCGCTGATCGTGCTGCCGATGCTGTCGTCCACACCCGGCGTGACCGTCTTCAGGTTGTTCATGCCGAACCAGCACAGGATGGACAGCGGCACCAGCGAGAGCAGCCAGGCGAAACCGGCGTTCTGGATGAAGGTGGGCGTGCCGGCGGCGATCTTGCCGAGGATCCAGCCGCTGTCCTTCACCAGCGTCATCGACTCACCGCCGAGAGCGCCGAACAGGCTGACCGTCATCACCAGCGGAATGACGATCTGCATGGTGGTCACGCCGAAGTTGCCCAGGCCGGCGTTCAGGCCCAGCGCCGTGCCCTGCAGGCGCTTGGGGAAGAAAGTGCCGATGTTGGACATGGAGCTGGCGAAGTTGCCGCCGCCCACGCCCGACCACAGGGCCATCAGCTGGAAAGCCCACAGCGGCCACTCGGGGTGCTGCAGGGCGATGCCGGTGCCGATGGCCGGGGCCAGCAGCATGGCGGTGGTCAGGAAGATGGTGTTGCGCCCGCCGGAGAGCCGGATCAGGAAACTGGCCGGGATGCGCATGGTGGCGCCGGCCAGGCCCGCGATGGCGGTGAGCGTGAAGAGTTCGGCCTGGGTGAAGGGGAAACCCAGGTTGAGCATCTGCACGGTGATGATGCCCCACATGCCCCAGATGGCGAAGCCGCACAGCAGGGCCGGCACCGAGATCCAGAGGTTGCGGTAGGCGATCTTCTTGCCCGTGCTTTCCCAGAACTGTTCGTCCTCGGGGCGCCAGTCGGTGATCGTGGCACCCGATGCCTTGGTGTTGTTGTTCATGATGTTTCCTTGGGAAGAGATCAGCCCTTGAGACTGAATGCGGTGGCCTGTGAGCCCATGACCTGCGCGCGGCGCACCTCGGTCCAGTACATCCAGATCAGCGAGACCCAGACCACGCCGTACATCAGCATGAAGGCGCTGGAGCGGATGCCGGTGAGGTCGAGCAGCACGCCGAACAGGATGGGCAGCACGAAGCCACCCAGGCCGCCGGCCAGGCCGACGATGCCGCTGATGGCGCCGATGTTGGTCGGGTAGTCGTCGCTGATGTACTTGAACACGCTGGCCTTGCCGAAGGCCCAGGCAATGCCCAGGATGAACATCAGCGCCGTGAAGGCATAGACGTTGAGGCCGAAGTGGAAGGTCTTGGGTCCATCGAGGGTGGTGACGGTGAAATCGAACTGCGGATAAGAAAGCAGGAACAGGCAGATCCAGCTCACCCACATGACCCACCAGGTCACGCTGTGCGCGCCGTACTTGTCACTCAGCCAACCGCCCACCGCGCGCAGCACGCCGCCGGGCAGCGAGAAGCAGGCCGCCAAGAGCGCCGCAGCGCGGATGTCCAGGCCGTATTCGCCCACGTAGTACTGCACCATCCACAGGGAGAGCGCCACGTAACCGCCGAACACGATGCTGTAGTACTGGCAGTACTTGATGACCTTGGGGTCCTTCAGGGCCTTGAGCTGGTCCGTGAACTTGACGTTGCTGGGCACCAGGTGGGCCGGGTCGCTGTGGCTGAACAGCCAGAAGATGATGACGGTGCCCAGCATGATGGCTGCGTAGACCTGCGGCACCATGGCCCAGCCGAAGGCCACCACCAGTGCCGGTGCGATGAACTTGTTGACCGCCGCACCTGAGTTGCCGGCGCCGTACACGCCCATGGCGAAACCCTGGCGGTTCTTGGGGTACCAGCGCGCCACGTAGGGCGTGCCCACCGAGAAGGAGCCGCCGGCCAGGCCGACGAAGAGACCGATCACCAGGAAGTGCCAGTAGGCCGTGGCGTAGGCCATCAGGTAGATGGCCGGCACGGTGGAGGCCATGAGGATGGCCATGACGATGCGCCCGCCGTACTTGTCGGTCCAGATGCCCAGCGGCACGCGGATCAGCGAGCCGGTGAGCACCGGCGTGGCCGTGAGCAGCCCGAACTCTGTGGCGTTGAGGTTGAGCGCCTTCTTGATCGGGATGCCGATCACGCCGAACATCATCCACACCATGAAACACACGGTGAAGGCCAGCGTGCTGACGATGAGCACCGAGAGCGCCTGTCTGTTTCTGTCCATGTCACATCTCCTTTGAGGATGGACGGACTGTAGAAATCAGCAGCTTGCCCCGCCATCCTTCGTAGGTAGCGGGAGGGGGGATGGGCATCCTCCGAAAGAACTAGTCGGGCAGCTTAAATGGCCGGGGCTTGAGGTGGATCAAATGTCGGGGAGGGCGGCGGTCGACCCGCAGAAGCCAGTCGAGCCAGTACCAGGAACAGCCGGAATGGAGCGGAAGCCGCCAGTCAAGACGCCTGTCAAGATCGGGCGCCTCTGGCCATGATGGGCCCGCAGTACGCCCCCACCGCGTGGCTTGTACTGACTATCGATCTCGAAGGGGAAGTATCAGCGCGCGCCAGGCGACTGGCCCAATGCGCAAACGTTGCAGGCAACTTCCATCCCCTCGATAAGGGTTAGTTTGTATGGACTGCGTCCTGCTCACGCAGAATGATCAGGCTTGGCCAACAGATTGAAAATTGCCCCATGTCCACACCAAAGAATATCAAGCTGAACCTGGCCTGGCTCGGCGCCGTCGTCCTCGGATTGGCCGGATGCGCCAGTCCACCTGCTCCCCCCGTTGAAGCTGCGCCGGTTGTGCATGCTTGCCCGGCGGGCGTTCCAGAAGGTGCCCGCTGCCTGCGCGGGCAGGATTTAGCCGGCGCGCACTACTTGATCGTGATGCCAGCCAAATGGAGCGGTGTACTGTTTGTGCACGCCCACGGCGGCCCCACCCTCGGGCCGCCCAGTACCAAGCGGGCGGATGAGGACATCAAGCGCTGGGCCATCACAGTGAGCGAAGGGCATGCCTGGGCGGGTTCTGTTTTTCGTCAGGGCGGGTTTGCCGTCACCACCGCAGCCGAAGACACCGAGCGTGTTCGTCGCATCTTCGTGGACCACGTGGCCAAGCCACGCCGCACGCTGCTGCACGGACAGTCCTGGGGAGCCATGGTGGCGACGCGCGCCGCCGAGATGTTCCCGAAGTCATGGGAAGGTGTGCTGTTGACTAGCGGGGTCGTAGCCGGTCCGGCCACCTATGACTTCCGCCTCGACATGCGCGCCCTTTACCAACATCTCTGCAACAACCTCCCCCGACCGGACGAGCCCGCCTACTCACTTGCTATTGGCTTGCCCAAAGACAGCAGGCTGACCGCGGCTGAGTTGGCAGCGCGGGCCGACGAATGCCTGGGCGTACGCAAACCCGCGGCACAGCGCACGCCTGAGCAGGCACGACGGCTCAAGACCATTGTCGATGTGCTGAAGTTTCCCGAGACCTCAGTGATGAGTCACCTGAGTTGGGGCACCTTCGCTTTGCGCGACGTTGTGGAAAAGAACGGTGGCGTCAGCCCGTTGGGCAACGACGGCGTTCGCTATATCGGTTCATCTGATGACGCTGGACTTAATGCCGCGATCCCCCGCTTTAAGGCCGACCCCCAAGCAGTAGCGCGTTTTGCCGCCGACGTCGATCACCAGGGGCGTTTCGCCGTGCCCGTGATGAGCGCGCATGGCATCAACGACGCCACGGTGTTCGTGGAAGGCCAGGATACCTTGCGCCAGCGCATGACCGCGGCGGGAAATGGTGAGCGTCTGGTTCAGGCCTACGTGGCCTCCAATGAACACAGCTATTGGGGGGATGCCCACTACCCGGTGTTGTTTGAGGCCCTGCTGAGCTGGGTGGAAAAGGGCCAGAAACCTACACCTGCAGGCATTGCCCAGCGCTGCCAACAGCTGCAAGTGGCGCGTGGAGCGCCTGCAGCCGATTGCGCCTTCTCGCCGGACTATGTGCCTCAAGCTCTGGCGACGCGTGTGTTCCCTCGGTGAACGCTGGCGGGCTGAGCACGGTGTCAGGACCAATCATGCTGCGTTTTCAGCCGAGGGAGAGCGACCAGAGCGTGCATGAGCGCCACGCACGACAATGCCTTGCCGGTAATGGCCGACGCGTCAACTGAAGAGAACGTGTCAACTGCAACCCAAAGTGGCTGGTCGCGGCCGCGATGGCGACGCCGGCTGTGGGGCGACTGTAGTCGTTGACGGTAGCAGCGGCAACTGACCGCTTCCAGCCTGAAGCCGAAATCCGGCGAGAAACGCCTGCCGGCTACTCCTGGCCCAAGTCGTCTCTCGCCTGATGCAGTCGAATCAGCTCAGTTCACCCCCGCACTTGTCGCCAGTACTGCCGCCTGCACGCGCGTGCTCACATCGAGCTTGCGCAGCACGTGTTGCACGTGGATCTTGACGGTGGTTTCGGCGATGCCGAGTTCGTTGCCTATTTCCTTGTTGCTGGCGCCGCGCGCGATGCCGCGCAGGATGTCGCGTTCGCGCGGCGAGAGCTGCCCCAGCAGGGTCTGGGCCGGGCTGGAGGTGGGTTGGGCCGCTGGCGCTGTGCCCCCGCCGTTCTGGAAGGCCGAAACCAGCTTGCTGGTCATCTCGGGTGCCACCACGCTTTCGCCGCGCATCACACGCGCGATGGCCGTGGCCAGTGCGTCGCCTTCGATGGTCTTGAGCAGGTAACCTGCGGCGCCAGCCTTGAGGGCCGTGCCCAGGTCCTGTTCGTCCTCGCTCACGGTGAGCATCAGCACGCGCGCCTTCGGGGCGGCTTCGCGCAGGGCGGGCAGGGCGTCCACGCCGCGCACGCCGGGCAGGTGGTTGTCCAGCAGGATCAGGTCGGGCTGCAGGTCCTGCGCGCGGCGTTGCGCCTCGCCGGCGTCGGCGGCGTCGCCCACGATCTCGAAGTGGGGCTCGCGCGCCAGCAGCGCGATCAGGCCGCGGCGGAACAGGGTGTGGTCGTCGACCACCAGGATGCGGATGCGATCAGGCTGCATGTTCGATGCGCCCAGCGGGCGGGCGTGCGGGGGCGGGGCTACGGGTGGCGACGAGTTGGTTCGGGAGCGTCAGCACCATGGAGGTTCCGGCGTCCGCGGTGGAGATGACTTCCACACGCGCACCGATACGCTCGGCGCGTTCGCGCATGATGCGCAGACCCACGTGGCTGTCGTCGATGCTGTCGTCGCGTGTGTCGAAGCCGCTGCCGTCGTCGCGCACCTCGAAGCGCCACTCGGGCTGCTGCTGCACGTCCAGCCAGACCTGGCTGGCGCGGGCGTGCTTGCGCACATTGGAGAGCGCTTCCTGCACGATGTGCAGCACCTGGATCTGCAGGTCGGGTGCCAGCGGCAGGCCCTGGCCCTGCATCTGCAGGTGGGCCTTCAGGCCGCTTTGCAATTCGAACTTGTGCAGGGTGGTGGTGAGCGCAGTTTCGATGTCTTCGGTGTTGGTGCGGGTGCGGAAGTGCATCAGCAGCTCGCGCACGTCACCGTAGCTCTCGCGCACGCCGGCGTCGATCTCCTCCAGTACCTTGGCCATGTCCTGCGGGTCGCCTGCGGCCAGCGCGTCTCGCATGAGCTGCACCTGTATCTTGAGGAAGGCAAGTGACTGGGCGATGGAGTCGTGCAGTTCGCCCGCCAGCAGCTGGCGTTCCTGTGAAACGGCGGCTTCCATGTCGAGCGCGTTCAGGCGCAGGTTCTCCATGGCGCCGGCCAGGTGGCTGGCCAGGGCTTCCAGCAGCGAGCGCTCGGACTCCGATGGGCTGACCTTGGCATGGAAGAACAGATCCACTTCGCCCATGACACGTTCGTGCAGGCTGACCGGGATGCTGACCAGCGACTGGAAGCCGGCCTGGCCGCACAGGCGATCGTGCTGCTCCCCCAGGGCGTGGATGGGGATGACCTGCAGGCTGGCATCGGGCGGCATCACGGCGCCGCAGTCGCAGTCGCCCTTGTGGATGCAGTGCTCGGCCTCCACCATCTCGGCGGGCAGGCCCTGGGCGGCCAGCATGAGGTATCGCTGGTTGCTCTGGTCGGACCAGCGCAGGGCCACGCCGTCAGCGTGCGCGATGCGCTGGATGGCGCGCACGAAGTCGCGGGCCAGTTTATCCAGCGTGGTGCTGTGCGCCACCAGTGCTGTCACCTCGTAAAGGCTGGCCAGGCGGTCGCTCTTTTCTTCCAGCTCTGCGGTTTTCTCGGCCACCTTGGCTTCCAGGTGGTGGTACATGGACTGCAGGTGCGCAGCCATGTCGTTGAAGCCCTCGGCCAGGGTGCCGAATTCGTCGCTGCTGACACGGTCCACCCGCGCGTCGAAATCGCCGCCCTGGATCTTCTCGATCGCCCGCTTGAGCTGCGTGACCGGCTCCAGCACCAGCGAATGGCCGATGACCAGCAGCACCAGTGTTCCCAGCACGACGATGGCCAGCAGGGTGGTCTGCAGCAGGTGCAGGATGGCAGTCCAGCGGGAGATGTGAGACTCGATACTTTGGACGAAGTCATCAATGTGACGGACGAAGTCGATGGTCAGCCGGCTCATTTGCGGCAGCTGTGCCGGACTGACCGATCCAGTCAGCAGGTGGCGAAAACGGTCCCAGTCCTGGGAGATCACGGCGAAGCGCCCCCGCACGGTATCGTCCCAGGGCACAAAGAGCGGGCGTTCAGGGTCGCCTTGGCGCAGCACAGCCAGGGTGGCCTCGAACTTCTCCACCAGTTGCGGCAGCTCCTGGGTTTCGCCGGCGCTCAGGGTGAGCAACATACGGTAGGCCTGCATGCGCATGTTTCCGGCCTCGTTCACCGCGGCGGCACCGCCACCGAGTTGCGAGGACACCCACAGCGTGGCCGCCGTGGCCAGCAGCGCCAGCAGCAGGAAGGGGGTGGCAGCCAGTGTCAGCTTGGCGGCCAGGCTGCGTTGTTTGCGAGGTGTCATGGTTGTTGCTTCCACGGTGCCCAGTGTGCGGCCATCGCGCCCGGCCCGGGGCCTCCGAATCTTGATACGGATCAAGTAGTGGCGCAATAGGCGGCCTAAAGTGAGGCAGCCAGACCCAGCGTGTGCTCGCACACACGAGTATTCCGGTGCTGACCTTGCACCAGAGAAGCTCCCCCAGGCTCCGCTCCCTTCGTTCGCTACGCGACCCCCCTCTCAAGAGAGGGGGCAACGCCAGTGGCCCGGCAAAGCCGGTTCCACGGCGTTCCGCGATCAATCCCGTATGTCTGCCGGCTTTTCGTTGATCGGGTCTCTGCTTATCCACGCACGTCGGCGACGGGTTCCGCGCCGAAGTCGTGGCGCTGCAGGAAAGCCAGCACCTTGCGCGCGGCGGCCTCGGGGCTGTCGAGCTGGGCGCCGCTCTTGAGCTGCTCAAAACGTGCGCGGTCGGGGAAGGCCGCGGCATCGGCGCCGCGCAGCTGCACCTGCATGTCGGTGTCGATCACGCCCGGGGCTAGGGCGCAGACTTTCGCGCCATGCGCCTTGAGCGCTTCTTCGAGGGCCAGGCAGCGTGTGTAGTGGTCCATGCCGGCCTTGGCGGCGCAATAGATCGCTTGTGATGCCATCGGTCGGCGGCCCAGGCCGGAGGAGATGTTGAGGACACGGCGCGGCACACCCCAGCCTTCGGTGGCGGCCAGGAAAGCGGCGCTCAGCGCCATCGGTGCTTCCAGGCCCACACGCAGCGCCTGGGCCAGCTCGTCGGGCTCGATGGCCGACAGCGGCGCAATGTGCGGGATCATGCCGGCGTTGTTGATGAGCGTGGCACCGGCAGGGCGCAGGCCGGGGCGCTCCAGCCACAGCCTGAGCCTGGCCGCGGCCTCGCGGGGGTGCGCCAGGTCCAGCGGCCATTGTTCCAGCGCGCAGCCGGCCTGCGACGCCTGCGCCGCGAGCGCCGTGTTGACCTGGCGCGAGATGCACAGCAGGGTGTGCTCGGGTGCCAGCAGCTGTTGCGCCATGGCCAGGCCCATGCCACGCGAGGCACCGGTGAGGATGTAGAGATGGGTGTCGCTCATGTCCAGGCTTTCGAGTTCATCCGTTCGGACTGAGCTTGTCGAAGTCCCTCGGGGGATGTGCAGGGCGTTTCGACAGGCTCAACGCGAACGGGATTGTGGCAGCAGGCATCAGAAGGGGGGCGGGCTGTGCCAGTGCAGGGCCTCACCCGTGACGGGGTGCGTGAGCGCCAGCTCGCAGGCGTGCAGCTGCAGGCGCGGGCTGCGCGCCCGGGTGTCGGCATCGGCATAGAGCCCGTCACCCAGTATGGGATGACCGATGGCCTGCAGGTGCACCCGCAGCTGATGGGTGCGGCCAGTCACCGGCTCCAGTTCCAGGCGGGTCAAGGGCCGGCCCTGGGCATCACTCTCGTGCGCCAGCACGCGCCAGCGCGTGAGGCTGGGTTTGCCGTCGGCATCCACCTTTTGTCGCGGCCGGTTCGGCCAGTCGCTGGCCAGCGGCAGGTCGATCTCGCCCCCATCAGCAGCCGGCGGCGGCAGGTGGCCGGCGACCATGGCCACGTAACGCTTGTGGACCTCGCGCGACTCGAAGGCCATGCTCAGCGTGCGCTGCATGGCCGTGCCGCGCGCCATCAGCAGCAGGCCGGAGGTGGCCATGTCCAGGCGGTGCACGATCAGCGCATCGGGCCACAGGGCCTGCGCGCGGCTGCTGGCGCAGTCCTGTTTGTCGGCGCCGCGCCCGGGCACCGAGAGCAGGCCGGCGGGTTTGTCCAGCACCAGCAGCGCGTCGTCTGCGTGCAGGCAGCCCAGGCCCGGCGCTTCAGCGTTTGCTGTCACCCTGGATGAGTCGCTGCACGGTGTCGCATAGCTCGGACACGTCGTTGGGTTTGTGGATCAGCGCGCTGGCGCCGGCCTCCAGCGCATTGGCCTCGATCTCGGGTGTGATGTAACCCGAGGCCAGGGCCATGGGCAGCCTGGGGCGGATGCGGCGCGCATCGTTGAGCAGTTCCACGCCGCTGTAACCCGGCATGTTGTAGTCGGTCACCAGCAGGTCGTAGTCGTCAGGATGCGCGCGCAGGGCAGCCAGCGCCGCCTTCGGGTCGGTGTAGACGCTGACCTTGAAACCGCGCCGGCCCAGCACGCGCTCGACCAGGAAGGCCAGGGCCTGGTCGTCGTCCACGTACATCACATGGCGGCCGAAGCCCATGGCGGTCTGCAGGCGCGTGGGTTCAGCCGGGGCCGAGGGCACGTCCTCGTCGGCCACCGGGAAATACAGGGTGAATTCGCTGCCCTGGCCCGGCGCGCTGCTCACGTCCACCGTTCCCAGGTGGGTGCGCATGACACCGTGCACCACGGCCAGGCCCAGGCCCGTGCCCTGGCCGACCGGCTTGGTGGTGAAAAAGGGCTCGAAGATGCGATGCAGGGTTTCGGCCTCCATGCCGCTGCCGCTGTCGCGCACCGACAGGGTCACGTAACGGCCCTCGGCCAGTCCCATGCGCTGGCACTCCAGCATGTCAGGGCTGCAGCTGGAGAGCGCGATGCTGACCGTGCCGCGCACGCCGCCGATGGCATGGATGGCGTTGGTGCACAGGTTGATGAGCGCCTGCTCGACCTGGGTGGCGTCGGCCAGCACGGGCGGGGTGTCGTGCAGGCGCACCTGCAGATCTACCGTGGGCGGCAGCGTGACCTTCATGAGTCGCACCGATTCGTGCACCACCTCGGCCAGCAGGATGGCGTGGCGCTTGGGCGCTTCGTTGCGGCTGAAGGTCAGGATCTGGCGCACCAGGTCTCGCCCGCGGCGCCCGGCCTTCTCGATCTCGCTCAGGCAGACCTGTACCGGCGAGTCGCCCCCGGCATCCTGGCGGGCCAGGGTGACGTTGCCCAGGATGGCGCCCAGGATGTTGTTGAAGTCGTGCGCGATGCCGCCGGCCATGGTGCCGATGGCCTGCATCTTGTGCGCCTCGCGCAGCTGCGCTTCCAGGATGTTGCGCTGGGCTTCCATCTGGCGGCGCGCGGTCAGGTCGCGTGCGAAGACGGTGGTGATGTCGCCGTCGCCCTCAGGCTGGCGCTCGCGCGAGACGCTGACCTCCAGCGCCAGCGGCAGGCCCTCGGCGGTGTGGCCGTTGACTTCGCCCAGGGTGGCCTGGGTCGAGACGCGGGTGGCGGCAATCGCGGCGATGGCCCCGGGCAGGAAGCGGCCCAGCGAGGTCTTGAGCGCCTGTTCGGGCGGGCACTGGAAGAGCGCGGCGGCGGCCGGGTTGAAGACGGTGATGCGCTGCTCGCCATCGACGCAGATGATGGCATCCAGCGAGGAGTTGATGATGGCGGCCAGCCGGTTTTCGGAGAGGCGCAGTTCCTCGTTGCGCTGCTGCAGGGCCAGCGCGCTTTCCTGCAGGGCGCGGCGGCGTTCCTGCAGGGCGCGCCGCTCGGTCAGCAGCGGACCCTGGTCGATCACGGCGCAGACGAAGTGGGTCAGCTCGCGGTCCTGCGAGTACTGGATGCGCGCGATGTGCAGGTCGCCGGTGAAGCGCGCCTCCAGGCCGCTGGAGAAGACCACCTCGTTGGTGTCGCTGTGGCCCTGGATCTTGGCCTCGTCCAGGGCCTGCTGCACGCGTTCCACATGGTCGGGGGTGACCAGGGGCAGCAGGAAGTTCAGCGGGGGATCGGATTCGCGGGGGCGGAACAGCTTGAGCGCCATGGCGTTGCTCTGCTCCACCATGCCGAACTCGTCGACCACCATCAGCCCCAGGGGCACGTTGGAGAACAGGGATTCGAAACGTTCGGAGGCGCCCTCGGCGGCGATGCGGCTGTACTCGAGTGCGCTGTTCTGTGCTTCCAGCTCGGCCTGGTAGGCGCGCAGGTCGTCGATCAGCTTGGGGAGGGCCCGGCGGGTCATGGCCCTAGTTGTTCTTGTTCGTGAACCAGAAGCTGACGATGGGGGCGGTCGGGTCGTCGAAGGAGGCGCCCAGTGCCATTTCGCCCTTGTCCAGCAGCACACATTCCTGGCGGCGCAGCGAGATCACGGCGGAGGAGCCGGCAAAACGCACCCAGGTGCCGTAGCTGCTGATGTCGGAGAGCACGAAGAGTTCGCCGCGGCGGTCCAGCCGGGCGTGCAGGCGGGAGACGCGCGGGTCCAGCACGGCGAACTGGGCGTCGTTGCCGCGGCCCAGGAACACCGGCATGTCCATGGCCTCGAACAGGATGTTGTGCTCGCGCCAGGTCAGCTCGATGGTGCTGGGCAGGCGGCTGCTGGGCGCACCCACCGTCTCCAGGCCGGCCTGCATGGTCATGATCTCGGAGGTGGTCTCGCGCTGCCAGTCGATGCGGTAGATGGTGGCCGGCTCGCTTTTGCCGCGGATGTCCATGGGCCCGAGGTTGCGGTAGTTGATCTCACCGTCGTTGTACAGCGCATCGATCACGCTCTCGGACGCAAAGATCTGCTCGGCGCCGGAGAGGTCGCTCAGGCGCGAGGCCATGTTGACGGCGTCGCCGAAGCAGTCGCCGTCCTGCTCTACCACCTCGCCGCGTGCCAGGCCCACCTTGATCTGCATCTTGCTCATGCCCGGCACGCTGCTGCTACGCTCGCGCTGCATGCGCTGCATCTCGACCATGGCCAGCACGGCCGCCTGGTTGTCTGTGAAGGAGGCCAGTACGCCGTCGCCCAGGTACTTGATGACACGACCGCCGCGGGTCTGAAAGAGCTTGCCGATCCAGTGCGTGGTGCGGGTCACCAGTTCAGCGGCCCTGGCATTGCCCAGCGCCTCGAACAGCCCGGTGCTTCCGGTCAGGTCGGCAAAGACAATGGTGAGAACGGCCATGCGATCGGAATTCCGGAGGGTGTACTGTGTACTGATTATCGCCATCCCGCACCTCGCCTGTGCGCTGCCATGGGAGGCGTCTCGGTTTGTCTGAAGTATACGGGCCGCATCGTCTTCAACTCGCCAGGGCGCTGCCCTGGCGCACGCGCTGCAGGGTGAGCTGCAGCAGCCGGGCATCGGCGCTGGCACGGTGGCGCTGTGCACCTCGTTCGCCGGTGATCTGCTGCTTGACGGTGTGCCAGCGCTCGGCTTCCTCTTCCTGCAGCAGGGCGCGCAGGTTGTCCAGTTTGAAGCGCGGCTGCTGGCCAGCCGCCTCGAACAGCAGAGCCAGCCAGGTGTAGTCGTGGTTCCAGCCGTCCGAGTAGACGGTGCGTCCCTTCAGCTGCTGGTTCAGCAGTTCGGCCACTTCGGCCACCGGGCGCCCGCGGCTGAGCAGGGCGGGGCGGGGGATATGGTGCAGGCGTTCGGCCTGCGGGTCCCAGTGGGTCCAGTGCGGTTCGGGCCGGATCAGGGTGCAGAACACATGGCCGTCGGGCAGCGCGTAGCCGATCTCGATGGGGTAGCTGTGGCGGCCGAAGCCGGAGGCCTCAACGTCCAGCACGGCTGGCGGGTCCTCGGTTACGGGTTTCATCGCGGCCATTATGCGGAGGCTGGACGATCCGTGCAATCGTGCGCAAAATGCCAGGCCGGGAAGTGCCGGCGCAAGCCACGCTGTGTAAGATGCACCATGTACCGCCAACAGGCGGTGCGCCACAGGGGACACAAGAATATGGGCATCGATCCAGCCATCGTCCAGAACATCGCCGAGAGGGTGCGCGCCGAGGTCTTGCCGCAGCGCGCGGCATCGGCGCTCAAGCTCGACCCGGCCATCATCCAGAAGATTGCACAGAAGGTGCCGATCTTCGCCGGCATGAGCCAGCCCTGCCTGCTGGACACCCTGGCTACGGGCGAACATTTCACGGTGCAGGCCGGCGAAGCGGTGTTTCGCGAAGGCGACATGGGCAACTCCTTTTATGTCCTGATTGCCGGCGACGTGGTGGTCGAAAAGATCCGCGACGGTAAACCGGTTGAACTGGCCAGCCTGGGCCCGGGCGAATGCTTTGGCGAGATGGCCCTGGTCGGCAACGACGTGCGTTCGGCCACGGTGCGCGCCACCGGTGCGCTGGTGGCTATGCGTTTCTACCGCGAACTCATCGATGCCAATCCCGAGAGCGCCTCGGCCATCTACCGCAACATCGCCCGCATCCTGGCCGCCCGCCTGGGCGAGTCCAGCCTCATGCTGGCCGACCTGAAAAAACGCGACAAGGCAGGCTGAGCCACTTACCCGGCCGCACCGGCGGCGGTCGGCGGCTGGCCGACGCTCCACAGGGTCAGCAGGGAAGCAATCTCCTCCAGCCGGGGCACCGGGGTCACGCCCTCGGGCGGGCGGCGCATCAGCACCGGGTGGTTGCCCCCGGCCCAGATGGCGATGTCGGCCGGCAGCCGGCTGCGCAGATCCTGCAGGCCGCGTTGCAGCAGTTGTGCGTTGAAGGCGGGGCTGAAGCTCAGGCCCACAATCTGTGCGCGGTTGGCCTGCGCCGCGCGCACGATCTCGGCCACCGGGGTCTGGGTGCCCAGGGAAACGCATTCACAACCCTCCAGTACCAGTGCGATCTCGGCCATCAGCAGGCCCAGCATGTGGGATTCCTGCGGGAAGGTGGCCAGCAGCACGCGCGGGCGGTCCGGCCGCGGCATGGAGGCCATGCTGCCCAGGGCACTGCGCAGCACCGCGATCACGCTCTCCGTGTACATATGTTCCTCGAACACCTGGATCTCGCCGCGCACCCAGGCCTCGCCTACCTGCGCGTTCAGCGGTGCCAGCAGCTCGGTCAGGAAGTGGCCCAGGCCCAGGCGCAGCACGGCCTGGTTCAGGGTGCGGCGCAGGGCCATCACCTCGTGGCCGCGCACCAGCGCCAGGATGGCCTGCACTTCGGGGGTCAGCGGCGCATTCGTCGCCTCCGGTGCCAGGTCCACCAGCAGCTGCTGCAAGTCGGCCAGTGGCAGGGGCACCACGCGCCCGGGGCGCTGGCCGGCGCCCAGCAGGCGCGCGATCACGCGCAGGCGTTCGACCTGTTCAGCCGGGTAGAGGCGCTCGTCGAAGGCGTCGCGCACGGGCTGGGGGAAGCCATAGCGGCGTTCCCAGACGCGCAGGGTATCCTTGGAAAGACCGGTGTCGCGCTCGACCGCGGCGATCGGCAGGGCGTGGCTGTCCACGCTGACGGCCGCTGCGCCTGTCATTTCCGACTCGGTTGAATGGTCTTTCACTATAAGTCTTTTTGTCTAGGACAAACGGAGATAATCTTTCAAAACAGCGCGATATTAACTGTTTAAGCCAAGTTTTGTCCATGTCAAAAATACTTCCCACTTTCCTCGGCGGGCCAAGCAGCGCCACCGCTCACAGCGCCAGGGGCTGGCGCGAGCGAGCCTGCGCATGAAGGTCGCCATCGTCGGTTCCGGCATCTCCGGCCTGGCCGTGGCCCATGCGCTGCAGGGGCGTGCCGAACTGACGCTGTTCGAGGCGGGAGACTACTTTGGCGGCCACACCCATACGGTGGACGTGACCCTGCCCACTGCCCAGGGGCGCTGCACCTGGGGCGTGGACACGGGTTTTCTGGTGTTCAACGAGCGCACCTACCCCAACCTGATCCGCCTGTTTGACGAGCTCGACATCACCACCGCCAAGACCGACATGTCCTTCTCGGTGCAGGCGGGGGACTCCCGGGGCCGCCGGCTGGAGTGGAACGGGGCCAGTCTGAACGCCGTCTTCGCCCAGCGCGGCAACCTGTTCAACTGGCGTTTCCTGCGCATGCTGCGCGAGGTGCTGCGCTTCAACAAGCTGGCCACGGGCCTGGCCGAGGCCGGGGCCGACGCCCAACTGGCCCAGCCCCTGGGCGAGTGGCTGGACGCGCAGCGCTTCAGCGCCGAATTCCGCGACTGGTACTTCCTGCCCATGATGGCCTGCATCTGGAGCTGCCCGACGGCGCAGATGCTGGAGTTCCCCGTGGCCACCATGATCCGGTTCTGCCACAACCACGGCCTGATCCAGGTGAACGACCGGCCCCAGTGGTGGACCGTGGCCGGTGGCGCGCGGCGTTACGTCGAGAAGATCGTCGCCCGCATCCCTGACAAGCGTCTCAGCACGCCTGTGCGCGCCATCGAGCGCGACGACCACGGCGTGACCCTCACCACCGACCAGGGCGCCCAGCGTTTCGACCAGGTCGTGCTGGCCACCCATTCCGACCAGGCCCTGGCCCTGCTGCGCCAGCCCTCGGCCGAGGAGCGCCGCGTGCTGGGTGCCGTGCGTTACCAGGCCAACCGCGCCGTCCTGCACACCGATGCATCGGTGCTGCCCGAGCGCCGACTGGCCTGGGCTGCCTGGAACTACGAACGCGCCCCCGCGACCGATCAGGAAAGCAGCCGCGTCTGCCTGCACTACCTGCTCAACCAGCTCCAGCCCCTGCCTTTCGAGCAGCCGGTGGTGGTCAGCCTGAACCCGCTGCGCGAGATCGCGCCGCAGCACGTGCTGGGTGACTACGACTACGCGCACCCGGTGTTCGATCTGGGCGCCATCGCCGCGCAGAAGGAACTGCCCAGGCTGCAGGGCCGCCAGCGCACCTGGTACGCCGGCGCCTGGACCGGTTATGGTTTCCACGAGGACGGGCTCAAGTCCGGCCTGGGCGTGGCGCAGCAGCTGCTGACCCTGCTGGCCTACCGGGAAGCCGCATGAGCCAGCCTGGCGTGCCCCTGATCGGCAGTGGCCAGGTGCGCCACACGCGTCTGCGCCCGGCGCGCCACGTTTTTGCCTACCCCACTTTCTTCCTGATGCTGCCGCTGCGCAGCATGCGCCGCTTTGGCGCCGGCGAGTTGGCGCACAACCGTGCCGGCTGGCTCAGCTTCTTTGATACCGACCATGGCGACGGCCGCAGCGCCGCGCAGGGCGGGGCGCTGGGCTGGGTCGAGGCGCTGCTGCAGCGCGAAGGCTTAGAGGATGCTGACGGCGAGATCTGGCTGCACTGCTACCCGCGGGTGCTGGGCTACACCTTCAAGCCGGTGAGCTTCTGGTACTGCCACCGTGCCGATGGCACGCTGCGCGCCATCGTGGCCGAGGTCAACAACACCTTCGGCGAGCGCCACTGCTACCTGCTCGATGCGCCCAGCTACGGCCGCGAGCAGCGCGCCGGCAAGGCCTTCCACGTCTCGCCCTTCTGCCGCGTCGAGGGCGAGTACCGCTTCCGTTTCATGCGCACCGAGCGTGACGGCCTGGAGCGCACCGTGGCCTGCGTCGACCTGCTGGATGCGCAGGGCCTGCTGCTGCAGACCAGTGTCAGCGGCGTGCTGCAGCCCTATACCGCCCGCAGTGCACGCCGTGTGCTGTGGCGCCAGCCGGCCATGACGCTGGCGCTGATCGCCCACATCCACTGGCAGGCCCTGCGCCTTTGGCTCAAGCGCGTGCCCTTTGTCTCCAAGCCGCAGCCGCCGGCCGATTTCGTCACCCGTTCCATTCCTCCAGCCTCCACGTCATGAACACCACCACTGCCTCCCGCCTCGTGCTGCCGCGCAGCGCGCCTGCCAGTGCCCGTTCCGTCCTGCGCCTGCTCGAACGCCTGCGCCACGGCACGCTGAGCCTGCAGCTGCCCGACGGCACCCAGCTGCGCTACGGCAACGGCGACGCTCCGCATGCCAGCCTGGTGCTGCACGACTGGGCCGTCTTCAGCCACACCCTCAAGTCCGGCGACATCGGTTTTGCCGAGAGCTACATGGACGGGCAGTGGACCTGCTCCGATCTGGCCGCACTGCTGCGCCTGTTCATCCGCAACCGCCAGGACCTGGAGGACGTGATCTACGGCAGCTGGCTGGGCAGCCTGTTCTACCGCCTGCGCCACCTCTTCCACCGCAACACCAAGACCAACAGCCGCAAGAACATCCACGCCCACTACGACCTGGGCAATGCCTTCTACCGCCTGTGGCTGGACGGCACCATGAACTACTCCTCGGCCTGGTTCGAGGGCAACCTGGCCGGCGACATGGTGGTCGCCCAGCAGGCCAAGGTGCGGCGCGCGCTGCGCCTGGCCGGCGTGCAGCCGGGCGACCGTGTGCTGGAGATCGGCTGCGGCTGGGGCGCACTGGCCGAGATGGCCGTCACCGAATTCCAGGCCTCGCTGACCGGTGTCACGCTGAGCACCGAGCAGCTGGGCTGGGGCCGCGAACGCATGGGCCAGCTGGGCGCCGAGGCGGCCGCGCGCGCCGACCTGCGCCTGCAGGACTACCGCGACATCGACGACGGCCCCTATGACGCGATCTGCTCGATCGAGATGGTCGAGGCCGTGGGGCAGGAATACTGGCCCACCTATTTCCAGAGCGTGGCGCGACTGCTCAAGCCCGGCGGCCGCGCCTGCATCCAGAGCATCGTGATCGAGGACCGCCTGTTCGAGCGTTACCTGCACTCGACCGACTTCATCCAGCAGTACATCTTCCCCGGCGGCTGCCTGCCGTGCCCGGCCGAGTTCCGCCGCCAGGCCGAGGCGGCCGGCCTGAAGGTGGTGGACGAGCTGCCCTTTGGCGCCGACTACGCCGAAACCCTGCGCCGCTGGCGCCACCAGTTCCTGGCCGAACGCACCCGCATCCTGCAACTCGGATTTGACGAAAGGTTCATGCACCTATGGGAGTTCTACCTCGCCTACTGCGAAGCGGCCTTCGACGAAGCCAATATCGACGTGGTGCAGTACACGCTGCAAAAGGCCTAGCCATCGTCGGGCTGGGCCTGGCGGCGCTGCTGGCGCCGGCACAGGCCGAGATCGCGACGGCACCGGCGGCCGGGGTGGCCACCTCCCTGCTGGCCCAGCCGCGCCAGTCCGGCAGCGGCCGTTACACCTACTGGGGCTTTGATGTCTACCAGGCCAGCCTGTGGGTCGAACCCGGTTTCGACGCCGCGGCCCTGGCGCGCCAGCGTTACGCCCTGGACCTGCAGTACCTGCGCAACTTCAAGGGGCGCGACATCGCCCAGCGTTCGATCGACGAGATGCGCCGCGTCGGCCCCTTCAGCGAGGCGCAGGCCCGGAACTGGCTGGGCGAGATGGAGCGTGTCTTTCCGGATGTCGCCAACGGTGACCGCCTGACGGGCGTGCACCTGCCGGGGCGCGGCGCGCAGTTTTATGCCAACGGCAAGTCCCGCGGAGAGATTGCCGACCCGGAGTTCGCGCGTCTCTTCTTCGGCATCTGGCTGTCCGAGCAGACCTCGGCACCCAAGCTGCGCCTGACCCTGCTGGGCCAGGCGCCGACGGCGCGCTGAGACACTGATCCCATGAACGCGCCTACCCCCCTTACCGTCGCGCAGGCCTGGCGCTATGGCCTGATGGGCCTGCCGCTGGCCTTCGTGGCCTTGCCGCTGTACGTGCTGCTGCCCAACCATTACGCGCGCGAGTTCGGTGTGCCGCTGGCCACGCTGGGCGCCTTGCTGCTGGCCACGCGCCTGGCCGATGCGCTGATCGACCCGCTGCTGGGCCGCGCCAGCGACGGCCTCTACCGCCGCTCCCCCTCCTTGCTGCTGGCCTGGGCGGGGGCAGCCTGCGTGCTGATGGGCGCGGGTTTCGCCTTGTTATTCTTCCCGCCGCTGCGCAGTGGTACCGGCCTGCTGGCCTTCAGCGCCGTCATGCTCATGCTGACCTACGCGAGTTTCAGCGCGGTCACGCTCTCGCACCAAGCCTGGGGCGCGCTGCTGGGCGGCGACGCGCTCAAGCAGAGCCGCCTGGTGGCCTGGCGTGAGGGCCTGGGCCTGCTGGGTGTGCTGCTGGCCTCCGTGGTGCCTGTGCTCTGGGGCCTGGAGGCCATGGTCGTCCTGTTTTGGCTGGCCCTGCTGCTGGGCGGGCTGGCCTGGCGCGCCGCGCCGCGCCCCGCGGCCGACGCCATCACCGGGACGGCGGCCGAGGCCGGCCAGCTGTGGCAGCCCTGGCAGCGCGCGCCCTTTCGCCGCCTGCTCGCCGTGTTCATGCTCAACGGCATCGCCAGCGCGGTACCGGCCACGCTGGTGCTCTTTTTCGTGCAGGACCGACTGCAGGCCCCCACCAATATGGAGCCGCTGTTCCTCGGCAGCTACTTCCTGAGTGCGGCGCTGTCCATGCCGCTGTGGCTGGCCGCCGTGCGCCGCTTCGGCCTGGCGCCGGGCTGGCTGGGTGGCATGGCGCTGGCCGTGGCGGTGTTCATCTGGGCCAGCCTGCTGGGCGAAGGCGATGCGTGGTGGTTCATTGCCATCTGCGTGCTCTCCGGCGTCGCCCTGGGGGCCGATCTCGTGATGCCCGGTGCCATGCTGGCCGGCCTGATTGCACGCGCTGGCGACCTGGGCCGAACGCAGGGCGCCTATTACGGCTGGTGGAACTTCGCCACCAAACTCAACCTGGCCCTGGCCGCTGGCCTGGCCCTGCCCCTGCTGGGTTTCTACGGCTATGCGCCCGGCGCGCGCGAGCCGCAGGCCCTGCAGGCGCTCACCATTGCCTACTGCCTGCTGCCCTGTGTGCTCAAGCTGGCCGCGGGCGGCCTGCTCTATTCATTTTTCATCCACCGCAAAGGCTCATCATGAAACGTCGTCTGCTGCTCACCGGTGCCGCTGCGCTCGGCGCCACCACCCTGGCCGGTTGCGCCTCGCCCACCGTGGCCGATTACGCCAACGAGAAACCGCTGCTCGACCTGCGCCGTTATTTCAACGGCACGGTCGATGCCTACGGCGTCTTCACCGACCGCTCGGGCAAGGTCGTCAAACGCTTCACCGTGGTCATGAACTGCAGCTGGACGGGCGAGAGTGGTCGCGAGGTCGGCGTGCTCGACGAAGACTTCATCTACTCCGACGGCACGACGCAAAAGCGCATCTGGACACTGCGCCGCCAGCCCGGTGTGGGGACCCAGGGGCGTTACGTCGGCACCGCTGGCGACGTGGTGGGTGAGGCCCAGGGTGAAGAGCGTGGCAATGCCTTCTACTGGGGCTACTATCTGGACCTGCCGGTGGACGGGCGCAACATCGTCGTTCGCTTCGACGACTGGATGTACCAGATGAACGACCGTGTCATGCTCAACCGCGCCACCATGAGTAAATGGGGCGTGACGCTGGGTGAAGTCACGCTCTCCTTCTCGAAACGCTGAACCATGGCCCTCAATCCCCCCCTGCGTGACTGGGCCGGCAAGACGGTCTGGCTGGTGGGTGCCTCCAGCGGCATCGGCCAGGCTTGTGCCGACCTGCTGCATGCCCAGGGCGCCACGGTCGTCGTGTCGGCGCGCAAGGCCGCGCTGCTGGAGGCGTGGGTGACCGCGCATCCGGGGGCCGATGGCCAGGGCCGTTCGCGCGCCGTGGCCCTGCCGCTGGACGTGACGGACCGCCGGGCCCTGCAATTGGCCACCGACGCCCTGGCCGCGCGCGGCCCGCTGGACCTGGTGGTGTACTGCGCGGGCTATTACCTGCCCGTCGACGCCGGTGACTACCAGCTGGACGAGATGCTGCGCCATGAGCAGGTCAATTACGTGGGTGCGCTTTACCTGCTCGATGCCGTGTTGCCGCTGCTGAAGGCGCAGGCAACGCGCGGGCAGGGCGGGCACCTGAGCCTGGTCAGCAGCGTGGCAGGTTTCCGCGGCCTGCCCAAAAGCCTGGCCTACGGGCCGACCAAGGCCGCGCTGATCAACCTGGCCGAAGCCCTCTACCTGGACCTGCAGCCCCAGGGCCTGGGCGTGAGCGTGGTCAACCCCGGCTTCGTCGAGACACCGCTGACCGCGCAGAACGATTTCAAGATGCCCGCGCTCATCACGCCCGAAGTTGCCGCGCGCGAGATGCTGGCCGGCTGGGCGCGCGGTGACTTCGAGCTGCATTTCCCCAAACGCTTCACGCGCTGGCTCAAGTTCATGCGCCTGCTGCCCTACCGCCTGTATTTCCCCCTGGTCCGCAAATTCACTGGACACTGACTTTTTCCTGTCACCATGAGCCACGCCGTCGAAAAAATCGCCGTTTTCTTCGAAACACTGACGCCGCAGAGCATCGAGCGTTTCAGCCAGTTCTATACCGAGGACGCTTACTTCAAGGACCCGTTCAACGAAGTGCGCGGCATTCCGGCCATCCAGCGCATCTTCCGGCACATGTACCAGACGCTGGAGCGTCCGCATTTCGTGGTGACTGCGCGTGTCGTCGATGGCGACCAGGTCTTCCTGAGCTGGGATTTCCACTTCCACTTCCGCAACTTCAAGACCAGTGAGCTGCAGACCATCCGCGGCGCGACGCACCTGCGGCTGGCCCATGACGGGCGCATCCGCTCGCATCGCGACTACTGGGATGCGGCCGAAGAGCTGTACGAGAAGCTGCCGCTGGTGGGCGCGCTGATGCGCTGGCTCAAGCGCCGCGCGAACAGCTGATCAGCTGAAGAGCATTTCGAAACCGCCTTCGGGCTGGAAGCGCTTGCCGCTGTAGCGCAGGCGCGTGGGGCCGGGCAGGGCGCGCTCGCCCACGCTGTGGCGCGGGTCGCCGGGGTAACACAGCACCCGCACGCCCTGCTCGTCATCAAAAGGCTCGGGCTGCACCAGGGCGGGGGGCTTGCCCCGGGCCTCGGCCAGCACACCGGCCACGCTGGTGTGCCGCGCCAGATGCGCCAGGCTCATGATCTGCGGCGGTGCGAGGTCGATCTGGCCGTCGCGGTACTGCTCCAGTGCGGCGCGCGGCGCCACCCAGACACTTTCGGTTGCTTCATGGTTGTCGTGGCGCGCCGTCTGCACCGCCGGCACGGCGGCCACAAAAAAGCGCGTGTCGAAACGCTTGCTGCTGACCGAGGCCATTTTCGGCGTGACCCAGCGCGACCAGGGCAGCACACTGCGGGTGTCCAGCTTCAGGCCCATGCGTGTGAGCACCTCGGAAAAACCATGGCCCGCGCTCAGCAGGGCCGTGGCCTGGGCCACCTGATCCGCACTGGCCTCATGCGCGTACAGCACGCCCGATTCCTCGAAGGCCTCGCGCAGCGCCGCCACATAACAACTGGCCGCCAGCTCCGCCGCTGTGTCGGGTTCGCCCAGTGCGCCGTGCAGGGAGGCCAGCGATTGGTCCAACTGGGGGATGAGCGCCGCATCCTGCGCATCGATCTTGCCGCCGGGGAACACATAGGCCCCGCCCAGTACATCCGAGGCGCTGTGCCGCTTGAGCAGGAAAACCTCCAGCCCGAGCGGCGCATCGCGCAGCATCACCACGGTGGCGGCGTCGCGCGGCGGGGTTTCGATGAGGGTGCGGTTCAGTTCCATGTCGCTGTCCGTCAGGTGACCTGAGGTGAAATATTCGTCCATTAAGATTTGACCATACGCTGACAGTCAACAAGGAGACAGCATGATCGACTTCAAGGGCCGGGTGGCCATCGTGACCGGGGCCGGTGGCGGCCTGGGCCGCCAGCATGCGCTGGCGCTGGCCCAACGCGGTGCCAAGGTGGTGGTGAACGACCTGGGCGGCGCCCGCGACGGTTCGGGCGGCTCGGCCAGCGCTGCGCAACAGGTGGTGGACGAGATCCGCGCGGCCGGGGGTGAGGCCATGGCCAATGCCGCGTCGGTCACCGACTTCGAGGCTGTCCAGGCCATGGTGCAGCAGGCGGTGCAGACCTGGGGTCGTGTGGACATCCTGGTCAACAACGCCGGCATCCTGCGCGACAAGACCTTTGCCAAGATGGAGCTGGCCGACTTCCGCCTGGTGCTGGACGTGCACCTGATGGGCGCCGTGCACTGCTGCAAGGCCGTGTGGCCGCACATGACGGCGCAGAAATACGGCCGCATCGTGATGACCACCTCGTCCAGCGGCCTCTACGGCAACTTCGGCCAGTCCAACTACGGCGCGGCCAAGCTGGCCCTGGTGGGGCTGATGCAGACCCTCGCGCTCGAGGGCGCGAAGAACGACATCCGCGTCAACTGCCTGGCACCCACGGCCGCCACGCGCATGACCGAAGACCTGATGCCGGCCGAAGTGCTGCGTGCCCTGCAGCCCGAGGCTGTGGTGCCCGCCATGCTGGTGCTGGCCAGCGCTGATGCGCCCACCCGCACCACGCTGTGTGCGGGGGCGGGCAGCGTGGAGGCGGCCCACATCACGATGACCCAGGGCGCCTGGATCGGCATCGACGAAAACGCCGACGTGCGCCTGCAGCAGCATCTGGCCGAGGTGCTGGACCGCACCCACGAGACGGTGCCCGGCAGCGGCAGCGCGCAGGGCACCCACGAGGTGGAGCGCGCGCTGGCCATGCTGGGCCAGGGCTGAGCGCCTTTTCAGTGCGGCCAGTTGTCGTCCTGCAGAGCAACCAGCAGCACGACAACAGCCATATGGATCAGGACGGTGAACCAGAACAAGGCGAGGAATCGGATCTTGCTGGATTTGTGGCGCAGGTTTTGCTGGGCCAGCAGCGCACCGGGCCAGCCGCCCAGCAGGGAGAGGATGTGCAGCATGCGTTCCGGCACGCGACGCCGGCCTTGCCTTGCCGCCGCTTTGTCCGAGGCATAGACGGCATAGGTGATAAGACTCATGAGCCCATAAGCCAGGCCGGCGAGAAGGACGAGTTTCATTGAGGGCACGCTCAAGCCTGTAAGCGCAGTTCGGCTTCCTGCTGCCAATACGCCGCCGCCGCATAGAAACCCTCCCACACGCAGCCGTTGCAGCCGCGCCCGCAACAGCCCGTGGGCAAAGGTGGGGGCACACGCAGGGTCACGCCGCTGCTCAGCGCACGCTGCTGCAGCGCGGCAAACATGGCTTGCGTTTCGGCCAGCGGGGCCTGGGTGATAGCGGTGCTCGGGCTGTCGCTCATGCAGAGGCGTAAGTAGGCGCTTGACCCCGTACAGCAGGGTTTATCCCGTCATGTTAACTTCCGGGTCCGATTACAAATAGAACAGCCGCTGGATTTCCGCATGAGCAACCCGTCCGCCCCGCCTTCCCTGACCGCCGAGCGCCTGCTGGGCATCCGCCGCGGCATCGAGAAGGAAAGCCTGCGCGCGTTGCCTGACGGGATGCTGGCGCTCACGCCGCATCCGGCGGCGCTGGGTTCGGCGCTCACGCATCCGCACATCACCACCGACTATTCCGAGTCCCAGCTCGAACTCATCACCGGCGTGCATGCCGGCGTGTCGGCCTGCCTGGACGAGCTGACCGAAGTCCATCAGTACACCTACCGCACGCTGCGCGAGGCCGGCGAGGAAATGCTCTGGGTCTCCAGCATGCCTTGCGGCCTGCCCACGGACGAGACCATCCCGCTGGGGCGCTACGGCTCCTCCAACATCGGGCGCGCCAAAAGCGTCTACCGCATGGGCCTGGGCCAACGTTACGGCCGGCGCATGCAGACCATCTCGGGCATCCACTACAACTGGTCGCTGCCGGGCGTGAGCAACGCTGAGTACTTCGCGCTGATCCGCAACTTCCGCCGCCACGCTTTCCTGCTGCTCTACCTCTTCGGCGCCTCGCCGGCCGTGTGCTCCACTTTCGTCGAGGGCCGCCAGCACGAACTGCAGTCGCTGGACGGCAAGGCGCTGTACATGCCGCACGGCACCTCGCTGCGCATGGGGCGCCTGGGTTACCAGAGCGATGCGCAGGCCTCACTCGCGGTCAGCTACAACAGCCTGGAAGGCTATGCCGCCTCGCTGCACGACGCGCTCACCCGGCCCTGGCCTGCTTATGAAGCCCTCGGCGTGCTGAACCCCGGCGGCGACTACATCCAGCTCGCCACCAGCCTGCTGCAGATCGAGAACGAGTTCTACGGCACCATCCGTCCCAAGCGCACCATCTTCCAGGGCGAGCGCCCGCTGCACGCGCTGCGCGAGCGCGGCGTGGAGTACGTGGAGGTGCGCCTCATGGACCTGGATCCTTTCGAGCCCGTGGGCATCAACGCGCAGACCATGCGTTTCCTCGATGTCTTCCTGCTGCATTGCCTGCAAAGCGACAGTCCCGATGACACGCCGCAGGAAATCGCCGAGCTGGCGCGCAACCAGCACCTCACCGCTGCGCGTGGGCGCGAACCCGGCCTGAAACTGCAGCGTGGAGGCCAGGCCGTCACGCTGACCGACTGGGGGCGTGAGCTGATCGCGGCTTGCGAGCCCCTGGCCCGCGCGCTCGACGCGGCGCACGGTGGCAATGACTACAGCGCCGCCGTTTTGTCCGCCCGTACGATGCTGGACGAACCCGATCGCCTGCCCTCGGTGCGCGTGCTGGCCGAGATAGCCAGTGGACACGACAACTCTTTCCTGCGTTTCGTGCGTGCCCGTTCGCAGCAGACCCGCCAGGATCTGCTGGAGCGGCCGTGGACCGCGCAGCAGCAGCTGAAATACGAGGCGATGGCGAGCAAGTCGCTGCAAGACCAGCGCGCCATCGAGGCGGCCGACACCATGCCCTTCGAGATCTTCCGCCAGCAGTACGTGTCGCCGACGCGGCTCGGGCTACCGGCGCGTGCGGCGGCGCAGGAAGTATTGGCCTAAAAACGCCAGCCCGAGCACCAGGGCGAACCAGCCCACCACGCGTCCTCCTGTGAGCAGCTCCTGCACCGCCGGGGAACGTGCGAAGTGCGGTCCCAGCAGGACCGCCACGCCGATCAGCGCAATCACGATCCCCTTGAACAGCAGTTCCTGGTCGGCCTTGCGGCGCTCGGCTTCTTCACGGGCGGGATTTGTCATGCGTTGATTATCGGTGCCGGGCCACTGGCCTGGCGAGTGCTGGGATGTTGCCCGTGCGCACTGAAAGTGCGGGTCCCGCAACGCAAAGGGCACCCGAAGGTGCCCTTTGTCAGCGTCAGCGCAGAGAGACTCAGTTCTGGGCAGCGCCCTGCTCGAAGGGCAGGGTCATGTCGCGCAGGTCCTTGCGCGTCTCGACCAGGATCAGCGGACCCTCGTCGATCACCACCGGCGCCGGCCGCTCGCGCGGCACGTGCACCGGCTTGGGTTCGGCGGCGATGGCGGCCTGGACGGCGGCGATCTTCTGGGCATCGGAGTTGACCCATTGCAGGCCCGCCGTGTTGGCGATCTGGTCCAGGTCGGACAGCGGCAGGGTATAGGCCTGCACACGCGGCAGTGCACGCCCGCTCGCCGCGGGGGCGGCAGCCGGTGCTGCGGCCCTGGCGGGGGCTGGCGCCGGTGTGGGCGCTGCGCGGGTGTCGGCCGGCGCGCTCTCGGTGCTCATGGGCGCATCGGTCGCGACGGCTTCCTGTGCCGGGCGCTCCTGGCGGTCACCACGCTCACCGCGCTCGCCACGTTGGCGGTCACGGCCGTAACGGTCACGCGAGCGGCGCTCGCGCTGGCCGTTGCTGCCGGCATCGCCTTCGGGACGCACGTCGACCATCGGCTGGGTGTCGGCTTCGCTCTGGGTCTCGGGCGCCAGTTGCTGTTCCGCCGCAGCCGGGATCGGCTGGCGCACGTCCTCGACAGGACGACGCTCGCCTTCGGGGCGCGGGCCACGCTCGGTGCGCTCACCACGTTCCTGGCGTTCACCGCGCTCGCCATTGCGACCGCGCTGTTCGTTGTTGCGCGGGGCGCGTTCCTGGCGCGGCTGCTGCTCAGCTCCGGCCTCGGCCGTCTGGGGTGCACGCGGCTCGGTCTCGCCGCGTTGACCTTGACGGTCGCCACGGTTGCCACGTTCCTGACGCTCGCCGCGCGGCTGGTCACCGCGCTCGCCACGACCCCGCTGCTCGCCATTGCGCGGGGCGCGTTCCTGGCGCGGCTGCTGCTCGGCTCCGGCCTCGGCCGTCTGGGGCGCACGCGGCTCGGTCTCGCCGCGCTGACCCTGACGGTCACCACGGTTGCCACGGGGCTCGTTGCGGTCGCCACGTTCCTGGCGCTCACCGCGCTCGCCGCCACGACCACCGCGGCCGCCACGGCCCCGGCCCTCACCGCGGCCTTCGCTGCGGTTGCCGTCACGGCCACCACGGCCTTCGCGTTTCTCTTCCTTCTTCTCGACGGTCTTGACCGGCTCGGCGGCCGGCTGGCTGCCGAACAGGCTCTTGAGCCAGCCGACAAAACCGGTGCTGGCCGGCTGCTCGGCCTTGCGCGCCACGGGCTTGGCAGCCGGCTGCGGCTCGGCCACCGGCTTGGGTGCCACGATCGGTGCCGGTGCATCGGGCAGCACGCCCTTGATGACCGGGGTCTGCTTGTTGGTCGGTTCCTGCGCACGACGCGTGACGGCGGTGGGATCCTCGATCTCCTCGACCATCTGGTAGCTGGCTTCGATGTGGTCCAGGCGCGGGTCGTCGTGCTTGAGGCGCTCGAGCTTGTAGTTCGGTGTTTCCAGCGACTTGTTGGGCACCATCAGCACGTTGAGGCGCTGCTTGAGCTCGATCTTGGTGATCTCGTTGCGCTTCTCGTTGAGCAGGAAGGACGCGACGTCCACCGGCACCTGCACATGCACAGCGGCGGTGTTGTCCTTCTGGGCCTCTTCCTGGATGATGCGCAGGATCTGCAGGGCCGAGCTCTCGGTGTCGCGGATGTGGCCGGAGCCGCCGCAACGCGGGCAGGGGATGGACGCGCCTTCGGACAGGGCCGGGCGCAGGCGCTGGCGGCTCATTTCCATCAGGCCGAACTTGCTGATGGTGCCGAACTGCACACGGGCGCGGTCTTCGCGCAGGGCGTCGCGCAGGCGGTTTTCCACTTCGCGGCGGTTCTTCGACTCTTCCATGTCGATGAAGTCGATCACGATCAGGCCGCCGAGGTCGCGCAGGCGCATCTGGCGCGCCACTTCGTCAGCGGCTTCCAGGTTGGTGCGGGTGGCGGTTTCCTCGATGTCGCTGCCCTTGATGGCGCGCGCCGAGTTGACGTCCACCGAGACCAGGGCTTCGGTGTGGTCGATCACGATGGCGCCGCCCGAGGGCAGGTTGACCGTGCGGGCATAGGCCGACTCGATCTGGTGTTCGATCTGGAAGCGGCTGAACAGCGGCGCGTTGTCGCGGTAGCGTTTCACGCGGGCGGCATGCTCGGGCATGACGTGGGCCATGAACTGCTGGGCCTGTTCGTACACGTCGTCGGTGTCGATCAGGATGTCGCCGATGTCGTTGTTGAAGTAATCGCGGATGGCGCGGATCACCAGGCTCGATTCCTGGTAGATCAGGTAGGCGCCCTTGCCGCCCTTGGCGGCGCCGTCGATGGCGGTCCACAGCTTGAGCAGGTAGTTCAGGTCCCACTGCAGCTCGGGCGCGGCGCGGCCGATGCCGGCGGTGCGCGCGATGATGGACATGCCGTTGGGGTACTCGAGCTGGTCGAGTGCTTCCTTGAGCTCGGCGCGGTCATCACCCTCGATGCGGCGGCTCACGCCACCGCCACGCGGGTTGTTGGGCATCAGTACCACATAACGGCCGGCCAGCGAGACGAAGGTGGTCAGGGCCGCGCCCTTGTTGCCGCGTTCTTCCTTTTCCACCTGGACCAGCAGTTCCTGGCCTTCCTTGATGGCGTCCTGGATGCGGGCCTGGCTGACCGAAATACCCTGCTGGAAATAGTTGCGGGAGATTTCCTTGAAGGGCAGGAAGCCGTGGCGGTCTTCGCCGTAATCGACGAAGCAGGCTTCGAGCGAGGGCTCGACGCGCGTGACGACGGCCTTGTAGATGTTGCCCTTGCGCTGTTCGCGCCCTTCGATCTCGATTTCGTAGTCGAGGAGCTTTTGCCCGTCGACGATGGCCAGGCGGCGTTCTTCAGCCTGCGTGGCGTTGATCAGCATCCGTTTCATGGGATGTTTTCCTTTACATCAGTACACATGCCCTGTGCGGGCGCACGATGCCGGAACTGACGCTTCGAAACGGATGGAATTGCCGGAGAACCGCAGGCTCAGCTTGTGAGCCGCGGCATAGGCGCGTGGATGGGGGCGAGGGGAGGTGAGTGTGGGGCCACCACCAACTTGGTGGCCCAGGCTGCCCGCACTGCGGGCGCTGACGGCTGACCCGTGCCATTGAACAGCACGCGTACGCGCTGCAGGCACATGAGTATCAGGCTCATCAACACAAACATTTCGCTTAGATCCGGCTGCCAGCTTGTGGCTGGCAGCACTGGGTATTCCGTTCAGTGTTTCAAGGCGTCGGTTGCGCCTTCCACTGGGCAGGCCACGGCAAGCAGCTGGCTTGCGGTTTGCGTACCCGGTGGTCGGTGACATCGACCTGCCAGCGCGGCCGGTGGTGTCATGTGGACTAAACTCCAGACAAATCAACCACTTACAGCGCGTCGCTAGTGAAACACATTATAGGGGGCAAATCGGCCCCCGCCAGCCCTGAAGTGAAACAGGTCGAAGTCGACGAGGAATCGGCCGGCCAGCGCCTGGACAACTTTCTGCTGCGCCAGCTCAAGGGTGTGCCCAAGACCCATGTCTACCGCATCATCCGCAGTGGCGAAGTGAGGGTTAACAAAGGCCGGGCCTCAGCCGATACGAGGGTCGAGGCCGGTGATGTGGTGCGGGTGCCTCCGGTGCGCCTGTCCGAACGGGCCAACGAAAAGGCCGAGGCCATGGCGGGGCTGGTGGCCAAGGGCGCGCCGGCACGTGAATTTCCGGTGCTGTTCGAGGACGAGGCCGTGCTGGCCATCGACAAACCGGCTGGCGTGGCCGTGCATGGCGGCTCGGGCGTGAGTTTCGGGGTGATCGAGCAGCTGCGCATGGCCCGGCCCCAGGCCAAATTCCTGGAACTGGTGCACCGGCTGGACCGTGAGACCAGCGGCATCCTGCTGCTGGCGAAGAAGCGCAGTGCGCTCAAACACCTGCAGGACCAGTTTCGCGAGCGTGAAACGGGCAAGACCTACCTGGCCCTGGCGGCTGGCCAGTGGCCGCTGAACAAGAAGGTGCTGGACAAACCCCTGCACAAATACCTGCTGGAGGATGGCGAGCGCCGCGTCAAGGTGGTGCCGCGCGACGACCCGGACGGCATGAAGTCGGTCACCCTGGTCAAGGTACGCAGCCGCTCGGCAGGGGTTGTGGCCCCGTCCGCCACGGGCTACAGCCTGCTGGAGGTGACTATCAAGACCGGCCGTACGCACCAGATCCGCGTTCACCTGGCCTCCGAAGGCCTGCCCATCGTGGGTGACGACAAGTACGGCGACTTCGAGCTCAACAAGGCGCTGCAGAAACCCGCCAACCCGCAGGGGCGTGTGCCCCTGCGCCGCATGTTCCTGCATGCCTGGCGTTTACAGTTCAACCATCCGGCCAGCGACGAGCGCATCGAGTTGCTGGCCCCCTTGCCGCCGGAGCTGGAACAGTTCCTGGCACAGGCCATCGCCGACCCGACCTGAAGATTTCATGAGTTCCCGACCAAGACAGTACGACCTGATCGCCTTCGACTGGGATGGCACGCTGTTTGATTCCACGGCCATCATCACCCGCTGCATCCAGAACGCGGTGCGCGACGTGGGCGGCACCGTGCCCGGCGACAAGGAAGCCGCCTATGTGATCGGCATGGGCCTGATGCAGGCCCTGGCGCATGCCGCGCCCGATGTGCCAGCCGACCAATACCCCCTGCTGGGTGAACGCTACCGCTTTCATTACATGGCGCACCAGAATGATCTGAGCCTGTTCGCCGGGGTGCTGGAGCTGCTGGCCGACCTGAAAACCCGCCACCACTGGCTGGCCGTGGCCACGGGAAAAAGCCGGCGCGGGCTGGACGAGGTGCTGCACACGGTGCAGCTCAAGGGCGTGTTCAACGGTTCGCGTACGGCCGATGAAACCGCCGGCAAGCCGCATCCGCTCATGTTGCAGGAGCTGATGCGCGAGTTCGGCGTGGAGCCTGAGCGCACCCTCATGATTGGTGACACCACGCACGACCTGCAGATGGCGCTCAATGCCGGCTGTCCCAGCGTGGGCGTGAGTTACGGTGCCCACGAGCCCGAGGCCTTCCATGCCCTGCAGCCGCTGCACGTGGCGCATTCGGTGCGCGACTTGCACGACTGGTTGCTGGAAAATGCTTAGCCCCCACGGTCGTCACTGCGTGTACCCCCTGCCCCTTGAGGGGGCCGTCGCCGTCTGTGGGGCGGCCCGGCGGACGACGATCGCCTGACCTCATGGACGACGCCCTGATCCCCCTGTGCAACTCGGCCGACCTGGCCGATGGCGGCCTGGGGGTTCCCTTTGACGTGGTCTACGGCGGCCAGACCTGCCGCGCCTTTGCCATCCGCTATGCGGGCCGGGTGCAGGCCTATCTGAACCGCTGCACCCACGTGGCCATGGAACTGGATTACCAGCCGAATCACTTTTTCGACCTCACCGGCCACTGGCTGATCTGCTCCACGCATGGCGCCCTGTACTCGCCCGAGTCCGGCGCCTGCCGTGGCGGGCCCTGCCGCGGCGGGCTGGTCAAGATCGCCCTCACCGAGCAGGACGGTTTGGTGCACTGGCATACTGCCTACAACCTGAAACCCCTCGAGTTCTGACATGAGTGACAACTTTGGCGCCGAATCCGGCCGTCCCAAACAGGAAGCCTCCACGTCCGCGGCGCAGGCGCCGGGCTGGGAGCGCGCCGTGCTGGAGAAACTGGCCTTTGCCGCGCTGGAGGAGCAGCGCGCGGCAAGGCGCTGGAAGCTCATCAGCCGTCTGAGCTGGCTGGCTGTGTTTCTCTTGCTGGTCTGGCTGGTGGCCGGTCTGGGGAATTCGGGGCCTGCCCCCAGTGCACGCCACACCGCCGTGGTGGAGATCCAGGGGGAAATCGCCTCGGACAGCGAGGCCAGCGCCGATCTGGTGGTGGCCGCGGTCCGCAACGCCTTCGAAGACCAAGGCGCCCAGGCTGTGGTGCTGCTGATCAACTCACCTGGCGGCAGCCCGGTGCAGGCCGGCATCATCAACGATGAAATCCGTCGCCTCAAGGCCCAGCACAACAAGCCGGTCTATGCGGTGGTGGAAGAGGCCTGCGCTTCTGCCGCCTATTACATCGCCGTCTCGGCCGACAAGATCTATGTTGACAAGGCCAGCATTGTTGGCAGCATCGGCGTGCTGATGGACGGTTTCGGTTTCACCGGCCTGATGGAGAAGCTGGGCGTCGAGCGCCGCCTCATGACGGCCGGCGAGAACAAGGGTTTCCTCGACCCCTTCAGTCCGCAGACCGAGAAGCAGCGCGCCTTTGCCCAGGCCATGCTGGACCAGATCCACAAGCAGTTCATCGAAGTGGTCAAGACCGGGCGCGGCAAGCGCCTGAAGGAAACGCCGGACATGTTCAGCGGCCTGTTCTGGACGGGCCAGCAGGCCGTGGAACTGGGCCTGGCCGACCAGCTGGGCAATCTGGATTACGTAGCGCGCGAAGTGGTCAAGGCCGAGGAGATCGTCGACTACACGCGCCATCCGAACGTGGCCGAACGCCTGATCAAACGCTTTGGCGCTGCGATCGGTGAAGGCTCGGTCAAGGCGGTACGCGCACAGCCTGCCTGGCGCTGAATTCCTGGCACTTCAGCGGCCGATGGCGTACACCGCCGGCGTGTCCTTGTCCGGCGCCAGTGGCTCTTGCTTCCAGTGTTTGACGGTATTGCTGCGCAACTGGGCGGTGGCCAGTGTCAGCCCGCTGGCCACCGCCAGACGGGTGTTGTGCTGCAGCGTCTTGAGCAGGGCCTCCTGCAGGGCCGCGTTGCGGTAAGGCGTTTCGATGAAGAGCTGGGTCTGACCGGTCTTGAGTGCCAGGGATTCCAGTTCGCGGATGCGCGTCACGCGCGCGGCGGCGTCCTGCGGCAGGTAACCGACGAAGGCGAAGTTCTGGCCCGACAGGCCGCTGGCGGCCAGCGCCAGCAGCAGCGAGACCGGGCCGACCAGCGGTACGACCATGAGGCCCAATTCGTGCGCGGCGCGCACGACAGAGGAGCCCGGATCGGCCACGGCCGGCATGCCGGCTTCGCTCAGCAGCCCCATGTCGTGGCCGGCCAAGGCTGGCGCCAGCAAGGGGCGGGCGTCGAAGCTGGTGCCGTCGTGGTCACCCTTCTTGTGGACCTCGCGTGGCAGTTCCTGGAGGTCCAGTGCCTGCAGCGTGTGGGCCAGGGGGTGCAGTTCACCCACGCGCTTGAGGTAGGCGCGGGCGGTCTTGGCGTTTTCGCAGATCCAGTGTTGCAACTGCGAGGCGATGGCCAGGGTGCCGGCAGGCAGCACGTCGGTCAGTGGCGTCTGTGCCGTACAGCCGAAGTCCAGCGGTGCGGGCACCAGATAGAGTTTGCCGGGTGTGGTCATGCTGTGCCCAGCAGGGACAGTCCAGCCGCGCGCAGCAGGCGCGCCGTGCGGATCAGCGGCAGGCCGATCAGCGCCGTCGGGTCGTCGCTTTCGATGGATTCCAGCAGCGCAATGCCCAGACCCTCGCTTTTGGCGCTGCCGGCGCAGTCATAGGGCGTCTCGGCACGCAGATAGTTTTCGATCTCGGCGTCCGTCAGCGCGCGAAAGCGCACGCGCACCGGCGCCAGCTCGACCTGCTCGAAACCCGTTTCGATGCAGACCACCGCCACGGCCGTCTGGAAGATCACCGTGTGGCCGCGCATGCTGCGTAATTGGGCCACGGCGCGTTCGTGCGTACCGGGCTTGCCCAGCGGTTCGCCGTCCAGGTCGGCGACCTGGTCCGATCCGATCACCACGGCCGACGGATGGCGTGCGGCGACCGCACGCGCCTTGGCCAGCGCCAGGCGCAGTGCCAGCGCTTTGGGTGTTTCATCCGGACGGGGGGTTTCGTCGACCTCGGGCGAGGACACATCGAAGGGCAGGCGCAGGCGCGCGAGCAGTTCGCGCCGGTAGGCCGAGGACGAGCCGAGGATCAGGGGGCGGGGGACAGGGGCGGTCATGCGTCGATTCTCTTACACTGCGGTCATGACCCAAGAGTTTCATGCGCGCCGGCTGGATGTCCAGGCCTTTGCCCAGGCAGGGGCTTCACTGTCCGGTCAGGATCCGCTATCAAAATATGAGCGTCTGCTGGCAGAGACTGGTGGGCAGGGAGCGGACCGCCCGGTGCATTGGGAGGCCCACGGCGAACTGCGGGCCCACGCCAGCGGGCAGGGCCAGATCTGGCTGCATCTGAGTGCCCGGACCAGCCTGCCACTGACCTGCCAGCGCTGCCTGGGGGCGGCCGACATCGCCGTGGCGGTGGAGCGTTCTTTCCGTTTCGTGGCCAGTGAAAAGCAGGCCGAAGCCGAGGATGAGGAGGCTGAAGAAGATGTGCTGGCCTTGGGGCGGGACTTCAACCTCCATGAGCTGGTCGAGGACGAGTTGCTGATGGAACTGCCCGTGGTGCCACGCCATGAGGTTTGTCCGACCGAGGTCAAGCTGGTCGCCCAGGACGCGGATTTCGAGGCGGCCCAGGCTGACAAGCCCAATCCCTTTGCCGCCCTGGCCGGGCTCAAGGGCGGCAAGCCCGGCTGAGGCGCCCGGGCGGTTTGTGAAACCGCCCCAGAATCAACAAGTTAGGCTATAATTCGTGGTTTCGCGCAGCCCCAACCTGTGCCGAGCCGTCCAACCCTTGAACAACCTGTGCCGAGCGTCCTTCGCGCGGCCTGATTACCAGGAGCCAACCATGGCAGTCCAGCAAAACAAGAAGTCGCCCTCCAAGCGCGGCATGCACCGTTCGCACAACGCCCTGAACGTGCCCGGCATCGCTGTCGAGCCGACCACGGGTGAGACCCACCTGCGTCACCACATCAGCCCCAATGGCTTCTACCGTGGCCGCAAGGTGCTGAAGACCAAATCCGAAGCCTGATCATTCCAGGTTTCAAAGGGCCCGACGCTACAGCGCAGGTAGCTCGGGCCTTTGTCTTGATGTCGACTGTCTTTTCCGGTCTTTACCGCGCCTGATCGCGCAGCCAACCCATGATCACGATTGCTGTGGACTGCATGGGGGGCGATCACGGCCCCCGCGTCACGCTGGCGGCGTGCCGCAACTTCCTTGACCATCACCCGGATGCCGAGTTGCTCCTGATCGGCTTGCCCGATCGTCTGAGCAGCACCACCCATGCGCGTGCTCGTGTGGTGCCCGCCAGCGAGGTGGTCGGCATGGACGATCCGATCGAGGTGGCCTTGCGTCGCAAGAAAGACTCCTCGATGCGCGTGGCCATCGAACAGGTCAAGGCCGGCGTTGCGCAGGCGGCGGTTTCCGCCGGTAACACCGGCGCCCTGATGGCGATTGCCCGTTATGTACTCAAGACGGTCGAGGGGATCGATCGTCCCGCCATCGCCACCCAGTTGCCCAATGCCACCGGCGGCGCGACCACGGTACTCGACCTGGGGGCCAACGTCGATTGCACGGCCGAGCATCTGCTGCAGTTCGCTGTCATGGGGTCTGCCCTGGTGTCGGTCCTGCGTGATGACCCGAACCCTTCGGTGGGCTTGCTCAACATTGGTGAAGAAGTCATCAAGGGTAGCGAAGTTATTAAAAAAGCCGGTGAATTGCTTCGATCTGCCGCCAACTCCGGAGATTTGAATTTCTACGGCAACGTTGAAGGTAACGATATCTTCAAGGGCACGACGGATATCGTCGTCTGTGATGGTTTTGTGGGCAATGTGGCGCTGAAGGCCAGTGAGGGCCTGGCTTCGATGATCGGGGGCTTCCTTAAGCAGGAGTTCTCTCGCAATATCTTTACAAAAATTGCTGCCATCTGTGCTCTTCCGGTTCTTTCCGCGTTTAAAAGGCGGGTTGATCACCGGCGCTACAACGGTGCGGCCCTGCTGGGACTGCGTGGGCTGGTGTTCAAGAGCCATGGTTCGGCCGACGAACTTGCCTTTGAGCAGGCCCTGAACCGCGCGTATGATGCAGCCCGGAACAAGCTACTTGAGCGGGTCCAGGCCCGTATCGCGCATGCCGCTCCGCTGTTGGCCGGTTTGGCCGCCGCGGAGTAGCCCGGGCGGGCTGCCTGGCCGGCCCTGGAACCCACTACAGAACCATCCATGAGACGTTATTCCCGCATCACCGGTACCGGCAGCTTCCTGCCGCCCAAGCGCCTGAGCAATGCCGATCTGGTGGCCCAGCTGGCGGCCGATGGCATTGAGAGTTCCGACGAATGGATCGTCGAGCGCACCGGCATTCGCGCGCGCCATTTCGCCGAGCCCGGCGTGACCAGCAGCGACCTGGGCGCCGAGGCCGCGCGCCGCGCGATGGACGCCGCCGGTGTGGCGGCCAAGGACATCGACCTGATCATCGTGGCGACTTCGACGCCGGACATGGTCTTTCCCTCGGCAGCCTGCATCCTGCAGAACAAGATCGGCGCCAATGGCTGCCCGGCCTTTGATGTCCAGGCGGTCTGCAGCGGTTTTGTGTATGCGCTGACCGTGGCCGACGCCCTGATCAAGAGCGGCTCGGCGAGCCGGGCGCTGGTGATCGGTTCCGAGGTTTTCTCGCGCATCATCGATTTCAAGGACCGCACCACCTGCGTGCTGTTCGGTGACGGTGCCGGTGCCGTGGTGCTGGAGGCCTCGGACGAGCCGGGCCTGCTGGCCAGCGACCTGCATGCCGATGGCAAGCATGTCGACATCCTTTGCACGCCGGGTCATGTCTGCGGCGGTATCGTGCTGGGCGACCCGCTGCTCAAGATGGACGGTCAGGCGGTCTTCAAGCTGGCCGTAGGCGTGCTGGAAGAGACAGCCCGCGCGGTGCTGGCCAAGGCCGGCAAGCAGGAAAGCGACATCGACTGGCTGATCCCGCACCAGGCCAATATCCGCATCATGCAGGGCACGGCCAGGAAGCTGAAGCTGCCCATGGACAAGGTGATCGTCACCGTGGACCAGCACGGCAACACCTCGGCGGCCTCGATTCCGCTGGCGCTGGATGCCGGCGTGCGCAGCGGCCGTGTCAAGCCGGGTGATCTGGTCATGCTCGAGGGCGTGGGCGGTGGCTTCACCTGGGGCTCGGTCCTGCTGAAGATGTAGGCGGGAGCCGCCACACATGGCAGCTCCACTCCCAACCACACACCATCAAGTCAACACCATGAAACCGTTTGCCTTTGTCTTTCCGGGCCAGGGTTCGCAGTCGGTCGGCATGCTCGACACCTGGGGCGACCACCCCGAGGTGCGAGAAGCCTTGCATGAAGCCTCCGAGGCACTGGGCGAAAACCTGGGCCAGCTGATCAAGGAAGGCCCCAAGGAAGCCCTGGCGCTGACCACCAACACCCAGCCCGTCATGCTGGTGGCTGGCGTGGCTGCCTACCGTGTCTGGATGAGCGAGACCGGCGTGGCGCCGGCCGCCGTGGCCGGCCATTCCCTGGGCGAGTATTCGGCCATGGTGGCCGCTGGCATGCTGACGTTGTCGCAGGCCGTGCCGCTGGTGCGTTTCCGTGCCCAGGCCATGCAGGACGCCGTGCCGGTAGGGACGGGCGCCATGGCCGCCATCCTGGGCATGGACGCGGCCAAGGTGATCGCAGGCTGCGACGAGGCGTTGCAATCTTTCGGTCCGGGCTCTACCGAGGTGGTTGAGGCCGTGAATTTCAATGATCCGGGCCAGACCGTGATCGCCGGATCCAAGGCGGCGGTGGAGAAGGCCTGTGAAGTGCTCAAGGCCAACGGTGCCAAGCGGGCGCTGTCACTGCCGGTGTCGGCACCTTTCCATTCCAGCCTCATGAAACCGGCCGCCGAGAAGCTGCGCGAGCGTCTGGAGGATCTGGAGCTGGGTGCGCCGCGCATCACACTCATCAACAATATCGACGTGGCGGTGGAGGTCGACGCCGATCGCATTCGCGACGCCCTGTACCGCCAGGCCTTTGGTCCGGTGCGCTGGGTGGAGTGCGTGCAGGCCATCAAGGCGCATGGCATGACCCACATCGTGGAATGCGGTCCGGGTAAGGTGCTGGCTGGCATGGTCAAACGCATTGACCCCGAATTGACCGGCATGCCCCTGTTCGATCCGGCTACGCTGACAGAAGTCCAAGGAGCTTTGGCATGAGTGACATCAAGTTTGAAGGCCAGGTCGCCCTGGTGACGGGTGCCTCCCGTGGCATCGGCGCGGCGATTGCCCATGAGCTGGCCCGCCAGGGCCTCAAGGTGATCGGTACCGCCACCAGCGACGAGGGGGCCGTCAAGATCAGCGCCGCCCTGGCGGCCTTCAACGGTTGCAAGGGCATCAAGCTCAATGTCAACGACGCGGCGGGCTGCGATGCCGCCATCGACGCCATCGTCAAGGAGCAGGGCGCCCTGCACGTGCTCGTCAACAACGCCGGCATCACGCGTGACAACCTGGCCATGCGCATGAAGGATGGCGAGTGGGACGAGGTGCTGGGCACCAACCTCAAGGCCGTGTTCCGCATGAGCCGGGCCGTGATGCGCACCATGATGAAGCAGCGTTACGGTCGCATCATCAGCATCACCTCGGTCGTCGGCGCCTCGGGCAACCCGGGCCAGGCCAACTACGCGGCCGCCAAGGCTGGTGTGGCCGGCATGACGCGTGCCCTGGCGCGGGAACTCGGTACGCGCAACATCACGGTGAATTGCGTTGCGCCGGGTTTCATCGAAACCGACATGACGGCCCATCTGCCCGAAGAGCAGCAGAAAGCCCTGCTGGGGCAGATCCCGCTGGGCCATCTGGGCAAGCCGGCCGACATTGCGCACGCCGTGGCCTACCTGGCCTCGCCGCATGCCGGCTACGTGACGGGGCAGGAGCTGCACGTCAATGGCGGCATGTACATGTAACCATGCAAGGATCAAGCCGAATTATCCGTACGGCGGCAGCCCGGGAAAACCCTTTTCCCGGGCCAGCTAAAATCACGGATTCATTTACAACCCTCTGAGGGAACACATGAGCGATATCGAAGCACGCGTCAAAAAAATCATTGCCGAACAACTCGGTGTGGAAGAGTCCCAGGTGACCAGTGAGAAGGCCTTCGTGGCTGATCTGGGCGCCGACTCCCTGGACACCGTCGAACTGGTGATGGCACTGGAAGACGAGTTCGGCATCGAGATCCCGGACGAAGACGCCGAGAAGATCACCACGGTGCAAAACGCCATCGACTACGCCAAGGCGCACCAGAAGGCCTGATGGCCAACCCGGCGGCTGCGGCGCACCCGTGCCGCCCGCCCTGCAAGCGGCCTGTCGATCCCGATGGGGTTTCCCGCTTGCGGTGGCTCCCATTTCCTAGCCTGCACAGAAAACTATGTCCCGTCGTCGCGTCGTCGTAACAGGTATGGGCTGTATCAGCCCGGTCGGCAACACCGTGGCCGAGTCCTGGTCCAGCCTGCTGGCCGGTCGCTCCGGCATCGATCTGATCACCAGGTTCGATGCCAGCAACTTCGCCTGCAAGTTCGCCGGCGAGGTCAAGGGTTTCGAGCTGGAGAAGTACATCGGAGCGAAGGAAGCGCGCACGATGGACACCTTCATCCACTATGGCATTGCCGCTGCCGTGCAGGCGGTCGAAGACGCCGGTCTGCCCACCGGTGAAGGTCTGAACGAAGAGCAGGCCGTGCGCATCGGCTGCCTGATCGGCTCGGGCATCGGTGGCCTGCCGCTGATCGAAGAGACCCATGCGGAGTACGCGAGCCGTGGTCCGCGTCGTATTTCCCCGTTTTTCGTCCCGGCGTCCATCATCAACATGATTTCCGGACATGTCTCGATGCGCTACGGTTTCAAGGGCCCGAATCTGGCCATCGTCACAGCCTGCACCACGGGCCTGCACAGCATCGGCCAGGCGGGGCGCCTGATTGAGTATGGCGACGCTGATGTGATGATTGCCGGTGGTGCCGAGGCCACGGTGTCCCCCCTGGGCGTGGGAGGCTTTGCCGCCATGCGCGCCCTGTCCACCCGCAACGATGATCCCAAGACGGCTTCGCGCCCTTGGGACAAAGACCGCGACGGCTTCGTGCTGGGCGAGGGAGCGGGTGTCATGGTGCTCGAAGAGTACGAGCACGCCAAGGCGCGCGGCGCCAGGATCTATGCCGAACTCTCCGGTTTCGGCATGAGTGCAGACGCCGGCCACATGACCGCCCCGAACATGGACGGCCCGCGTCGCGCCATGCTGGGAGCACTGCGCAATGCCGGTGTCAACGCTGATCAGGTCGATTACCTGAATGCCCACGGCACCTCGACGCCGCTGGGCGACACCAACGAGACCAACGCCATCAAGGCGGCGCTGGGTGATCGCGCCAAGAAGACCGTGGTCAATTCGACCAAATCCATGACGGGTCACCTGCTGGGTGGTGCTGGTGGCATCGAGTCGGTCTTCACCGTGCTCGCGCTGCATCACCAGAAGAGCCCGCCCACCATCAACATCTTCAACCAGGATCCTGAGTGTGATCTCGATTACTGCGCCAATACCGCGCGGGACATGAAGATTGACGTCGCGGTGAAGAACAACTTCGGCTTCGGCGGAACCAACGGCACCCTGGTATTCAAGCGCATCTGAAGCGCAGCATCCGCCAGCCCTATGTACAGCGCCCCAGCGGTTTCATATCCGGTGGGGCGTTCTGCCATCCGAGTGGCCGCTCTGGGTCTGCCCTGGCTGCTGGCGGCGCTGTCCAGCACAGCCTGGGGCTTGCAGTCTGATCACTGGTCTGCTATCCATGGCCTGGCGCTGCTGGTGAGCTTATTGGGTCTGTGGATCGCTCTGCGACTGGCGCGGCGCCCGCAAGAGGGCCAGCTGGACTGGGATGGCCAGTCCTGGGTGTGGGAGGCACGGGGGCAGCGCCGTTTCGGTGAAGTCCGGGCCCGTCTGGACTGGCAGCAGGGCCTCTTGCTGGAGTTCCTTGCGCAGGATGGCCGCACTGTCTGGCTCTGGCTGGAACGCAGCGGCGCGCCCTTGCGCTGGGATGCATTGCGGCGGGCCGTTCATGCGCCGGCGGCCAGGGGGGCAACACCGTCCGTTGCGTCAGGGCAGGGGGCGGCATGGTGAAGGAGGGCGCTGAGGCACCCGGTGACAGCGATGCCCAGCTCGTCGAGCGAACGCTGGCGGGTGACAAGCACGCTTTCGAGTTGCTGGTCATCAAGTACCAGCGCCGCATCCAGCGCCTGATCGCGCGCATGGTGCGCGACACCGACCTGGTGGAGGACATCGCGCAGGAAACCTTCATCCGCGCCTACCGGGCATTGCACCAGTTCCGTGGCGATGCCCAGTTCTACACCTGGCTGTACCGGATTGCCGTCAACACGGCCAAAAAAGCCCTGCTGGATCTCAAGCATGACCCCTTGATCACCGAGGCGGCGCTGCGACCCGAGGGTGATGACGATGAAACTTTCCAGCCCGGACGGGAACCAATAGGGGAAGAAACACCGGAAACCCTGCTGGCAGCGCGCGAAATCGCCACCGCCGTGCAGGCCGCCCTGGAGGCGCTGCCGGAGGACTTGCGGCAGGCCGTGACGCTGCGTGAGATTGAGGGTCTGAGCTACGAGGACATCGCCACCCTGATGAATTGCCCGATCGGCACGGTGCGCTCCCGTATTTTCCGGGCGCGTGAGGCGATATCGGCAAAAGTGCGTCCCATGCTGGAGCGTCAGACAGGCAAACGTTGGTAGGAATGGAAGCAATGCAGGAAACCAAGAAACAGCAGACAGAGCCGGCCCATGAGCTGGTCTCGGCATTGGCCGATGGTGAGTTGCATGGTGTTGAGTTCACGCGGGCCCTGGCGGTGCTGGCGTCCAGCCCGCAGGCGCAGGCCGATTGGCACAGCTACCACCTCGTCGGCGATGTCCTGCGCGCGGGCGCTGGCACAGCTGTTAGTGCGCATGACGCCGCGTTCATGGCACGTCTGCGCCTGCGACTGCAGCAGGAGGACGCTCCTGTGCGGCCCGGCGCCGCAATCACCCAGGTCGTCGTGCAGTCCAGCGCGAACGACAGCGTCTGGCGCTGGAAGCTGGTGGCCGGCCTGAGTTCCCTCGCGGTGGTCGCCGTGCTGGGCTGGCAACTGACGGCCCCCTCGCAGCAAGCCGCTCAGATGGCGGCTTCCGGGCCGCCGTCCGTACCGGTGGCGCAAGCCGGTGCTGAGGCGCCCGTCATGATCCGTGATCCCCGGCTGGACCAGTTGATTGCTGCGCACCAGCAACTGGGTGGGACATCGGCCCTGCAGATGCCAGCGGGTTTCCTGCGCAATGCAACCTTCGAGCGCCCGTCGCGCTGAGCCCGGCATGGACATGGCTTCTCTGTCGTTCCTCGCCTGGCTGCGCCTGATCGTCCTGCTTGCCCTGTTGCCGGGGCTGCTGCCGGTCGCACGTGCGGAGCAGCCGGCGGCCCCCGCAGCCTCGCAGGCAGCGCGTGAACGCAGCATTTCCGAGTGGCTGCTGCGCATGCATGAGGCTTCGCGCCGCCGCGCCTATATCGGCACCCTGGTGGTGTCTTCGGGCGGCAGCATGGCCAGTGCCAAGGTCTGGCACGTCTGCGATGGCCAGCAGCAGATGGAGCGCGTCGAGGCGCTGACCGGCGCGCCGCGCTCGACCTTCCGGCGCAATGATGAAGTGGTCACCTTTTCCCCGCAAAGCCGTGTGGCCGTGGCGGAGAAGCGCGAGGCCCTGGGTCTGTTCCCACACCTGCTCAAGTCCGTGGACGCGGCGATCGAGCAGCACTACAGTGCGAGTGCGCAGGGCAGCGAACGGGTGGCCGGCTTCGAAGCCGACATCGTTCAGCTGGTGCCCCGGGATGGCCTGCGTTTCGGCTACCGCATCTGGAGCGAAAAACGCACGGGCCTGGTGGTCAAGCTGCAGACCCTGGACGCCCAGGAACGGGTGCTGGAGCAGGTTGCGTTTTCCGAGCTGCAACTGGATGCGCCCGTCAGCATGGAGAAGCTCAGTCGCATGATGGGCAACACCGAGGGTTACAAGGTCGAGACCCCCACGCTGGTCAAGACCACAGCGGCCGCTGAAGGATGGCGGCTGGCCCAGGAGGTGCCCGGTTTCAGGGCCATGAGTTGCTACCGCCGACCTTCTGCGTCAGGCATGGGCTCCGTGCAGTGGGTCTTTTCCGATGGCCTGGCCTCGGTCTCGGTGTTCATCGAAAGCCATGACCCCCGCCGTCATGGCCAGGAGGGTCAGCAGTCCCTGGGGGCGACGCACGCACTGGTGCGCCGTGTCGTGTCGGGCAGCTCGTCCTGGTGGCTCACCTTTGTGGGCGAGGTCCCGGCCCAGACCTTACAGATGTTTGCCCAGGGGCTGGAGCGCGTGCCATGAATCCGCGTTGCAACGGAAATTCTTTTTCTCTAATCGTTTGATCACATGAGGTTCAACATGTCTGCGATGGTTTTGTCGTTTTTCTTCCGACTCAAACGCAAGGCCCACCCGCTGGGCGCTGCCTTGCTGCTGGCGCTGGCCCCGCTGTTCCTGAGCGGAGCGGCGACGGCCCAGGTGCGTGGTTTGCCCGATTTCACCGAGCTGGTGGACCAGGTCGGGCCTTCGGTGGTCAATATCAGGACCCTGGAGAAGGTGACTGCCCGTTCTGCTGAAGACGGCAGCGGCATGGACGAGGAGATGCTGGAGTTCTTCCGCCGTTTCGGCCTGCCGGTGCCGCCCAATCTGCCGCGCCAGGCGCCGCGTTCGGGGCGGCCGCAGCCGGAGGAGCAGCCGCGTGGTGTCGGTTCGGGTTTCATCCTCTCGGCAGACGGTTACATCATGACCAATGCGCACGTGGTCGACGGCGCCGACGAGGTGCTCGTCACTCTGACCGACAAGCGTGAGTTCAAGGCCCGTCTCGTGGGGGCCGACAAGCGGACCGACGTGGCGGTCGTGAAGATCGAGGCCACGAGCCTGCCGGCCGTGAAGGTCGGTGACGTGAACCGCCTCAAGGTCGGCGAATGGGTGATGGCGATCGGCTCACCCTTCGGCCTGGAGAACACCGTGACGGCCGGCATCGTCAGTGCCAAGCAGCGCGACACGGGCGATTACCTGCCGCTGATCCAGACCGACGTGGCCATCAACCCGGGCAATTCGGGTGGGCCGCTGATCAACCTGCGCGGTGAGGTGGTGGGCATCAACAGCCAGATCTATTCGCGCTCGGGCGGCTACATGGGCATAGCCTTCGCCATCCCGATCGACGAGGCTATCAGGGTGAGCGAACAGCTGCGCAGCAGCGGGCGCGTGACGCGTGGCCGTATCGGCGTGCAGATCGACCAGGTGACCAAGGAGGTGGCCGAGGCCATCGGGCTGGGCAAGCCCCAGGGTGCGTTGGTGCGAGGGGTGGAGAGCGGCTCGCCGGCCGAGAAGGCGGGAGTGGAAGCGGGCGACATCATCACCCGCGTGGATGGCAAGGCGATCGAGAAATCGACCGACCTGCCGCGTGTGGTCGGCAGCCTCAAGCCAGGCTCGCGCAGCACGCTGTCGGTGTTCCGCCGCGGCGCCAGCCGCGACCTCATGGTGACCATCGGTGAATTCGAGGCCGAGAAACCGGTGGCTCGCAAGGAACGCGAGGACAAGCCGCGGTCGGGTGCTGCGCCGGCGCTGGGCCTGACGGTGACCGATCTCACCGAGGCACAGAAGCAGGAGCTGAAGCTCAAGGGTGGGGTGCGGGTGGAGTCGGCGGTCGAGGCCGCCGCCCGGGCCGGCCTGCGCGAAGGGGACGTGATCCTGGCGCTGGCGAATGTCGAAGTGGCCAGCCTGCGCGAATTCGAAGCCCTGCTGGGCAAGCTCGAGAAGGGCAAGCCTGTGCATGTGCTGTTTCGCCGGGGTGAATGGGCCCAGTACGCGGTGATCCGGCCGTCACGTTGAGCGGATGCCGGTAACCCCCAACCCGACTCGGGATGGGGGTTTTTGACCCGCAGATCGCGGACAGAAGAATTTAAATTTTCTTGGCGGATTCCTGAATAATAAGTTTGTGTTCACTGACTTATTGTCAGGGTTCGACAATTTGGTTAGAATGCACGTGGTTCAGACACGCATTACATGCATATAGACCCCGTCTGAATCCACCATGCGGGATCCTGTGACTTCCATACAGAAACATCCACAGATCACCCACAACTTGTTCAAGACTGGCACGCAAGAATCTGTTGATAAACTGTTGATAAAATCCTGTTGTGACGTCGCAACGACGGAAATATGCGATTTTTCGGGCTGTACGGGGCTGCCTTTTTGCCTACAATGAAGCTCCAACTATCGCAGTTGCCATAGATTGTTGGTTCAGGGCGCGTCACAACCCGACGCGCCCTTTTTCTTGCCCGCGTCTTTTTAAATTCAACCACTTAAGCGTTTTCGTTGATGAAGCACATCAGAAATTTTTCGATCATCGCGCACATCGATCATGGCAAATCGACGCTCGCGGACCGCTTGATCCAGCGCTGCGGCGGACTGGAAGAGCGCGAGATGGAGGCGCAGGTGCTCGACTCCATGGACATCGAGAAAGAGCGTGGGATAACCATCAAGGCACAGACCGCTGCGCTGCAATACAAGGCGCGTGATGGACAGGTCTACAACCTCAATCTGATCGACACACCTGGGCACGTGGACTTCTCTTACGAGGTCAGCCGTTCGCTCTCGGCCTGCGAAGGTGCGTTGCTGGTGGTCGATGCCAGCCAGGGCGTGGAGGCACAGACGGTCGCCAACTGCTACACCGCACTCGACCTGGGTGTGGAGGTGGTGCCGGTACTCAACAAGATGGATTTGCCCAATGCCGACCCCGATAATGCCAAGGCCGAGATCGAGGATGTGATCGGCATCGACGCCGACGACGCCATCCCCTGTTCGGCCAAGACCGGCATGGGTGTGGACGACATCCTGGAGGCCATCGTGGCCCGGATTCCAGCGCCCCAGGGCGATCCGGACGGCCCGCTGCGCGCCATGATCGTCGACAGCTGGTTCGACAGCTACGTTGGCGTGGTCATGCTGGTGCGGGTGGTCGACGGCCGCCTGCTCAAGGGTGAGCGCATCCGGCTGATGGCCGCCAATGCCGTGTATGAAGCCGGCAGCCTGGGCGTGTTCACGCCGGCCAACCAGCCGCGCGAGGCGTTGCATGCCGGAGAAGTGGGTTACATCATTGCCGGTATCCGGGAGTTGCAGGCCGCCAAGGTGGGCGACACCGTGACGCTGGAGAAGAAGCTGCCCAACAATGCCGGTCCGGCCACCGAGGCCTTGCCCGGCTTCAAGGAAATCCAGCCGCAGGTGTTCGCCGGTCTGTACCCGACCGAAGCCAATCAGTACGAAGCCCTGCGCGACAGCCTGGAAAAACTCAAGCTCAACGATGCTTCCCTGCACTTCGAGCCCGAGGTGTCACAGGCTCTGGGTTTCGGTTTCCGCTGCGGCTTCCTGGGCCTGCTGCATATGGAGATCGTGCAGGAGCGGCTGGAGCGTGAATTCGACCAGGACCTGATCACCACCGCGCCCAGCGTGGTCTACCAGGTGGTTCGCGGCGACGGCGAAGTCATCATGGTCGAGAACCCCTCCAAGATGCCGGACCAGAGCCAGATCCAGGAGATCCGCGAGCCCATCGTGACGGTGCACCTGTACATGCCGCAGGAGTATGTGGGCCCGGTCATGACCCTGGCCAACCAGAAGCGTGGCGTGCAGCTCAACATGGCCTACCACGGCCGCCAGGTCATGCTGACCTACGAATTGCCGCTGGGCGAGATCGTGCTGGACTTCTTCGACAAGCTGAAGTCCGTCAGCCGCGGCTACGCCAGCATGGACTATGAGTTCAAGGAATACCGCGCATCGGATGTGGTGAAGGTCGACATCCTGCTCAACGGCGAGAAGGTCGACGCCCTGTCCATCATCGTGCACCGTACCCAGGCTGCCTTTCGGGGCCGGGCCGTGGCGGCCAAGATGCGCGAGATCATCAGCCGCCAGCAGTTCGACGTGGCCATCCAGGCCGCCATCGGCGCCAACATCATCGCCCGAGAGAACATCAAGGCGCTGCGCAAAAACGTGCTGGCAAAATGCTACGGCGGCGACATCAGCCGCAAGAAGAAACTCCTCGAGAAACAGAAGGCAGGCAAGAAACGCATGAAGCAGATCGGTTCGGTGGAAGTACCGCAAGAGGCCTTCCTGGCCATTTTGCAGGTGGAGGATTGATGCAGATCCTCACTGCGATGGTGCTGGCGTCCTTCGCCGGCTACATAGGGGCCTGGTATTTCGGGGCGATCGAGGGCAATTTCGCCCTGCTGCTTTTCCTGGCTTCGGTGGTGACCGGCCTGTACTGGCTGGCCGAGCGCTTCTATTTCCTGCCGCAGCGCCAGGCCGCTGCCATCCGCCTGGAAGCCGAGACGCAGGAACGCCGGATGGCCAACGAGAAGCTCGGCATCAAGAGCGACGAAGGCGGCGAACTGGTGCAGGCCCGTGAGCGGCTGCTGATGCAGCCCTGGTGGCTGGACTGGACGGCCGGCCTGTTCCCGGTGATCGTGGTGGTCTTCCTGCTGCGCTCCTTCCTGTTCGAGCCCTTCAAGATTCCCTCCGGCTCCATGATTCCCACCCTGCTGGTGGGAGACCTGATCCTGGTCAACAAGTACCATTACGGCATCCGCCTGCCGGTGCTCAACACCAAGCTGACAGATGGCAACAAGCCCGAGCGTGGCGACGTGATGGTGTTCCGCTACCCGCCGCGGCCCAGCCAGGACTACATCAAGCGTGTCGTCGGCTTGCCGGGCGATGAGGTGGCCTATCTGAACAAACGGCTGACGATCAACGGCCAGCCGGTGGCGACCAGCGAATTGCCCGAGTTTTTCGACGAGGACGCCATGCGCTACTTCAAGCAGTATGGCGAGGCCCTGGGGGCCAAGCCGCACCGCATGATCGTCGATGGCGAACGCCGTGGTGGCTTTTCCGAAGATGAGATCGGTGACTTTCCTTCCCGGAAAAACTGCCGCTACAGCGTCGAAGGGGTGGTCTGCAAGGTGCCCGAAGGGCACTATTTCATGATGGGCGACAATCGTGATAATTCGCTGGATTCTCGCTACTGGGGTTTCGTGCCGGACCAGAACATCGTGGGCAAGGCCTTTTTTGTCTGGATGAACTTCGGCAATCTCAAACGCATTGGTGCGTTCAACTGATATCGATGATGGATAGACGGGGGAAACTATGGCAAGACAACTGAAGTCGGCACAGCGTGGCATCACTTTTATCGGCCTGCTTTTCATCGGGGGCATTCTGGCGGTCAGCGGCGTGGTCCTGGCGCAGGTCGTTCCGACCGTGATTGAACTGCAGGCTATCCACAAGGCGGCCAAGAAGGCAGCGGCCGAGGGCGGGACTGTCGCAGAAGTACGGGCAGTTTTTGACAAGGCCGCAGTGATCGATGACATCAAGTCCGTCGAAGGCAAGGACTTGAACGTGACCAAGAACGGTGACAAGGTGGTGGTCAGCTTCGCTTATGAGCGCGAGATCCACCTGGCCGGTCCGGCCTGGCTGACGCTCAAGTACGAAGGAAGCACCAAATAGCGTGGCTGATGGATTGACCGCGTTGCAGGAGCGGCTGCAGCAGCCTTTTTCCGATCGTGCCCTGCTGGTGCGTGCCGTTACGCACCGCAGTTTTGCTGCGGATCACAACGAACGCCTGGAATTCCTGGGGGACTCCGTCCTCAACCTGGCGGTGGCCGATCTGCTCTACCAGCGGCTCAGTGCCCTGCCAGAAGGTGATCTGTCGCGCATCCGCGCCAATCTGGTGAAGCAGGACACCCTGCACCAGCTGGCCGTCAACCTGGGCCTGCCCGAGGTGGTTCGGCTGGGCGAAGGCGAAGTGCGCTCCGGTGGCAGCCGACGGCCCTCGATCCTGGCCGATGCACTGGAGGCCCTGATCGGTGCGGTTTATCTCGATGCCGGCTACGCGGCAGCCCAGGGGCTGGTCCACCGCCTCTTCCAGGATGTTGAAATCAACCCTCAGATGGAGGCCAGTGCCAAGGACCCCAAGACCGAGTTGCAGGAATGGCTGCAGGCGCGCAAGCTCAAGCTGCCCTTGTACCGGGTCATTGGTACCCTGGGGGCCGCACACCGGCAGACCTTCGACGTCGAGTGTGAAGTGAACGAGCTGAATCTGAACGAGCGCGGTATCGGCAGTTCGCGGCGTGCCGGTGAACAGGCGGCCGCGGCCGCCATGCTGCAATCTCTCAAGACGCGGGACCCAGGCTGAGCATCATGGACATTTCCTCCCTCCCCTCGCCTGCCGATGTACCGCGCCGTTGCGGCCTGGTGGCCATCGTCGGCAAACCCAACGTCGGCAAGTCCACCCTGCTCAATGCCCTGGTGGGCCAGAAGATCAGCATCACCTCGCGCAAGGCGCAGACGACGCGCCACCGCATCACCGGCATGCGAACCCAGGGCGCGACCCAGTTCGTGTTTGTCGATACGCCGGGCTTCCAGACCGTGCACGGAAATGCGCTCAACAAATCGCTGAACAAGACGGTGGTGGGCGCGGTCTCCGACGTGGACCTGATCTTGCTGGTTGTGGAGGCCGGCAGCTTCACCCCTGCAGATGCGCGTGTGCTGGCCCTCTTGGGGCAAGGTATTCCTACACTGCTGGTGGCCAACAAGCTCGACAACGTGCACCGCCGCGGTGACATCGCCCCCTGGTTGCAGGAAATGCAGGCCAAGCACGCCTTTGCGGAGTTCGTGCCCATGTCGGCCAAGAACCCCAAGGACATCGAGCGCCTGCTGGGTATTTGCGAAAAATACCTGCCCGAGCAGGACTGGTGGTACGCCGAAGACGAGCTGACCGATCGCAGCGAAAAATTCCTCGCCAGCGAGCTGGTACGCGAAAAACTGTTTCGCCTCACGGGCGACGAGCTACCCTACACCTCCACCGTGGTGATCGACAAGTTTGAAGAAGAACCACCGCAGAAAAAGGGACAGAAACGCCTGCTGCGCATTGCGGCCACCATCGTGGTGGAGCGCGATGGCCATAAGGCCATGGTGATCGGTGACAAGGGCGAGCGCATCAAACGCATAGGCATGGAAACCCGGGTGGAGTTGGAGAAGCTGGCCGATGCCAAGGTCTTCCTGGAGCTGTGGGTCAAGGTTCGCTCCGGCTGGGCGGATGACGAGGCTCGCGTTCGCAGTTTCGGCTACGAGTGAGTGGCCGCCAGGCCGGCTAGTGCGATGGCGACGAAACGCATTTCAGAAGAGCCGGCATATGTGCTGCATCGCTACGACTGGAGCGAGACCAGCCTGATCCTGGAAGTGTTCACGCGGCATCATGGCCGCATTGCCCTGGTGGCCAAGGGCGCCAAGCGCCCCAGTTCCAGTTTTCGCCCCGTGTTGCTGCCCTTGCAACCCTTGCAACTGAGTTATGGCGGCGATGCCGAGATCCGCACGCTCAAGGGCGCCGAGTGGATGGGTGGGCATGTCATGCCTACCGGCGAGTCCCTTCTGTCGGGTTATTACCTCAACGAACTGCTGCTGCAGCTGCTGGCGCGGGATGACCCACATCCGGCCCTGTTCGATGTCTACGCCAATGTCGTGCGCGTGCTGGCCTCGGAGCACGACGAAGTGCTGCAGGCGGCCTTGCGCACGTTCGAACTGCTGCTGCTGCGCGAGATCGGCCTGCTGCCGCGGCTGGACCATCAGACCCTGACGCTGGCGCCGCTTCAGGCCGACGCGTTTTACATCCTGGTGCCGGAGGGCGGATTGCGTGCCCGCAATGAGGCTGATCGCGGCGGCTTGAGCGGCGCGCAATGGATGGGTTTGCAGCACACGCTGGAAACCGCCGCCCCATTTACCGACACCCTGCGCGCCTGTGCGGCGGTGATGAACGAACTCAAGCCCCAATTGCGCGCACTGCTCCAGTACCATTGCGGGGGCGGCACACTGCGTACCCGGCAGATGATGGTCGATCTCCAATCGTTATGAAAAACACAACCGCACTTTCCGTCAACGTCAACAAGGTTGCCCTGGTGCGCAATACACGCCATCTGGGCATCCCCAGCGTCACGCGTGCAGCCGTCTTGTGTCTGCGGGCCGGCGCCCATGGCATCACCGTGCATCCGCGGCCCGACGAGCGCCACATCCGCGCTCAGGACGTGTTTGAGATTGCCACCCTGATGAAGGACTGGCCGGGTCGCGAATTCAATATCGAGGGCAACCCCTTCCACAACCTGATGGACTTCATCCGGCAGGTGCGGCCGCAGCAGGCCACCTTCGTACCCGATGCCGAGGGCCAGTTCACCAGCGACCACGGCTGGACCTTCCCGCAGGATGCCGGGCGGCTGCGTCCGCTGATCGCCGAATGCCGTGATCTGGGCGTGCGCGTCAGCCTGTTCATGGACCCGATCCCCGAGCAGATGGCCGCGGCCAGGGCGGTGGGTGCCGATCGGGTGGAACTCTATACCGAACCCTATGCAGCTTCCTGGGGCAAGACCGACCAACCGGCCCAGTTGCAGCGTTACGCGGCAGCAGCCCAGGCGGCGCTGGATGCCGGCCTGGGCGTGAATGCCGGCCACGACCTGAACCGCGACAACCTCACGGCATTCCTGCGCGAGGTGCCCGGTGTAGCCGAAGTGTCCATCGGGCATGCCTTGATGGCCGATGCACTGGAGCTGGGTTACGACGCCACGGTCAGGGATTACCTGCGCTGCATTGCGGACGCTGCCCGATGATCTACGGCATCGGCACCGATATCTGCGACGTTCGCCGCATCCGCCTGAGTGTCGAGCGCCATGGCGAGCGCTTTGCCCAGCGTGTGCTCAGTGACGCCGAGTTCGCCACCTGGAAGGCGCGCAGTGTGCGCTGGCCCGAGCGCGGCCTGCGCTACCTGGCCACCCGTTTTTCCGCCAAGGAGGCGTTCTCCAAGGCGATCGGCCTGGGCATGCGCATGCCCATGAGCTGGCGTTTGTGCGAGGTGGGCAAGCTGCCCAGTGGCAAGCCCTTGATCGTGCTCCATGGCGAGCTCAAGACCTGGTTCGAAGCCCAGGGACTGAGTGCCCACGTGAGCGTGACCGACGAGACCGATTACGCGGCCAGCTTTGTCGTGGTGGAAAAAATCTCCACGATGCCCGGCGCAACGCCCAACGACTGATCCTTTGCGAAGGCCCCGTATGAGTCAACATGCCCCCCTGATCATTGACATTGCCGGCACCACGCTGAACGCGGACGATCGCCGCCGCCTGGCCCACCCGCTGGTCGGCGGCATCATCCTGTTCGGACGTAACTGGCAGGACCGGGCCCAGCTCTCTGCCCTGTGCGCCGACCTCCGGCGTATCCGGGCCGACCTGCTGATCTGCGTCGACCACGAAGGCGGGCGCGTGCAGCGCTTCAAGACCGGGGGCTTCACCCATCTGCCGCCCATGCGCGCCCTGGGGACGCTGTGGTCACGCGATCAGCTGGGCGCCACCAACGCGGCCACCGCCTGCGGCCAGGTGCTGGCCAGCGAGCTGCGTGCCTGCGGCGTGGACTTCAGCTTCACGCCGGTGCTGGACCTGGACCATGGCGGGAGTGGCGTCATCGGCGACCGCGCCTTTGGCCGTGACCCGCGTGTCGTGACCCTGCTGGCCAAGAGCCTGATGCACGGCCTGCGCCTGGGGGGTATGGCCAGTTGTGGCAAGCATTTCCCCGGGCATGGCTTCGTGAGGGCCGATTCACACACCGAGATCCCGGTGGACAAGCGCAGCCTCAAGGCCATCCTGGCCGACGATGCCGCGCCGTATGGCTGGCTCAGTACCTCACTGGACAGCGTGATGCCGGCGCACGTGATCTACCCGAAGGTGGATGCGCGGCCCGCCGGCTTCTCCGGAAAATGGCTGGGCGATGTCCTGCGCGGTCGTTTGCATTTCCAGGGGGCGGTTTTCAGCGACGACCTCAGCATGGCGGGCGCGCGCATGATCGATGGTCGCCAGGTCAGCTACACCGAGGCGGCCGTGACGGCGCTGAACGCCGGCTGCGACATGGTGCTGCTGTGCAACCAGTCGCTCGACGGCGGCCAGGCCGTGGACGAGCTGATTGCCGGTCTGACCGAAGCGCAGGTCAAGGGCCAGTGGCAGCCTGACGAGGCGGGTGAAGCCAGGCGCCTGGCCTTGCTGCCGCAGACACCGGCGCCCGACTGGGACGAACTCATGGTTAGCCCTGCCTATATGCACGCGCTGGACCTGATCCCCTGAGTCCGGGTCGATGTCCTGTCTGTCACGAAACCGAAACACAAGAGTCATAAACTTTTCTCCTGAGACCTAGCAGATCACGTTTGATCTGAGGTACCGGGGAGTTGGGATGACGAGTCTGAAGTTGACGCTGGTTCAGCGGATCGGGATGACGATTGCGCTGCTGGTTGGCGTGTTCCTGTTGGTCGGTGGCTTCACGGCATGGGCCGTGCAAGGCATCCAGGCCCAGGCCCATCAGACCGTGAACGCGGACCTGGCCCAGCTGGTGCGCATGGCCGCAGTCCAGGAAAACCTGCTGAAACTGCGCCGTGCCGAAAAGGATATTTCCATCGATCTGCTGATGAAGATGGAGCGGGTCCCGCAGCGCATCGCGGAGTGGAAATTGCATGGCGCCGCAGTCACCACACAGCTGCAAGCCGCCATCGAGGCCGAGCCCGATCCAGCCCTGGCAAAGATGCTCCAGGATGGCCGGGCACATCAGGATAGCTACATCACCCGGGTCGGCGGCATCATCGCCCGGATCGAAGGACGGGAGATCCTCGATCAGGCGATCTTCGAAGAGGAGATCCAGCAGCCCGTGCTGTCTGCCTTGGCGGCCGAAGCCAGCATCGGCCAGGCGATCGACGAGAACCGCCGGCTGACCGAGGCGGGCGGGGAGAAGGTCAATGCAGCCGTCTCTCAACTGATCTGGCTGGTGGGCGTGGGCCTGGTTTTCGCCGTGCTCAGTGGCCTGGCGCTGGGCGGCGTGCTGCTGGCGCGGATCCGCCAGCCGCTGGCCCAGCTGACCGAAGGCATCACGCGTGTCAGATCGGGGGACCTGTCGCGCGCGGTGCAGGTGCGCTCCGAAGACGAACTGGGTCGCATGTCTCACGATTTCAATGGCATGGTGGATGCCTTGCAGGCCATGGTGCTCGACGTCCGGCTGGCCGCCGACGGCATCACGGGGGCCAGCGCGCAGATCGCCAGCGGCAACCTGGACCTGAGCTCGCGCACCGAACAGGCAGCCGCCAGCCTGCAGCATGCCGCCGCTTCGCTGGATTCGCTGACCGCCACGGTGCGCACCATGGCCGAATCGGCGCGATCGGCCAGCCAGATGGCCAGTGCCGCCGCCAGTTCCGCCGGGCAGGGCGGTGAACTGGTCCAGCAGGTTGTGCACAGCATGCAGGGCATCCAGGCCTCCAGCAGCCGGATTGCCGACATCACGGCGGTGATAGACAGCATCGCCTTCCAGACCAACATTCTGGCGCTCAATGCGGCCGTGGAAGCAGCGCGGGCCGGCGAGCAAGGCCGGGGATTTGCCGTGGTGGCCGGTGAGGTGCGCCTGCTGGCGCAGCGTTCGGCAGAGGCGGCACGCGAGATCAGAGGGCTGATCGAGGCCAGCCGTGCCGTAGTGGCGGCCGGATCCCGGCAGGTCGAGGATGCCGGCCGGGCCATGGCGCAGATCGTGCAGCAGGTGGCCGAAGTCAGCCGCATGATCCAGACGATCACGCAGGATGCCAGTGTCCAGTCGAACGAGATCGGCGGCGTGAACCAGTCCATGGGCGAGCTTGAGCAGATGACCCAGCAGAACGCGGCCCTGGTCGAGCAGGCGGCAGCGGCTTCTGCCAGCCTCAAGGATCAGGCCGATCGCATGGCCGGGGTGATGCGCCGTTTCATCGTGAACCGGGAGCGCCAGCCCTTGCTGCTGACGGCGTGATGCGGATCGCCGCGCATGCGGCGGTACTTCACTGCGGCCTGTATCAGGCGTTGCCTGGCTGATCCGGCCAGTCCAGGCGCCCGCTGGCCTCGGCGTAGGTGAGGTACAGGCGCAGATCGAACTCGATCTGGTGGTAGTCCGGCTCCATGTGGGTGCACAGCTGGTAAAAGGCCTTGTCATGGGCCTGGACCCTCAGATGGGCCAGTTCATGCACCGCAATCATCTTCAGGAATTCGAGGGGTACGTCCCGGAACAGGGTGGCGATGCGGATCTCGCGTTTGGCCTTCAGCCGGCTGCCCTGCACGCGCGAGATGCTCGTGTGCGTGCCCAGCGCGTGCTGGATCACGTGCAGCTTGTTGTCGAAGCAGACCTTGTTCAGGGGCTCGGCGCTGCGCAGGAATTCCGCCTTGAGCTCCTGCACGTAGGCGAACAGGGCACGGTCGGTACGGATGCCATGCCGGCGCTGGTATTTGTCCAGCAGCATGTCACCCAGACGACCCTGGGCGAGCAGCTGCTGGACCTGGCTCTGAATCGGCTGCGGATAACCCGACAGATATTTCACCGTGGCTGTCGGTGCGGGGCCGGCTCAGCCCTCGCGGCGCAGCGCGGGGAAGAGGATCACGTCGCGGATGCTGGGGCTGTCGGTCAGCAGCATCATCAGGCGGTCGATACCGATGCCGCAGCCACCCGTGGGCGGCATGCCGTATTCCAGCGCGCGCACGAAATCGTGGTCGAAGAACATGGCTTCGTCGTCGCCACTGTCCTTGGCCGCTACCTGGCTGTGGAAGCGTGCGGCCTGCTCCTCGGCGTCGTTCAACTCCGAGAAGCCGTTGCCGAACTCTCGGCCGGTAATGTACAACTCGAAGCGCTCGGTCACCTCCGGACGGGTGTCGCTGGCGCGTGCCAGCGGCGAGATCTCCACCGGGTGCTCGCAGATGAAGGTGGGCTGCCAGAGCTTCTCCTCCACGAATTCTTCAAAGTAGAGCACCTGCAGGCTGGACAATGAGCGGGTCGAGAGCTTGTGCTTCTCCTCGTTCAGGCCGAGTTTCTTGAGCGCGTTGATCAGCCAGGCGCTGTCGTCCACATAGGCGCTGCCGGCTTCGCTGTGGCGCACGATGGCTTCGCGGATGGTCAGGCGCTCGAAGGGCTGGGCCAGGTCCACCGGCTTGCCGCCATAACTCAGTTGCAGCGTACCGGTGGCCTGCTGGGCGGCGTGGCGCACCAGGCCTTCCGTGAAGGTCATGAGGTCCTGGTAGTCCCAGTAAGCCGCATAGAACTCCATCATGGTGAACTCGGGGTTGTGGCGAACCGAGATGCCTTCGTTGCGGAAGTTGCGGTTGATCTCAAACACGCGCTCGAAACCACCGACGATCAGGCGCTTGAGGTAGAGCTCGGGCGCGATGCGCAGGAACATCTCCTGGTCCAGCGCGTTGTGGTGCGTAATGAAGGGCTTGGCATTGGCGCCGCCGGGGATCGGGTGCAGCATAGGCGTCTCGACTTCCAGGAAGCCGTGCGTGACCATGAACTCGCGGATCGAACTCACGGCCTTGCTGCGTGCCACGAAGCGCTTGCGCGCTTCCTCGTCGGTCATCAGGTCCACGTAACGTTGGCGGTACTTGACCTCCTGGTCGGCCACGCCATGGAACTTGTCGGGCATGGGGCGCAGGCTCTTGGTTAGCAGGCGCACGCTGCTGGCCTGGATGGACAACTCGCCAGTCTTGGTCTTGAAGACCAGGCCTTCGGCGGCCACGATGTCGCCCAGGTCCCAGTGCTTGAAGGTTTCGTAGGCTTCCTCGCCGATCTCGTCGCGCTTGACGTAGATCTGGATGCGACCGCTGCTGTCCTGCAGGGTGGCGAAGCTGGCCTTGCCCATGACACGCTTGAGCATCATGCGGCCGGCCACGCTGGCACGGCTGCCCTGGGCCAGCAGGCCCTCGGGGGTCTGGCCGGCGTGGGCGGCAAAAAGGTCGGCGGCGCGGTCGGCCGGCTTGAAGTCGTTGGGGAAGGCCGGGCCCTTGCCTTCGGCCTGCCGCTGGCGGATGGCCTTGAGCTTTTCGCGCCGTTCGGCGATCAGCTGGTTTTCGTCCTGGGCGGGGGCAGCGGTGTGTTGTTCTGACATGAGAGGGCCGGGTAGGAGGTGGCCCTGAGAGAGGGCCAAAACCCGCTATTTTAATGACGCTATCATCCCTTCAGCTTTTTCCCTTCTGTCCGGGCCCGTCATGCTGTTCCAGATCTTTTCCCTCTTGCTCGAAGTCGTGGCCGGCGTGCTGGGGGGCGCCTGCCTTTTGCGCCTGTACATGCAGTACCAGCGCATCCCCATGTCGTCGCGCTCGGGCAATCCGCTGGGTCGTTTTGTCTTCGCCTTGACCGACTGGCTGGTGCTGCCGCTGCGGCGTTTTGTGCCTTCTGCCGGCCGCTGGGACCTCTCCAGCCTGCTGGCCGCCTGGCTGATCGAGCTGGCCATGTTCTCGATCTTGTGGGTTTTCACCAGTTTCATCGCCAGCTATGTTTCCGTGCTGATCCTGGCCTCTTTTGGCGTGGTGCGCCTCGTGATCTCGGGCCTGACCGGGCTGGTGATCGTCTACGCGGTGCTGTCCTGGGTGCAGTCCCATACCGTGCTGTCCGACATCATCGAGCGCCTGGTGGCACCCTTCCTGGCGCCGATCCGCCGTGTCGTGCCGCTGGTGGGCGGGGTAGATCTCTCGCCCCTGGTGCTGCTGGTCCTGCTGCAGGTGGCGGCCATCGTGCTGGGCCACGTGCAGGGGCTGGCGCTGCTGTAAATAAAAAAGCCGGCGCAAGGCCGGCTTCTTACAGCGCGGGTGTTTCTCAGATCACGGCATCGGCCGGCTGGCGCTGCAGCATGGCCAGGGTGTTGGCCACGGTCTTGCGCAGCTCGCGGCGGTCGCAGATGAAATCCACGGCGCCCTTTTCCTGCAGGAACTCGGCACGCTGGAAACCCTCGGGCAGCTTCACGCGCACGGTGGACTCGATCACGCGCGGGCCGGCAAAGCCGATCAAGGCCTTGGGCTCCGCAATCACCACGTCACCCAGGAAGGCAAAGCCGGCGCTCACGCCGCCCATGGTCGGGTCGGTCAGCACGCTGATGTAGGGCAATTTCTTCTTGGCCAGGCGGGTCAGGGCGGCGTTGGTCTTGGCCATCTGCATCAGCGAGAGCAGGCCTTCCTGCATGCGGGCGCCGCCGGTGGCCGTGAAGCAGAGGAAGGGCACCTTCTGCTCGATGGCGGTTTCGACGCCGCGCACGAAACGCTCGCCCACCACCGAGCCCATGGAGCCGCCCATGAAGCCGAACTCGAAGCTGGCCGCCACCAGGCTGATGCCGTGCACGGCACCGCCCATGACCACCAGGGCGTCGGTCTCGCCGGTGGCTTCAAGGGCTTCCTTGAGACGCTCGGGGTATTTGCGGCTGTCCTTGAACTTCAGGGCGTCGACTGGCAGCACTTCCTGGCCGATCTCGAAGCGGCCTTCGTTGTCCAGGAAGAGGTTGAGGCGCGTGCGCGCGTCGATGCGGTGGTGGTGGCTGCAGGTCGGGCAGACGTTCTGGTTCTGCTCCAGATCGGTCTTGTAGAGCACGGACTCACAGCTGGGGCACTTGATCCACAGGCCCTCGGGCACCGTTCGGCGATCGGCCGGGTCGGTGTGCTGGATTTTCGGGGGCAGAAGTTTTTCGAGCCAACTCATGGGGCGCTCCTTGAATGGGGGGCAGGTTGCAACAGCGATAGGTCGCAAGACCGGGATTATGAATCCAAAGCCTGGCGAATTTCCCGCAGGAAATCCGAGGCCACGGTAACGACCTGTGCCCGGGGGAGGGGGTCGATCAGCTGGATGATGCGGCTGCCAATGACCACGGCGTCGGCCACCCGGCCCACGGCCTTGGCGCTGGCCGCGTCGCGGATGCCGAAACCCACGCCCACCGGCACTTTCACGTGCTGGCGGATGCGGGGCAGCATGGCTTCCACGGCGGCCGTGTCCAGGGTGCCGGCGCCGGTCACGCCCTTCAGCGAGACGTAATAGACATAACCGCTGGCCACACGGGCCACCTGGGCCATGCGCTCGTCGGTGCTGGTGGGGGCCAGCAGGAAGATCAGGTCCAGGCCGTGCTGCTTGAGTGACGCGGCGAATTCCTCGCACTCCTCTGGCGGGTAGTCCACCACGAGCACCCCGTCTACGCCTGCCGCTGCAGCGTCACGTGCAAAGGCCTGTGGTCCGGACGCGGCATGGAGCTGGTCGTAGCGTTCGATCGGATTGGCGTAGCCCATCAGAACCACGGGGGTGGTGCTGTTTTTCTGGCGGAAGACGCGCACCATCTCGATGACCTGGCGCAGACCGATGCCGGCGGCCAGGGCCTTGTCGCCCGCGGCCTGGATGACCGGGCCGTCAGCGCTGGGGTCGGAGAACGGCACACCCAGTTCGATGACGTCGGAGCCCGCGGCCACCATGCCGTGCATGAGCTCGGGCGTGATATCGGGGTAGGGGTAACCGGCCGTGACGAAGGGGATCAGGGCCTTGCGCTGGCTCTTTTGCAGCGCGGCGAACGTTGTGGCGATGCGGCTCATTTCTTCAGCTCAATCTTTTGTTCGATGCCGCCCTTGACGGCCTGGCCCTTACAGCTCGGGCGGCAGTAAAAATCGGCCTGGCTCAGGTCGGCCACGGTGCCGATGTCCTTGTCGCCCCGGCCGGAGAGGTTGACCAGGATGGACTGGTCGGCGCGCATGGTCTTGGCCAGTTTCATGGCATAGGCCACGGCATGGCTGGACTCCAGCGCCGGGATGATGCCTTCGGTGCGGCAGAGGTAGTGGAAGGCGGCCAGCGCTTCCGTGTCGGTGATGCCCACGTACTCGGCGCGGCCGATGTCCTTGAGGTAGGCGTGCTCGGGGCCGACGCCGGGGTAGTCCAGGCCGGCGCTGATGCTGTGGGTCTCGGTCACCTGCCCGTCCTCGTTCTGCAGCACGTAGGTGCGGTTGCCGTGCAGCACGCCCGGGCTGCCGCGCTGCAGCGAGGCCGAGTGCTTGCCGCTGTCCATGCCCTCGCCGGCGGCTTCCACGCCGATCAGTCGCGTCTGTTCGTGCTGGATATAGGGGTGGAAGATGCCCATGGCGTTGCTGCCGCCACCCACGCAGGCGAGCACGGCATCGGGCTGCGTACCCTTGCAGCCGGTGCGCTGCAGCATCTCGGGCATCTGCACCAGGCATTCCTCGCCGATCACGCTCTGGAAGTCGCGCACCATCATGGGGTAAGGGTGTGGGCCGGCCACGGTACCGATGATGTAGAAGGTGTTGTCCACGTTGGCGACCCAGTCGCGCATGGCTTCGTTCAGCGCGTCCTTGAGCGTCTTGCTGCCGGATTCCACGGGCACCACGGTGGCGCCCAGCAGTTTCATGCGGTAGACATTGGGGCTCTGGCGCTTGACGTCCTCCGAGCCCATGTAGACCACGCATTCCAGGCCGTAACGCGCGCAGATGGTGGCCGTGGCCACGCCGTGCTGGCCGGCACCGGTCTCGGCAATGATGCGCGTCTTGCCCATGCGCTTGGCGAGCATGGCCTGGCCGATGGTGTTGTTGATCTTGTGCGCGCCGGTGTGGTTCAGGTCTTCGCGTTTGAGGAAGATCTGGGCGCCGCCCTGCTCACGGCTCATGCGTGCGGCGTGGTAGACCGGCGAGGGCCGGCCGACGAAGTGGGCCAGCTCGTACTTGAACTCGGCGATGAAGTCCGGGTCGTGCTGGTACTTGGCGTAGGCCGCGCGCAGCTCGTTGATGGCATGGGTCAGCGTTTCGCTGACGAAGCTGCCGCCGTAGATGCCGAAATGGCCCTTGGCATCGGGCTGTTGGTAGTCGAACATGTTTTAACCTGCGAGTTGTGCGTCGGTGGCACGCACGGCCGCGACGAACTGGTGGATCTTGGTGGCGTCCTTGATGCCCTTGGAGAGCTCGACGCTGGAACTGACATCGACGGCCAGCGACTTACAGCGCGGCCGCAGCTGCCGTATGCCTTCGGTCACGTTTGCAGGCGTGAGTCCACCACTCAAGACGAGGTGAGCGTCGACGCTTGGAGGCAGGAGTGACCATTCGAATGTTTTGCCGCCGCCGCCGAACCCCTCGACATGCGCGTCGAGCAGTACGGCTTGGGCAGCCGAGTATTGCTGAGCGTATTTTACGAGATCGAAGCTCCGGCCGGCTTCACCCAAGGGAATGCGGGCAGCGCGCAGAAAGGGGCGGGCGCCGGCCCCTGCCAGGCACTGCTCAGGTGTCTCGTCGCCATGGAATTGCAGCGTGGCGTTGGGGATCAGGGCGCAGGCGGCCTGGATCTGTTCCGGTGTGGCGTTGACCACCAGCAGCACCGGCGTGATGAAGGCCGGCAGGCGGCGTGCCAGTTCGGCGGCACGCCCGGGCGTGACGTGGCGCGGGCTTTTCTCGTAAAGAACGAAACCCACGGCGTCGGCGCCGGCTGCGATCACGGCGTCCACGTCGGCCTCACGGGTGAGTCCGCAGATCTTGATCCTCGTACGCGTGTTCATGGCAACCAATCATACGCAGGCGTGCGACCGGGCAGGCCCCAGCGGGCATCGTAGCGCGGCCCCAGGAAGTACAGGCCATCCGGAGCGAAGGTCGGGGCGGCGGCATCGCGGCTGCGCGCGGCGATGACCTCGGCCATCCAGCCCGGTGGCTTTTTGCCCTGGCCGATCACGATGAGGCAGCCCATGATGTTGCGGATCATGTGGTGCAGGAAGGCATTGGCCTCAAAGTCAAAACGCCAATAGGCCCCCCGGCGGCTGATGTCCAGCCGCATCAGGTTCTTGACCGGCGACAGGGCTTGGCAGGCCGAGGCGCGCAAGGAAGTGAAGTCGTGTTCGCCCAGCAGGTGGGGGATGGCCTGCTGCATGAGCACCAGATCCAGCGCCTGGAAGACCCAGCCCGCGCGGTGTGTGTCGATGCTGGGGCGCACCGGTGAGTCCAGCAGCAGGTAGGCGTAACGACGCGAGGTGGCGCTGGCGCGGCAATGGAACGCATCGGGTACGACGTGGGCCCATTGCACGGCAATATCGCGTGGCAGTAAGCTGTTGGTGCCGCGCACCCAGGCATGGGGGGCGCGTTCGGCCGTGGTGTCGAAGTGCACCACCTGCATCAGGCCGTGTACACCGGCATCGGTACGGCCGGCGCACAGGGTGGAGATCGGCTGGTCGGCGAACTGGCCCAGCGCCTTTTCCAGCTGGTCCTGCACCGTGCGACCCGACGGCTGGCTCTGCCAGCCGTCGTAAGGGGTGCCGTCGTAGCTGACGCCGAGGGCGAGCCTCACGACACGGCCTGCAGGGAGGGGCAGCCCGGCCTGATCAGCCGAGCGCAGCCAGGGCCTTCTGGGCTCGGACCTTCATGTCGCCCGAGGCTTCGTCGATGATTTCCTCGATCAGGGCACGGGCACCGTCGGTGTCACCGATGGCCTTGAACTCGTCGGCCAGCGCCAGCTTGGTCGCCAGCGGGTCGTCCGAACCGCCACCCGGCTGCTCGGAAGGCGTGTCCAGGTCGAGCGACAGGCCACCCATGTCGAAGTTCATCATGTTGTCCGCAGCCGGGGCTGCGGCGGGTGCCCGGCTGATTTCGGGCAGGGATGGGGCCTCAAAAGCCATCCCGTTATCGGGTGCGGTGGCGATCGGCGCGGGCATGGTGGATGCCGAGGGGACCGGAGCGCGTGACTCGGCTTCGTCGAGCGAGAAGTCCAGGTCCAGATCCAGGTCCATGCCGGCGCCCGCGGCAGCAGCGGGTGCCGCAACGGGGGCGGCTTGTCGCACGGGCTGGCTGGCATAGCTGCCAGAGCTGGCCTGCAGCGGGGCGGGTGCCGAGGCCGGCGGTTCGCCGCCGGGCTGGTAGGCCTCGTTGTTCGGGTCGATGCCACGACCGAGTTCACAGATGTGTTCCCACTCGCTGCCACTGCCGCCGGTGACTTTGTAGGCTTCCTTGGCGATCACGCTGAAGCTCTTGACGTCACGGCGCTTGGCGTAGATCTCGAGCAGTTTCTGGTGGATGGCCACGCGGCTGGGGTGGTTGCGCAGCGCTTCCTTGAGGATTTCCTCGGCCTGCAGGTCACGGCCATAAGCGAGGTAGACATCGGCTTCAGCGACGGGGTCGACATCGTCACCAGCGTCAAGCTGGCTGGGCGAGTAGACCATGGACGAGGAACTGCTGGCACCGTTGTCGTTGGTGTCAACTCGTTGTCCGCCGCTTGCGCCGAAAAAAGAGTCAGGCTGGAGACGGCTCTCCAGGTAGGCGCTGTCGACTTGGGATGCGTTCTTGCGCTGGCGGCTGCGGTAGAAGGCCAGGCCGGCCAGCAGGGCCACCAGACCACCAGCCGCTGCGGGGATCAGCGGGTTGTCCATCAGCTCGTCGAGCAGGGACGGCTCTTCGGCCACGGGTGCCGGCATGGGGGCCGATGCCACCGGGCGCGGCATGGGTGCGGTGGCCTGTGGGGTAGGCGCCGGGGCCGGAGCGCTGGCGGCCGGCGCTGCAACTGGCGCGGCGGCGACCGTGGGCGCGGGCGTCGCAACCGGTGCCGGGGCGGCCGGCACAGCAGGTGCCGCCGGTTTGGCCGGTGCCGAGGCAACGGGCGCGGGGGTGGCGGCTGCCGTCTTGCTGAGTTTTTCCAGTTCGGCGACGCTCTTGGACAGGGCTTCGGTGCGGGCTGCGGCTTCCTTGGCGCTGCGCTCCATGGCCAGCTTGTCTTCCGGCGCCTGGGCCTGGACGGCGCCCTTGGACAGGGTCAGTTTGTCGGAGGCGGTGACGGCCGGTTTCTTTTCCTCGACCTGCGTCTGCACGCTGCCGCTGGTCTTGCGGTCGGCCGCCGCTTCAGGGCTGGCCGGTGCACTGGCCGCCAGGCGGCGGCGGAATTCATTGAAGTCCTTGCTCTGCGTTTGCAGGACCTGGCGGGCTTCCTCGTCCGGGATGGCCTGCGCATCCTGGGCACCGGGCAGGTCCAGCACGGCGCCCTTGCGCAGCCGGTTGACGTTGCCGCCGATGAAGGCATCCGGGTTGCTGCGCAGCATGGCTACCAGCATCTGGTCGAGCGACACATCGGCCGTTTTCTGGGCCAAGGCAATGCGTCCGGCCGTATCACCCGCCTTGACGGTCAGCTGCTGTCGCCCAGTCACCGCCGGAGTGGGGGGCTCCGTGCTCTTGGGGGGCTCGGCGGCGGCCACCGGGGCCGGCGCCGGACTGGGTTGGGTGGGCTCGGCCGCAGGCGCTACCGCTTGCGCGGGGGCCGGCGGTGCGGGTGCCACGGCCGGGGCTGCGGGCGGTGCAATCTGGACCGGAACCGCACTGACCTGAGGGGCCTGCGGCGTGACGGGCTGAGGTGCGCTGAGGACCGGGGGGTCAAAGAGCATCGTGTAATCGCGCACGATGCGGCCGGAGGACCAGTTGGCCTCCAGGATCAGATCCACATAGGGTTCGTTGATGGCGCGCGAGTTGCTCAGACGCAGGTACTGCTGTCCGTTCGCCCGTTTCTGCAGGGAGATCTGCAGGCCGTTGAGCGCCGCGCTGTACTCCATGCCACTGGCCCGGTAGATGTCCGGCAGGGCCACGCGGGGCCGCAGCGAGGAGGCTTCATCCTCGTTGATTTCAAGGATCTCGATCTCGGCACGCAGCGGTTCACCCAGCGCCGACTGGACCACGATGCGCCCCAGGGAAAGCGCAGCAGCTTGCGTCCCCCACAAACCGAGAACCGTGGCGGAGGCAATCGCCAGGGCGGTTCTTTGCCAGCGTTGTGACTTAGCAATCAATTTAGGGGCCTCCGGTGCTCGGGCGAAGTGGGTGTGAACGTCACGATTTTGAGTCTAAAACCGTGATCATGAAACTGGAAAAGTACCTTAACATCAATATGTTAGCCTGACAAGCTGAGAAAGCGCTTAACTTTCTTGGCGTAAGCCCCTGGCTCTGGTTTAGGCTGTATTTGTTGTTAACGGACAACGAGTATCTGTCGGGGCATCAGGCCTGCAGCAGGATGCGCAGCATGCGCCGCAGCGGCTCGGCCGCACCCCACAAAAGCTGGTCGCCCACGGTGAAGGCACCCAGGTAGTCGTCGCCCATGGCCAGCTTGTGCAGGCGACCAACCGGCACGGTCAGCGTGCCCGTCACGGCGGCGGGGGTCAGTTCACGCTCGGTGATCTCACGTTGGTTGGGGACCACTTTCACCCAGTCGTTGGCGCCCGCCAGCAGGCCTTCGATCTCGGCCAGCGGCACGTTCTTCTTGAGCTTCACGGTCAGGCCCTGCGAGTGGCAGCGCATGGCGCCGATGCGCACGCACAGGCCGTCGATCGGGATGCTGCCGGCGCTGCGGAAGGCCGGGTTGCCCAGGATCTTGTTGCACTCGGCGCCGCCCTTCCACTCTTCCTTGCTCTGGCCGTGTTCGACCGGCACGTCGATCCAGGGGATCAGGCTGCCGGCCAGGGCCGTGTTGCGGAAGTTCTTGGTGGGGAAGCTGGTGTCGCGCATGGTGGCGGCCACCTTGCGGTCGATGTCCAGGATGGCCGACGCCGGGTCGGCCAGCTCGGCCTTGACGGCATCGTGAAGGGCCCCCATCTGGCTCAGCAGTTCACGCATGTTTTGCGCGCCGGCGCCCGAGGCAGCCTGGTAGGTCATGGCGCTGACCCATTCGACCAGACCGGCCTTGAACAGGCCGCCCATGCCCATGAGCATCAGGCTCACGGTGCAGTTGCCGCCGATCCAGTTGCGGCCGCCCTGGGCGAGCGACTGATCGATCACGTGGCGGTTGACAGGGTCCAGGATGATGACGGCGTCATCGGCCATGCGCAGCGAGGAGGCTGCATCGATCCAGTGGCCTTTCCAGCCGGCCGCGCGCAGCTTGGGGTACACCTCTTTCGTGTAATCGCCGCCCTGGCAAGTCAGGACGATGTCGCACTTCTTGAGGTCCTCGATGCTGTTCGCGTCCTTGAGGGTGGTCTCGTTCTTCGCCTGGGCCGGGGCCTTGCCGCCGGCGTTGGAGGTGGAGAAGAACACAGGTTCGATCAGGGCGAAGTCGCCTTCGGCCTGCATGCGGTCCATCAGGACCGAACCCACCATGCCGCGCCAGCCGACGAGGCCCACCACATTGCCTACCTTGCTCATCACATGCCCTTTTTAATCAGATTCGAATTCGGTTTGCCCGGCTCGTCGGCCGGGAGGGCGTGACGAACCGGGAGCTGCTTTAGCCCTTGGTTTTCTTGATGGCGGCGACCACCGCGTCGCCCATCTCGCGGGTGCCCACCTTCGTCGTGCCTGCCGACCAGATGTCTGCCGTGCGCAATCCGGACGCGAGCACGCTCTTGACGGCCGACTCGATACGGTCGGCGGCCGAGGCCTGGTTGAGCGAGAAGCGGAGCATCATGGCAGCAGACAGTATTGTAGCCAGCGGGTTGGCAATACCCTTGCCGGCGATGTCGGGTGCGCTGCCATGGCTCGGCTCGTACAGGCCCTGGTTCTGGCTGTTCAGGCTGGCGGAGGGCAGCATGCCGATGGAGCCGGTCAGCATGGCGGCTTCGTCCGAGAGGATGTCGCCGAACATATTGCCGGTGACGATCACGTCGAAGCTCTTGGGCGCCTTGACCAGCTGCATGGCCGCGTTGTCCACATACATGTGGTCCAGCGCAACGTCGGGGTACTGCTGGTGCACTTCGGTGACCACGTCTTTCCAGAACTGGAAGGTCTCCAGCACATTGGCCTTGTCCACGCTGGTGACCTTCTTGTTGCGCTTGCGCGCGGCCTGGAAGGCCACGTGGGCGATACGCTCGATTTCCGGGCGGCTGTAGCGCATGGTGTCGAAGGCTTCCTCGGCGCCGGGGAAGGCGCCGTCCACCGCGGTACGGCGGCCGCGGGGCTGGCCGAAGTAGATGTCGCCCGTGAGTTCACGCACGATCAGGATGTCCAGGCCGGCGATCAGCTCGGGCTTGAGGCTGGAGGCGCCGACCAGTTGTTCGTAGCAGATGGCCGGGCGGAAGTTGGCGAACAGGCCCAGGTGCTTGCGCAGGCCCAGGATGGCCTGCTCCGGGCGCAGGGGACGGTCCAGTTTGTCGTACTTCCAGTCGCCGACGGCGCCGAAGAGGATGGCGTCGGCCGCTTTGGCCAGGTTCAGGGTGGCATCGGGTAGCGGGTGACCGGCGGCCTCATAGGCCGCGCCGCCCACGGGCGCGGTCTCCATCTCGAACTGGAGGTCAAGCACCTTGAGGACCTTGACGGCCTCGGCCACGATCTCGGTACCGATGCCGTCACCCGGCAGAACTGCGATTTTCATGTTGTTGGTTTGTTAGGGATTGGAGAGCGATCAGCCCATCATGGTGTGGGCCAGCCAGGGCTTCTTGGCCAGGCGTTCGGCTTCGAAGGCGGCGATCTTGTCCTTGTGGCGCAGGGTCAGTCCGATGTCGTCGAAGCCGTTGAGCAGGCAATACTTGCGGAAGGCCTGCACCTCAAACGCAATCTCCTCGCCCTGTGGCTTCACGACGACCTGGCGTTCCAGGTCGATGGTCAGCTGGTAACCGGGGAAGGCGAGGCATTCGTCAAACAGCTGGGCGACGGTGGCCTCGGGCAGCACGATGGGCAGCAGGCCGTTCTTGAAGCTGTTGTTGAAGAAGATGTCGGCAAAGCTGGGCGCGATGATGGTGCGGAACCCGTACTGGTCCAGCGCCCAGGGCGCATGTTCGCGGGAGGAGCCGCAGCCGAAGTTCTTGCGTGCCAGCAGCACCGACGCACCCGCGTAACGCGGCTGGTTCAGCACGAAGTCGGGGTTGGGCTTGCGACTGGCCGGGTCCTGGCCAGGGTAACCGGCGTCCAGGTAACGCCACTCGTCGAACAGGTTGGGGCCGAAACCGGTCTTGCGGATGGACTTGAGGAACTGCTTGGGGATGATGGCGTCGGTGTCGACGTTTTCGCGGTCCATCGGGGCCACGAGTCCCTTGTGGATGGTAAATTTCTGCATGGCGAACCTCAGCTGAACTTGCGGATGTCGACGAAGTGGCCGTGCACGGCGGCCGCGGCCGCCATGGCCGGGCTGACCAGGTGGGTGCGGCCACCGGCGCCCTGGCGCCCTTCGAAGTTGCGGTTGCTGGTGGAGGCGCAACGCTCGCCCGGCTCCAGGCGGTCGGCGTTCATGGCCAGGCACATGGAACAGCCGGGTTCACGCCATTCGAAGCCGGCGGCCTTGAAGATCTCGTGCAGGCCTTCGCGCTCGGCCTGTTCCTTGACCTGCCCCGAACCTGGCACCACCAGGGCCAGCCTGACGTTCTTGGCGACCTTCTGCCCCAGCTTCTTCACCACGGCAGCGGCTTCGCGCATGTCTTCGATGCGGCTGTTGGTGCAGGAGCCGATAAAGACCTTGTCGATGCTGATGTCGGCCAGCGGCTTGCCGGGCTCCAGGCCCATATAGGTCAGGGCCCGTTCGATGGCGCCGCGCTTGTTGGCGTCCTTTTCCTTGTCGGGATCGGGCACGCGGCCATCGATGCCCAGCACCATCTCGGGCGAGGTGCCCCAGGTGACCTGCGGCAGGATCTGCGCAGCGTCGAGTTCGACCACGGTGTCGAAGGTCGCGTCCGGGTCGGACTGCAGGGTCTTCCAGTAGGCGACGGCCTGCTCCCATTCCACGCCGGTGGGCGAGAGCGGGCGACCACGCACGTACTCGATGGTCTTGTCGTCCACTGCTACCAAGCCGGCGCGTGCGCCGCCTTCGATGGCCATGTTGCAGACCGTCATGCGGCCTTCCATGGACAGGGCGCGGATGGCCGAGCCCGCGAATTCGATAGTGTAGCCGGTGCCGCCGGCGGTGCCGATCTTGCCAATGATCGCCAGCACGATGTCCTTGGCGGTCACACCCGAGGCCACTTTGCCCTCCACCTTGATGAGCATGTTCTTGGCCTTCTTGGCCAGCAGGGTCTGCGTGGCCATCACGTGCTCGACCTCGCTGGTGCCGATGCCATGGGCCAGGGCTCCGAAGGCGCCGTGGGTGGAGGTGTGCGAATCGCCGCAGACCACCGTCATGCCGGGCAGGGTGGCGCCGTTCTCGGGGCCGATCACGTGCACGATGCCCTGACGCTTGGACAGGAAGGGGAAGAAAGCGGCGGCGCCCGATTCCTTGATGTTGGCGTCCAGCGTGGTGATCTGTTCCTTGCTGATCGGATCGGCGATGCCGTCGTAACCCAGTTCCCAGCCGGTGGTCGGGGTGTTGTGGTCGGCCGTCGCCACGATGGACGACACGCGCCAGACCTTGCGGCCGGCCTGGCGCAGGCCTTCGAAGGCCTGCGGGCTGGTCACTTCATGGACCAGATGGCGATCGATGTAGAGGACGGCGGTGCCGTCTTCCTCGTTGTGGACGACGTGCTCGTCCCAGATCTTGTCGTAAAGGGTGCGTCCCATGGCTGTTGTCCGCGTTGCAGTTCTAGGCAATCCGACATTTTATGCGGACGCTGCGAGCAGGGGCTTCAGTCCAGGATATCCAGCGTAGGCGAGAACTCACGCACCCGGTGGTCCACGTAGTAGCCACCGTACTCGGTGTAGCGCAGCAGCTGTCGAGCGCAGGCCTTGCAGCGCCAGATTTCGCAGCGGTTGTAGGGGAAGAAATCGATCGCCACCGGCGCGTCGGGCGCGTCGTAGCGCGTGCCCTGCGGGTGGCGTTCCTCGAAGGTCGGCTCATGGACCTCGGGGTCGCGCAGCGTGGCCAGGGCCTGCATCTGGGCGGCAGGCCAGCGTTCCTCGGTGAGGCTGGTCCAGCCGGGGCAGGGACCCAGGCCGCAACTGCAGTGGGCGGCGAGCGGGCTGTCGGCCTGCAGGACGCGCAATTCAGCGGCGAGTCGGATCAGTTTCATGCGGCACGGGCCTTGAAGAAAAAAGCCCGCCGACGTTGCCGTGCGGCGGGCTGTGTTCCAGATAGGTTCAGCGCTTGGCCATCGGCGGCACGTCGCGGCGCGGCGAACCGGTGTAGAGCTGGCGCGGCCGGCCGATCTTGTACTCGGGGTCGCTGATCATCTCGTTGAGCTGGGCGATCCAGCCCACGGTGCGGGCCAGGGCGAAGATGCCGGTGAACAGGTTGACCGGGATGCCGATCGCGCGCTGCACGATGCCGGAGTAGAAGTCCACGTTCGGGTAGAGCTTGCGCTGCACGAAGTAGTCGTCTTCCACGGCGATCTTCTCCACGGCCATGGCCAGCTTGAACAGCGGATCCTTCTCCAGGCCCAGCTCGGCCAGCACTTCCTTGCAGGTTTCCTGCATCAGCTTGGCACGCGGATCGTAGTTCTTGTAGACGCGGTGGCCAAAGCCCATCAGGCGCACGCCCGAGTTCTTGTCCTTGACCTGCTCCATGTACTCGCCAACCTTGGCAATACCGCCTTGACGCTGGATGTCATCCAGCATGTTCAGGCAGGCCTCATTGGCGCCGCCGTGGGCCGGACCCCAGAGGCAGGCCACGCCGGCGGCGATGGCTGCAAACGGGTTGGTACCCGAGGAGCCGCACAGGCGCACGGTCGAGGTGGAGGCGTTCTGCTCGTGGTCGGCGTGCAGGACGAAGATGCGGTCCAGCGCGCGTTCGAGCACCGGGTTGACCTTGTAGTCCTCGCAAGGCGTGCCGAACATCATGCGCAGGAAGTTGCCGGAGTAGCTCAGGTCATTGCGCGGGTACATGTAGGGCTGGCCGATGCCGTACTTGTAGGCCATCGCCACCAGCGTGGGCAGCTTGGCGATCAGGCGGATCGCGGCGATGTCGCGGTGTTCGGGGTTGTTGATGTCGGTGCTGTCGTGATAGAAGGCCGACAGGGCGCCGATCAGGCCGGTCAGCACGGCCATGGGGTGTGCATCACGGCGGAAGCCGCGCAGGAAGAACTGCATCTGCTCGTTGACCATGGTGTGCATCGTCACGCGCTGGGTGAACTCGACCTTCTTGGCGGCGTCGGGCAGGTCGCCGTAGAGCAGCAGGTGGCAGGTTTCGAGAAAGTCGCACTGGGTGGCCAGCTGCTCGATCGGGTAACCGCGGTAAAGCAGCTCGCCCTTGTCACCGTCGATGTAGGTGATGGCCGACTGGCAGGAGGCGGTCGACAGGAAACCCGGGTCATAGGTGAACATGCCGGTCTGGCCATACAGCTTGCGGATGTCGATGACGTCCGGGCCGATATTGCCCTGGTAGACCGGCAGCTCGACGCTGGGCTTGCCGTTACTGAACGACAGGGTGGCTTTGTTATCAGCAAGTTTCATTTTTTGACCTTTCAGCAGGTAGTTCTCAACATCTTCAGTACTTCGCGTACCTCTTCGCGATCCAGCCCGGGTTCCACCTCGGCCAAGGGCTTGCGGCCGAGGTGCAGGTCGAGCAGGTCGTTGTCGCTCAGGTCCATCAGGGCATTCAGGCCCTGCGACTGGCGCACAGTCAGGGTGGACTCGAACTGGCGGAAGAAACGCTCGATGAAGAGGTCGTTTTCCAGCAGGCCGCGGCGGCAGCGCCACTTCAGCTTGCTCAGCGCCCTCGCATCGATCAGTTCATTGTCCACGGTCTACCCTGGTGGTTTGCTTACACCGCGCGGGCGACCATCATTTCCTTGATCTTGCCGATCGCCTTGGTCGGGTTCAGACCCTTGGGGCAGACGTCGACGCAGTTCATGATGGTGTGGCAGCGGAACAGGCGGTAGGGATCTTCCAGGTTGTCCAGGCGCTCGCCGGTGGCCTGGTCGCGGCTGTCGGCGATGAAGCGGTAGGCCTGCAGCAGGCCGGCCGGGCCGACGAACTTGTCCGGGTTCCACCAGAAGCTCGGGCAGCTGGTGGAGCAGCTGGCGCACAGGATGCACTCGTAGAGGCCGTTGAGCTCTTCACGCTCCTCGGGCGACTGCAGACGCTCCTTCTCGGGCGGCACGTCCTCGTTCATCAGGTAGGGCTTGATCGAGTGGTACTGCTTGAAGAACTGCGTCATGTCCACGATCAGGTCGCGTACCACCGGCAGGCCGGGCAGCGGCTTGAGCACCACGGTGCCCTTGAGCGTGTTCATGTTGGTCAGGCAGGCCAGGCCGTTCTTGCCATTGATGTTCATGGCATCCGAACCGCACACGCCTTCGCGGCAGGAGCGTCGGAACGACAGGGTGGGGTCGACCGCCTTGAGTTTGATCAGGGCATCGAGCAACATGCGCTCATTGCCGTCGAGTTCGACCTCGAGGGTCTGCATGTAGGGCTTGGCGTCCTTGTCCGGGTCGTAGCGGTAGATCTGGAAGGTGCGTAGGGTCATGGTGGTCTCTCGGCGTGACGTCTTAGAAGGTACGAACCTTGGGCGGAACCGACTCGACGGTCAGCGGCTTGAGGTTGACAGGCTTGTAGCTCAGGCTGTTGTTCGCGCTGTGCCACAGGGTGTGCTTCATCCAGTTGGCGTCGTCGCGGCCCAGCGGTGCGACCGGATCATCCACCGGTCGCTCGAACTCGCTCACGGTATGGGCACCACGGCATTCCTTGCGCGCTGCGGCCGAGACCATGGTGGCCTGGGCGCATTCGATCAGGTTGTCGACTTCCAGTGCCTCGATGCGCGCGGTGTTGAAGACCTTGGAGGTGTCCTTCAGCCCGATATGCTTGCTGCGCTCGCGCAGGTCGGCGATCTTCCTGACACCCTCGTCCATGCTGGCCTGGGTGCGGAACACACCGGCGTGTTGCTGCATCGTCGCGCGCATGTCGTTGGCGACGTTCTGGGCGTATTCCCCGGTGCTGGCCGAATCGAGGCGGGCCAGGCGCGCCAGAGTGCGGTCGGCGGCATCGGCCGGCAGCGCCTTGTGCGACTTGGTGCGCGAGGCGAATTCGACGATGTGGTTGCCGGCGGCGCGGCCGAAGACCAGCAGGTCCAGCAGCGAGTTGGTGCCCAGGCGATTGGCGCCATGCACGCTCACGCAGGAACATTCGCCCACGGCGTACAGGCCGTTGACGACCTTGTTGCCGCTGCCGTCGTGCGTCACGACCTGGCCGTTGATATTGGTCGGGATGCCGCCCATCTGGTAGTGGATGGTGGGCACCACAGGGATGGCTTCCTTGGTGATGTCCACGTTGGCGAAGTTCACGCCGATCTCGTAGACCGAGGGCAGGCGCTTGTGGATGGTCTCGGCGCCCAGGTGGTCGAGCTTGAGCATCACGTAGTCTTTGTTCGGACCACAGCCGCGCCCTTCCTTGATCTCCTGGTCCATGCAGCGCGAGATGAAGTCGCGCGGCGCCAGGTCCTTCAGCGTAGGGGCATAACGCTCCATGAAGCGCTCGCCGTTGCTGTTGAGCAGGATGGCGCCTTCGCCACGGCAGCCCTCGGTCAGCAGCACACCTGCGCCGGCCACGCCGGTCGGGTGGAACTGCCAGAACTCCATGTCCTGCAGCGGGATGCCGGCACGTGCGGCCATCCCGAGGCCGTCACCGGTGTTGATGAAGGCATTGGTGGAGGCGGCATAGATGCGGCCGGCACCGCCGGTGGCCAGCAGCACGGTCTTGGCGTGCAGCACATGCAGGTCGCCGGTTTCCATCTCGAGCGCGGTCACGCCCACCACGTCGCCTTCGGCATCGCGCACCAGGTCCAGCGCCATCCATTCGACAAAGAATTGCGTACGTGCCTCGACGTTTTTCTGATAGAGCGTATGCAGCATGGCGTGACCGGTGCGGTCTGCCGCGGCGCAGGCGCGCTGCACGGGCTTCTCGCCGTAGTTGGCGGTGTGGCCACCGAAGGGGCGCTGGTAGATGGTGCCATCGGGATTGCGGTCGAAGGGCATGCCCATGTGCTCCAGGTCGTACACGACCTTGGGCGCTTCGCGGCACATGAACTCGATGGCGTCCTGGTCGCCGAGCCAGTCGGAGCCCTTGACGGTGTCGTAGAAGTGGTAGTGCCAGTTGTCCTCGGACATATTGCCCAGCGAGGCGCCGATGCCGCCCTGGGCCGCCACGGTGTGCGAGCGGGTCGGGAAGACCTTGGACAGCACGGCCACGTTGAGGCCGGCGCGCGCCAGTTGCAGCGAGGCGCGCATGCCGGAGCCACCGGCTCCGACGATGACGACGTCAAATTTGCGTTTGGATACGGAGTAGGACATGGGTCAGAGTCTCCACAGGACTTGGATGGCCCAGCCGGCACAGCCGACCAGCCAGACGAGGGTGAATACCTGCAGGGACAGGCGCAGCCAGACCGGCTTGATGTAGTCCATCCAGATGTCGCGCATGCCGACCCAGACGTGCCAGGCCAGCGCGATGATGATGGCAAAGGTCAGCACTTTCATCCACTGGGCGGCAAAGATGCCGGCCCACAGTTCGTAGCCGATGGGGCCGCGGGTGAACAGGACCTGGGCCAGCACCACGAAGGTGAACAGCACCATCAGCGCGGCGGTGATGCGCTGGCTAAGCCAGTCGCGCAGACCATAGTGGGCGCCGACGACGATGCGCTTGGAGCCGTAATTGACAGACATGCTTGCTCCTTGTGCTTAGTAGATGCCGAACAGCTTGGCGCCCAGCACCGCTGTCAGACCCAGGCTCAGCACCAGGGTGACGATGGCAGAGCTGCGGCCAAATTCCTTGCTCACCGCATGGGCCACGTCCATCCAGAGGTGACGCAGGCCGGCAATGATGTGGTGCAGATAGGCCCAGATCAGGGCGAGGGCCACCAGCTTGAAGAACCAGCCCGGGACAAAGCCGAGACCGGCATTGAAGAGGGCGCTGAAACGGGCGTAGGAATATTCGGAACTCACCGAGGTGTCGAACAGCCAGATGATGAAGGGCAGCAGCAGGAACATCAGCGCGCCGCTGACGCGGTGCAGGATGGAAACCCAGCCGGCCGGGGGCAGACGGTAGCTGGGCAGGTCTTTCAGCGCGTGGATGTTACGGAACTCGGGCCGCTGCGGCCGGGAGGAGGGGGCAAGCTCAGTCATGGATGGGCTTTCTGTAGATGTAACCGCTTTGTAATTTTCGGGCTCGGACAGTGGCAAATTCTATTGCAATGCAGCATTCAATCGGGCCTGGCGCTGGTTCATTCTGCGTGCTGACACTGGTAACCAAGTTTCTCAGCTCAGTACATTGCGATAGTGGTGGGTGTCGGTCAGGTACAGGCCGCGACGCAATTCCATGGGCACATCGTTGTAGGTATAAGCGATGCGTTCCACACTCAGCAGCGGTGTGGTCTTTGCTACCTTCAGCAGTGTGGCCTGGGCGGCATCGGGAAGTACGGCGCGGATTTTTTCCTCTGCGCGCACCATGCGCACACCGAATTCGGTCTCGAAGAGCTCGTACATGTGGCCAGGGTGCTGGCTCAGGCGCTCGGCGGTCAGCCCCTTGAAAGGGGTGCCGGGCAGCCAGAGGTCTTCCAGGATGGTCGGGCGGCCAGCGAAGGACAGCACGCGCCTGGCCTGCAGCACGCTGTCGCCGGTACGCAGCGCCAGCGCGCGCGCGATCTCGGCCGGCGCGCGCAGTCGCTTGCAGTCGATGATGTTGCGCTCGGCCGGCCCCTCGCTCTCGCGGTCGCCCTGGTCGGGCATGAGGCGCAGGAAGCGGTACTGCACATGCTGCTCGGCATGGGTGGCCACGAAGGTGCCCTTGCCCTGGCGACGCACCAGCAGGTGTTCGGCCGCCAGTTCGTCGATGGCCTTGCGCACCGTGCCCTGGCTGACCCGGTAGCGTGCGGCCAGGTCCATCTCGCTGGGGATGGCTTCACCGGGCTTCCACTCGCCCGATTGCAGGCTTTGCAGGATCAGTCCCTTGATCTGCTGGTACAGCGGGCTGAAGGCGGGTGCTGGCGCCGCCGGGGCGCCAGGGTCGACGGCGGCCGAAGTGCTGTCAGCCAGAGGGGGGGCGCTGGAGTTCATGCGGTGTGCCGGGTCGGTTGGGAGGTGCAAAAACAACTTGAATCATATCTTATATAAGACATAAGACAAATTGATAAATCAGGGTTTTCGCGCTACACTCCCAGGCACATCCGAGGTACCCGACCCGCCCCTGCCCGGTGGGGCGGCCCGGACCCGTTTTCATACCACCATCTGGAGTTTCCACCATGAGCAAGAAGCCCGTCCGCGTCGCCGTCACCGGTGCCGCCGGTCAAATCGGTTACGCCCTGTTGTTCCGCATCGCCTCCGGCGAGATGCTGGGCAAGGACCAGCCCGTCATCCTGCAACTGCTGGAAATTCCCGACGAGAAGGCCCAGAAGGCGCTCAAGGGCGTGATGATGGAACTGGACGACTGCGCCTTCCCGCTGCTGGCCGGCATGGAAGCCCATAGCGACCCCATGACCGCCTTCAAGGACACCGACTACGCCCTGTTGGTGGGTTCGCGTCCGCGCGGCCCGGGCATGGAGCGTGCCGAGCTGCTGGCCGTCAACGGCGCCATCTTCACGGCCCAGGGCAAGGCCCTGAACGCCGTGGCGTCGCGCAAGGTCAAGGTGCTGGTGGTGGGCAACCCGGCCAACACCAATGCCTACATCGCCATGAAGAGCGCGCCGGACCTGCCGCGCAAGAACTTCACCGCCATGCTGCGCCTGGACCACAACCGCGCCGCCAGCCAGATCGCTGCCAAGACCGGCAAGGCCGTGGCCGACATCGAGAAGCTCACCGTGTGGGGCAACCATTCGCCCACCATGTACGCCGACTACCGCTTCGCCACCATCAAGGGCGAGAGCGTGGCCAAGATGATCAACGATCAGGAATGGAACGCCAATGTGTTCCTGCCCACGGTGGGCAAGCGCGGCGCCGCCATCATCGAGGCGCGCGGCCTGTCTTCCGCCGCTTCGGCTGCCAACGCCGCCATCGACCACATGCGCGACTGGGCCCTGGGCACCAACGGCAAGTGGGTCACCATGGGCATTCCCTCGGACGGCCAGTACGGCATCCCGAAGGACGTGATGTTCGGCTTCCCCGTCACCTGCGAAGGCGGCGAGTACAAGGTGGTGGACGGCCTGGCGATCGACGAGTTCAGCCAGACCTGCATCAACAAGACCCTGAAGGAACTGCAGGACGAGCAGGCCGGCGTGGCCCACCTGCTCTGAACCCCGGGACCTGACGGTATGGCCCATCCGCGCGACATCCTCCTCGGCGCCCAGGCCGCGGCCGGCTTTCTGCCGGTCTGCGACCATTACAGCGGCGTCGAGCTGCGCATGCGCAAGAGCCTGCAGTTGCAGGCCGAGATGACGGCCGAATTTGGCGCCTGCGTGTTCGACGTCTCGCTCGATTGCGAGGACGGCGCGCCTGTGGGCGGCGAGCGTGACCATGCCCAGATGGTGGTGGCGCTGGCCAACGAAGCGCAAACCGCTGCCCGCCAGGCGGCACTGCCGGTGGCACCGCGCATCGCCGTGCGCGTGCACCCGGTCGACCATTCCGCCTTCGAGGCCGATGTGTCGACCATCGTGGGCGGCGCCGGCCAGGCCTTGTGCCATCTGATGGTCCCCAAGGTCGAGTCGGTGGCCGACGTCGAGCGCGCCGTTGCTGCGGTCGATGCCGCTGCCCGCAGCGCCGGCCGGACCGCCCCCCTGCCGCTACAGGTGCTGCTGGAGTCGCCGGCCGCCGTGCATCGCGCTTTCGATATCGCGGCGCATCCGCGTGTGCAGTCCATCAGCTTCGGGTTGATGGACTTCGTCTCCGCGCATGGCGGCGCCATCCCCGACAGCGCCATGAGTTCGCGGCCGGACAGCGTCAGTGGCGAACTGGGCCAGTTCACGCACCCGCTGGTGTTGCGCGCCAAGCTGGAGATTGCCTCGGCCTGCCATGCCCACGGCAAAGTGCCTTCTCACTGTGTGGTGACTGAATTCAGCGACACTGAGGCCATGAAAGCGGCCGCCCGCAAGGCGTCGCGCGAGTTGGGCTACACGCGGATGTGGAGCATCCACCCGAGCCAGATCCGCCCCATCCTGGAGGCGCTGGCGCCCAGTGGCGCCGACATCGAGCGTGCGGCCGCCATCATCCAGGCGGCCGAATCGGCGCAGTGGGCCCCCGTGAGTTTCGAGGGCCAGTTGCACGATCGTGCCAGTTACCGTTATTTCTGGCAGGTGCTGGAGCGGGCCCACCAGACCGGGCGCGCGCTACCAGCCGCCATGCAGGCCTATTTTGCGACCGCTGTCGCCCTGAAAACCCCCGCGGTTCCCGCCTGAGGCAGGAACGCATTTCTGAAATTGCCAAGAAGGAGTCATCATGTTGCAAGCCTACCGCGCCCACGTCGCTGAACGCGCCGCACTCGGCATCCCCCCGTTGCCGCTGACGGCCAAACAGACCGGCGAGCTCATCGAGCTGCTGAAGAACCCGCCCAAGGGCGAGGAGACCACTCTGGTCGAGCTGATCACGCACCGCGTGCCCGCCGGTGTGGATGACGCCGCCAAGGTCAAGGCCAGCTACCTGGCCGCCGTGGCCCACGGCACCGAAAAATGCGCGCTGATCTCGCGCGAGAAGGCCACTGAGCTGCTGGGCACCATGCTGGGCGGCTACAACCTCACGCCGCTGATCGACCTGCTGGACGACGCCCAGATGGGCAAAGTTGCGGCCGAAGGCCTGAAGAAGACCCTGCTGATGTTCGACCAGTTCCACGACGTCAAGGACAAGGCCGACAAGGGCAACGCCCATGCCAAGGCCGTGCTGCAGAGCTGGGCCGATGCCGAGTGGTTCACCAGCCGTCCCGAAGTGCCCAAGAGCATCAAGCTGACCGTGCTCAAGGTGACCGGCGAGACCAACACCGACGACCTGTCCCCCGCGCCTGACGCCTGGAGCCGCCCCGACATCCCGCTGCACGCGCTGGCCATGCTGAAGAACAAGCGCGACGGCATCACGCCCGAGGAAGACGGCAAACGTGGTCCGATCAAGTTCATCGAGGACCTGCGCGCCCGCGGCAACCTGGTGGCCTATGTGGGCGACGTGGTGGGCACGGGTTCTTCCCGCAAGTCCGCCACCAACTCCGTGCTGTGGTTCACCGGCGAGGACATCCCCTTCGTGCCGAACAAGCGTTTCGGAGGTGTCTGCCTGGGCTCCAAGATCGCCCCGATCTTCTACAACACGATGGAAGACGCCGGCGCCCTGCCGATCGAGCTGGACGTGAGCCAGATGAATATGGGCGACACGATCGAACTGCGCCCCTATGAAGGCAAGGCCCTCAAGGACGGCAAGGTCATCGCCGAATTCACGGTCCGCAGCGACGTGCTGTTCGACGAGGTGCGCGCCGGTGGCCGCATCCCGCTGATCATCGGCCGCGGTCTGACCGGCAAGGCGCGCGAGGCCCTGGGCCTGCCGCCGAGCACGCTGTTCCGCCTGCCCCAGGTACCCAAGGCCACCGGCAAGGGTTTCACGCTGGCGCAGAAGATGGTGGGCCGCGCCTGTGGCCTGCCCGAAGGCCAGGGCGTGGTGCCCGGCACCTATTGCGAACCCAAGATGACCTCGGTCGGCTCGCAGGACACCACGGGCACCATGACACGCGACGAGCTCAAGGACCTGGCATGCCTGGGTTTCAGCTCTGACCTGGTCATGCAGTCCTTCTGCCACACCTCGGCCTACCCGAAGCCGGTCGATGTGAAGATGCACCACGAGCTGCCCGAGTTCATGAGCAACCGCGGCGGCATCTCGCTCAAGCCTGGTGACGGCATCATCCACAGCTGGCTCAACCGCATGCTGCTGCCTGACACGGTCGGCACTGGTGGCGACAGCCACACCCGCTTCCCCATTGGCATCTCCTTCCCGGCCGGCTCCGGTCTGGTGGCTTTTGCCGCCGCCACCGGCGTGATGCCGCTGGACATGCCCGAGTCGGTGCTGGTGCGTTTCAAGGGCAAGATGCAGCCCGGCGTCACCCTGCGTGACCTGGTGCACGCCATCCCGCTGTACGCCATCAGGCAGGGCCTGCTGACCGTCGAGAAGAAGGGCAAGAAAAACGAGTTTTCCGGTCGCATCCTGGAGATCGAGGGCCTGCCCGACCTGAAGGTGGAACAGGCTTTCGAGCTGGCCGATGCCTCGGCCGAGCGTTCTGCTGCCGGCTGCACGGTCGCCCTGAATCCGGCGCCGATCATCGAGTACATCAACAGCAACATCGTGCTGCTGAAGAACCTGATCGCCCAGGGCTACCACGACGAGCGCACCATCGCGCGTCGCATCAAGGCCATGGAAGCCTGGCTGGCCAAGCCCGACCTGCTCAAGGCCGACAAGGACGCCGAGTACGCCGCCGTGGTCGAGATCGACCTGAACGAAATCACCGAGCCGATCGTCTGCTGCCCCAACGACCCGGACGATGCCAAGACCCTGTCCGACGTGGCCGGCGCCAAGATCGACGAGGTCTTCATCGGTTCGTGCATGACCAACATCGGCCACTTCCGCGCCGCCTCCAAGTTGCTCGAGGGCAAGCGGGACATACCGGTCAAGCTGTGGATGGCCCCGCCGACCAAGATGGATGCGCAGCAGCTGAACGAAGAGGGGCACTACGCGACCTTTGGTGCCGCAGGCGCCCGCATGGAAATGCCGGGCTGCAGCCTGTGCATGGGCAATCAGGCGCAGGTGAAGGAGGGTGCGACCGTGATGTCCACCAGCACCCGCAACTTCCCCAACCGCCTGGGCAAGAACACCAATGTGTACCTGGGCTCGGCCGAACTGGCTGCCATCTGCTCCAAGCTGGGCCGTATCCCGACCAAGGCCGAGTACCAGGCCGATATGGGTGTGCTGTCGGCCAACGGCGACAAGGTCTACAAGTACCTGAACTTCGACCAGATCGGCGAGTACAAGGACGTGGCCGACAAGGTCACCGCCTGATCCGCTGGTTGCGCTGACCCGAAGCCCTGTGGCGCGAGCTGCAGGGCTTTTCTCATGGCGGCATCGATAATTCCGGCATGAACACCCTCCAGTCCATCCCCTTCTCCTTGCAGACGGTATTGCTGCTGGTCGGCAGCAACATCTTCATGACCTTCGCCTGGTACGGCCACCTCAAGAACCTGGCCACGGCGCCCTGGTACTGGGCGGCGCTCCTGAGCTGGGGCATCGCCCTGTTCGAGTACCTGCTCCAGGTGCCGGCCAATCGCATCGGTTTCCAGCAGGCCGGTTTCACCGTGGCGCAGCTCAAGATCGTGCAGGAGGTCATCACGCTCAGCGTCTTCGTACCCTTCGCCGTGCTGTACCTGAAGGAGCCTTTCAAGCTCGATTACCTTTGGGCGGCACTGTGCATGGTCGGTGCGGTGTATTTCATCTTCCGCAGCGCCTGAACCACCGCAGGCCAGGAGGCGGCGGTTAAACTTCACGCCCTTCCGGTCTCATGACCGTACCAGAATCAGGAGTGCCCCATGCTGTTTGGAAAGCTGATGCCGCGCGACGGCAATTTCTTCGAGATGTTCAACCAGCATGCTGACCGCATCGTGGAAGCCGCCCGGGCCTTTTCCCAGTTGGTGGCCCATTATGGTGACGTCAATCTGCGCGAGCAGTACAACCGTGATGTGGACAGCGCGGAGCAGGCCGCCGACCGCATCACGCACGAGGTCAACAAGTCGCTGCACAAGACCTTCATCACCCCGATCGACCGCGAGCAGATCCACTCGCTGATCAACACCATGGATGACGTCGCCGACCTGATCCAGAATGCGGCCGAGACCATGGCCCTGTACGACGTACGCCACATGACCGAGGAAATCGTGCGTCTGACCGAACTCAGCGTGAAGTGCTGTGAACGCGTGAAGGATGCGGTTTACTTGCTGAACAATATCGGCGATGCCAGCACAGCCGAAGCCGCGCTCAAGACCTGCGAGGAAATCGATCGCCTGGAGTCCGACGCCGACCGCGTGATGCGCAACGCCATGAGCAAGCTCTTCCGTGAGGAGCCCGATGTGCGGGAGGTCATCAAGCTCAAGGCCATCTATGAGTTGCTGGAGACCGTGACCGACAAGTGCGAGGACGTGGCCAACCTGATCGAAGGCATCGTCCTCGAGAACGCCTGAACGCCTGTCCTCCCATGGAAAACATTCCGCAAACTGCCCTCTGGGTGATCATCATGCTGGTGGTCCTGGCGTGGGCCTTCGACTTCATGAACGGGTTTCATGACGCGGCCAACTCCATCGCCACGGTTGTGTCCACCGGCGTGCTGCGGCCCGGCCAGGCCGTGCTGTTCGCCGCCTTTTTCAATTTCGTCGCGATTTTCGTCTTCCACCTCAGCGTCGCGGCCACGGTAGGCAAGGGCATCGTGCAACCGGGGGTGGTCGACACCCACGTGGTGTTCGGTGCGCTGATCGGCGCCATCACCTGGAACCTGATCACCTGGTACTACGGCATCCCCAGCAGTTCCTCGCATGCCCTGATCGGCGGCATCGTGGGCGCCGTGATCGGCAAGGCAGGCACGGATGCGCTGCTGTCGGCCGGCATCATCAAGACACTGGTGTTCATCTTCGTGTCGCCGATGCTGGGTTTCCTGCTGGGTTCGCTGATGATGCTGGCGGTGGCCTGGTTGTTTCGCCGCACCGCCCCTTCGCGGGTGGACGGCTGGTTTCGCCGTCTGCAACTCGTGTCGGCCGGTGCCTACAGCCTGGGCCACGGCGGCAACGACGCGCAGAAGACCATCGGCATCATCTGGATGCTGCTGGTTGCCACGGGCTACATGACCTCCGCCGACACCGCGCCACCGGGCTGGGTGGTGGTGAGCTGTTATCTGGCTATCGGCCTGGGCACTCTGTTCGGCGGCTGGCGTATCGTCAAGACCATGGGCCAGAAGATCACCAAGCTCAAACCGGTGGGCGGCTTCTGCGCCGAGACGGGCGGTGCCATCACCCTGTTCCTGGCCACGTCCCTGGGCATTCCGGTGTCGACCACCCACACCATCACCGGTGCCATTGTCGGCGTGGGCTCGGCCCGCCGTGCCAGCGCGGTGCGCTGGGGGGTGGCCGGCAACATCGTCTGGGCCTGGATCTTCACCATTCCTGCCAGCGCTTTCGTGGCCATCCTGGCTTACTGGGTCAGCCTCGGACTGTTCTGACCCGAGGCCCGGGGCGAGGGGCTTGTTGCGGTGAACGCCGTGGAACCGGCTCGGCCGGGCCACTGGCCTTGTTCCCTGGAGGGGAAGCGGCATCCGCCGCTCAGGGGTGCATCATTGACTGATCTTGCGCGCTTCCTCGACCTGGTACTCGAAATAACGCTGGAAGCTGAAGGCGATGCTGGACATCAGCACCGTGGTGCCCATCAGCAGGGCGCAGACCACCGCGCCGATGGTCAGCCAGCCGGTCCGGCCCGCCGGTGCGTCGGCCGGCGCTTGCGGGTTGTAGCGGGCGTTCCATTTTTCGGGTGTCATCAGGCCGTAGACGATGGCATTGAGGGCGCAGGCTGCGATGGTGAAGCCCAGCAGCGGGATCAGCATCCAGCTCCAGGGGTCGTCCACCCCGTACGCCAGCACCCGCTCGATGCCATACAGGCCCAGCGCCGTCGGGATGGGCAGCAGCCAGCCGATCAGGTCGTAAAAACCGCGCAGGTAGAAGCGGTGCAGGCCGAGGGGGCCAACGAAGAAGGTTAGCCAGGTGGCCAGGGTCTTGTTTTTCAGCATGTGCTTATTGTGCCGGGAACGGGGCTGTTTGCGTGCCGGGCGAACGATCCCCGGGACGGGCAGTCCGGTACAGGCTATAATCGCAGGCTCTTCGGTGTGTCGCTGGCCGGGTGGCCAGTCGCGTGTCTCAAACATCGGAAGAATCGCGGCATGCAGCTCTTGCGGCATGCTTCACCCACCCAAAGGACAAATCATGGTCGTGATCCGACTTTCCCGCGGCGGCGCCAAGGCCCGTCCGTTCTTCAGTATCGTCGTCGCCGACAAGCGTACCCGTCGTGACGGCCGCTTCATCGAGCGCATCGGTTTCTACAACCCGATCGCCACGGCCAGCGAGGAAAGCATCCGTATCGCCCAGGACCGCCTGAGCTACTGGCTGGGCGTCGGCGCCCAGGCTTCTCCCACCGTGGAGCGCCTGATCAATCAGGCAGCCAAGAAGGCCGCCTAAGACTTTGTTCCATGGCGCTCGAACTCGAAGCCGCTGAACTCCCAGCGGACGCCATCGAAGTCGGGCGCATCCTTGATGCCTGGGGCATCAAGGGCTGGTTCAAGGTCCTGCCCTACAGCGCCTCCCCGGAGGCGCTGTTTTCTTCTCGGCGCTGGTTCCTGCTGCCGTCGGAGCGAGGTGCCAAGACCTTCACCGGACCTGTCAAGCTGGCCATCCAGGAAGCGAAAGAGCATTCGGACTCGGTGGTCGCAACCTCACCCCAGGTGCCTGATCGCGACAGTGCCGAAGCGCTGCGCGGTGCCCGCATCTTCGTGTCCCGCTCCAGCTTTCCCACGCCCGACGCGGACGAGTACTACTGGGTCGACCTGATCGGCCTGGACGTGGTCAACCGGGAAGACGTGCATCTGGGCACGGTGCAGGAGTTGCTGTCCACCGGCCCGCAGACCGTGCTGGTCATCGCCCATGAGCAGCACGGCAAACCGGCCGAGCGCATGATTCCCTTCGTGGCCTCTTATGTCGACGAGGTGGACCTGAAGGCGCGTCGTATCCGGGTGGACTGGCAACCCGATTATTGAGACGCCCAGGCCATGCGCTTCGACGTTCTTACCCTGTTTCCCGAACTGTTTGCACCGCTGCTGAGCAGCGGCATCACCCGCCGTGCCTACGAATCCGGCCAGGTCGAGGTGCAGCTGCACAACCCGCGTGACCACGCCGAGGGCAACTATCGCAGGGTCGACGACCGTCCCTTCGGCGGCGGCCCCGGCATGCTCATGATGGCCGAGCCGCTGGCACGCTGCCTGCGGCAGGCCCAGGCCCGACGGGCGGCGCCCGCGCCCGTCCTGCTGTTTTCTCCCCTCGGTCAGCCCCTCAACCACCGCATGGTCGAACGCTGGGCCGCCAGCGAGGGCGCGGTGCTGGTCTGTGGCCGCTACGAGGGCATCGACCAGCGTTTCATCGACGCCCATGTGGACGAGCAGATCAGCCTGGGGGATTTTGTGCTCTCGGGTGGCGAGATTGCCGCCATGGCCCTGCTGGACGCCGTGGCCCGACTGCAGCCCGGCGTGCTGGGGGATGCCGACAGCCACGCCCTGGACAGCTTCAACCCGGCCCTGGACGGTCTGCTGGACAACCCGCACTACACCCGGCCCGAGTCCTGGGAGGGTCGTACCGTGCCCGACGTGCTCCTCTCGGGCCACCATGGCCAGATCGAGCGCTGGCGCCGCGAGCAGCGGCTGGCGCTGACGCAGCGTTTGCGGCCCGAACTCATCACGCAGGCGCGGGCCGCCGGCCGCCTGAGCCGACAGGACGAGGTCTTCCTGGCCGCGCTCCCCCGTCCGGGGCCATGAAGCCGCCGCTTGCTGCTATAATTGCAGGCTTTCCGATCCTCTGGCCGGCTGCTGGCTCCATGGTGGAGTTGGCATGGCGCATCAAGCCGATGCGCTCGAAACACTAGCGCGGACAAGATCCTTAGAGGTAAACATGAACCTGATCCAGACCCTCGAACAAGAGGAAATCGCCCGCCTGGGCAAGAAGATCCCCGAATTCGCCCCCGGTGACACCGTCATCGTGAGCGTCAACGTGGTCGAAGGCACCCGCAAGCGTGTGCAGGCCTACGAAGGCGTGGTGATCGCCAAGCGCAACCGTGGCCTCAACAGCGGCTTCACCGTGCGCAAGATCTCCAGCGGCGAAGGCGTGGAGCGTACCTTCCAGACCTACAGCCCGCTGATCGCCAGCATTGAAGTCAAGCGCCGCGGTGACGTGCGCCGTGCCAAGCTGTACTACCTGCGTGACCGCAGCGGCAAGTCGGCACGTATCAAGGAAAAGCTGGTCAGCAAGGCTTCTGTCGCCGCGTAAATCGCCGCTGCACTGCCCGCACAAGCCGCCCTCGCGTTTACGCCCGGGCGGTTTTTTGTTTTTTTTCGGCCCGCTGCGCTTGACTTCGCTGCTCGAAGCGAGCCTGCGGCGCAACCCCCCCCTCCTGGCGGGTTGTGGCCTTCTATCCGATACTTGTAGCGTGTCTTCCGCCGACCATATCACCCCCCTGTCCAAGCTGCCCAACTTCGATCCGCGCAGCGTGCCGGTGGTCGGCGTCGATGCGCATCTGCCCCCGGTACCGACCGAGCGCCTGCTGGCCGAGTCCCTGCGCCGGCGTTTTGCCGCACCGCCAGCCTGGGAGCCCGAGGTGCGCGCTGAGCCGCGTTTCACGCTGCGCCAGCCGGCGCAGGCCGCCGTGCTGCTGCCCCTGGTGGCACGCGCCGAGCCCACCCTGCTGCTGACCCTGCGTACCAGCCATCTGGCCAACCATTCCGGGCAGATCGCCTTCCCGGGGGGCAAGGTCGACCCGACCGACGCCGATGTGGTGGATGCCGCGCTGCGTGAGGCCGAGGAAGAGGTGGGCCTGGCGCGTGACTTTGTCCAGGTCCTGGGCACGCTGCCGATCTACACCACCGGCACGGCGTTCATCATCACCCCGGTCGTGGCCCTGGTTCGCCCTGGATTCACGCTCACGCCCAACGCGGGCGAGGTCGCCGATGTGTTCGAGGTGCCCCTGTCCTTCCTGCTCGACCCGGCCAACCATCGGCGCCATGCCTTCGAATTCGAGGGGGTACGGCGCGAATGGTTTTCCATGCCCTGGCAGGACGCTGGCACCGAACGCTACATCTGGGGCGCGACGGCCGGCATGCTGCGGAATTTTTACCGCTTCATGGCGGCCTGAACACCTGGCGTGGTCCTGGCGCTCGTCGTTATGATCTTGGCATGAGTTTCTTCTCCCTGCTGCTGGCCCTGATGATCGAACAGGCACGTCCGCTGGCGCGCGGCAACGCGGTGCACGCGGGCATGCGCAGCTGGCTGCGCAGGGTGGTCCGAAAGCTCGACGCCGGTGAGTCGGCCCATGGCTGGCTGGCCTGGAGTTTTGCGGTGCTCCTGCCCAGCTTCATCGCCTTGCTGGTCTACTGGCTGCTGTGCGAGTTCGTCGGCTGGCCGGTGGCCATGCTGTGGAGCGTGGCCGTGCTGTACGCCACCCTGGGCTTTCGCCAGTTCAGCCACCACTTCACAGGTATCCGCGATGCGCTCGAGGCTGGCCAGGAGGAAGAAGCCCGCCGTCTGCTCGCCGAGTGGCGGCAGATCGATGCCAGCGAACTGCCCCAGCGGGAGATCCTGCGCCATGTCATCGAGTTCTCCGTGCTGGCCGCGCACCGCCATGTCTTTGGCGTGCTGAGCTGGTACATCGTGCTGGCGGCCTTTGGCCTGGGGCCTGCGGGGGCCGTGCTCTACCGCCTGTCGGAGTTCGTCACGCGCTACTGGCCGCACGTATCGCGGCGCCAGGCCCCCACGGTCAGCGACGCAGCCTGTGCCGCGGCCGCGCGGGCCTGGTGGTGGGTGGATTGGCTGCCTGCGCGCATCACCGCGCTGGGTTTTGCCGTGGTGGGCAGTTTCGAGGATGCCGTCGACAACTGGCGCCGCTACGAATCCCTGTCCGAGAGCGAGGGTTCGGGCAGCAACGACGGCCTGATCGTGGCGGCCACGGCTGGCGCCATCAATGTGCGCTTGGGCACCCCGGCCATGGCCCAGGGCGAAACCCAGGCCCAGGCCGACATGCCGGCCGCCTCGGCCCGGCACGAGCCGCAACTGGCCCACCTGCGCAGCATCGTGGGATTGGTCTGGCGTTCGGTCGTGTTGTGGATGCTGCTGCTGGCGCTGCTCACACTCGCGCGCCTCATCGGCTAGCTCAGCGCTTCAGTAGCGGGGCGCCTGCGACAGCTCGGCGTGCAGCTCGCTATAAATTCTGTAGCGCGACGGGCTGATGCCCGTTCCCCCGACCTTTTCATCCACCGCGGCGATCACGCCGCAGCCTGGCTCGTGCAGGTGGCTGCAGTTGTAGAAGCGGCAGGCCCCTGCATGCTCGCGCAGGTCCGGCATCAGGCCCGCGAGTTGCGCGGCCTCGATGTGTTGCAGGCCGAATTCCTGGAAACCCGGTGAATCGAGCAGGGCCGTGCGATGGGCCGCATCCACCCAGTACCAGCGGGTGCTTGTGGTGGTGTGTTTGCCCGAGTTGAGCGCGGTGGAAATCTCGCCCGTCGGGGCTTGTGCTCCCGGCACCAGCCGGTTGATCAGCGTGCTCTTGCCCGCGCCCGAAGGGCCTAGCACCAGCGTTGCGCGCCCGTCGAGTTCCTGCTCCAGAGCGGCCAGTGTGACGTCGCTGCCGGCGCCCTGTGCCTTCAGGCTGAGCGGCAGCACGGTGTAGCCCATGCGCCGGTAAGGCTCCAGCCGGGTCCAGGCCCGTGCAAACAGCTCGGGCAGGTCGCTCTTGTTGAGCACGATCAGCGGCCGGATGCGTTCGGCCTCGGCGGCGATCAAGGCGCGCGCCAATTGGCTCTCGGAGAATTCGGGTTCCGCGGCAATCAGGATCAGCACCTGGTCCAGATTCGCGGCAAAGCTCTTGGTGCGGATCTCGTCCTGGCGATAGAAGAGGTTGCGCCGCGGCTCCACCTTCTCGATGCTGCCTTCGTCGGTGCTGGCCAGCCAGAGCACGCGGTCACCGACCACGGCCTGGCTTTTCTTGCCGCGCGGGTGACAGATCAGCTGGCGGCCTTCCGGTGTTTCCACCACCACGTGGCGGCCGTGGCTGGCCACGACCAAGCCGGGTTCGAGTCCGGGGGGCTTGCTCAAGGCGCGCCTCGCAGGGCATCCACCTGGGCTGCGCATTCGAAGTCAATGCGCGTGATACCGCCGGCATCGTGCGTGCGCCAGGCGACCGTGCAAAACCGGTAGCTGAGTTGCATGTCGGGATGGTGGTCCCGTGCCTGGGCGATCCAGGCCACGGCGTTGGCGAAGGCCATGACCTCGGGGTAGCTGGCGAATTCGTAGCGGCGGGCGATGGCCAGCTCGGCGCCGTCACCCTGCAGTGTCCAGCCGGGGTGCTGGGCCAGCTGGGTCACGAGTTCGGTCGGGCCCAGGGGGCGGCGTGTGTTGCCCTGCTGCGTGCCGCTCATGCGAGGCCCAGTCGCGCCAGGCGCTGGCTGGCCGGCGGGTGCGAGTAGTAGAAGGCCACGTAGAGCGGGTCGGGTGTCAGGGTCGAGGCATTGTCTTCGTAGAGCTTGAGCAGGGCGCTGGCCAGTGCCGACCCCTGGGTCTGCGTAGCGGCGTAGGCGTCGGCTTCGAACTCATGCTTGCGCGAGGACAGCGCCATGAGGGGCGCGATGAAGAAGCTGAACACCGGGGAGACCAGCACGAAGAGCAGCAGGGCCAGGGCATCGTTGGGGACGGCTGCTGCCGTATCCAGCGTCGGCACCAGCAGCTGCAGGCTGGGCGTGACACCCAGGCCGGTGTAGAACCAGGCCTGCGTGGCCAGCCAGCCCAGCAGCGCGAAGCCGGCCAGGCTCAGGGCGAAGAGGGTCACGATGCGCTTGAGGATGTGCTTGTGCTTGAAGTGACCCAGCTCGTGCGCGAGCACGGCGTCCACCTCGTCGGGACTGAGTTTGGCCAACAGGGTGTCGAAGAAGACCACGCGCTTGGCCGCACCGAAGCCGGTGAAGTAGGCGTTCGCATGGGCGCTTCGCTTGCTGCCGTCCATCACGAACAGCCCCTTGGCCGAGAAGCCGCAGCGCTGCATCAGCGCCGTCACGCGCGCCTTCAGCGTCTCGTCCTCCAGCGGCTGGAACTTGTTGAACAGGGGGGCGATGAAGGTCGGATAGATCAGCAGCAGCAGCAGGTTGAAACCCATCCACGCGCACCAGGCCCAGAGCCACCAGCTGGGGCCGGCTGCACCCATGAGCCAGAGGATGAGGGCGGCGATGGGCAGGCCAATGGCCGCGCCCAGCACGGTGGACTTGAGCAGATCGCCCAGCCAGAGCTTCCACGTCATCTTGTTGAAACCGAAACGCTGCTCGATCACGAAGGTCTGGTACAGGGTGAGCGGCAACTCGATGAGGCTGCCGATCAGCACGAAGCCGGCGATCAGCGCCAGCTGCTGCCACATGCCGCCGCCCAGCGCCTGCAGCAGGGCCTGGTTCAGTGCGTCCAGCCCTCCGAGCAGCGTCCAGCCCAGCAGCAGGGCCGCGCCCAGCGCAGTCTCCAGCAGGCCGAAGCGCACCTTGGCCACGGTGTAGTCGGCCGCCTTCTGGTGCGCCGCCAGCGACAGGGTGTGGGCAAAGGCCGCGGGTACGGCGGCCCGATGCCGCGCCACGTGGCGTACCTGGCGCGTGGCCAGCCAGAACTTGAGCACCAGGCCCAGCAGCAGGGCTGCGGCAAAGACCAGGGTCAGAGCCAGGCTGGGATTGAAGGCGGGAGCGGAGACAGCGTTCATGAGCGGGGAGTTTAGGTCATCGGCGACAATCGGACCCATGAGCGATAACGTGACCCCACTTGGCAAATCCGATCTCAACCTGGTCTGGCTCGATTGCGAGATGACGGGACTGGACCCCGAAAAAGAACGCCTGATTGAAATTGCCGTCATCGTGACCGGCCCGAACCTGGAACCCCGCATCGAAGGACCGGTGCTGGTGATCCACCAGGGCGACGAGATCCTGGACAAGATGGATGCCTGGAACAAGGGTACCCACGGCCGCAGCGGCCTGATCGACAAGGTCAAGGCTTCCACCCTGACCGAAGCCGAGGCCGAGGCGCAGCTGATCGCCTTCCTGGCCAAGTACGTGCCCAAGGGCGTCGCGCCCATGTGCGGCAACAGCATCGGCCAGGACCGGCGCTTCCTGGCCAGGTACATGCCCAAGCTGGAGGCCTTTTTCCACTACCGCAACGTCGATGTCAGCACCTTCAAGGAACTGGCGCGGCGCTGGCGCCCGGAGGTGTACAGCGGCTTCAAGAAGGCGCAGAAGCACACGGCGCTGGCCGATGTGAACGAGTCCATCGACGAACTGCTGCACTACCGTGAGCACTTCCTCAAGCTGGGCTGAAACCGGCCCGTCGCGCAAAGTTAGGTGGAAACCCTGATCTGTGTCATAATCCGACCTGCGCCGCAAAACGCGGCGTTTTTCGTGCATCTCCCCTCACACACCGGACTCCGGTTTCGATCTTCACGATCGTTTACCTGAATGAGTCCCCGGTCCCGGTCCTTAACCGGTGCAGGTTTTGTTTGATGGTTGATGTCTTTTAACCATCAGCGAAACACCCGCAGTCCCTGCGGCGTTCGCGTGTGAGAAAAATCTAAATGACCGACGCTTTTGAAGTGACGGGCGAATTTGCGCCTGTTGAAACCATTCTTTCCACCGACACTGCCATGGCAGTCGAGGCCGAAGTGACCGAAACCCTGCCCAACGGCTTCGTGCAGCTGGGCCTGGCGCCCGAGCTGGTGCAGGCCGTGGCCGATCTCGGCTACACCCAGCCCACCACCGTGCAGGAACGTGCCATTCCCCTGGCCATGCCCACCGGTGCGGCCGGCGAAGCCCAGCGCTACATCGACCTGATGGTCTCCAGCCAGACCGGCAGCGGCAAGACAGCCGCCTTCCTGCTGCCCGTGCTGCACACCCTGCTCCAGCAGCAGGCCCAGGCCGCTGAAGATGAGCGCGCCGCTTACGAGCGCGCGGCCGCCGAGGCCGCCGCCAAGGGCGAGCCGGCCCCGAAGCGCCCCAAGCGCCAGGACCCGACCAACCCGCGCCATTTCAAGGCCGCCGCACCCGGTGCCCTGATCCTGTGCCCGACGCGTGAACTCGCCCAGCAGGTGGCGCACGACGCCATCGAGCTGGTCAAGCATTGCCGCGGCCTGCGCATAGCCAACGTGGTGGGTGGCATGCCCTACCAGCTCCAGATCGCCAAGCTGCAGAACGCCAACCTCGTGGTGGCCACGCCCGGCCGCCTGCTGGACCTGCAGCGCTCCATGCAGATCAAGCTCGACCAGGTGCAGTTCCTGGTGGTGGACGAGGCCGACCGCATGCTCGATCTCGGCTTCTCCGACGACCTGGCCGAAGTCAACCAGCTGACCGCCCAGCGCCGCCAGACCATGATGTTCAGCGCCACGTTCGCGCCGCGCATCCAGCAGCTCGCCATGCGCGTGATGCACGACAACGGCTCCGGCGTGAAGAAGGTGCAGATCGACTCGCCGCAGGAAAAACACGCCAACATCAAGCAGACGCTGTTCTGGGCCGACAACGCCCAGCACAAACGCCAGCTGCTCGACCACTGGCTGCGTGACGCCTCGATCGACCAGGCCATCGTGTTTGCCAGCACCCAGGTGGAGTGCGACGGCCTGGCCAACGACCTGCAACAGGATGGCTTTTCCGCCGTCGCGCTGCACGGCGCCCTGAGCCAGGGCCTGCGTAACCGCCGCCTGATGGCACTGCGCCAGGGCCAGGTGCAGATCCTGGTGGCCACCGACGTTGCCGCGCGCGGCATCGACGTGCCCACCATCACCCACGTCTTCAACTTCGGCCTGCCGATGAAGGCCGAGGACTACACGCACCGCATCGGCCGCACCGGCCGCGCCGGTCGCGATGGCCTGGCCATTACCTTTGCCGAGTTCCGCGACCGCCGCAAGATCTTCGACATCGAGGCTTACAGCAAGCAGCCGATCAAGGCCGAAGTCATTCCCGGCATGGAGCCCAAGCAGCGCATGCCCGAGTCGCGTCCCGGCTCCAATTTCGGTGGCCGCAACAGCCGCGGTGGCAATGACAACTTCTCGCGCGACCGCAAGTTCGGCGGCGGTGGTGCTCCCCGTGGCGGCTTCGGCGGTGGCAACCGTGGTGGTGATTTTGGTGGCGCGCCCCGCGGTGGTGACTTCGCTGCGCCGCGTGGTGATTTCAGCGCCCCCCGCGCAGGCTTTGGTGACCGCGATGCCCGCGGCCCGTACCAGGCCCGTGACGGCGGTTACCAGAACCGTGGCAACGAGGGCGCACCCGAAGGCCGCAGCTACGAGCGCAAGGGCGGCTTCAACGACCGCTTTGCCGGCGACGGCCGCCGTGAAGGTGCCGCACCGCGCGGTGATTTCGCTGCACGCAAACCGGCCTTTGGCAAACCTTCGTTCGCCAAGCCAGGTGCCGGCACCGGCAAGGTCTTCGTGCCGCGTGACGCCGCCAAGCGCTCCCCGCGACCGGCCCGCTGATCAGCCAGTGACCTGAGCAAGAACCCGCCCGCAGAAATGCCGGCGGGTTTTTTCTTGCCTATTCGATACGCAGACTGTCACCGCTGACCACCAGGCGCTTGCCGGGCGGTGGCGTGAGCCAGGCGCGTGCCGGCTCAGGCGCCAGGCCATAGGTGAAGCTGATGGTTCCACCCGGCGTGCCGCCGTAACCGCTGGTCTCTCCCAGGGCAGTGAAGGGCAGGCGCGCTTGCGTGCCATTGCTGCAGCTCAGGTTGAGCGAACCGCTGGTCGTGGCGGTGTAGCGCAGTGCCCCCATGCAGCTGAGCGCGGGCTCGGCCTCGCTGCGCAGTTGCAGTTTGCCGCTGCGGTCGGTGTAGAGCAGCATCTCGCCCGTGAAGACGCGGTCGCCGATCACGGCCAGGGCGGACGCGGACGAGGCCAGCGCGCGCATGGTCGCGTCGTTGAGGGCGGCGCAGCCGCCCAGCAGCAAAGCCCCTGCCAGCAGCAGGAGCGAACGTCGATAGGCGAGGTGTTTCATGGTGGGGCCATCATAGAATATCGCCAGCGGGCACAAGACCCGGCTGCTTCCCCGAAACAAAAGACGTCGTATGGACAACGAAACCACCATGCCAGGCCTGCTGACGATGCCTGGCGCACTGAGTGCGGAGGCGAGGCGCAGCGCCAGCCGCCTTTTCCTTTACAGGCTGATCTTCGTCGTGGCCGTCCTGGCCCTGGCGCTGCTGCTCTGGCTGTATTGACCCGAGGGCGGCCCTGGCGCTTCAGGCCGTGAGCAGGTCGCTCAGCGTGCGCGCGAGCACGCAGGTGGCGCGCTGCAGATCGGCCAGCACGATGTGTTCATCGGCGCGTTTGGCATTGCTTTCACGCACCGTGCGTGGGCCGGCGCCGTAGATGACACCCGGGATACCCCGTTCGCCGTAGAGGCGCACGTCGGTGTAGAGCGGGGTGCCGACCGCCGGCACGGGCTCGCCGAATACCTCCTGCGCATTTGTTTGCAGTGCCTGCACCAGCGGCCGGTTGCCCGGCAGGGGCTTGAGGGCCTGGGCCAGCAGCATGCGGCGCACCTCGACCTGCAGGGCCTTGCCGCCGCGCGGCGGCGCAAAACTGCGTGCCGCTTCGGCGATGGTCTGGCGCAGGCTGGCCTCGACCTCGGCCGGGTTTTCCTCGGGGATCATGCGACGGTCGAGCTTGAACACGACCTTGCCGGGCACGACGTTGGTGTTGGTGCCCCCCTGGATCAGGCCCACGTTGAGATAGGGGTGGGTGATGCCTTCGACACCCGAGCGCACTTTCAGGTAGTCGGCGTTGAGCTGGTAGAGCGCACCCAGGATATGGGTGGCGCCCTGCAGCGCGTCGATGCCGCTGTCGGGAATGGCGGCGTGGGCCATGTCGCCCTGTACGGTCACCTCCAGCTGAAGGCAGCCGTTGTGCGCCGTGACGACCTGGTAGCTGAAGCCGGCCGCGATCATGAGATCGGGTTTCGTCAGGCCATGGTCCAGCAGCCAGCCCGGGCCGAGTTCGCCACCGAATTCCTCGTCATAGGTGAAGTGCAGTTCGACACAGCCTCGCGTGGGTTTGGCCACGGCCTCCAGCGCGCGCACGGCGTGTGTGAACGTCGCGAAGTCGCATTTGCTGACCGCGGTGGCGCGACCGTACATCCTGCCGTCGACGATCTCGCCGCCATAGGGGTCGTGGGTCCAACCTTCGCCGGGAGGCACCACGTCGCCGTGGGCATTGAGCGCGATGGTCGGGCCACCCGGGCCATACCGGCGGCGCACGATGACATTGGTGATGCTCTGCAGGCTGGCGGCACGGACCTGCGCCTCGGGCACCGGGTGCATCTCGACGTCCCAGCCCCAGGCGCGCAGCAGTTCGGCGGTGCGTTCGGCGTGCGGTGCGTTGTTGCCCGGCGGCGTGTCGGTGGGCACGCGTACCAGTTGCTGCAGGAAGGCGGTTTCCTCCGCGAAGTGTTCGGCGACCCAGCGATCTAGCGCGGCGTGTACGGTGGTGTTCATGGTGGTTCAGGTCGGTGGGTTGGCGGCCAGCTCTTGCAGCAGGTGCTGGAAGGCACGCACCGCAAGGTCCATGTCCTCGCTGGTGCTCGATTCGAGCGGGTTGTGGCTGATGCCGCCGTTTTCGCCGCGCACGAAGAGCATGGCCTGCGGCATGACTTCGTGCAGCTTCATCGCGTCATGCCCCGCGCCGCTGGGCAGGCGCAGCACGGGCAGGCCCAGGGCGCTCACGGCCGCCTCCCAACGCGACTGCCAGGCCGGGTGGCTGGGTGCGGCGCTGGCACGCATGGTTTCTTCCAGGCTGAACGAGACGCCGCGGCGCGCGCAAATGGCTTCCAGCCCGCTGCGCACATCGGCCAGCAAGGCGTCACGTGCCGTGTTGTCGGTGGCCCTCAGGTCCAGGCTGAAGCGGCAGCGGCCGGGCACAACGTTGATGGAGCCGCTGGGCACTTCGAGCATGCCCACGGTGCCCACGCAAGCCGGGTGGCGACGCGCGGCCTGCTCCACGTGCAGGATGAGTTCAGCCACGGCCGCAGCCGCGTCGGCGCGCAGGTCCATGGGGGTGGTGCCCGCATGGCTGGCCACACCGCGGACCTCGCCGAGCAGGCGCACGCTGCCGTTGATCGAGGTCACGACACCCAGCGGAATCTGGGCTTCGGTGAGCACGGGGCCCTGTTCGATGTGTACTTCGACGAACCCCAGGTACTGCGCCGGGTCACGCTTGAGCGCCTGGATGGCCTCCAGCGTGGCGGGCAGGCCCGCAGCCTGCATGGCCGCGCGCATGGAGATGCCGTCAGCATCCCGCTGGTCCAGCCAGGCGGGGTCAAAACTGCCTGTGAGCGCGCTGGAGGCGAGGAAGGTGGCCTTGTAACGCTGGCCTTCTTCCTCCGCAAACGCCACGATCTCGAAGGCGAAGGGCAGGCGGCGGTTCCGGGCCTTGAGCTCACGCACACAGGCCAGCGGCACGTAGATGCCCAGGCGGCCGTCGTACTTGCCGCCGTTGCGCACGGTGTCGTAGTGGCTGCCTGTGAGCAGGGTGCGCGCGTCGGGGGTGGCTGCCTCGTAACGGCCCACCACATTGCCCACGGCGTCGATGTGCACGCTGTCGCAACCCACCTCGCGCATGGTCTGCGCGATGGACGCGGCGCAGGCGCGGTGGGCATCGGTGAGGTAGGTCACCGTGAGTTCGCTGCGCTCGGCATAAGCCGGCTCGCTGTGCGCGGCCAGGCTTTCCTGCCAGTCCCACACGAGATCGCCGAGCAGGGGCTGTACACCGAACTTGTCGTTGAGCCGGATTTCGGCGATACGGTGGATGTTGCGGATGCACTCGGCACGTTCCGCGTTCGGCGTGCCGTGCAGGCGGCGCTCGAAGGCCGCGATGATCTGGTGCCGGTTGAATCCCGTGCCGCGCGGCCCGCGCACGGCCAGGATGAAGGGCCAGCCGTAACGCGCCTTGTAATCCGTGTTGAGCTGCTGGATGTGCGCGAATTCTTCAGGTGTGCAGTGCGTGAGGCCCGCCGTGCTCTGCTCGTTGCTCGATTCAGCGGTCAGCGTCCTGGCCACCATGGCCTTGCCCGCGAGCTCGGGGTGGGCGCGGATCAGTGCGAGTTGCGCCTCGGTGCCGGCCTCGGTCAGCACGCAGATGCAGGCCTGCTTGAGGGCAGCGATGCTCTTGAAGGGCCGCTGCTGCAGGGCCTGCTCGACGATCCAGGGGGAGTGCTCGTAGAGGCCATCGAGCAGACCCGCCGCCTCGGTCAGGGGCGCGCTGTTGAGTTGTTCCAGCGTGATGGGCATGGGGCCTCAGACGGGGCAGGGGTGGGTGGCACGCCAGTGGCGTGCGATGTCGATGCGGCGCGCAACCCAGACGCCGGGCAGGCCCTGGATGTGGTCCAGGAAACGCTGCAGCGCCACGATGCGCCCGGGGCGACCCAGCAGGCGGCAGTGCATGCCGATGCTCATCATCTTGGGGCGGTCCAGGCCGGCCGGGTCGCCTTCCGCATACAGCGCGTCGAAGCTGTCCTTCATGTACTGGTAGAAAGGATCGGCGTGCGAATAACCCTGGGGCAGCGAGAAGCGCATGTCGTTGACGTCGAGTGTGTAGGGCACGATGAGCTGGTGGGTATCGCTGCCGTCGCTCTTCTTGACCTTCATCCAGAAGGGCAGGTCGTCGCCGTAGTAGTCGCTGTCGTATGCGAAACCGCCGTGGTCTGCGACAAGGCGGCGGGTGTTGGGGCTGTCGCGCCCGGTGTACCAGCCCAGCGGGCGTTGCCCGGTGAGCTGGTGCAGGATGTCCATGGCCTCGGCCATGTGGGCGCGCTCGATGGCTTCGTCCAGGTTCTGGTAGTGGATCCACTTGAGGCCGTGGCAGGCGATCTCGTGCCCCAGCTCCGTGAAGGCGGCGCAGACCTCGGGGTGGCGCTGCAGGGCGGTGGCCACGCCGAAGACGGTAAGTGGCAGGCCGCGCTGTTCGAACTCGCGCAGGATGCGCCAGACGCCCTGGCGTGAGCCGTACTCGTAGATGCCCTCCATGCTGATGTGCCGCGCGGGGAAAGCCGCCGGGTTGAACATCTCGGAGAGGAAGGTCTCGGAGGCGGCGTCGCCGTGCAACACGCTGTTCTCGCCGCCTTCTTCGTAGTTGAGCACGAACTGCACGGCGATGCGCGCGCCGCCGGGCCAGCGGGCATGCGGCACATCCCGGCCGTAGCCGATGAGGTCGCGCGGGTAGGGGGCTGCGCTGTCGTAGATCATGAGAAATCGGCGCTCATGTCAGGGCCAGCGCGATGTCGCTGGTCGGGGGCTGGCGGTCGAAGGTGAGGTTGGCCATGACGTTGCTGAGGTGTTCGTCCATCAGGCGCACGGCCAGTTCCTCGTCCTTGGCAGCAACGGCCTTGACGATCTCCACATGCTCGTCGTTGGAGTGTTCGGCTGCGCTCTTGGACTGGTAGACCAGGGTGATCAGCGCGCAGCGCGAGATCAGCTCGTCCAGCAGTTCGGCCAGCACCTGGTTGTTCATGAGCTCGGCCATGCGCACGTGGAAGTCGCCCAGCAGCTCGTTGCGGCCGGGCACGTCATTGCCGGCCACGGCCTTCTTTTCCTCGGCCACGTGGGCGCGCAGGGCACGGATCTTGGCCGGTGTGGCCAACCTGACGAAGCTGCGCACCATCTCCAGTTCCAGCATGCGGCGCACCGCAAAGACCTGCTGGGCCTCTTCGACCGAGGGTGTGGCCACGAAGGCGCCGCGCGAGGGCTCGAGGCGGATCAGGCGGTTCTGCGCCAGCTGGAACAGGGCCTGGCGCACCAGGGTGCGCGAGACGCCGAAGTGGTCGGCGAGCTTCTGTTCGGCCAGCTTGGTGCCGGGGTGGAGCCGGTGCTCGACGATGGCGCGCGTGAGCGACTCGACGATCTGGCGGGTGCTGGACGATTCCATGCGGGAAATGATATCGGTTATCGGGAAAACTGTATACACTTTCGGTGGACCGCTGCGGTTTTTGTCGCAGCGCTTTGCAGCGTCAACCCCCGCGTACAGGCAAGAAGCGTGCGCACCGAACCGAGAGGATGCCGACCATGGGACTCAGCACCCACGTACTCGACACCATGCACGGCTGCCCCGCAGCCGGAATGCAGGTGGCGCTCTACACCATGCAGGGTGGGCGCGCCGAACTGGTGCGCCGTTTCACGCTCGACGCCAACGGGCGCAATCCCGAGGGGCAGCTCTACGACAGTGCCAGCCTCAAGACGGGCAGCTACCGCCTGAGCTTCGATGTGAAGGGCTACTTCCAGTCGCGCGGCGTGGCGCTGCCCGAGCCGGCCTTCCTGGACCAGGTGTCCATCGATTTCGGTGTGGCCGACGCCGCGCAGCACTACCACGTGCCCTTGCTGGTGAGCCCCTGGAGTTATTCGACTTACCGCGGGAGCTGACGTTCCCCCATACTGATTGATCTACCCCGGTCGCAGCGGCGCAGGCGGACCTCCAGCAGGTATCGCCAGGGCGCGACCCCAGGGGCTCACAGCGCCCGCAGTGGTGAGCCTGGTTCTTGCATGGCAAGCGTGAAACACGTCTTGTCCTTACCTCCGAGTCGCCATGGATACCTACCTGCTTGACTGGGCCAACCTCCTGCTGCGCTGGCTGCACGTGATCGTCGCCATTGCCTGGATTGGCTCCTCCTTCTATTTCGTCTTCCTCGACAGCAGCCTCACGCCGCCCGAGGACGGGAAGCTGCGCGCCGAAGGCGCCACCGGTGAACTGTGGGCCGTGCACGGCGGCGGCTTTTACCACCCGGTGAAGTACGCGGTGTCGCCGCCCGTGCTGCCGCCGCACCTGCACTGGTTCTACTGGGAGAGCTACGCCACCTGGCTCAGCGGCTTCGCGCTGTTCCTGATCTCCTACCTCTGGAGCCCCAGCGTTTATCTGATCGACCCGCGGGTGATGGACTGGGCGCCCTGGGCGGCGGTGAGTACGGCGCTGGCTTTCCTAGTGGTGTTCTGGGTGCTGTACGACCTGGCCTGCCGCTTCCTGGGCCAGGGCGAGAGGGGCGAGACCAAAGTCGGCATCGCCGTGGCCCTGCTGGTGGTCCTGGCCGCCTGGCTGGCCTGCCAGCTATTTGCCGGCCGTGCGGCCTTCCTGCTGGTGGGTGCCATGCTGGCCACCACCATGAGCGCCAACGTGGCCATGTGCATCATCCCGGGCCAGCGCAAGGTGGTGGCTGCCATCAAGGCCGGCCGGCCGGTCGATCCCATCCACGGCCAGCGCGGCAAACAGCGCAGCGTGCACAACACCTATCTCACGCTGCCCGTACTGTTTGCCATGCTCAGCAATCACTACAGCTTCACCTATACGTCGGCCTACAACTGGGTGTTCCTCATCCTCATCATGGCCGCGGGTGCGGCCATCCGCCAGTTCTTCGTGCTGCGCCACGGCTACAAGCTGGGGCGCAATGCGCACCCCTGGCCTTATGCGGCGGCGGGTGTGGTGGTGCTGCTGGGCTTGATCGTCTGGTTGCGTCCGGCACCGGCGCCTGCTGCGGCTGCTGCGCCCCAAGCCGTGAACCTGGCCCAGGTGCAGGCCATCAGCGCGGAGCGCTGTGTCATGTGCCACGGACCGGCTTTGCAGTCCAAGGGGGTGCGGCTGGATACGCCAGAGGAACTGCAGAGGCATGCATTGCAGATCTACCAGCAGGTGGTGGTGAGCCGGGTGATGCCCATGAACAATGCGACGGGGATGACCGAGGCCGAGCGGGCCATTTTTGCGCAGTGGTTTCGGCCGGGAACGACAAGGAACTGAGCTGTCTCGCTCCAGCCTTGCCCGCTGCCATGCGGGGAGGCATACAGCCAGAGCGAACCCTGGCCGGGGAGAGTCTCAGCGCTTCCAGAAATCCCGGTGCAGTGCCGAGATCTCCTCTTGCATGGCGACCACCGGCCCGATTACTTCGATGGCCTTCTGGCCTACCGCAAACACCGAGCGGCAGGGCAGGTCCAGGGTGGGGTTTTCTTCGTGGTTGCCGGTCAATTCCAGCAGGCGGCGCTCGCTCAGGCCATAGACCAGGCGCCCGATGTTCGCCCAGTACTGGGTACCCGCGCACATGGCACAGGGCTCCACCGTGGTGACCAGGGTGCAGCGCCAAAGGTAGTCCGGGGCGTAGTTCTGGGCGGCGGTGCGCGCCAGCACTGCCTCGGCGTGATTCACCGTGTCCACATTGCCCTGCTCGGCCAGCACGGTCTCGCCGTCGGGCGCGACGAGGATGGCGCCGAAGGGATGGCGGCCCAGTTGCTCGCGGGCGCGGCGCGCCACTTCGTTGGCGCGCCGCAGATGGCGCAGGACCTGTTCAGGCGTCACGTGTTTTGTGAACCGCGGTGGGCCCAGCCCGTGGTGTGTTTTTCGATGAAGCTGAAGAGCTCGTACATGGCCATGGCCATGACGCCCACCACCAGCAGGCCGCTGAAGGCCAGGCCCATCTGCATGGCCGAGCCAGCCGAGATCAGCAGGTAGCCGATGCCCTCGTTGGCGGCCGTCATCTCTGACACCGTGGTGCCCACGAAGGCCAGCGTGATGGCCACCTTGAGCGAGCCGAAGAAGTAGGGCATGGAGCGCGGCAGGCCGACCTTGATCAGCACGTCCCAGCGTTTGGCGCCCAGCACGCGCAGCACATCTTCGAGTTCGGGTTCCAGCGTGGCCAGGCCGGTGGCGATGTTGACCGTGATGGGGAAGAAGCTGATCAGGAAGGCCGTGAGGATGGCCGGGCCGATGCCGATGCCGAACCACACCACCAGGATGGGCACAAAGGCCGCCTTGGGCAGGGCGTTGAAGGCGGTCATCAGCGGGTAGACCGCGGCATAGGCCAGGCGCGAGCTGCCGATCAGGAAGCCCAGCAGCACGCCCACCACGATGGCGATGCCGAAGCCGAAGCCGACCATGGTGACCCAGTAGGTGCGCCAGGCATGGCTGGCGATGACGGCCTTGTACTCCAGCGTCTGCTCCCAGATGCGCAGGGGGCTGGGGAAGATGAATTCCGAGACGTTGAAGGCCGAGGTGATGATCTGCCAGAGGACGATGATCGCGACCAGCAGCAGCAGGGGGGACCAGCGTTCGAGTTCTTTGCGGGGTTTCATGGTCGGGGCCTCACTGGTTGATCGTGGCACCGGGCTTGCGCATGGCACCGATGTGGCCGCGCAGCTCGTGCACGATGCTGGTGAACTCGGGGGTGTAGGTGATTTCCAGGTCGCGCGGGCGCGGCAGGTCGATCTCGCGCTGCACCACGAAACGACCGGGGCTCTTGCTCATCACGTAGACCGTGTCGGCCAGGAAGACCGATTCGCGCAGGTCGTGCGTGACCAGGATCACGTTGAATTTCTGCGCCTGCCAGAGGTCGCGCAGGGTGCACCAGAGTTCCTCGCGCGTGAAGGCGTCGAGCGCGCCGAAGGGCTCGTCCAGCAGCAGCATCTTGGGCTCGTGGATCAGCGCGCGGCAGATGCTGGCGCGCTGCTGCATGCCGCCCGAGAGTTCCCAGGGGAATTTTTTGGCGTAACCGCCCAGACCCACAGTCTCCAGCAGCTTGAGCGCGCGTTCCTCGAACTCCTTGCGGCGGTCTTTGAACTGCGCGCGGTAAGGCTCGACGATTTCCAGCGGCAGCAGCACGTTGTCCAACGTGCTGCGCCAGGGCAGCAGCGACGGCGCCTGGAAGGCCATGCCCGAGACCTTGAGCGGGCCGGTCACGGGCTGGCCGTCGACACGGATGCGGCCCATGCTCGGCATCTTCAGGCCGGTGGTCAGCTTCATGAAGGTGGACTTGCCGCAGCCCGAAGGCCCGACGATGGCGATGAACTCGCCCTGGCGCACGTTCAGGTTGATGGCCTCGACCGCGAAGTTGTTCTGGGCCAGCAACTCGTCGTTGTAGGCCAGCCAGACGTCGTCGAACTGGACGAAGGGAGGAGAGGTGGATTCAATAGCCATGATCTGCACAAAAAAATGGCCAGACGAAGCTGGCCATGGTTTTCATATCGGAGCGGGTCGTAGAACTTGTGAAGAAATCGTAGCGAGCGGCCCGAGCGCAAGGCGGACGGAGCGCAGCCACCGGAACGTACTTCCTGTACGTGAGGATGGCGAGCACCGCCCAACGCGGCGATCGGGTTGCGCAGTAGATTTATTCACGAGTTCTCACTTCTTGGCCGGCGGCAGGATGTTCAGCTCGGCCGTGGTCGGCAGCATGGAGCCGTTCCAGATGGCTGCGGGATCCACACGGGTCTTGGTGGCGAAGGCGTCGGACACCTGCGAAGCCATCAGGGACAGGCGGCCCGGGACGATCTGGCCGAAACCTTCCTTGCGCGCGTCGGGGCTGGCCACCACCGCGTCGATGGCCATTTGCAGGCGGCGGGTTTCCAGCTCCACGTTGATGATGCCGTCGCGCGCCTTGACGGTCTCGATGCCGGCGGCCGGGTTGGCCATGACTTCCTTGGCGCCTTTGGCGAAGGCCTTGAGGAAGGCCTTGACCAGCTCGGGGTTCTCCTTGATGAGCTTGGGGCTGGCGATGATGGCGTTGCCGTAGAGCTTCACGCCGTAATCGGCATAGGGCATGACGACCACGTCCTCGGCCTTCACGCCGCGCGCTTCCAGGTTGAGCAGGGAGGTGAAGGAGAAACCGGTAATGGCGTCAATGTCGCCGCGCACCAGCATGGTCTCGCGCAGCGGCGGGTCCATGGCGGTCCAGGCAACGTTCTTCACACCGTTGGCCTTCTCGAAGATCGGGAAGGCCTTGCGGCCGGCGTCGAAGACCGGCGCGCCCAGTTTCTTGCCGCTGAGGTCGGCGGGGGTCTTGATGCCCGTCTTCTTGAGCGCCATCACCGCGGCCGGCGTGTTGTTGTAGACCATCATGACGGCCACCGGCTTGTTGGGGGCGTCGGGGTTGTTGGCGTGGAATTCCATCAGGGCGGCCATGTCGGCGAAGCCCATGTCATAGGTGCCCGAGGCCACGCGTGTGACGGTGCCACCCGAGCCGTTGCCGCTGTCGACCGTGACGTCCAGGCCGGCGTCCTTGAAATGGCCCTTCGCGGCCGGCAGCGTGAAGAAGGCGGCCGGGCCTTCGAAGCGCCAGTCGAGCTGGAACTTGAGGGGTTTGGTCTGGGCCTGGGCGGTGGCAAAGCTGGCCGTCAGCGCGAGGGCGACGGCGGTCTGGATAAAGTGGCGCTTGGACATGGGGAGCTCCTTGGGGTTGGCCTGCCTGCAGGCTAGGGGAAAAGTGATGGATGCGATGACGGTGTATGGGTGTGAGCAAAAAGGGTGCCAGTTCCAGCTTCTGCAGCCCCAGGATTGAAAACACAGCTGTATACACATTGTCTGGTCGTTTCAGGTCCCAGACATTCAGATAAACCCTAAACGGTGCGCACCGGGGCGGTGCGGCTGCACGGTGATTGTGCGTTGTGGATGCTAGGGACGGTCGTAGGCACAGCGCAGGCCGATGTAGACCGCGTAGAAGCCGGCGGGTTTCCAGGCCTGCACCCCGGCGCGCATCTGCTCGGCGCCGTACCACCAGGAGCCGCCCATGGTGCGGCGCTCTTCGCCCTGTCCATCGGCCACCCATTCCCAGACATTGGCGCCCATGTCGTAGAGGCCATTGACACCGGCGCGGGTCCGGCCGGCTGCTGCGGCGCGCGGCCAGGGATCGGGTTCGCTGGTGTTGGCGCCGGCGGGGCTGTCGCCGGTAGGCCAGGCGTAACTGCGCCCGCGCACCCAGGGCGCCGGCGGCGCACGGCGCTGCTCGGTGTACGCCGCGCTGAGCCACTCGGCCGCACTGGGCAGGCGCCCGCCCGCCCAGCGGCAGTAGGCCGTGGCTTCAGCGTGTGTCAGGTGCACGGCGGGCAGGGCATCACTTGCCGGGGGCGCACCGTCTGGCTGGCGCCAGTTCCAGCCGGCGCGGCGTTGCCAGCCGGCCACGTATTCGAAACCACCCCCTTCGCGCTCGGCCTGCGTCACCACGCCCGTGGCTGCGGCATGGCGCGCGAACTGCGCGATCGTGACTTCGGTGCGGTCGATTGCCCACGTGCCGAAACTCACGCGCTCCTGGGCCGAAGCGGCGGCGCCCCAGAGGCACAGCCAGGCCAGCCCGCAGCGCTTCATGGGGTTTGAGCGCGCCGGTCCAGCCAGCGCTGCAGGGCCCGCTGCAAGCGGGGGCGCAGCGGCAGGAAGAGACGGTAGGCGGCCTCGGCCAGCCAGGACAGCGGCGGCACGGCGCACAGGCGGCCCAGCCAGCCCCAGCCCGGCAGTTCGCGCCAGAGTCGTGCAAAGCCCGCTGCGCCATGGTGCAGCCGGCCCTGGGCATCGCGCACATGGAAACGGCGCAACGCGGCCTGGCAGTCGAGGTCGGGGCCGAGCTCGGAGGTGCGGCTTACGTCGACCCAGGCCAGCCGGTGCGCGGCGGGGGACCGCCGGTAGAACGCGATCTCGCGTGAGCACAAGGGGCAACTGCCGTCGAAGTAGACGGTCAGGGCGGGTGTCAGTGTCTCGATCATGGCGACATCATGCCGCGCCTGTGGCGCGCGGGTCGGGCCGACGGGGATGCCCCTAGCCGCCACAGGCCTGTTGCGTGGCGCTTCAGGGTTGGGCTGTGGCGGCGCTGTGCGACGGCGGGGCCTTCATGCAGCCGCGGTGAAGGTGAAAACACCTTCGCGCATGAGCCGCGAGAATTCTGCCTCGATCATTTCCTGGACCACCGGGATCGCCAGCTTGCCCTCGGGCTCCAGTCGGGTCGCCAGCACCAGCAGGCGGTTGAGCTGGATGCCCGTGATCTGTGACATGACGATCTCGGACGAGGTGCCCGCTTCCTTGTAGACGGAGACCGGCATGATGGTGGCCCACGGCCCCTTCTGCACCAGTGCGCGGATGGTGTCCACCGAATCCAGTACCGCCTGCACGTTCAGCGTCTTGCCCAGCGGCAGCAACTGTCGCTCGACCAGGTCGCGGTGCAGGCTGGTCATCAGCAGGGGGATGCGGGCGAGCTGGGCCACCGACACGATGGGCCCCATGCCCATGGAGGCGTGCGTGACCAGGGCAAACGGCTCCCCGAGCAGGGGGTGCAGCGAGACGGAGCGGCCCACGCCCGGGTTGGTGACCACCGCCATGTCGATCATGCCGCGCTCCAGCCAGTCCAGCAGCTCGGGCGTGAACGCTTCGCGCGAGCGCAGTTCCACGTCGGGCAGGGTGCGCAGGCAGTGCTCGAACAGACCCGGCAGCAGCACCCGCGCCAGCGTGGGGGAAACGCCCAGCACCACGGTGGTCTTGCTGTCGCTGGTTTTGCTGGCCAGGCGCTGGCGCACGCGCTGGGCCTCGCCCAGAATGCGCTGTGCCGCCTCGTACAGGGTGACGCCGGCCTGGGTCAGTCGTACCCCGCGCGGCATGCGGTGGAACAGGGGTGTGCCGAGATCGGCTTCCAGCTCCCGGAGCTGTCGGGTCAGGGCCGGTTGGGCGATCGAGATGGCGGCGGCGGCGGCGGTCAGGCTGCCGGCATCCGCGATCGCCACGAAGTAGCGCAGGGCTTTCAGATTCATGGGCTCAGAAAAACGGTCGATCGATAGCAGGATGATATGGCATTGCCTGAAACGGGTATTGGACGGTCCAGCGCCGGCTCCTTAAACTGCGGGACGTCCTGCAGCACGGAAACCACCCCTTTGCCGAGGTAAATCAGGTGACGGGGCGTGAGCGGGACAGCGATCAGACAATGAGATTCCATGGCCTGCGGCAGGCCATGCCGACCCGTGGCCCGTTAGCCGGTGGCGGTATGGATGGCGTGATCCACATGAACCAAAGAAAGACTCCCTTGACAGCGCCCAACCCCAATTTCACGGCCATCGACCTCGACGCCCTGCGCGGCTTCATCCAGGCTGCCTTTGTTAGCCAGGGATTCACGCAGGACGATGCCCGCACCATCGCCACGCTCATGGCCGAAGCCGACCTGCAGGGCTCGGACGGCCATGGCGTCATCCGCCTGCCGCAGTACATGAAGCGCATCCGCGCCGGCGGCATCAACAAGCATCCGGACATCAAGGTGGTGCACGAGCGCGCGGCCATGGCGGTGGTCGACGGCGACAACGGCATGGGGCACCTGGTGGTGTCGAAGGCGGTTGATCTGGCCATCGAGAAGGCCCGCGAGTGCGGCGTGGCCTGGGTCAGCACCCGCTACAGCAACCACGCCGGCCCGGCTTCGCTGTATGCGCGCAAGCCCCTGCAGCACGACATGCTGGGCCTGTACTTTGCCGTGGGCAACGCCAACCACCTGCCGCCATGGGGCGGCACCGACATGCTGCTGTCCACCAACCCGATCGCCGCCGGCATTCCCGCCGGCGACGAGCCGCCCGTGGTGCTGGACATGGCCACGACGGTGGCGGCCTATGGCAAGGTCAAGGCCAAGGCCAAACGCGGCGAGATGATGCCCGAGGGCTGGATGATCGATCGCCAGGGCAAGCCCCTGACCGACCCGAACCGCGCCAGCGAGGGTTTCCTGCTGCCCATCGGCGACTACAAGGGCTATGGCCTGGCGCTGGTGGTCGGCCTGCTGGCCGGTACCCTGGGCGGCGCGGCCATGGGCAAGGAGGTGATCGACTTCAATGCCGACCATGTCAGCGTCACCAACACCGGCCAGGCCATCCTGGTGATCGACCTCAGCGCCTTTGGCGAGGTCTCTCACTTCAAGGGTGCCGTCGACACCCTGGTCAAGGACATCCGCAACAGCGAGCGTCTGCCCGGGGTGGACCGCATCTGGCTGCCGGGCGAACAAAGCCATGAACGCCGCCAGAACTACCAGGCCGCAGGCATCCCGATTGCCAACAGCCTGATCAAGGAGCTGGAGGCGCTGGCGCTGGACCTGGGCATCGCCCCGCTGCTGCAGGGAGCCGTCGCATGATGCAGTCCTTCAATCCCGCCACGGACACCGTCCTGGGCGAGTTCCCCACCTGCGATGCCGGCACCATCGAGCAGCGCCTGCGCACCGCCGCCGCGTCCCAGCGCGCCTGGGCCCGGATGGCAGTGCGCCAGCGCACGCCCTACCTGCTGCAGGTTGCCGCCGTTCTGCGCCGCAAGAAGGACGAGCTGGCCCGCACCATGACCCTGGAGATGGGCAAGCCCCTGGCCGAGTCGCTGGGCGAGATCGAGAAATGCGCCTGGAATTTCGAGTACTACGCCCAGCAGGGCGAGACCTTCCTGGCCGATCAGGTGGTGGCCAGCGCCGCCACGGACAGTCGCATCGTCTACGACCCGCTGGGACTGGTGCTGGCGGTGATGCCCTGGAACTACCCCTTCTGGCAGGTCATGCGGGCGGCCGCGCCCGTGCTGGTGGGCGGCAACGGCATGGTGCTCAAGCACGCCAGCAACGTGCCGCAATGCGCGCTGGCACTTGAGCAGGTCTTCAAGGACGCCGGTCTGCCCGAGGGCCTGTTCACCACCCTGCTGGTCGAGTCCTCGGCCGTGCGCGGCCTGATCGCGGACGATCGCATCGCCGCGGTGACCTTCACTGGCTCCACCCCCGTGGGGCGCAGCATCGCCGCGCAGGCCGGCCAGGCCCTGAAGAAGCAGGTGTTGGAGCTCGGCGGCTCGGACCCCTTCATCGTGCTGGCCGATGCCGACATCGAGGCGGCCGCGGCGGTCGCCGTCAAGGCGCGTTTTTCCAACACCGGCCAGAGCTGCATCTCGTCCAAGCGTTTCATCGTCGAGGCCGCGGTGGCAGATCGTTTCACCGAGGCCTTCGTGGCCGGTACCCGCCGGCTGGTGGTGGGTGACCCGCTGCAGGCCGGCACCACCATCGGTGCCATGGCCCGCAGGAAACTGCGCGATGAACTGCACGCCCAGGTTGTCGCGTCCGTCAAGGAAGGGGCCCGCGTCCTGATCGGCGGCCAGCCGCTGGACGGCCCGGGTGCCTTCTACCTGCCGACCATCCTGGACCAGGTCACGCCGGACATGACCGTCGCGCGCGAGGAGACCTTCGGTCCGGCCGCCGCCATCCTGCGCGTGACGTCCGTGGACGAGGCGATCGCTGTCGCCAACGACTCGCCGTTCGGCCTGGGCGCCGCGCTGTGGACGCGTGACCTCGACCGCGCCCGCCAGCTCACGCGCCGCATCGACGCCGGTGCGGTGTTCGTCAATGGTATGGTCGCCTCTGACCCGCGCCTGCCGTTCGGCGGCACCAAGCAATCGGGCTATGGCCGCGAACTCGGGCACCTGGGCCTGCATGAATTCATGAACATCAAGACCGTCTGGACCGGGCCTGCCAAGGCCTGAACCCGAAACACCGCTGAAAGGAAAGATCCATGACCGCAACCACCACCGAACGCACACCCACCGTGCTCAAGCCCGACCAGATCAAGAGCCACGACCGTGGCGGTGGCGCCCGCACCACTCCGCTGGTGACGCCGGCCGTCGGCGCGCAGAGTTTCATCAACGGCATCACCGAGTTCGCGCCGGGCACCGCCATCCCCTTCCACAGCCACAACTGCGAAGAGAGCGTGATGCTGCTGTCGGGCAACGCCATCATGGACTTGGCGGGCCAGGCCTCGCACACGCTCAAGCCGCTGGACACCACCTGGATTCCGCCCAACGTGTCGCACCGCTTCCGCAACGTCTCGGATACCGAGCCCATGAAGATCCTCTGGATCTACGCCTCCCCGAATGCGACCCGCACCCTGACCGAAACCGGTGAAACCCGCATGGTCGCGGTGGAGCATCAGAAGTAATGCGTGGCTGTACCGGCCGCGTCGGCGATGCCGCACGCAGGCCGGCTTGGCTTGAGTTTCATAACCAAAGGAGACAAAGATGATGTTCCGTAGAAACTGCCTGCGCCTGTTGAGCGGTGTGGCCCTGCTGTCCCTGCTGGGCCTGGCCCAGGCCCAGACCGACAACTACCCCAGCAAGCCGATTAAGCTGATCGTGCCTGCCGCGCCCGGTGGCGCTGCCGACTTCTTTGCCCGCCTGATCGGCCCCAAGCTCGGTGAGGCCATGGGCCAGAGCGTGGTGATCGAGAACCGCTCCGGCGCCTCTGGCACCATCGCAGCCGACATGACGGCCAAGTCCGCCGGTGACGGCTATACCGTGCTGATCGGCCAGTCCACCAGCATGGTGGTGGCGCCGCACATGTACGCCAAGCTGGCCTATGACACGCAGAAGGACCTCACGCCGGTGACCCTGGTGGCCGAGATCCCCAACGTGCTGGTCGTGCACCCCAGCCTGCCGGCCAACAATGTGCAGGAGCTGATCGCCCTGGCCAAGGCCAAGCCCGACACGCTCAACTACAGCTCCTCCGGCAAGGGGGCCCCCACCCATCTGGCCGGCGAGATGTTCGAGATCGCCACCGGCGCCAAGATCACCCACGTGCCCTACCGTGGCGCGGGTCCGGCCACCAACGCCCTGCTGGCCGGTGAAGTGCAGCTGATGTTCGGCCCGGCCGTGGCCGTGATGCCGCAGGTGCGCTCCGGCCGGATTCGTGCGCTGGCCGTCACCTCGGCCACCCGCTCCGCGGGTGCGCCCGAGCTGCCCACCTTGGCAGAGTCCGGCCTGAAGGACTTCGAGATCACCTCCTGGTTTGGCCTGTTCGTTCCCTCCAGCACGCCGGCGGCCATCGTCGACAAGCTGCAGCGCGAAACCGCCAAGGTGCTCAAGCAGGCCGATGTGCAGGAGCGTTTCGCCAAGGAAGGTGCTGTGGCCGGTGGCAACACCCCCGCCGCCTTCGCCAGCTTCACGCGCACCGAGTACACCAAGTTCGGCAAGCTGATCAAGGACAAGGGCATCACCGCCGACTGATGGCGGCGCCGGGCCTGTGCGCATCCGTGAGCGGGTGCGTACAGGCCAGGATTTTTCAGTGTTTTTTCTTTCCGAGTTCTCATGACTACACCTGATTTGACGACCCCCCGTTCGCGTGCCGACCAGCCGATGGCGCTGAACATGAAGCTGATCTCGCACAACGAGCTGCAGGGTTTTGGCGGCATGGGCGAGGGTATCGCCATGCAGATCGCCGACGACGGCCGGCGCATCCTGTGGATGGCGCACGAATCGGCACCCAAGAACTTCACCGGTGTCGATGTGACCGACCCGAAGAACCCGCGCGTGATCGTGCAGACCGAACTGCCGCACATGAAGGTGCGTTCCAACTCGCTGGACGTGGTGGGCAACATCATGGTCGTGGCCAGCCAGGTCAAGGAGCTCGGTGCGAAGCCTGCCGGCCTCAACATCTACGACATCAGCAAGCCGGAAGAGCCGCGCCTGCTGTCGCACTTCGACTGCTCGGGCCCGTACTCGCGTGGTGTGCACGCGGTCTGGTTCGTGGACGGCAAGACCGTGCACATCTCCTCGGGCGCGCCGGACTTCCAGCCGCGCAACCCCAAGGACGACCAGATCTACCGCATCATCGACATCTCCGATCCGACGAAACCTTACGAGAAGGGCCGCTGGTGGTACCCCGGCACGCGCGAGGGCGACGTTGCGCCGCCGCCGCCTCGCCTGCCGGCCCAGTTCGACACGGGCTTCCGCGCCCACAACACCAACGTGTTCCCCCAGCGCCCCGACCGTGCCTATGTGGGTTACATCGATGGCGGCGCCATCGTGCTCGACATCAGCAACCCGGCGGACATCAAGATGGTGTCGCACTGGAACCATTCGCCGCCCTTCAACGGTTTCACCCACACGGTGCTGCCGCTGTTCGAGCGCAATCTGTGGATCGTCTCGGACGAGTGTGTGCAGGACGACGGCAAGGACTGGCCCAAGCTGGTCTGGGTGGTGGATTCGCGCACCGACGCCAATCCCCTGCCCATCGGCACCTTCCCCGCGCCGCCCTACGACACCTTCGCCAAGCGCGGCGGCCGCTTCGGCGCGCACAACCTGCATGAGAACCTGCCCGTACCCTGCTCGTTCCGTTCGGAGACGCTGTTTATCGGCACCTTCTTCAACGCCGGCGTGCGCGTCTACGACACCAGCAATCCCTACCAGGTGCAGGAAGTGGCCTACTACGTGCCAGCCACACCGGCGCTGTCGCCGCGCGGCGCCGTGCAGCTCAACGACGTCTACGTCGACGACCGCAAGCTGGTCTACACGGTCGACCGTTTCAGCGGCGGCCTCTACATCCTCGAAATGAATGTCTGAGTGGACCACGAGCTCCGGCGGGCGTGATGCGCTGGCCGGCAAGATCCCGGTCACGCTGGTCACCGGTTTCCTCGGCGCGGGCAAGACCACGCTGATCAGCCGGCTCATCCGCCACCCGGACATGGACCGGGTGGCGGTGGTCATCAACGAGATCGGCGAGATCGGGATCGACAACGACCTGGTCAAGATGTCGACCGAGAACGTCAGCCTGCTGGCCAACGGCTGCCTGTGCTGTTCCGTGCGCACCGACCTGCAGGACACCCTGCGCGAGCTCTTCGGTGAACGCCGCGCCGGCCTGATCCCCGATTTCGACCGCGTCATCATCGAGACCACCGGCCTGGCCGATCCCGGCCCGGTGATCCAGACCCTGTCCAGCGACACCATGCTGGGCGCGCATTACCGCCTGGACGGCGTCGTGACGCTGGTGGACGCGGTCAATGCGCGTGACCAGTTGGCGCAGCAACCCGAATCCCAGCAGCAGATCGCCCTGGCCGACCGCATCTTCATCACCAAGTGCGACCTGGTGTCGGCCGTGGTGGTGGACGAACTCATGGGCGAGATCGCCGCCATCAACACCCGCGCCGACATCCGTCGCTGCAGCATGGGCGAGCTGCATCCCCGTGACCTCACGGGTCTGGGCCTGCAGAGCGAACGCGCCAGCCCCGACACCCTGCGTTTCCTGGGCGAAGCTGTCTCGCGCGAAGGCCCCGCTTCAGAAGAGGGCGCTTACCTGGCCGGTCGCCTGCCCGGGCGGCACCATCCCTCGGTGCGCAATCTGTCCTTGCGCTTCGAGACGCCGTTCACCTGGTCCGCCTTTTCCGCCGCCATGGAGCTGCTGATCTCCCTGCGGGGCCAGGACATGCTGCGTGTGAAGGGCATCGTGAATGTCGAAGGCCGTCCGGTCGTCGTGCAGGGCGTGGGCCATGTGTTCCATCCGCCCGTCACGCTGGACTGCTGGCCCAGCGAGGACCAGGGCTCGCGCATCGTGTTCATCACACGCAACATCGATGCCGAGAAAATCAGGGCCCTGTTCCAGGCCGTGGGCGGCATCGGGGCGACTGCGCCGGCCTGAGGCTTCTTTGCAGGGGCGGGCGCTGCCAGCCCCTGGCACTCAGGCCTGGGTCAGGCGCGCGCTGACTTCGCGTTTGCCCAGCTTGCGCACGGCGGCAATCTCTGCCAGCTGGCTGCGCCTGGGTTTGGAGACACCTTTTTCCCAGTGGTAGATGGTCTGTGCCGAGACGCCCACCAGCTGGCCCATCTCGGCGGCCGAGACCCCAGTTTTTTCCTCAGGCTGGCAAACCCTTCGGTGCGAAAGCGCAGCTTCGGGCCGTCCGAGGCGGGGGCGGGGGTGGCAGCCGGCCGGCTGTTCTTGCGCAGTCGGGCGAGCAGGCGTTCCTGGTCGGCGATGCGGCGCTTGAGGGCGGCGATTTCGCTACGGTACTGCGCGCTGGCTTTTTTCAGGAGCTGGGTTTCAGCGCGGATCTCCTTGCGTGCAATGCGCGAGATTTCCGATTTCAGGAGATTTGCAAAATTGGCCATGCCGGTCCTTGCTGATGGGGCATGGCCATCTTACAAGAACACAGGGGGCCCGCGGCTGTCTGCTGGCCCCGGTAAACGGTGCTGCAGAGGAGGGTCAAACCCCCGACCTTAGCGATGGGAACGCGACGCTCTCCCAGCTGAGCTAGCCCCTCATGCGCCGCGAAAATCTCGCCATTCCGCGCGCGATCCGGGCGGATCTCAGCGCCAGTCCACCAGTTCCCAGCGCAGCTTGTCCTCCAGGAACATGCCGCGCTGGCTGGAGCTTGTCAGGTACTCCCCCATGGTCTCGCGCGCCACCCAGCGGCCGGATTCCGGGGCCAGCCAGAGCGTGTCACGCCGCGTGGTCTCTCGGCGCCAGGTGTCGTGGTGCTGCAGCCGTATGAAGTGCTCGACACGCAGCGCGCGCATTGCGCCACGGGCCAGCGTGACGGTCTCCCAGCCCTTCACCTCGGTGTGCTGATTGATCCAGTAACGGTAGGAGCCGTTTTCAAGGGTGTAGTGGCCCCAATGGACGCTGCGCGCACCTGGGCGCAGCTCGGTGGGCAACAGGGGCAGGGCGGGGTCGTAGTTCTGCACGCGATCCCAGGCCAGGTCGCGCAGCAGGCCCGCGCTGCTCCATTCCTCCATCCCGTCGGGCCGGCCCTCGACACGGTGGCGGATCTGCACGCGCGGGCCCGCGGCCACGACTTCGTGCTCCTCGGTCCCGAGCAGGGCGCTGTTGAAGACGTTGTAGCGTTGGTAGGTCCAGCGCTGCCCGAGCGCGGGTGGGCGCAGGGGCGGGGGTGTCTGCGGGCTGGCGGCCGCCTCGGTGCGCAGGCCGGGCAGGGGGCGGATGGCGCAGCCCGCCAGGGGCAGGGCCAGCAGCGCTAGGGAAAGTTGGCGGCGTCGTGCTTGCATGGTGGAAGGGCTCCTTTGAACGCTATGATTCTGGCGCGATCACGAATCCGTCACCACCCATCCGAGGAAAGACCATGAACGTTGCTATGTCCTTCGCCCCGCTGCACCGCAGCCTTTGCGCGGCCCTTGCTGCCACCCTTTTGGCTGCGCCGGCCCTGGCGGCCGACAACGTCAAGATCGGCCTGCTGTCCACGCTCTCCGGGCCCGGTGCCGGCCTGGGCATCGACATCCGCGACGGTTTCCAGCTGGCGGTCAAGCTGGGCGGCGGCAAGCTCGGCGGCCTGCCGGCCGAGGTGGTGGTGGCCGATGACCAGGCCAGCCCCGACGTGGGCCGCCAGACCGCGGACCGCCTGGTCAAGCGCGACAAGGTCGACTTCATGACCGGCGTCGTGTTCTCCAACGTCATGCTGGCCGTGGGCGCACCGACCTTCGCGGCCAAGACCTTCTACATCAGCGCCAACGCCGGCCCCTCGCAGTACGCCGGCGCCCAGTGCAATCCCTATTTCTTCAGCGCCTCCTGGCAGAACGACAACCAGCACGAGGCCGTGGGCAAGACCGTGGCCGACAAGGGCTTCAAGCGCGTCGCCCTGATCGCCCCCAACTACCCGGCAGGCAAGGACGCGCTGGCCGGCTTCAAGCGCTTCTACACGGGCGGCGAGATCATCTCCGAGAGCTACACCCCGCTCAACCTCCTGGACTACGGCGCCGAGCTCTCCAAGCTGCGCGCGGCCAAACCCGATGCCGTCTACATCTTCCTGCCCGGCGGCCTGGGCATCAACTTCATCAAGCAGTTCGTCGGCGCCGGCCTGTCCAAGGACATGACCCTCTTCGGCCCCGGCTTCTCGGGTGACGAGGACGTGATCAAGGCCGTGGGCAATCCCATGCTGGGCATGTTCAACACCTCGCAGTGGGGGCACGACCTGGACAACGCCGCCAACAAGAAGTTCGTCTCCGCCTTCGAGAAGGAATACGGCCGCCTGCCCTCGCTGTACGCCTCGCAGGGTTACGACGCCGCCAACCTGATTGCCGCCGCTGTACGCGATACCAAGGGCAAGCTCGACGACAAGGCCGCCGTGCACAAGGCCCTGAAGGCCGCCAAGTTCGAGTCGGTACGCGGCAACTTCAAGTTCAACAGCAACCAGTTCCCGATCCAGGACTACTACCTGCGTGTCATCACCCAGGACAGCAAGGGCCGCGTGACCAACCGCACCCTGGGCGCCGTGTTCAAGAACCACGGTGATGCCTACGTGTCCGATTGCAAGATGCCGGGGCTGTGATCCGCGCCGTGCTGCCCGCCCGTCGATGACCGCTATCCTTTTCCTGGAGCAGGCCTTGAACGGCCTGCAGTTCGGGCTCATGCTGTTTTTGCTGGCAGCGGGCCTGACGCTGGTCTTCGGCATCATGGACATGATCAACCTGGCGCACGGCTCGCTCTACATGGTGGGCGCCTACCTGGTGGCCGCGGCCACCACGGCCAGCGGTTCCTTCTGGCTCGGGCTGATCGCCGGCATCGTCGGGGCAGCCCTCTTCGGTGTGCTGCTGGAACTCACTGTGCTGCGTCGTCTCTACACCCGCGACCATCTCTCGCAGGTGCTGGGTACCTTCGCCATCCTGCTCATGTGCAACGAGGCCGTGCGTTTCATCTGGGGTTCGCAGCCCGTGCTGCTGAGCCCGCCCGATGCGCTGTCCGGTCCGGTCGAGCTGCTCCCCGGCTTCTATTACCCGGCCTACCGCCTGCTCATCATCGGTGTCGGCCTGGTCGTGGCGCTGGGCTTGTGGGTGCTCATCACGCGCACCCGCATCGGCATGCAGTTGCGCGCCGGTGCCTCCAACCGCGAGATGGCGCTGGCCATGGGTGTGCCGGTGCGCGCCCTGTTCACCGCGTTGTTCGGCCTGGGTGCGGCGCTGTGCGCCGTGGCTGGCGGCATGCTGGGCCCGCTGCTGGCGGTGCAGGTGGGCATGGGCGAAAGCATCCTGATCCTGGCCTTCGTGGTCATCGTCATTGGCGGCATCGGCTCGGTGCGCGGTGCGCTGCTCGGTGCCCTGCTGGTCGGTGTGGTCGACACCGCCGGCCGCGCGCTGATTCCGCTGCTGTTCGGCGCCGTGCTGGGGCCGGCCGCGGCCGACAACGCCGGCCCGGCGGTGGCCTCCATCCTGATCTACGTGCTGATGGCCGCTGTGCTCTTCTTCAAACCGCGTGGCCTCTTTCCCGCCCATGGCTGAGCCGGTCCCGTCGACGCCTGCCCTGCGCAGCATGCTGGACCACACCCCGGGCTGGCGTTGGGTCTTGCCGCTGTGGGTGCTGCTGCTGGCCTTGCCCTGGATCACGCCGCTGATCGGCGGCGACTTCTACCTGGGCCTGGCCGCGCGCATCCTGATCTTTGCGCTGGCGGCCACCAGCCTCAACCTCATCCTCGGCTTCGGTGGCATGGTCAGCTTCGGCCATGCGGCCTTCGTGGGCGTGGGCGCATACACGGCGGGTATCCTGCTGCAGGCCGGTGTGCACTCGGCCTGGCTGCTCTGGCCGGCCGCCATGGTCGTGGCCGCGCTGTTTGCCGCGGTGATCGGCGCCATCAGCCTGCGCACGCGCGGTGTCTACTTCATCATGATCACGCTGGCCTTCGCGCAGATGCTCTATTACCTGGCGATTTCCACCAAGGCCTATGGCGGCGACGACGGCCTGTCGCTGGCCACACGCGGCACCCTGGGCGGCGGGCTGGACCTGGCCAACGAGCGCACCTTCTACTGGACCACGCTGGCCCTGGTAACCCTGGCCCTGCTGTTTGTCGGTCGCCTGCTCAATGCGCGCTTCGGCCATGCCCTGCAGGCCATGCGCGAGAACGAGCAACGCATGGAAGCCGTGGGTTTTGCGGTCTATGACCACAAGCTGGTTGCCTTCACCATCGCCGGGGCGCTCGCGGGCCTGGCCGGTGCCCTGCTGGCCAGCCTGGGCGGTTTCGTCAGCCCGTCCACCATGCAGTGGAGCCAGTCCGGCCTGCTGATGGTCATGGTCATCCTGGGCGGTGTCGGCCACCTCTGGGGCGGCGTTATCGGCGCCGTGGTCTTCCTGCTGTTGGAGGAAGTGCTGAGCCACTACACCATCTACTGGCAGTTCGTGCTGGGCGCGGCCCTGCTGGCCGTGGTGCTGGCCGCGCCCAACGGCCTGATGAGCCTGTTCCGGCGCAAGGAGGGCAAGGCATGAAGCCCGCGCTGCTGGAAGTTCGTGGGCTCGTGAAACGCTACGGCGGCCTGGTCGCCACCGACCATCTCGACCTCACCGTGCGCACCGGGGAGATCCATGCCCTGATCGGCCCCAACGGCGCGGGCAAGACCACGCTGATCCAGCAGCTCTCGGGCGCGCTCGCACCCGATGCCGGCACCATCACCTTTGACGGGACCGACATCACGCCGCTGACCATGCACGAGCGCGTGCGCCGCGGCCTGGCGCGTTCCTACCAGATCACCAGCATCTTCACGCGCCTGCCGGTGCTCGACAACGTGGCCCTGGCGCTGCAGGCCCGCAGCGGTGGCAGCCTGCGTTTCTGGGCGGCGGCGCGGGCCGAGGCTGGGCGCTACGCGCAGGCGGCGGCGCTGCTGGAGCGGGTCGGCCTGGGCGCGCGGCTGGCGCAGCCGGCCGGTGCGCTCTCGCACGGCGAACAGCGCCAGCTGGAAGTGGGCATGGCCCTGGCCACGGGCGCCAGCCTGCTGCTGCTGGACGAGCCCATGGCCGGCATGGGCCCGGACGAATCCGAACGCATGGTGGCCCTGCTGCAGGGCCTGCGCGGCGAGCTGACCCTGCTGCTGGTCGAGCACGACATGGACGCCGTGTTCCGCCTGGCCGACACCATCTCGGTGCTGGTGGCCGGCCGCATCATCGCCAGCGGCCCGCCCGACCTGATCCGCGCCGATGCCGAAGTCCGGCGCGCCTATCTGGGTGATGACATCGGAGCGCCTGTCTGATGCCGGCCCCGATGACCCGCCCCGTGCCCGCCTGGCGCCACTTCCACCCGCTGACCCTGCTGGTGGGGCTGCTGCTGCAGTTGCATCTGGGCTATCTGCTCATGGTCGACCACATGAACCCCGCGCCCCCACCCGAGCAGCTGCAGCGCGTGGCCGTGGAAGTGCTGGAGGTGCAGGGCCGCACGCCGCACCTCGAGATACGCGGTGTGGACGACCAGCAGCGCAGCATGGAATTCCCCGTTTCGGCGGCGCTGCTGGCGCGCACCTACACGCCGCTGCAGGATGACGAATGGGACAGCCTGCCCGGTTGCATGGGGTATGTGCTGGGCGCGCCCGTGCGCTGGGTGCGCGACGAGCGCTTTCAGGTCTGGGAGCTGCACTGCGGGCCCGTGCACCGGGTCTACACTGATTTCAAGGCCGCCTACCAGGCCACGGCCCGCGAGGCGCAGCGCGCCATGGAATGGCATGGCGGCCTAATCCTGCTGCTCACGATTGCGGTGCTGGTGCTGGAGCACCGGGCCTTGCGGCGCAGGAGTGCGGCATGAGTGCCTTGCTGGAAGTGCAGGATCTGCAGACCGCCTACGGCCCCAGCCAGGTGCTGTTCGGGATCAGTTTCACGGTGGAGGCGGGCGGGGTGGCCACCCTGCTCGGGCGCAACGGCATGGGCAAGACCACCACGGTGCGCTCCATCCTGGGCCTCACGCCGCCGCGCAGCGGTGGGGTGCGTTTCCTGGGGGAGCGCATCGACGGCCTGAGCCCGGACCGCATCGCGCGCATGGGCCTGGCCCTGGTGCCCGAGGGCCGGCAGATCTTTCCCAACCTCACCGTCGAAGAAAACCTGCGTGCCTTCGCCGCCAACCGTCGCGCCAGCCCCCAGCCCTGGACGCTGGAGCGCGTCTACGCCCTGTTCCCCGCGCTGGCCGGGCGCCGCCGCCACATGGGCAACCAGCTCTCGGGTGGCGAGCAGCAGATGCTGGCCATCGGCCGCGCCCTGATGACCAATCCGCAGCTGCTGATCCTGGACGAGGCCACCGAAGGCCTGGCCCCGCTGATCCGCGAGCAGATCTGGGCCTGCCTGGACCAGCTGCGCGGCCAGGGACTGAGCATCCTGGTGATCGACAAATATGTGCAACGGCTCATCCAGCTGGCCGATACGCACACCATCATCGAGCGTGGGCGCGTAGTCTGGGCCGGCTCGTCGGCTGATCTGGCGGCCGATCCGGGGCTCTGGCACCGTTATTTGGGGGTATAGCCCTCACGGGCCACGCCTGAGTCCCCGCTCTACCTAGGGGAAACACTGATGTGGCTTAATTCCATCAGTTTCTTTACTGACCTAAACCTGACTTCTAGACCATGCTTGGCCCGAACCGAACTCACCCGCCCCTTGCCGTCGGCATGCGGACGTGTCTGCTTGGGCTTACGCTCCTCATGGGCGGGCTGTTCTGGTCCTGGTCCCAGGCCTACGCCGCGCCGGTCCCCCTGCTGGAGGTCAGCCATGAAGAGATGGTCTATTGGGCCATGGCTGACGTGGAGGACGAGGAGGTCGAACCCGGCGAGTCCGCCCTCAGCCCCGCCCGGGACCTGATGTGCCGCAAGCCCGCATCCTACAAGCCTGGCGTCGACCAGGTGTTCAACGAGATTGCCGATCAGGACATCCAGTACTGCCCTGGCCTTTGGCTCGCCCTGATGCAGGGCGTCCCCGCCCAGTGGCCGCAGCCCGAATTGCCGCAGACCGAACGCCAGCCCTTGCTGCGCCCCCCAGCGCGTCTGGGCTGATACTCTGCATTGCCACCCCGGGTGGCGCGCGGCTGGCCAGTGTCGTCCGGTTTGCCGTGACATTTCCCATCTTTCCGAGGATTGAATGAAGAAGACCAAGATCTGGCGGTATTGCTCTGCCAGCCTGTTGTTGTGGCCGGCTTTCCTGCTCGCACAGCCAACGGGCGTGATGTCTCCGCCCTCTGGCCTTCTGGCCGCTACGGCCACCCCGGCGCTTGCGGAGGAGCCAGGAACAGCCTACGAGCTGGATGCTTTGATCCAGCTCGTACTAAGGCACAACCCGAACCTGCAGGGCGCGGAGCGCCTGCGCGAGCAGGCCGAGGCCGGTATCGTGACCGCGAGAGCCTTCGCCAACCCGCGTATCGAGTACAGCCAGGGCCGCAACGAGGCCCGTGTGGCGTCCGCGGTGCCCGGTGACGTGCACAACTGGACGGTGTCCCAGTTTCTCGAGAACCCGTCCTTGCGCAGCGCCCGGATCGAGGCAGCCAAGGCAGGCCAGTCGGTGAGCCTTCATCAGCTCGCACAGACCCGCAGCGAACTCATCGCCCAGGTCCAGTTGCGCGCCTTCGAATACTTCCTGCGCCGTGACGAGGCGACCGCCTTGACCGCCGACGTCGTGCTGCTTGAACAGGTGCGCGAACGCGTGAAGGCGCGCGTCGACACCGGCGAGGCCGCACGTTACGAAATCATCAAGGCCGACGCCGAAATCATCAACGCGCGCCAGCGCCAGCGCAGCGCCGGCCTGCTGGCCGAACAGGCTCTGCTGAGCCTGAACCGTCTGGCCGCCGGCCAACTGCCCCGAAACTGGGTTCTCAAGGGGGAGCTTGACGCCGGGCAGCCCTTTGGTGAACTGGAGGAACTGCTGGCCCTCGCCAAGCTGAGCAATCCCGAACTCAAGGTGCTCAACAGTCAGCTGGACCGCGTACGTCGCCAGCTCGAGGGCGCCCGGTCCAGCCGGTGGCCTGGGCTCGACCTGCGTTATACCCAGAACGCGGCACCCGACATACGCCAGAACACCCTCGGCGTGCAGGTGCAGATCCCGCTGTTTGACCAGAAGCGCGGCCCGATTGCCGAGGCCGGCAAGGAGTACGAGCGCGCCCTGGTGCGGGTCGATGGCCGGCAGGCAGAGCTGGAGCAGCAGATCATCCTGGCCTGGAAGTCGCTGGAGATGGCTCGCATCCGCGTTGAAGCCCTATCGCAGGGCGTGATGCGCGATGCGGAGGCTGCACTGCGCGTCGCCCAGGCTGCCTACCGCTTCGGCGAGCGCGGCATCCTCGACGTGCTGGACGCCCAGCGCGTGCTGCAGGCCGTGCGCTCGGACCTGCTGGATGCACGTTACTCGGTGCAGGCCGCCCGCATCGAACTGGAATTGCTGACTGGCCGCTACGCCGGCGAGTCGAACCCCTAAAGAAGGAAGTCTCATGAGTACCATCCCAGCCTCGCATCCCCTCTCCCGGGTGATCGGCGCTTTCTCCCTGGCCACGGCCCTGGTCTTGACCCTGAGCGCCTGCAAGGACGCGCCGCAGGAGACAGCCGCGGCCGACAGCACGTCGGCCGACCCCATGCTCGTGCGCGTGGCGCCCGAGCAGGCCGCGAACTACAAGACCGGCGCGGTTGTCGCCGCGGACGTTGCGCTGGTGCAGGAGCATCCGGGCCGCGTCGAGGCCAACGAACGCCAGGTGGCTCGCATCGGCGCCACCGTGACCGGCCGCGTCACCCAGGTGTTGGCCGAGCTCGGCGACGTGGTCCGTCCCGGCCAAGTGCTGGCCCGGGTCAGCAGCCCCGAGCTGACCACGGCGCAGCTGGCCTACCTGCGTGCGCAGTCCAATCTAGCTCAGGCTGAGCGTGCTGTCGAGCGCGCCCGCCAGCTGATTCAGGCGGACGTGATCGGTTCGGCCGAGCTGCAGCGCCGCGAGTCGGAGCTTGCGATCGCGCGCGCCGAGAAGCGTGCCGCTGCCGACCAGCTGCGCCTGCTGGGACTGCCCGCCGACGCGGTCGAGAGCCTCAGCACTACAGGGGGCCTCCAGTCGGAAGCGACGGTCTACTCCCGCCAGGGCGGTGTGGTGATTGACCGCAAGGTGAGCCAGGGCCAGGTGGTTCAACCGGGTGAGGAAATGTTCACGGTCGCCGATCTCAGCAAGGTCTGGGTCGTAGGCTCTCTGCCCGAGCAGGCAGCCCAGTCCGTGCAGCGCGGTCAGATGGTCGAGATCGAGATCCCCGCCATTGATCGCAAGGTCAGCGGCCGCGTGGTCTTTGTCAGCGACACCATCCAGCCTGAGACGCGTACCGTCACCGTGCGTACCGAACTCGATAACCGCAAGCGCGAGCTCAAGCCCCAGATGCTGGCCAGCCTGCGTATCGCCTCGACGGCGAAGAAGATGGTCGTGATCCCTGAGACGGCGGTGGTGCGCGAAGGCGACCGAGACCACGCCTTCGTCCAGATTGAGCCCAATCTCTACCGTCTCGTGCCGGTCGAGCTGGCACCCCTGACCAATCAGAAGCGTCCCGTGCTCAAGGGTCTGCGCGAGGGTGATGTGATCGTTACCGAGGGTGGCTTTCACCTGAACAATGACCGTGCCCAGCGCCTGCTCACCGGCGCCGGCGATGCGGGTGCCGGAGCCCAGAAATGATCGCTGCGCTGATCCGCTGGTCGCTCCAGGAGCGCATCCTGGTGGCGGTGATCTGCGTCGTGATGCTCATCGCCGGCGCCTTCGCCGTCAAGCGTCTCTCGGTCGATGCCTTTCCCGACGTCACCAACGTCCAGGTCCAGGTCGCTACCGAGGCGCCTGGCCGTCCGCCGACCGAGGTCGAGCGCTTCGTCACGGTGCCGATCGAGATTTCCATGACTGGCCTCCCGGGCCTGGTCGAAATGCGTTCGCTCAACCGCAACGGCATATCCCTCATCACCCTGGTGTTCACCGACAAGACCGACGTCTACTTCGCGCGCCAGCTGGTGCTGGAGCGCCTTGTCGAGGTGACGCAGCGGCTGCCGGCCGGCGTCACGCCGGTGCTGGGGCCCGTGTCCACCGGCCTGGGCGAGGTCTACCAGTACACCCTGGAGCGCAAGGACGACCGTGATGCCCAGGGCCGTCTCAAGCCCCTGAGCGAGGAAGAACTGCGCAGCCGCCGCGAGGTGCAGGACTGGGTGGTACGGCCCATGCTGCGTTCGATTTCTGGCGTGGCCGACATCAACAGCCAGGGTGGCTATGCACGTCAGTACCAGGTCAAGGTCAATCCCGACCGCCTGCGTTACTACGGGCTGAGCGTCAAGGAAGTCTACGAGGCGGTGGCGCGCAACAATGCCAACTCCTCGGGGGGCGTGCTGCCCGCGTTGGCAGAGCAGTACCTGATCCGCGGCGTGGGTCTGATTGCCTCGCTGGAAGACGTGGGCAACATCGCGCTCAAGGAGTTCCAGGGCACGCCGGTGTACGTGAAAGACGTCGCCAGCGTGGCCTTTGGCTCCGAGGTGCGTCAGGGGGCCATCATCAAGGACGGCGAAACCGAGGCGGTTGCCGGTATCGTACAGATGATCCGCGGTGGCAATGCCCGCGAGGTGGTGACCCGCATCAAGGCGCGCGTCGCCGAGATCAACGAGAAGCAGCAGCTGCCCGACGGCCTGCAGATCGTGCCCTTCTACGACCGCTCCGATTTGGTCAACACGGCCATGGTCACCGTCGCCAAGGTGCTGGCCGAGGGCATCATCCTGGTGGTGATCATTCTGTTCGTCTTCCTCGGCGATGTGCGCTCCAGCGTCATCGTGGTCGCCACGCTCGTGCTCACGCCTTTGCTGACCTTCTTTGTCATGAACCGTATCGGACTGAGCGCCAACCTGATGTCTCTCGGGGGTCTGGCCATCGCCATCGGCCTCATGGTGGACGGTGCGGTGGTGGTGGTGGAGAACGCCTTCGCCCGCCTTGGCGATCCGGCCAATGCCGGCAAGTCCAAGCCACGGGTAATTCTGGAAGCGGCCAGCGAGGTGGGCAAGCCCGTGCTCTACGGTGTGGGCATCATCATCCTGGTGTTCCTGCCCCTGCTGACCCTGCAGGGCATGGAGGGCAAGATGTTCGCCCCGCTGGCGCTGACCATCGCGATCGCCCTGACGATTTCGCTGGTTCTGAGCTTCACCATGAGCCCGGTGCTGTGCAGCTACATCCTCAAGGGTGGCGCAGAGCACGACACCTGGCTGCTGCGCAAGATGAAGGAGCCCTATCTGCGCATGCTGCACTGGGCCCTGGCCCAGCCCAAGAAGGTGTTCATGGGCGCCATGCTGGCGCTGGTGGGCAGCTTCGCGCTGGTGCCCTTCCTGGGCACAGCCTTTATCCCCACCATGCAGGAAGGTTCGATCACCCCGGTGATCGTGCGCGTGCCCAAGATCTCGATCGAGGAGTCCATCAAGCTCGAGACCCAGGCCATGCGGGCAATCAAGACCGTGCCCGAGGTCCAGGCCGTGGTCTCCCGACTGGGCCGCGGCGAATCGGCGTCCGATCCCGGGCAGCCGCACGAATCCGATCCCATCGTGATGCTCAAGCCGCGTGACGAATGGCGTGACGGAATGAACCAGGAGGACATCGCCAACGAGATCCGCGACAAGCTCAAGTTCCTGCCGGGCGTGGAGATCGCCATCAGCCAGCCCATCGCCGCGCGTGTGGACGAGATGGTCTCGGGTGTGCGCTCCCAGGTCGCGGTGAAGATCTTCGGTGACGATCTGGACCAGTTGCGCAAGCTCGGCGATGCTGTCGCCGGTGCGCTGATGGCCACCCAGGGTGCGACCGACCTGCGGGTCGAGCGTGTCAGTGGTCAGGAGTACCTGACGATCCAGATCGACCGCTCGGCGATTGCGCGCTACGGCATCAACGTCGAGGATGTCAACGCCCTCATCGAGATCGCCGTGCAAGGCCGCGTAGCGACCCAGGTCTACGAGGGCGAGCGCCGCTTCGACACCATCGTGCGCCTGCCGGCCCAGTTCCGTTCGGACGTCGAATCCATCGGCAACCTCGTGCTGCGCGCGCCCACTGGTGCCATCGTGGCGCTGCGTGACGTCGCGGACATCACGCTGGGCGATGGACCGGCCCAGGTCAGCCGCGAAGGCGGCAAGCGCCGCCTGGTCGTCGGTATCAACGTGCAGGGGCGCGACCTGGGCGGCTTCGTTGCCGAAGCGCAGGCGCGCATCGATCGCAACGTGCCGCTGCCAGCGGGCTACTACCTCTCCTGGGGCGGTCAGTTCGAGAACATGGAGCGCGCCATCGGCACGCTGTCCGTCATCATCCCGATCACCATCGCTGCCATCTTCTTCCTGCTGTTCATGCTGTTCAACTCGGTGCGCTATGCCGCGCTGGTGATCACGGTGCTGCCACTGGCCGCCATCGGCGGGCTGGTCGCGCTGGCGATCACCGGTGAATATCTAAGCGTGCCGGCAGCGGTGGGGTTCATCAACCTGTGGGGTATCGCGGTGCTCAACGGGGTGGTGCTGGTCAGTTTCATCCGCCAGCAGAGAGAGACCGGCATGACGACCGACGAGGCCATCATCGAGGGCTGCACCCACCGCTTCCGCCCCGTGATGATGACGGCCATGGTGGCGCTTCTGGCCTTGATCCCGATGCTGTTCTCGACCGGGCCTGGCTCCGAGGTGACGCGGCCGCTGGCGGTCGTGGTGATCGGTGGTCTGTTCTCGTCCACCAGCCTGACCCTGCTGCTCGTGCCGGTCCTTTACCGCTGGTTCGAAGAAAAGGAAATCGAGGCCTGAGGGCCTGAGGAGTAAAAAATGAAGGAAATCAGAGCTATCGTTCGTCCAAACCGGCTGCCCTTGCTGCGCGAGGCGCTGCGCGGTGTCCCCAACTTCCCGGGTCTGACATTGACCAAGGCCGAGGGCTTCACGGCCCCGGCCGCTGTCGGCAAACGCACGGTGAAGGAAGAGCTGACCGACTACACCCCCAAGGTGTTGGTGACCGTGCTGGCCGATGACAGCATGGTGGAAGAGATTCGCAAGACCATCATAGACACCTGCAGCACTGGCCAGATCGGCGATGGCATGGTCTGGACCGTGCCCATCGAGACGCTGCATCGCGTGCGCAACGGCTCGGACATGCTGTCCGAATAGCCTTCCGTCCTGCTTTTGCGCCGCGAGGGCCTCACTTCATCCCGTTGCGCTGCGCCAGCTCCAGGAAGAGGCCGGCCTGGTCCAGCTCGTTCAGGCCGTGGTCCACGCTGGCGGCGTAGAGCTGTTCCAGCAGGGCGGTGATGGGGGCGGTGAAGCCCATGCCGGCGGCGGTGTCCAGCGCATTGCGCATGTCCTTGAGCTGTACGGTCAGGGTGGCGCGCGCGGTGAAGTCGCGCTCCACCATGCGCTGGCCGTGCACCTGCAGGATGCGGCTGTCGGCAAAACCGCCGCTGATGGCTTCTTTCACCTTGGCCGGGTCGGCGCCGCCCTTCTGGCACAGCAGCAGGGCTTCGGCCACGGCGCCGATGGTGATGCCCACGATCATCTGGTTGGCCAGCTTGGCCAGCTGGCCCGCGCCGCTGGGGCCGACCAGGGTGGCGCGGCCCAGCGGTGTGAACACCTGTTTGGCGCGCTCGAAGGTGCTGAGCTTGCCGCCAGCCATGATGGCCAGGCTGCCGGCCTCGGCGCCCAGGGTGCCGCCCGAGACCGGGGCGTCCAGGTGGGTGATGCCCATGCCGCCCAGGCGTTCGGCGTGCGCGCGTGCCTCGGCCGGCTTGATGGAGGACATGTCGATCAGCACGGTGCCCGGTTTCATGGTGCCGGCCACGCCGCTCTCGAACAGCAGCTGTTCGACCACGGGGCCGTTCTCCAGCATGGTGATGACAAATTCCGCGCCCGACACGGCGCCGGTGGCGGTGTCGTACACGGTGGCGCCAAAAGCCGCCAATCCCTCGGCCTTGGCGCGGGTGCGGTTCCAGACCTGCACGGTGTGGCCGGCCTCGCACAGGCGGCGCGCCATCGGAAAGCCCATCTTGCCGGTACCCAACACGGTGATGTTCATGGTGTGACCTCCAGATATGCCAAGATAATCGCATCTCGGCGAAATCGCCCCATTGTCTTTCATCCGGAGCCCTGACATGAAGAAGTTCGATCCCGCCTGGCTGGACCGCATGTACAACAACCGCGCCCTGGTGCCGGACCACGCCATGCACTTTGTGCGCTGGGCCGACGCCTCGGACGACGCCCGCCACGCCCATCCCTGCCAGACCGACATCGCCTACGGCAAGGGCCCCAAGGAGAAGCTGGATGTGTTTCCCAGCAACCAGCCGGGCGCACCGGTGGTGGTCTTCATTCACGGCGGCTACTGGCGCTCGCTCGACAAGTCCGACCACTCCTTCATCGCCCCGGCCTTCAAGAACCTGGGCGGCTGCGTGTTCATTCCCAATTACGACCTGTGCCCGGCGGTGACCATTCCCCAGATCACGCTGCAGATGGTCCAGGCCCTGGCCTGGGTCTACCGCAACGCCAAGAAGTTCGGCGGCGATCCCAACCGCATCTACGTGGTGGGCCACTCGGCCGGTGGCCACCTGGCTGCCATGCTGCTGGATTGCCTCTGGCCCCAGGTGGGCAAGGACCTGCCGGCCGACCTGGTCAAGGGCGCGCTCTCCATCTCCGGTCTGTACGATCTGGAGCCCGTCATGCACACGCCCTTCCTCAAGGACGCGCTGCGCCTCACGCCCGAGCAGGTGCGCCTGGCCAGCCCGGCGCTGCTGCCGGCCCCGAAGAAGGGCGTGCTCTACACCGTGGCCGGCGCCCAGGAGAGCGCCGAGTTCATCCGCCACAACAAGCTGATCCAGCAGGCCTGGGGCAAGAAGGTGGTGCCGGTGTGCGAGACCATCCCCGAGCGCAACCACTTCAGCGTGCTGGAGGACCTGACGGCGCCCTGGCAGCACCTGCACCAGCTGGCGATCCGGCTGGTGTTTGGAAAGGTGTGAGGTCAATCCCGTCAGCTGGACGTCGGTTTCGGGTCAGGACGTAAGCGCTCTAGGGGAAGTCCCTGAGTCTCAGGCGGGCCGCTGGCGCGTCTTGCGCCACTACACTCCCAGCCAGGGAAAGGACAAGGGGCTCAGGCCCCTTTGCCTTGTGTGGCGATAAAGAAGAGACAACGTCCATCATGAAAACCGATGAGCACCTGATCGCGAGCCGCTCCATCCACATCGAGCTGGAGCGGCTGACCGAGCGCCTCATGGAGTTGGCGCGTTTCCGCTGCGCCGAGCCATCGAACCAGGCCTTCCTGAACCTGATGGCCCGGCAGACCGAATTGCTGCAGACGCTGGCTGACCTGCACGACAAGATCTCGGTGGAGTTCAAGAACGCTCCCCGCAGCCCACTGCATTGAGCAGGCTTTCTACAATGGCGGTATGTCCTCTGTTCTGCCGCCTTCCGGTTCCACGTCTTCCCTGTTCCCCGCGCCCACCGAGTCGCCGCTGCTGGCCAGCCTGAACCCCGAGCAGCGCGCCGCCGTGGCCTTGCCGCCCGAGCCGGCACTGATCCTCGCCGGGGCCGGTTCCGGCAAGACCCGCGTGCTCACCACCCGCATCGCCTGGCTGCTGCAGACCGGCCAGGTCTCGCCCGGCGGCCTGCTGGCCGTGACCTTCACCAACAAGGCAGCGCGCGAGATGATGACGCGCCTGCAGTCCATGCTGCCGGTGAATGTGCGCGGCATGTGGATCGGCACCTTCCACGGCCTGTGCAACCGCCTGCTGCGCGCGCACCACCGCACGGTGGGCCTGCCGGCCACCTTCCAGATCCTGGACACGCAGGACCAGCTGAGCGCCATCAAGCGCCTGTGCAAGCAGTTCAACGTGGACGAGGAGCGTTTCCCCCCGAAGCAACTGGCCTGGTTCATCGGCGGCTGCAAGGAAGACGGCCTGCGCCCGAACATGGTGGAGGCCAGCGACCCCGACACGCGCAAGAAGGTCGAGATCTACCAGCTCTATGAAGACCAGTGCCAGCGCGAAGGCGTGGTGGATTTCGGCGAACTGCTGCTGCGCAGCTACGAGCTGCTGCGCGACCACGATGCCGTGCGCGAGCACTACCAGCGGCGCTTCCGCCACATCCTGATCGACGAGTTCCAGGACACCAACAAGCTGCAGTACGCCTGGATCAAGCTGCTGGCGGGCTTCAGCCCGGCCGGCACGCTGCGTGACGACGGCGGCGCCGGCGCCGTGCTGGCCGTGGGCGACGACGACCAGAGCATCTACGCCTTTCGCGGCGCGCGCGTGGGCAATATGGCCGACTTCGTGCGCGAGTTCCACGTGCAGCACCAGATCAAGCTGGAGCAGAACTACCGCAGCCACAGCAACATCCTGGACACGGCCAACGCGCTGATCAGCCACAACAAGCACCGCCTGGGCAAGAACCTGCGCACCGACCAGGGCGCGGGTGAGCCGGTGCGCGTCTACGAGGCCACGAGCGACTTCGCCGAGGCGCAGTGGATGATCGACGAGATGAAACAGCTCATCCGCGAGGGCACGAACCGCAAGGAGATCGCCGTGCTCTACCGCAGCAATGCGCAGAGCCGGGTGATCGAAACCGCGCTGTTCAACGCCGGCCTGCCCTACCGCGTGTACGGCGGCCTGCGGTTTTTTGAGCGCGCCGAGATCAAGCACGCGCTGGCCTACCTGCGCCTGCTGGAGAACCCGAACGACGACACCAGCTTCATGCGCGTGGTGAACTTCCCGCCGCGCGGCATCGGCGCACGCTCCATCGAGCAGCTGCAGGACGCCGCCCGCAGCGCCGGCTGTTCCCTGCACGACGCCGTCAGCGCCCTGCCGGGCAAGGCCGGCGCCAACCTGGGCGCCTTCGTCGCCAAGATCGACGTGCTGCGCGAGCAGACCCAGGGCCTGACCTTGCGCGAGATCATCGAGCTGGTGCTGCAGCACAGCGGCCTGGTCGAGCACTACCAGGCCGAGCGCGAAGGCGCCGACCGCATCGAGAACCTGGAAGAACTGGTCACCGCCGCCGAGAGTTTTGTGAGCATCGAAGGCTTTGGCCGCGAGGCCGAGGCCATGAAGGCTAAAGAACCACCGGGCGCCAGTGCGCCCGCGCCCGCCGATCCGGCGGACTCGCCCTTCCCCCCGGGGGAAGGGATGGGATGGGGGGGCAACGATACGGCCGGTTCTCCGGACTTCGAGAGCGGCGAAGTGATGTCGCCCTTGGCAGCCTTTTTGACCCACGCCGCTCTCGAAGCCGGAGACAACCAGGCGCAGGAAGGCCAGGAAGCCGTGCAACTGATGACCGTGCACGCCAGCAAGGGCCTGGAGTTCGACGTGGTTTTCATCACCGGCATGGAAGAGGGCTTGTTCCCGCACGAGAACTCCATGAGCGACTTCGACGGCCTGGAGGAAGAGCGCCGCCTGATGTACGTGGCCATCACCCGCGCGCGCAATCGTCTCTACCTGAGCCATTCACAGACGCGCATGTTGCACGGCCAGACGCGTTATCACATCCGCAGCCGTTTCTTCGACGAGCTGCCCGAGGAGACGCTGAAGTGGATCACGCCGAAGAACCAGGGCTTCGGCAGCGGCTTTGCGCCGCCGGCCTCAGGCTACAACCGCCAGCGTGAAGGCTGGAGCGAGGGCTGGAAGGGCGGCAACTACGGCCGCGACACGGGCAGCAGCCCGGCGCCGGTGCCGTCCAAGGCGCAGGAAGCATCCACCGGCCTGAAACTCGGCATGCGCGTCTTCCACAACAAGTTCGGCGAGGGCACGGTGCTGACGCTGGAGGGCAGCGGGGATGATGCGCGTGCGCAGATCAACTTTCCGCGGCATGGCACCAAATGGTTGGCGCTGTCAGTGGCGAAGCTGACGCCGGTGACTTGAAGGCTTTTCGTCTGAGGAGTAGTTGCCTTTTGCGGGCTTCTGTCAGGTCAAGGTCGGTCTGGAAACTCCTGCGTATGACCGCTCAGCAGCGTGAGGAGCCGGTCAGTGCCAACAGGCTCACTTACGATGACCGCCATGAAGCTGAGATTCGGTGCAGACATCAGCCCTGGCTCATGCGGCAGCTGTGAAACGTACAGCTGACCTTGTCTCGGGGTTGGCGATCTCGCTGCCCCAGTGATTGCCTTCCTTGCGTGCAAACTGGTAGTGCCTACCCGCTCTTGTCATGCACACCTCACAGTTGAAGCCACAGGCGATAGCTCTAGTACAAGCGTCGAGATCGACTCGCTGACGATGGGCCAGATGGGCATTTCAAACAGCGTGGAGACAAGTCGTTGATGATAGATCTCGGGCGGATAGCGATTTACTCCAGCGAGTCGCCGTTTTTTCACAGTTCGATCCGGTATCAAGTCGCGAGGTTCAGTCTGAAGTGGCCTTGAACCGCTAAGCAACCTGAATTGGAAACCGGGGTGTATAGTGGGTAACAGTTGGCAGATTCTTTGATAGAACTGCTGCGCTGTTAGCGTGACGCAGATCAAGCAACGCAGGGATGCATTCATAGAGCATGGAACCATGATCGAGACTCTCCTTGCTAATGCCACCTCCACTGCGTGTGCTTCAGGCCTCTCCAAGACCCCTGCCGGGTTACGCGGACTCTATGACATTACCTTCGGTGGACTGCCCGCCGGGCTGCCTGCGCTGTGGTGCGGCGGTGCTGGCTGTGGCGCGACGCTGCTGGCCATGGAGATTCTGGTCAGAGGGGCGGTGGACCACGGAGAGCCCGGCGTTACCCTCGCACTGGACGGGCGCCCTGCCGAGCTGATGCAAAACATGCACTCGCTTGGCTTCGATCTTCAGGGCCTGGTGCAGGCCGGCAGAACGTGCTTAGCGCGCATTTCTCTGGGTGAAAGGCGGCTTGCCGCTGGACGTTACTTTAGCCTCGAGGGTGAATGGGCTTCGTGGGACCGTGCCGGGCGCTGCTCCAGATTGCAGACAGTGTTGTACGACAGCTTCTGGAGAACGACGTGAAACACCCGTCAGGCCCCGATCTTGCTCAAGGTTCGGCCACAGCGTCGGTGGCAACCGAGTCTCCATTGGAACGCCCTCTACTCGACCTCAGCAGCGATGAGAGCTTGTATAAGGCAGTTTTCGACAGTGTGGTGAGCGAAGTTCACATCTGGAAGCTGGTTAGAGATTCGCAGAACAAGATCGTGACTTGGCGCCTTCTGGACGCGAACAAGCTAGCACTGCGAAACTGGGGGAAAGATCTGAATGAGGTGAAAGGAAAATCAACAGATGAAATATTCCCGGGAGCGAATGCCAGCACACTGTTCATGCCGGTAATCGAGAAAATATTCACGGAAAAAACGGCATATTCGTGGGAAAGCTATTTCCCAGGAACAGACCAAACCCTGCAGATGACAACCATTCCTCTGGATGAGATTTTCATTAGCACGGGCATTGATGTCTCTCACATTCGCCGATCCGAGAGAGACCTGATCCGATCCCAACAACGTCTGGAACTGGCCACAGAAGCGGCGCATGTAGGCATTTGGGAGTATGAGCTACGAAGCAAAAGGTTGATATGGGATGGCAGTATGCACAAGATATACGGCGTACCCAAGTCCAGCGACGAGTTGACCTACTCCACATGGTCGAATACCGTTCACCCCGAGGATTTTGATCAAACTTCACGCCACTTGGAGCAGGCAATTACTCAGCAGTCGGGCTACAAGGACGAATTTAGAATCGTCTGCCCCAACACTGGAAACATAAAATATATTCTTGCCGATGCCACTTACAAGAAAGGTTATGGCGATGAGTCCGATCGTATGATCGGGGTGAATATCGATATCACAGACCTCAAGCAGGCCGAACAAAAGATTGAGCGACTTGCCTACTTTGATTCTTTGACGGGGCTACCCAATCGTTTCACAATCAACGATCGGCTGGGCCAGACCATAGCCTTCTGCAACCGAAACGCCACCTACAGCGCGCTGATTTTTATTGACATTGACGATTTCAAGAAGGTCAATGACTCGGCAGGCCACATCGTCGGCGATGAACTTCTGACCCAGTTCTCTCGTCGCCTTCAGGCCAAGATCAGAGCGGCTGACACCATCGGCCGCTTCGGGGGAGATGAGTTCATTGTCATCCTCAACAATCTTGGTAGTGATCGTGGAGCCGCACAAGTGCTGGTTGAACGATTTGCCTTCAAAATGCAGGCCCTTACCCGCAGGCCATTTGCACTGTCCCATGGCAGCTTCCTCGTCAGTGCCAGCTTTGGAATTACGCTTATTGAGGGAAGATCGACTGTCGACGATGTGCTGCGGCAGGCCGATATGGCAATGTACAAGGCCAAAGGGATTGGACGCAACCGCGTACACTTTTTCGATCCGCTGATGCAGAAGGAATTCCAGGAACGCATCGACTTAGAGCGTGCGCTTGGGTTAGCTATAAGCAACGAGGAGATCGAGCCATATTTTCAGTTGCAAGTTAATCAAGATGGCACGATTCGGGGTGCGGAAGTATTGGCCAGATGGCATCACCCGGACAAAGGCTACATTCCTCCGGCGAAGTTTATCAACATAGCTGAAGAAGTTGGCTTGATAGACAGGCTGGGGCGCTTGATCCTGAAAAAGGCCTGCACAGATTTCAAACGGCACATTGAAAAGCAAGTGCCGGACGATTTTGTCCTTTCAATCAACGTCAGCGCTGCCCAGATTTTGCAGCCTGACTTTGTGCGCTCGGTCATGGATGTGCTTGAGCAGGGTGATCTGAACCCCGAAAAAATTCGAATTGAAATCACGGAGACGGTTCTGCTGAACAGTTCCGAGATCGTTTCACTAAGATTGCTTGAGCTCAAAGGGAAAGGTTTCAAGTTCTCACTGGATGACTTCGGCACAGGCTACTCCAGCCTGACCATGTTGAAAAATCTGCCAATCGACGAACTCAAAATTGATCAGTCCTTTGTCAGAGATGTCTCGACCAACCCCAACAGCGCAGCCATTACCAGATCGATCATTGCTTTGTCTCAATCCATGAACATCAATGTGATAGCGGAGGGCGTTGAGGAAGAAAGGCATCGAGAGACGCTGGTTGGGATGGGCTGCCACGCTTTCCAAGGTTATCTGTTCAGCAAGCCTCTGCCGTTGGTTGATTTTCTATCGAAAATTGAATCAATCAAATCTGAAGGGGGCACGAAGTGACCTGCCCCCTACCAGCCATACCACGGTAAAAGAGAGAAGCCCGTCAACCCAGGAGAATAACGGGCATGAAAAGGAGCAGATTTGGCGATGAGTAAATCACCTGCCTCCTGCGCTAGGCCGAGGCGGACATGGCCATCCCCGAGCTGTACCGCAGCGGCCGTTTCAGTCAAGCGACGTTTGACAAGGGGCGCGAAAGGTATCGCGGCATGCAGTCTCCGAGGTTCAGCGTCTGCGCGAGCTTGAGTCTGAGAACACCAAGGTCAAGCGCCTGCTGTAGGTCAGCTTGTGGGAACAGCAAACATTAGTGCTGCGAAAACGAACGACTGCAATTAGCCTGAAGAGGCCATATCGATAACCGCTGTGGCACTTGGCCGGCAGCTGCCGCTGGGACAGCTTCCCAAAGGACGAAGATTTAGCTCCCCAGACCCACAAACATGTTCTGCACGTCATCGTTCGCATCGATGGCCGCCAGAAAGGCTTCCACTTCTTCCAGCTGCTCCGCGCTCAGGCTGGTCGGGTCCACCGGGTTCTTGGGCTTGTAGCCCAGCTTGGCGGACAGCACGGTGTAGCCCTGGGCCGGCAGCGCGCGGCTCACCAGGTCCAGGTCGGCGGCGTCGGTGATGAAGGTCGTGACGCCGTCTTCACCGGCGGCCTCAAAATCCTGCGCGCCGGCTTCGATGGCGGCGAGTTCCGGGTCGGCACCGGCCGCAGCCGGTTCGGCCTCGATCAGGCCCACGTGGTCGAAGTCCCAAGCCACCGAGCCGGAGGTGCCCAGCTGGCCCTTGCGGAACAGCACGCGCATCTCGGGGGCGGTGCGGTTCACGTTGTCGGTCAGGCATTCCACCATCACGGGCACGCGGTGCGGGGCGAAGCCCTCGTACATCACGTGCTCGAAGTTCACGGCATCGCCGCCGATGCCGGCGCCTTTCTTGATGGCTCGCTCCAGCGTGTCCTTGGGCATGGAGACCTTGCGGGCCTGTTCCACCACCAGGCGCAGGCGCGAGTTCAGCGCCGGGTCGGCGCCGCCGCGGGCCGCGACCATGATTTCCTTGGCCAGTTTGCCAAACAGCTTGCCCCGGGCATCTGCGGCCTGTGCCTTGCCTTTTGCTTTCCACTGCGCGCCCATATGCGTTTTCCTTGGTTTGACGGCGCCGCCGGGCGCCGGGGTTGATTCAGGGGGTGGCTGCGGGCCCGTCGTCGGGCGCCGGGACCGGGGCTTCGTCGTCGGTGACAAAGCTGTCTTGGAAGGTGAACCACATCGAGCTGAAGAACATGGCGGCCAGCAGCATGGCGGTGGGGAACATCAGCGTGTTCATCAGGCCGGGCTGGCCCAGGGTGATGGTCACGATCATGACGACCACCCCCACGGCAAAGAACAGGCCCAGCCAGCTCAGCACGTACAGCGCAAACGCGCCGAAGTTGCGCGTGCAGGCCACGAAGCTGAAGAACACGCTCTTGCCCGGCGCAACGCCGTGCCAGTGCACCAGGGCAGGTGCGTGCCAGAACATCATGGAGAAGGGCAGGTACAGGGCCAGGGCCACCCACATGGCGTTCTGGAAATCCGCTGACTGCAGCAGCTCGGGCGTGAGGGCGCCGCCCACCAGGTACATGCGGGAGAAGGCGCCGCCGTCGACCAGGGCCGAGGCGCCCAGCACGAGCAGGAAACCCGTGGCGTACATGGCCCCCAGCAGCAGCATGGCCTGGGCCTGCGGGCGACCGGCGCGCAAGGCGATGACCAGGATGGAGGGCATGGGGAAACGGCCCTGGGCCGCTTCGCGGGTGGCGGCCATCAGGCCCAGGGTGGCCGCCGGCAGCAGCACCAGCGCCAGCACGCTGCCCACATAGGGGATCAGGCTGGCCACCGAGACCAGCGAGATGAACATGAAAAACAGGCCGGCCAGCGCCAGGGGCTGGCGCCAGAAGGTGCGCACGCCGGCGCGAGCCCAGTCGAAACCGGCGCGGGCGGGGACGATGTTGAGTTTCATGCCAGGGCCATTTCCAGATCGGCCACGTGCAGCGGGTGCAGCACGCGTTGCCTGAGCACGCGCTCGAAGTGCGTGGGGTCGTGCGGCTGCAGCATGCTGGCTTCGCGCGGCAGGTGGAAGTCCCACAGGCGCGAGATCCAGAAGCGCAGGGCACCGGCGCGCAGCAGAGCCGGCAGCAGCTCGCGCTCGGCGGCGGTGAGCGGGCGCACGGAGGCATAGGCCTGCACAAAGGCGGCGCTGCGTTGCAGGTCGGTCTCGCCGGTGGGCAGGTGGATGCACCAGTCGTTCAGGCAGACGGCCAGGTCGAACAGCCAGGTGTCGATGCCAGCGAAATAGAAGTCGAAGAAGCCGCTGAGTTCGGGCGCGTCGGCGGGGCCGTCGAACATGACGTTGTCGCGGAACAGGTCGGCGTGGATGGGGCCGCGCGGCAAGGCGGTGTAGGCGGACGAGACGGCCACATGGTTCTGGTAGGCCAGTTCGCTGCGCAGCAGCGCGGCCTGCTGGGCGTCGAGATGGGGCAGCACCAGAGGAACCGTCTCGTTCCACCAGGCCAGGCCGCGCAGATTGGGCTGGCGGCGGCTGTAGTCCTGCCCGGCCAGGTGCATGCGGGCCAGCATGGCGCCCACGGCGGCGCAATGCGCCGCCGTGGGGCTGAGTTCGCTCTGGCCGCGCAGGCGGTTCACCACGGCGGCGGGTTTGGCCTTGAGCTTGTGCAGGATGTCACCGTCGCGGTTGGCGGCCGGGTCGGGCACCGGGATGCCCTTGAGCGCCAGGTGCTTCATCAGGTGCAGGTAGAAGGGCAGCTGCTCAAAGGACAGGCGCTCGAACAGGGTCAGCACGTATTCGCCCTGGTCGGTGGTGGCGAAGTAGTTGGTGTTCTCGATGCCACCCTGGATGCCGCGCAGTTCCTGCAGCTGGCCCAGCTTGAGGTCCTGCAGCAGGGCGCTGGCCTCGTCGAAAGAGACTTCGGTAAAGACGGCCATCGGATCAATATTTCAGGATGTTCCAGCCGCCGGTGCCGCTGCGTTCGCGGTCGTTGTCGGCGGGGTTGCGATTGCTGCCCTGTGGCGGCACTTCGTAGGCCGGGGCGTTGCCCTTGGGGGTCACGGTGATGCTTTTGGTTTCGCCGCCCACGCGCAGTTCGTCGATGCGCGTGCTTGCATCCTCGTGGCGGATGCGCTCGATTTTCTGCTCGGTGCCGGCGGTGGGGGGCGGGGCGGCGTCGCGCGGCAGCGGGGCCGGCGTCTGGGCCAGGGCGGCGGTGGCGACCAGGCCGCACAGGGCCACCAGCAGAAGGGAAAAACGGGGGAGGGCGGCGGGCATCCTGCAATTGTAGATGGCGCCGCTGCAGGACCCGGGCACAGGCACAATCGGCGTCTGCCCTACGGACCCTGCTCATGAGCGACAAGAAAACCCTGCTGCTGGTCGATGGTTCCAGCTACCTGTACCGCGCCTTCCACGCCATGCCGGACCTGCGCGCTGTGCCGGGGGACCCGACCAGCCCGCCCACCGGCGCCATCCGCGGCATGATCAACATGCTGCAGAGCCTGCGCAAGGAAGTGCACGCCGACTACGCGGTCTGCGTCTTCGACGCGAAGGGCCCGACCTTCCGCGACGAAATCTACCCCGAATACAAGGCCCAGCGCTCGCCCATGCCGGACGACCTGCGCGCGCAGATCGAGCCCATCCACGAGGTGGTGCGCCTGATGGGCTGGAAGGTGCTGGACGTGCCCGGCGTGGAGGCTGACGACGTGATCGGTACGCTGGCCGTGGCCGGCGCCAGCCACGAGGTGGAAGTCATCATCAGCAGCGGCGACAAGGACCTGGCCCAATTGGTTACGCCGCACATCACCATCGTCGACACCATGAACGGCAAGCGCCGCGACATGGCCGGGGTGGAGGCGGAATTCGGTGTACCGCCGCACCTGATGATCGATTTCCAGACCCTGGTGGGCGACACCGTGGACAACGTGCCCGGGGTGCAGAAGGTCGGTCCCAAGACCGCTGCCAAGTGGCTGCAGGAATACGGCTCGCTGGACAACATCGTGGCCAACGCCGACGCCATCAAGGGCGCGGCCGGCGAGAACCTGAAGAAGGCGCTGGACTGGCTGCCCACCGGCCGCCAATTGCTGACCATCAAGACCGACTGCGACCTCAACGGCTGGGTGCCCGGCCTGCCGGCGCTGGACGCCGTGGCCGTGGGCGAGCCCGATACGGCGGCGCTGAAAGACTTCTACGAGAAATACGGCTTCAAGGGCCTGGCGCGCGCCATCGGTGGCGAGGCGGCGCCCACGCCAGCGGCCAAGCCCAAGACCGACGAGAACAATCCCGGCCTGTTCGACGAACCGGCGGCACCCGTGGCGCCCCGTGTGAGCCAGTTGAAGTACGACACCATCCTGGACTGGGACAGTTTCGAGCGCTGGTTCACCAAGCTGCAGGCCGCCGAGCTGGTGGCGCTGGACACCGAAACCACCTCGCTGGACGAGATGGTGGCCGAGGTTGTGGGCCTGTCCTTCAGCGTGGTGCCGGGCGAGGCGGCCTACATCCCGCTCACGCACGACTACCCCGATGCGCCCGCGCAGCTGCCGCGCGACGAGGTGCTGGCCAGGCTCAAACCCTGGCTGGAAAACCCCGCGCACAAGAAGCTGGGCCAGCACGTCAAGTACGACCGCCATGTGCTCGCCAACCACGGCATCGAGGTGCAGGGTTACGCGCACGACACCATGCTGCAGAGTTATGTGCTGGAAGTGCACAAGCCGCACGGCCTGGCCAGCCTGGCCGAGCGCCACCTGGGGCGTAGCGGCATCAACTACGAAGACCTCTGCGGCAAGGGCGCCAAGCAGATCCCTTTCAGCCAGGTGGCCATCGACAAGGCGGCTGAATACTCCTGCGAAGACTCGGACCAGACCCTGGACGTGCACCGCATGCTGTGGCCACTGTTGCAGGCCGACGAGAAGCTGAAGTTCATCTACGAGCTGGAGATGGCCAGCTCCGAAACGCTGTACCGCATCGAGCGCAACGGCGTGCTGATCGACGCACCCACTCTGGCCAACCAGAGCCACCAATTGGGCCAGCGCATCCTGCAGCTGGAACAGGAAGCGTACGAACTCGCGGGGCAGCCCTTCAACCTTGGCAGCCCGAAGCAGATCGGCGAGATTTTCTTCACCAAGCTGGGCCTGCCCATCGTGAAGAAGACCGCCACCGGCGCGCCCAGCACCGACGAGGAAGTGCTGGAGAAACTGGCCGAAGACTTCCCCCTGCCGGCCAAGATCCTGGAGCACCGCGGCCTGTCCAAGCTCAAGGGCACCTACACCGACAAGCTGGCGCAACTGGCACATCCGCGTACCGGCCGCGTGCACACGCATTACGCCCAGGCCGTGGCCGTGACGGGGCGCCTGTCCAGCAACGACCCTAACCTGCAGAACATCCCGATCCGCACGCCCGAGGGCCGGCGCGTGCGCGAGGCCTTTGTAGCCCCGCCTGGTTGTGTGATCGCCAGCGCCGACTATTCGCAGATCGAGCTGCGCATCATGGCCCACATCAGCGGCGACGCCGCGCTCTTGCTAGCCTTTCACGACGGCATGGACGTGCACCGCGCCACCGCCTCCGAAGTCTTCGGCGTGCCGACCAGCCAGGTCAGCAGCGAGCAGCGCCGTTACGCCAAGGTCATCAACTTCGGCCTGATCTACGGCATGAGCGCCTACGGCCTGGCCAAGAGCCTGGGCATCGACAACACGGCGGCCAAGAACTACATCGAGCGTTATTTCGACCGCTACCCCGGCGTGAAGCGCTACATGGACGAGACCCGGCAACAGGCCAAGGCACGCGGTTATGTGGAGACCGTCTTCGGCCGCCGCCTCTACCTGCCCGAGATCAACTCACCCAACGGCCCGCGCCGCAGCGGCGCCGAACGCGCCGCCATCAACGCGCCCATGCAGGGTACGGCGGCCGACCTCATCAAGCTCAGCATGAACAAGGTGCAGGAGGTGCTGGATGCCGAAGGCCGCAAGACCAAGATGATCATGCAGGTGCACGACGAACTGGTGTTCGAAGTGCCCGAGGACGAGGTGGTCTGGCTGCGCCACGAAATCCCGAAGATCATGGCCGGCGTGGCCCAGCTCAAGGTGCCGCTGCTGGCCGAGGTGGGGGTGGGGCCGAACTGGGATAAAGCGCACTGAGTACGGCCACGGCGTGGAGCCGCGCGAAGAGGGCGCTGGCCCGGATCAGCTCCTCGAAGTTGATCGTCCTATTTCTAGAAAGCTATTGCTTCGCAATGCCCATGTGGTTCATCAACTCTGCAAGTTGATTCACCCGATTCCTGGCTTGATTAAGTGCGTTCCGACCAAGCCTTTCAGTCCATTTGATTTCATGGGCTTCGACGCCTGTGTGTGCTTTAAACGTCTGCTTCATATGTTCGGTGTCGCCTTCGGCATCCACGTTGAGGATTTTCAACAACCACGCTTCCAGGCAAGGCTCACCTTCAATCACGCTGACCGGGTGCTTGCCAACCCTGGCTTTTCGCGCCTTCGCCCGATCACTTTCATCCCAGTCTGCGTCGGTATCCAGCATCAAAACCACTTTGTCGTAGTCGCGGTTATTCCTTGCTCGGCGCAGCGCTGTGTCCAGCACGCCTTTGCCACCATGGCCATGCGCGTTGATTTCCTGCACTGAGCGTCCCAAAGCGTCGGCATAGGTGCGCTTAACAAAGCGGGCGAAGGCAATCTCGGCATCGCCTTCGCAGACAATGAGCAGGGTTTCCTTGACCGTACGCGTCTTGCCCGGCGGTGTCATAGTTTTGGCACGGCTCCGTATGCACCGCTCATGTATTTCGCATACAGGTTGTCCTGGCTGCGAACGCCCTCCATCGTGTCTAGGCGCCAGGCTTCGCTCTCGCAATCGTTCTTTTCGACTAGGAATACCTGCGACTTGCCAAGTAGTCCCATCACCTCGATCGAATGACTGGTGAAAATGATCTGCGCCTTGTGTGGGTTGGTGTGCGGGCTGGCGAACAGGTCAAGCAATGGCTGGATCATGTGCGGGTGCATGTCGCTTTCCAGTTCATCAATTACAGCGATGCCGCCATTGGCCAGTACGTTCAACAAATACCGGAGCTGCTTGAATGCGGTTTGCGTGCCATTGCTCTCCTGCGTCATGTGCAGCTCGTGCTTGGAACCATCCTTCAAGGTGTGGACACCAAACGCCTGATACTGTAGCAAAGTCTTTATGCTCTCCGGTAGTTTCGCCTCTGACGGCAGAGCCAAATCCAGTTTCTTGATTTCTACGCCAGACAAACCGAAATCCAGATCCCGCAACAGGGTTTCCATCCGTTGCTTCAATGCTGCATTCTCGAAGAAGAACAAAGATGCGTTGAAGAGATCCATACTGGGATCAACGCGGCCGACCTGAATGATGTTGCTGGCTACATTCGCGCCAGCCAAGTGCAGCGCTACTTCCACACCATACTGCGCCGCTGTCGAAATCAGCGAGGCATTCGAGCGTACTTTCCTCGCCTCGGCGGGGTCGAGGCCGAAACCGTCCTGTTTGATGAAGTATTCCTTAGCCGCGTCATCCCACTCCCTGACGAATACATGAGAAAACTTCGCTCGCGGCTTGTTCAGTCGTCGGTAGACTGCTTCGTGCAGCACGCGTTCTGGCGTGATCTTCAATACATAGCGCCATAGTGTGCCGTTCAAATCGTCGGCCTCTAACTCGAATTCCACAGGCTCGTTCGGTGTGGAGAAATGCGGCGTAATCGGGATTTGCGCGCTTGGCGAGCTTTGAAACGAGTGAGCGAGAAACCAGTTCAAAAACGCTACAGGCTTGATAAGAGTAGTCTTGCCCGCGCCATTTGCACCGATCACGGCGAGGGCCGTGGCTAGTCGGTGGCCAGAAGGGGAAGTGGCATCCCATCCCCGTTCGCCGGCCTTTTGGGTCAGAGCGAAAGAGACCTCTGTTCTTTCCTTGAACGAGAGGAAGTTCTTGAACGCAAATGAATGAAGCATGACCAGTCCTGTCTAACGGCCACCATTGAGCCTTGAAACTCATTTTAAGACAAATTATTGTCTATTATTAAGTTTCATTTCATGCCCCTAGCAGCGACTGCCCGCACACCCTCAGCACCTGCCCGTTGACAGCCCCGGCATCAGGCCGGGCCAGGAAGGCGATGGCCTCCGCCACGTCTTCGGGCAGGCCGCCTTGTTGCAGCGCATTGAGGCGGCGGCCCGCTTCGCGCACCATCAGGGGCATCTTGCGGGTCATCGCGGTTTCGATGAAACCCGGTGCCACGGCGTTGATGGTGCCGCCCGAACCCTGCAGTTCAGCGGCACGCGCACGCACGTAGCCGATCAGTGCGGCCTTGCTGGCGGCGTAGTTGGTCTGGCCCGCGTTGCCGGCGATGCCGCTGATGGAGGCCAGGCAGACCTCGCGGGCGCCGGGGCGCAGCACACCGGCCGCGGCCAGCGCGGCGTCGATGGTGAGGATGGACTGCAGGTTCACGGCCAGCACGCTGTCCCATTCGGCGTCCGACATGCGGCCCAGGGTGCGGTCGCGGGTGATCCCCGCGTTGTGGACCAGGATGTCGATGCCGCCACGGGTGCGTGTGGCTTCGATCAGGCGTGCTGAGGCATCGGGCGCGGTGATGTCCAGCGCCAGGGCCGTGCCGCCGAGTTCAGCGGCCAGGGCGTCCAGCGGCGTTTGCGCGCCCGGCACATCCACACAGAGCACATGCGCACCATCGGCCGTCAGGCGCCGCGCCGTGGCCGCACCGATGCCACCGGCCGCGCCCGTGACCACGGCCGTCTGGCCCTGCAGTGCGGGCTGCGGCAGGGCAGCCAGTGCGCTGGCCGGCTGCTGCAGGCGCAGCACCTGGCCCGAGACATAGGCCGAGCGGGCGGTGCCGAAGAAATCCAGCAGCGGTGCGAGGGCGGATGCGTCCAGGCCCGCGGGCAGCTGCAGCAGATTGGCCGTGGCACCGCGGCGCCCGATCTCCTTGGCCAGCGAGCGCACAAAACCTTCCACCGCAGCAACAGCCGCTGCGGCCTCCGTGCCTGCCGCGTGTGCCGGGGCCAGCACAAGCAGGCGGGCGCCGGGGGCCAGGCGGGGTATGGCGGGCTGCAAGTGGGTGCGCAGCTGGTCCAGCTGGGGCAGTGTGTCCAGTGCACGCACATCCAGCAGAACGAGGTCCAGCGCACCGGCGGCGTTCAACAGGGCCCCCTGGTGCTGCACCCAGTCGTGCAGGGCCTGCGCAGCCGCGCCGTCCAGGCTGGCCAGCAAGACCCGGCGACCTGACAGCTCACGCGCCTGATAGGCGTGCTGCCGGCGTGGCAGCGCCTGGGGTTGGGGCAGGCCCAGGGCGCGCACAAGGGGTGCGCTCCAGCGGTGGTTGGCCAGGGTGAGCAGGCGGTCGGTCATGGGGTTCATGGATCAGCAGAAGGCGCCGATCCTAAAGCATGAAAGACCGCCGACCGGGCGACTATTCCTCGATCTTGAGGTTGGTGTCCTTGACCAGGCGTGTCCACTTGTCGACCTCGGTGACGAGGAACTCGCGGAACTGCTGCGGCGACAGCTGGGTCGGCTCGACCGCCAGTTCGCCCAGGCGCTGTTTCATTTCGGGCTGGGCCAGCGCGTCGTTGAGCGCCTTGTTCAGCTTGGCCACGACATCGTCAGGCGTCTTGGCCGGTGCGCACAGGCCCCACCACTGGATGGCGCTGAAGCCGGGGAAACCGAGCTCGGCAATGGTGGGCACATCGGGCAGCAGCGGGTCGCGCTTGGGCGAGGCCACGGCCAGCGCGCGCAGCTTGCCCGCGCGGACCTGCGACAGGGCTGCCGTGAGGCTGGGGAACATGGCGTCGACCTGGCCGGCCAGCAGGTCCTGCATGGCCGGCGCTGCGCCCTTGTAGGGGATGTGGACCAGGTTCACCTTGGCCTGGTTCTCCAAGTACTCCATGATGAGGTGTGTGGCCGAGCCGCTGCCGGCCGAGGAGAAGTTGAGCTTGCCCGGGTTGGCGCGGGCCTGTGCCAGGAACTCCTGGAAATTCTTGGCGGGGCTCTTCTCGCCCACGACCAGCACGTTGGCGGTCTGGCCCATCATGCCCACGGGGGCGAAGTCGGCGATCGGGTCGTAGCGGATCTTCAGCACCGCCGGGTTGGTGCTGTGGGTGGCCACATAACACTGCATCAGGGTGTAGCCGTCGGGCGCGGCGCGGGCCACGTCCATGGCGGCGATGGTGCCCGAGCCGCCGGCCTTGTTCTCGATGACGAACTGCACTCCCAGGCTCTGCCCCATCTTTTCGGACACCATGCGCGCCACCTTGTCGGCACCACCACCTGCTGCGACCGGCACCACGATGCGGATGGGTTTGCTGGGGAAGGCGGCCTGGGACCAGGCGGCACCGGAAAGAACGAGCAGGGACAGCACGGTGGCGATGCGGGTGAGGGCGGGGCGATGGATCATGGTCGGGCGGATAGGCAAAGTTGGGACCCTGCCATCCTAGTGCCGGTGCGGGCCCGCGAGCCCTGTGAAAACCCTGAACGTGAGATCTTGCACAGGTGCTGCTTCCGGAGGGCTGGCCGTCCGTTGTGCCCGGGGCCGGATTTGACGGAGAATGTGGGCAGTCACTGATTTCCTTCCAGATCCCGCATGGTTTCCCGACCGACCCCCGCCTGCTCCCAGGCAGCATGGCCCACCCCTCTGGCCGTGCGCCGGGTGCTGCCTGTGCTGCTGCTTGTGCTGGCGTTCGCGCAGGGGGCCCATGCGCAGGCCGTGGACGCAGCGCCCATGGACCTGCCCAAGCCGGCCACGAAGATCTACAAATCGCTCTCGGGCGGCACCACCTCTTTTTCCGACCGGCCCCCCAGCCACGGGGCCTACGTCGTGCTCAGGCCGCAGTGTTTTGCCTGCAGCCCCGAGTCCACGGTGAACTGGCATGCCACCCGCCTGTACCGTGATGCTTATGCCTCCGAGATCGAGCAGGCGGCGCGCCAGTTCAATGTGGATCCTGCCCTGGTGCGTGCCGTGATCCATGCCGAGTCGGGTTTCAATGTGCATGCGCGTTCCCCCAAGGGTGCGATCGGCCTCATGCAGCTGATGCCGGCAACGGCCCGCGAGCTGGGCGTGGCCAACCCCCGTCACCCGCGCGAGAACATCTACGGCGGGGCCCGTTACCTGGCCGAGATGATGGTGCGTTTCCGCAATGACCTGACCCTGGCCACGGCCGCCTACAACGCCGGGCCGCATGCGGTGCAGAAATACGCCGGCGTGCCGCCGTTCGCCGAGACCCGGGTCTATGTGCAGCGCGTGCGCATCCTGCACCAGCGCTACAAGGGCAGCCCGCAGGGCTGAGGCCGATACACCGGGCCCGGCACGGGCAAGGCGTCTGGCCGAGAATACGCCCATGAAAGCACTGAACGACATCGCCCTCTCCATGCTGGACCTGGTGGCCGTGCGCGAAGGCGGCACGGTGGCCGACGCCCTGCGCATCGCCCTGCGAACGGCGCAGCACGCCGAGTCCCTGGGCTTCACGCGCTACTGGCTGGCCGAGCACCACAACATGGCTGGCGTTGCGAGTTCCGCCACGGCGGTTCTGGTGGGGCACATTGCCGGTGGCACGCAGAAGATCCGTGTGGGCTCGGGCGGCATCATGCTGCCCAACCATGCGCCGCTGGTGGTGGCCGAGGCCTTCGGCACCCTGGCCGAGCTCTACCCCGGCCGCATCGACCTGGGCCTGGGCCGTGCGCCCGGCACCGACCCCATGACCATGCGCGCGCTGCGCCGCGACCGCGTGGAGACTGAGGAAGATTTTCCGCGTGACGTGGCCGAGCTGCAGCGCCTGCTGGGGCCGGCCCAGCCCGGCCAGCGCCTGATCGCCATGCCCGGTGCCGGCACCCACGTGCCGATCTGGCTGCTGGGCTCCAGCCTGTACTCGGCGCGGCTGGCAGCGGAGCAGGGCTTGCCCTATGCCTTCGCCTCCCACTTCGCGCCGCGCCTGCTGCTGCAGGCCATCGACATCTACCGCCATCAGTTCCGGCCCTCGGCCACGCTGGCGCAGCCCTATGTGGCCATTGGCGTGCCAGTGATTGCCGCGCCCTCGGACGAGGAAGCCGAGTTCCTGGCCAGCAGCACCTACCAGCGGGTGCTGGGCATCCTCACGGGCAAACGCGGCCGCCTGGCGCCGCCGGTGGAGCACTTCATGGCGCAACTGCACCCGCAGGAACGAACGGCCATCGCCGACTTCCTGGCCATGGCCGTGATTGGCGGGCCGCAGACCGTGCGCTCTGGTTTCGAGCAATTGGCCCAGGCCACGCAGGCCGATGAATTCATCCTGGTGTCCGACGTCTTTGACGCCGACCTGCGCCTGCGCTCGCTGGATATCGCTGCGGCGGCCAGGGCTGCCGAACCTCAGCCGGCCTGATCCGAAGCCTGTACGACAATAAGGCCCCATGAACGACACCACGCAACGCCCCGAACTCCCCGACCACCTCTCCATCGACCCGCGCAGCCCGCACTATGTGGCGGCTGTCTTCGAACACGACGTGGGCATCAGCTTCAACGGCAAGGAACGCAAGGATGTGGAGGAGTACTGCATCAGCGAAGGCTGGGTCAAGGTGCCGGCCGGCAAGACACTGGACCGCAAGGGCAACCCGCTGATGATCAAGCTCAAGGGCAAGGTCGAAGCCTTTTACCGCTGACCACAACTGGCCGACCCGGGGTGTTCAGTCCGCACCCACCAGCCTGGCCTTCACGCTCTTGCCCTTGACCTTGCCCGCATTGAGCCGGGCCACGGCCTGGTCTGCGATGCTGCGCTCCACCGCCACGAAGGTGCAGAATTCGGTGACGTTGATCTTGCCGATCTGTTCGCGCGTGTAGCCGGCCTCACCCGTCAGCGCGCCCAGCACGTCGCCGGGGCGTATCTTTTCCTTGCGGCCACCCAGGATCTGCAGCGTCGTCATGGGCGGCAGCAAGGGTTCCTTGCTCGCGGGTTTGAGCTCGTCCAGCTTGTGCCAGACGGATTCCTGCGTCTGGTACTGCTCGATCTTGCCGACCGCGCCCATCTCGTCCATGCTGGCCAGGCTCAGGGCCAGGCCGGATTCACCGGCGCGGCCAGTGCGGCCGATGCGGTGCACATGCACCTCGGGGTCGGGCGAGATGTCCACGTTGATCACGGCTTCGAGCTGTGTGATGTCCAGCCCGCGCGAGGCCACGTCGGTGGCCACCAGTACCGAGCAGCTGCGGTTGGAAAATTGCGCCAGCACCTGGTCGCGTTCGCGCTGCTCCAGCTCGCCGTACAGCGCCAGCGCGCTGATGCCCTGGCCCTGCAGCAGGGTCACCAGTTCCTTGCAGCGTTGTTTGGTATTGCAGAAGGCCAGGGTGCTGACCGGGCGGAAGTGCAGCAGCAGCTGGGCCACGGCCTGCAGGCGGTTGGCGCGGGTCACCTCGTAGAAGCGCTGTTCGATCTTCGGCGCGTTCTGTTTCGCCTCCACCTTCACCTGCTGCGGATCGCGCAGGAACTGGGTGGCGATCTTGGCGATGCCTTCGGGGTAGGTGGCCGAGAACAGCAGGGTCTGCCGCTCTTTCGGGCACTGTTTGGCCACGGTGGCGATGTCGTCGAAGAAACCCATGTCCAGCATGCGGTCGGCCTCGTCGAGCACCAGGGTGTTGAGCGCGGCCAGGTCCAGGGTGCCGCGCTGCAGGTGGTCCATGATGCGCCCCGGTGTGCCCACCACGATGTGGGCGCCGTGCTCCAGGCTGGCGCTTTGCATGCGCAGCGGCACGCCGCCGCACAGGGTGACGATCTTGATGTTGTCCTGCGCGCGCGCCAGGCGGCGCAATTCCACGGTCACCTGGTCGGCAAGTTCGCGTGTGGGGCACAGCACCAGGGACTGGACGGCAAAACGGCGCGGGTTCAGGTTGGTGAGCAGCACCAGGGCGAAGGCGGCGGTCTTGCCGCTGCCGGTCTGGGCCTGGGCGATCAGGTCCTTGCCCAACAAGGCGATGGGCAGGCTGGCCGCCTGGATGGGGGTCATCGCGCTGTAACCCAGCTGCTGGAGGTTTTCCAGCATGGCGGGGCTCAGGGGCAGGGTGCTGAAGGCGGTGGGTGTGGACATGCCTGATTATCGGGCTTCGTTGCGTGGGGGATTGCGTGGGGCCCGTGCAATGAAGCGAGGGTCCCCCTAGACTACGACCTTCCGAAAACCGACACGAGGAGTCCCCGATGATGAACCGCGATCTGGAAACCGAATTCAAGGCCCTGCTGCCGGGCCAGAGCACTGAACAGGGCGCCACCCGCCGCACCGCGCTCAAGACCGCGCTGGGCGTGGGCTTTGCCGCTTCGGCCCTGCCCATCATGGCGCAGACCATCATCAAGACCCCCACCGACGGCCTGACCGTGGGCGAGGTCAGCATCGATGTCAAGGGCTTCAAGATGCCGGCCTACCGTGCCATGCCGGCCGGCGGTAAGAACCTGCCGGTGGTGCTGGTGCTGTCCGAGATCTTCGGCGTGCATGAGTACATTGCCGACGTGGCCAACCGCTTCGCGCGTGCCGGCTACCTGGCCATCGCCCCCGAGCTGTTTGTGCGCCAGGGCGATGCACAAAGCTATGGCGAGATGGCCAAGCTGATCGCCGAGGTGATCTCCAAGGTGCCGGACGCACAGGTCATGGCCGACCTGGACGCCACCGTGGCGTGGGCTGGGGCCAACGGCGGGGACCTCACGCGCGTGGGTGTCACCGGTTTCTGCTGGGGCGGTCGCCAGACCTGGCTCTACACAGCGCACAACAAGTCCATCAAGGCCGGCGTGGCCTGGTACGGCCGCATCGTCGGCGCCCAGAACGAGCTCACACCCAAGAACCCGATCGACATCGCCGGCCAGTTGAACGGCCCGGTGCTGGGCCTGTATGGCGAGGCCGACACCGGCATCCCGCTGGACGGCGTGGAGAAGATGAAGGCCGCCCTGGCCGCCGGCAACGCCAATTCCAAGGCCTCGCAGTTCGTGGTCTACAAGGACGCGCCGCACGCCTTCCATGCCGACTACCGCTCCAGCTACCGCAAGGAAGCGGCCGAGGACGGCTGGAAGCGCTGCCTGGCGTGGTTCAAGGCCAACGGCGTTTAAACCCCGCCGCTTGGCAAGCAAGCAGCCTGCGGGCGGCTTTTTCATGGGCCTCTTGACACGTCTGAGAGAATCGGGGCATGACCCTGATTGCGATCCTCCTCGGCACCCTGGCGGCCGGCATCGGCAGCGTCTGGCTGGCCGCGGCCCTGAGCTTCGGTGTGCTGGCGCGCTATACCCAGCACATGCTCAGCATGGCCGCCGGTGCCCTGCTGGGCACGGCCTTCCTGCACCTGCTGCCCGAGGCTTTCGAGAGCGAGTTCGGCGCGCACGAACTCTTCCTGACCCTGCTGATCGGCGTGGTGTTCTTTTTCCTGCTCGACAAGGCCGAACTCTGGCACCACGGCCACGAACACCATCACGGCGATGCCGGGCAGGACGACCATCATGCGCACGACCATGGCCACCACCATGAACACGGCCATGCACCCGGGCGCGTGGCTGGCGGCTGGAGCGTGCTGGCCGGCGACAGCGTGCACTGCTTCGGCGACGGCATCCTGATTGCCTCGGCCTTCGTGGCCGACCTGCGCCTGGGGGTGATCGCTGCGCTGGCCGTGCTGGCGCACGAGGTGCCGCACCACATGGGTGACCTCATGGTGCTGCGACTGAGCAGCGGCACGCGCAAGGCGGCCCTGCTCAAGGTCACGCTGGCCGGGGCCATCACCGCGCTGGGCGGCCTGGTGGGCTACTGGCTGGTGGACCTGCTGCACGACTACCTGACCTACTTCCTGGTGGTGGCCTCCAGCAGCTTCATCTACGTGGCCCTGGCCGACCTGATCCCGCAGCTGCAAAAGCGTCTGAGCCTGGGCGAGACCCTGGCGCAGATCGCCTGGCTGCTGGCCGGCATCACCCTGGTCACGCTGGCCAGCATCCTTGCGCACACCCACTGAGTCCTGTTGCCATGGCATTCAAGTTCAAGATGAACGAGCGTTCGCTCTTCGCCGTGCTGCTGCGCTCGCCCTGGTGGATCAGCCTGCTGATTTCCGTACTGATGTCGGTGGCCGCCTTCGCCCTGCTGCCACGCGAGTTTGCAGTGGTCGTGATGCTGGGCACCTTTCCCTTTGTGGTGGTCGCTGCCGTGGCGGCCTGGCGCCAATGGAATGCGCCGAGCCCGGCGCGGCTGGCCCAGGCGCTGGAGCGCGCTGCGGCCATGTCCTGGCGCGACTTTGCGCTGGCCATGGAGCAGGCCTGGCAGCGCCAGGGTTTCAGTGTCACGCGCCTGGAGGGCGCAGCGGCTGACTTCCGGCTGGAACGCCAGGGTCAGGTCAGCCTGCTGAGCTGCCGGCGCTGGAAGGCCGCCAGCCACGGGGTGGAGATCCTGCGCGAGCTGCGCGCCGCCTGCGAGCAGCAGGGCGCCCAGGGCATCTACCTCTGCCTGGCGCCGGTGTCCGATGTGGCCGAAGCGTATGCGAAGGCCACCGGCCTGCGTCTGATCCACGGCAACGGGGTGGCGGTGGTGCTGCTGCAGGCGGGGACACCCTGAGAGATCGTGAACAGGCGCCCAGGCTCTTGTATTTGCGCCCGCAGCACGCACCTGCTGCAGAGTATGGAAAACCCAAGGTGGACAAACTGATCAAGACCGTGTTCGGCCTGCTGTTGCGGGTCCTGTTGCTGGGCGTGGGCCTACTGTTCCTGGCCGGCGTGCTGCTGGTGACGGCGCTGCTGCTGGGGGTGTGGGGGCTGCGTGCACTGTGGGCCCGCCTGAGCGGCCGCCCGGTGCAGCCGCTGGCCTTCACCATCCTGCGTCGCGCGCAGTGGCAGCGTTTCTACCGGCCGGGGGCTGCGCCACCCACGCGGGACAGCGACGTGATCGACGTCGAGTCGCGCCAGGTCGACAGCCCCGACGCCGACCGTCTCGGCCGCTGAACAGGCCCTGGTCGGCCTCGGGCGCCCAGGCCGGACTCCACACCACTTCCCGGACGTGCTGCTTCATCGCCGAGCGAAATCCCGCTGCGAAAGGGCGCGACCGGCATCGATCGGCATGGTGCCGACGCTCGCGATCCGCCCGACCCCGATCAGTTGACGACGACAAACCGTCTTGCGGGTCCATGGATTGTCCGGACGGGTCGCTAAGGGAATCGCGGACACCTGAGTGCAGTCTTGCCCCGCCAGCGGATATCGTCCCGTGCTTCATCCGCAGCCAACCGTGTATGACCATGCGCCTGATATCACGCCCCTTCCTGCCCTTGTTGTTGACAAGCCTGGCTTTCCTCTCCTGCCATGCATGGGCCCAGCCCTTTGAAGCCGTTCGCCTGGCACCCCTGCCGCCAGGCCAGGATGGCGGACGCGTGGGGGCCGTCTTCATCGCCGGCACGGCCTACCGGGGTTCCGGTGAGAGACGTGAGTTGCTGGTGCCCAGCATCGACTACCAATGGGGTAATGGATGGTTTGCAGGTGTGAGCAACGGTCTGGGCTACAACGCTTCGAGCCGGCGTGATCTGCAGTACGGCCCGCGCCTGACCCTGGATCTGGGGCGTGATGAAGGTCGTTCTGAAGTTCTGCGCGGGATGGGTGACATCGGGGTAAAGCCCGAACTGGGATTTTTCTTCAATCGCTTCTGGGGTCCGAGCATGACCTTCACCTCGTCCTGGCGTCATGGTGCAGGCCTTCAGGGAAACGGCGTGGTGCTTGACCTGGGTTCGAGCTACAGCCTGCCCGTGGGAGGGCGCACGCGCGTGTCCCTCGGAATGAGTGCGCACTGGGTCAACGCCAGCTACATGCAGGATTTTTTTGGGGTGTCACCTGCACAGTCCGCCGTCACGGGCTATGCGATCTCGCAACCCGGGGCCGGTTGGCGTGATATTGGCGTGAACCTGGGTTTGAGCCATCGTTGGGGCCCGCGCACCTTCCTCGTGGCTGGGTTGGCTGGCAGCTCTTTGCTGGGCGAAGCGCGCGACAGTGTGCTTACGACCCGTAAAGCCATGACCCTCACCGGCATTGCAGCGCTTTCCTACGCCTTTTGAGTGACACGATCAGCCGCGTGCCACCGGCCGCGCCGGCTCGGCACACCACTCGCTCCAGCTGCCCGCATACAGTGCCCCGCGGCCCAGGCCGGCGATCTCCATGGCCAGCAGATTGGGCAGGGCGCTGACGCCGCTGCCGCAGTGGTGCACGGCGGTGGAGGGGCGGCGCCCGTCCAGCAGGGCCAGAAACTCGGCCTTCAACTGCGCGGGCGACTTGAACTTGCCGTCGGGCCCCAGGTTTTCTGCGAAGGGGCGGTTCAGCGCGCCGGGGATGTGGCCGGCCACCGGGTCCAGCGGCTCCACCTCGCCGCGAAAGCGCGCCGGCGCACGCGCGTCGATCAGGGTCTGGTCGGGCAGCTCCAGGTGCTTGAGCACGTCCTCGGTGCTGGCCAGTCGCGCCAGTGGCGCGCCGGCCTTGAAGCCCGAGGGCACACGTGGCAGGTCCGGTCCGGTGGCCACGGGGCCGTTGACGGCTTCCCAGGCCTGCAGCCCGCCGTCGAGCACGGCCACGTTCTCGTGGCCCACCCACTTGAGCATCCACCACAGGCGGCCACAGTAGTTGGCACCCTGGCGGTCGTAGACCACAGCCTGCATATCTCTCTGGAACCCCACGCTGGCCAGCCAGGCTGCGAAGACCTCGGGCTTGGGCAGCGGGTGGCGCCCGCCGTTCACAGCCTGCGACTTGTCTTTCGCGCTCATGTGGCGGTCGACGTTGGCGCGCACCGCACCGGCGATGCGCACACGTTCGAACTGCAGGTCGCCCTCGGCGGGTTTCATGAGTTCGAAGCTGCAGTCGAACACCATCAGGGGCTTGTGGTCGTGCACCAGGTGCTTGAGCTGCTCGGCGCTGATGAGGGTGGTGTACATGGCGTGTCCTTGAGTAATTTCACATGGTACTTGCGCATGGCCTAAGGCCTGGGCATGCCAGGAGCCTAACCCAAGGCACCCGTGGAACCGGCTTCGCCGGGCCACTGGGTGCGCCCCCTTGAGGGGGGATGCGAGCCACACGTAGTGGGCGAGAGTCGGGGGTGCTTCTCTAATGGTCTTCGGCGGGGGTGTTGGGGATCGTGCGTTCGCGCAGGAAGGTGGCGGCCACGCCGCTGGCGACGATGAGCGCCATGCCCAGCCAGCCATAGAGGGGGATCTGGTCGCCAAAGAGGATCAGGCTGTAGAGCGCACCGAACACGATGCCCGAGTACTGCAGGCTGGCCACCACCAGCGTATGGCCGCGGCTGTAGGCGCGGGTCATGCACCACTGGCCCAGGGTGGCCAGCACGCCGATGGGAATCAGCCAGGCCGCGGCCTGCCAGCTGATCTGCTCCAACGGGGTGAAACCGGTGAACAGCAGGCCCAGGGCACCGGCAATGGCCGTGCCGAGCGCAAAGTAGAACACCGTGCGCTCCACCGGTTCACCCGCGCGGCCCAGTGCCGTCACCTGCATATAGGCCAGCGCGGCGCTCATGCCCCCGAGCAGCCCGATCAGGCCGGCGAAGAGCTGGTTCTGTTCGATGGTCGGGCGCAGCGTGAGCACCACGCCGGCAAAACCCAGCAGCACCGTGAGCAGCAGCGGCCCCTGCCGCTCTGCCTTGCCGTAGAGCAGGCCCCCGCCCACGATGAAGGCGGCGACCCAGATGCCGCTCATGTAGTTCAGCGTCATGGCCGTGGCCAGCGGCAGGTAGCCGATGGCATAGAACCATGCAGCGATCGAGAGCCCGCCCACCAGGCTGCGCCAGACGTGCATCAACGGGACTTGCGTACGCAGCGAGGTGCCGTGCAGGCGCAGTGCCACGACCAGGAAGGCGACGCTGACCAGGCCGCGGTAGAGGACCAGTTCAGCCGTGTTGAAGGAGGCCGAGGCGTACTTCACGGCCACGGCCATGGTGGCGAAGAAGAAGGCGCCTAGGACCATCCAGAGGGCTTGCATTTACGGATTTCCTCTTATGTTTTCTTTGTCGTTGTCTCTGGCGAGGCGTTTAACAACCCCCCCAATCATCCCCCCGCCCTTCTTTGCCCCCCGCCGGGGGCAAAGAAGGGGGCCTGGATTTGGCTTTTGGCTTTTTGGACAAGCTTCTATGACACGAAGCGTCGCCACTCTGGTTGGAAAGCCGAGATTTCGGGCAGGCGGTCGTAGTAAACGGCAATGTTTCGATACGCCACCGACGGCGGGCCGCGCAGCGGCCTGCCGTGGGCGAGACAGGTTTCGCTACTGGCAGGCGTAGCCGCCAGCGGTAGCGTGGAGTGAGTGTGGTGCTCTCTCCGACCGCTGGTTCATCAATCTCGGCCGGCGAGGATGACCGCGACGTCACGCGCCTTAGAAGCGGAGCCGGAGACCAGAGACAAAATCCAGGCCCCCCTCTTTGCCCCCGGCGGGGGGCAGAGAGGGGCGGGGGGGTGAGTGGGGGGTAGTTAAGTGCCCCGCCAGGGAAAAGCATCACGAGGCAAGAAGAGTTCAAAGACCCAACTGCCTCCGATACCACTCATGAAAATGCTGCATGCCATCTTCCATGGGGCTCTGGTAAGGCCCGACCTCGTTGTCGCCGCGCTCGAACAAGGCCCGGCGCCCCGCGTCCATGCGCTCCGCGATCTGGTCGTCCTCGATGCAGGTTTCCATGTAGGCGGCCTGCTGGGCGGCGACGAACTCGCGCTCGAAGGCGGTGATCTCTTCCGGGTAGTAGAACTCCACCATGTTCAGAGTCTTGTTCGGGCTGACAGGGTGCAGCGTGGAGACGGTGAGCACGTGCGGGTACCACTCGACCATGATGTGCGGGTAGTAGGTCAGCCAGATCGCGCCGCGCTCGGGCTTCTGGCCGTTGCGGTACTTCAGCAGGGCGTCGTGCCAGCGCTGGTAGACCGGTGAGCCCGGGCGTTCGAAGGCGCTGGACACGCCCACGGTCTGCACCGAATAGTTGTCCTTGAACTCCCAGTTCAGGTCCTCGCAGGTCACGAAGTGGCCCAGGCCGGGGTGGAAGGGGCCGACGTGGTAATCCTCCAGGTAGACCTCGATGAAGGTCTTCCAGTTGTAGTTGCACTCGTGCAGTTCCACGCGGTCCAGGGTGTAGCCCGTGAAGTCGAGCTCGGCGCGCGGGCCCATGCCGGCCAGGTCGGCAGCGATGTCGCGGCCGTTGTCTTCGAAGAGCAGGCCGTTCCACGCCTGCAGCTTGTAGTTGTTCAGGTTCAGGCAGGGGTCCTGCGCGAAATGCGGCGCACCGATCAGCTGGCCCTGGGACGAGTAGGTCCAGCGGTGCAGCGGGCAGACAATGTTGCCGCCGGCGCTGCCGGGCTGGGTCTGGTTCAGCGAACCGCGGCCCTTGAGCATCACGGCCTGGCGGTGCCGGCAGACGTTGGAGATGAGTTCCACACCCTGTGGCGTGCGCACCAGGGCCCGCCCTTCCTTTTCCTGGGGCAGGGCGTGGTAGTCGCCGACTTCGGGGACGCTGGCGGCATGGCCCACATAACGCGGGCCGCGTCCGAAAATGAGCGCCATCTCGCGCTGGAACAGCGCTTCGTCGAAGTAGCTTGAAACTGGTAGTTGGCTGTGCGCCTGCTGCAGTTGAAGACTTAAATCAGACATGGGTGACCTGACCTAAAGACTCCCCACAGGGAGGTACGCCCCGAGGCGTGACAAAAGAAAAGGCGTTGCCAGCACGGCAGGCCAGGAGAGCCCCGGATTGTACCCCGGGGGGCGGTCCATACAGACCCAAGCCGGTTAATTTGCGCCCCGGCCCGGTATTTCAAGGCCGTAGGTGCGCGGACCAGACCGACAGAGGGCCTTGCACAGCCTAAAATGCTGCGTTTGAACCATCCTGTTTCCATGCCCAAGGCTTCCACATCCACCGCCGCATCCGGCACCCCCCTCAGCTACGAGGCGGCCCTGCAGGAACTCGAACAGCTGGTCAGCCGGCTGGAGTCCGGCGAGCTGCCGCTGGAGCAGCTGCTCACAGGCTACCAGCGTGGTGCCGAACTGCTCGCCTACTGCCGCGACAAGCTCGCTGCGGTGGAAGGCCAGATCAAGGTGCTGGACGAAGGCACCCTCAAGACATGGACACCCGAGTGAATGTGAAGATGGATTTCGATTTGCGGGCCTGGAGCGCAGAGCGGCTGACGCGCGTCGAGCGCGCCCTGGAGACTTGGGTCGGTATCGATGCCCCCGCCGGGCTGGGCGAGGCCATGCGCTATGCGGTGCTGGACGGCGGCAAGCGCCTGCGTCCGCTGCTGGTGCTGGCCGCCAGCGAGGCGGTGGGCGGTAACGGGCGTGCCGCCCTGCGTGCGGCCTGTGCGGTGGAGCTGATCCACGCCTACTCCCTGGTGCACGACGACATGCCCTGCATGGACAACGACGTGCTGCGCCGGGGCAAGCCCACGGTGCACGTGAAGTTCGGCGAGGCCGGCGCGCTGCTGGCCGGTGACGCCCTGCAGGCCCTGGCCTTCGAGCTGCTCACCCCTGACGATGACAACGTGCCCGAAGCCATGCAGGCCCGCCTGTGCCGCCTGCTCGCGCATGCGGCCGGCAGCGCGGGCATGGCCGGCGGCCAGGCCATCGACCTGGCCAGCGTCGGGTGCAAGCTCAACGAAGAACAGCTGCGCCAGATGCACCGCCTTAAGACCGGTGCGCTGCTGCAGGGCAGCGTGCTGATGGGGGCGGCCTGCGGTGAGTTGCCGGCACCCGGGCTCGCCGCCCTGGCCGACTACGGCGGGGCCATCGGCCTGGCTTTCCAGGTGGTGGACGACATCCTCGACGTCACGGCCGATTCCGCCACCCTGGGCAAGACCGCCGGCAAGGACGCCGAACAGGACAAGCCCACCTATGTGTCCATCCTGGGGCTGGAGCGCTCACGCACCTATGCCCAGGAGCTGCATGCGCAGGCCCTGGCCGCGCTGCAGGCCAGCGGCCTGGCCGACGTGCGCGCCTTGCGCGAGCTGGCCGACATGGTGGTGAGCCGCGCGAACTGAAAGAGCGAGCATGACGACTGGTCCCTATACCCTGCTGCAGACGGTCAACGACCCGGCCGATCTGCGCCAGCTCACACGTGCCCAATTGCCCACGCTGGCCGACGAACTGCGCGCCTATGTGCTCGACAGCGTCTCTAGGACCGGCGGGCACCTCAGCTCCAACCTCGGCACCGTGGAGCTCACGGTGGCGCTGCATTACGTCTTCAACACGCCGCACGACCGTGTGGTCTGGGACGTGGGCCACCAGACCTACCCGCACAAGATCCTGACCGGCCGGCGCGAACGGATGAATTCCCTGCGCCAGCTTGGCGGCCTCAGCGGCTTTCCGCAGCGCAGCGAGAGCCCTTTTGATGCCTTCGGCACCGCGCACAGCAGCACCTCGATCTCCGCCGCACTGGGCATGGCCCTGGCCGCGCGCCAGAAAGGCGAGGACCGCCACGCCATCGCCGTGATCGGCGACGGCGCCATGACGGCCGGCATGGCCTTCGAGGCGCTGAACCACGGCGGCGTCGAAGACTGCCGGCTGCTGGTCATCCTCAACGACAACGACATGTCGATCAGCCCGCCCGTGGGCGCGCTGAACCGCTATCTCGCCCAACTCATGAGCGGGCGCTTTTATGCCGCGGCCAAGCAGGTGGGCAAGACCGTGCTCAAGGGCGCGCCGCCGCTGTTCGAGCTGGCCAAGCGTTTCGAGGAGCACGCCAAGGGCATGGTGGTGCCGGCCACGCTGTTCGAGAAGTTCGGCTTCAACTACATCGGTCCCATCGACGGCCATGACCTCGACTCGCTGATCCCCACGCTGGAGAACATCAAGCACCTGCAGGGACCGCAGTTCCTGCACGTGGTCACCAAGAAGGGCCAGGGCTACAAGCTGGCCGAGGCCGACCCGGTGGCCTACCACGGCCCCGGCAAGTTTGACCCGGCCGTGGGCCTGGTCAAACCCGCCACGCCGCCGAAGCAGACCTTCACGCAGGTGTTCGGCCAGTGGCTGTGCGACATGGCCGACCACGACCCGCGCCTGGTGGGCATCACGCCGGCCATGCGCGAGGGTTCGGGCATGGTGGAGTTCCACCAGCGCTTCCCGGGCCGTTATTACGACGTCGGCATCGCCGAGCAGCACGCCGTGACCTTCGCCGCCGGCCTGGCCTGCGAAGGCCTCAAACCCGTGCTGGCCATCTACTCCACCTTCCTGCAGCGCGGTTACGACCAGCTGATCCACGATGTGGCCCTGCAGAACCTGCCCGTGGTGTTTGCGCTGGACCGCGCGGGCCTGGTCGGCGCCGACGGCGCCACCCACGCGGGCAATTACGACATCGCCTACCTGCGCTGCATTCCCAACATGGCCGTGGCCTGCCCGGCCGACGAGCGCGAATGCCGCCAGCTGCTGAGCACGGCCTTTGAGCAGAACCATCCTGTGGCGGTGCGTTACCCGCGCGGCGCCGGTGCCGGTGTGGCCACCGAAGCCGGTCTGGCGGGCCTGCCTTATGGCAAGGGTGAAGTGCGCCGCGAAGGCAAAGGCATTGCCATACTGGCCTTCGGCACGCTGCTCTATCCGGCGCTGGCCGCGGCCGAGAAGCTGGGGGCCACCGTGGTCAACATGCGCTGGGCCAAGCCGCTGGACGTGGAATTGCTGCTCAAGGTGGCTGCCACGCACGAGGCGCTGGTCACGGTGGAAGAGGGCGCCATCATGGGGGGCGCTGGCAGCGCCGTGGGCGAGGCCCTGCAGGCCGCGGGGGTCGTGAAGCCCCTGCTGCAGCTGGGCCTGCCCGATGCCTTTATCGAGCACGGCGACCCCGCCAAGCTGCTGGCCATGCAGGGCCTGGACGCCGCCGGCATCCAGGCCAGCATCGAACGCCGTTACCCCGCGCTGGTCAAGCCCGTGCTCAAGGTCGTGGGCTGAGGCCTGCGGCTCCTTTGTCGGGGGCTCCAAGGGTTTTCCCTCGTCGAGGCGCTACACTCGAAGGCTTCTCTACGCACTGCGCGCAAGGGATTTGCATCATTGAACTGGAGTCAAGAACATGGATCGTCGTTCCCTCATCAAGCAGGCCGGCATTGCCGGCGTCCTCGCGGCAGGTGTTGCCCCCGCCGTCCACGCCCAGGCCGCCGTGCGCTGGCGCCTGGCTTCGAGCTTCCCCAAGTCGCTCGACACCATCTTCGGCAGCGCCGAAAAGTTCTCGCAGACCGTCAAGGCCCTGTCCGGCGGCAAGTTCGAAGTCTCCGTGCACCCTGCCGGTGAACTGATGCCCGCTTTCGGCGTGGTCGATGCGCTGCAGAACGGCACCATCGAGATGGCGCAGACCGCGCCCTACTACTTCACCGGCAAGAGCCCCATCTTCGCCTTCGGCTGCGCCGTGCCTTTCGGCCTGACCGCACGCCAGATGGACGCCTGGATGGAGCACGGCAACGGCCGCAAGCTGTTCGATGCCTTCCTCGACCCCTACAACATCAAGAGCCGCAGCGCCGGCAACACCGGCACCCAGATGGGCGGCTGGTACCGCAAGGAAATCAAGACCGTCAAGGACCTCAAGGGCCTGAAGATGCGCATGGGTGGCGGCCTGTTCGGCGAGACCATGCAGAAGCTGGGTGTGGTCGCCCAGAACATGCCCGCCGGTGAGGTCTACCAGGCGCTGGAAAAGGGCACGCTGGACGCCACCGAGTTCGTCGGCCCCTACGACGACGAGAAGCTGGGCTTCAACAAGGTCGCGCCTTTCTACTACTACCCCGGTTGGTGGGAAGGTGGCGCCGAGCTCGAGTTCTTCATCAACAAGAAGGCCTACGCTGCGCTGTCCGCCGAGAACCAGGCCATCGTTGACGCCGCCACCGCCGTGGCTGCGCGCGACATGACCGCCAAGTACGACGCCATGAACCCGCTGGCCCTCAAGCGTCTGGTCGCCGCCAAGACCCAGCTCAAGCCCTTCTCCAAGGAAATCATGGACGCCGGCTACAAGGCCGCCATGGCAGTCTTCGCCGAGCACGAGGCCAAGTCGCCCGAGTTCAAGAAGATCCACCAGGACATGCGTGCCTTCCAGCGCGACCAGATCCTGTGGGCGCGTTTTTCCGAGTTCCGCTACGACGGCTTCATGTCCTCGGCCAAACTGTAAACCGAACGACATTGAGCACAAGGAACGGGCCTGCGGGCCCGTTTTCTTTTTGCGTAGAAGCACGTACGGGGGTAAGCCCCTATGCCTGTGGCAGTGGGCGCTTCCTAGAATCGGCCCACCTTAGTCCATCACAGAAGGAGACACTCATGGATCGTCGTTCCCTTATCAAGCACGCAGGCATTGCCGGCGTGCTGGCCGCCGGCGCCGCACCTGCCGTGCACGCCCAGGCCGCCCTCCGCTGGCGCCTGACCTCGGCCTTCCCCAAGGCCCTGGACACCATCTATGGTGCCGCCGAGACCTTCTCGCGCAAGATGAAGGACCTGTCGGGTGGCAAGTTCGAGATCTCCGTGCACGCTGCCGGTGAACTCGTGCCGACGGCCGGTCTGGTCGATGCCGTGCAGAACGGCACGGTCGAGATGGGCCACACCGCCCCGTATTACTACTTCGGCAAGGACGAGACCTTCGCCCTGGGCTGCGCCGTCCCCTTCGGCCTGAACAGCCGCCAGATGACCGCCTGGCAGTACGACGGCAACGGCCTGAAGCTGATGCGCGAGTTCTACAACAACTACAACATCACCCATTTCCCCATGGGCAACACCGGTGCCCAGATGGGTGGCTGGTTCCGCAAGGAAATCAAGACCGTGGCCGACTACAAGGGCCTGAAGTTCCGCGTCGGCGGCTTCGCCGGCAAGGTGATTGCCCGCCTCGGTGGCGTGCCGCAGAACATCCCCGGTGGCGAGATCTACCAGGCGCTGGAAAAAGGCACCATCGACGCCGCCGAGTGGGTGGGTCCCTATGATGACCAGAAGCTGGGCTTCTTCAAGGTCGCGCCCTTCTACCACTACCCCGGCTGGTGGGAAGGTGGTCCGCAGCTGGACCTGTACGTCAACAACAAGGCCTACGACTCCCTGAACGCCGAGCAGAAGGCCATGATCGAGAGCGCCGCGGCCTACGCCCACACCGAGATGCAGGCCAAGTACGACGCCCGCAACCCGGCCGCCCTGCGCCAGCTGGTGGCCAACAAGACCAAGCTGGTCTCCTTCAACAAGGCCGTGCTGGACGCTGCCTTCAAGGAGTCCATGGCCCTGTACAGCGAACTGTCGGCCAAGAACCCGAACTGGAAGAAGGTCTACGAGGACTACAGCAAGTTCCGTCGCGATTCCAACCAGTGGTTCCGTTTCACCGAGGCGCGCTTCGACAGCTACATGCAGTCGCAAAAGCTGTAACCCAGCCTGCGCCTTGCCATCAGCCCCGCCTCGGCGGGGCTTTTTTATGCCCGTCGTGCAGACCCGGCAGGTGGGGCGGGCAGCAAAAAGCCCCGCCGGGGCGGGGCTTGTGCGCGTGTGAGAACCGCCTGCGGTCTTGCGGGGCGGCTTGCTACTTGCCGTCCTTCTTCATGTCGTCTTCCAGGGCCTTCATGGGGTCCTCTTCGGCCTTGTTGGCCTCGTCCTCATCCTCTTCGGGCTTGAGTTCCTGCTCTGCGTCGGTCTCGGCCTGCTGCGTGTCCTCGGTGTTGCGGATGTCGAGCTGCTGCATCACTTCGGAATCCGAGAGGTTCTGCACCTTGTCGATATTGCCCGTCACCAGATTGGGGAAGGCCATGATCACGCCCACCATCACGAGCTGGATGATGATGAAGGCGATCGAGCCCTTGTAGATCTGGCCGGTGGTCACGGCCGGGATCAGCTCGCCGGTCACGCGGTCCTTGTAGTCCTGCTTGGGCGCCACGCTGCGCAGGTAGAACAGCGCGAAGCCGAAGGGCGGCGTCAGGAAGGAGGTCTGCAGGTTCATGGCGATGATCACGCCGAACCAGATCAGGTCGATGCCCATCTTGTCGGCCACCGGCGCCAGCAGCGGGATCACGATGAAGGCGATCTCGAAGAAGTCGATGAACATGCCCAGAATGAAGACCAGGATGTTCACCACGATCATGAAGCCGATCACGCCACCGGGCACCTTGTCGAACAGATGCTCGACCCAGATGTGGCCATCGGCCGCATTGAAGGTGAAGCTGAAGACGGTGGAGCCGATCAGGATGAACAGCACGAAGCTCGACAGCTTGGCCGTGTTGTCCAGCGCCTGTTTGAGCAGACCCATGTCCAGGCGGCGTTTGCCCAGGGCCAGCACCAGGGCACCGACCGCGCCCATGGCGCCGCCCTCGGTGGGGGTGGCCACGCCCAGGAAGATCGTGCCCAGCACCAGGAAGATCAGGATCAGCGGCGGCATCAGCACGAAGGTCACCTGCTCGGCCAGGCGCGAGAGCAGGCCCAGCTTGCTCACCCGGTTGACGATGGCCAGGGCCAGGGCGGTCAGCGAGGCCAGGGTCATGGACAGGATCACGATCTCGTCGCCGGGCGAGGGCACGGCGCGTTCCAGCCAGGCGGTCATCAGGCCGTTGTGCACCTGGGCCCAGCCCAGGCCTACGCCGGCGCAGATCAGGAACAGCACCAGCAGCGAGCGGTGGCCCGAGCTGCCGTTGGGTTCACGGTAGATGCGTGCCTCGGGGGGCAGGGCCGGCACCATGGAGGGCTTGAACAGCGCCACCATCACCACGAACAGCAGGTACAGGCCCACCAGTAGCAGCCCCGGGATCAGGGCGCCGGCGTACATGTCGCCCACTGAGCGGCCCAGCTGGTCGGCCAGCACGATCAGCACGAGCGAGGGCGGGATGGCCTGGGCCAGCGTGCCCGAGGCCGTGATGGCGCCCATGGCGATGGTGCGGCTGTAGCCGTAGCGCAGCATGATGGGCAGCGAGATCAGGCCCATGGAGATCACGGCCGCGGCGACCACGCCCGTGGTGGCGGCCAGCAGGGCGCCCACCAGGATCACCGCGATGGCCAGGCCGCCGCGCAGCGGGCCGAACACCTGGCCCACCGTCTCCAGCAGGTCCTCGGCCATGCCGGAGCGCTCCAGGATGATGCCCATGAAGGTGAAGAAGGGGATGGCCAGCAGCGTGTCGTTCTGCATGATGCCGAAGATGCGCAGCGGCAGGGCCTGGAACATGGTGGCCGGGAAAAGGCCGAGTTCCATGCCGACGAAACCGAAGCCCAGGCCGGTGGCGGCCAGCGCAAAGGCCACCGGGAAACCCGTCAGCAGCAGGGCCAGCAGGCCCACGAACATGATGGGCACGAACTGTTGTGCGAGGAATTCCATTTATTTGTCTCCAGCCAGCTTGCGGGCGGCGATGGCTTCGAGTTCTTCCAGGTGCTTCTGTTCGTCGCTCTTGTGCTCGGTGTCGGCCAGGCTGTCCGGGCCCTGGCCGGTCAGGAACAGCACGCGCTTGAGCAGTTCGGACAGGGCCTGTAGCAGCAGCAGGGCAAAACCCAGCGGCATCAGGCCGATCACCGGCCAGCGCACCAGGCCGCCGGCGTTCTGGGACATTTCGCCCGAGGTGTAGGCCTGGGTGAACATGGGCCAGCTCAGCGCGATGCAGATGCCGCAAAAGGGGATCAGCACCAGCAGGATGCCGCCCACGTCGATCCAGTTGCGTGCGCGCGGGCTCAGCCGTGCGGCGATGAAGTCGATGCGCACATGCGAGTTCTTCAGGAAACCGTAACCCGCGCCCAGCATGAAGACGGCGGCAAACAGGTACCACTGGATTTCCAGCAGGCCGTTGGAACTGGTGCCGAAGGCCTTGCGTACGATGGCGTTGCCGGCGCTGATCACGGTGGTGGCCAGGATCAGCCACATGGTGAGCCAGCCGACCCGGCTGCTCAGGCTGTCGATCAGCCTTGATAGTTTTAAGAGTACCTGCATGCTTGCTCCAGAAGGGGGGTCGTCCGGTGCCGCCCACGATCCCCTGACGCCCCGGGTGTGGGGCCACGGTCCATGTCGGCGACAAAACGCTCAATTTTAAGGCGCGCTGCCACCCGCCCGACCGGTGTAAACGCCTAGGTAGTTGTGCCGACGGTTTTTTGTGGCAGTCAGGTGCCGTTCAGGTCGACAGCGGTGCGGTCGCGGGGAATAATGCCCCCATGCCGTTTGAACTCCCGGTTCCGTCCTACACCCGTCTCGACAGTGCCGATCTGCGCCCCGCGGGCCGCGACCTGCTCTCCCTGGCGCTCATGGACGCGCGCAACCACACGCTCTTCCTGATGGGCGAATACCAGAAGGCCATGGACCGTCAGGGCGTGGACTTTCCCTGCCTGCCCGAGCTCAACCCGCCCCTGTGGGAATTGGGCCACCTGGGCTGGTTCCAGGAACGCTGGATCGGGCGCAACCTGCAGCGCCACCAGGGCCCGCGTGCCGACCCGCAGGCCATGCTGCTGGCTTCCTTGCTGCCCCAGGCCGATTTCTGGTGGGATTCCAGCCGCATGCCGCACGACCGGCGCTGGGCCCTCGAATTGCCCCCGCTCGCCGACATCAAGTCCTACCTGCTGGCCACCTTCGAAGCCACCCTGGACCTGCTGGCCAAGACCCCGGACGAGGACGACGCACTCTATTTCTACCGCCTGGCCCTGTTCCACGAGGACATGCACGCCGAGGCCTTTGTCTACATGGCCCAGACCCTGGGCCTGCGCCTGGCGCTGGACCTGCCGGCGCCCGCGCTCACGCGCGAGCCCCTGTGGCTGCCGGCCACCCGCTGGCGGCTGGGATTGGACGCGGGCGACGGTTTTACCTTCGACAACGAACGCCCGGCACACGAGGTGGCCGTGCCCGAGTTCGAGATCGACGCCCAGCCCGTGAACTGGACGCAGTACGTCGAGTTCGTCGCCGATGGGGGCTACGACCGGCCCGAACTCTGGCTGCCCGCGGGCTGGGACTGGCTGCAGGAGCAGGTCCAGCGCGAAGGCCGGCGTGCGCCGCGCCACGTGGAGCAGATCGGCGTGGCGCGTCCCGGCGGCCATGGGGCGGTGCTGCAGCGCTGGTTCGGCCAGACCGTGCGCATGGCCGGCTGGTCACCCGTGATGCACGTGAGCTGGTGGGAGGCCGATGCCTGGTGCCGCTGGGCCGGCCGGCGCCTGCCTACCGAGGTGGAATGGGAAGTGGCAGCGCACCAGGCCGCCGCGCGCGGTTTCCGCTGGGGCGAGGTCTGGGAGTGGACGGCCAGCACCTTCTACGGCTACCCCGGTTTCGTGGCCGATCCCTACCGCGACTATTCCGAGCCCTGGTTCGGCACCCACAAGGTGCTGCGCGGCGCCTCGCTGGCCACGCGCCAGCGCATGAAATCGCCCAAGTACCGCAACTACTTCCTGCCCGGGCGCGACGACATCTTCAGCGGCTTCCGCTCCTGCACCCTCTGAGGCGCCTTGCGCGCCGTCTTGTTGGCCGGTGGGTCTTTCGGCTTGCGGTAGTTCCACCAGGGCAGCAGGCGGCTCATGGCCAGCACCTCGCCCGTGGAGTCGGCCGCCCGGTAACCGGGCAGCCCGGCCAGCTGCTGCTGCCACTCCCGGCTTTGCAGCACCGTGCACAGGGCCTGCACGGCCGGCTCGTCCAGCGCCGACTTCAGGCACACCAGGTGGTAGTCCTCCTCGACCAGGGGCACGAAGTCCAGGCCGCGCGCGCGCGCCGCCGATTCGATCCCCAGGCCCGTGTCGGCCTGGCCGGCGGCGATGGCCTGCGCCACCGCCGCGTGCGAGGGCTCGTTGTGGCGGTAACCCTTGATGCGGCTGCGCGGGACCCGCTGCTGCTTGAGCAGTTCGTCCAGCAGCACACGCGTGCCCGTGCCCGGCGCGCGGTTCACGAAACGCGCGCCGCTGTCGGCCAGTTGCGCCAATCCCTGCAGGCCCAGCGGGTTGCCCCGGGCCACCATCAGGCCCTGCGTGCGCCGGGTGAACCCGATGATCTTGTGCAGGCCGGGCTTGAGCAGGGGCTTGTATGTCTGCTCCGCCAGCGAGCCCGCGCCGGGCTGCTGCAGCGTGTGGAAGCCGGCCATCACGCAGCGCCCCTCGTTGAGCGCACGCAGCGCGTCCACGCTGCCCATGAAACGCACGTCCAGGTGCAGCTGGTCTTCCTGCGCCGCGTGGCTGCGCAGCGTGCTGAGCGCGTCGTCGTGGCTGGCGTAGAGCGTGAGCACGTGCACCGAGTCGTCGAAGGCCAGGGCGTAGGCGCGCTCCAGGTCCGCACGCAGCGACTCGATCTGCGGTGACAGGCGGGCCTGGGCCTGGCGTTCGGCCCACAGCAGCTTGGTGCCGAACTCGCTCAGGCGCGCGGACTGGCCTTTTTCCCAGATCAGCAGTTCGTTGCCCAGCTCGTTCTCCCAGCGCTTGAGCTCGCCCCAGACGTGGCGGTAGGACAGGGCCAGCTGGCGTGCGGCGGCCGAGATCGAGCCGGACTCCTGTACCGCATGCAGCATGTCCAGCAGCGGGTTGCGGATCAGGCGGGGCTGTTGCTCGGCCTGCGGGACGAAGGTGTAGTGGAACTGCAACCTATGCACGATCGTTCATATGGTGGGGTTTTGGGGGAATCCATACGATACCCGAGAACCTTTTGTGCCCCGCATCGATGTCCACCTTCACCGAAAGCGCGTCCACAGCGCTGCAACTCATCACGTCTCTCGACCCCGCCTTGCTGGCCATCGTCGGCCGTTCGCTGGCCGTCAGCGCCACCGCCTGTGCCATCGCCTGCGTGCTCGGGGTGGTGCTGGGCGCCTGGCTGGGCGTGGCCCGTTTTGCCGGGCGCGACGCCGTGCTGACCTTGCTCAACACGCTGCTGGCCGTGCCCTCCGTGGTGGTGGGCCTGGTCGTCTACCTCGTGCTGTCACGCTCCGGCCCGCTCGGTCATCTGGGTTGGCTGTTCAACTTCGAGGCCATGGTGCTGGCCCAGGCCATCCTGGTGCTGCCCGTGGCCACGGCGCTCACGCGCCAGGTCATCGAGGACGCCGAAACACAGCACGGCGAGCAATTGCGCTCCCTGGGCGCCGGTACCCGCCTGCGCGGTCTGCTGCTGGCCTGGGATGAGCGTTACGCCCTCTTGACCATGCTCATGGCTTCTTTTGGTCGCGCCATCTCCGAAGTCGGCGCCGTGATGATCGTGGGCGGCAACATCGACGGCTTCACGCGTGTCATGACCACCGCCATCGCCCTGGAAACCAGCAAGGGCGATCTGCCGCTGGCCCTGGCCCTGGGGCTGATCCTGCTGGGTGTGGTGCTGGCGCTCAACAGCCTGATCGCCCTCGTGCGCCGCTGGCGCGAGCGCGTCGAGGGCCGTGGCCGCGGCCCGGGCATTGGTGTGGAGGCCCTTGCATGAGCGCGGTCCTGACGCCCCTGGGCGCGACGCCTGCGCATGAGATGCGCGATGCCGTGCAACGCGTGACGCCGCCTGCTTTCGAGCTGCACTCGACCGGCCTGTCCTTCGGCGCGCTGCAGGCCCTGCGCGAGGTGACGCTGTCCATCGCCCCCGGCGAATCCGTGGCCCTGCTGGGCGCCAACGGCAGCGGCAAGAGCACGCTGCTGCGGGTCCTGCACGGCCTGCTGCGGCCGACGTCTGGCACCTGCCTGGCCGACCCCGGCCTGCGCCAGGCCATGCTGTTCCAGCGCCCCTTCATGCTGCGCACCACGGCGCAGAACAACGTGGCCCTGGCCCTGTGGCTGCGCGGCACACCCTGGCGCGAGTCCCGCAGCCGCGCGCTGCTCGCACTGGAGCGCGTGGGCCTGCAGCCCCAGGCCGGCCAGCCGGCACGCACGCTCTCGGGCGGGCAGCAGCAGCGTCTGGCCCTGGCGCGGGCCTGGGCCCTGAGCCCTGAGGTGCTGCTGCTGGACGAACCCACCGCCAGCCTGGACCCGCACGCCAAGCGCGAGGTCGAACAGCTTATCGCCAGCTTTGCTGCTGGCACGGGCGGTCGGCCCGTCACCGTGGTGTTCGCCAGCCACAACCTGGGCCAGGTCAAACGCCTGGCCACCCGTGTCATCTACCTGGAGCTCGGCCGTGTGCTGGCCGATCTGCCGGTACAGGAATTTTTCGATCCCGCACGGCTGCAGGCCGTGTCCCCATCTGCCGCATTGTTTGTCAAAGGAGAACTCGCATGAATACTTTCAAATCCACCATCCTCAAGGCCACCCTGGGCGCCGCCCTGGCGGTCGCTGCGCTGGCCGCCTCGGCCCAGACCATCGTGATGTCGTCCACCACCTCCACCGAGCAGTCGGGCCTGTTCACCTACCTGCTGCCCGAGTTCAAGAAGGCCAGCGGGATCGATATCAAGGTCGTGGCCCTGGGCACCGGCCAGGCCCTGGACATGGCACGCCGCGGTGACGCCGACGTGGTGTTCGTGCACGACCAGGTGGCCGAAGAGAAGTTCGTCGCTGACGGCTTCGGTCTCAAGCGCCAGGCTGTCATGTACAACGACTTCGTGCTGATCGGCCCCAAGGCCGACCCGGCGGGTACCAAGGGCAAGGATATCGTGGAGGCCCTCAAGAAGCTCGCCGCTGCCAACGGTGCCTTCATCTCGCGCGGCGACAAAAGCGGCACGCACGCCGCCGAACTGCGTTTCTGGAAGATGGCCGGCCTGGAGACCAAGGGCAGCGGCTACAAGGAATGCGGCTGCGGCATGGGTCCGGCCCTCAACATCGCTTCCAGCAGCGGCGCTTATGTGCTGGCCGACCGCGCGACCTGGCTCAATTTCAAGAACCGTGCCGATCTGGTCATCCTTGTCGAAGGCGACAAGCGCCTGTTCAACCAGTATGGCGTGATGGTGGTCAACCCCGCCAAACACCCGCAGGTCAAGCTGGCCGACGCGCAGAAGTTCGTCGACTGGATCGTCTCGCCCGCAGGCCAGAGCGTCATTGCTGGCTACAAGATCGGTGGCGAGCAGCTGTTCTTCCCGAACGCCGGCCAGTAAAGCAGGCTGTGCCGCATGAAGCGCGTCACCCTTATCCTCGGCGCAGTCGCACTGGCGCTCGCGGGCTGTGCCTTGACTGAGCCGCCCGCCGCGCCCTTGCCGGTCTACGCCGCCGGCAGCCTGCGCGAAGCGCTCACGACCATCGCCGCCGATTACGAGGCACGCAGCGGCCAGAAGGTCGCGCTGACCTTTGGCGCCTCGGGCCTGCTGCGCCAGCGCATCGAGCAAGGCGAGGGCGCTGTGGTCTTCGCCTCGGCCGACACCGACCATCCGCAGCGCCTGGCCGCACGCGGGGGCTGGTTGGCGCCGCAGGTGTTCACGCGCAACAGCCTGTGCGCGCTGACCGCGGTGCACATCAGCGCCACGCCCGACACGCTGCTGGCCACGATGCTGCGCCCCGACGTGCGCCTGGGCACGTCCACGCCCAAGGCCGATCCTTCGGGTGACTACGCCTGGGCCCTGTTCCGTAAGGCCGAGGCCGTGCGTGCCGGCAGCTACGCGCTGCTGGATGCCAAGGCTCTCAAGCTCACCGGCGGCGCCGATTCGCCCAAGCCGCCTGCTGGCCGCGGCACTTACGCCTGGGTCATGGACGAAGGGCAGGCCGACGTGTTCCTGACCTACTGCACCAATGCCATGGCCTCGCAGCGTGAAGTGCCGCGCCTTAAGATCGTGCAGGTGCCGACCGAACTGCAGGTGGGCGCCGCCTACGGGCTCACGGTACGCAACGATGCGCCGCGCGCCGCGCGCGACTTTGTGGCGTACGTGCTGTCGGAGCCCGGGCAGGCCGTGCTGCAGCGCTACGGCTTCGGCCGGCCATGAAAGCTCTGCTGCTCGTGTTCGCCTGCTGGGCCGGCGCCGTACAGGCGGCCGGGTCCGTGCTGCTGCAGGTCGGTGGCATGGTGCAGCACAGGCTCACCCTCACCGCGCAGGAACTGCGCGCCTTGCCGCAGAAGGACTACACCGAGAAGCGCAGTGTCATCGTCGACGACCGCGAGGTGTTTCCTATGTCCCCGCACACCCGTTACCTATGTCTCCGGTCCATACAGGCGTTGCAAGAGAAAGTGAGTCGCCCGCCGGGGCGAGACCCGGCCAGCCACGAACGCCCAGGACAGGCAACAGAGAAGCTAAGAAAAGTCAGTACAAAGCCAACGCTTCCAGACACCGCCGCTTGTGCATCTCCCCCTGCTCGGGTGGCAACTCGACCCCGGGCAAGCGCAAGCCGTAATCCAGTTCCTGCGCCTCTGACAGCAAGACCCAGGCGCACAGGCGTGAGAGGCGCTGCTCCAGCGAGGCGCCCTGGGCCTCGGCGAGATCGAGCCAGAGCTGGAAGTGCTGGGCCTGCAGGCTGTCGCGGCTGACCAGCTCGTCGGTCTTGGCGGCCTTTTTCCAGACGATGCTCTTCAGCGGGTCGCCGCGGCGGTAGGGGCGTACGCCATCGAACTCGCTGCTGGCCACGTGGCGTGCGGCGCTGCCGCCGCTGCTGTGGGCCTGGCCTTCGGGCAGCGCGGGCGGCGCGGCCTCGGCCAGCGGGTAGACCAGCACGCTGGCGGCCGGGCGCCAGAGCGTCCAGACGCGGAAGATGCCCAGGGGGAAACGCGTCTCGGTCGTGAGCATGGGCACGGCGTGCCGGCCGCGCGCCAGGCCGGGCCAGACGATTTCGGTGTCGGTGCTGCCCTGGCCGGGCACGTCGCACCAGACCCAGGGCGCGTGCGGGTCCTCCCCGTAGATGCGCAGGCCGATGCCGTAGCGCGGTGTCGTGCGGCTGTTGTGCAGGCTGATGCGCAGCTTGCTGGGTGCATCGGCGTGATGCGCCTCGACGGGGTGCAGCACCAGCGTGAGGCCGCGCAGCGTGCCGTGCGAGATATGCATGCTGACCACGGCGCAGCCGCCCAGCAGGAAGGTCAGCAGATAACCCAGGTTGAGCTGGTAGTTGATGGAGGCCACCAGCAGCACCAGCAGGGTGCCGGCCAGCATGAAGCCGGCGCGCGTGGGCAAGATGTAGACGTTGCGCTGCGTCAGCGTGAGTGTGTCGCTGCGGGGCAGGCGCGCCTGCCACCAGCGTTGCCAGCGCCCGCGTACATGCGCCAGCGGCCGCAGCACGGGGTTGGGCAGGGGCTGCACGGTGTCTGTCACAGCGGGCACGCTCAGGGCAGGGGCACGGCTTCCAGCATGGCGCGCACCTGCTCAAGCGGGCTGCGGCCAGCGCTGGCCACAGGCACCAGGCGATGCGCCGTGGTCTGCGGCAGGATGGACTGCAGATCGTCCGGGGCCACGTAATCGCGTCCGCTGAGCAGGGCCTGGGCCCTGGCCGCGCGCAGCACGGCCAGGCCGGCGCGGGGTGAGAGGCCCTGCACGAACCAGCGGCCGTTGCGGGTGGCGGCGATCAGGTCCTGCAGGTAGTCCAGCAGTGGCGCGGCGGCGTGCACGGCCTGCACCTGCTGCTGCAGGGCTTTCAGTTCTTCAGAGCTCAGGAGGCCGGGCAGGCGGTCCACCATCTCCCGCCGGTCGCTGCCGGAGAGCAGCGCGCGTTCGGACGCGCGGTCCGGGTAACCCAGCGAGATGCGCATGAGGAAGCGGTCCAGCTGCGACTCGGGCAGCGGGTGCGTGCCCAGCTGTTCCTGCGGGTTCTGCGTGGCGATGACAAAGAAGGGCACGGGCAGGGGGCGTGTCTCGCCCTCGATGCTGACCTGCTTCTCTTCCATGGCTTCGAGCAGGGCGCTCTGGGCCTTGGGGCTGGCGCGGTTGATCTCGTCGGCCAGCAGCACCTGCGCGAAGATGGGGCCGGGGTGGAAGACGAAGGCGTTCTGGTTGCGGTCGTAGATGGACACGCCCGACAGGTCGCTGGGCATCAGGTCGGCGGTGAACTGCACACGCGAGAACTGCAGGCCGAAGCTGCGTGCCAGCGCATGGGCCAGCGTGGTCTTGCCCACACCGGGGGCGTCCTCGATCAGCAGGTGACCACCGGCCAGCAGACAGGCCACACCATCCTGCACCTGGGCTGTTTTACCTACGATCACCGTGTTAAGCTGATCCAGCAATAATTTGAGTTTGGGTTGTGCATCCATGGCATGACCATAACTGAATTTCCCAGGAGACGGGCGCTGTCATGAGCAAGACCGGATACTTCACTCACCGTGACTGCCGCAAGCACGAGATGGGGGTAGGCCACCCCGAGTGCCCCGAGCGGCTCGACGCCATCGAGGACCGCCTGCTGGTGACCGGCCTGGACTTTGCGCTCACGCGCATCGAGGCGCCGCTGGCATCGGTCGAGGAGATGGAGCTGGCCCACGGACGCATGCACATCGCGGCGCTGCGTGGCCTCAGCGCCTCCTTGCATGAGGAAGTGGAGGCGGGGGGGCCGAGTTATGCCCACGTCGATCAGGACACCTCCATGAACGTGAATTCCTGGAACGCCATCTTGCGCGGCGCCGGGGCCGCGATGGCGGCCACCGATGCCGTTGTGGCCGGTGAACTGGAGAACGCCTTCTGCGCCATCCGCCCACCCGGCCACCACGCCTGCCGCGACAAGGCCATGGGTTTCTGTTTCATCAACAATGTGGCGCTGGCGGCCAAGTACGCGGTGGAGCGCCATGGCCTCAAGCGCGTGGCCATCGTGGACTTCGACGTGCACCACGGCAACGGTACCGAGGACATCGTGGCCGACGACGGGCGCATCCTGATGGTCAGCATCTACCAGCACCCCTTCTATCCGCACGGCGGCGCGCGGCCCGATACCGACAACATGGTCAACGTGCCGGTTCCGGCCTACACCAAGGGCATGGAGGTGCGCGAGCTCATCGAGATGCTGTGGATGCCGCGTCTGGAAGCCTTCAAGCCCGAGATGATCTTCATCAGCGCCGGCTTTGACGCCCATCGCGAGGACGACCTGGGCCAGCTGGGGCTGGTGGAGGCCGATTACGCCTGGATCACCGAACGCATGAAGGATGTGGCGCGCCTTTACAGCAAGGGGCGCATCGTCTCCTGCCTGGAAGGCGGCTACAACCTCAGCGCGCTGGGGCGCAGCGTGGAGGCGCACCTGCGCGTCCTTGCGGATGTTTAGCTCACCCCCAGGCTCCGCTCCCTACGTTCGCTTTGCCACCCCCCTTGCAGGGGGCAACGCCAGCGGCCCGGCAAAGCCGGTTCCACGGCGTTTCGCGAATAAGTCACTACACCCTGTCGGCTACCAGGCAATGTAGGCGTAACCCTTTTCCTGCAACTCCATGATGGCGGCCGCGCCGACTTCCTCGACCCTGGCGAAGTCGAGCATGTCTGCCTTTTCCCATCCGAGTGTGTGCATGGTGTTGCCGCAGGCGATGAAGTCGATGCCGTAGGACTCGCTCATGCCGCGCACGCGCTGCTGCAGGGTCTTGGGCACGGGGCGCTTGGGCTTTTTCGCCAGCAGGTGGATGCCCGGGCCCCAGACCACGACCACGATGCTGACGTCGTCCACGTATTTCTTCAGCATGGCACTGATCGAGTTGAGGATGGCTTCCTGGTACTCGGGTTCGTGACGGTTGATCTGGTAGACGACCTTGTGCGGCGGGCCGTCCGTGCTGGCAGGGCCTGTAGCGGCACGAACCGGGAGAGCGGCGCCGGCCGTGGCAGCTGCGGCCACAGCGCCGAGCAGCTGGCGGCGGGCGAGAGGGGCGGAATTGGACATGGTGCGTGGTTCTCCGTACGATGAGCCATAGATTAGCCCATGCCGCAGCGAGTTCCCGGCGCAATTCGGTGAAAATCCATCCCCATGACCGAACTCCAAAATCTGCTGCACGATCTGGGCAGCGCCCGTGTCTGGATCGAAGTTCTGGTGCTGCTGGCTTGCCTGGCCCTGGCCTATGCGGTAGCGCGTTATGTGCGGCGTGGTCATGCGGTCGATTCGGTCTGGTTCGGCCGCCATGTCCTCGACGGCCTGCTGTTTCCCGTGCTGGCCCTGGTGCTGATCTATGCCGCGCGCTATGGCGTGGCCCTGTACCAGCCGGTGGCCGTGCTCAAGGTGGCCTTGCCCATCTTCACCTCGCTGGCGGCCATCCGCCTCTTTGTGCGTGTGCTGGGGGCGTCCTTCCCCGAGTCTTCCGCGGTGAAGCTGATCGAGAGCCTGGTGTCCTGGCTGGCCTGGGGTGCGGCCGTGCTCTGGATCACCGGCCTGCTGCCGGCCGTGCTGGCCGAACTGGACTCGATCTCCTTCGCCTTCGGCAAGTCGCGTATCAGTCTGCGCACCCTGCTCGAAGGCGTGCTGTCTTCGGGGGTGATGCTGGTGGTGGTGCTGTGGATTTCGGCCACCATCGAGCGTCGCATCCTGCGCGAGAACGTCGGCGACCTGTCCATGCGCAAGGTGGCGGCCAATGCCATCCGCGCCGCCCTGCTGCTGGTGGGCCTGCTCTTCGTACTCTCGGCCGTAGGGGTCGACCTGACGGCCTTGTCTGTGCTGGGCGGCGCACTGGGCGTGGGCCTGGGTTTCGGCCTGCAGAAACTGGCGGCCAACTACGTCAGCGGTTTTGTCATTCTGCTCGAGCGTTCGCTGCGCATTGGCGACGTGGTGCGGGTTGACAACTTCGAGGGCGTGGTCACCGACATCAAGACGCGCTACACCCTGATCCGCGCGCTCAATGGTCGCGAATCGGTGGTGCCCAATGAACTCATCATCACCCAGCGCGTCGAGAACCTGTCCACGGCCGATCCCAAGGTCCTGCTGACGACCAACGTCTCGGTGGCCTACGACAGCGATGTCGACCGCGTGCGTCAGATCCTGCGTGATGCCGCTGCGTCCAGCCCCCGGGTCATGAAGGATCCCGCGCCAGCGGCCTACCTGGCCAATTTCGGCCCCGATGGCCTCGAGTTCTCGCTGGCCATCTGGATCACCGATCCCGAGAACGGACAACTGGCGCTGCGCTCCGAGATCAATCTCGCCATCCTGCAGGGCCTACGCGCGGCGGGCATCGAGATTCCGTACCCCCAGCGTGTCGTCCACATGAAAACCTGAAAGACGACATATTTCTCCGCGTATAATCACAAAAAAGCACGATCGTTCTTTTTTATGTCGCGCCAGTGCCCATCGCCTGAGGTGGGTGCGCCTAGAATCCTTTGGTTGACGTGTACGTCAATCACCAGCAACGAATTTGCAACCAGCAGGAGTGGCTCCCATGAAAGTCCTCGTCCCCGTCAAACGCGTGGTCGACTACAACGTCAAGGTCCGCGTGAAGTCGGACAACACCGGTGTGGATATTGCGAACGTCAAGATGAGCATGAACCCCTTCGACGAAATCGCCGTCGAAGAGGCCGTGCGCCTCAAGGAGAAGGGCGTGGTGACCGAGGTCATCGCCGTTTCCTGCGGCGTGGCCCAGTGCCAGGAAACCCTGCGCACCGCCATGGCCATTGGCGCCGACCGCGCCATCCTGGTCGAGACCAGTGAAGAGCTGCAGCCCCTGGCCGTGGCCAAGCTGCTCAAGGCCCTGGTCGACAAGGAGCAACCCGGTCTCGTGATCCTGGGCAAGCAGGCCATCGACGACGATTGCAACCAGACCGGCCAGATGCTGGCCGCATTGGCCGACCTGCCGCAAGCCACCTTCGCCTCCAAGGTCGAAGTCGCCGACGGCAAGGCCAATGTCACGCGTGAAGTCGACGGCGGCCTGGAGACACTCTCTATCAGCCTGCCGGCCGTCATCACCACCGACCTGCGCCTCAATGAGCCGCGTTATGTGACGCTGCCCAACATCATGAAGGCCAAGAAGAAGCAGCTCGACATCCTCAAGCCGGAAGACCTGGGCGTGAACGTGGCGCCGCGCATCAAGACCCTCAAGGTCTCGGAGCCGCCGAAACGCAGCGCCGGTATCAAGGTGCCCGACGTCGCCACCCTGGTCGCGAAACTCAAGAACGAAGCGAAGGTGATCTAAATGACCGCACTTGTTATTGCCGAACACGACAACGCGTCCATCAAGGGCGCCACCCTCAATACCGTCACGGCGGCCCTTGCATGCGGGGGTGACGTCCACGTGCTGGTGGCCGGCCACAATGCCGCGGCCGCTGCTGCTGCCGCTGCGCAGATCGCCGGCGTGAGCAAGGTCATCCACGCCGACGGTGCGCAGCTGGCCCATGGCCTGGCCGAGAACGTGGCCGCCCAGGTGCTGGCCATCGCCGGCAACTACAGCCACATCCTGTTCCCGGCCACGGCCGCGGGCAAGAACGTGGCCCCGCGCGTGGCTGCCAAGCTCGACGTGGGCCAGATCTCCGACATCACCAAGGTGGAGAGCCCCGACACCTTCGAGCGCCCCATCTACGCCGGCAACGCCATCGCCACCGTGCAGAGCACGGATGCCAAGAAGGTCATCACCGTGCGCACCACGGGCTTTGACCCAGCTGCCGCCACCGGTGGCAGTGCTGCCGTGGAAACCGCCTCAGCTGCGGCCGACAGCGGCAAGAGCAGTTTTGTCGGTTCCGAGATCGCCAAGAACGATCGCCCCGAACTGACCGCAGCCAAGATCATCGTCTCCGGCGGACGTGCCCTGGGCTCGAGCGAGAAGTTCACCGAGGTCATGACCCCGCTGGCCGACAAGCTGGGGGCCGCCATCGGTGCCAGCCGCGCCGCGGTGGACGCGGGTTATGCGCCCAACGACCTGCAGGTCGGCCAGACTGGCAAGATCGTCGCGCCGCAGCTCTACATCGCCGCCGGCATCAGCGGTGCCATCCAGCACCTGGCCGGCATGAAGGACAGCAAGGTGATCGTGGCCATCAACAAGGACCCCGAGGCGCCTATCTTCTCCGTGGCCGACTACGGCCTGGAGGCGGACCTGTTCACGGCCGTTCCCGAGCTGGTCAAGGCGATCTGATCCGCCACAAGGCACCGCAGGCGCGGTGCCTTTTTTTCATCTTTTCACATACGCTGGAGTTCCGCCATGAGCTATGTCGCGCCCCTGAAGGACATGCTGTTCAACATCAAGCACCTGGCGCAGATCGACGAGATCGCGCGCCTGCCCGGCTTTGAGGACGCCGGCTACGACACGGCCCAGGCCGTGCTGGAGGAGGCGGCCAAGTTCAATGAGCAGGTGGTCGCACCGCTGAACTGGGATGGCGACAGGAACCCTTCGAGCTGGAAAGACGGTGTGGTCACCACGACCCCGGGTTTCAAGGAAGCTTTCCGCCAGTTCGGCGAAGGCGGCTGGCAGGGCCTGCAGCACCCGGCGGACTTCGGTGGCCAGGGCCTGCCCAAGACCATCGGTGCCGCCTGCATCGAGATGGTCAACAGCGCCAACCTGAGTTTTGCCCTGTGCCCCCTGCTGACCGACGGCGCCATCGAGGCGCTGCTGACGGCGGGCAGCGATGCGCTCAAGGCCACCTACCTGGACAAGCTGGTGAGCGGCGAGTGGACCGGCACCATGAACCTGACCGAGCCGCAGGCCGGCAGCGATCTGTCGTTGGTGCGCAGCCGCGCCGAGCCGCAGCCCGACGGCAGCTACAAGGTGTTCGGCACCAAGATCTACATCACCTACGGTGAGCACGACATGGCCGGCAACATTGTGCACCTGGTGCTGGCGCGCGTGACCGGCGCACCCGAAGGCATCAAGGGCATCAGCCTGTTTGTCGTGCCCAAGTTCATGGTGAACCCTGACGGCAGCCTGGGCGCACGCAATGATGTGCATTGCGTGAGCATCGAGCACAAGCTGGGCATCAAGGCCAGCCCGACGGCCGTGCTGCAGTACGGCGACCATGGCGGTGCCGTGGGTTACCTCGTGGGCCAGGAAAACCGCGGCCTGGAGTACATGTTCATCATGATGAACGCCGCGCGTTACGCCGTGGGCATGCAGGGCATTGCCGTGGCCGAGCGTGCCTACCAGAAGGCGGTGCAGTACGCCCGCGAGCGGGTGCAGAGCCGCCCGGTGGATGGTTCGCTCAAGACCAGCGCGCCCATCATCCATCACCCCGACGTGCGCCGCATGCTCATGACCATGCGCGCCTACACCGAGGGCTGCCGTGCCATGGCCAGCGTGGCCGCTGCCGCCTACGATGCCGCGCACCACCACCCGGATGCCGAGGTACGCCAGCAGAATCAGGCTTTTTACGAGTTCATGGTGCCGCTGGTCAAGGGCTACAGCACCGAGATGAGCCTGGAAGTCACCAGCCTGGGGGTGCAGGTGCACGGCGGCATGGGCTTCATCGAGGAGACCGGCGCCGCCCAGTACTACCGCGACGCCAAGATCTTGACCATCTACGAAGGCACCACCGCCATCCAGGCCAATGACCTGGTCGGCCGCAAGACCTTGCGCGACGGCGGCCAGACCGCCAAGGCGATTGCGAAACAGATCGAAAGCACCGAGGCCGAGCTGAAGAAGAGCGGCAGCGCTGATGCCCTGGCCGTGGCCAAGCGCCTGGGCGCGGCCCGGCAGGCTTACCTCGACGTGGTCGACTTCATGGCCAGCCAGAAAGATCCGAATGCGGTGTACGCCGGCAGCGTGCCCTACCTGATGCTGGCCGGCAAGCTGATGGCGGGCTGGCAGCTGGCGCGTGCGCTGCTGGCGGCGCAGGCCGAGCTGGCCCGCGGCGAAGATACGGCCTTCATGCAGAGCAAGATCACCGTTGCACGTTTTTATGCCGACCACATCCTGAGCACGGTGCCGGGCATGCGCGACAGCATCGTCGAAGGGGCTGGCAGCGTGACCGCCCTGGCGCTTGAAGCCTTCTGATTCGCTATTGAAACCATAGCAAACGGCTGTCGCACGATGGACATCGGCGACAGCCGTTTTTGCCGAGAATGACCTGAACTTCTTTCCGGAGACATGATGTCCAAGCTCCCCACCGTCCTGCAGAACCTGCCGCTGCCCATCATCGGCTCGCCGCTGTTCATCATCAGCAACCCCAAGCTGGTCATTGCCCAGTGCATTGCGGGCGTGGTGGGTTCCATGCCTGCGCTCAACGCGCGCCCGGCCGCGCAGCTCGATGAATGGCTGGCCGAGATCACCGAGGCGCTGGCCGCGCACAACCAGGCGCACCCGGATCGCCCGGCCGCGCCCTTCGCCATCAACCAGATCGTGCACAAGTCCAATGACCGTTTGGAGCACGACATGGCCCTGTGCGTGAAGTACAAGGTGCCGGTCATCATCACCTCGCTGGGCGCGCGCGAGGAGATCAACCAGGCTGCGCACAGCTACGGTGGTGTGGTGCTGCACGACATCATCAACAACAAGTTCGCGCACAAGGCGATCGAGAAGGGCGCCGACGGCCTGATCGCCGTGGCGGCCGGTGCTGGCGGCCACGCCGGTGTGAAGAGCCCCTTCGCCCTGGTGCAGGAGATCCGCCAGTGGTTCGACGGCCCGGTGGCGCTCAGCGGTTCGATAAGCACCGGTGCCTCGGTGTTGGCGGCCCAGGCCATGGGCGCGGACTTTGCCTACATGGGCACGGCCTTCATTGCCACCCATGAGGCGCGCGCGGTCGAGGCCTACAAGCAGGCCATCGTCGAGGGCAATTCGGACGATATCGTCTACAGCAACCTTTTCACCGGTGTGCACGGCAACTACCTGGCACCCAGCATCCGCGCCGCGGGCCTGGACCCGGACAAGCTGCCTGAGAGCGACCCCAGCACGATGAACTTCGGCGGTGATGCGAAGAAAGCCTGGAAGGACATCTGGGGTTCGGGTCAGGGCATCGGCGCCATCACCCAGGTGCAGGGTGCCGGTGAGTTCATCGAACAACTCAAGCGCGAGTACCGCGTCGCACGCGAGCGCCTGCTGGCCGTCTCGGCCGGGGTCTGACGCCCCGGCCGCCGCTCAGGCGCAGGCTTCCACGCGGTCGCGCCCGGCCTGCTTGGCCTTGTACATGGCTTCGTCGGCCCGGCGCAGGCAGTCTTCGATCGACTGGTCCTGGGCCTTGAGCTGGGTGACCCCGGCGCTGAAGCGCAGGTGCAGCATCTGCCCGGCCACCGGGCTCGCCTCTTCGGCGATCGTCACACGCAGGCGCTCCGCCATCAGCGCCGCACCGGCCAGGCCGGTGCTGGGCATGAGGATGGCGAACTCCTCGCCGCCGATGCGCGCCAGCAGATCGCTTTCGCGCAGCAGGGCCGCTATCTTCCCGCTCAGCAGCTTGAGCACCTCGTCCCCGGTGGCGTGGCCGAACTGGTCGTTGATGTGCTTGAAATGGTCCACGTCGATCAGGGCTATGGACAGCGGCGCCTGGTAACGGCGGCTGCGCATGAACTCTTGCTCGGCGCGCTCGAAGAAATAACGCCGGTTGGCCGTGCCGGTCAGCGGGTCGTGCCGGGCCAGCTGGATCAGCGCGGCCTCGTGGTTTTTCTGGGCCGTGATGTCGCGGAAGAACCAGACCCGTCCGAGGTACTCGTCGTGTTCGCCGCGCAGCACGGTGGAATGCCGCTCCAGCGTGCGCCCGTCCTTGAGTTCGATCTCGCAGCGGTCGTCCAGCTGCGGGTTGTCGTAGAGCTCACGTACCCGCTCCAGGAAGGCGGCCGGGCTCTGTACCCGGGCCACTACCTCGGCCAGCAGCGGCGCGTCCGATTCCCCGATGGCCGTACCTTCGGCTTTCATGTGCAATTGGCTGGTCGCGATGTCCCAGAGCTGCAGGAACTGGCGGTTGTGGGCCACCACCATGCCTTGCGCATCGACGACCAGGATGCCGTCGGGCGAAGTGTCATAGATGGCCTTGATCAGCCGGGACTGGAAATCAGCCGCGTCCCTTGCCGTGGACTTGCTGTCTTGTGTCGCGGGTTCCACGTGTGCCTCCTGTGCGCCCGGGTGTGGCCAGCGGAGCCGGGGCGCGCGGGCCATCATATCGAAAGCCCGCCAGCGGTGGGGGCGGCTTCAGTGGCGCAGGCTGAGCAGCGTGTTGAACGGGCTGATGAGTTCCAGCCAGCGGGGCTGGTCCTGCAGCAGGGGCAGCAGGGCGTTGCGCCCGGCGAACCAGACGGCCGCGAGCAGGCCGGTGAAGAGCAGGGCCAGCAGCAGGTTCTGTGGCAAGCGGATGGGCGGGGCAATACGGCGCAGGCTGAGCTGCCAGATCCAGAGCGAGGGCACCAGGGCCAGCACGGCAAAGACCAGCCCCACCTGCCACAGCGGCTGGGCCCGCAGCTGGCCCAGCACGGCGGGCAGACCTTGCGGCACGGCGCCGGCACTCAGGTAGGCCTGGCCGGACCACAGCAGCACGGTGTTGAGCGCGGCCAGCCAGAGCAGCACGGTGATCACGCCCTTGAGCAGCCAGGGCCAGTTCAGCAGGCTCAGCAGCAGGCCCAGGGCTGCCGTGGTGAGCAGGGCAAAACACAGGGTGATCCAGGCGAAGGTGCCACCGTCCATGGGCAGCCGGGCCAGCTCGCGCCACAGCGGCGCATTGCCCACCAGCGCCAGCCAGAGGCTGGCCAGCAATAGCAGCATGGCCGGATGCCGGGCTTCACGCTGCTCGGCAGGCGTGAGCATGGAATTGGCGAATTCGGTGATGTGGAAGAGCCGCAGACTCATGGAGCGCCATTCTGACCGATTGCTATGCAGTGAAGTAACAGGGGGTAACCCTGCTTGGGACGTGAGCGCGTGAAGCTCTGCGGTGTCTGCTAACCCCGGGGCGATTCAGGGGGGGGGTGTGAGCGCGCGTTACCATCAACGCATGAATGAGCCAGGGAAGGGCGGCAACGTGCCCGATATCGCAGCGGCCAGCCCGCGTTTTTCGGTCGCCCAGCTGCAGGCCGAGAACCGCCGCCTGCGTGAACAGCTCGACGGCCTGATGACCGAGGCCCGCCTCAACCAGGACAAGCTGCGCCGCTTCGACCAGCTCGAGCGCAAGGTCATCGCTGCGTCCTCGCTGGCCGAGTTGTTGAACACGCTGCTGCAGGACTACCCCTCACTCTTCGAGCTCGACTGCGTCACCCTGGCGCTGGTGGACGCGCAGTACGAAGCCGCGCGCGTCCTGGGCGAAGGCGGCGCGGCCCAGCCGGCCCAGCTGCTTCTGCTGCACGGTGAGCAGCCCCTGCAACAGCTCTATGGGGCCGGCACCCGCCCGCTGCTGGGGGCGCCTACGGCCGCGCATGATTTCCTGTTCGACGGGTTGTCCGCCACGCCGGGCAGCGTGGCCCTGCTGCCGCTGGTGCATCGCGGCGCGTTCATCGGCAGCCTCAACCTGGGCAGCCGTGACACCACGCGTTTCACCGCCGGCAGCAGCACCGACTTCCTGGAGCGCCTGGCCGCGCTGGTCGCCGTCTGCCTGGACAGCGCCCTGGCCACCGAACGCCTCAAGCTCGCCGGCCTGACCGACGGCCTGACCGGTGTGCACAACCGCCGTTATTTCGAAGCCCGCTGCCTGGAAGAAGTGCAGGCCGCGGGCCGCAGCAAATTGCCCCTGGTCTGCCTCTTGCTGGACGTGGACCACTTCAAGCGCATCAACGACACGCACGGCCACCCAGCAGGTGATGCCGTGCTGCGTTACGTGGCCCGGCTGATCCGCGCGCAATTGCGTGGTAGCGACGTGGTGGCCCGTTACGGCGGCGAAGAGTTCGTGCTGCTGCTGCCCGCCACGCCGCTGCCCGCCGCGCTGGACACGGCCGAGCGCATCCGCCGTGTCATCGCGGCGCAGAGCATGCCGGTGCAGACAGCCGAGCCCTTGCGTATCACCGTCTCCATCGGTGCCGCGCTGCTGCCGTCAGATGGCAAGGTGGATGCCGCCGCCCAGGCTGCCATGCTGGTGCAGCGTGCCGACCAGGCCCTGTATGCGGCCAAACAGGGTGGGCGCAACCAGGTGCTGGCGTCCGACGCCTAGCTTGCCGGTTTCTTCAAGTCGAAGTGGCCTTCTGCCACCGTCAGGCCGTTCACCAGCAACTCCACAGCGTGCCGCCCCGGGTAGTGCACGCGGGTGGTGAAGTCGGCTATGGTCTGTTTCTTCTCCAGCGTCAGCTCGGCGCCGCCGTCCAGCGCCAGCGTGCGCAGCTTGAAGACCTTGCGGCTGCCCTCGCCGTTTTTCTTCACGTAGTGGATGGCGTAGTCCACCACCAGCTTTTGCGGCTTCCGTGCCGTGGAGAGCAACGTCGCGTTCAGCTGCAGTGTCTGCCCCAGGCGGACCACTCTGGGTGTCACGTCAAACGACTGCAGCCGCACCCTGGCGCCCAGCGTCACACCCACCAGCTTGAGCGCGCGCGGGTGGCCCGCCTTGATGAGATTGCGCAGGGCGTGTTTCACGATCCATTGCGTTTCGGCGGGCTCACGGGGCCAGCTCTCCAGCAGGGCCAGCACCCACTCGGGGTGGTCCTTGCTGATGTCGTTGAGGTGGTTGGCCACCGAGCGGCGCACGTAGTCGGCCGGGTCGGCCCGGAGCTTTTCCAGGATGGGCCGCGCGCGCTGCGGTTCGGCCACCAACAGCGGCAGGCGCCGGGCCCAGGGCAGACGCGGGCGTGTGCCCTCGCTGGCCAGGCGCCGCACGTGTTCGTTGCTGTCCTCGGCCCAGCTCAGGGCGTGGGTCAGCACGACCTCGGGGTCTTGTGCAATGTAGGGGCGGATGGCGAATTCCGCGCTGCTGTAAGGCGTGAGTTCGCGCAGCGCCTCCAGCGACAGGTCGACATGCGCCAGCCCATGCCGGCCCACGAACTCGGGTAGCACCATGTCCGCAAAGCCGCCGGGCAGCAGCGGTGCCATCTTGCGCACGATCTTCAGCGCTTTGGGGTAGTCAGGCGGCAGGTGCGCGTGCAGGCAATCCGCCGCGCGGCTCATGCGCTGCATGATGGACAAGTCGTCTAGCCCCTCGCGCGCCATGGCCAGGTAGGCCCGTTCGTCAAAGCCGGGGTGCGCCTGCGCCGCCGCGCGGCCGATGCGCGCCAGGGCCTGGGGGTTCAGCAGGTCTTTCAGCAGCGGCGCGGGTTCCTTGTCCTTCGGCATCACTGGCAGCCGTTGTGCAGCTTCCACTTTTCCTCGTGCCCGATCTTCTTGGCGAATTCGGGGACGCGGCAGCGCTCCTCTTCGGCCGCACTTCGTGGCTGTGCCGGCGCGCCATCGGCCGCAGCAGCAGAGGGCGCCGCGGGGGCCTGCGGCATCAGGGTCGCGGCGACAGCCAGGCCCAGCAGAAACACGGCCAGCGTGGCGTATTGCGCACCCGAGACGAACTGTATCGGCTGGCGGTCCTGGACGGCGCACACGCCGCCCGGGCACAGCTGGGCCTGCGCCTTGTTGAAGAGGTTGTAAAGCTTGCAGCCGATGCAGATGCCGAAGGCCGTCTCGAAGAAGAGCAGCAGCAGGCACAGCGAGCAGGTCAGCATGTTGATCGGCCCCCTGACGTTGTTGAACACCACCAGGTAGAGCATGGCCGTGGCCAGGGCCAGGCCCAGTGCCCAGGCAAAACGCTTCTGCGGCGCGCCCACGTATTCGGGAATCTGGTTGCGCACGGCAAGGCGGCCCAGCACCAGGCTGGGCGAGTAGCGCGGATTGATCAGCACGCGGATGAAGAAGTCTGCAAAGAAGCCGACCACCACCAGCTTGGTGGGCGCGAAGTCGCCGCTGAGCCAGGCGTTCATGAAGGCGATCAAGGCCAGGAAGAACAGGATGCCGGCCCCGGCCCGGGCTTCGCGCTCGTTGATGACGCGGACCGGGTAGTCAGGGTGGTGTTCGCCGAACTGGAAAAGTGTAGTCATGGGCAAATTATGGGGCGCCCACTTGTCTGCCCGGTAAAGGGCCGACCGCCTCTCAGCCCCCGCTGTACACCAGCCCCGAAGCCACCCCGCCAAACAGGTCCCCCTCCACCAGCGGCACGCCGGCAAACGCCGCCTGCAGCGCGCGCTGGAAGGGCCGCAGGGCAGAGGAGCCGCCAGTGAGGTAGATGGCGTCCAGTGCGCTGGTCGAAATGCCCGCCTTGCTCACGCACTCGCGCGCGCAGGCCACGGTGCGCTCCAGCAGGGTGTGCAGTTGTTCCTGCATGCCGGCCACCGTCATGGGCGCAGCCAGGCCGGCTTGCACATACGACAGGTCCATCACGGCATCGGCATCTTTCTGCGAGCAGCGGATCTTGGCCTGCTCCACCTCGTGGGCAATGTGATGGCCCTGGCGCTGCTGCAGCACGCGCATCAGGCGCTGGTGCAGGCTGATGTCGGCGTAGTTGGTCCACAGGGCCTGGGCCTGGGCCAGGGCCCGCGGCTGGTAGAGCCAGTGGATCAGATGCCAGGTGGACAGCTCGAAGAAGATGCGGCTGGGCACCTCGCGCCCCTCGGGGCCGAGGTGGCGGTAACCCAGCAGCGGCATCACCTGCTCCAGGCTGAGCTTGTGGTCGAAGTCCGTGCCGCCGATGTGCACGCCTGTGGTGGCCAGCACATCCTGCGTCCGGTCGGCATGCTTCATGCGCTCGGGCCCCAGGCGCACCACGGTGAAGTCCGAGGTGCCGCCGCCCAGGTCCACCACCAGCACCGTGCTCTCACGGTCCAGGCGGTGCTCGTAGTCCAGCGCCGCGGCTATCGGCTCCAGCTGGAAGCTCACGTCGGTGAAACCCACCGCCTGCGCCGCTTCCAGCAAAGACTGTTGGGCCAGCGCGTCGCGCTCGGGGTCGTCGTCCACAAAATGCACCGGCCGCCCCATCACCACGCGCGTGGGCGCCGCGCCCAGCGCCCCGGTGGCGCGGTCGCGCAGCGTGGCCAGGAAGGTGGCAATGATGTCCTGGAAGCTCACCTGCTGGTGGTTCACCACCGTGGTCTCCTGCAGCAGCGGGCTACCCAGCAGGCTCTTGAGCGAACGCATCAATCGCCCCTCGCTGCCCTCCAGGTAATGCGCCACCGCGTCCCGCCCGAAGTGGTTGCTGAGGTCTTCGCTGTTATAGAACACCGCCGTGGGCATGGCCGTGGCTGCGCCTTCCAGCGGGATCAGGCGCGCCGTGCCCCCGGGCTCGGCCCAGGCCATGGCGGAGTTTGAGGTGCCGAAGTCAATGCCGAGGGTGCCGGGGAGGGGACGGGTCATGGAGCGGACAAGGTCGGGGAAAGGGCTGCGCGGTCGTATGCGTACGCGGTGGTGGGGTCTTGAGGGAGGGGCGATTGTGCCACTGCGACGAGCGCGGTTAGAGTTGCCTTATCCACCGATAGACGAGCGAGCTTCCGCATGCAACGCCCCCTGATCCTTCTGGCCCTGCTGGTCTGCGCGCTGGGCGCGCGCGCCGAAGAGGTTTTTGTCGCCGTGGCGGCCAACTTCATCCAGCCCATGGAGAAGATCGCCGCCGCCTTCGAGCGGGACAGCGGCCACAAGACCAAGCTGGCCTTCGGCTCCACCGGTTCCTTCTATGCCCAGATCCGCAGCGGCGCGCCCTACCAGGTGCTGCTGGCCGCAGACGACAAGATCCCGCAGCGGCTGGAGCAGGAGGGGCAGGGTGTGGCCGGCACCCGCTACACCTATGCCATCGGCCGGCTCGTGCTCTGGAGCCGCCAGCCCGGCCTGGTGGACGCGCAGGGCAAAGTGCTGGCGACGGGCAAGTTCGACAAGCTGGCCCTGGCCCACCCGGAACTCGCCCCTTACGGTGCCGCGGCCGTGCAGACGCTGGAGCAGCTCGGACTGCTGGAGCAACTGCGCCCGCGTTTCGTGCGCGGCGAAAACATCGGGCAGGCCTACCAGTTCGTCGCCACCGGCAATGCCGCGTTAGGTTTCGTGGCGATGTCGCAGGTCTATGCGGACGGCCGGTTGCGCGAAGGCTCGGCCTGGGTGGTGCCGGAAAACATGCACAGCCCCCTGCGGCAGGACGCCATACTGCTCCAGCGCGGCCAGGGCAAGCCGGCGGCCCTGGCGCTGCTGCAGTACCTGCGCGGCGCCAAGGCGCGCGCCATCATCCAGTCCTACGGCTACAGCTTCTAGTCTGGCCCGGGGCAGCGAAACCCGCGCGCTTTAGTGCGATACCCCTGCGCTGCTACCATCGCCGCTCCCAACCCCACCATCGTTGTCACCGTGCCCGCCACCGCCACCTCCCCGTACACGAGCGCCCCAGGTCGCCCGTTCGGGGAGCGGTGCGCCGCTGTGTGCAAGACCTGGCCCCGCAAGCCGGTCGCACATTCCCCGGCCCGGCGATAACCCCTCTTCCTTTTCTGCGCAAACCATCCATCGCCGGGCCCCCGCCCCGCGCGATCGTGGCCGCCTGCAAGCACCGCAGGCTGGTCGCACCTGATGGAGAAGTTTCATGGTTTTCAACCCGAACGGTGAGCGCCTGCTGACCGAACTAGACTACGCCCGGCTGACCCGACTCGCCGGCCTGCAGCTGCCCGAGGCGCTGCACACCGCCGACCTGGTGCCCTCGCGCGAGATCGCGCCCGATGTCGTCACCATGTACAGCCAGGTCGAAATCATCCTCACGGACTCCGGCCTGCGCCAGCGCATCACCCTGTGCTACCCCGGCGATGCGCAGCCCGCCCTGGGCCTGGTCTCGGTGCTCTCGCCCATCGGGTCGGCCCTGCTGGGCCTGCGCCAGGGTGACCTGGCCCATTGGCATCTGCCCGATGGCGAGGCGCGCTCGGCCGAAGTGGCAGCCATCCTCTTCCAACCCGAGGCCTCGGGCGACTACACCACCTGAGCCCGGGTGGTGCATGGCCAGCCCGGTCATGCCTTACAGTGTCGCCACGCCCGGGCACGCGCCCGGGTGTCGACCACCAGAACAACAGACAGCCATGACCTCGCAGAACTCGACACTAGCCCCCGTCCTCATCGCCGGCGGCGGCATCGGCGGCCTCACGCTGGCCCTCACCCTGCACCAGATCGGCGTGCCCTGCCAGGTGTTTGAAACCGTGCCTGAAATATTGCCCCTGGGCGTGGGCATCAACCTGCAGCCCAATGCCGTGCGCGAGCTGTATGAACTGGGCATCGGCGCCGAGCAGCTCGACACCATCGGCATCCAGGCCCGTGAATGGGCGCTGGTGGGCCGCAACGGCAACGACGTGTATGCCGAGCCGCGTGGCCTGCTGGCCGGCTACAAGTGGCCGCAGTATTCCGTGCACCGCGGCCAGCTGCAGATGCTGCTGCTGACCGAAGTGCAGCGCCGCCTGGGGCCGGGCGCCGTGCAGACCGGCTGCCGCGTGGCCGCGTACCGCAACGACGCACAGGGTGTCACCGCCACCATCGAAACCCGCAGCGGCGAGCGCCGCGAAGTGCAGGGCAGCCTGCTGGTCGCCGCCGACGGCCTGCACTCCGCCGTGCGGGCGCAGATGCACCCGAACCAGCCGCCCATCCAGTGGGGCGGCGCCATCATGTGGCGCGGCACCACGCCGGGGGTGGCCCACCGCACCGGCGCCTCCTTCGTGGGTGTGGGTTCGCTGCGCCACCGTGTGGTGGTCTACCCCATCTCCCCGCCGGACCCCACCACCGGTCTGTCCACCCTCAACTGGATCGCCGAGATCACCGTCGACAACCAGGGCGGCTGGACCCAGGGCGACTGGAACCGCCGCGTGAAGCTGGAAGAGTTCATCCACCACTTCGAGGGCTGGAACTACGACTGGCTCGACGTGCCCGCCATGCTGCGCGGCGCCAGGGAAGTGTTCGAGTACCCCATGATCGACCGCGACCCCGTGCCCACCTGGGTGGACGGCCGCGTGGCCCTGCTGGGTGACGCCGCCCACGTGATGTACCCCGTGGGCTCGGCCGGCGCCAGCCAGGCCATCGTCGACACACGCGTGCTGGGCGCGGCCCTGCTGCAGCACGGCGTGAACGCGCAGGCTCTGCAGGCCTACGACGGCAAACTGTGCAAGGACATCTCGGCCCTGGTGCTGCGCAACCGCGGCTCCGGCCCCTTTGCCATCCTGGGCCTGGTGGACGAACGCTGCGGCGGCGTCTTCGACAACATCGACGACGTCATCCCCCAGGCCGAGCGCAAGGAGATCATGGCCCGCTACAAGCAGGCGGCAGGGTTTGCGATGGAGGCGCTGAATGCCGCGCCGTCCATCATTGCGCCGGGTGCGAGGGTGTCGGCCTGAGTCCGTATGTGGACTTTTGGGCTGGCACGAGGTGCGCTTGATGCAGCCCCGGTAGACTGACCCTCACCAGGGCAAGCCCATCGAGCGGTGCGCACGCGAAGCCGCGTTCCAAAGTGCGAGCCAAGACAGCGGGGTTGCACGGAATAAGCGTCCGCAGATGCAGGCCCTCTTCCAGCCAGGCCGGGGGAGGGCATTTTTTTGGGGCAGGGGCGAGCAGCTGCCCCTCGCAGGCGGGTCACAGAAGAAAGAACCACAAGTGAAAGACAGGGAGAAAGTTCTCGACATCTGCCGGCGCATCGAGCGTGTGCTCCAGCGCGACTGGGGTGGCTCGGGCGCAGGCTTGCGCCAAAGTCTGGACTCGACCCAGTACGTGGTGCCCGAGGAGCTGGATAAACGCATCCGCTACCTGCACGGCCTGCAGAAAAAGGCTGTGAGAGACGCAGGCTTCAAGCTCAAGTCCTCCGAAGACTTCCTGGCCAAGGGCGAGCAGGTCATCAAGGAACTGGCCCTGGCGCGCAATACCGCCCGGCGCCGCCTGCTGCCCTGGCTGCGCCAGCTGGCACTGCGTTACCGCATCATCCTGGCGGTGGCTGCAGTGGCGCTCGTGGCTGCGCTGGTCGGTCTGTACCTGCTGGCCTTCCAGCCCGAGCCCGCTCCCCCGCCCGTGGCCCGGCCCATGCCCAAACCGGCCCCCAGGCCTGTGCCCCAGCCCAAGCCCGCACCGGCACCCGCAACCGCTGCGTCAGCGCCGGCCCCGGCGGCCGTGGCCCCAGTACCCGCGCTGGTGGTTTCGGCCCCAGCCGCCCCGGGGTCTGCTGCGGCGGTCGAGCCCGCGCCCGGCCCGGTCGGCATGCTGGTCCACATCGAAACACCTTCCGAAGTGCTGGTGACCCTCAAGCGCGCCGAAGTCGTGCAGGGCGCCTCGGGCCGCGACGAGATCGCCGTCATCGTCGACGTGCAGAACATGGGCTACCCCAGCCTCAAGCGCATCACCTTCGACGCCTGGCTCTACGACACCTCAGGTGGCAAGCCGCAGCCCGTCATCGTGGCATCGGGGGCCGACGCCTCCCCCTGGAAAGCCTTCCTGCGCCTGGCCATCACGCGGGGCCAGAACGCCGAGGTGCGGCTCAACTACAACGCCTCGTCCCAATGGTCTTCAGACCAGGCCATCGCGCTGGTGAAATCGGGGCGTTACCAGATCCGGCTCAAGGCTGTTTCGCTCATTGACGACGCGAACCGACCGCTGGGCAAGTAGGCGGCGCTTCTGCTTATTCTCGCCGCCTCCATCAGCGCGGCCTGAAGCCGAGGCGTGGCCCGAACGGGGCGCTGCAGCAGCGCGTTTCCGGCTGGCCGGCCGTTTCAGGCTGGGTGCTGTCGGTCGATTTCCGCGGCCGGATGACAGCTTGCACCGATAGCAGACGTCCAGAATTGGAGTCAGAAACTTTCGCCAAATGCCCCTTTTGGGGGATACCTGGAAAGCCAGGATTCTTGTAGGCTCGTCTGGTCAATAAATTCTGCACAATATGACCTCCGTATTTTCTCGCGCTATCTTTCCCGCCGAATCGATCCATGCCCATTTCTGCCAGTGATATCGCGAACTCGATCTATAACGTCGCCACTCCAGTCCTGAGAATTCACCGTCTCGAAGCGCCGCTGTGGAAACGCAAGATAGAAAAGAATCCACGCGATAGCCGGATCGGCCCTTGGTTACAAGCAAAGTACTCCATAGTTGACGAGGCGGCATGGCGTCACAAAGGCGCGTGTCTTTACCTAGCAAAGCAAGGCAGTGGTCCGGTACGCTACGTCGGGATTTCTCGCAATGGCGTCAAACATCGCTGGCGCACGTCGCCAGCCTATGACGCGGAGACTATGAGCCGCTTGCCGGAGGACCAACTCTTTCACAGCCAATGCTGGCGGCATATGCAATCCGCTGCATCCAGTAACCCAGACCTAGACGTCGAGGTCCGCACGGTCAGGTTTGAGGCGCTGGCCTCAGAGATCGCACGTCTCGGCCCGCCACTTTCCGGCTTTCTCGCACTGGGGAACGATGGCGAAGGTGTTTGTGCAGCCGTCGAAAGATGGCTATGCAATCGCAGCGATGGGACATTCCTGTCATGGAATACGGCCATGACAGGCCGATCAAATGGCTCCTGATTTGGTTCTGCCTAACCCAAACTCTGAGTGCACTGCGCGCAATTCACACTGTTGATGACCATCGCTTCCCATGCACTGCACGTAGATAGCCGCCTCCCTGATCGATCTCCTGGCATTAACCAATCACCAATTTACGATGAAGCTTAAGTTTCTCGGCGCCGTAGGATGCGTCACCGGTTCGTGCTCACTGCTTGAGGACACCACGAGTAATATCCGATTTCTCGTTGATTGCGGGATGACGCAAGGCGAGATCGACGAGAACGTTCTCAACAATGCCCCTTGGCCGTATTCACCCGCCGGCCTGAGTTTTGTACTGCTGACTCACGCACACCTGGACCACTGCGGTCTGCTCGGTCGCCTGGTGCGGGATGGATTCTCTGGCCCGGTGTATTGCACTCGTTTTACGGCGGAACTTGCCAGAATCGTCTTGATGGATGCCGCAAGACTGTCAGGCGATCTCTTCACTGAATTGGACGTTCGCCGTATAAAGTTTGTAGCAGTCGACGAGCGGCCAAGATTTGAGTTCGCCAAGCACTTCTCCCTTATAGACACATTGGAGGTGGCTTTCTACCCCAGCGCCCATATCGGAGGCGCATGCTCCCTGAGTATCCGTTGGAGATCCGGCATATCCGAAACTCGCGAGATTGTCTTCAGTGGCGATGTCGGTCCAAATTCAGCTTCCGCTGCAGCCCAACCGCTACTTGCGCCTCGAGTACCGTTGCCTACATTTCCTGACTACATGGTCGTGGAGTCGACATACGGTAGCCGCGTCAGAGATGTTGCCTACAACAGTTCGGATGCGAGGATGCTTGATTTGGAACGGATATTCACCCAGGCATTATCTAGAGTGCCCTCTTCAAAAGGGGAGATGAATCCATGCGTGGTCATTCCTGCCTTCAGCATCCATCGTGCCCAAGAGCTTTTGGTGGACTTACACGCGCTTTTTGAAGTTCGACTCAGGGATCAGATCCATGACATCCGTCCGATTTTTCAGGAGGACAGTCATCTCGAGGCGGCCCTAAAGAATGGAATCCGCGCTAGCCTCGTCCAAGGAGGGCAAAGCATTCTTGCCCTCTTCCCAAAAGAAGATCGCGTGCGATTCCATGAACTCTTTAAGCTACGCCAAGTCAGTGATGATGACGGGAAGTCGAAGGCAGTTTTCCGTCTTGTGGACGACAACACAGAAAGCAGATCCGAGGCTCTCCGCCTCCTGAAACAAGCTGTGAAGCCAACTCCGCGTGTCAAAGTGAGGATCTTTCTCGACTCCCCCATGTCACGACGAGCCACTTCCGTTTATCGAAGTGAACTTTGCAGACCTACATCCGCCAGCTCGGCCGCTCGCCTTTATCGCAATCCTGCCCTCAAGGAACACCTTGGCGTGCATACAGAGTTGGAGGTGGATGGCATCCTTGATGAGTTATACGCTAGCAATGGCGGGAATGATGCGCCACCGGTCACGCGTCAGTTTCTGACCTATACACTGACTTTCTGCAAGCCGGATGAGTCTGAAGACCTGATTTTCGCAACAGATTCGCCAGCGTTAAATATCGTGATCAGCGGCAGCGGCATGGCTGATGTTGGACCAATTACCAAACACCTTGAGCGTGAACTCAGTAATCATCGCTCGGTGGTTCTGCTTAGCGGCTACGCTTCGCCCTCCAGCGTCGCTGGCTGTCTCCGCCAATACTCCAAAACAGGGTCAACGAGTCCTGGACGAGTATTAAGACTGCCTTCAATGGAGATACCTGACGATCAGATCCAGGCCGCCATCGAAGACGTCGGCGCCTACTATTCTGGTCATGCGGATCAGGGGGCCCTGCTTGATTTTGCGTTCATTCACTCCAAACTCGACTCGTCCGAAGCTGTACCAATGACAGTTTTCGTGAATCACGGCGACGACGCAGTTCGTGGGGTGTTTCGCGCAGAGATCATGAAGCGTGCCGCAGAACGCCGAAACGGGGATAGAGCCTTGAGTACAGTTCATGTCCCTCGGCGCGATCACTGCTGGTTTGATCTTAATGCAGGGATATGGCTGGAACCCACCTTTGACGTCTACAAGGAGAGCCAGGAAGAGTTGCTTGCTCGTCTTTACTCCGAGCAAAGAAGAACTAACGACTTGCTGGCTGAGTTGCTACGCGCAACAAAAGGTCATGATCGAGGACGCAAGCGACCTGGCATTTAGTGCGGCGACACACATCGCACGGCGGACACCGGATCAAATTTCTTGTGGTGAGTGCTGATGACCGGACTGATGCCAGCACCGGTCGCTCGGGAAACCGAGTGACCGACACTAATCGCTGCACAGTTGCCCTCCAGATCCTGGGTGTAGGGTCAAGGCTGGGTGCTGTCACTTGGTTTTGAAGGGCCAATGTCTGCTGCCATCAAGACCAGTCATTGTGCAGATTAAGGATTGCCAGCCGCCTCGAGGTGTGAAGCGGGCGTTCAAAGCCGTCGTTATCGAACATGGCCGTGCAGACCCGCTTCCTATGAACCACGAATGCGGGTTCTGGCAGAATCTAAATATCTTTCAATGCATTTATCAGGGGGCATACGGCTGGTCAAGAGGCGATGATCGGACAGAGCTACGGCATTAACCACCGCGCAAGCGGTGCCAACCGCACTAACTCGGCTGCAAGGCCATCCGTTATCTCAACTCCTAACCGCGACACCAAATCGCGAAGCAACCGCAACCACAACAACACGAAGGAGGTTCCTATGGTTCAACTCAAATTTAACCTGAAGGCCAATGCAGAAGCTTGCTTCCGCAACCGTATCGTCGCTGTGGCACTGTCTGGATGCATCGCCGTCGCAGCCGCCGTGCATGGTCCTTCGGGAACCCAGCCGTATGCTTCTTGACAAGGCGTAGGTGAAGGCAAGGGACAGCGGTGCTCTCCCTTTGCTCTTTTGGTGAATACCACGTAGCCCATAGTGCCTGCTACGTAGCCTCTAGAGAGGGCAGGCGGGCGCGCCGTGCCAACGACTGCGACGCGGCTAAGCGATCTCCAGACCGACAAGAATGACCGTAACGGGTCGGCCGCCGCCTGGTGGCAGACTGGAGCTTCTGTCATCTGGATGGGTGTTCGGCTTGAGAGGCAGCAGCGCCGGTTGCACCTTCAATACCGGTCGCCAGTTCCAATTGACCATGGGTTGCATGTACGACTGCAATGTGGCCGAAACCGCATGCTCAGGATTCCGAAGTGACAGGCAGAAATCGCTGGCGGATTCAACCGGTCAGTGCAACACATTCGCTGAACATCTCAGCGGGTGTATGGAAGCCGAGCGTTTTGCGCGGCCTCTCGTTCAATTGTCGTGCAATCGCGTTGAGCTGGAGCTGCGAGTAGCCCGACAAGTTCATGCCCTTTGGCAGGTACTGTCTGAGCAGCCCATTGGTGTTCTCATTGCTGCCGCGTTGCCAGGGGCTTTGCGGATCGCAGAAGTAGACCTGGATGTCCGTGGCAATCGTGAATTGCTTGTGCGCGGCCAACTCTTTGCCGCGATCCCAGGTCAGTGATTTGTAGAGCTCTTGAGGCAGCTTTTGAGCGCTCTTGATGAGGGCATTGACCACCGTCTGCGAGTCCTTGCCGTCGAGCTTGACCAGCATCACATATCGCGTCTGGCGTTCAACGAGCGTTGCGATCTGGCTGTCGCCGCTGCCAAACACCAAGTCGCCTTCCCAGTGGCCCGGAACCGCTCGGTCTTCGACGCAGGCAGGCCGCTCAATGATCGAGACAGCGTCGACGATCTGCCCATGCGTGGCGGTCTTCTGGGTGTAGTGGCGAGATCGCCGCATCCCCCTCGTGCGCCGCAGGTGTGCCAACAGCTCCTTCTTCAAGGCGCCACGCGCTTGAATGAACAGGCTGCGATAGATGGTCTCGTGTGACACGTGATGGCTTTCGTCGCACGGATAAGTATGCTTGAGCCAACCTGAGATTTGTTCCGGAGACCAGAACATCCGCAGCTTGCCAGCCACGATGCGGGCCAATCCGGGGTTCTCGCGCAGCTTGCAACGCTTTGGGCGTCGCGCACGATCCCAGGTCGCTTCGTCGGCCTGGTTTGCACGGTAGCTTTCGCTGCCACCATTGCGCTTGATTTCTCGACTGATCGTCGACGGTGCTCGACCAAGCCTGGCGGCAATTGATCGAATCGATTCGCCAGTGACCAACGCCCTGGAAATTTCCTCGCGTTTTGCCAAGGTTAACGCAGTCGATGCTCGCGATCGCTGCGCCGGTCTGAACCCGCCTGTCTCAGCCAGTATTCGGTGAATCGAGGTGTGGGGCCGGTCGAAGATCTTGCCGATCTCATGCAGGGTAAAGCCCTGCTTCCAGCGCTCCCACATGACCGCCTTCTGGCTCTCGGAATAGTAAATCCTCGGTCGCTGCTTCATTTGCAACACTCCTTGCGCCTACGCGCTGGTTAGTGTGTTGCATCGACCGGTTGAATCCGCCCTGCTCAGCGGTCATTCACCGACATGGCCGAGGCGCCGCCGGCCTGAAGCCACCCCCATACCCCCAGCCAGCACAAGGCCTGGCCCGCTGCTAAGATGTCCGCGTGCGCAAACGTCTCACCGTTCTCCTGCTGCTGTTCCTGAGTTTCTGGCAAGTCGCCTCGGCGACCGGCCTGTCGGGTGCATGGCTGGACGCGGGCTCGGCGCCGGACCACGCCGCCATGCACTGGCAGGGCCAGGCGCACCACCATGACGAGCATGGCGGCATTCACGCCGACGACTCGCACGATTCCATCCAGCACATGATGGCCGACTGCAGCTTCCACCACCTGGCCGTTTTCCAGGCTCCGAGTGTGATGGCGCTGGAGCCGCCGCCGCAGCACGTGGCGCAGACGGTCCAGTCGCTGCCACCCCCGCCTTATCTCGACGGCCTGCGCCGTCCCCCCCGACTCCAGAGTTGATCCGTACCGCGTGTGCCGTCCCCTGTGGGGTGCGCGCGCGGCCTGGTCGTCCGTGCCTTGCCTGATCGCAGGCCGCGCGGACCGTGCAGATCACTCTTGGGGGTCTTGTGTTTCATTCCATACGAAGGTGTGTCCTGGCCTGTGTGCTGGGCGCCGCAGGGGCTGCGGCCCAGGCACAGGCGTCTGCCGTGGCGGACGACACACGCATTGCATTGCCAGCGGCCATCGAGTCGGCGTGGTTGCGCTCGGTGCAGGCGCGCGAAGCTGCTGCGCAGGCCAGCGGGGCCGAGGCCGCGCGCAGTGCGGCGGGCAGCCTGTGGGCCCGCTCGCCTGCGCTGGAGCTGGGTTACCGCGCCGACCGCGGCGGCAACCCGGGCGGCGGCCGCGAGTCTGAAGTGGGCCTGGCCTGGCCGCTGTGGCTGCCGGGCCAGCAGACGGCGCGCCAGGCCACGGCGCAGGCGCAGGAGCAATTGGCCCAGGACAGCGCCCGTGTGCTCAAGCTGCGGGTGGCTGGCGAGGTGCGCGAACAGGCCTGGGGCCTGCAGCGCCTGCTGGCCGAATGGCAGCAGGCCCAGGCGCAGGCCGATACGCTGGAGCAGCTGGCGGCCGACGTGGCGCGGCGCGTGCAGGCCGGTGACCTGGCGCGTGCCGATACCATGGCCGCACGCGCCGAGCTGCTCGATGCCCAGGCCCTGCGCACCGAAGCCGCCCAGCGCCTGGCCGAGGCCCGCGCCCGCTGGCAAGTGCTGACCGGGCAGGCACTGGCCCCCGAGCCTGCTGAGCCGGCCGTGCCCGAGCCCGCCGTACTGGACGACACCCACCCCGAGCTGGCGCAGGCCAACCGTGCGCTGGCGCTGAGCCGCAGCCGGCTGGACCTGGTGCAACACTCGCTGCGTGACGCACCCGAGCTGGCGGTGCGTTACCGCCAGGAGCAGGGGGCGGGCGGCAGCACCCAGGACAGCGTGGGCATGAGACTGCGCCTGCCTTTCGGCACCCAAGACCGCAACCTGCCGCTGGAGGTTGCCGCCCGCGGCGAGCTGGAGGTGGCCGAGACCCGTGCTCAGCGCCTGCGCGAGCAGCTGGAGGCCACGCTGGAGGCCAGCCGATTGGCGCTGGGTAATGCGCAGGCGCGTGCCGAGGCCGAGCGCGAACGCGCCGCGCTGCTGCAGGAACGCGCGGGGCTCTTGCGCCGCGCCTTTGCGGCCGGCGAACTGGCCCTGCCGGAACTGCTGCGCGCGCTCAGCGCCGCCAGCCAGGCCCAGGCCGCCTCGGCCCGACAACAAGCCGCGCTGGGACTGGCGCGCGCCCGTTATCAACAAGCATTGGGATGGTTGCCATGAAGTCGTGGATCACTTTTGGGCTTGCTTCACTGCCGTTCGGACTGAGCTTGTCGAAGTCCTTGCGTGTGCAAGCGCTGCGTTTCGACAGGCCTGTCCTGAGCACGGTCGAAGGGCTCAACGCGAACGGTGTGTGGGTCGGCGTGTTTGCGTTGGTCTTGGCGTTGAGTCTTCTGTCTCCAGCCTGGGCGGGCCCCGGTGCCCACGGCCCGGGCGGTGAGCACCTGGACGCGCCTGCAACGGCCGCGGCAGCGGGCAGCCAGCCGCGGGTGGAGGCCAGCTCCGACCTTTTCGAGCTGGTGGGCCAGCTATACGCCGGCGAGCTGTCGCTGCTGATCGACCGCTTCGAGACCAACGAGCCCGTGCTGGAGGCCCAGGTCGAGGTGGAGTCGGGTGGCCTGAAGGCCATCGCGAAGTTCCATGCCGACCATGGGGATTACGCCGTGGACGACGCTCGCCTGCTGGCCCTGCTGCGCCAGCCGGGCGAACACGCGCTGGTGTTCACCATCGTCAAGGGGCAGGAGAGCGATCTGCTCGACGGCACGCTGAGCCCCGCTGCTTCGACGGCCCTGGTTGACGACCACGACATCGGCCTCGGCGCCGGTGCGTGGGTGGCGCTGGTGATGGCTGGGCTGGTGCTGGCTGCCGGCGCAGCCTGGTTCCTGCGGCGGCGCCGCGTTACGGCCACGCTGCCGACACTGGGAGAACACGCATGAAGCGCATGACAAGCTGGGTGCTGGTGCTTGGGTTGGCGGGCCCTGTTTTGCCCGCGCTGGCGCACGAAGGGCACGACCACGGCAACGAGGCACCCGCCGGTGTGGCGGCCGTGCTGGCGCGCCTGCCCGATGGCAGCGTGAATATCCCGAAGACGGCGCAGCGGCGCATGGCGATACGCACCACGCTGGCCAGCGTGAGCGAAGCGGCTGCCACGCTGCAACTGCCGGCGCGGGTGGTGATGGACCCGAACCGCAGCGGGCGCGTGCAGGCCGTTTACGGCGGGCGCGTGGAGCCCGGGCCGCGTGGCCTGCCGGTGGCGGGGCAGGCGGTGCGCCGCGGCGAAGTGCTGGCCTACGTGCGTTACCAGGCCGAGCCCTACGCCCTGGCAAACCAGCAAGGCCAGCTGAGCGAGCTGCGCACCCAGCGCCAGATTGCCGAGCAGCGCCTGCAGCGGCTGGAGAGCCTGGAGGGCACGGTGCCGCGCAAGGAGATCGACGCGGCGCGTGCCGAATTGGCCGGCCTGCGCGAACGCGAGGCCGGTGTGGGCGCCAGCCTGGGCCAGCGCGAGGCACTGACCGCACCCGTGTCGGGTGTGGTGGCCAGCGTTTCACTGGTGGCCGGTCAGGTGGTGCAGGCACGTGATGTGCTGTTCGAGGTGGTGGACCCGGCCTACATGCTGGTGGAAGCCAGCACCCCCGACGCCACGCTGGGCACGCGCATTGCCGGCGCGCAGCTGGCCGAGGTGGCCGGCACACGCCTGAAACTGCAGGGCGCCGCACGGGCCCTGCGCGACGGCCTGCTGCCGCTGACCTTCACGGTGCAGGCCGGCAAGGCGGGCGCGGCCCTGCCGCTGGCCATCGGCCAGCCGGTGCAGGTGATCGTGCAGCTGAAGGAGCGCGTCAGGGGCATCGTGCTGCCGGCGCAGGCCGTGGTGCGCAACCCGGCCAACGAGCCCATCGTCTGGATCAAGACCGGCGCCGAGCGTTACATGCCGCAGCCGGTGCAGTACCAGTCGCTGGACGCGTCGACCGTGGTGGTGACCCAGGGCCTGGGTGCCGACAAGCGCGTGGTGGTGCAGGGTGCGCCGCTGATTTCGCAGATCAGGTAAGGGGCCGCCATGTTCAACTGGATGGTTCGTTCCAGCCTGCACAACCGGCTGATCGTGCTGGCGCTGGCGGCGCTGCTGATGGTCTATGGCGCCATGACGGCCTGGCGCACGCCGGTGGACGTGTTCCCCGATCTCAACAAGCCCGTGGTCACGGTGCTGACCGAGGCCGGCGGCATGGCGCCGCAGGAGGTGGAGCAGCTCGTCACGTTTCCCATCGAGATCGCGCTCAACGGTATGCCCGGTGTGACACGTGTGCGCTCGACCTCGGGCGTGGGCTTGTCCATTGCCTATGCCGAGTTCGACTGGGGCACCGACATCTACCGCAACCGCCAATTGGTGGCCGAGCGCCTGGCGCTGGTGCGCGAGCGCCTGCCCGCTGGCGTGACGCCGGTGATGGGGCCGGTCTCGTCCATCATGGGCGAGATCATGCTGGTGGCGCTGCCGCTCAAGGCCGGGGCTGACACGGCCACGGCCATGCAGGCGCGCGAGTACGCCGACTTCGTGCTGCGCCCGCGCCTGCTGTCCATCCCCGGCGTGTCGCAGGTCATCCCCATCGGCGGCGAGGTGCGGCAGCTGCGCGTGGAGCCGGACACGGCACGTATGGCGCAGTTCGGCGTGACGTTGACGCAGCTGGAGCAGGCGCTGCGCGGTTTCGCGGCCAACGCGGGCGGCGGTTTCATCGACCTGAACAGCCGCGAGTACCTGATCCGCCACGTGGGCCGTACCCAAAAGGTGGAAGATCTGGCCGGTGTGGCCGTCGCCTGGAAAAACGGCCGCCCCATCCAGCTGCAGCAGGTGGCGACGGTGCGTTTCGCAGCGGCCCTCAAGCGGGGGGACGCCGGCTACAACGGCGCACCCGCCGTGGTGGTCAGCGTGCAGAAGCAGCCCACCGCGGACACGGTGAAGCTGACCGCGGCCGTCGAGGCCGCGCTGGCCGAGCTCAAGCAGGGTTTGCCGGCGGGCCTGAGCGAGCCGCGTGTGCTGTTTCGCCAGGCGGATTTCATCAAGGCCTCGATCGGCAACGTGAGCGAGGCGCTGCGCGACGGCGCCATCATGGTGGCCATCGTGCTGTTTGCCTTTTTGCTGTCGGCACGCACCACACTGATCTCGCTGGTGGCGATTCCGCTCTCGCTGGCGGTGACGGCGCTGGTGTTCCATTGGCTGGGGCAGTCCATCAACGTGATGACACTGGGCGGCCTGGCCATTGCCATCGGTGAACTGGTGGACGACGCGGTGGTGGACGTGGAGAACATCCTGCGCCGGCTCAAGCAGAACCGCAGCGCGGAACATCCGCACAGCGTGTTCCAGGTGGTGCTGCGCGCCAGTGTGGAGGTGCGCTCAGGCATCGTCTACGCCACGGTGATCGTGGTGCTGGTCTTCGTGCCGCTGTTTGCGCTGCCGGGCATCGAGGGGCGGCTGTTCACGCCGCTGGGCATTGCCTACATCGTGTCCATCCTGGCCTCGATGCTGGTGTCCATGACGGTCACGCCGGTGCTGAGTTATTACCTGCTGCCCCACATGAAACGGCTGGACCACGGCGACTCGCCCCTGGTCACCTGGCTCAAGCGGCAGGACGCGCGCCTGCTGCACTGGTCCTTCGGCCATGCGCGCACGCTGATCGCCGCGGCGGTGGTGGCCGTGCTGCTGGCGGCCGCCTCGGTGCCGTTTTTTGCACGCGCTTTCCTGCCGGCCTTCAACGAAGGCTCGCTGGTGCTGTCGCTGTTGCTCAACCCGGGCACCTCGCTGGCCGAGGCCAACCGCGTGGGCGCCGTGGCCGAGACGCTGATCCTGGGTGTGCCGGAGGTGACGCAGGTGGGCCGGCGCACCGGCCGTGCCGAACTGGACGAACACGCCGAGGGCGTGCATTCGACCGAGATCGAGGTGGACCTGCAGCGCTCGCAGCGTGACCTGGAAGAGGTGCTGGCCGACATCCGGCGCCGGCTGGCCGTGCTGCCGGCGCAGGTGGCCATCGGCCAGCCCATCTCGCACCGGCTGGACCACCTGCTCTCGGGGGTGCGCGCGCAGATCGCCATCAAGATCTATGGCGACGACACCGACACCCTGCGCGGCCTGGCCGAGCAATTGCGCGCCGGCCTGGGCCAGGCCCACGGCCTGGTGGACCTGACGGTGGAGAAGCAGGTGCTGATTCCGCAGATCACCGTGCGGCTGGACCAGGCGCGCGCCGCACAGGCCGGGCTCGCACCGGGTGAGGCCATTGCCGCGCTGCAGGCCCTGACCGACGGCGCGCACGCGGCGCAGATCGTGGACGGCGCACGCCGCTACGACCTGGTGCTGCGCCTGCCCGATGCGCAGCGCAGCCCGCAGGACCTGGCGCGCACGCTGATCGACACGCCGTCCGGGCGCCTGCCAGTGAGCAGCATCGCTACGGTGGAAGAGGGCGATGGCCCCAACCAGATCGGGCGCGAGAACGGCCGCCGTCGCATCATCGTCTACGCCAACACCGACGGCACCGACATGGCCCACGTGATCGAGGACATCCGCGACGTGATCGCGCAGCTGCCCCTGCCCAGCGGCACTTTCATCAGTCTGGAGGGGCAGTTCCAGGCGCAGGAGGCGGCCACGCGGCTGATCCTGGGCCTCTCGGTGGTTTCGTTGGCCATGATGTTCCTGGTGCTGTACTCGCGCTACCGCTCGGCGGTGCTGGCCGGCATCGTGATGGCCAACATCCCGCTGGCGCTGATCGGCTCGGTGATCGCCATGTGGATCGCAGGCGTGAGCCTGTCGGTGGCCTCCATGGTGGGTTTCATCACCCTGGCGGGCATCGCCACGCGCAACGGCATCCTGAAGATCAGCCACTACATCAACCTGTGCCAGTTCGAGGGCGAGACCTTCGGCCAGGCCATGATCGTACGTGGTTCGCTGGAGCGCCTGACGCCCGTGCTGATGACGGCGCTGGTGGCGGCCTTCGCGCTGACGCCGCTGCTGCTGGCGGCCGATGCGCCGGGCAAGGAAATATTGCACCCGGTGGCGGTGGTGATCTTCGGCGGGCTGGTGAGCTCCACGCTGCTGGACACGCTGCTCACCCCCGTGCTGTTCTGGCTGCTGGGTGAAAAGCCGCTGCAGCGCCTGCTGGCGGGGAACGACGAGGAAGCGGGCCAGGGGCGGGAAGCGTATTGAGTTTCAGGGCCCACCGGCGCCGCCCCTTGTGAAGTGCGCCGAAGACGATGGAGTAAGACCATGAAAAGATTTCTGACGGTACTGGTGCTGGCCTGGGCCGGCCTGGCTTTGAACCTGGCCTGGGCGCACGGTGACGTGAAGCCCCGGCACGGCGGCGTGGCGCAGGAGGTTAACGACCTGGTGTTCGAACTGGTCTCGCACGCCAGCGGCGCCGCGATCTACATCGACGACCACGGCCAGGCCGTGAAACCCGCGGGCATGAGCGGCAAGATCACCGTGCTGCAAGGCGGCGAGAAGAAGGACTACCCGCTGGTCCCGGGTGCGGACCGCATCGAGGTGCCGGGCCTCACGCTGGTCAAGGGCGCGCGAGCCGTCGCCGTGATCACCGGCGTGGGCGGCAAGACCATGACGGTGCGTTTCAGCCTCAAATAAGCCGTGCGCCGGCAGGGATGGCGCACATTGCCTACACTGCGCGCTCTGCCCGCTTATCGCGGGCGCTCCCTCTTTTTAGCGAGACCCCACCATGAAACTCTTCCTCAAAGCCGGCGCCTGCTCACTGTCTCCCCACATCGTGCTCGAAGAACTCGGCCTCAAGTACGAGACCGAGCTGGTGGACCTGAAGGAGAAGAAGACGGCTTCGGGTGCCGACTTCCTGGCCATCAATCCCAAGGGTTACGTGCCGGCGCTGCAGCTGGACGACGGCAGCGTGCTGACCGAAGGCCCGGCCATCGTGCAGTACCTGGCCGACAGCCAGCCCGCCAAGAAGCTGGCCCCGGCCAACGGCACGGTGGAGCGTTACCGCCTGCAGGGCTGGCTGACCTTCATCGGCACCGAACTGCACAAGACCTTCAGCCCCCTGTTCAACCCGACTGCGCCGCAGGAGTGGAAAGAGCAGTGCCGTGCCAATATCGAGCGCCGCCTGGGCTACGTGAACGAGCAGCTGGCTGGCAAGGATTACCTGATGGGCGCGGACTTCAGCGTGGCCGACGCCTACCTGTTCACCGTGGTGGGCTGGACCCGCTTCGTGAAGATCGACATCAGCGGCCACGCCAACCTCACGGCCTACATGGCCCGTGTGGCCGCCCGCCCGGGCGTGCAGGCAGCGATGAAGGCCGAAGGGCTGGCCTGAGGCGGCGCGGTCGCGCTGCTTCGGCTCAGGCCACCAGCATGGCCACGAACCAGGCGGCCGCCAGGGCCATGTCGGCGGGTCGCTGCCATGGCGATCTGCCCACCGCCAGCAGCAGGAACAGGTTGTAGGGCAGCGGCGCGAAATGCAGGCCCCAGGCCCAGGCGCCCGGGCCGCCCTGCGCGATGACCATCAGACCGGCGAAGCTGAACAGCAGATTGACGAGCGTGCCCACGCCGATCATGTCGCGCCACAGGAGCCGGGCGCGTGGGGCCCGGCCGCGCCAGCGGTCGAGCAGGAAGGTGTGCAGTGGCAGAAGCATGCGGCATCTTACTGACCGGCTGCGCCATCACGCCTTGCGCTAGCAGCTAGACCGCGCACATGGGAAGACCGGTGGCGGGGCGTGGCTACACTGCCTGTGTGCCAGCGCGGCGCGCCGGCCCCCTTCCGTTTCGACCGATCACCACCCATGACTTCCAAGACCCGTGACCCTGCCGTCGCCAGCGCGGCGCGCCCCGGTGGCTGGCTGATGGCCACGCTGCTGCTGCAGATCACCTTCGGTGTCGTGGCCATGACGCTGTGCCTGCCGTCGATGCCGGCCTGGGCTGCGGAATTCCAGACCAGCCAGGCCAGCGTGCAGCTGACCTTCAGCGCCTATGTGGCGGCGTTTGGCGGCCTGCAGCTGGTCTACGGCCCGTGGTCGGACCGCATCGGGCGCAAGCCCCTGCTGCTGGGTGGCATGGCGCTGGTGCTGCTGGGCTCGGTGATTGCGGCGCTGGCGCCCAACCTGGCGGTGCTGGTGCTGGGGCGTGTGCTGCAGGGCGCGGGTGGCGCGGCGGGCATGTCGGTGGGGCGGGCCATGGTGCAGGATTTTTTCAGCGGCCGCGAGCGCACGCGCATGATGGCCTATGTGGGCATGGCCATGGGCACCTGCCCGCCGCTGGCCACGCTGCTGGGCGGCCAGGTGCACGTGAGCCTGGGCTGGCAGGCCAATTTCTGGATCATGGCGCTGCTGGCAGCGCTGGCCCTGCTGGCGGCCTGGCGCGGCCTGCCGGCGCGCAAGCCCGTGCACGCGACCACGACGCACTGGCTGACCGCGCTGCTTGGCGCCTACGGGCGGCTGCTGCGCGAGCCGGCCTTCCTGTGCTACGTGCTCATCATGGCGATGCTCACCTCGGCCTTCTACTGTTTCCTCTCGGGTGCGCCCATCGTGCTCACGCATTACGGCGTGACACCAGACCGCATGGGCTGGTACATCATGGCGGTGCCCATCCCCTACATCTTCGGCAACATGCTGACCAGCCGCCTGGTGCAGCACATGGGCGACCGCCGCCTGATGGGCCTGGGTTTCTTTGCGGTGCAGGCTGGCCTGTGGCTCATGCTGCTGCTGGCCTGGGCAGGTTTGCACACGCCCTGGGCCTTTGCGCTGCCGCTGGCCCTGCTGGGCCTGGGCCACGGCCTGATTGCACCGCCGGCCATCTCGGGTTCGGTGGGCCTGATCCCGGCGCTGGCCGGTGCTGCGGCGGCCGTGGCCGGCGCCTCGCAGCAGGTGATGGGCGCCTTCGGCAGTTACATGGTGGGCGTGCTCGACCACGAGGGCCCGGTGAACCTGGGCCTGCTGATGATGGGCTTTTCGCTGATGGGCGGTGTGGCCCAGCTGCTGCTGCGCTACGCGGTGAAGCACAAGCCGGTGGTGGTCTGAGGGGCGAAAAAAAAGGAGTCCCGAAGGACTCCTGAATCTCGTTATCAGCCGTCGCCATGCATGGAAGTTGCTGGCGACGAAGCGACTATAAGCGCGTAACCCTTTCAACACCTTAGACCCAAGATACTCCTGGGGTTATTCGCACCTGATCGGTGCCATGGCTTGCGCGGCCTGGCTCAGTCCCGGTAGACGATGCGGTTGCGCCCTGCGCCCTTGGCCTGCAGCATGGCCTGGTCGGCTATATCGATGGAGGCGGCCAGGGCGCGGTCGGCCAGCACTTCGGTCACGCCAATGGACGCGGTCACCGCCATGGGGCCGGTGATGGCGGCAATCGCCGTGCGCAGCTTTTCGGCCACGCGCAGCGCGTCCTCGCGCTGGATATTGGGCAGGCAGACCAGGAACTCTTCCCCGCCCCAGCGCATGACGCTGTCGTCGCGGCGCAGGGCCTGGCGCAGTGCCGTGGCGATGCTGATGAGCACCTCGTCGCCCTTGGCATGGCCCAGGGTGTCGTTGATGGTCTTGAAGTGGTCGACGTCGATCAGCAGCAGGAAGGACTGCGGATCGAACAGCGAGCTGCGCACCATGCGCCGCTCCAGGATGGGCAGGGCGTGGCGGTTGAGCACGCCGGTCAGCGCGTCGTGGTTGGCGGCCTGCTCCAGCGCGGCGCGCTCGGCCGAGGACGTCATCACCGAGGAGAACAGCTCGCCCAGCGCGCTGAACAGGCTGACGCCGACCTCGTGGAAATAATCTTCCCGGTCGGCGTAGATCACGAAGATGCCGCCCATGCCGCTGAAGGTGGATTTGAGCGGCACCGCCATCACGCTGCGCACGCCATGCGTCTGCGCCACTTCGCGCCAGGGGCCGAACAGCGCCCAGCGCGAGACGCGGAATTCCTCCGGCGCGTCGCCGCGCAGGGTGCGGAAGGCGGGGCCGAGTTCGGTGAGCAGATTGCGCCGGATGGTGAGGCCGGCGGCGTAGTCGCTGGCGCTGCCGGCATAGGCCTGGGGGCGGATGGTGTCGGTGCCTTCGTCGCCAAACCAGGTCCAGGCCAGGCGGATGTGCTGGCTCACCGCGCACATGGCTTCGCACACACCGCGCACCAGCGCCAGTTCGCCGCGCACCGTCATCAGCCGTGCGGCGCTGGCGAGCAGGGTTTCGGCGATCAGGGCGCGTTCTGCCAGGGCATCAAAAGGCGCGTCCGGGGCCGCGGAGCGCACTGCTGGCAAACGGGCCGGTTTGCCGAAAGGCAGCTTGGGGAAGGGCATGGGGCGATTCTAGGCCGCACGTGCCGCAGCGGCACGCCCGCCCTTCAGTCGCGCTTGCCGGTGCCCAGCTTGCGGTAGACCGTGGCGCGGCTGATGCCCAGGTTGCGCGCGGCCTGGGCCACGTTGCCGCGCGCCTCTTCCACGGCCTTGCGGATCAGGCTGCTTTCCACGTCGCGCAGCGGCAGGGTGGTGGCGCTGGGTGTGCTCGTGGTGCGCGGTGCCATGGCCGGGCTGGCGCTGCGGCCCACGAGCTCGGCGCGCGCCTGCAGGCGCAGGCCGGACCACAGCGGCACTTCCACCGGCTGGCCCTGGCGCGCGGCGTCGAACAGCATCTCCCACGGCAGGGCGAAGAGGTCACGGCTGTGCAGTTCGTGGTGCGGGCCGCCCAGCATGGGCAGCAGCTGGCGTGCGGCGCGGTTGGAGGCGCAGACCATGCCGTCGGCATCGAGCGCGAGCAGGCCGTCGGCGTCGTCGCCCAGCGGCATGCCAGGCCAGTTCAGGCGCAGCAGCAGGCGGTGCGGGCGTTGCAGCATCAACGCGTTTTCGATGCGGCGCGCGGCGTGGGTGGCGAGGTGGCGCAGTTCGGGGCGCTCGGCGGCTTCCACGCCGGTGAGGTCGAGCATGCCCACGCAGCGGCCGTCGGGCCCGAACAGGGGCGAGCCGGCGCAGCTGTAGACCGAGGTGTCCTGGAAGAAGTGTTCACCGCGGTGCAGCCACACCGGCTGCAGCTCGCGCAGCGCGGCGCTGATGGCGGTGGTGCCCACGCTCTTCTCCGACAGGTCCACGCCGACGCGCGTGATGAGGGCAGCGCGGCGGTCGCTGCGGTCGATCGGGCCGTCGGTGTCGATCACCACGCCTTCGTGGTTGGTGAGGATGGCGAAGTAGCGCGTCTCGGCCAGCGCGCTGCCCAGCTGCTTGAGGATGGGGCGCGCGGCCTGCATGAGCTTGTGGTTGGCCTCCGAGGCCTGGCGCATGACGGCGGTGGTGACGGCCTCGAAGTTCACGCGCTCCTGCGGGCGCAGGCCGAGGGCCAGGCAGCGTTGCCAGCTCTGCGCGATCCAGGGCTCCACCAGGCCACCGGCCAGGGGCGAGGCTTCCTGCATGGCCAGCTGGCGGGCCTGCGCGATGCGCGCCAGGCGCGAGACGGGCTGGGTGCTGGGGATGGAAGACATGGTGGACGGCGGTGCGACGGCGTTTCTGGCGAGCATCATGCCAGCCTTTGTGTGGTGTTGCATTTTGAGAATAAAGCGCGCCAGCGGAATAGCCGACTAGGGTTCTCCCTAGTCGTTGCGAAGTGCCGCAATCCAAGAATGCTATGCACAACAGTTCATAGGCAAAGTGCCGCGGCACGAAACCAGGAGAGACACATGCAAAAGGTGTTGCACATCAACGCAGACAAGTGCACCGGCTGTCTGCAGTGCGAAATGGCCTGTTCTTTCGAGAACTACGGCACCTTCGCCACCGCCAAGTCGCGTATCAAGGTATTCGACTTCCACCACACCGGCAAGAAAGTGCCCTACACCTGCACCCAGTGCGACGAGGCCTGGTGCCTGCATGCCTGCCCGGTGGAGGCGATCACGGTGAACAAGGAGACCGGCGCCAAGGTGGTGAACGACTCCACCTGTGTGGGCTGCAAGGTCTGCACCATCGCCTGCCCCTTTGGCACCATCAACTACGTGCAGGAAACCGGCAAGGTGCAGAAATGCGACCTGTGCGGCGGCGAGCCAGCCTGTGCCGACGCCTGCCCGACCGGCGCCATCACCTTCATCGACGCCAACTGGACCGGCCTGGGCAAGATGGAACAGTGGGCCAACAAGCTCGGCAACCAACCCTCTGCGGCTTAAGGAGAACGACTATGTCTTGGGCAGGAAAAATTCTCCGCGTCGATCTGACGAAGGGCACCGTGACCTCGGAGCCGCTGAACATGGACTGGGCACACGCCTACCTGGGCTCGCGCGGCCTGGGCTCCAAATACCTGGTGGAAGAGGTGGACGCCAAGGTCGACCCGCTGTCGCCGGGCAACAAGATCATCTGGGCCACCGGCCCGCTGACCGGCACCATGGCCTCCACCGGCGGGCGCTACACCGTCATCACCAAGAGCCCGCTGACGGGCGCCATCGCCTGCTCCAACTCGGGCGGCTACTGGGGCGCCGAGTTCAAGATGGCCGGCTGGGACATGGTGATCTTCGAAGGCAAGAGCCCCAAGCCCGTCTACCTGTACGTGAACGACGACGTGGCGGAGCTGCGTGACGCCGGCCACCTCTGGGGCCAGAGCGTCTGGAAGACCGAAGAGGCGCTGAAGAAGAGCCTGCAGGATCCGCTGCTGCGGGTCTCGAGCATCGGCAAGGCCGGTGAGAACGGCGTGCTGTTCGCTGCCGTGGTCAACGACCTGCACCGCGCGGCCGGCCGCTCGGGCGTGGGTACGGTGATGGGCAGCAAGAACCTGAAGGCGATTGCCGTGCGCGGCACGAAGGGCGTGGGCAATATCCGCGACCCGAAGGCCTTCATGAAGGCCGTGAAGGAGAAGAAGCAGATCCTCAAGGACAACGCGGTCACCGGCCAGGGCCTGCCGGCCTACGGCACCCAGGTGCTGATGAACGTGATCAACGAGGTGGGCGCGCTGCCCACGCGCAACCACCAGGACGTGCAGTTCGAAGGTGCCAAGGACATCTCGGCCGAAGCCATGGCCACGCCGCGCAAGACCGACGGCAAGAAGCAGCTGGTGACCAACCAGGCCTGCTTCGGCTGCACCATCGCCTGCGGGCGCATCAGCAAGATGGACGAGGGCCACTTCACGGTGGCCAACAAGCCGCAGTACTGGGGCGCCTCTGGCGGCCTGGAGTACGAAGCGGCCTGGGCGCTGGGCGCGGCCAACGGCGTGAACGACCTGGAGTGCCTGCAGTACGCCACCATGATCTGCAACGAGGAAGGCATCGACCCCATCAGCTTCGGCGCCACCGTGGGCGCGGTGATGGAGCTGTATGAGAAGGGCGTGCTCACCAAGGAGCAGATCGGCATCGAGGCGCCCTTCGGCTCGGCCAAGGCGCTGGCCTTCCTGGTGGACGAGACGGTGCACGGCCGCGGCTTCGGCAAGGAGATCGGCCAGGGCAGCAAACGCCTGACCGCCAAGTACGGCCACCCCGAGCTGTCCATGACGTCCAAGGGCCAGGAGTTCCCGGCCTACGACGGGCGCGGCATCCAGGGCATCGGCCTAGCCTATGCCACCAGCAACCGCGGCGGCTGCCACCTGCGCGGTTACACCATCGCCTCGGAAGTGCTGGGTATCCCGGTCAAGACCGATCCGCTGCAAAGCGAGGGCAAGCCCGAGCTGGTGAAGGCCTTCCAGGACGCGACCGCGGCTTTTGATTCCTCGGGCCTGTGCGTGTTCACCACCTTTGCCTGGGGCCTGGCCGACCTGGCACCCCAGCTGCAAGGCGCCATTGGTGAGCAGTACACGACCGAGGAGCTGGAGAAGATCGGCGAGCGCATCTGGAACATGGAGCGCGAGTTCAACAACCGCGCCGGCCTGACCAAGGCGGACGATTCGCTGCCGAAGCGCCTGCTGACCGAACCGGCCAAGACCGGCCCGGCCAAGGGCAAGGTCAACGAGCTGGCCAAGATGCTGCCCAAGTACTACGAGGTGCGCGGCTGGGACACCGAAGGCCGGCCGACCGCCGAGACCAAAAAACGCCTGGGGCTTTGAGTCATGCACCACGTGATCCTGGGCGCCGGCCCGGCCGGCGTGATCGCGGCCGAGACCATCCGCAAGCAGGCGCCGGATGACCGCATCACCCTGGTGGGGGAGGAGCGCGAGGCGCCGTACTCGCGCATGGCCATCCCCTACCTGCTGATCGGCAACATCGGCGAGGAAGGCACCTTGCTGCGCAAGGGCGCACAACACTACAGCGACCTGCGCATCGAGGCCGTGCAGGCCAAGGCCATCCAGCTGGACACCAAGGCCAGGCAGGTCACGCTGGACAACGGGCAGACCCTGGCCTTCGACACGCTGCTGATCGCGACCGGCTCCAACCCGGTGAGCGCGCCCATTCCCGGTATGGACCTGCCCGGCGTGGAGAGCTGCTGGACGCTGGCCGATGCGCGGGCCATCCAGGCACGCGCGGCCAAGGGCGCACGTGTGCTGCAGATGGGCGCGGGTTTCATTGGCTGCATCATCATGGAAGCGCTGGCCGCACGCGGCGTGGCGCTCACCGTGGTGGAGATGGGCGACCGCATGGTGCCGCGCATGATGGGGCCGGCGGCAGGCGGCATGATCAAGCAGTGGGTGGAGGCCAAGGGCGTGGCGGTGTACACCGGCACCAAGGTGGAGTCGATCGCGCAGGGCGCCGGTCAGACCCTGGACGTGAAACTCTCCAACGGCAAGACGCTCAATGTGGACCTGGTCATCAGCGCCACCGGCGTGAAACCGGCCATCGGTTTCCTGGAGAAGACGGGCGTGAAGTGCCTGCAGGGTGTGCTGACCGACGAGCACATGCAGAGCAATGTGCCGGGCATCTACGCGGCCGGTGACTGTGCCGAGGCCTTTGACAAGGTCAGCGGCACCACGGTGGTCAGCGCCATCCAGCCCAACGCGGCCGAGCAGGCGCGGGTGGCGGCGCTGAACATGGCGTTGCAGAACCGGCCGGGCAAACGCGCGGTGCTGCGCGGCGTCACGCAGATCAATGTGCTGGACACCCTGGGCCTGATCTCCACGAGCTTCGGCAACTGGCAGGGCGTCCCCGGCGGCCAGCACGCCGAGCTGACCGATGCGCCGGCCTGGCGCCACCTGAGCCTGCAGTTCCAGGACGACGTGCTGGTGGGCTGCAACAGCGTGGGCTGGACCGAGCACGTGGGCGTGATGCGCGGCCTGGTCGAAGGCCAGGTGAAACTCGGCGGCTGGAAGGACGAACTGCTCAAGGACCCCACGCAACTGGTGCCGGCCTACCTCGCCTGTGCCCAGGCGCAGGGCCACTGGAGCGGGGCGGACGATGCGCGCCGGCGTGCATGACGGCCTGTTTTCAACGGGCATGCTGTTTCCGTTCAGGCTGAGCCTGTTGTAGCCTTCGCCGTGCCGATGAAGATCACCTTCAAGCTCTTCGCTTCGCTGACCGATTACCTGCCCTCGCAGGCGCGCGGCGACAACCAGATCGCCTTGGACGTGGCGCCCGGCGCCACCATCACGCAGGTGATCGAACCCTATGGCCTGCCGCACAAGCTGGTTCACCTGGTGCTGGTCAACGGCGTCTACATTCCGCCAGAGCAGCGGGCCACGCGCGCGCTGGTCGAGGGCGACGTGCTGGCGATCTGGCCACCGATTGCCGGTGGTTGATGACGCTCTGTTCAGGCTGAGCCCTTCGAACCCGCTCAGGACAGGCCTGTCGAAGCCCCGCGAAACCTCCGACCGTGCAATCCTTCTACCCCGAGACCTTTGAGCGCGACATGGCCTGCACCGAGGCCGAATGGCTGTCGTGGCTGCCGCGTGCGGTGGGCGAGCATGCGCGTGAGGTGCGGAGTGCCTCGGCCCGTGTCACGATCGGCGCCGGAGAGCTGCAACTCGACTGGCGTGTAGAGCCCCCGCGCGTGATCGCCCTGATGCGCCTGCCGCGCCTGGCGCTGCGTTTTGCCTTCAGCGGTGTCTCCGAGGCCGAGCGCTACGCTTTCATGAAGCGTTTTGATCTCTACACCCAGCGCGGGGGCGGGTAAACCCTCGGGCCGGGGCGTCTGCCCCCGATTTCTCTTGCGGTTCAATGGAACTTTCTTATATGCTCACGCACTTAACTATGTGAGCCTTGGCCTTGCAGACCCCGAACGAGCGTGCCGTTGCGGTCGGGCTCACGCCCACTGAACCGAGGTCACCCATGCCACTGACGAAAGCCCACGGCCCCTTCTCCACCACCTTGCGCCGGCTGTGGTTCCAGGACCTGGCCGCCGACACGCTGTTCATCAACGACATCGCGGTGCGCATCCGCGCCGGGCTGATGCTGGCGGTGCCGCTGTTCATGGCCTTCACGCTGTACGACGCGGTGTTCGGCTCGCACTGGGTGGTGACCGGCAATTACATCAAGGACACCTTCGATACGGACTTCGACGACCGCATCCTCTACCACGTGGAGGCTGTGCGCCGCACCTACGACTACACGCTGCAGACCTGGGTACTGCTGTATGCGCTGTTCGAGATGCTGGCCGGCATGTTCGCCATCACCGCGCGTTTCTCGCCTACCATTCTGATCGCCAGCCTGCTGGCGCGTGGCCATGCCCCGGTGTGGAAGCCGCTGACACCCAAGCGTTTTGCCTGGTCGATCGGCGCGGCTTTCATTGCGGTCTGCCTGGTCTTCTTCAACCCGGACACCTTTGCGGGCTGGGTCAATGCGGTGGCCATGCACGCGCTGCTGCCGACCACGACGAACTACATGCCCCGCTGGATCCCGCTGGTGCTGGTCTGGGTCTGCCTGGGGTTCATGTGGATGGAGACCGTGCTGGGTTTCTGCGTGGGCTGCAAGGTCCACTCCCTGCTGGTGAAGATGGGCCTGATGAAGGACGAGTGCGAGGCCTGCAACAACCTGAGCTGGAACGCCTGAGGCCAGCAGCAGTTCGCACCATGCAAAAAGCCGCGCACTGCGCGGCTTTTTCGTGGCGGGTGCCGGCTGCCTACCAGCGCGCCATCAGCCGACCGCTGTCCACCTTGGCTTCGATGGGTGTCAGCGGGGTCTTGCCGTTCCTGATGCAGGCGCCGCTTTTGACGTCGAAGGCCCATTCGTGCTTGGGGCAGGTGAGCGTGAGGCCCTGCAGCGCGAGCTGCGGGATGTCGGTGCCCTGGTGCGGGCACAGGCTGTCGTAGACCTTGTAGTTGCTGCCTTCACGGTAGACGAAGAGGCCGCGGCCCGCGCAGTCCATGCGCCTGACTTCTCCATCGGGCAGGTCGGCGGCGGCCATCACGTCGTGCCACTGGGGCTGCGCGCCGCGCAGCGCCTCGGGTGCGAAACCCGGCAGCTGCATGGCGAGGATGATATCGGTGGCCCAGACGATCTTGCTCAGGCCCAGTGTGGGGAAGGCCATGAGCAGCGCGTCGATGATCTCCAGGGGCGTGCAGCCTTCCTTGAGCGCGCGCTTGAGGTACTGTCGAAAACCCCGTTCGGTCTGCGCATCGACCTTGGTGATGACGGAGATCAGGTTGCGCGTTTTCGGGTCCAGGTGCTTGCCGGCGTCCTTGAGGAAGCTGAAGTAGTGGCCCATGGCCTCGGGGCGGGCCTGGACAAGGTAGTCGAGCGCATCGCTCATGGGGTACTCCTGGAAACGGGGGGTGTGAGGGATGGCAACTGGGCGGCTTCGTCGTGCGTGAGGCGCGTGCGCGCGCCGCTGTCGGTGTCGAACCAGTCCAGCGTGTCGTGCAGCGTGACGACGTCGCCGACGATGAGCAGGCAGGGCGACGAAAAGCCGCTGCCCACCACGCGGGCCGGCAGGTCGGCCAGCGTGCCGGTGAGCACACGCTGCGTGGCCAGGGTGCCGTGCTGCACGATGGCGATGGGGCGGGTGGCCGGGGCGCCATGCGCGATCAGCTGCTTGCAGATCTGGGGCAGGCCATTGAGGCCCATGTAGATGACCACGGTCTGCTGCGGGCGCACCAGGGCGGCCCAGTCCAGCTCGGGGTTGCCGTCCTTGAGGTGGCCGGTAACGAAGAGGCAGCTCTGCGCGTGGTCGCGATGCGTGAGCGGGATGCCGGCGTAACAGGCCACACCGCTGGCGGCCGTGATGCCGGGAACGACCTCGAAGGGGATGCCCTGCTCGGCCAGCTTCTGCATCTCCTCACCCCCGCGGCCGAAGATGAAGGGGTCGCCGCCCTTGAGGCGCACCACCTGTTTGCCCTCGCGCGCGAGCTGCACCAGCAGGGCGTTGATCTGCTCCTGGCGCAGGGTGTGCTCGTTGCGGCGCTTGCCGGCGTAGATGCGCTGCGCGCCGGGGTTGGCCAGGGCCAGTACGCCGTCGGACACCAGGTTGTCGTAGACCAGTACATCGGCCTGCGTCAGCAGGCGTGCGGCGCGCAGGGTCAGCAGCTCGGGGTCGCCGGGGCCGGCGCCGACCAGGTAGACACGGCCGGTGGGGGGGGTGGGCGTCATCGTGCAGTCCAGGCCTTCAGCGCGCGAGGAACAGGCCTACGCTCTTGAGGCCCACCACGGTGAACAGCAGCGAGCCGAAGAGATGCAGTGCCGCCGTGCCCAGCGCGAGCGCGTAGCGCGACTGCTGCAGCATGGCCACCACTTCGAGCGAGAAGCTGGAGAAGGTGGTGAGCGCGCCCAGAACACCGGTGATGAGCAGCAGGCGCCAGGTCGGGTCCAGCTGCGGCAGGGCCTGGAACGTCGCCACGGCCACGCCGACGAGGTAGCCACCGAGAAGGTTGGCGGTGAGCGTGCCCCAGGGCAGCAGGGCGCCGGGGGTGCTGAGCCACAGGCCCAGGCGCCAGCGCAGAAGCGCACCGGCGCAGGCACCGAGGCAGATGGCGAGGACAGGCAGCATGGCGCGAGTTTATCGCCCCGCCGGCTGGAAGGCCTGCACCCTTGTGGCATGCTGCGCCTGTTCTGCGGCGTGCGGCGGCTTGCCCCGCGGGGAACGCATGGTTTTCATTGGTGGTCTCGTGACCGGGAGAGTCCTTGTTCATGGCGTTGGAAGCATCTAGCCTTACGCAGGTGGCCCTGGCCACGCACAACTGGGTACAACTGTTTGCCAGCGCCGACCCGGACCGCATGGCCGACCTGTACCTGCCGGACGCCGTGCTCTGGGGCACCTTCTCGACCCGGCTGATCCAGGGGCGGCCGGACATCCGGGCCTACTTCGAGCGCGCTTTCGCCCCCGGCGTGCCGCCGCGGGCCGAACTGGGCGAGCACCTGGCGAGAGAGTACGGTGACGTCGCGGTCTGCACGGGCCACTACACCTTCACGCTGGGCGTGCAGGGTGCGCCCCGCACCCTGCCGGCGCGCTTCAGCTTCACCTTCCGCAAGCTGGCAGGCCTCTGGCTGATCAGCGACCACCATTCATCGCTGATGCCCTCCGCACCCTAGCGCGCCGAGGCGTATCATCGTTTGCATGGCCATCCCGCACGCCACTGCCGGTCAGATCATCGACGCCCAGCCGCTGGGCGCGGGCCTGGCGGACGCGAAGACGGTGGCGCTGTTCAAGGCGCAGGATCTCGAAGTGATGCGCCTGGTGCTGTTGGCCGGCAAGTCGCTGCCGCCTCATCAGGTGGCAGGCGAGATCACGATCCATTGCATCGAAGGCGTGCTCGACGTCAGCCTCGACGGTCGCAGCCATGTGCTGCGCGCCGGGCAGCTGCTGTTCCTGGCGGGCGGGGCCCAACACGGCGTGACGGCCATCGAGGACGCCTCGGCCCTGGTGACCATCGCCCTGCAGCCGCAGGTTCCACTCAAACCCCTGAAGGTATGAGTGCCCATGCAAGAACGGATGGCTGCGCTGCATGCATAGAGGTCTGACGCATCAGCGTAGTGCAGCCAACATTCACTCGTGGTACCCTAAATTAATAAATAAAAGGTTGCGCCCGTCCGGGTAGCTGCCAGCTCCAACCGGGAGTTTGAATGTGGCTGAACGCTGGCGTTGACCGGCATGCGCTCGAGATCATCGATTCACTGTTCTCCAGTGACATTGAGGTCGGTCTGGCCGTGCTGGACCGAGATCTACGTTACCTCCGCATGAACGAGGCACTGGCCACGTTCAACGGGGTCCCGGTTGCGGCCGCTCTGGGGCGCACCGTGGCGGAGGTGCTGCCCGCTTTTACCCTGAGGTGGCACCGCTGCTGCAGCGGGTGCTGCAGGGTGAAGCCCTGGAAAAATTCAAGGTGTTGGCCGAGGTGCCGAGTGTGCCAGGGCGGACATCGGAATGGGAGGCCAGCTACTTGCCGATTCGCGCCGCAGACGGCAAGGTGGTCGCGATTCTGGTCAAGGCGACAAATGTCACGCTGCAACATCAGGCCATGCGTGTGCTGCAGGAGAGCGAGGGTCGGGTACGGCGCGTGCTTGACAGCATGTTCGCTTTTGTCGGGGTCATGACAACGGATGGCGTGCTGCTGGAGGCCAATCGTGCGCCTTTGCAGGCTGCAGGCATCGCGCTCGAGGATGTCCAGGGCCGGTATTTCTGGGACACCTACTGGTGGAGCTATGACAGCGCCATCCAGGACTGGATGCGGGCCGCCGTCGCGGCTGCAGCCCGCGGCGAGGTGGTTCGTCGCGATGTCGTGGTACGCATGGCCGGCGATCGGCGCATGACCATCGATTTCATGCTCGCACCCATGCGTGACGAAGCGGGTGAGATCACGCACCTGATCCCATCCGCTACCGATGTGTCAGCCCGTCTGGCGAGTGAGGCGCGCTTCCAAAGCCTGTTTGACCAAGCCCCAGAGGGCATGACCTTGGTCGATGAGTCGGGCCGTATGCTGCTGGCGAACCGCAGTATGGGGGAGTTGTTCGCTTGCCAGCCGGAGCAACTGGTGGGGCAGCATGTCAACATGCTACTGCCGGAGGCGCGTCGAGCCACGCACCGTGCGGAAATGGCGAGCTACCTGCGTGCGCCGACCAAGCGCATGATGGGCGAGCGGCGCCAGCTGTCTGCGCGAAGGCTCGACGGCAGCGAGTTCCCGGTGGAGGTGGCGCTGAACACGATCCCGGGCAGCGAGGCGCCGGTCGTGCTGGCCACAGTGGTGGACATCACGGACCGTTTGGCTGCGCAGGCGGCGATGGAGACATCGCTGAAAGAAAAGACACTGCTGCTCAATGAGGTGCACCACCGCGTCAAGAACAACCTGCAGATCGTCGCCAGTCTCCTTGATATCCAGTCGCGCAGTGTGGGCGAGGTTGCGCGCGATGTCCTGCGTGACAGCAAGAGTCGGGTGCGCGTGATTGCGCTGACCCACCAATTGCTCTACGAGGGCATGAATTTCGCTGATCTTGAGCTGGGCCCTTACCTGCACAACCTGGCGCAACTGCTCAAGCAGACCTACCTTGGGGAGGCGACCACCATCGACGTTCAGGTCAGCGTCCCGGCGCAAGGCATGAAGATCGACATCCAGAGGGCGATTCCCTGTGGGCTGATTGTGAACGAGCTGGTCACCAATGCGTTCAAGCATGCTTTTGTCGGGCGCAGCCACGGGCATATAAAGATCATGGCTGGGTGGCACGAGGCCCAGCTCTTTCTCGAGGTGTCCGACGACGGCATAGGACTGCCCGTCGGATTTGACCTCGGTGCGACCCGCAGCCTAGGCTTTCAACTGGTTCAAATGCTGGCGCAGCAGATCGAAGCTTCCTACCGGTTCGCCGCCGGTCCGGGCACGGCCTTACGGATCATCTTTTCAATTTAGAGGCACCAGAATGAACACGATAGCTTCAGATGTGCGCGTTAAGATCCAGATCGTGGAGGATGAGCAGATCGTTGCCTACGATCTGAGGCAAAACCTCGAATCCATGAGCTACGCGGTGACAGGCATTGCCTGCACTGAGGATGGGGCGGTGGCGCTGGCCTCTCACACGACCCCCGACCTGGTTCTGATGGATATCAATCTCGGACGTGGTGGGGATGGCACCCGCGCCGCGGATATTCTGTCGCGGCGCTACGACATTCCTGTGATCTACCTGACGGCCTATGCGGGCGAGGACATCCTGAAGCGAGCCCTGCTGGCCTCGCCCTACGGCTATGTGCTCAAGCCCTTCGAGCCGCGCGAACTGAATGCGACGATCCGCGCGGCGCTGTCGCGCATTGCTCTTGAAAAGAAGACGCGCAAGACAGAGAAGCGCTTCCGGCTTGCGCTCGATGCGGCTGAGCTGGGCGTGATCGAGTTCGATCGTGATAAGGGAGAAATCTTGCTGGATGAGCAGCTTCACTCCATCCTGAAGACATCTCCTCGCAGCTTTATCATGAAACAGCAGGACTTCCTGAGCCATCTCGAGGATGAGGAGGTAAGAAATCGGCTGCAGGGAAGACTGATGGCGGGAGAGATGGTGGAGGTCTGTGCGGCCTGGCGACAGGCCAATTGTCAGCGCATCTGGATTGAAATCCACGCCAGCTACTTTCCTGACGAAGACAAGGTCATCGGTATCCTGCGCGATGTGACGGAAAAGGTCCACGCGGAGGAGCATCTGCGCCAGGCCTCGGTGGTGTTCGAATCGGCCGGTGACGGCATCCTGATCCTGGACCAGGACCAGCGGGTCTGCATGGCCAACAAGGCCTTCGCTAAGCTGACCGGCTGGGATCCGCGGGAGGTGATCGGCAAATGCCCCGATGAGTTTCTGCATACGGCCCGCGAAGGCGACCGCAAGAACTCCGACGAGGGGACACGGATGGAGGCGCCGCATGTCGAGGTGACCTGCCGACGCCAGGATGGTTCCCTGTTCCCCGCGTGGGAAAACATTGCGCCGGTGATGAACTCGGCCGGACATATCACGCACTACGTCCTGACCTTTTGCGATATCACGGCCCTGCGCAGTGCGGAGGGCCGGCTGTCCCACATTGCCTTGCACGATGCCCTGACGGGCCTGGGCAATCGCCACCAGCTCGACATCTGCCTGCGCCACAACATCAGCCAGGCGAGTTCCCGCAGCGGCAGCGAGCATTTTGCGCTGCTCTTCATCGACCTCGACGGCTTCAAGACCATCAACGATACGCTCGGGCACGGCGTCGGCGACGAGCTCCTGATCGAGGTCACGTGTCGATTGAAGGCGACGCTGCGGCAGGACGACATTGCGATCCGTATGGGTGGTGATGAATTCCTCGTGATCGCGGCTGGCTTGCATACCGCCGAGGCCGCGGCCCAGCTGTCGCACAAGCTGCTGGCGGCGCTGGCCGAGCCGATTGCGACCAGCATCGGGCAGACCGTGCGCACGACCGCCAGCATTGGTATCGCTTTGTTTCCCGAGCATGCGGACAGCGCCGATGAACTGATCCGCGCTGCCGATACCGCCATGTACGAGGCCAAGGAGAACGGACGTAACGGTCACGCCATCTTCTCCAGGAACCTGGCCAACCGTGCGCTGGAGCGCATGCAGCTGGAGCAGGGCTTGCGCGGTGCGATTGGGGGCCATGAGCTGGAGCTGCAATGGCAGCCGGTGGTTGATATGCGGGACGGCCGCATCATCGGCGCCGAGGCGCTGCTGCGCTGGAACCATCCGGTCTCGGGCCGGATCAGTCCCGAGCGCTTCATTCCCGTGGCAGAAGAGACGGGCGTGATCCTCGATATTGGGGACTGGGTGCTGGCGCAGGCCTGCCGGCATGCGAGCGCCTGGGTAGCGGAGGGGCTGGATTTCCAGCGCCTGGCAATCAACGTCTCGGCCAAGCAGCTGCAACACGCAGGCTTTGCCGAGCGCGTTCTGCGCGCCCTGCTCAAACACCAGCTTGCACCCGCCATGCTGGAGATCGAGCTGACGGAGTCTTCGCTGCAGCGCGGTGAGCTCGTTCAGCAGTCCCTGCACCGGCTCAGGGCCATGGGCATCCAGCTGGCGCTAGACGATTTCGGGACGGGATTTTCGTCGCTCTCCATGCTGAAGTTCCTGCCGCTCAACCGACTCAAGATTGATCGTAGTTTTATCCGCGACATCTCCAGCGATACAAACGATATGGCCATTGCCCGTACCATCGCCGCGATGGCCAGCACCTTGGGCCTGTCTGTCACGGCCGAAGGGGTGGAAACTGAAACCCAACGGAGTGCTTTACTAAACCTGAATGTGTTCGAGTGCCAGGGCTGGCTCTACCACCCGGCAGTCACCGCTGACAAGTTCGCTGAGCTGCTGCGTCGGCAGAAGACCGGTTGAACGGGACGCAGGGCCGTCCCGGCTCTGCCAGACACCCCTTGGCCCAGAGCCAGAGGTGCTCATTCTGCAGCCAGGGCCCAGCGGATCGCGCTGAGCGCCAGCGCATGCGTAGCGTCGATCAGTGGCACCTCATGCGAGACGCCGGAGCGCGCCAGCGGCAGCTCGGTACAGCCCAGCATGATGGAGCGCGCGCCCCGTTGCTGGAGGGCAGCGATGGCCTGCTCGAGGCATCGCCGGGCGGTATCCATGTCGCCGGACTTGACGGCGCGCACGGCTGGCATGACCCAATCCGTCATCTCCTGCTCCAGGGGCAGGACCCAGTTCAGGTCGGGTTGCCGCTGTGTGTAAATGCCGTGGGCCAGGGTGCCACGGGTTGCCAGCAGGCCGACCGGCTCATGCCGGAGTGCGGCCGGGATTTGCGCCACCGCGGCATCGACGATGTGGATCAGGGGAATGCCCAGGCAGGCGGACAACTCGTCGTACCAGGCATGGGCCGTGTTGCAGGGTATGACCAGCACCTGGGCGCCGGACAGTTCGATCTGCTGTGCCGCCGCCATCATCGATGGCAGTGGAGAGGGACCGTTTGCGGCGAGTGCATCCGAGCGGTCAGGTATCTGCGGACAGAAATGGACCACCATCGGAACGTGGTCCTGGTCCAGGGCGGCCGGCGTCGCTTGCGTCAGCTTGCCGAGAAAGTCGACAGTGGCCAGGGGGCCCATGCCGCCCAGCACGCCCAGCGTTTTCGGAACCTTGTATTGCATGCCGACTGACCTACCTTCCCTTTTCCTTGTTTGCCGGATCCGATTTGCGTGACAGCGGGGACATTATCAACAGGCAAGAGGTTGCCCGGATGGCTGCACACAGACTGTTGCCATTCAGTCCCGCCGCCAGAGCTGGGATACGATCGTCCGCATGGCTCCACATACCTCCATCACCCAGCTGCCGCGCTGGCAGTTCTGGATCGATCGCGGCGGCACCTTCACCGACATCGTAGGCCGCCGGCCTGACGGCAGCCTGGTCACGCACAAGCTGCTCTCGGACAACCCGGGCCAGTACCGCGACGCAGCGGTGGCCGGCATCCGGCATCTGCTGGGGCTGAAGGCGGGCGAGCCCATCACGCCCGAACGCGTGGACTGCGTGAAGATGGGCACCACGGTGGCCACCAACGCCCTGCTGGAGCGCAAGGGCGAGCCCACCTTGCTGGTCACCACGCGCGGCTTTCGAGATGCGCTGCGCATCGCCTACCAGAACCGGCCGCGCCTGTTCGATCGCCACATCGTGCTGCCCGAACTCTTGTACAGCGCGGTGGTGGAGGCGGACGAGCGCGTGGGCGCGCGTGGCGAGATGGTGACGCCGCTGGACGAGATGGCCTTGCGCCGCGACCTCCAGGCGCAATTCGATGCCGGCCTGCGTTGCGTGGCCATCGTCTTCCTGCACGGCTACCGCAGCACGGCGCACGAAGTGGCGGCGGCCCGTATCGCCCGCGAGATCGGCTACACCCAGGTCAGCACCTCGCACGGCACCAGCCCGATGATGAAGTTCGTGAGCCGTGGCGACACCACGGTGGTGGACGCCTACCTCTCGCCCATCCTGCGCCGTTACGTGGACCAGGTGGCGGCCGAGATGCCGGGGGTGCGGCTCTTCTTCATGCAGTCGTCCGGCGGCCTGAGCGACGCGCACGCCTTCCAGGGCAAGGATGCCATCCTCAGCGGCCCGGCCGGTGGCATCGTGGGCATGGCACGGACAGCGGAGCTGGCCTTCAACAGTTCCACGGCGGAACTGGCGGGCATGGTGAGGGTGATCGGTTTCGACATGGGCGGCACGTCCACTGACGTCAGCCACTACGCGGGCGAGTTCGAGCGCGAGTTCGAGACCCAGGTCGCCGGGGTGCGCATGCGCGCACCCATGATGAGCATCCACACGGTGGCGGCCGGCGGCGGCTCCCTCCTGCAATACGACGGCGCGCGCTTCCGCGTGGGGCCGCAGAGCGCCGGCGCCAACCCGGGCCCGGCCAGCTACCGGCGTGGCGGCCCGCTGGCCGTGACCGACGCTAATGTGATGCTGGGCAAGATCCAGGCAGCGCACTTCCCGCACGTGTTCGGCCCGGCGGCCAACGAGGCGCTGGACGATGCCGTGGTGCACGATAAATTCGCCGCGCTGGCGGCGCAGACCGGGCGCAGCGCGGAGGACGTGGCCGAGGGTTTTGTCAGCATCGCCGTGCAGCAGATGGCCAATGCCATCAAGAAGATTTCGGTGGCGCGCGGCTACGACGTGACGCGCTACACCCTGCAGTGTTTCGGCGGCGCCGGCGGTCAGCATGCCTGCCTGGTGGCCGACGCGCTGGGCATGACGCGCGTGCTGGTGCACCCGCTGGCGGGCGTGCTCTCGGCCTACGGCATGGGCCTGGCCGACCAGAACGTGATCCGCGAGCAGGCGGTAGAACTGCCGCTGGAGGCGAATGCTCTGCCAACCATCACCGATAAGCTCGACGTGCTGGCCCAGGCCGCGCGCGGCGAACTGGAGCGCCAGCAGCTCAGTGCGGCCGCGGTCAGCGTGCAGGGGCGTGTGCACGTGCGTTACGAGGGCAGCGACTCGGCGCTGATCGTGCCCTTCGGATCCCTGCCCGAGATCAGTGCCGCTTTCGAGGTCGCCTACCGCCAGCGTTTTGCCTTTCTCATGCAGGGCAAGCGTCTGATTGTGGAGGCGGTGTCGGTGGAGGCCGTGGTGGCCGGTGACGCGCCAAGCGAGCCGCGCCACACGCTGCAACCGGCACGTGCCGTGCCCAGCCGCGAGACCGTGCGCCTGTATTCCGGCGGGCATTGGCACCAGGCGGCACTGGTGGTGCGCGAGGATCTGCGCGCGGGTGACCTCATTCCCGGCCCGGCCATCATTGCCGAGAAGAACGCGACCACGGTGGTGGAGCCCGGCTGGGAGGCCGAGCTGACGGCACTGGACCACATCGTTCTGAGCCGGCGTGTGCCGCGCGAACAGCGTTACGCCGCCGGCACCACGGCCGACCCGGTGCTGCTGGAGGTCTTCAACAACCTCTTCATGAACATCGCCGAGCAGATGGGCCTGCAGCTGCAGAACACGGCCTATTCGGTGAACATCAAGGAGCGGCTGGATTTCTCCTGCGCGCTGTTCGATACCGCGGGCAACCTGATCGCCAACGCGCCGCACATGCCGGTGCACCTGGGCTCCATGGGCGAGAGCATCAAGACTGTGATCCGCGAGAACGCGGGCAGGATGCAGCCGGGCGACGTCTATGTGCTCAACGACCCGTATCATGGCGGTACGCACCTGCCGGATGTGACGGTGATCACGCCGGTCTATCTGGAGGGCGATAAGGATCCCACTTTCTACGTCGGCTCCAGGGGTCATCACGCCGATATCGGCGGCACGACACCGGGCTCTATGCCGCCTTTCTCCACGCGCATCGAGGAGGAGGGCGTACAGATCCAGAACTTCAAGCTGGTGGAGCGCGGCGTGCTGCGCGAGGCCGAGATCCTGGCCCTGCTGGCCAGTGGCGAGTACCCGAGTCGCAACCCGCGGCAGAACCTGGCCGACCTCAAGGCGCAGATTGCCGCCAACGAGAAGGGCGTACAGGAACTGCGCAAGATGGTGACGCAATTCGGCCTGGATGTGGTGCAGGCCTATATGCGCCACGTGCAGGACAACGCCGAGGAGTCGGTGCGCCGGGTGATCACCCGCCTGAAGGATGGCCAGTTCACCCTGCCGCTGGACAACGGCGCGCAGATCAGCGTGAGCATCCGCGTGGATGCGCAAGCCCGCAGCGCCGAGATCGACTTCACGGGCACCAGCGCGCAGCAGAGCAACAACTTCAACGCACCCACGGCGGTGTGCATGGCGGCAGTGCTCTACGTCTTCCGCACCCTGGTGGACGACGACATCCCGCTCAACGCAGGTTGCCTCAAGCCGCTCAAGGTCATCATCCCGGCCGGCTCCATGCTGAACCCGAACCCACCGGCGTCGGTGGTGGCGGGCAATGTGGAGACCTCGAGCTGCATCACCAATGCGCTGTACGGCGCTTTGGGTGTGATGGCGGCCAGCCAGTGCACCATGAACAACTTCACCTTCGGTAACGCGACCTACCAGTATTACGAGACCATCTCAGGTGGCAGCGGGGCCGGAGCAGAGATCGACCGCGCTGGCCGCGTGGTCGGTGGCTTCAACGGAACGAGTGTGGTGCAGACCCATATGACCAACTCGCGCCTGACAGATCCCGAGGTGCTGGAGTTCCGTTTCCCGGTGCGCCTGCTGGGCTACGAGATCCGCCAGGGTTCGGGTGGTGCGGGCCGCTGGCACGGTGGTGATGGCGGTGTTCGCCGCGTCCAGTTCCGGGAAGCCATGACGGCGGGCATCCTCTCCAACGGCCGCAGGAGCGGCGCCTTTGGCATGGCCGGCGGCCAGAGCGGACAGCCAGGCATCAACCGCGTGCTGCGCGCCGATGGCGGCGTGGAGGAACTGGGCCACATCGGACAGACGCAGATGCAGCCCGGGGATGTGTTCGAGATCCACACGCCTGGTGGGGGTGGTTACGGTCAGGCCGGCTGATGCCTGCGCAGCCGTCTAAACTGACGCCTTTGCCCGCACCCTGGACGGTTCTTGATGGATATCCTCGTTTTCATGCCGCTCGCGCTTTTCGTGGGCTTCCAGTTCCTCAAGGCGCGCGAGCAGCGCCGTCGTATCTACCTGCTGGGCGGCTACCTCAGCCAGTACCAGATCGAGAAATTGATGGAGAACGTCACCGAGGGCTACCTGCGCGCGCTCGGCGAGGAAGACGAGGAGCGCCGCGAACAGATCTGGAGCCTGCTGGCCACGGCCGAGACCGAGCTCAGCAGCCAGTTCAATCGCTTTGTCGCCGACTTCTCCAAGGTCTGGAACGAACAGACCCAGGTCAGCACCCTGGGCTTCGCCTTTCCCTATGCCGACAAGCTCTTTCCGCGCAAGACCTTCGACATGCGCCATGCGCTGGCCATCCATGCCGAGGGCATAAGCGCGGCGGCCGAGAACCGGCGCCAGCTCCCACTGCGCGACAAGGCGTTTACGATGTCGGCGGAGCTGTTCCTCATGCAGCACAGCTGCCACTGGTTCTGCCGCTCGCTTTCGGTCGCCTCGGCGCGCACGCTGGCGCGGCACCAGACCAGCCATGCGCAACTGATCGCATCGGTTTCGCCCGAGACGCGCGAGGCCTATCGCAAGCTGACCGGCGCCTGAGCCGGATTTTTCATTTGGATACACGCAGACCCGCTAGACTCGGAGCACTGTGTTTCTGTTGTTGATTGGAGTAACCATGCAATTTTCGAAAAACCTGATGCGCCTCGCGGCCCTGGTCCTGCTGGTGGGGGGCATCACGGGCTGTGCCAGTTCGATGATCGGTGAGCGCATCGGGGCCGACCAGGTCGTGCTGGCCAAGGACAGCGAAGTGGCCAAGTGCAAGTCGCTGGGGCGCTCCACGCTCAGCGTGCTGTCGTCCTTGGGGCCGATCACGCGCAGCGCCGAGGCGGTGGAAGACAACCTGCTGCAGATGGCCCGCAACGAAGCCATCGACAGGGGCGGCGACACCGTGGTCAAGGGCAACTCCCTGGAGTACGGCAAGCGTTCCTACGAAGTCTTCAAGTGCAAGTGAGGCGCTGAACGCACGTCACAAGAAAGCCGGTGGGCAACAAGCCACCGGCTTTTTTCATGGCAGAAGGCACAGCGGCCGGATGCGTATGCCTTACACCAGCAGGGCCAGCAACTGTGCCGTGGAGCGCACGCCCAGCTTGTGCAACAGGCGGCCGCGGTGCATCTCCACCGTGCGTGGGCTCAGGCCCAGCACGCGCGCGATCTCCTTGCTCGACAGGCCTTGCGCCAGGTGCGCGACGACTTCCCTCTCGCGTGGACTCAGGGACTGGGTGGCACCGGCCGGGTGGTGGATGGGCTCGAACACCCAGACCGCCTGCCGCGCGGGTGCGCTGGCGTCGGAGGCGCGGCCCGTGACGCGGCACCAGAGCATGGCGCCATCACACCGGCGCATCAGGCGTTCGTCGCGGTAGGGCTGGCCGCGGTTCATCTGCGGGTAGCCGCGTTCGCCGATGCGATTGAATTCCTGAGCCGAGGGGTAGAGCAGGGCGATGGACTGTCCGTGCAGTTCCTCCACGTCGTAGCCGAACAGTTCGGCGAAGGCCGGATTGCAGCGGGCGATCACACGCTGGCGGGTGATGCAGAGGGCGACCGGGGCCTGCAGGAAGCCGAGTTCGGCAAGTGCGCGCATGGACTCACTATACGGTATTCATACCGTATAGCGAGCGAAGCCGCTCTTGCCTATCGTTCAGGGCAGTTCCTGAAACTTACGGACCCCCGCCATGAGCCTTGCCTATCTGCTGCTGCGCCACGCCCGCCTGTCCCCGGACCGGCCCGCGATCTTTCACGGCACAAGGCTGCACGCCAGCTATGGCGCATGGGCAGCGCGTAGCGCCGGCCTGGCCCGGCAGTTCATCGAGGCCGGCTTGCAGCCGGGCGACCGCGTCCTGCTGTTCATGAGCAATCACCCGCGCTACCTGGAAATCCTCTGGGCGGCCTGGTGGGCCGGCCTGGTCGTGGTGCCCGTGAATGCCAAGCTGCATGCACGCGAGGTGGAGTGGATCATCGACAACGCAGAACTGGGCTGGGGCTTCGTCAGCGCCGACGTAGCACCCGGGCCGCTGGCCGGGCTGAAGCGACAGATCGAGGTCAACTCACCCGAGATGGATGCGCTGATTGCGCCGGCGGCGGACCCCTGGGCCCAGCCCGTGGTGCCTCGTGCCGCGGACGATGTGGCCTGGCTGTTCTACACCAGCGGCACCACCGGCCGGCCCAAGGGCGTGATGATCACGCACCGCAATCTGATGACCATGGGGCTCACGTATTTCATCGACGTGGATCCGGTGGCCGCGGACGATGCCATCGTCTACGCCGCCCCCATGTCGCACGGTGCGGGCTTGTATGCCATTCCGCACCTGATGGCGGGCGCGCGGCACGTGGTGCCGGCGTCGGGAGGTGTGGATCCGGCCGAGCTGCATGCCCTGGGGCGCACGCTGGGCCCGTTCTCGACCTTTGCGGCTCCCACCATCGTCAAGCGCCTGGTGGACTATGCCGAGCAGGCCGGATTGACCCCGGAGGATGCCGCGGCAGCGTGGAAGACCATCGTCTATGGCGGAGCGCCCATGTACGTGGCCGACATCCAGCGCGCGCTGCGTGTGATGGGGCCGCGTTTCGTGCAGATCTACGGCCAGGGTGAAACGCCCATGGTGGCCACGGCGCTGGCGCGCAGCCACCTGGCCGATGCCGGCCATCCGCGCCATCTGGAGCGCCTGGCCTCCGTGGGGCTGGCGCAGACGCCCGTGCAGCTGCGCGTGGCCGACGAGCAGGGGCGTGAGCTGCCGGCTGGCGAGGTGGGTGAGGTGATGGTGCACGGCGACAGCGTGATGGCCGGCTACTGGCGCAATCCGCAGGCCACGGCCACCGCCATCCGCGATGGCTGGTTGCTGACCGGCGACATGGGCAGCCTGGATGCCGACGGCTTCCTGACGCTCAAGGACCGCAGCAAGGACCTGCTGATCAGCGGCGGCTCCAACATCTATCCGCGCGAGGTGGAGGAAGTGCTGCTCACTGCGAGCGGCGTGGCCGAGGTGGCGGTGGTCGGTGCGCCCGATGCCGAATGGGGCGAGGTGGTGGTGGCCTTTATCGTGCCGGCCCGTGCCGGGGCCGTGACGGCCGATGCGCTGGACCAGCACTGCCTGGACCAGATGGCGCGTTTCAAGCGCCCGAAGCGTTATGTGTTCGTGAACGAACTGCCCAAGAACAACTACGGCAAGGTGCTCAAGACCGTGCTGCGTGAACAACTCAGGAAGGAGACGGCCACATGATGTCGATGAACCTGCAAGGGAAAAGGGCCCTGGTGACGGGCTCGGTCCAGGGCATAGGCCTGGCGATTGCCCGCAGCCTGGCCGGGGCCGGGGCGCAGGTGGTGCTGCACGGCCTGCCGGACGGGACCGTGCATGCGCAGGCGTGCCGGGAGATCGGCGCCCTCTGCGGGCGGCCCGTCGTGTCCCTGACGCAGAACCTGGCCGACCCGGTGCAGGTGGCCGACATGATGGCCCGCGTGCTGGCGGACGGACCGCTGGACATCCTGGTCAACAATGCCGGCATCCAGCACACGGCGGCCCTGGTGGAGATGCCGCGCGAGCGCTGGGACACGATCCTGGCCATCAACCTGTCGGCCGCCTTCGACACCATGCGCCTGGCCCTGCCGGGCATGCTGGCGCGGGGTTACGGGCGCATCGTGAACATTGCCTCCGTGCACGGGCTGGTGGCCTCAGTGCACAAGGCGCCCTACGTGGCGGCCAAGTTCGGACTGGTGGGCCTGACACGCGTGGCCGCGCTGGAGGCCGCGCAGGCCGGCAACCGCGCCAGCGGCGGGGTGACCGCCAACTGCATCTGTCCGGGCTGGACCGAGACGGCCATCATCGAGCCGCAGATCCAGGCGCGCGCCGCGCAGTTCAATGGTGACCGCGAGGCCGGCATCCGCGGCCTGTTGCGTGAGAAGCAGCCCAGCGGCCGCACCTCCACTCCCGAGGAGATTGCGCGTACCGTGACCTGGCTTTGTGATCCCGCGGCGCACAACCTCACGGGGGCCGCCATCCCCATCGACGGTGGCTGGACGGCGCAGTAGCGGGCAGCGGGTGGTCAGGCCTGGCGGGCCAGCCACTTCACGTAATGGGCCACGCCGGTCTGCACATCGGCAAAGCTGTGGTCACAGCCGGCGGCGCGCAGCTTGCCCAGATCCGCCTGGGTGTAGCACTGGTACTTGCCGCGCAGCGCGTCGGGGAAGGGGATGTAATCGATCATGCCGCCATGGGCCGCCTCGGCCAGCGACAGGGGGGCGTCCCCCTTGAGGCCGCGCAGTGTATTGAGCACGCTCAGCGCCACATCATTGAAGGGCTGGGCCCGGCCCGAGCCGAGGTTGAAGACGCCGCTCTTGCCCGGATGGTCGAAGAACCAGAGGTTGACGGCCACCACGTCGTCGATGAAGACGAAGTCGCGTTTCTGCTCGCCGCGAGCGTAACCCCCGTACTCGCCGAACAGCTTGACCTTGCCTTCCGTGCGGAACTGGTTGAACTGGTGAAAGGCCACGCTGGCCATGCGGCCCTTGTGCTGCTCGCGCGGGCCGTAGACGTTGAAGTAGCGGAAGCCCGCCACCTGGGTCTTGGCGCGCTCGAAGTTGTCGCCCAGCTCGCGGCGCATGCGCTGGTCGAACAGCAGCTTGGAGTAGCCGTAGACGTTGAGCGGGGCCTCGAACTCGGGCACTTCGCGGAAGGTCTCGGAGTTGCCGTAGGTGGCGGCAGAGGAGGCGTAGAGCAGGCGTGTGCCCTGCGCCTGGCAGGACTGGAACAACTCGCAGGAGAGCGTGTAGTTGTTGTCCATCATGTACTTGCCGTCCTGCTCCATGGTGTCGCTGCAGGCACCTTCGTGGAACACGGCCTCGACCTGGCCGTAGTGGCCTTCCTCGAAGTTGGGATAGAAGTCATCCATGTCCACGTAGTCGGCGATCTTGAGGTCGGCGAAGTTGCGGAACTTGTCGCCCTGGCTCAGGTCGTCCACGACGATGATGTCGTCGATGCCGCGCGCGTTCAGGCCCTTGACGATGTTGGAGCCGATAAACCCGGCGGCCCCGGTCACTACTACTCTGGTCATCTTGAAATCCTCTTCGATTTAGGGCGCCGCGAACAGCTCGTCGTAGCTGACGGTGGCGGTGCCGAACTTGCCGACCACGATGCCGCCGGCCTTGTTGGCCAGGGGCATGGCCTGGCGCAGGTCCAGCCCGGCGCCCACCAGGGCGGCCAGGGTGGCGATCACGGTGTCGCCGGCGCCGGTCACGTCGAACACTTCACGCGCCTGTGCAGCCACGCTGAGCTCGCCCGCGGCGTCATAGAGTGTCATGCCTTCCTCGCTGCGGGTGAGCAGCAGGGCCTGCAGGCCGAGCTTCTCCAGCAGGGCGCGTGATTTGGCACGCAATTCGTCTTCGCTGCTCCAGGCGCCGACCACCTGCTGCAACTCGGCACGATTCGGCGTGATCACGGTGGCGCCGCTGTAGCGCGAGTAGTCCGAGCCCTTGGGGTCGATCAGCACCGGTTTACCGGCGGCCTGCGCGTGCTCGATCATGTGGTGCACGTGGTCCAGCCCGCCCTTGCCGTAGTCGGAGAAGAGCACGGCGTCGTGCTGCGGCAGCAGCTTGAGGAAGTCAGCCGTCTGCGAAGCCAGCACCTCGCTCTTGGGCGAGTTCTCGAAATCGAGGCGGATGAGCTGCTGCTGGCGGCCGATCACGCGCAGCTTGACGGTGGTCTGCAGCGCCGCGTCGCGGCCGAAGTGCGGCGTGATGCCGGTCTTGGCGACCAGGGACTCGAGGGTGTGGCTGGCCTCGTCGTCACCGACGACGGTGAGCAGGGTGGCCTGGGCGCCCAGGGACACCACGTTGCTGGCCACGTTGGCGGCGCCGCCGATGCGCAGCTCCTCGCGCGTGACGCGCACCACCGGCACCGGCGCTTCCGGGCTGATGCGGTCGACCGCGCCGTACCAGTAGCGGTCGATCATGGCGTCGCCCACCACGAGCACGCGGGACTTGCTGAGTTGTGCTTTGGAGATGTTCATGTTGATTTACCGACGGATGCACCGTGTGCGAAAGCATAGTCGCGGACACCCGCAGAACCGGCTTTGCCGGGCTGCTGGGTGTGCCCCCTTGAGGGGGGATGCGAGCTACACGCAGTGAGCGAGAGTCGGGGGTGCTTCATTACAGTTCTTCTACACGGCGTGCGGGGTAGCTGTCCCAGGTCTGGCAGCCCGGGCATTGCCAGAAATGCTGTTTGGCTTCGAAGCCGCAGGCGGCGCATCGGTAGCGCGTGAGCGGCTTGACGGCGTGGTCCAGTGCGCGCTGCACCTGGGGATGGAACTGTTCGTGCTCCAGCTTCTCGCCGGCGATCCACTTGGCGGCGGCGACCAGCGAGGGCTCGCGCTCGAGGTGGTGCACATACCAGTCGCGGGTGCTGGTGTTGCTGCTGCCGGCGGCGGCCTGCAGCGTCACCAGGGCTTCGAGCACGTCCAGGGAGGGCGTCTGTTCGTAGATCTCCTGCAGCGTGGCCAGCACGGGCACGGTGCGGCCGCTGGCCACGGCGGCCTGGGCCAGCGGGGCGGCGATCAGCGGAACGGCGGCGGGGCAGGCGCTCAGCGCCTCTTCCAGCGTGGCGCAGGCCGCTGCGGCCTGGCCCTGCTCCAGCTGCAGGCGCGCCAGTTCGATGCGCGCGCGCGGGGCCGACGGGGCGGTGGCGATGGCCTGTGTCAGCACGTCCTGCGCCGGCGTGACTTCACCGCGCGTCAGGTGGGCCGCGGCTTGTTCGCACAGGTAGTGCGCCAGGCGGCTGCTGAAGCTGCCGTGCTCGGCATCCTCCAGCTGGCGCGCGATCTCGGCGGCCTGCGGCCAGTCGCGCGAGCGTTCGTAGTTGGCCAGCCGCGCCAGCCGGGCCTGGGCCTGGAAGGGCGTGCCTTCGAGCTTGAGCAGGGCGTCCTCGGCGCGGTCCAGCAGGCCGGCCTTGAGGTAGTCCAGCGCCAGGGCGTGCTGGGCGCGCTGGCGATCGGCCTCGGACAGGTCACCCCGCGAGAGCAGGTGCTCGTGCACGCGCACGGCGCGTTCGTATTCGCCGCGGCGGCGGAACAGGTTGCCCAGGGCGAAGTGCAGCTCCGAGGTGTCGGGATCCTGCTGCACGGCCTCGATGAAGGCGTCGATGGCCTGGTCCTGCTGCTCGTTGAGCAGGAAGTTCAGGCCGCGGAAATAGGCCTTGGGGTTGCGCCGGTTCTCGATGCGCAGCTGGCGCAGGTCGAGCCGCGAGGCCAGCCAGCCCAGGATGAAGGCGGCGGGCAGGCCGAGCAGGATCCAGCTCAGGTCAAGATTCATGGGGCGGTTGGATGGTGGTGAGGGCGAGCTCGCTGTCGGCAACGGCGCGGCGACGCAACTGCCGCGCCGCGTGACGCTGCTTGAGCCAGCGCGGCAGCATGGCCAGCACACCGGCCGCCAGGCCCATGGCAAAGGCGGCCAGCAGCACCAGCACCAGGGAGGCCTGCCAGAGGTGGCCGAAGAACAGGTGCACGCTGACGACCTGCTGGTTGTTCAGGGCGAAGGCGAGCAGGGCAAAAAAAATGGCTGCCCTCAGTATCCACTTCAGCAGCCATGTCAGTTGTTTCATCAATGTCCCCCGGGTGAGGGCATTCTAGCGATTGCGGGCATCAACTTTTCGGTTCGATCGCCTGCATTTCGCTGGTGCGCTGGTCCACCGCTTCGCGCAGGGCCTTGCCCGGCTTGAAGTGGGGGACGCGCTTTTCGGGAATGGCCACGCTTTCGCCGCTGCGGGGATTGCGCCCCATGCGCGGCGGCCGCCGGTTGATGGAGAAGCTGCCGAAGCCGCGGATCTCGATGCGGTGCCCGCGCACCAGCGCATCGTTCATCGCGTCCAGGATGGCCTTGACCGCGAACTCGGCGTCGCGGTGGGTCAGCTGCCCGAAACGGGCAGCCAGCTCTTCAACCAGGTCGGAGCGGGTCATGTGTGGATGACGTTCGCGTGTTGGGCAGGGGCACACCGCCGCTTGGCAGCAGCGTGCCCCATGCGCATCACTTCTCGGACGTGTCCAGCTTGGCGCGCAGCAGGGCGCCCAGGCTGGTGGTGCCGGCGCTTTCGCGGGCCGACTGCTGGTTCAGGTTGGCCATGGCACCCTGCTCGTCGGCCAGGTCCTTGGCCTTGATCGACAGCTGGATGTTGCGGGTCTTGCGATCCACGTTGACCACTACGGCGGTGACTTCGTCACCTTCCTTGAGCACGTTGCGGGCGTCTTCCACGCGGTCACGCGAGATTTCGCTGGCGCGCAGGTAACCCAGGATGTCCTGGCCCAGATCGATCTCGGCGCCACGGGCGTCCACGGTCTTGACCTTGCCGCTCACGATGGCGCCCTTGTCGTTCACCGAGGTGAAGGTGGTGAAGGGATCCTGGTCGAGCTGCTTGATGCCCAGGGAGATGCGCTCGCGGTCCACGTCGACGGCCAGCACGAGTGCTTCCACTTCCTGGCCCTTCTTGTAGTTGCGCACGGCGGCTTCGCCCGGCTCGTTCCACGACAGATCGGACAGGTGCACCAGGCCGTCGATGCCGGCAGCCAGGCCGACGAACACGCCGAAGTCGGTGATCGACTTGATCGGGCCCTTGACGCGGTCGCCGCGCTTGGTGTTCTGCGCGAATTCCTGCCAGGGGTTGGCCTTGCACTGCTTCATGCCCAGGCTGATGCGGCGCTTGTCTTCGTCGATCTCCAGTACCATGACTTCGACTTCGTCACCCAGGGCCACGATCTTGGAGGGAGCCACGTTCTTGTTGGTCCAGTCCATTTCGGACACGTGCACCAGGCCTTCGATGCCCGGTTCGAGTTCCACGAACGCACCGTAGTCGGCGATGTTGGTGATCTTGCCGAACAGGCGGGTGCTCTGGGGGTAACGACGGCTCACGCCCATCCAGGGGTCATCGCCCATCTGCTTGAGACCCAGGGACACGCGGTTCTTCTCGGTGTCGAACTTGAGGATCTTGGCGGTGATTTCCTGGCCGGCCTGAACGACTTCGCTCGGATGGCGGACACGGCGCCAGGCCATGTCGGTGATGTGCAGCAGGCCGTCGATGCCGCCCAGGTCCACGAAGGCGCCGTATTCGGTGATGTTCTTGACCACGCCCTGCACCACGGAACCTTCTTTCAGGTTCTGCATGAGCTTGGCGCGCTCTTCGCCCATGGAGGCTTCCACCACGGCGCGGCGGCTCAGCACCACGTTGTTGCGCTTGCGGTCGAGCTTGATGACCTTGAATTCCAGGGTCTTGTTCTCGTACGGGGACAGGTCCTTGGTCGGACGGGTGTCGACCAGCGAGCCCGGCAGGAAGGCACGGATGCCGTTGACCAGCACGGTCAGGCCGCCCTTGACCTTGCCACTGGTGGTGCCGGTGACGAATTCGCCGGTTTCCAGGGCCTTTTCCAGGCTCATCCAGGAAGCCAGACGCTTGGCGGTGTCGCGCGACAGGATGGTGTCGCCGTAGCCGTTTTCGATGGAGCCGATGGCCACCGACACGAAGTCGCCAACCTGGACTTCGAGCACGCCCTGGTCGTTCTTGAATTCCTCGACGGGGACGTAGGCCTCGGACTTGAGGCCGGCGTTGACCACGACGAAGCTGTGCTCGATGCGCACGACTTCGGCGGTGATCACTTCACCCGGACGCATTTCGGTGCGTGTCAGGGATTCTTCAAACAGGGCGGCAAAAGATTCAGACATGTAAGTTCCTAGACCATCTGGGCGTCCACGGCCTGGAGGCCATGGCGTGACAGCCGCACCATTGCGACTGGGGGGAGCTTTCGACGGCGTTGTGTGCGGATGTACCGCGGGTTAAGTTTCTGATCCACACGGCCGGGGCGCTTGCTGCGCGAGGGGAGCCGGGTGGGCCTGTCCAGCCACCCGGGCCTCAGTGTGTCGAGGGCCCGAAAGGCTGCTTGTCCGACCACCAGTCCAGCACGAGATCCACCGATTCTTCAATCGTCAGATCCGAGTTGTCCAGCAGGCGGGCATCCTGCGCAGGTTTGAGAGGCGCGACGCTGCGGGACATGTCCCGCGCATCACGCGCTTCCAGATCGGCGCGAAGGATTTCGAGTGTAGTCGAAATACCCTTTGAAATCAACTGCTTATGGCGTCTTTCCGCTCTTTTTGCGGCACTGGCCGTCAAAAACACCTTCAAGGGGGCGTGCGGGAAGATCACCGTGCCCATGTCGCGCCCGTCGGCCACCAGGCCGGGCAGGCGGGTAAAGCTGTGTTGCAGGTCCACCAGGGCGGTGCGCACGGCCGGCAGGGCCGAGACCCGGGAGGCGTTCATGCCGCCTTCTTCGCTGCGGATGGCGTCGCTCACGTCGTCGCCGTCCAGCAGCACGCGCTCGCCCTCGAAGCGCACCGGCAACTGGCGCGCCAGGGCGGCGATGGCCGCCTCATGGGCCGGCTCCAGGGCCAGCCCGGCGCGCAGAGCGGCCAGGGCGGTGACGCGGTAAAGCGCACCGGAATCCAGCAGGTGGTAACCCAGGCGCAGGGCCAGGCGGGCGGCCAGGGTGCCCTTGCCCGAGGCCGTCGGCCCATCGACACACAGCACGGGGACGGCGCCGGCGGCCGGGGTGACCACCGAGAACAGGGCTTCAAAGTAGTCCGGGAAGGTCTTGGCCACGCACTGGGGGTCCAGGATGCGCACAGGAAGACGGGCCGGATTGAAGGCGGCCAGCGAGAAGCACATGGCGACGCGGTGGTCGTCATAGGTATGGATGATGGTGGCCCGCCAGCCCCTGCCGACCATCGGTGTCACGCGGATGAAATCAGCCCCTTCCTCGACCGTGGCGCCGAGCTTGCGCAGCTCGGTGGCCATGGCGGCGATGCGGTCGGTCTCCTTGACGCGCCAGCTGGCGATGTTGCGCAGGGTGCTCGGGCCGTCGGCGTAGAGCGCCATGACGGCCAGGGTCATGGCGGCGTCGGGGATGTGGTTGCAGTCGAGGTCGATCGCCTTGAGCGGCCAGTTGCCTCTGGAGATTTCGAGCCAGTTCGGGCCGCCCTGGATGTGCGCGCCCATCTGGCGGGCCGCGTCGATGAAGCGGATGTCGCCCTGGATGGAGCTTTCGCCCACACCTTCGATGCGCACCGGTGCGCCCGCGTCGGCGGCGATGGCGCCCAGGGCGATGAAATAGCTGGCCGAGGAGGCGTCGGCCTCCACGTGCAGCACGCCGGGCGACTGGTAGCGGCTGCCGGCGGGGATGGTGAAACGTTGCCAGCCGTCGCGCTGGACGGTGATGCCATAGCGCGCCAGCAGGTTGAGCGTGATCTCGATGTAGGGTTTGCTGATCAATTCGCCCGTCACCTGGATGGTGATGTCGCGATCCTTCGCGACCAGGGGCAGGGCCATGAGCAGGGCGGTGAGGAACTGGCTGGAGACGTCGCCACGCACCTGGATCGGCGCCTCGAGCTGCAGGTTCGGTCTGCCCACGCGCAGCGGCGGATAACCTTCCTTGCCAAGGTAATCGATGCTGCAGCCCAGCGGACGCAGGGCATCGACCAGATCGCCGATGGGCCGTTCGTGCATGCGTGGCACACCCGAGAGTTCGAAGTCGCCACCGGCAATGGCCAGCGCGGCGGTCAGCGGACGCATGGCGGTGCCGGCGTTGCCCATGAAGAACTTGATCGGGCTGGCCGGCAGCTGGCCGGCGATGCCGTCGATCACGACGGTGGAGCCCTCCTGCTGTACGCCGCAGCCGAGCTGGCGCAGCGCGGCCAGCATGACCCGCGTGTCGTCGGAGTCCAGCAGGTCGTGCAGGGTGGTGCGGCCCTGGCACAGGGCCGAGAGCAGCAGCAAGCGGTTGGAAATGCTCTTGGAGCCGGGCAGGATCACCCGGCCATGCGCGCCAGCCAGCGGCGGCAGGTCGAGAAACGCGGTGGAAAACATCGGGGCAGGATTACCGGCGGCTCTTGTTCATGCTCCACTGGGCGCGGGCCTGGCTGGCCTGGCCGATGAGCTCCTCGAGCGCTTCGGCGTTACCACTGGAGATCATGAGTTCCAGCGCCTGCAGGTTGCGCTGGAAAAGCTTGGACTGGGTCAGCAGCTCTTCGCGGTTGGAGATCATGATGTCGCGCCAGATGTGCGGGTCACTGGCGGCGATGCGGGTGAAGTCACGAAAACCGGGGCCGGCCAGCGAGAGGAAGTCCTTGCCCTGGCCCTGGCCGGTGACGGAGTTCATCAGTGCGAAGGCGATCAGGTGGGGCAGGTGGCTCACCGCGGCAAAGGCCGCGTCGTGTGACTCCGGCGTCATCTTGAGCACGCTGCAGCCCAGGGCCGACCAGACGTCGATGGCCTGCTGGACCTGGGTCGCATGGGTGCGGTCCAGGGGGGTGAGGATGATCTGCTTGCCCGAATACAGGTCGGGATCGGCGTGCTCCACGCCAGCCACTTCCTTGCCGGCGATGGGGTGCGCCGGCACGAAGGAGCCCACCTGCTCGCGCAGGGCCCGGCGCGCGGCGTCCACCACGTCGCGTTTGGTCGAACCCACGTCCATGATCAGCATCTGCGGCGTGACCAGGTGCTTGATGGCCTTGAAAGTGGCTTCGGTGGCCGAGACCGGCACGGCGATGAGCACGATGTCGGCACCCGAGACGGCCAGCAGGGCCGAAGGGGCCTCGACGTCGATCACGCCCATGGTGCGGGCGCGTTCGGTGGTGGACGGCGACTTGCTGTAGCCGACCACGCGCTTGACCAGGCCAGCGCGCTTGAGTGCCAGCGCAAAAGAGCCGCCCATCAGGCCACAACCGATCAGACCCAACTGTTCAAACATAAGACTCTCGCAGGGCCGCCCCAAGAGAGGCTTGCACTCCCTCGGGGGGCAGTGAATACACGACGTGATGAACGTGGGGGCTCATGATTCAGATACCGGGTAGGTGCCGAGGATCTTGTAGAAGGCGCAGAGGGACTGCAGTTCCTGCAAGGCGGCGGCGATATGGGGCTGCGAGGTGTGGCCCTGGATGTCGATGTAGAAATAATATTCCCATTGGCCCGAGCGTGCCGGCCGCGACTCGAAGCGCGTCATGGACACACCGTGCTTTTTCAACGGAACCAGCAGATCGTGCACGGCGCCAGGCCGGTTCGGGACCGAAACGATCAGGCTCACGCAGTCCTTGCCCGAGATGTCGGGGGTCTGCAGGGTCTGCGGCAGGCAGACCACGGCGAAGCGGGTGCGGTTGTAGGCGTCGTCCTGGATGGCGTGGGCCACCACATGCAGGCCGAATTCGCTGCCCGCGCGCTCGCTGGCGATGCCGGCCCAGGCCGGGTTCGTCGAGGCCAGGCGGGCGCCCTCGGCATTGCTGGCTGCCGCATGGCGTTCGGCATGCGGCAGATGGGTGTTGAGCCAGTTCTGGCACTGGGCCAGTGCCTGGGGATGGGCGTAGACGGCGGCGATGCCTTCCAGCGAGTCCGAGCGGCGCAGCAGGTTGTGGCGCACCAGCAGGCTGGTCTCACCGATCACGTGCAGGGGCGAGGTCAGGAACAGGTCGAGCGAGCGCGAGACCATGCCCTCGGTGGAATTCTCCATCGGCACCACGCCGTACTGGGCGGCGCCGGCAGCCGTGGCGCGGAACACCTCGTCGATGCTGCCGCAGGGCATGTGCTCGATGCTGGAGCCGAAGTATTGCAGGGCGGCCTGTTCGCTGAAGGTGCCGGCCGGGCCCAGGTAGGCCACACGCTGCGGCGCCTCCAGGGCGCGACAGGCTGACATGATCTCACGCCAGATGGTGGCGACGCTGTCGCGCTGCAGTGGCCCGGGGTTGGCCGCCTGCAGGCCGGAGATGACCTGGGCCTCGCGCTCGGGGCGGAACACGGGTGAGCCTTCGACCTTCTTGATCTCGCCCACCTCATGGGCCAGGGTGGCCCGGCGGTTCAGCAGGGCGAGCAGCTCCTGGTCCAGGGCGTCGATCTGGATGCGCAGTTCAGAGAGGGTCTTGGCCATCAGGGTCGGGGAGGGTCAGGTTTCTTGTTCTTCAACTCTGCGTGCGCTCGAATTCTCGCATGTACCCGACCAGGGCCTGCACCCCGTCGAGCGGCATGGCGTTATACAGGCTGGCGCGCATGCCGCCAACCGCCTTGTGGCCCTTGAGCTGCAACAGGCCGGCGGCTTTGGCGCCGGCCAGGAAGGCGTCGTTGCGGGATTCGTCGCGCAGGAAGAAGGGCACGTTCATGCGCGAGCGGCAGTCTCTGGCGACGCGGTTCACATAGAACTGCGAGCTGTCGATGGCCTCATAGAGCAGCTTCGCCTTGGCGATGTTGCGTGCCTCGATGGCCGGTACACCGCCCATTTTCTTGAGCCACTGGAAGATCAGGCCGGCCATGTAGATGGCGTAGGTCGGTGGCGTGTTGAACATGGACTGGTTGTCGGCCACGGTCTTGTAGTCAAAGGCGCTGGGACAGACTGGCAGGGCCTGGCCCAGCAGATCTTCGCGCACGATGACCAGGGTCAGGCCGGCCGGGCCGATGTTCTTCTGCGCGCCGCCGTAGGCCAGGCCCACGCGCGACCAGTCCACCGGACGCGAGGCGACCTGGGAGGAGAAGTCGATCACCAGCGGGGCCTTCGAGCCCAGCGCCTTCAGATCGGGCAGCGCATGGAATTCGACGCCGTGGATGGTTTCGTTGGAGCAGAGGTGCACGTAGCTGGCATCGGGGCTGAGCTGCCAGCTGGCCGGCTCGGGCAGCCGGGTGAACCCGTTGGCCTCGTCCGTGGCGGCGATGTGCACGCTGGCGTATTTGCGCGCTTCCTTCTGCGACTTCTGGCTCCAGGCGCCGGTGACGACATAGTCCACCGCCCCGCCACGCGAGAGGTTCAGCGGCACGATGGCGTTTTCCGCCAGGCCGCCACCCTGCATGAACAGGATGTGGAAGTTCTTCGGCACAGCCAGCAATTCGCGCAGGTCGGCCTGGGCCTGTTCGTAGATACTGATGAACTCCTTGCCGCGGTGGCTCATCTCCATCACGCCCATGCCGCTGCCGTGCCAGTCCAGCATCTCGCTGGCGGCCTGCTGCAGTACCTCGGGCGCAATGGTGGCCGGGCCGGCCGAGAAGTTGTAGGGGCGCTGCATCAGGAGGCGTCTTCCGCGTCGCCTGTCTCACCTTCGACACCGTTGGCGTCGTTCTCGACGATGCGCTGCAGGCCGCTGAGCTTGGCGCCTTCGTCCAGGCCGATCAGGGTGACGCCCTGGGTGGCACGGCCGAGTTCGCGGATTTCGGAGACGCGGGTGCGCACCAGCACGCCCTTGTCGGTGATCAGCATGATCTCGTCGTCGGCATGCACCAGCGTGGCCGCGACGACCTTGCCGTTGCGTTCGCTCTGCTGGATGGCGATCATGCCCTTGGTGCCGCGACCGTGGCGGGTGTACTCCAGGATGGAGGTACGTTTGCCGTAGCCGTTCTCGGTGGCGGTCAGCACGCTCTGCTGCTCGTCTTCGGCCACCAGCATGGCGATCACGCCCTGGCCGTCGTCCAGCATCATGCCGCGCACGCCGCGTGCATTGCGACCCATGGGGCGCACGTCGTTCTCGTCGAAGCGCACGGCCTTGCCGCCGTCGCTGAACAGCATCACGTCGTGCTTGCCGTCAGTCAGGGCAGCGCCGATCAGGAAGTCACCCGGGTCCAGATCCACGGCAATGATGCCGGCCTTGCGCGGGTTGTTGAACTCGTCAAGCGCCGTCTTCTTGACCGTGCCCATGCTTGTGGCCATGAACACGTAGTGGTCGGCGGGGAAGCTGCGGTTGTCGCCGGTCAGCGGCAGCACCACGTTGATCTTCTCGCCCTCTTGCAGCGGGAACATGTTCACGATGGGGCGGCCGCGCGAGCCACGCGAGCCGGCAGGCACTTCCCAGACCTTGAGCCAGTACAGGCGGCCGCGGTTGGAGAAGCACAGGATGTAGTCGTGTGTGTTGGCGATGAAGAGCTGGTCGATCCAGTCGTCTTCCTTGGTGGCCGTGGCCTGCTTGCCGCGACCGCCGCGTTTCTGGGCACGGTACTCGGACAGGGGTTGGCTCTTGATGTAGCCGCTGTGGCTGAGCGTCACCACCATGTCGGTCGGGGTGATCAGGTCTTCGGTGGCGAGGTCCTGGGCGTTGTGCTCGACCTCGCTGCGGCGCAGGCCGACCTTGCCCTGGCCGAACTCCTGCTTGATGGCGGCCAGTTCCTCGCCGATGATGATGGCCACGCGTTCGGGCTTGGCCAGGATGTCGAGCAGGTCCTCGATCTCGGCCATGACGTCCTTGTACTCGGCAACGATCTTGTCCTGCTCCAGCCCGGTCAGGCGCTGCAGGCGCATCTGCAGGATTTCCTGGGCCTGGGTGTCGGACAGGCGGTACAGGCCGTCGTTGCCCATGCCGTAGTTCTTCTCCAGGCCTTCGGGGCGGTAGTCGTCGGCATTGACCACACCGCCGTCGGCACGGGTGCGGGTGAGCATCTCGCGCACCAGCTTGCTGTCCCAGGGCTTGGCCATCAGCTCGGCCTTGGCCACCGGCGGGGTGGGGGCGTTGCGGATGATGGCGATGAAGTCGTCGATGTTGGCCAGCGCCACGGCCAGGCCTTCGAGCACGTGACCACGGTCGCGCGCCTTGCGCAGGTTGAACACCGTGCGGCGGCTCACCACTTCGCGGCGGTGGTCCAGGAAGACCTCGATCAGGTCCTTCAGGTTGCACAGCTTGGGTTGCCCGTTGATCAGGGCCACCATGTTCATGCCGAAGGTGTCCTGCAGCTGGGTCTGCTTGTACAGGTTGTTGAGCACCACCTCGGGCACTTCGCCGCGCTTGAGCTCGATCACCACGCGCATGCCGGACTTGTCGGACTCGTCCTGGATGTGGCTGATGCCTTCGATCTTCTTCTCGTGCACCAGCTCGGCAATGCGCTCCAGCAGGGTCTTCTTGTTGACCTGGTAGGGCAGCTCGTCGACGATGATGGACTGGCGCTGGCCCTTGTCGATGTCTTCGAAGTGGCAGCGTGCACGCATCACGACGCGGCCACGGCCGGTGCGGTAGCCTTCCTTCACACCACTCATGCCGTAGATGATGCCGGCGGTGGGGAAGTCGGGCGCCGGGATGATTTCCATCAGCTCGTCGATGGAGGCCTCGGGGTTGCGCAGCAGGTGCAGGCAGCCGTCCACCACCTCGTTGAGGTTGTGCGGCGGGATGTTGGTGGCCATGCCCACGGCAATGCCGCCCGAGCCGTTGACCAGCAGGTTGGGCAGCTTGCTGGGCAGCACCAGCGGCTCTTTCTCTGAGCCGTCGTAGTTGGGGCCGAAGTCCACCGTCTCCTTGTCCAGGTCGGCGATCATCTCGTGGGCGATCTTGGCCAGGCGGATTTCGGTGTAACGCATGGCCGCCGCGCTGTCGCCATCGACCGAGCCGAAGTTGCCCTGACCGTCCACCAGCATGTGGCGCATGGAGAAATCCTGCGCCATGCGAACGATGGTGTCGTAGACCGACTGGTCACCGTGCGGGTGGTACTTGCCGATGACGTCGCCGACGATACGCGCCGATTTCTTGTAGGCCCGGTTCCAGTCGTTGTTGAGCTCGTGCATCGCGAAGAGCACGCGCCGGTGCACCGGCTTGAGGCCATCGCGGGCATCGGGCAGCGCCCGCCCGACGATCACGCTCATGGCGTAGTCCAGGTAGCTGCGGCGCATCTCCTCTTCGAGGCTGATGGGCAGGGTTTCCTTGGCGAATTGGGTCATGGAAGGAGTCGGCTCAGACGTGGGCAATCTGCGATTCTAAAGTGCCGGCCGTGTGGCATGGCTGCAACAGACCCTGCGAAAGCCCAGCAGGCATGCGCCCGCGTCCTGTTTCGCCGGTTGACCCCCGTTTTTGATATGGCACAATGCAACGGACAGTCGGGTGGCGCTCATAACAATGATTGCCTTCCATTTAACCGCCGTGCCGCTCAGGCCCCAATCCGCTAGAGGAGAACCATGAAGAAACTGAATTCCGTGGCAGCCCTGTTCGCTGCAGTCGCACTTGTGATGGCCGGTTGCGCATCCACCCCCGAACCCACCCCGGCGCCGCAAGCAGCCCCGGCTGCTCCGGCACCCGCACCTGCCCCGGCACCCGCCCCGGCTCCGGCCCCCGCACCTGCCGCAGCTCCCCGTCCGGCCGCTCCGCCGCCGGCCGCTGCCGTCAAGGTCACCTACGCTGCCGACACCTTCTTCGACTTCGATAAGGCTGTGATCAAGGCGGACGCCAAGGCCAAGCTGGACGACCTGGCCGAAAAGGTCAAGGGCATCAACCTGGAAGTCATCATCGCTGTGGGTCACGCTGACTCCATCGGTACCGACGAGTACAACCAGAAGCTGTCGGTGCGTCGTGCCGAAGCCGTGAAGGCCTATCTGACCTCCAAGGGCATCGACAAGAACCGCGTCTACACCGAAGGCAAGGGCGAGAAGCAGCCTGTGGCTGACAACCGCACGACCGAAGGCCGCGCCAAGAACCGCCGCGTGGAAATCGAAGTGGTCGGTACCCGCGCCAACAAGTAATCTCCGGATGACTTGAAACAAACCCCGCCTCGGCGGGGTTTGTTGTTTGTGGAGAGGACATTTCTGCCGGCTGCCGGATAATCGAAACATGACGACTAATGTGAACGCCGATCCGGCCGAACTGGCCAAGTTTTCCGAACTCGCCCACCGCTGGTGGGACCCCGAGAGCGAATTCCGCCCCCTGCACCAGATCAACCCGCTGCGCCTGGACTGGATCAACGGCCTGGTGCCGCTGGCCGGTCGGCAGGTGCTGGATGTGGGCTGCGGGGGGGGCATCCTGTCGGATTCGATGGCGCGCAAGGGCGCCCGGGTCACCGGCATCGACCTGTCGACCAAGGCCCTCAAGGTGGCGCAGTTGCATGCCCTGGAGGCCGGCACGCCCAATGTGAGCTACCGCGAGGTGGCGGCCGAGGCCCTCGCGACCGAGCGGCCCGGCAGCTTCGATGTCGTGACCTGTATGGAGATGCTGGAGCACGTTCCGGACCCGGCTTCCGTGGTGCAGGCCTGCGCCTCCCTGGTCAAGCCCGGGGGCTGGGTGTTTTTTTCCACCCTCAACCGCAACCCAAAGTCCTTCCTGTTTGCCATCGTTGGTGCCGAGTACATCCTCAATCTGCTGCCGCGCGGCACCCACGAGTACGCCAAGATGATCCGCCCCAGCGAACTGGCGCGTTACTGCCGACAGGCGGGCCTGGAGCCAGGCCCCACGCGGGGCATGGAGTACAACCCCCTGACCCGGCGTTACTGGCTCAGCGACGACACCAGCGTCAACTACCTGCTGGCCACGCGCAGGCCGGAACTGTGATGATGCGGTCATTTGCCGGCATTGAGGCCGTCCTGTTCGACTTGGACGGCACCCTGATCGACAGCGCACCCGACCTGGGCGCTGCCGCTGACCTGATGCGCACCGATCGCGGCCTGCCGCCGCTGCCGCTGGAGCGCTATCGCCCCATGGCCGGTGCCGGCGCGCGCGGCATGATCGGCGTGGCCTTCGGCCTGACGCCCGAAGACCCGGGCTACAACGACTTGCGCGAGGAGTTCATGGCGAACTACGAGCGCTGCATGACGCAGCGTACCTATGCCTTCGCCGGCGTGGCCGAGCTGGTCGAGGCTCTGCTGCAACGCGAGCTAGCCTGGGGCGTGGTGACCAACAAGATCGAACGCTTCACCCTGCCGCTGACAGGCGCCATGCCCCTGTTTGCCAGTGCGCGGGCCATCGTCGCCGGCGACACCACGCCGCATCCCAAGCCGCACCCGGCGCCCCTGTTCGAGGCCGCCCGCCGGCTGGACCTGGACCCGCAGCGTTGCCTGTACGTCGGCGACGACGAGCGCGACATCGTGGCCGGCCTGGCCGCGGGCATGGGCACGGTGGCCGCCACCTACGGCTACCTGGGCTCCAAAGGCGATGTTTCGGGCTGGGGTGCCCACGCCTTGATCAATTCTCCGGGCGAGCTCTTGCAATTGCTCGAACAGGCCTAAAATAGGAACCTTGGGGCTGCATTGGTTTCGACGTGGGTTCGGACGCGGTGTGGTGCATGTCGAGCTGAATGTGCTCGTAAAACTGATTCAAAAAACTTAACTGCAAACGACGAACGTTTCGCACTCGCTGCTTAATTGCCAGTGAGCTTTACAACAGCAGGCCGATGGGCTGGGCAAGGGGGCGCAAGCCTCCCGGCTGTAAAGATAATTTCATCGGCTGGTCCGGGGTTGGGTACCTTAGCAACGGACGAGACAATAGGGTGCTGGCGGCTGGCATAGCGTGCGACTGCGCGATGCCCGTAGCGAGATCCAAATCAGACCGCTAAACATGTAGATCTGCTCGAAGAAGGCTTGCGGACGGGGGTTCAAATCCCCCCAGCTCCACCATACGACCTGCTAAAGGCCGCTAACGACATACAGTTAGCGGCCTTTTTCTTTTGTAAATCAATAAGTTACGTTACAAAGGCCTACAAGGAAGTGCACTGGCAGGCAGAGTGAGGTGGGGGAACAGGCGGGGGAATAAATCCTCTGACCTCGTTATCATGGGGGAACAAACCCCCGGCTGCGGGGGGAACAACACCATCAAGGAGTCCCGAGCATGCTGACCGATGCCCAGTGCAAAAACGCTATCTGCCCCTCTGAAAAGCTCCGGATGAGGCTGGCTGACTCCGGAGGGCTGTACCTGGAGGTGAGCCGGAACGGCTCGAAGCGTTGGTTCTGGAAGTACCGCAAGGACGGCAAGGAAGGGCGCCTGGCTCTGGGTGGATACCCAGCCGTAGGTGTAATGGCTGCGCGACGCAGCCGCGATGCCGCACGGCTCAAGAAGGCCGACGGCATTGACCCGGTGCAGGACCGCAAGGCGGAGAAGCTCAAGTCGGCGAATCCATCAGGCGACACTTTCAAGCTGGTGGCGTTGGAGTGGTATGACAAGCAGGCTCCGCAGTGGAGTGAAGCACACGCCGTCAGGTCTAAGAGGCAGCTTGAGCGGGACATCTTCCCGTGGATCGGCGACCGGCGCATACGCGAGATCGAGCCCGTCGAGCTGCTGGCAACCTTGCGCAAGACCGAGGAGCGAGGCGCGATCGAGACCGCCGACAGGGGGCTGATGCTGTGCCGTCAAATCTGGCGTTATGCCGTCGCTACTGGACGGGTCGGGCGCGAGATCACTGGTGACCTCAAAGGAGCCCTCACTCCCTACCGCGGTAAGCACTTCGCTGCGATCACTGAGCCCATCGAGTTGGGCAAGCTGATCAGGGCGATACGGGCGTACAAGGGTGGTCCGGTTGTTAGGGCTGCGCTCCAGCTCGCGCCAATGCTCTTGCAGCGTCCCGGTGAGTTGCGGGCTGCAGAGTGGTCGGAGATCAACCTGGAGGGCGCGCAATGGACCGTCCCGGCAGCGCGCATGAAGCGCACCAAGGACGGCAAAGAGAATGGTGATCCGCATGTCGTGCCACTACCGCGCCAGGCCATCGAAATCCTCAAGGGGCTACACGGATACACCGGGCACAGCCGTATGGTCTTCCCTGGTGAGCGTGACCACGACCGCCCGATCTCGGACAACTCTGTGCGCACGGCGTTGATTTCGCTGGGCTACACCTCGGACGTGCAAACCTGGCACGGCTTCAGGGCTACCGCGCGGACCATGCTGGCCGAGCAGCTGGAGGTCGATCCTCTTGTCATCGAGGCCCAGCTCGCTCACTCTGTCAGGGATGCCAATGGCCGCGCTTACAACCGCACCACCTATCTGAAGCAGCGTACGGGCATGATGCAGCAGTGGGCCGATTACATCGACAAGTTGGCCGCAGGCGCGGAAGTTGTGTCGCTACGTGCTGCCTGACTATGACTGAATTCGAGCCGGAAAAACGTCTATTTGATGACCTCATCGAGTCTACCGAGCCCACGCAAGCGCATGCGGCGATCGTGAGTCAGCTGAAAGATGCCTTGTCGCATGAAGATGCCATAAACGCGCTTGCTAGCTATATCCTCGCGGCTCACAGCTATGAGCATGCAAGAAGGTCGACCATCAAACTACTTGAGGATGTATACGAGGACCATGCAAAAAAGACCAACAATCTGATCGACACAGCCCAGGCGGCTTTGAAATTTGCTGAAGCTAATATTCTCCGCAGGGCTCATCTGCAAGTACAAGCATCGAAGCGAGCTAAGAAGGCAGCTGAAAGGCGACATGGGCAGCCTGGCGGAAGCCGCGAGAACCGGCAGAAGATCCAGGCAATCTGGGCCGAAGGAAAATACACGAGCCGTGACAGCTGTGCCGAGCAAGAAGGCGCTGCCTTGGGAATGTCCGTCTCCACGGCCCGCAAAGCGTTGCGTGGCACCCCCGACCCTACCTAGCCGATGCATCGCAGCGGCGCGCCGCTGCAGCGCACAGGTAGTTCCGCAGAAGACCACAAGCAGGAATAGTTCAACCCATCGAAACAACGGCAGATAAAGCCGGTTAAGGATGGGCAGCTATGGCTATTTTGAGGATGCCAGCCGTCAAGGCTGAAACTGGGCACCGCTCGCATGCGAGCATCTACAACGCAATCCGGGAAGGGCTGTTCACCAAGCCGGTGCTGATCGGCCAGAGGTCGGTTGGCTGGCCTGACGTGGAGGTGCAGGCAATCTGTGCAGCCCGCATCGCTGGAAGGTCCGAGACCGAGATACGCGAGCTGGTTGGGCGCCTGCACGCTAAGCGGGCCGATCTGCTGGCGTCGATCTGACGACCCCGGGAGTGCAGTCATGATGCGCGGTTTGAAGAGCACCAAGGTCAAAAGCAGCACACGAGACGCCGGAGGGTTTTTGGCTTTGCCTTGGTCGGTCATGGATAGTGCCGCCTATAAAAACTTGTCGCACCCCGCGCGATCGCTGCTGCTCGATATAGCCAGACAGTTCGTGCGCGATAACAACGGCCGGCTACTAGCGTCCTCCAAGTACCTCAAAACGAGGGGCTGGTCCAGTGTGGACACGGCCTCCCGGGCCAAGAAGGAGCTAGCCGATGCTGGGCTCATCTATGAGACGGTGAAGGGGCATCGACCCAACAAGGCAAGTTGGTATGCGATTACCTGGTGCAATCTAGACAACATCCCTGGCTTCGATCCAGGTGCCCGTGAGGGTTTCGAGCGCAGCGCATACCGGAAAAACGATGCTCTTAAACCGCCCGGCGGTGTAGTAGGTCCTTTGACTGCACCGTCCGGCGGTGTAGAGCATAGAACTGTTGTACCGTGGCGCGGTGCTATCCGGCGTCAAACTGCACCAGTTGCTATACCGTCAGACGGAAACCATCTAGAAATACCATCTCCACAGTGTCAGAAGCCTGGGGGTTGACCATGGAGGCTAGCAGCACGGTATCCACGCTGGTCTCCAGCCAAAACGACTTTTTCGTGGTCAGTCACAGGGGGCTGACGGCTACTGGTCGGCCGAAAGGAGGCCTCGCTCATTGCATGTCGCAGTCTGGCTACCAAACTGGTTTCCACTAAATCCATATTTTTTGAGCGCTACCAGTCGATCGGTACGCTGCATGAGTACGCAGTAATAACGAGGTTTTCAACCACGTTGATCAACGGCGGCGCGTCAATCTCCGCAGCATTGTCAAGTGGCATCCTCCCCAAAAATATTCCAACGCGCTCTTCAGGTACTGCACGCCCTTCGCCTTGGTCTCATCCGGCGGCAGTCCCAGGATCAGGAAGCTGGGTGCGCCCGGCCCAGGGGAGATGCCTGGATCTGGCGAGTGCAGGCGATCAGATTGGCTCGGCCTAGAGTTGTCCGCATGCGAAGCGGACAAATATCGGACAGGCGGCGGACTGGTTAGCTGGAGCTAGCGAAGCAGCACTAGCTTCGGCACGGCATCCTCGCCACACCACACCAGCGCGTTCTGCCGGTACTGCACGCCTAATGCCTTGGCCTCAGCCAGCTGCAGCCCCAGGATCAGGAAGCTGGGTTCGCCCGGCCACTGGCCCTGGCTATCCTGCCCGATACCCGGGATGAAGGTCAAGCCAAGGCTTGTTAGTTCGCGAGTCAGTTGGTCCTGAAACGCAATATTTTCAGCGTCACCCACGACTTCGCTGTAGGGGTTGTAGGCCGTCAAAAAAGCGGCGCAGGTAGTTCCATGCTGGCCATAGAGACCGGCCAGCTGGGGGCTGGCGACGTCAACCTTTAGAACGAAGGGGGGCTGGGCGTGGACCCGGAAGTCGGTGGCCTTGTAGGCATCAACTAGGTCGGGGTCGATCGCGGATTCGGGAGGCATGGGGTCTCTCATTAGGTTATTGGCCAGACCTCAGGCAGGAGTTCAAAGACCCTCGACTTCCATGCCGCGCTCCGCCAGCCAGGCCTTGCGACGTTCATAGTCAGGCATCGCCCGCTCCACCCGGCGCCAGAACTCCGGCGTATGGTGCGGCTCATGCAGGTGGGCCATCTCATGCACCACCACATACTCGGCAATCTGCGCGGGCAGCAGGATGGTTTTCCAGTGGAAGTAGAGCCAGTCGCCCTTGCCGCAGGAGCCCCAGCGGTAGCCCAGGTCCTGCACGCGCACACCGGCCGGCAGCACCTCCATGCGGTCAGAGAAATCTGCCACCTTGTCGGCCAGCCAGGTCTTGGCCCGCTCGCAGTACCAGCGGACCAGATGCTCGCGCCCATCCTGCGCCAAGCCTTTGGGCATGACAAACCGGCCCCCGGTCAGCTTGACCGCTGCGTCAGACTCCGGCACCAACCGCAGCCGGTAGCTGCGGCCCAGGTAGGCGAAGCCTTCCCCGTCCGTGAACACCTTGCGCGGCGCCTGGTGTGTCAGCGCCTCCTTGCGGGCCAGCTGCTTGTAGACCCACATGCGCTTGCGCTGCACGAAGTCGCGCAGCTTGGCCTCCGGCACCTCGGGTGGGGCCGAGATAAACAACTCGCCACCCCGGTCGACCGTGATCTCCACCGCCCGCCGCAGCGGGCTGCGCCGCACCTCGAAGCGCAGGTCGTTGATGGTCAGGGTATTCATGACTTCAGCAACTTGTCGTGGTTCGCCCGCGCCAGTTCCATCAGCTTGTCCACCAGCGCCTCGATCTGCGGCGTGGGCAGCAGGCGGGACTTCATCAGCAGTGAGAAGACCACGGTGCCCAGGGCATCCTGGGCTGGTTGTCGGTTGGGCCGCCAGAAGTTGGGCGTGAGTTCGGCTGCAATCGTATCCACCACCTCCACCGTCAGGTCGACCAGCTTCTTGCGCTCTGCATCGGAAAGGGCGCCCTCGCCCACGGCGGCATCCACCACCAGGCGCAGGAACGGGCCATAGTGCTCGGGCAGATCCGGCAGGCGGTCGTCCTGCGCGACGTGACCGGTTCGGATGTCATCCACCAGCCCCTGCAGCGCCTTGGCAAGCTCGTCCCACTGCTCGCCCAGGGTGATCAGCACTTCACGCAGCCGCTCGCTCAGCTTGCGGTAGGCCACCGGGTCCTGGTCCAGGTGCTCGCGGATGTGGGCGCGGATGGCGTGTTCCATCTCTGACGCCTTGGCGCGGTCATTCGGTTCGCGGGCCAGCTTGCTGCCGAAGTCGGCGTCGGTCAGCGACACCGGGGGGATCTTCGGGTCCACGCCCATCGACACCACATGGTCGTCGATCAGCTTGCGCACCTTGGCGCCCACGTCCTTGCCCAGCACCGGCGTGTCTCGGTAGCGGTTGCGGGCGCGGGCATAGATGAAGGCGAGCTTCTTGGCGTCTGGCGCGAAGGGCAGGCCCTCGGGCCGGGGCAATACCACGTCCAGGGTCTGCATGAAGGCTTTGAGCTTGACCGCAAACTCGGCGCGCAGCCGCTCGTCGGCCAGGGCCTCAACGCAGGCTTCCGTGTCGGCCAGGGTGTCGATGCCGCGGCTGCGGAACAGGTCCACCACGCGCAGATGCCGGTCGCGCAGAATCGGCACCTCATCCTTCAGGCTCTGCAGCGCGCCGTCGATGTCTTCATCGGCATAGACCTTCAGCGCATCCCGCAGGTGGTGGGCCAGGCCAAAGTAATCCACCACGATGCCGAACTGCTTGCCGTGACCAGTGCGGTTCACGCGGGCGATGGTCTGCAACAGCTCGGCCTCACGGATGGGCCGGTCCAGGTACATCACGCCCTCGATGGGCGCGTCGAAGCCAGTCAGCAGCATGGACTTCACGATCATGAAGGCCAGCGGGTCGGCCCGGGACGGATCGGCGTGCAACAGCGGCTGCTTGAAGCGCTTGATGCGCTGCTCCTGTTGGGCGCTATCCGTCCAGACCTTCCAGGCCGGATCGTCGTTGTTGCCGCCCGAGATGATGGGCGCGAACTCGACGCGGGCCAGCAGTTCGCGTTGGCGCCAGGCCTGCACCTGGGCTTGCACGGCCGGTGGCCGGGTGCACAGCGCCTCATCGTCCAGCGCCTTGTCCTCGGGGCTCAGCGCCTGTGCCTGGGCCAGCAGCTCGTCGCGGGCGGCCAGTAAGGCATCCAGATAGCGCACCACTGCCAGCCGGCTGTAGGCCACCACCTGGGCCTTGAAACCGTTGGGCAGGATGTGGGTGACGTAATGGCGCAGCATGTCACGCGCCTTGTCGCGGATCAGGTCCGGAGCCTCGAAAATCTGGCCCTTGGTGGCGTACTTGGCCTTGATGGCTTCCAGCTCCTCGGGCGTGTGCTCGCGGAACAGGTCCTCGAACAGCTCGTCCAGGTTGGCACCGTCCTTCACCGCGCCCTGTGCTGTGCGCCCCTCGTAAAGGATGGGCACGATGGCACCGTCCGCCTCGGCCTCACGGATAGTGTAGCGGTCGATGAAGTCGCCAAAGATCTCGTGCGTGCGTTTCTTGTCGCCCATAAGGATGGGCGTTCCCGTAAAGCCGATGCGCGCGCAATTGGGGAGGCCAGCCAGCAACGTGGCCTGCAGGTCGCCGGCCTGGCCGCGGTGGGCTTCGTCCACCAGCACCAGGATGGCCTCGTCCTCATTCAGCACCTCGGGCCGGCCTGGCTCCTTCGCCTCGTGTTTCGGAAGGTCTTCAGCCTTGAGGCCTGGCTCACCAACGGCATCACCATTTCGCTGCTTCTGGATCATGCCGAACACAATGTCCGGCCCCTGGCGGCGCAGCTGGCGCTTCAGGTCTTCGGCCGAGGTGGCGCGCAGCACGTTTTGCCCGGTCAGCGTGGCGGTGTCGGAGAGCTGTTGCTCCAGGTCGTTGCGGTCGGTCACCACCACCACCTTGAAGCGGCGTAGCTGTGCGTCGGTACGCAGCTTGCGCATCAGGAACACCATGGTCAGGCTCTTGCCCGAGCCCTGGGTGTGCCAGACGATGCCACCACGCCGGTCGTGCTCGCCGTCCTGGTGCCGGGTCTTGCCGGTACGCAGGCGGTGAATGGCGCGGTTCACGGCGCGGTACTGCTGGTAGCGGCAGACCGACTTCACTGTCTGACCCTCGATCGTCATGAACAGCATGAAGTGCCGCACCACGTCCAGCAGCTGCGCCGGGCGCAGCAGCCCGGCCACCAGCCGCTCCTGCTCGGAAAGCTGGGCCTTGCCCAGGGCGGCGGCCACCTCGGCCTCGGTGCCCTGGCCATCCGCGCCCACCACCGTCTTCCAGGCTGCGTAGTGGCGGAAAGCAGCCCCCAGGCTACCCACGCGCGCCTCGTCGAAGCTGGTAGCAATGAGCAGCTGGTTGGTGTGGAAGAGCGGCTCGTTGCCCTCGTTATCGTCAATTTCACCGCTACCGTAACGCTGGTTGCTGTAGCGGCGCAGCTGGTCCACCGCTTCGGCCAGCGGCTCGGGCACGCTGGGGCTTTTGCACTCCACCACCACCATCGGGATACCGTTCACCAGCAGCACCAAATCCGGCACGATGAAGGCCTTGCCGCGGTTGAAGCCCGGCGCGCAGTCCACCCGGTACTGGTTGATCACGGTGAACTCGTTGCGCTCCGGGCGCTCCCAGTCGATGTACTGGATAGTCTGGCCCCGGCCGCCATCCCAGCCGGGCAGGCCCTCTACCGTCAGGCCGGCCAGCAGCAGCGCGGTGGCTGCCTGGTTGGCCTCCATCAGCCGGTGGGCGGGTATGCGGGTGATGGTGCCTATGGCCTGTGTCAGGCGCTCGTCGTCGAGCCAGGACTCGCCGGTAGCGCCCAGGTTCAGCGCGCGGAGCTGGCGGCGCAACGTGGCCTCCTGAATCACTTCGGTGAAGCTGGTGCGGCCGGTGGCTACCGGGGCGTCAAGGTCGCCTTCGACGTAACGCCAGCCCATCGTCAGGAGCTGCTCGACGAAGGGTTTTTCAACGGTTTCCAGCTCCCAGCCCATGCGTCACCCCTCCTTTGTTGGGCCTGAAGCACTGCTTGCGGCCACCAGGTTGTCCAGCTTGTCACGCCAGGCCTCCAGGGCGACGCGCCAGCGTTTTGACAACGCGATCGTCGTTCCCATATTCATGTTTCCTGCGGAGGTCAGGACCAAACTCGCATTGCCGTCGGCATCAGGCGGGTAGAGATAAGCTGGGCCCGCCGACGTTGTGACGGTATAGACCGGATGATTCGATGCCCATACCTCTCGCAGTGTGACGCCCGTCACTTGGCGAATGACCGGGGCGGGTGGCCACGACCCCTTTGCCGCTCCACGAAGGCATCTCGCGCAGTAGGCGGCGCCCACCCGCTTAGATATCTCAAGCAGACGCTCAGCCCTCGGACCAAGGTCTTCTGGTGGGGGATCCTCGCCCCAGTCCAGATCTTTCAAAGACCGCAGGGGAATCGCCTCGGGCTCGACGTACTCCTTATCCTCGGCATCACGATCGAGCGCCCAGTCAACCATACCTCGGGTAGTCAGCCGCTCCATCGTGCTCTCAGCGGACTCCCTGCCGAGAAAGTCAGTGCCATCGATGGAGAGCTTCCACGCCCCACGGCCGAGGTAGCAAACTGACTCTGTCCACGACTCGGAGCGCCCCGGTGCGTCGGAGAGATCGCCCTCAAAGAGGATATGCCAGTCGGGTGCTGTCGTGCTCATTGGCGATTCACCCTAGCAAGGGAGTCACGCGGACGCGGCCGGTGAGGAGGTCGTCCATGAGGCCAGACTTCAGCGTGCGTAGCTTTTTCAATTCGGAACGAGACTTCTCCACCATGTATTGATGCGCCGAGAGCGCAGCGGCAATCGCACCTTGCTCTGCCAGCGCTGGTGTTACGACTTGCAGACCACCAATCTTGTCTAGGCCAAGGTCAGGGACACCGATGCTCTGCGTACCAAGCTCGATCTGCAACTGAACTCTGTTGTCGCGGAGCGCCCACAGCATGAAATCCGACGCCATTATGGATTCGCTGGGGCGAATCTGCGCCATGCTATGAAGGATGCTGAATGGCGGCATTTGGGCGGTAACCAACCTAACCCGGCCAAGACCTGCACCGATCCTATGGATGATCAGGTCGCCTGTCTCAAGGTCGGTCTTCTTTCGGTTGACGAGATGCGCGCGATGACTTATGCGCTTTGCGTTGTCGAAGTCGATGCCTTCGTCGTCGTATAGATTGACTGGCGAGACCATCAGCACGCCATCGTGCAAGTAGACAGGTGTCGTGTGATCGCGGTCCGTGATCTTCGCTGTACACGTCGCCAAATGACGAATATCCCACTCTCTCGGAATCCACCCCAGCGGCGACTCCTTGTAGATCTGGGGCGCCTGGCTCTGAGGCGGGCGCAGTTCGCCGTTGGCGTTGATGCCGCGGGTCAGCAGGTCGTGCAGCAGCCCCTGCTTGACCTGCTTGAGCTTCTCGATGATCGCCTCGGTCTGGCGGATGGTGGTGTCGAGGGTGTCGAGGATCTGTGCAATTTGGGCGCGTACCGGCTCATCAGGAGCGCGAACTTCGATACGACGGAGTTCTCCTTGCGTGAGCTTGGTTCGGGTGCCACCTGCAATGAACTGCCGAATATCCTTGTGCGCGATGCTCCAAAAGATGAAGGTTTGAGAGACACCTGGCTTGGCACGAATGATGTGCGCATGATTGTTGACCCAGGCAGGACCATCTATCCGGTAGGCGATCGGCCTCTCGGCGAAGGCATCAAAATTGCCGCCATCCTCTGCCAGGAGGATCAACGGCTCATTCGACAGCGGTTTGTCGATCCAGCCTTGTTGCCCATTCGCACCGTAGTATGGGACCGTGCCGATCCGGCGAGACCGCTCCTCGCCATTGACTGGCACGCGAAGATGATCCAGCACATCGACAAGCTGCTCAAGCCGAACTGTTGGATATGGATCGGCGTCAGACATAGCCCATGGCTCCAACATAGCGGTGCAGCATAGCGGCAGCAGCATCGCGCTCTTGCTCGATGTCGGTTAACGTGATCCGGTACTTATCCCACCAGCTCTCGAACGCAGCGACGACCTGCTGCCGCTGCGCGCTGAGATGGCGATCCAGGATCACCTGCATGTCAGCACGCAGGATGGCCAGCAGCAGCGCCGCCGCGCCGTCCTCGTCTAGCGCATCGACGGCGCCGTTCAGCCGGTCCGCGAAGCCCTGCTCCTTCGCCTTGATTTCCTTCTTCAGCTCGGCGAGCTGCTTCTTCCATTCCTTGAGCTGCGCCTCGTCCACGGCCGGCTCGTCGTCACCGGCTTCGACATTGTCCGCCTCCTCGTCGGTGGCCTTGTCTGGCGTGGCTGCCTTGATCTGGTTGTCCAGCTCGGCTTTACGCGCCTCCAGTTCGGCCAGCGTCTCGACGAACTCGGCCATCAAGAAATTGACCAGCTTGTGATCCAAGGGATTATTCTTGCTCTGGTCGTCCTCCAGCGCGGTCAAGATGCTGGTGCGCCAGGCATCGACCACGCCCTTGGCGCCGCGCGCCATCAGGGTCATGAACTCGTACTTGGCATCGGCCCAGAAGCCGGCCACGATGCCGCGCACCTGGAAGCGCCCCAGCACACCTATCGGCTCCAGCGCCGCGCTGAAGCTGTGCAGCAGGTCGTTGCGCAGGCCGACGAAGCTGGGCTGCCCAGCCAGGGCGGTGATGCGCGGGCCGTGCGCCTGCCACCAGGCATCAAAGGCCGCACGCACCGCCTGCTCTCGGGTCAGCAGAGCGGCGTTGGTCTCTACTGCGGGCTTGATCGCTTGACGGGTGGTCAGCTCGGGGCGGAAGTCGTAGTAGTTGGCATCACGCTCCACGAACAAGGCCAGCGGGTCCAGGCCATGGGCGGTGAACAGCGCCGTCTTGGCCTGCACCTCGGCCTTGGGCACGCCGCCCAGCAGATGAGCGCGCACGTCGTGCGGCTCGGGCGGGGGTGCGTTGTCGGCGTATCGGCGGATGTTGAGGTTGTAGTCGTTCTCGCGCAGGGTTGTGTTGGCCACGATTGCTGAGAAGCCCGGCGACTCGGCATAGAGGTCGAAGGTGTCGACAATCTTCTCGATGTGTTCAGGTAGCAGGTAGTTTTGAGCCCGGCCCTCAAAATACTCTCGATCGGCATTGATGAAGATCACCTTACCGCGGCGCTCTGCTGGCTTGCCGCTGGCATTGCCTTGCTGCTTGCGCATGACCAGCACACAGGCGGGGATGCCAGTGCCATAGAAGAGGTTGGCGGGCAGACCGATGACGGCTTCCAGCAAGTCCGCCTCGATCATTGCGCCACGGATGGTGCGCTCTTCGCCGCCGCGGAAGAGCACGCCGTGGGGCATGACGGTAGCCAGCTGGCCGCCATCGCGCAGCACGGCCACCATGTGCTGCAGGAACATGAGGTCGGCCTTCTTGCTGCCCAGCGGAACCTGGCCGTAGCGGAAGCGCTCCGGGTGCTTGGGCTTGAAGACGGGCTGGCCCTGGCGGTCGGTGTCGGCCGACCCCCAGTTGATAGAGAAGGGCGGATTGGCCAGCACGCGGTCGAATCGCATCAGCTCGCCGTTTTCTACGTGCTGGGGCTCGGCCAGGGTGTCGTCGTTGCGCAGGTCGGCGGTGCTGATGCCGTGCAGCAGCATGTTCATCTTGGCGATGGACCAGACGGTTCCGTTGGCCTCCTGGCCGCAGAGGTCGGCCCGGGCGCCGTCGCCACCGTGTTCGTCGATGTACTCCTTGGCCATGATCAGCATACCGCCCGAGCCGACGCAGGGGTCGTAGACGCTGTGCAGCTGCTCCGGCTTGATCAGGCGCACCATCATGCGCACGACGGAGCGGGGGGTATAGAACTCGCCACCCTTTTTGCCGGCGGAGTCGGCGAACTCGCCGATCAGGTACTCGTAGGCGGCGCCCAGCAGGTCGGGGAACTCGAAGTCTTCATTGCGCAGGCGGTAGCTGCCGAAGTGACTGATCAGCTGGCGCAGCTTGATGTCAGGGATCTTGCTCTGGCCGACTTTACGGGAAAAGTCGATGTGCTCCAGCACCTCGGCCAGGCTGGAGTTGTTGGACTCCAGGCCGCCCAGGGCGCGGTTGAGAAAGCCGCCCACGTCCTGGTGCGCGTCATTGACCAGAAACTCCCAGCGGGAGGTGGGCGGCACGTAAAAGGACTGGCCGTACCAGCGTTTGAGTTCGGCGCTTTTCTTGGCCTCGGCCTCGGTCTTGCCGGCAGCGATTTCCTGGGCGATGACCAGCTCGCGGCGCTGATCAAACACATCGGAGCAGCGCTTCAGGAAGAGCATGCCAAAGATGTATTCCTTGAACTCGGAGGCGTCCATCTTGCCGCGCAGGATGTCGGCAGCCTTGAAGAGGTGGCGTTCTAGTTGCTGAAGGGTGAGGGGCATGGTCGCTGGGGTTCTCTTCCGGTGGAGCGGCATAGCCAGGCTAGGCCGGCTGGACCGTACACCTTGTCAGTGAAATCGCTCTTGGATCTTGTCGAGGTCGTTGGTGATGTCGACCGCATCGCCCAGCAGAAAGCGGCCGTCTTGACGACGCACTTCTAGCGTCCATTTTTCTCCACTTTCAGATGTGCGGGCGTGCGTTTGCAGCAGCCGATCAAATGGCACAGCGCTCTCCACGTAGAAGTTGTTCTGCCACCTGGAGCCGGCCATGGTACGCATGACGAGTACGTAATAGTGCCGGACGTTGCTGTAGTCGCGGTTCGCACGCCAGGCGCCGGAGAACGTCATGACGCCGTCGCCCAGCGAGCTGAGCGTCGCGGTCTTCACCTGTACCGTCCGGATTTCGCCATTGCGGGTGGTAAAGAGGTCTACGCCATCGTCGAACGGTGGTTTGGCTGAACTCCATCCGCATGCGAACAACTCACTCATGACCGCATGTTCGCCAGCCAGGCCAAGCAACTGGCGACTGCCGGTCACCCTCAGTTCAGGTAAGACAGCAGCCACCGTCGCTCCCGCGCCAAGGCCAAGCTTCCAGCTGTTGTTGGCATAGCGGTTAACGACCTGCTTTCGAGGAGGGGTAATGTCCACGTGGCGCTTTAGCGCTTGGGTCAAGCGGACGGCCCAATTTGTCAAATCCCCAGACCCAGCGACCGGTGGGTCGACACCATCTCGAACCCACATCGCACGATGCTCTGGCGAGAACGCCAACTCAAGAATTTCTTTTGATTTGAGCCTGGTCCCAGGGCCCTTGTGATGCAGCACGTACGCTGCAATTTTTATGGCTTGCTCATCTGTCACGCTGTCTCCTCCGCATTTCTCTGATTTTTTCTCGATGGTGATTCAATCATAAAGGCCGCCGACCCGCAGGAAGTACATGACTTTCAGATGGCTTGGCTTAGGAAGCAGCGAGAGACGATTGAGGAGGAGCGTGGTGCGATAGAAGCTGAGAAAGTACGCCGCCCTCGAGCGCGCGACATGTATTTGGTGGTTGCCGGCAGGAAGCAGCGCACGCGCTATCGGAATTTATCAGTCACCGGCCAAGTCCAGCCCCCGCAACGGGAGGGGATTGACGGCCGTGGAAACAATCCCTAATATAAAGGCGTTATCTGCTTGCGCGCAGTCTGTCCTGCGCGGGCTGCCTCGGCGGTTTGGGCATGGATGCACCCTTGGGTGAACCAGTGGGCATTGTTCCCAGTCCAGCAATGGCCTTGCGGTGGATAACGCTTTGCTGGTCTTTGAACTCCTGTAGCGCACTAGCGCTGCATCTCACAACTTAACTTGATTCTCCGGGCCCAACGGGTCTGGTGGTTGGCGCTCGCCTGTGTGCCAGCTGAACCAAGCGGTTGTGCCCTGGGAATCGACTTAACGTCATTCCACAACAGGAGTTCCCCATGAAAGAAATCATCCGCGCTGGTGACTACGTTCTGCATGCACGCATCACACCACTACCGGTGCCTGCTGAACATTTCAGCTTCGAGCTGTTGAGCCAGCAGCTCAACGCCAAGAAGCCGACCGAGCTACGCCAGGTGACCCAGTTCACCTGTTCCAGGCCTGCGCTGCAGGTCCTGGTGGATCAAATCCAGGCCGCGATGGACGGCAGCGCTTTGGAGGTGGGGCATGCATAAGGCACCGAACAAGATGGCCGTGCCTGTGGCCTTGGTGGCGCTCCTAAGCCTAACCCAGCCTGTGCCAGCGCGTGCAAACGATATCTGGGCCGTGACCTCAGAGGTCGACAACAGCGTGCTGCGCGTGCTGCCTGAAAGTGCCCGAGGCCACGCGGATGGAGCAGGCGATGCGCTGGTGGAGCGCACCAGTCATGATCAAGAAAGGACGCGCCGGCGGATGCAGGTGACGGGCTGTCATCAAGGCCATGGCCTAGCCACGATCGAGAACGATGACACGGGCTTTGGGATACGTCAGTGGCACAGAGACGCTCGCTACACCTTTGACATGCTGGCGGTGCGCGTGTGCGCTGCAGCGCGGGCGCAAAAGAACTGAAAGGGGTTTACATGATCGGTCCCATCTTCTACGACGAGCGCCAGTCAGTGCCACGCGTCGACTCGTTCTCAAAGTCAGCAGGCAAGCCCGAGCGCTTCATGGAGCTGATGCTGCACCACTACCGGCCTTTGCCGATCTGGGCCTTCGAGCCCTCAACCCGCGACGACCTGTGCCTGGTGCACAGCCCGGCACATGTGGATGCAGTTTTCAGCGGCGAGACCCCCAACGGGTTTGGCAACCGTGACCCGCGCGTCGCCCAGGCCTGCCTGTGGACAGTCGGCTCGCTCGTGGCTGCCACCCTGCAGGCGCCGCACAGCCGCCAGCCTGTCTGCTCCCCCACCTCGGGCTTCCACCACGCCGGCTACGCCTTCAGTGAGGGCTACTGCACCTTCAACGGCCTGGCCGTGGCAGCAGCCAAGTTCATCCAGGCGTACCCCGGCGCCACCGTCGGCATCCTGGACTGCGACTTCCACTACGGTAACGGCACCGCCGACATTCTGGGTCGCAATAAGCAGCTGGCCAAACAGGTGGTGCATCACACGGCAGGCCAGTATTTCTGCCCTGAAGGCCAGGCCATTGAGTTCTTTCACTGGCTGGGCGAGGCTATCGACGACCTCAACGAAAGGGGCTGCGACGTAGTGATCTACCAGGCCGGGGCCGACATGCATGTCGACGACCCCCTGGGTGGCTTGCTCACAACGGACGAGATGCGCCAGCGTGACCGCGAGGTCATGCGCAAGGTGCGCGCACCGCTGGTGTGGAACCTGGCCGGCGGCTACCAGTCCGGCGAAAGCGACCACTTCCTGGACGATCCCGTGCTCCAGCTGCACCGCACTACGATGGGCGAGGCCAATGCGGCCGACGGCATCCGCACCGAGCTTTACAAGGAGAGGAACCAATGACCACGACCACACTTGACGACGAGCCGTCGCTTCGGCAGCAGTTTCATGACTGGCTACTAACGGAGGGATTCGCCCCGCAGGAGACCCCACCGCCCGGCAAGAGCTACCGGGGATCACACATAGATCTGTTGTGGCAGTGCTACCTGCATGCGACGTTATCCGAGCGCGCAAAAAGCAATCACAAGTAAGTAAGTCAAGTTGGAGAAAAATATGATGTTGATATCTGAAATTAAGTGTGAGCTGACAAGAAGGCTCGTTACCGCTGCTTTCGGCGCGACATGCGCCGTTCAAGTATTTGCTCAAGGTTCGCCCATGACGCCGGATCGGGTTTCAAGATACCTGGAGCCCTATGTTGCCGAGATCAACAAAGCCCTGCCGCGCATGCAGGGGGACGCGCTTCGGCAGGAGAAGGTTGTCACCAGACCAGGTGGTGTGCTCGTGATGAACTACACGGCGCTGTACCCAGTGAGCCCTGAGATGCTCGCGTATATCGACTCGAATGGTCGTGCGGACGCCGTACGGTCGCTTTGCGGCAGCACCAGAGCCCGCTCGTTGCTAGAGGCCGGCGCCATTATTCGCTACAGCCTCCATGGTCTGGCTGGTGACCGACTGTTGTCGATCGATGTTAGGCGGACCCACTGCCCGTGAGGTATTTCCGCTCTATTAACAATCTACTCTAAAGGGTTCACATGAAAATTGCTGGCTACATACTTTTAGTCCTGAGCGGTGGCGCGATGGTGTTGGCGCTTTCCGTGATTCAGAAGACTGTCGACGCGTCAATCGGGACGTATGTCGGAGCATTTGCAATCCCCGCGCTAATGGCTTGGTGGGGCGTCAAGCTTTTAAATTCTTCAAGTAAGGGAGGAGATGAATAGGGCTCACCGATCTCCTGAATTTACTTGCAGTGTTCTGCAAAGCGAGATTCCGTAGTCTTGGTATGCCCAGGGGAGAGCCGGGGGGGGCTGGCCTGTGCTGTGCACATGAAAAGTATCCATGAGTAGGATAAGCCGGTCCCTCTGACGCCCCCCGCCCTGCGTCAGCTCGTCCTCCTGGCAGGCAGCGCCTACGTCGGCTTCCCGTCCCTGGCCGTGGATTTGCAGGAGAACTCCATCGACCTCGTCTAGGTGTTTGTGATACCCCCCCCGGGCCGGCTATTGACGAAGCTAGAGGGATATGCCGCTAGCATTTATTCCGACATGCGTTATCTGAAAACTGGGATCGTCGACAGCGCTTGCTGCCTGAGACCTGACGCGGAAGAGCGATCTCAATCAAGGCTCTCGTTTTGCTGCAAGAAGCTGAGCCGGGTTATCATCAACAGATAAATATTAGAAAAAGAGTTCCGAGTAGGCCCGGCGGGTTACCACTGACGCAATTCATAAGGGCTACTGCGCTACCGGTCGTTGTTGCGACGTCGACGTCGGGTGAACCAAGAATGGAGGGAGGAGATGGCCGCTGAAGCCCCGGATTCGAGCACATTGCTCACACAAAAATTGGAGGCGTTTGGTGTTTCACCAAACGAGCCGGCCGGTCAGTTTTACGACGTACCGTTGCGAGGTACGTGATGACGGCAGGTTGGAAGGACATCGACGAGCCGAACGACTCTCGCGGCGGTGACGTGACCCTTGCGCAGGTGGTGCATGGGCCGTCCATCCCACCCCAGCAGCGGCTGCTAACTTACTCATCGGACCAATGGGAAGACTTCGTACACGAGTGGGTTCACTACTGCCTCAAGAAGTCATACAAGCAGGTGCAGCGTTTCTCCGGCGCAGGCGACATGGGCATCGATGTCGTCGGCTTCCAAGACGACCGACGCCTCAATGGCGTGTGGGATAACTACCAGTGCAAGCATTACGACCACCCCCTGACACCGATTGACGTGTGGGCCGAGTTTGGCAAGATCGTCTGGTATTCATTCAAGGGCGAGTACACGGCGCCCCGCCGCTATTACCTCGTCTCTCCGTGGGGTGCCGGCACCAAACTCAGCCGCCTGCTAGGTAACTCCACGAAACTGCGCGACGAGTTGATTGCCAACTGGGACAAGAACGTGAGGGCCTCTATCACGAGCACCCAAGATATTCCCCTTGATGCCGAGCTGCGTGCCTATCTGGACGCATTCAACTTCTCGCGTTTTGAGGCTAAGACAGCGCTCGAGCTAGTTGACGATCACCGTTCGACTCCCGTCCATTCGGCTCGATTCGGAGGAGGGCTTCCTGCCCGTCCCGCCGCCGCCACACCACCTGCTCTGGTTGAACCTGCGGAGAGCCGCTATGTAACGCAGTTGCTAGGCGCATACACCGAGCACACGGGGGCGCCTGTTCCCGATCCGTCTGCGGTGCCAACGGGGAAGCTGAGGGATCACTTTCATCGGCAGCGGGAGGCTTTCTATCATGCCGAGTCGCTGCGCGTGTTTGCGCGCGATAGCGTGCCAACCGGAACATTTGAAGCACTCCAACAGGACATCTTCGACGGAGTCATCGATACCCACGATGGCCCCCATTCCGACGGATTCGAGAAGGCGTGTTCCGTCACGAAGGCCGCGCGCGAAGTGCAGATCACGGCGAACGCGCTGATTTCCTGCACCAAGCCGAAGGATCGTGACGGCATCTGTCACCAGCTGGTTAACGAGGAGCGGCTGCAATGGACGCGCTCATGAGCAAGGATCTGCGGCCCTTGACTTTCAACGGCCCCCTTGAGGCCGGAATCCGCGCTGTTTCGATTCTGGGTGCGAGCTACCCGCAATCCTACGATCTTCAGCGACTTGTCGCCTTCGACTTCCTGCTTGTACACACGGCTGATGTCGGGGGACCCGATAGCCTCCATCCGCCGACGCCCACGCACTCGGCGGAACTTCTCGTGCGGCGCAAGCTTGTCGAACAGGCATTGCTCCTAATGATGACGCGTGATTTGATTCAGCGCGACATCACGCCCGAGGGCTTCAAGTACAGCGCTGGCGAGAATGCGGAGACCTTTCTGGCATCCTTGACTTCAACTTACCTCCGCGCCCTTAAGAAGCGTGCCGCCTGGCTCGTCGAGGCGCTTGGCGGCTACTCCGACACGGAGTTCAAGGGTGTAATGCGTCGCGTTTTCGATGACTGGGTCGAAGAGTTTCAGCATGTCGAGCGCAGTATGGGAGGCAGCGCATGACGGCAGCACCCACCGGCTTCCACCTGCGCTTACTCGGGTTCTTCGGCCCACAGAAGCCGCCCGCAAAGGTGAACTTCGGACCGGGCCTGAATGTCGTCTATGGGGCATCCAATGCCGGGAAGTCTTTCATTGTCGAGGCCATCGACTTCATGCTCGGTGGCGGGCAGGCCCTGCGCGATATTCCCGAACGTGTTGGTTATGACCGTGTTCTGCTCGGTCTCGAAACGCTTGCGGGTGAGAGCTTCACGATCCTACGCAGCGTCGACGGAGGCGGATTTCGCCTATATCAAGGTCTCCATGAGACGCCTCCCGCCGACGATGTTGAGTCAAAGATTCTTGATGAGAGGCACAGCGACAGGAACGATGCGAATCTCTCCGCTTTCCTGCTCGGCCTGTGCGACCTAGCACGGAAGCGGCTGCGTAAGAACGCGCGCGGAGAGTTGCAGAGCCTGAGCTTCCGTAACATCGCCCGGCTGGCGATCGTTAACGAAACCGAGATTACGCAGCAGGCATCGCCGCTGTTCGACGGCAACTACGTCGCCAATACGCCCAACCTCGCGACCTTCAAGCTGCTCCTGACGGGTATCGATGACTCCGCACTCGTTTCGAGCACCAAACGCGAACCTGAAGAGTTGTCGCGTGACGCTCAGTTGCAGCTCCTCGATCAACTTCTTGACGACCATCGGGACAGACTAAAACAGTTGACCGGGAGTCCCAAGGAATTGCAGGAACAGCTCGAAAAGATCGATGCCTCGCTCGCACAGCATGCTGCGCAGGTCAACACCACCGAGGTGGAATTTCAGCAGGCGGCCGGACGACGACGCGAACTGCGCAAGAGGCTCGAGGAAAGCCGCGACCGCCGCGCTGAAGTCGGAGCGCTGCTGGAGCGGTTCATACTTCTAGATCGCCACTACGTCTCCGATATCGAGCGGCTCAGTGCCATCGAGGAGGGGGGAACCCTCTTCGGTGTTCTCGGTTCAGGACTCTGCCCACTCTGCGGAGCGGCTCCAGATCATCACCGCCCCGACGCAGAGTGTGGCGGCAATACTGATGCGGTCGTAGAGGCCGCGCGCAAGGAGATTGCGAAGATCAGCGTCCTGCGAGGCGAACTTGCTGCGACTGTCCGCGAGCTTGAGCGTGAGGGGGCGAGCTTCGACCGGAGGATGCCGAGCGTCGTTAAGGAGTTGGAGGCAATCTCGGATTCTGTTGACGGCCTGATCTCGCCCAGGCTCTCCAAACTGAGGGCGACCTATGCTGAACTCGCGGACAAGCGCGGCGAAGTCCGAGAAGCGCTGGCGCTTTATGCCACCGTTCAGGATATGGAGCGCCGCCGTGAAGAGCTGCAGAAGGGTGTCGAAGCAGAGAAGGCCGGATCGCTTGCTAGCGCCGACATCCCAACGACGGTCACAGACGAGTTCGCGCAGACGATCGAGGCCATGCTTAAGTCATGGCATTTTCCTGAGGGGGGTCGCGTCTTCTTCGACCCGAAAGCACGAGACCTTGTGATCTCGGGAAAGTCTCGCAGCGCCTTCGGTAAGGGGCTGCGTGCGATCACTTATGCAGCCTTCACGCTTGGTCTGCTCGCGTTTTGCCGTGCCCGCCATACCCCGCATACAGGGTTTGTCGTCCTCGATTCTCCGCTTTTGGCCTATCGAGAGCCTGATGGCGACGAGGACGACCTACAAGGCACTGATCTTCAGGAGAAGTTCTACGACTTCATTCAGGCGATGCCGGGCGGCACGCAGGTCATCGTCATCGAGAACACAGATCCTCCCGAGGCGATCAGAAATCGAGATCAGTCATTGATGTTCAGCAAGAATCCGCACCACGGTCGGTATGGACTATTCCCACTCGCGAGGACGGAAGCGACTGAGTAGCGCGCGTTACTGGGTTCGGCTTGTCCTCGCTGATTCCTGTGAATGACCGCAGCCAGATCACAAAGCGGGCTTTCGTCACGTCGGCTTGAAAGGCAGTAACCGCTGCATAGCTGCCGAGCGGATCAGCTTGCAGTCGGCCTGAGATGTTAGAGGTGGAGCCCCATTAAGCCGCTCAGCCTCATAGCCTGACCAGACATCGTTCTTGCCCAGATCGGCAGGCGGTTCGACGCCAAAGGCTGCTCGGGAGATATCCGGTTTGGATGGGGTCTGGTAATGGCTGCACATGCCAGCATTCTGTACAGCGATCTCCCATATTCACGGGATGCTGGCGCGGGGCCGAGGGCTAGCCTATACTGTATATATGAACAGTATTCTAGAGCCAGGTCAGCTTGTCGCCCTGAGGGCATCCCCCCTTCGTCTGCCCATCCTCCACCTCGGCAGCGCCCGGGCGGGGTTCCCGTCCCCGGCAGAGGACCTGCAGGAGCACTCGATCGACCTGATCGAGGAACTGGTGACGCATCCCCAGGCCACTTTCATCATCGGCGCACGCGGCAACTCCATGGAGGAGGCCGGCATCTTTGACGGTGATCTGCTGATCGTGGACCGGGCCTTCAAGCCGCGCAACCAGGACATCGTGCTCGCGCAGATTGATGGTGACTACACGATCAAGTACCTGTACCAGCGCGCCGGCGTCATCAAGCTCAAGGCGGCCAACCCCACGTTCCCGGACATCGTGCCCAAGGAAGGGCAGACCTTGCAAATCTGGGGTGTCGTGACCTACTCGATCAGCGCCCACCGGAGGTAGTGCCTGATGTACGCCCTGGTCGACGGCAACAACTTCTATGTCTCCTGCGAGCGCGTGTTTCGCGCCAGCCTGGAAGGCATCCCGGTCGTCGTGCTATCCAACAATGACGGCTGCGCCATCGCCCGCAGCAACGAAGCCAAGGCCCTGGGTATCAAGATGGGTGCGCCGTGGTTCCAGATCAAGCATCTGGAGCATGAGGCCGGCCTGGTGGCGCTCTCTGCCAACTTCGCCCTCTACGGCGACATCAGCAACCGCATGATGAGCCTGATCGCTGGCCTGGGTCACCGCCAGGAGGTCTACTCCATCGACGAGTCCTTCACAGACCTCTCTGGCATCCGGGGTGACATGGTGGACCGCTGCCGGCGCATGCGCCAGCGCATCCTGGAGTGGATAGGCATACCCACGTGCATCGGGGTGGGTTCAACCAAGACCCTCGCCAAGCTGGCGAACCACATCGCCAAGACCGCAGAACGCAAGCCAGGCAGCTACCCAGCCCACCTGGCTCAAATCTGCCACCTGGGCACCATGAAGCCCGATGAACTGGATGCCCTGCTGACGGCCACCGACGTGGGTGAGGTCTGGGGCGTCGGCCCCCGCATCGGCAAGCAGCTCAGGGAGGCCGGCATCCAGACCGTGCAAGACCTGCGCCGGCTCGACCCTGCCACCGTTCGGCGGGGCTGGTCTGTGATGCTGGAGCGCACTGTGAGAGAGCTGCAGGGAACGGCGTGTATCGGCTTTGAGGAAGAGCCACCCGCCAAGCAGCAGATCGCCTGTACCCGGTCCTTCGGCCACCCGGTCCTGCAACTGGTCGAGCTGGAGGAAGCCGTGAGCACCTTTGCGAGCCGGGCGGCGGAAAAGCTGCGCCGCCAGGGAGGCCAGACAGGTATGGTGCTGTGCTTTATCCGCACCAGCCCCTTCAGGGACGACAAGCAATACTCACGCTCTGTGACGGTGCCTCTGCGGCGGCCCAGCGCGGACACGGCGGCCATCGTGCAGGCGGCGCTGATGGGCCTGAAGCGAATCTACAAGCCAGGCTACAAGTACGCCAAGGCCGGGGTGATGTTGATGGAGCTGAGCGGGGAGACCTGCGAGCAGGCTGAGCTGGACCTGGAGTCGGATGAAGGTCCAGACCGCACCAGGCTGATGAGCGCCCTGGACGACTTGAATCACCGGTATGGGCGTGGCACGGTCGTCATGGGCAGCAGCGGTACGAGTGAGCTGCCGCGGGGCTGGGCGATGAAGCAGGAGCGCAGGACGCCCAGGTATACGACGCGGATTGGCGAGGTATTGGTGGCCCGGGCATAAGAAAGGCCTCGCTGCTGCAGATCTGTAACGCCAGCGGCGTTAAAGGTCTGCAGCGGGGCGATGCTCGCATTCAGCCGACCAGGTTAGGCTCCTTTCGGAGGCGTGTCCAACAGGCGAAAGTGGCTGCAGCACCGAGACGGGGGAACAAGCGGGGGAATAAAATTTTCTTTGAATCCAGAGAAGCTAGAATTCATGCGGGTTGCAACAGATGGTTCAAAAGACCCCAGCCCACCATCCACTCCTACAAAGGCCACCAACGGAATACTGTTGGTGGCCTTTTTCTTTGGCAGCACTCAATTTGAGGACGCCAAAAACAGATTACTTCAAAGTGTTTTTTGCTTGCTCTTTCAGCCATTCAACAAACACCTCGACGACCGGGTTCTTGTCCTGTGCGTTGCGATAGCAAACGTGGTATCCCCGTCCTGTGGAAACTGTTGATTGAAAGGGCATGACCAGTTCACCGCTGGCCAGTTCCCGCGCCACCATGAACGGATGTATCACCGCCACCCCCATCCCGATCGTCGCAGCAACGATGAGATTGCTGCCGAGGTCAAAACCCGGACCGAGTTCGGGTTGGGCTTTGGGCAAGCCTGCACCGTGCAGCCACAAGGCCCAGTTTTCCGGAAAGTTGGTGTGGTGCAGCAGCGTTTCATTCAGTAGATCGGTCACGCTCACAAGCCGCCCGGCGATGGCTGGCGCACAAATGGGGGCAATCTCTTTTCCCAGCAAGTAGATGCGCTTGTAGCCGCGCGGCCAGGGTTTGGCGCGTTTGACATCTATCCACACATCCACGTCGTCGCGGGTGAAGTTTTCATCATGGTGAAACTGCCTCAACTCGACCGAGATCTCGGGATGAGCAGTTTGAAACTGCGGCAAGCGCGGCATGAGCCAGCGGGTACCCAGTGTAGGGACGACGCTCAGGCGCAGTTTGTCTCTCGTCTTGCTGATGTTGTTTGTTCTGTTGAAGAGCGTGGTCGCATTTTCCAAGCCCGCCACGTGCGCCTCGACCAAGGCTTGAAATGCCAGACCTTTCTCGGTCGGTATGACGCCCTCAGCGGTGCGCGTGAACAAATGGCAATCCAGTCGCGCCTCCAGACGCTGCACCGCGCGACTCACCGCCGCTTGCGTCACAAACAGGGCCTGTGCCGAGCGGCTAAAACTGCCGTGATGGCAGACTGCCAAAAAGGCGTGCAGTTCGGGCAGGGATGGCGACTTGAACTTCATGGCTGCATTGGACCACACCCTATTACAAAAGGTAATAGGCTCTGATCAAGATGTCGTTTGAAGGGCGTCAAGTCCGGAAATAAAGTGCGGCATGGTCAAAACAGAATACCCAGTCGCCAACGCCATCCCCTTGGTCTGTGACTCGCCTCACAGTGGCACGCAGTACCCAGACGACTTCGATTACGCCGTTGATTTTGCTGATTTGCGCCGCTGTGAAGATACGCATGTCGAAAAGCTCTGGGCAGGCGTTCCCAGCGTAGGGGGCACGCTGATCCACGCCTCCTTCCCGCGCAGCTACACCGACGCCAATCGCACAGAATTTGATATTGATGTCAGCATGGTGGAGGGCACTTGGCCAGGCCGCGCCGAACCCAGCAAACGCTGCCTTGAGCTGGGTAATGGCCTGGTCTTCAGCAAGACCACGACTTTGCAAGCAATTTATAACCGCAAGCTCAGCATCGCAGAGGTTCAGCACCGCATCCAGACCTGCTGGCGGCCGTATCGTCGTGAGCTGGCTGACGCGCTGGAAATGGCCAGCCAGAAGCATGGCAAGCGATGGCACTTGAACCTGCATTCGATGCCCAGCAATGCCTACGAACGCTTGGGGCTGCCCAAAGGCAAAGTCCTGGCTGACGTGGTGATTGGGGATTTGAATGGGCTCGCGTGCAGTGCAGATTTCACTGCATTTATGGCGCAGGCATTCAGGCAGCGGGGCTATACCGTTTCCATCAACGACCCGTACGTGGGTATGGATTTGCTGAGAGCGCATGGCGACCCCCAAAAGCAGCATCAAAGCCTGCAGATCGAACTCAACCGCGCGTTGTATCTCAATGAGCAGACGCGTGAGCCATTGCCACAGTTTGGCAAGGTCCAGGCCGACATCACCGGCCTGCTCGCCGACATTGCCAGCCACATTCAGCAGCAGCTTTAATTTTTACCTTACTCCAGGAGCCAGGCATGACCCACGCATCCCCCCCAACCTTTAATCGCCGTCAATTCGTTAGCACTGGCGCGGCGGTTGCCGGCGCAATCGCCTGTCCTGCCCTGGCACAAGACGCTAAATATCCCAGCAGAGCGATCACCATCGTCGTGCCATTCCCGGCTGGTGGCGCTGTGGATACAGCAGGGCGCGCCATTGGCACACGCTTGAGCAAAGTATTGAACCAAACGGTGATCATTGACAACAAGGGTGGCGCGGGTGGCGCTATCGGCAGCACCTTTGTCGCCAAGGCCAAACCGGATGGCTATACGCTGGTTGTCACCTCCCAGTCATCCCATGTTGCCAACCCTGCTTTCTCGCCCAACCTGCCCTATGACGCGATCAAAGACTTTGCCCCCATCACCTTGATTGAGCGCTTGCCCAACGTCTTGCTGATCAACCCTTCGTTGCCCGCTAACAATATGGCGGAGTTTGTGGCGTACGCCAAGAAGAATCCGGGCAAGCTGAATTACGCATCCTCCGGCAATGGGTCCATGTTGCATCTGAACATGGAGTTGCTCAAATCTCAATACGGTATTTTTGTGACACACATTCCTTACCGGGTTGCAGGTACCGCCTTGACAGACCTGATGTCGGGGCAAGTCCACGCCATGTTCACCAACGTGCAGGCCAGCAATGTGGGCTACGTCAACCAAGGCAGGTTGCGCGCGATTGCGGTGGCCTCACCGGGTCGATCTGAACTGTTGCCCCAGGTCCCCACGTTTGGAGAACTCAAACAACCCGATCTCAACCTGACCTCGTGGACCGGGCTTGCAGCACCAGCCGGCACACCGGACGAGATCGTGGAGCAGCTCTACGCCGCGATGCGCACTGTGTTGCAAGACCCCGCAACGGTGGCTGCTTGGAAGCAGCGCGGCTCCATCGTTCCGGAGGCCGTGAGTCCATCGGAATACCGCCTGGAAATTTCCAACCGTATCGCGTTTTACAAGAAACTCATCAAAGCAAACAATTTGTCAGCGGACTGACCCCAGCCAGTTCAAGCCATCTTCCTTGAGATCGTTAATCCGAAAAACCCGGGCGTTTCTACGGCCCGGGTTTTTTCTTGCCCGGGACTGCGAGCACCGCTGCTCAGCGGCCTTCGGTGAGTTCGCCCGACCGGCTGTCCAGCGGGGCGACGAAGGAGTCGTGTTTCCAGGTGGTGGAGAGCTGGCTTTCGTAGGCGTCGTGGCTGTGCGGGTCGGACGACATCAGGGCTTCCAGTCGTGCGAAGTCGCTGGCGCTCGGCTGGTTGTTGCGCTGCCGGATCAGCGCCGCCTTGAGGTTGGCACGCGTCTGGTTGAATTCGGTCTCGGTACGCACGCGCTCCAGTTCTTCTTTCATCACGGCCTGTTCGCCCAGGAAGGCGGCGCGGATCGTGCTGACACTGGGCAGGTGCTCGGGGTCAACCACCCAGTAACGCACATTGCACTGCGAGAGCAGAGTGTGCTTGAGAGTCTGGTTGCTCAGCGACAGGCCCTGCGGACCCGGTACATCGACGCAGCCGACGACCGCGCCCTCGGTGTTGCAGACGGTGAAGGTGCAATAGACGCCGCCGAGGATCTGGAACCAGTGCTGGCCCTCTTCCCGGATCTGCGGCATGGTGAAGCGCGTCACGGGCAGCTTGATCATCACGTGCTGGTCCTGGAAGGCACGCAGCATCCAGCGCCAGACAAGCCGCTCCCGGCTGTTCACCATCGTTCGAACAGCCAGTGGCCATTTGCGCGGGATGCGCCGCTTGGCCATCTCCTGTTTTTTCAGGCGCACAGCGTAGCCATAGGCACCCAGTGCGCCACTCACGGCCATCAGCCCTGCGACTATCATCCACCCTGTGTACCCGTTCATAAGCAGCGGTATCGTTGTTTGTGAAAAGTGTAATGTCTAAGGCCCTTATCCTGAACCAGATAAGCGAAGTTGGAGTAAGTTGGCGGGGCTTTGGGCTGTACTTTTGCACGGAATCCGGCCCTGGTTACAGATTCAGCGTGCTGATTCGCTACAGTTTTTGAACATTCCGGCCTTGCCAGCCGTGCCCTAGAGACTTTTTTCATGCAGTTGCAGGACATTCTTTACGCCCAGGGTTTTGGCACGCGCCGGGTGTGCGCCGGCCTGATCCAGCAGGGCCATGTGGCCGTCTACCCGGCCAGCGGCGCCGGGGCGGCCGAGCTTTGCACGGATGCCGCGGCCGACTACGATGACGAAGGCCTGCGCCTGCGCGTGCAGGGAATGGAGTGGGTCTGCCACCGGCGCGCCTGCATCATGCTGCACAAGCCGGCCGGCATCGAGTGCTCGCAAAAACCCTCGGCCTGGCCCAGTGTCTACACCCTGCTGCCGGCGCCGCTGCGCCAGCGCCCCAACAAGGGCGCAGTGCAGGGCGTTCAGGCCGTCGGCCGGCTCGACCAGGACACCACGGGCCTGCTCCTGCTGACCGACGATGGCCAGCTGATCCACCGCCTGGCCTCGCCGCGCCATGTGGTGCCCAAGGTCTACGAGGTCACGCTCAAGCACCCGGCCGGCGAGCGCGAACTGCAGCAACTGCTGGCAGGCGTGGTGCTGGATGACGATCCCCGGCCCGTCAGCGCGGCCGCTTGTGCACTCAGCGATCCCTTGCACCTGCGGCTGACCCTCACGGCCGGCAAGTACCACCAGGTCAAGCGCATGGTGGCTGCTGTCGGCAACCGGGTCGAAGCCCTGCACCGCTCCCGCATCGGTGGCCTGGTCCTGCCGGCTGACCTGGCGCCGGGGCAGTGGCGCTGGCTCACGCCCCAGGACCTGACCCTGGTCCAGGACGGCTCCCTGGCCGGTGCTGCCGCTGCGCCCAACGCTTGACCCGCCTCAAGCCCGTTGAGGCGGCGCCCCGGTGGCGACCGCTACACTTGGAACTCCTTAGCCGTGAGTGTTCCATGCCGAAGCTTTTTTCCTGCGCTTTCGTTCTGCTGCTGACCCTGGTGGCCGGACCTTCCCTGGCGCAGGCGCAGGCCGCACCGGCACCGATCTTCGTGCTCAACTCCAAGGATGCCGACGTCAGCGTGATCGACCCGGTCAGCTGGAAGGAGATCAAGCGCTTTGCCACGGGCAAGGAGCCGCACCATCTCTACCTGACCCCGGACGAGAAGTCGCTGATCATTGCCAATGCCTTCAGCGATACGCTGACCTTCGTCGACCCGCGCACGGCCCAGGTGCAGCGCACGGTGCGCGGCATCCTCGATCCCTACCACCTGCGTTTCTCGCCCGACATGCAGTGGTTCGTGACGGCCGCCAACCGGCTCAACCACGTCGACATCTACCGCTGGGATGGCCGTGACCTGGCGCTGGCCAGGCGCATTCCCACCGGCAAGACACCCAGCCACATCTGGATCGACAGCAAGAGCACCGTGGCCTATGTGACCATGCAGGACAGCGACGAACTGCTGGCCATCGACCTGCAGCGCCAGCAGCCCTTGTGGCGCATCAAGACCGGCCCCATGCCGGCCGACGTGTTCGGCACCCCCGACGACCGCTTCCTGCTGGTGGGCCTGACCGGCGGCGAGGGCGTCGAGGTCTTTGACCTGGCCATGCCGGTGCCAGCCGCCGTGCAATTCATCCCGACCGGCAAGGGCGCGCACGCCTTCCGTGCCGTTGGCGACCGCCGCCATGTGCTGGTCAGCAACCGGGTGGCCAACACCATCAGCAAGATCGACTACAAGAGCATGGCCGTGGTGGACCAGTACCCCGGCCCCGGCGGCCCGGATTGCATGGACCTCACTGCCGACGGGCGTTACATCCTGCTGTCGTCGCGCTGGGCCGGCAAGCTCAGCGTGATCGACACCAGCACGCGCCAGGTGGTGCGCCAGATCCGGGTTGGCAAATCGCCCCACGGGGTCTGGACTTTGGACCATGCGCCGCGCCAGTAGCCGTTTGCGCATGCTGGGGCTGGCCCTGGCGCTGCTGGTCCAGGCGCTGCCGGCGGCCGCCAGCCCTGCGGCTGTCGAAGGTTGCAGCAAGCCGGTCTACCTGACCTTCGACACCGGCCACATGGGCGTGGCCGATCTGATCGCCGAGGTCTTGCAGCGGCAGCAGGTGCGCGCCACTTTTTTTGCCGCCGATGAACGCACGCAGGTGGGCGATGGAAGCCTGGGCCGGCATTGGGCCGCCTGGTGGCGCGCGCGCGCGGACGAGGGACACGCGTTTGCCTCGCACACGCTGGACCACAGCTACTGGCGGGCGGATCTGCCGCAGGCCGATGGCCGTGTGCTTTTCCGCGTGCGTGCCTCGGCTGGTCAGCAGGCCGGGCGCGACCAGGTCTGGACGGCGGCGCAGTATTGCGCCGCCATCGACGCAGCCTCGACCCGACTGCAGCAGCACACGGGCCGCGCCCCGCTGCCGCTGTTCCGCGCGCCCGGTGGCAAGACCTCGCCGGCCCTGCTGGCGGCGGCGCGCCAGTGCGGTTACCTGCACGTGGGCTGGGCGCCGGCCGGTTTCCTGGGCGATGAATTGCCCAGCGAAAAGTACCCCAACGAGGCGCTGCTGAACAAGGCCTTGCGTGACATCCGGTCCGGTGACGTGCTGATGGCGCACCTGGGTATCTGGTCGCGCCGCGATCCCTGGGCGCCGGCGGTGCTGGAGCCGCTGATCGAGGGGCTCAAGGCGCGAGGTTTCTGCTTCCATACCCTGCGCGAGCACCCGGACTACCGGACCTGGATCGCGCAGCGTTTGCCAGCCGGGAAATAATTGGGCATGGACGCGCTGATCAACACTTTCAACGATCTGCAGCAGTGGCTGTTCGAGGGGCTGGTGCAGCCGCTGGTGTTCGCCGTGGGCCTGGGCAACCGGCTCGAGGATGCCTACAGCGGCACCGGCTGGCTGCTCGTCGGCCTGCTGCAACTGGTGGTGATGCTGCTGGTCCTGTCCCTGCTGCAGCGCTGGCGTCCGGTGGAGCCCGTGACGGACCGTGCCGCCATCCGCGTGGATGTGCTCTACACCCTGATCCATCGCCTCGGCCTGTTTCGCCTGGTGCTTTTTTTCACCCTGACGCCCTGGCTCGACGAGCTGATCGGCGTGCTGCGCGTGGCCGGCTTGCCGACCCTGCACCTGGACGACCTGTGGCCTGGCGTGACCGACCAGCCCCTGCTCAGCCTGCTGATGTACCTGCTGGTGATGGACTTCTTCGACTACTGGCTGCACCGCGGGCAGCACCACTTCGAGTGGTGGTGGCGCCTGCATGCGCTGCACCACTCCCAGCGGCAGATGACGCTGTGGAGCGACAACCGCAACCACCTGCTCGACGACCTGCTCCGTGACGTTCTGCTCGTCACGCTGGCGCAGTTCATCGGCGTGGCGCCCGGGCAGTTCGTGGCCATCGTGGCCATCACCCAGCTCAGCGAGAGCCTGCAGCACGCCAATGTGCGGCTCTGGTTCGGTCGCTGGGGTGAGCGGCTGTGGATCAGCCCGCGTTTCCACCGCCGGCACCACAGCATCGGGATCGGCCATGAGTTGCAAGCCAAGCCGGACAAAGACACCTTGAGCGTCGCCGGGCCGCCCCAAGGCGCGAGGGCCCCCGAGGGGCTGACGGCCGCGGCTCCCGGCCTGCCTGCGCAGGCCGGGACGGACGGAAGAGCCGTTGCGTCCCGCAGCGGCACGTCCAGCGAGGACACGTCAGTGCCGAGCGTGGGGGGCGTCAAACTCGGCGGATGCAACTTCGGCGTGCTGCTGCCCTGGTGGGACATGCTGTTCGGCACCGCCAACTTCGAACTGCGTTACGACCCGACCGGCATCCGCGACCAGGTGGAGCAGGGCCGCGACTACGGGCGCGGTTTCTGGGCGCAGCAATGGCTGGGCCTGAAGCGCCTGGCCGGACGGGCCTGAAGCAGGCATGCCACGAGGCCAAGGTATGCTAGCCGCATGAGCCTTTTTCTGGACTCCTTCTGGCGTGCCCTGGCCTATTGCCTGCAGCCGCGCGTGATTGCGCTGTCGTTCTTGCCGCTGCTGCTGCTGGCGGCCATCAGCGTGGGCCTGTTCTGGCTGTTCTGGGAGCCGGCCGTGCTGGGCCTGCAGGTCTGGCTGACCGACTGGGCCCTGATGGACAGCCTGTTTCGCTGGCTCGACAGCGTGGGCATGGCCCACCTGCGCAACGTGCTGGCACCGCTGCTGCTGATCATGCTGGTCTTGCCGCTGGTGATCGTGCTGTCACTGCTCACGGTGGCCTGGCTGGCCATGCCGGCCATTGTCAGGCTGGTGACCGAGCGCCGTTTCCCCAAGCTGGCCCAGCGACGTGGCGGGACCTTTGTGGGCAGCCTGCTGCTTGGCTTGGGCTCGGCCCTGCTGGCCCTGCTGGCGCTGGTCCTGACCCTGCCGCTGTGGTTGATCCCTCCGCTGGTGATCGTGGTGCCGCCGCTGGTCTGGGGCTGGCTGACGGCGCGTGTCATGGTCTATGACGCGCTGGCCCTGCATGCCACCCTGGAGGAGCGCGAAGAGCTGATGCGCCGCCATCGTTACTGGCTGCTGGGCATCGGCGTGCTCAGCGGCTACATGGGGGCGGCGCCCGGCCTGATCTGGGCGATTGGGGCGATGGCGGTGGTGCTCGCACCGCTGCTGGTGCCACTGGCGATCTGGATCTACACCTTTGTTTTCATCTTTGCCGCGCTCTGGTTCACCCACTACGGGCTGGCAGCGCTGACCCTCCTGCGGGGTGAAGCGCTGACGGTGCCCAGCGCGGTGCCCATCCTGCAGGACGACAGCAGCACCTCGTCCGAACCTCACGCCTGATGCTTCCATGTCTTTCGGCCTCATCATCATCGGTGACGAAATCCTCTCCGGCAAGCGTGCCGACAAGCACCTGCCCAAGGTGATCGAGCTGCTGGGCGCGCGCGGCCTGCAGCTCGCCTATGCCGATTACGTGGGCGACGATCCGGACCGCATCACGGCCACCCTGGCGCGTGCCTTCGCCTGCGGTGACATCGTGTTCTCCTGCGGCGGCATCGGCGCCACCCCCGACGACCACACGCGTTTGTGTGCGGCACGTGCCCTGGGGGTGGAGCTCGCCCTGCACCCGCAGGCCGAGCTGCTGATTCGCGAGCGCATGCAGGACGTGGCGCGCGAGCAGGGCCTGACTTATGAGCCGGATCGACCGGACAACGTGCACCGCCTCAACATGGGGGTCTTCCCTGTCGGCGCGCAGATCATTCCGAATCCCTACAACAAGATCCCGGGTTTCAGCTGTGCCTCACCGGCAGGGCAGGGCGCCGTCCATTTCGTGCCGGGTTTCCCGGTGATGGCCTGGCCCATGGTCGAATGGGTGCTGGACACGTTTTACGCCCATCTGTTCCGTCGCGACGCCTGGTGCGAGCAGTCTGTCATCGTCTATGGGGCGATGGAGGCCACGCTCACGCCGCTGATGGAAGCCATCGAGGCGCGGCATGCCGGCATCAAGGTCTTCAGCCTGCCCAGTGTCGACCATCCCCAGCATGGCCGGCACATCGAGCTGGGGGTCAAGGGCAATCCGCAAGCGACCCCAGCGGCCTATACCGAACTGCTGGAGGGCCTGCGCCAGGCTGGCGCCAAAATAGGCCCTGAATTGGTGCGAAATCAGTGATGCACGTATATGGTGCGTATTTATTGCACCAAGTTAATGCGATAGCGTCGAAAGTTTCTCTGCCGGTGCATGACTCACGGTCAGATGGCGCCCAAACTCAAGGCAAAATACCAAATTCGACGCAGGCCGGCCCAGGCCGGATTGGCATAGAAACTGCATTCATGTGCCTGTGTAACTTTTAACCAACCCTTTCAACAGGAGTTCCAGATGGCCAAGACCGTCGCAGACGTGATGAAGATGGTGAAGGAAAACGAAGTCAAATTCGTTGACTTCCGCTTCACCGACACCCGTGGCAAAGAACAGCACGTGACCGTGCCGGTTTCCCACTTCGATGAAGACAAGTTCAGCTCGGGCCACGCTTTCGACGGTTCGTCCATCGCAGGCTGGAAGGGCATCGAGGCTTCGGACATGCAGCTCATGCCCGATCCCAACACCGCCAACATCGATCCCTTCTTCGAAGAGACCACGATGTTCCTGCAGTGCGACGTGGTCGAGCCCAGCGACGGCAAGTCCTACGACCGTGATCCGCGCTCCATCGCCAAGCGCGCCGAGGCCTACCTGAAGGCTTCCGGCATTGGCGACACCGCCTACTTCGGTCCCGAGCCCGAATTCTTCATCTTCGACGGCGTGCGCTGGTCCAACGAACCCGGCAACGTGATGTTCGCCATCGACGAGTACGAAGCCCCCTGGAACAGCGGCAAGCAGCTCGAAGGCGGCAACCGCGGCCACCGTCCCACCACCAAGGGCGGTTATTTCCCGGTGCCCCCGGTCGACAGCACGCAGGACATGCGCGCCGAGATGTCACTGATCCTCGAATCCCTGGGCATCCCGGTCGAAGTGTTCCACCACGAAGTGGCCGGCGCCGGCCAGAACGAGATCGGTACCAAGTTCAGCACCCTGGTGCAGCGCGCCGACTGGACCCAGGTCCTGAAGTACGTGGTCTGGAACGTGGCTAATGCCTACGGCAAGACCGCCACCTTCATGCCCAAGCCCTACGCTGGCGACAACGGCTCCGGCATGCACGTGCACCAGTCCATCTGGAAAGACGGCAAGAACCTGTTCGCCGGTGACGGCTATGCTGGCCTGAGCGATTTCGCCCTGTACTACATCGGCGGCATCATCAAGCACGCCCGCGCGCTGAACGCCATCACCAACCCCGGCACCAACAGCTACAAGCGCCTGGTGCCCGGTTTCGAAGCCCCGGTGAAACTGGCTTACAGCTCGCGTAACCGCTCTGCTTCGATCCGCATCCCCTTCGTGGCCAACCCCAAGGGTCGCCGCATCGAGGCGCGTTTCCCGGACCCGTCTGCCAACCCCTACCTGTGCTTCTCGGCTCTGATGATGGCCGGTCTGGACGGCGTGGAAAACAAGATCCATCCGGGCGAGGCTGCCACCAAGGACCTGTACCACCTGCCCCCGGAAGAGGACAAGCTGGTGCCGACCGTCTGCCACAGCCTGGACCAGGCCCTGGACTACCTGGACAAGGACCGTGCCTTCCTGACCAAGGGCGGCGTGTTCACCGACTCCATGCTGGATGCCTACATCGAGCTGAAGATGGGCGAGGTCACGCGCTTCCGCATGGCGCCGCACCCGGTCGAGTACGACATGTACTACTCCCTGTAAAGGGGCGACTGCAGGTTGTGATTCGTTACAGCCTGTCGCAAAAAAAGGACGGCTTAGGCCGTCCTTTTTGTTTTCCGTGAACTTTCGGGGTTTGATTTATCAAAGGAATAGCCGATACTCTCAGACCGCCCCCTGCAGTTCCGATGCGCGGAGAACCCTATGAAGAAGCCTTTACTGATGTCATTGACAGCTACGTTTTTCGTAGCAGGCCTGGCCGTGGCCGAGCTGGCCCAGGCCCAGGGCCGCATCTACCGTTGCGGCAATGAGTACACCAACACCGTGCAACCCGGCCAGAAGGGCTGCAAGCTCCTCGAAGGCGGCAACGTCACCGTGGTGCAACGACCGCGTGCGACCGAGTCGGTGCGTCTGGCCGCCGTCAACCAGGCGGCCTCACGCCTGGAGAGCGATCGCCAGCGCCAGCGTGATGCCGATGCCCGCATGATCATCGAATCCGAACTGCGCAAGGCCCAAGCCCGCCAGGCCGAGCTGGTCAGGGAATACAACAACGGCGAGCCCGAGAAGATGGGCCCCGAGTTCCGCAACCACCAGATGTACCTGGACCGTGTGGCCGGTCTCAAGGCCAGCATCGAGCGCAATGAAAGCGATCTGGCCGGCCTGCGCCGCGAACTCGATCGTTTTCCTGACGCCTCTGTATCTGAGTCAAAATAGGCGGCTTGAAACCTACCGCCATTTCCGTCAGCCGCTTCCAGCCCTTCGATCTTCTCGCCACGCTTGTCGCCATCGTGCATGGCGACGGAGCGGTGGTTTATGCCAACGCCGCCCTCGAGGACGCGCTGGGCATGTCCCGTCGCAGCATCGAAGGTTCCGCCCTCGCTGATTACTACACAGAACCCCAGGTCCTGGCCTCAGCCCTTGGCGGGCTGCGCGACAACGAGTTTGCCGCGCTGCGTTATGACGCCTGGGTCAAGCGGCCCGGCCGCGATCCCCTGCCCGTGCACGTGATCCTCACGCAGACCGACCAGCCGGGTGACATCCTGATCGAGATGCTGCCGCTGGAGCAGCAGGCTCGCCAGGAGCGCGAGGAGCGCCTGATCGACCAGGCCCAGGCCAACAAGGAGCTGATCCGCAACCTCGCGCACGAGATCAAGAACCCGCTGGGCGGTATCCGCGGCGCGGCCCAGCTGCTGGAGATGGAGATCGACAGCCAGCTGACCGAGTACACGCGTGTCATCATCCACGAGGCCGATCGCCTGCAGACCCTGGTGGACCGCCTGCTGGCGCCGCACCGGCGCCCGCACGTGGTGGGTGACGTCAATATGCACGAGGTCTGCGAGCGCGTGCGCTCGCTGATCCTGGCCGAGTTTCCCAGGGGATTGCGCGTGGTGCGTGACTACGACACCTCCATCCCCGAGTTTCGCGGTGACCGCGAACAGCTGATCCAGGCCGTGCTCAACATCGCGCACAACGCCTGCCAGGCGCTGGCCGAGCGCATTGCCGCAGGTGATGCACGCCTGACCTTCCGTACCCGGATCGCGCGCCAGATCACTTTCGGCAAACAGCGCTACAAGCTGGCACTGGAATTGCATGTCATCGACAACGGGCCCGGCGTGCCGGACTCGATCAAGGACCGCATCTTTTTCCCGCTCGTGTCGGGACGTGAGGGCGGTTCCGGCCTGGGGCTGACGCTGGCACAGACGTTCGTGCAGCAGCACCATGGCCTGGTCGAGTGCGACAGTGAGCCGGGCCGGACGGATTTCAAAATATTGATACCGCTGCCCTGAGAAAGGCAGCATGACCTAAGGGTGTAGCCGACATGAAGCCGATTTGGATCGCAGACGATGACCAGTCCATACGCTTCGTGTTGGAGAAGGCACTGCAACGCGAGCAGATGCCCACCCGCAGCTTCACCAACCCGCGCGAGGTGCTCGCCGCCCTGGACGAGGAGGGCGAGGGCCCGCAGGTGCTGGTGAGCGACATCCGCATGCCGGGCGGCTCCGGCCTGGAGTTGCTCGAGAAGGTCAAGGCGCGCCATCCGGGTCTGCCCGTCATCATCATGACGGCCTTCTCCGATCTGGACAGCGCCGTCTCGGCCTTCCAGGGTGGTGCTTTTGAATACCTGCCCAAGCCCTTCGACCTGCCTAAGGCGGTGGAGCTGATTCGCCGCGCCGTCGAGGAGAGCCAGCGCGAGGAGGTGGCGCAGGAGTCCATCGATGAGGCGCCCGAGATGCTGGGCCAGGCGCCGGCCATGCAGGACGTGTTCCGCGCCATCGGCCGCCTCTCGCAGAGCAACGTCACGGTGCTGATCACCGGCGAATCGGGTTCGGGCAAGGAACTGGTGGCGCGTGCGCTGCACAAGCATTCACCGCGGGCCAACGGGCCCTTCGTGGCGATCAACACCGCGGCCATCCCCAAGGATTTGCTGGAGAGCGAGCTGTTCGGCCATGAGCGCGGAGCCTTCACCGGTGCGCAGACCATGCGCCGCGGCCGTTTCGAGCAGGCCGAAGGCGGCACGCTCTTCCTCGACGAGATCGGCGACATGCCTTTCGATCTGCAGACGCGCCTGCTGCGCGTGCTGTCAGACGGCCACTTCTACCGCGTCGGCGGCCACAGCGCCGTCAAGGCCAATGTGCGCGTGATCGCCGCGACGCACCAGGACCTGGAGCAGCGCGTCAAGGAGGGCGTGTTCCGCGAAGACCTGTTCCACCGCCTCAACGTCATCCGCCTGCGCCTGCCGGCCCTGCGTGAGCGGCGCGAAGACGTGCCCATGCTCACGCGCCACTTCCTTCAGCAGAGCGCGCGCCAGCTCGGGGTCGAACCCAAGCGCATCTCCGATGCGGCGCTGGAGCGGCTGGGGCGCTTCGGTTTCCCGGGCAACGTGCGCCAGCTGGAAAACATCTGCCACTGGCTGACCGTCATGGCGCCGGCCCAGGTGATCGAACCGAAAGACCTGCCGCCCGAGATCGGGCAGGCGGCGGGCGAGGTGGCCGCTGCGGTGCCTGCGCCCTCTGTCACGGCCAGCGGTACGCCGGAGCCTGTGGCCCTCGTGTCACCAGCGGCGGCCATGCCCTCGTCCGGTGACTGGGAGAGCGGCCTGCAGGCCGAGGCCATGGCCCTGCTGCTCAGTGGCCGCATGGACGTCTGGGACGAACTGACGAAGCGCTTTGAACGCAAACTCATCCTTACAGCCTTGGACACCACACGGGGCCGGCGCATCGAAGCGGCCCACAAGCTGGGCATCGGCCGCAACACCATCACGCGCAAGATCCAGGAACTTGGGCTGGAAGAATAGGACGCCCCCCGAAGCGGCCTCTGGCCGCCTCCCCCCACTGGGGGGCGATGCCCTTGGCCGGGCAAAGCCCGCTCCACGGCATCCCCGCTTTAATACCCTGGAGGCCGCTCGTGCGGATTTGTCCTCAACCGAAGAGCCCGGGGCCGCCGAAGCGTGCGCCCTCGATCTCCAGCATCTTCAGTTTGGTCAACAGCCCACCATGGGCCGAGAAACCGCCGGTGCCTGTCTGCGCGCCCAGCACGCGGTGGCAGGGCACCACGGGCGCAAAGGGGTTGGCGCCCAGGGCCTGGCCCACGGCGCGGGCCGCGCCCGGTTCACCCAGGCGTTGTGCCACTTCACCATAGGTCAGGGTCTCACCCGGCGGGATGCGGCGGGTGAGTTCGTAGACGCGCTGGTGAAAGGGCGGTACGCCGGCCATGTCCAGCGGCAGGTGCGTGAGATCACGCGGTTCCCCTGGGTGGCCTTCGAGCAGGGCCGTGACGGCGGCGATGGCCTCCAGTACAAAGGGCGGCGGCGTGTCCTCGGCGATGTCTGGAAAGCGGCGTGCCATGCGCTGGCGCGTGGCCGCCTCGTCGGCTTCGGGCAGCTGCACGCCGGTGAGCCCGCCTTCGCTCCAGGCGATGCCACAGATGCCCAGAGGCGAGGGGAAGAGGGTGTAGGCCAGCGTGGACATGTGACACGCCCGGCGGGTTTCAGAGCCCTTGCAGTTCCAATACCACGGGTGCGTGGTCACTGGGGCGTTCGTTCTTGCGCGGCGTGGGGTCCACGGCGCAGGCCGTGGCCAGGGGCCGGAGCGCTTCGCTGATCAGGATGTGGTCGATGCGCAAGCCCTGCTTGCGGCGAAAGCCCATGTTGCGGTAGTCCCACCACGAGTAGTTCTTCTCGGGCTGCGGGAACAGGCGCACCGAATCCGTGAGGCCCAGATCGACCAGGGCGCGCAGATGGGTGCGTTCCTCGACGGTGCAATGGATGGTGTCCTTCAGGCCCACCGGGTCCCAGACGTCGGCGTCGTCAAAGGTGATGTTGTAGTCGCCCAAGAGCACGAGCTTCGGATGCTGCTGCAATTCGCTGCGCACCCAGTCCTGCAGGGCCGTGAGCCAGCGCATCTTGTAGGCGAACTTGTCCGAGCCCGGCTCCTGGCCGTTGGGGAAGTAGGCGCCGATCACGCGCACGCCGTTCACCGTAGCGCTGATCACGCGCGCCATCTCGTCCTCGAAACCCGGGATGTTGCGCACCACCGCTTCCAGCGGGCTGCGCGAGAGCAGGGCCACACCGTTGTAGGTCTTCTGGCCAAAGCACACGGCCTGGTAACCCGCCGCCGTGAACGCGTCAAAAGGGAACTTGTCGTCGGTGAGCTTGAGTTCCTGCAGCGCCAGCACGTCCACAGGGTTGGTCGCCAGCCAGTCCAGCACCTGCGGCAGGCGCACGGTGAGCGAGTTGACGTTCCACGTAGCGAGTTTCATGGGCGGTCTGTGGTCAGATGTGCAGCATGGCAAGGATGCCCACGCCCATGCCGATGGCGCCGCCGGCGAACATGGCGTACTCCAGCCACTTCTTGCGCGTCAGCAGGGCGATGGCGGCCAGGGCAATGGCCACCTGCAGGACCGTGGTGGCCTGGGCCCAGCGGTGGTGCAGGTGGATCTGCTCGTCGCTCTTCTTGTCCCAGTCCGTGGCTTCGGCCTCCAGCTTCTCGGCCGCGACCTTGATCTCGCCCTTTTCCTTCTCGTAGCGATCGATCTTGGCCTGGTACTTGATGCGCTCGTCGGCCTTGGGCGTCAGATCGCGCGACACTTCGGCCAGCGACTGCTTGGTGCTCTTGGCCTGGAAGTAGTTCCACTGGTTGGAGGCTTCGGTCTTCTTGAGGGCTGCGTTGTTCTTGTAGAGGCCGGCATTGGCCTGGGTGGCGCCGCCCATGTAGGCGAAGATGGCGCCCACCGTGGCGATGATGGCCGTGAACAGGGCGATCTGGTTGGTCATGCCGCTGCCGTGCTCGCCATGCCCTCCCTGTTGCGCGTGTTCGAGTTCGTGGTCGTGCGGGCCGTGCACGTGAAAGCCGCCTCCGGACATGTCAGGTTCCTTCTGTGTTCGTGTAAGTGACAAAACTGAATTTCAGGCCGGTGGCAGAAACATGGTGTTCGCGCTGCGTCTCCTGCCACCCGGGCCCGAATTGTGGGGCAAAGGCATCGCCGTCGAAGGTGGCGTCGATTTCGGTCACCACGGCGCTGCTGGCCAGCGGCAGGGCCTGGGCGTAGATGTCGGCGCCACCGATGACCCAGGCGTCGTTCACGGCACCGCACAGGGCCAGGGCCTCGGGCAGCGAGTGCGCCACGTGCGCGCCCGCTGCCGACCAGCCTTGCTGGCGGGTCACGACCACGTTGGTGCGCCCGGGCAGCGGGCGAAAGCGCGCCGGGATCGATTCCCAGGTCTTGCGGCCCATGATGACCGGGCAACCCAGCGTCACGCGCTTGAAGTGGGCCAGGTCCTCGGGCAGGTGCCAGGGCATCACGCCGTCCTTGCCGATGGCGCCGTTGGCGGCGCGCGCGTAGATGAGGTGCAGTTTCATGCAGGTATTTTCCGGGAACGCGGCGGCAGCAGCACGGCGGCAATGGCGGCCATCACGAAGACGATGGCCAGGTAGTCCTGCCAGTGCGGCCATTCACCCACGATGACGGTGGCGCTCAGGGTGCCGATCAACGGGATGGCCATGATGCTCATGGCGCTGGTGGACGGCGGCAGATGCCGCGCCAGGCCGGCCCACAGGGTCTGGGCGAAACCATAGTTGATAAAGGCGCCGTAGGCCAGGCTGGCCCACATGGGGCCGGTGAATTGCCAACTGGGCCAGGGTTCGCTGGCCAGGGCGATCCCCCAGAGGCAGGCGCTGGCCAGGATCATGGTCCAGATGGTGAGGGTCTCCACCGGCAGGGTCAGCACGGCACGGCGCATCAGCAGCGTGCCGATGGCCCAGCAGACCGCGGCGATTTCCATCCAGACGATGCCCATGGGCCGGCCGCTGAGCGCGGTGAATTCGCTGGAGGTGAGCAGGGCGATGGCGATGGCCACGGCGACGGCGGCCACCGCCACCCGGCGTGTGAGTTTCTCGCCCAGAAAGAGCACGCTGATCAGCACGGTCCAGATCGGCATGGTGAAGCCCAGGATGGCCGCGCGCCCCGAGGCCAGTTCCTTCACGCCCAGGATGGACAGCGTGTGCCAGCCCAGCATATTGGGCGCGCCGATGATGAGCACGGAACGCCATTCGGCGCCGCGCGGCAGCATGCGCAGGCCCTGGGCGCGGTACCAGGTGTAGAGGAAGATCGCGCCGGCCGTCATGGTCAGCGCGCGGAAATACATGGGCGAGAGCTCACGCAGCGAGAACTTCATCATCGGCCAGTTGATGCCCCACATCAGCGTGAGGGCGATCAGCGTGAACAGCTGTTTGCGACTGATCACACAGCCACCGGTGCCTTGATGGCCGGGTGGCACTGGTAGTCCAGCACCTCGAAGTCCTCGAACTGGTAGTCGAAGATCGAATCCGGCCGGCGCTTGATGTTCAGGGTGGGGTAGGGGTAGGGCGTGCGGCTCAGCTGCAGTTCCACCTGCTCATGGTGGTTGCTGTAGATGTGGCAGTCGCCGCCGGTCCAGATGAAGTCACCGACCGCCAGGTCACACTGTTGCGCCAGCATGTGGGTGAGCAGGGCGTAGCTGGCGATGTTGAAGGGCACGCCCAGGAAGATGTCGGCGCTGCGCTGATAGAGCTGGCAGCTCAGTTTGCCCTCGGCCACGTAGAACTGGAAGAAGGCATGGCAGGGCATGAGCGCCATCTTGCTGAGTTCGGCGACGTTCCAGGCGCTCACGATGATGCGGCGCGAATCCGGGTTGCTCTTCAGGGTCTTGACGACCTCGGCGATCTGGTCGATGTGGCCGCCGTCCGGTGTGGGCCAGCTGCGCCACTGCACGCCATAAACCGGGCCCAGGTCACCGTCGGGCCGGGCCCATTCGTCCCAGATGGACACACCGCGTTCCTTGAGCCAGTTGTTGTTGCTCGAACCCGTGAGGAACCACAGCAGCTCCTGGATGATGGAGCGCAGATGCACCTTCTTGGTGGTGACCAGCGGGAAGCCTTCGTTGAGGTCGAAGCGCATCTGGTGGCCGAACACGCTGCGCGTGCCGGTGCCGGTGCGGTCGGTCTTGGTCACGCCCGTGGTGTACACGTGGCGCATGAAGTCTTCGTACTGGGAGCGGACAGGGCGGGAGGTCATGACCCTGATTTTCCTACAAGTCAGTTTCCACGGCGGGGCGCACCATGGAACCGGCTCCGCTGGGCCGTCGGTGCGGTCCCCCTCCCGCCGAAGGCGAGAGAGGGGCTGAGGGCTGCGGCTCCAAGCCTGCCTGCGCAGGCTTGGACAGGCCGAAGGGCCACGGCCTCTGGCCGTGAGCATCGAGCCGCGCAGCGGCTCAGGGGGTGTTTCACTTCAGGCCGGCTGGTCCAGCAGGGTCAGCAGACGGTCACGCCCCGAGAGCACGTGGCGCTCGGCCAGGGTGCGCGCCCGGCTGGCCGCGCCCTTGCTGATGGCTTCGAAGATGGCGCGGTGCTCGGCATTGGAGCGGCGCATATTGCCCGGCGCATTGAAATAACGGCGCCGGAACAGATGCAGTTCCTTGACGTGGTCATCGTAGGCTTGGTGGGCGCGCTGGTTGCCCGAGAGCTGCAGGATCAGGGCGTGGAAGCGCAGATTGTGTTCGTAATAGGCCGTGCTTTCGCCGGCCTCGCAGGCGGCGTCCATCTGGACCAGCAGCTGCTCCATTTCGGCGCGGTGCGTGTCGTCGAGGTGTTCGCAGGCGCGTTCGGCGGCGAAACCGAAGATCAGTGCGCGCAGCTCGTAGATCTCCAGCATCTCGCGCACCGAGATCTGGCGCACGAAGACGCCGCGGTTGGGCACGGCCGTCACCAGGCCCAGGCCGGCCAGCATGCGGATGGCCTCGCGGATCGGGCCGCGGCTGGTGCCCATGCGCAGGGCCAGGGCGGCCTCGTTCAGGCGGTCGCCGGGCTGGATCTCGCCGCTGTAGATCAGGCGCTTGAGCTCCTCCGCGATGGCGGGGGAGAGACCTTGCTCGGTTTTTTCTTTGACGGAGTCCATGGGGCAGGTCGGGCGTTGCGTGCGGCTTCGGGGTGGCTGGATGGTAGCACCCGCTACTTGGGGGCGGATTGGGGAAAACCATTAAAAGTGTCATCTATTAATGGAAAAGTGTTGACACTTCGGGTCGTGGGCAGGACACTGCCTCCCAGTTTGACTCGCTGACCTTTCCCCATGCCCCATCTCCCTGCTTCCCCCGCCCTGGCGCGTTTTCGCGTGATCGACCTGACCCAGGTGCGCGCCGGCCCGACCTGCTGCCGCCAGCTGGCCGACTGGGGCGCCGACGTCATCCAGGTCCAGATGCCCGAGCACATGCGCGGCGACGACACCCTGGGTGGCCAGGACGGCTCCGACTACCAGTACACGCACCGCAACAAGCGCTCGATCACGCTCAACTTGAAAGAGGCCGAGGGCATAGACGTGCTCAAGCGCCTGATCGCCACGGCTGACGTGGTGGTGGAGAACTTCCGCCCCGACGTGAAGTTCCGCCTGGGCATCGACTACGACACCCTGGCCAAGGAGCACCCGCGCCTGGTCTACGCCAGCATCTCGGGTTTCGGCCAGAGCGGCCCCCTGGCCCAGCGCCCGGGCTTCGACCAGATCGCCCAGGGCATGAGCGGCCTGATGTCGGTCACCGGCAAGCCGGGCGACGGCCCCATGCGCGTGGGCATCCCGATCGCCGACCTCTGCGCCGGCATCTTCGCCGCCCAGGGCATCCTGGTCGCGCTGCTGGAGCGCGAGGCTTCGGGCAAGGGCCAGTTCCTGCACACCTCGCTGCTCGAGTCCATGGTCTACATGATGGACTTCCAGACCGCGCGCGTGCTGATCGACGGCGAGGTGCCCACGCAGGCCGGCAACTACCACCCGACCAGCATCCCCACCGGCGTCTACAAGGCGCGCGACGGCTGGATGAACATCGCCGTCTTCGGCTCCAAGATCTGGGAACGCTTCTGCGACATACTGGGCGCGCCTGAGTGGGTGACGGATGCGCGCTACCACGACAAGATGGGCCGTTCGGTCAACCGCGACTCGCTCAACGAAGAGATCAACCGCCGCCTGGCCGCGCAGGACCGCGCCTACTGGGTCGAACGTTTCAATGAGGGCGGCGTGGCCTGTGGCCTGATCAACAACGTGCAGGAAGTGTTCGAGGAGCCGCAGATCCAGCATCTGGGCATGGTCAAGGACGTGGTCTCGGCGCATCATGGCGCGCAGCGCCTGGTGGGCCAGCCGGTGCAGCTGGAGCGCACGCCCAGCATCATCGCCCGCGCGGCGCCCAAACGCGGTGAGCACAGTGCCGAGATCCTGCACGAACTCGGCCTGGCCGACGATGAAATGAAGCGCCTGAAGGCGCAAGGAGTCTATTGAGATGGCAGAGATGACCTACACCTCCCCCACCGAGCGGGTGCAGAGCTGGATGGACGAGGATGGCAGCACCCTGCACATCCGCTTCAACAACCCCGAGCGCCACAACGCGCTGTCGGTCGACATGTGGGAGGCCGTGCCCGTGCTGCTGGCGCTGGCGGAGCAGGATGAGCGCGTGCGCCTGGTGGTGTTCAGCGGTGCCGGCGAAAAGGCTTTCGTTTCCGGCGCCGACATCTCGCAGTTTGAAGACATGCGCGCCGCACGTGAGGCCGTGGCCCGCTACGAGCTCATGGCCGAGCAGGCGCTCATGGGCATCTACAACTTCAGCAAGCCCACCCTGGCCTGCATCCGCGGCTACTGCATCGGTGGCGGGGTCAACGTGGCCATGAGCTGCGACATCCGCATCGCCAGCAGCGACGCGGTGTTCTCCATCCCGGCCGCGCGCCTGGGGCTGGGTTACCGTTATTCGGCCATGAAGAACCTGGTGGACCTGGTGGGCCCCGGGGTGGCCAAGGACCTGTTCTTCACCGCTCGCCGTATCAGCGCGGTGGAGGCCAAGGAGGTGGGCCTGATCTCGCGCGTCTGCGCGCCGGACCAGCTGCCCGCCTTGCTGGCCGAATACACCCAGGCCCTGGCCGCCAATGCGCCGCTGACGGTGCGCGCCGGCAAGGCCATCGTGGCCGAGATCCTCAAGCCCTCGCCCGAGGTGGACTTTGACAAGTGCAAGCAGCTCATCCAGGGCTGTTTCCAGAGCGAGGACTATGCCGAGGGCCGCAAGGCCTTCATGGAAAAACGCAAGCCCGTGTTCCGTGGCAAGTGAAGCAGACAAGGACAAGAAGATGAAGTCTTACTGGGCCAAGATCACGGGCGGCAAGATCGCCGTCGAGTTGCGCGACATCCCCAAGCCGGATCCCGGCCCGGGCCAGGTGCTGGTGCGGGTGCGCGCCGCCGGCCTGAACCGCGGTGAATTCATCATCGGCCACAGCCTGCAGGCCGAAGGCAGCGCCAAGGCCGCGGGCATGGAAGCCGCGGGCGAGGTGGTGGCCTGCGGTGCCGGTGTCACAGGTTGGAAGCCAGGTGACGCCGTCATGGGGCGTTGTGGCGGTGGCTTTGCGGAGTACGTGCTCATGGACGCACGCGAGGCCATGGCCAAGCCGGCGAAGCTGAGCTGGGAGCAGGCCGCGGCCGTGCCCCTGACCGGCCTGGTGGTGCACGACATGCTGGTGCTGCAGGGCCAGCTGCAGGCCGGCCAGTGGCTGCTGATCCCCGGCGTGTCTTCGGGCCTGGGCGTCACCGCGCTCACCATGGCCAAGGCCCTGGGTGCCAAGGTGATCGGCACCTCGGGTTCACAGGCCAAGCTCGACCATCTCAAGACCCTGGGCCTGGACCTTGGCATCTGCACGCGTGCGCCGGACTTCCACGACGCGGTCATGCAGGCCACCGGCGGCAAGGGCGTGAACCTGGTGGTCAACGCCGTGGGTGGCACGATGTTCGCCGAGAGCGTGCGTTGCCTGGCCTTCCAGGGCCGGCTGGCCGTGGTGGGTTATGTCGACGGCGCGCTGCACGCCGAGATCGACCTGGATGCCCTGCACGCCAAGCGCCTCACGCTGTTCGGCGTGTCCAACAAATTGCGCAACGCCGACATGAAGGCCGAGGGCGTGCCCCCCTTCAAGGCCCAGATCCTGCCCATGCTGGCCGATGGGCGCATCGTGCCGCTGGTCGACCGTGTGCTGCCCTTCGGGCAACTCGCCGAGGCCAAGGCCGCCATGGAAGCTGCCCAGCACATGGGCAAGATCGTGCTGGCCGGGCTTCCCTGAATCTGCATTCCGTCACGACGTTTGCCAACCATAACCAACGAGGAGATACGACATGCACAAACGCAAACTGCTGCTGGCTGCCCTGGTCCTGGGCGCATGCTCCCAGGCCGCCCTGGCCCAGGCGCCGGCCTACCCGAACAAACCCGTCAAGCTGATCGTGGGCTTCGCCCCCGGCGGCGCGGCCGACTACGTGGCGCGCTCCGTGGGCGATGCCCTGGGCCGTGCCCTGGGCCAACCCATCGTGATCGAGAACAAGGCCGGTGCCGGCTCCAGCATCGCCGCCGACATGGTGGCCAAGTCGGCGCCGGACGGCTACACCCTGCTGATCGCCAGCCCGAGCTCCATCTCGGTCAATCCCGCGCTCAACGCGAAGCTGCCCTACAAGCCCAGCGACCTGTTGCCCGTGAGCAAGCTCACCAGTTCGCCGCTGGTGATCGCGGTCAATCCGGCTACCGGCATCACCTCCGTCCAGGATCTGATCGCCCGCGCCAAGAAGGACCCGGGCAAGCTGAACTTCGCCACCTCTGGCAATGGCTCGGCTCCGCACCTGGGCGCGGCCCTGTTCAGCCAAGTGGCTGGCGTGCAGATGCAGCACATCCCCTTCCGTGGCGGCGGCCCGGCCATCCAGTCGGTGATTGCCGGCGACACGCAGGTCACCTTCGGCACGCCGCCCTCGGTGCTGCCCCAGGTGACAGCCGGCCGCCTGCGCGGCCTCGGCGTGAGCACGCTGGAGCGCACACCGCTCTTCCCCGATCTGCCCGGCATGAAGGAAGCCGGTTTGCCGGACTACCTCATCGACTTCTGGTACGGTTTCTTCGTGCCCGCAGGCACGCCGCAGCCCATCGTGCAGAAGCTGTTCGATGCCACCCAGGAAGCGATGAAACAGCCCGGCGTGAAAGCCGCACTGGCGCGCGAAGGCACCGATGTGTCGGTCTCCAAATCGCCCACTGACTACGCTGCCTTCCTGGCCCAGGACGAGAAGTTCTGGGTGAACCTGGTCAAGAGCGCCGACGTCAAGCTCGAGTAAACAGGCGGCTGCGGGGCCCGGGCCCCGCAGCATCGACAGAAAAATCCGAGGAGACACCCCATGCAAACCAAATCCATCCTCCTGGCTGCGCTGCTGGCCCTGGTGGGCAGCACGCCGGTCTGGGCACAGGCCGCTTATCCCAACAAACCCCTCCGGCTGGTGGTCGGTTTCGCCCCGGGCGGTGCGGCCGACTACGTGGCGCGCTCCGTGGGCGATGCCCTGGGCCGCGCCCTGGGCCAGCCCATCGTGATCGAGAACAAGGCCGGTGCTGGCTCCAGCATTGCCGCCGACATGGTGGCCAAGTCGGCCCCCGATGGCTACACCCTGCTGATCGCCAGCCCGGCGGCCATCTCGGTCAACCCGGCGCTCAATCCAAAGCTCAGCTACAAACCCAGCGACCTGCTGCCCGTGACCAAACTCACGGCCTCGCCGCTGGTGATCGCGGTCAACCCCAACGCCGGCCTCAACTCGGTCAAGGAACTGATCGCCAAGGCCAAGGCTGCTCCCGGTGCGCTGAACGTGGCCACCGCCGGCAATGGCTCGGCGACCCATCTGGGCGCGGCGCAGTTTGCCCAGGTGGCCGGCGTCAAGTTCACCGAGATTCCCTACCGCGGCGGCGGCCCGGCCATGCAGTCGCTGATCGCCGGTGACACCCAGATCTACTTCGGCACGCCGCCGTCCACGCTGCCGCACATCCAGTCGGGTCGCGTCAAAGGCCTGGGCATCAGCGCCACCGAACGCAGCGCCCTGTTCCCCGATCTGCCGGGCATGAAGGACGCCGGACTGCCGGAGTACGAACTCGACTTTTGGTACGGCTTCTTCGTGCCGGCCGGCACGCCCCCGGCCATCGTGCAGAAGCTCTTCGACGCAACGAAGACGGCCATGCAGCAGGAGTCGGTGAAGGCCGCGCTGGCGCGGGAGGGTACCGAGGTGTCTTTGTCCCAGTCGCCCGCGGACTATGCGGCTTTCCTGGCCCGGGACGAGAAGTTCTGGGTGAAGCTCGTCAAGGACGCTGGGGTCAAGCTCGATTGATGTCTGAGGGTGTTCGGGAAATTCTCCGTTCGGCCTGAGCTTGTCGAAGGCCTCTCTCTGATTTGCGTTGTTTCTTTCGTGGCTTTGCCGGGTCTCGCCCCGGCGGGCGACTCACTTTTCTTGCGTCGCCAAGCAAAGCAAGCAAAAGAAGGCGACCCTGGTGTCTGTGACCCCGGCTGCGCCGGGGCAACCTGCGATGCTCGCGCCAGGCGGGAGCCGCGCAAACTCGGCTAACGCCTCAGACATGCGCGTCTCTTGATCCGCCCGCCGCTGCGCTTCTCGGCACAGACACAAGGGCGGGGGATACCGAAAACCGAAGACGCAAAAGACAAGGGCACGCTATCGCGTGCCCTGTTGGTTTTGAGAATAGTGGAAGGATACCAATTAGAGTTGATGTGCAACCTAAGCGTCTTTTTGACTCGCTCTGTCCTTCTTGTCTTCGTCATAGTTCAATAGTCCCAAGAGCCTTCCAGTCGATTGCGACAATTCCCCTGCGGCTACCTCTATTTCCGCGAGGAACCCTCGAAACTCATCGGCCGAAAATTCCTCAAACTCATGCGGATACTTTTTTGGTGTTGCGCGCGTCTTTGAACGTATGACTGGAATGAGGTCTGTGCTCTCAGTCGGCTGACCGAGCACAAGCCAGTGTGAATGCACAAAACGATTTCTCTGTTCCTCCAGCCTCCCGAGAAGTTTTAGAGTGGAAATGGAGCGATCCATCTCGCGCTCAAGAGATGCCTTTGTTTCTTCCGACTCCGCACATGTCTTGTACTCGGGCCGTCGGGGAAGTTGCTGCGCTAATAAAGTGCCGAGGAGCCGCGATTTGGTGCTGAAAGAAACTTCCGCAACCGCGATTTTTAGAAGTTCTGCGACGTCTCCGCTTGGCCGCGAACTTGCCGCCGTCAACTGAAGGAGCCTGAATGCAATGCTTTGCTCCAACGCTTGAAAATGGCGGATTGATCGGCCAAGTAGCAGATCGAACTCATCGATCAGCTCGGACTGATGCTGATGTGATCTCTCAGCTTCGAGACTCATTTTGATGCCTTTCTTGCTGCAAGATAACTGCTCGCCTTGTTTTAAGCGTCTGGCTCACTATAGTTCAGCGAAGCAAGAAAAGGGATTCGCCCGCCGGGGCGAGACCCGGCAAAGCCATGCGGGCAGGGCCTCATGCCAGAGGCCGATCACCTCACCCGCGAATCATCCGCCCCGGATTCATCAGATTCATCGGGTCCAAGGCCTGCTTGATCCCCCGCATGAGCCCCAGCGCCACCGGCGACTTGTGGTCCGGCAGCTTGTCCACCTTGAGGCTGCCGATGCCGTGTTCGGCCGAGATCGAGCCGCGGTAGCGGTCCACCACCTCGTAGACCATGGCGTTCATGGGCGGCTCCTCCTCGGAGAGGAAGCGCTGCTGGTCCTCACCCTCGGGCGCCTGCACGTTGTAGTGCAGGTTGCCGTCGCCCAGATGCCCGTAGGTCACCAGGCGCGCGCCGGGGAATTTCTCCAGCAGCAGGGCGTCGGTCTCGGCCACGAAGGCGGGGATGCGCGAGACGTTGATCGAGATGTCGTGTTTGATGTTCAGGCCCTCCTGGGCCTGGGCCAGGGGGATGCTCTCGCGGATGTGCCACAGGGCCTTGGCCTGGGCCATGCTCTCGGCCACCACGGCATCGGTCACGCAGCCGGCCTCCATGGCGGCTTCGAGCAGGCGCTCGAACTGCTGGCGTGCATGGGCTTCCGATTCGTTGTCGGAGTTCTCCAGCACCACGCACCAGGGCGACTCCTGCCAGAAGGGCACCCGCTGCTGCGGGAAGTGCTTGACCACCAGGCTCAGTGCAAACTGGCCCATGACCTCGAAGCCGGTCAGGCCCGCGCTGAGGTGCTCGTGCGCCAGGCCCAGCAACTGCACCGCGGCTTCCATCGATGGCACGGCGGCAAAGGCCGTGAGCTGTGCTTTGGGCAGCGGGTAGATCTTCATGGTGGCGCCGGTGATCACACCCAGCGTGCCCTCGGAGCCGATGAAAAGGTGGCGCAGGTCGTAACCCGTGTTGTCCTTGCGCAGGCCCAGCAGGCCATCCCAGATCTCGCCCTGCGCTGTCACCACTTCCAGGCCCAGGCAGAGCTCACGCGTGTTGCCGTAACGCACGACCTGCGTGCCACCGGCATTCGTGCCCAGGTTGCCGCCTATGGTGCAGCTGCCCTCCGAGGCCAGGCTCAGCGGGAACAGGAAACCGGCTTTCTCGCACTCTTCCTGCAGGCTCTGCAGCACGCAGCCGGCGTCTACCGTGATGGTCAGGTTGCCGGCGTCGAGGCTGCGCACCTTGTTCATGCGTGTCAGGCTCAGCACCACCTGGGTGCCGCTGGCATCCGGCGTGGAGCCCACCACCATGCCGGTGTTGCCGCCCTGGGGCACCATGGCCACGCGCGCAGCGGCGCAGGCCTTGACGACGGCCGCCACCTCGGTGGTGGAGGCCGGGCGCACCACGGCCAGGGCACGGCCGCGTTCGCGGCCGCGCCAGTCGAGTTCCCAGGCGCTGAGGTCGCCTTCGGTCAGGACGTTGGAGGCGCCGACGATCTGGCGCAGCTGGGTGAGCAGTTCGGTGGGGTTCGTCATGGTGTGGTGGTGTCAGGGTTCGGGGTGGCGGCCCGCGCGGACTGCTGGCGCAGGCGGATGTGCATGACGCAGGCCGCAAACAGGGCCAGGCTCAGCACCACCTCTACAAGGGCCAGCCAGGCGCCCGGGGCCGGCTCGCTGGTGGCGCGCACCACGCCTTCGGTGAAGTAGAGCCAGAGCAGCAGGCTGAGCCAGCGGTAGGTGTACATGCGGTTCTTCAGCAGGCCAGCGAGCGGCAGGCACAGCGGCAGCACCTTGAGCGCCAGCCAGGAGCCGCCCGGGCGCAGCGGGGCCAGCCACAGTTCCCAGGCCAGGCCCAGCACGATGAGACCGAGCAGGCTGGCCACGGCCAGGTTGCGGCTGAGCCGGACAGGGGAGGGCGCGGGGGTGTGGGTGGCTTGCATGGAGGTGGCATCATAGCGGGATGAGCTTGTCCCTGCGCCTGCAAGAGTTGCTGAATGATCTCTCGCGTTTCCCCTGGAAAACCACCGCCCTCACCCTGCGCGAGCGTTTTCGCGAGGACCGGCTGGGCCTGTCCGCCAGCAGCCTGACCTTCACCACCACCATTGCCCTGGTGCCGCTGTTCACGGTGGCGCTGGCCCTGTTCACGGCCTTCCCCATGTTTGCCAAGTTCCAGGACGTGCTGCAGAAATGGCTGGTCGAGAGCCTGATCCCCGACAACATCGCGCGCCAGGTGCTGGGGTATCTGACACAGTTTGCCGGCCGGGCCGGCCGCCTGGGCTGGGCCGGCCTGACGGTGCTCTTCTTCACCGCCCTGAGCCTGGTGTTCACCATCGACCGCACGCTCAACGCCATCTGGCGCGTGCGCCGCCCGCGCCCGCTGGGGCAGCGCATGCTGGTCTACTGGACCGCCATCACACTGGGGCCGCTGCTGCTGGCAGGCAGCCTGACCATCACCTCCTACATCATCACGACCTCGCGCGGCATGGTGGGCGGCATGCCCGGTGGCCTGCGAATGCTGCTCGACAGCATCGAGTTCCTGATGATCGCCGGCGGCCTGGCGGCCACCTACCACTACGTGCCCCACACGGCCGTCAAATGGGGCCATGCCTGGACCGGCGGCATCTTCGCCGCAGCCGGCATCGAATTGGCCAAGAACCTGCTGGCCCTCTACCTCAAGATGGTGCCCACTTACTCGGTGGTCTACGGCGCCTTCGCCACCCTGCCCATCCTGCTGGTCTGGATCTACGTTGCCTGGGCCATCGTGCTGCTGGGAGCGGTGACCGCGGCCTACCTGCCCAGCCTGCTGGCGGGTGTGTCGCGGCGCGCGGTGGTGCCGGGCTGGCGTTTCCGGCTGTCACTGGAGCTGTTGCAGGCGCTGGTGGGCGCGCGCCGCGGGCTCACGCTGATGCAGCTGGCCGAGCAACTGCACGTGGACCCGCTGCAGCTCGAACCCCTGGTCGAGACCCTGGTGGGGCTGGACTGGGTGGGGCGGCTGGTCGACGACGGGCACGATGGCATGCCGCGCCTGGTGCTGCTGGCCGAACCGGCGCGCACACCGCTGGCGCCGCTGATGCAGACCATGCTGCTGCCGCGCGAGGCCAGCACCGACGACTTCTGGCGCAGCGCCCGCCTGGACGACCTCAGCCTGGCCGACGCGCTATCGAAATAATAGCGGTCGGGTTCAGAATGGAATCCTGCCGGTCCAGATGTCCTTGTACATGACCCAGTCGCCCATGAAGCTGTAGAGCGGGCGCTTGAAGCTGGCCGGTTTGTTCTTTTCAAAAGCGAAGTGGCCCAGCCAGGCGAAACCGTAACCCGACAGCAGGCCATAGAGCAGGTACTGCGGCTTGCCGGTGAACAGCAGCATGCCCAGGCAGACCAGGGCCAGCGTGCTGCCCAGGAAATGCAGGCGGCGGCAGGTGCGGTTGCTGTGCTCGCCGAGGTAGAAGGGGTAGAACTCGGCAAAACGCGTGAATGCACGCGGGTCGGTGGGGGTGGCGGTCTGCATGCGGGTCTCCGGTGTTCTTGTGGTGGCGGCAGTGTAGGTCCGCCGGCCGGCTTGGTGCAAGCCCGCAGGCGACAGCGCCGCGGTATAGTGCCGCCGTCACTGAGTAGCCACGAAGGAATGTTGCATGTCCGATACCGCGTTGCGTCATCTGCGCATGCTGAGCCGCTACACGGCCTGGGCCAACACCCGCCTGTTTGACTCGCTGGCCGCTTTGCCGGCGGGTGAGGCCACGGCTAGGCGCAACCATGGCCAGCACAGCATGGTGGGCACCCTGGACCCGGTGGACCGGATCTGGCAGGCCCACCTGCAGGGCCGGGCCCATGGTTACACCACGCGGCAGCCTGCGCAGGAGCCGGCGCTCGAGCAGCTGCGGCAGGACCAGGCCGAGCTGGACCGCTGGTACATCGCCTGTGCCGACGGCCTGGATGCAGCTTCAGAGGCAGAAGTGGTGGACTTCCGTTTTGTCGACGGTGGCGCCGGCGCCATGCGCCGTGGCGACATGCTGCTGCATGTGGTGAACCACAAGACCTACCACCGTGGTTACGTCGCCGACATGCTCTACCAGGCCGGTTGCCGCCCGCCGGTGATGGACCTGCCGGTCTTCCTGCGCGACGTGCCGCAAGCCTGAGAGGTACCCGGTCCATGTTCATCGGTCACTTCGCCATCGGCTTCGCCGCCAAGGCCGCGGCGCCCCGTGTCTCGCTGGGCACGCTGTTCCTGGCCGCCCAGTTCATCGACCTGCTCTGGCCCACCTTCCTGCTCATGGGCGTGGAGCGCGTGCGTATCGAACCCGGGGCCACGGCGGTCACACCCCTGGTCTTCGAGCACTATCCCTGGTCGCACAGCCTGCTGGCTGTCATGGGCTGGGCCGTGCTGCTGGCCGGCCTGCATTTCATGCTGCAACGCGAGCGCCGCAGTGCCCTGATCCTGGCCGGTCTGGTCCTGAGCCACTGGCTGCTGGACCTGCTGGTGCACCGGCCCGACCTGCCCATCTGGCCCGGGGGCAACACCGTGGCCGGCCTGCGCCTCTGGTCCTCCCTGACGTTGACGCTGGCGCTGGAGGTGCCGCTGTTCATGCTGGGCGTGTGGCTCTACAGCCGCAGCACGCGCGCGCTGGACCCGGCCGGCCGCTGGGGTCTGGTCGGGCTGGTGCTGTTCCTGTTCGTGGTCTATGCCGGCAATGTGCTGGGCAGCCCGCCGCCCAGCGTCGAGGCCATCGCCTGGCTGGGCCAGCTGCAGTGGCTGCTGGTGCTCTGGGGCTACTGGGTGGACCGGCACCGGCGCACCCTGGCGCCGAACTGATACACAGACGACACGCAAGCTGGTAACCTAGAACGCAATCTATCGAGGAGACAGCATGGATCTGGGTCAGGCGCTGCAGGGGCGCAGTTCGCGCGCGGCATCCATCCTGCTGGCCATCGTGTCGGTGCTGCTGGTCACGCTGCTGTACTACAAGCAGAACGCCTTTCTCGAAGGGTTCGAGGCGCGTACCTACGACCTGCGGTTCAAGAGCCTGCGCGGCCCGATTCCGCCGCACCCGGACATCGCCATCATCACCATCGATGATCGCAGCATTGCCGAGCTCGGGCGTTTCCCCTGGAGCCGACAGCAGTACGTGCGCCTGCTGGAGCGCCTGGAGGCCGCCAAGCCAAAGGCCATCCTGTTCGACGTCTTTTTCCCCGAGGTCGAGAACGCCGAGACCGATCAGGCCCTGGCCGAGGCGATCCGGCGCGCCGGCAATGTGGTGCTGGCCACCACCTTCGCGTTCGACCGCCAGTTCCGCGTCAGCGGCAGCACCGGCAGCCTGCCGCAGCTGGAGCGGGCGGCGGCAGGCATCGGCCACATCAACCTGATCCCCGAGGAAGACGGCGTCAACCGGCGCAACCTGCTGCAGATCGAGCACGAGGGGCAGGCCGTACCCTCGCTGGGCCTGATGGCGGCCATGCTGACCCTGGGCGAGAAACAGTTCAGCAGCGAGTCCTTCCGGGTGCGGCTGGGCGAACGCAGCATCCCGGTAGGCCACGATGGCGCCCTGTGGATCAACTACACCGGCGGGCCGGGCAACTACCCGCGTTATGCCTTTGCCGACGTGGTCAGCGGCCGGGTCGATCTCGCGCCGCTGCGCGGTAAGACCGTGTTCCTGGGCGCCACGGCGCTGGGCGTCTACGACATGCGCGTCACGCCCTTCCATCCCAATTCGTCAGGGGTGGAGGTGCACGCCGCCGTGGCCGACGACATCCTGAGCCAGCGTTACATCCACCGCAGCGGCCTGCAGTCCCTGTTCGACCTGGTCATGATCGTGCTGCTCGGTGGGCTGAGCTACTACCTGACGGCGCGCATGCGCCTGCACCGTGCCATTCCCGCCGTGCTGCTGCTGGGGGTCGCGTATGTGGGGCTGTGCTACTGGCTGTTCCTGCAGGGGCAGTGGGTCAGCATGGTCTACCCGCCGCTGGCGGCCATCGTGTCCCTGCTGGTGGGCGGGGGCTTCCGCTACATGGTGCTGGAGCGCAACGCGCGCGAGATGCGCGCCATGTTCTCCAGCTACCTCTCCAGCAAGCTGGTCAACCAGCTCGAGAAGAACCCGGGGGCCGCGCGCATCGGTGGCGACAACCGCGAGGTGACGGTGATGTTCACCGACATCAAGGGCTTCACCGCCTTCAGCGAACGGCACAAGCCGCAGGTGGTGGTGGCGCGCCTGAACGAATACCTGGGCGCCATGGTGCAGCTGATCTACGCGCACGACGGCACGGTCGACAAGTTCATGGGCGACGGCATCCTGGCCTACTGGGGCGCGCCGCTGTCCCAGCCCGACCACGCCAAACGCGCCGTGGCCTGTGCGCTGGCCATGAAGCAGGTCATGGCCGAACTGGGCGCACGCTGGCAGCAGCAGGGCCTGGAGCCCTTCGTGATCCGCGGCGGCATCCAGACCGGTGACGTGGTGGCCGGCAACATCGGCTCGCGTGGCCAGAAGATGGAATACACGGTGATCGGCGACACCGTCAACCAGGCCTCGCGCCTGGAGGGCATGGCCAAGTATTTCGGCGTGGATTTCGTGGTGGGCGACGCCACCTACCTCAAAACCTGCGACAGCTTCCGCTTCCGCCGCCTGGACCGCGTGCGCGTGGCCGGCAAGGACATTCCGGTGGCCATCCATGAACTGCGCGGCCCCGTGCAGGCGCAGGAGGACCGGCTTGAGACGCTGTTCGCCGCCGCGCTGGTCCAGTTCCGCCAGCAGCACTGGGAGGCAGCGGAAAAGGCCTACCTGGACATCCTGGTCGAGTACCCCAACGACATGCCCAGCCGGCTATATTTGGAGCGCTGCCTGCAGTTCAAGGCGGTGCCTGCCGCCACCGACTGGGATGGCGTGTTCAACCGCCAGGACAAGTAAAAGCGAATACCCGAGGACAGACACCATGCGTCTTTTCACCATCATCGCCCTGGCCCTGCTGCTGCAGGGCACCGTCCTGGCCCAGGGCAGCGCGCCCGGCCGGGTCGAATACGTGCGTTTCCTGCAGGCGGCCGAGACCCGCAAGCTGCTGGGCCTGGGCGGCAATCGCCTGTACGTGGTCCGCAAGAATGGCCAGGTTGACGTGCTCGACGCGGGACCGTCCGGCCAGGTGCTGCTCAGCCTGCAGGCGAAGGACGCCGAGGGCCGGGCCCTGCTGGGCCAGCCCGAAGCGGTGGCCGTCAGCGAGGACACCGTCTACGTGGTGGACAGCGCCGAGAGCCGTGTCGTGATGTACGGCCTGGACGGCAAATACAAGGGGCGTTTCGGCGGGCGCGGCAGCGAGGGCGGCCTGTCCTCGCCGCAGGGCATCGCCTTTGCCGGCGGCATCGTCTATGTGGCCGACACCGGCAACAGCCGCGTCCAGATGTACGGTGACAACGGCGTGTTCCTCTCCACCCTGCCGATCGACAGCGCGCCCGCCAACAAGAGCCTGGAAGACAGGAAGGTCCCCTACAAGCTGGAAAAGCCCGCCGCCGTGGCGGTGGACCCGCAGGGCCGTATCTACGTGCTCGACGCGGCCGGCGGCCTGTTCAGCGACCGCTCGCAGGTCAAGGTCTACGCCCAGGACGGCAGCCACCTGCGCCTGCTGCCCAAGAACGGCAAGCCGGTGGCACTGCAGATGGCGCATGACGGCGTTTTCGTTGCCGATGCGGAAGGTTATGCCATCCAGAAATACGACGCCGAGGGGCGCATGGTCTCGTATTTCGGCTCGCGCGGTGACGGCCGCGCCCAGTTCCAGAGCCTCAGCGGCCTGGCCCTGGTTGGCGCCGACGTCTACGTGGGCGATCAGGCGCGCGGGCTCGTGCACCACTTCCGCACCGGTGCCGCGCCGGCGGCGCAGCTCACGCCCCGGCAGACGGCGGTGCCCTATGTGCGCTGGCAGCAGAGCCTGAAGGTCGCCGCCGGCCGCATGGCCTGGGACGGCAAGGACACGCTGGTCGCCGTGGCGCGCGACAAGCCGGCCCTGCTGCGCGTGAAGGACGGCGCCGCCCAGGAAATGCCGCTCAAGGACCTGAGCCCCACCGCCCTGGCCTTTGACAAGGGCGGTGCCCTGTGGGTGCTGGAGCGCAACCGCGGCCGCCTGCACAAGCTCGACGCGAGCGGCAATCCGGTGCTGACCGTGGGCAGCAGCGGCAGCCGCAACGGCCAGCTCGACGAGCCGGGTGACTTCGTCATCGCCAGCGACGGCAGCCTCTACGTGGCCGACAGCGGCAACGGACGCATCCAGGGCTTCAGCGCCGACGGGGTCTTCTTCAAGCTGATCAACAAGGGCACGAGCGAGGCCTTGCGCCGACCGGCGGCCCTGGCCATGGATGCGCAGGACCAGCTGTATGTGCTCGACACCGGGCGCAACGCCATCACGGTCTATTCCGCCGCCGGCGAGCCCCTGCGCGAATTCGGCAACGACCCGGCGCGCGAGGCCGAGAAGCTCAACCGGCCGCTGGCCCTGCTGGCCATGCAGGAGGAGCTGTTCGTGCTCGACAGCGACCGCGTGCGTGTCTACAGCTTCGAGGGCCGATTGCTGCGCAGTTTTGCGGCGCCCGGCAGCGAGAACGGCGAACTCTCGGAAGCCGATGCCCTGGCGGTGCGCGATGCCAGCAGCTTCTACATCACCGAGCGCGGCGGCCCGCGCCTGCAGCTGTTCAGCACGCAGTACAAACCGCGCGCGCCGCAGCAGCTGGCAGCGCAGCCGGCGGTGCACGCCGTGGAACTGCGCTGGGCCGCTTCGCCCCTGGCCTATGTGAGCCAGTACCACGTCTACCGCGCGACCAGCGAAGCCGGGCCCTTTGTGCGCATCGGCAGCAGCCCGAGCCCGCAGTACACCGATGCCCAGCTCAAGCCCGGGGAGACCTTCCACTACCGCGTGGCGGCCGCCACCGCCAGTGGCCAGGAAGGCCTGGCCGGATCGGCCGTGAACGGCGCGGCGCTCAAGTACACGCCGCCACCCCTGCAGGAGGTCAAGGCCGAGGCCACCACGGCACGCGTGCGCATCAGCTGGAAGGCGCTGGATGCCAAGCTGGTCACCGGCTATGTGGTCTACCAGAAGGAGGGCGAGAAGTTCAGCCAGCTGGCCGAGACCACCACGCCCGAGTTCCAGCGCGACAACCTCAACCCCGGCACGGCCTACACCTTCTGGCTGGCGGCGCGCAGCGTGGACGGCGTGGAGTCCGAGAAGCAGGCTGTGCAGGCCAGCACCCAGGCCGACAACCGGGCCCCGCTGGAGATCGACGCCACCCATCTGCACAACGTCTTCTCCAACAGTTACAAGCTCTACGAGAAGGACGGCGTGGGCACCATCAAGCTGAGCAACAACACTCGCTCGACCATGAACGACATCAAGGTCAGCTTCGTGCTCAACAACTTCATGGACTTCCCCACCGAGCAGCGCATTCCCGAGCTGGCGCCGGGCGCCAGCCGCGAGGTCGTGCTCAAGGCCGTGTTCAACAACAACATCCTCACGCTGACCGAGGACACCCCCGTGCAGGCCAAGCTGGAGGCCAGCTACTTCGAGAACGGCCAGCCGCGCGTCTACAACCAGATCAAGACCATCAACATCTACGACAAGCACCGCATGGGCTGGGACGAACGCGGCCGGTATGCCGCCTTCGTCACGCCCAAGGACCCGCTGCTCATCAACTTCTCGCGCGCCGTTGCCTCCGAGTTCGGCGCCAACAAGGAACCCACCCAATTGGCCGCGGCGCTCTTCAACACCCTGGGCGCGCTGGGCGTGACCTATGTGCAGGACCCGATCAACCCCTACCAGGTGACGTCCAACAAGGTCGACTACGTGGACTACATCCAGTACCCGCGCGAGACCCTGCAGCGCCGCTCGGGTGACTGTGACGACCTGGTGGCCCTGTACTCGGCCGCGCTGGAGAGCCTGGGCGTTCCCACGCGGGTGCTGCTGGTGCCGGGCCACATGCTCATGATGCTGGCCACCGGGGTGGAGGCGCCGTCCGACGGCTACACCATGGACAACATGTACGTCGCACACGAAGGCATGCTGTGGATCCCGGTGGAGGCCACGCTGGTGGGCAAGTCCTTCATCAAGGCCTGGGAAACGGGCGCGGCCACCTACTACCGCGAGAAGGGGAAGGAAGGCTTCGCCATCTTCGACGTGCACGAGGCCTGGGAGAAGTTCAAGCCCGCCGGCCTGCCCGACGACCCCTGGCGCGCGCCGGTGGTCACGCGCGAGGTGATCGAGCGCAACTTCCCCGGCGACCTGCTCTCGGTGCTCAAGATCAGCTCGCAGACCCTGACGCGTCGTTACCTGCAGGCCATCCAGCAGAACCCGGCCGACATGGATGCCCACCTGCAGACCGGCATCATCCTGGCGCGCCAGGGTGACCGCGCCGAGGCCCGCAAGTACTTCCGCAAGGTCGTTGACAACCAGCCGCGCAACGCCGCGGCCCTCAACAACCTGGGCAATTTGCACATGCTGGACTCCCAGTACGCCGAGGCCCAGAAGTTCTACGCCGATGCGAGCAAGGCCGACCCGAAGGATGCGGAGATCCTGGTCAACCTGGCCCAGTCCTACAAGGCCGTGAAGAACGTGGACCGGGCCAAGGCGGCGTTTGCCCAGGCGCAGAAGGTGGACCCGGCCATGGCCGGCAAGTACAAGGCCCTGGGCCTGGAGCTGATGAACGCGCTGTCCTCCTCACCCAAGGCCAGGCCGGCGCCAGCGGCCCCGCGTGAGAAAAAATAGACAAACGGGCGAGTGCGTGTCGCCGGCGGACTTGATTTTGGTCGGCTGGCTCGCATACTCGCTTGAGACGGCGCGTGCGCCCTGAACATCCGGAGTCCAGCCATGAAAAAATTCATCACCATCCTGCTCGCCTTCAGCGCGGCCACCGCCCTGGCCCAGAGCGGTAGCCAGGGGGACTCCTGGACCGGCTTCTGGGAGCGCCTGCGCATGAAGATAGAACAGATGACGCCGCAGAAGAAGCTGGGCAGCACCACCGCCGTGGGCGGGGTGCGCGGCTCGGCCGTCGAAGCCAGCGACGTCTACTGGAAAGGCGAGGCCAAGCCGCAGTCCATCGATGCCGACGAGCTGGCCGCTTTCCAGAAGGCCATGGGCCTGGTCGAAGGCGAGCAGAAGGACCAGGCGCAGGCCGCCATTGCCGACTTCATCCGGACCTATCCCGACAGCCTGCTCAAGGCCGATGCCGACCAGATCATGGCGCGGCTGATGGCCGGCAAATAAGCCCCGCGGCCTTCAGCGCCGCAGGAAATCGCGGATCGCGGCCAGTGTCGCATCCGGGGTTTCCGTCATCTGGTGGTGGCCCACGGGCAGGCTGAGCACCTCCACCTGTTTCCCGCTCTCGCGTGCCTGGTCGATCAGGCCCTGGGCCGCTTTCGGCAGGGTCATCTGGTCCATGCTGCCCAGCAGGAAAAGCACCGGGCAGCTGATCTGCGCCACGGCCTGTTCACCATTCGCATAACGGTCGCAGGCCTGGAAGCCGCGGTGGAAGACGTTCACGGCCGGGTTGCTGGCCAGCACGCGCCGGCCCAGGGCCAGGCTGGCGCCGTAGATCCAGGTGCCCGGCCCCAGCGAGGAGGGTGGGGCGGCCAGGGTGCTGCGCGAAAAGACGTTGATCATCTTCAGCGCCTTTTCAGGCTCGTTGAGCGAGGCATCGAGCAGGGTGGGCGAGACCTTCATGGGGTAGGCCGTGCCCACCAGCACCAGATGACTGATGCGCGCCTGCAGGCGTGAGGCGGCTTCCAGCGCAATCAGCGAACCCCAACTGTGGCCGACCAGGGCGGCACGCTGGATGCCCGCGGCATCGAGCAGGGCGGCGATGAAACCCGCCGCCTCTTCGACCGAGGCCGGGGCCTCGCCCGCGCTGCGGCAGTGGCCGGGCAGGTCCACGGCCAGCACGTTCCAGCCGTGGTGGGCCAGGTAACGGCTCTGCAGGCCCCAGACGCTGTGGTCGTTCAGCACACCGTGGATCATCACGACGGTGGGTTTGGCTGAATCGAAAGTCTTGCCGCCGGTGTAGCAGTAGGTGTCGGCACCCAGGACGCTGAGCTTCATGCTGCTTTCTCCGCGGCCTTGAGGGCCCGCTTGAGGTCCTCGATCAGGTCGTCCGGGTCTTCCAGGCCGATGGACAGGCGTATCGTGCCCTGCGTGATGCCGGCACCGGCCAGGGCCTTGTCGCTCATGCGGAAGTGGGTGGTGCTGGCCGGGTGGATCACCAGGCTGCGGCAGTCGCCCACATTGGCCAGGTGGCTGAAGAGCTTGAGCGCTTCGATGAAGGCCTTGCCCTGTTCCAGGTTGCCCTTGAGGTCGAAGCTGAACACCGAACCCGCGCCGCGCGGCAGCAGCTTTTTGGCCAAGGCATGGCTGGGGTGGCTCTCCAGCAGCGGGTGGCCCACACGCGAGACAAAAGGCTGGCTGGCCAGGAAGGCCACCACCTTCTCGGTGTTGCTCATGTGGCGCGCCATGCGCAGTGGTAGCGTCTCGATGCCCTGCAGGATCAGCCAGGCGGTGTGCGGGCTCATGCAGGCGCCGAAGTCGCGCAGGCCTTCGCGCCGCGCGCGCAGCAGGAAGGCGCCGATGGTCGACTCTTCGGTGAAGACCATGTTGTGAAATCCTTCGTAGGCCTGGCTGAGCTCGGGGAATTTGCCGACGCCGGTAGCTGCGTCCTTGGCCCTGTCCCAGTCGAAGCTGCCACCGTCCACCACCACGCCGCCGATCACCGTGCCGTGGCCGCTGAGGAACTTGGTGGCCGAGTGGTAGACCAGGTCGGCGCCGTGCTCGAAGGGTTTGATCAGCCAGGGCGAGGTGAGGGTAGAGTCCACCAGCAGCGGCACACCGGCCTCGTGGGCTATTGAGCTGACCGCGGGGATGTCCAGCACGTCCAGGCCCGGGTTGCCTACGGTCTCGCCGAAAAAGAGTTTGGTGTTCGGCCGCACGGCGGCACGCCAGCCGTCCAGGTCACCCGGCTTGACGAAGGTGGTGTCGATACCGAAACGGCGCAGGGTGTAGTGCAGCAGGTTCTGCGAGCCGCCGTACAGGGCCGTGCTGGCCACGATGTGCGAGCCCGCGCCCATCAGGGTGGCGATGGCGAGGTGCAGCGCCGCCTGGCCGCTGGCCACGGCGATGGCACCGACGCCGCCCTCCAGTGCTGCCATGCGCTGCTCGAACACCGCGTTGGTCGGGTTGCTGATGCGGCTGTAGACGTGGCCGGCGCGCTCCAGGTTGAACAGCGCCGCGGCGTGGTCACTCGATTCGAAGACGAAGGAGGTGGTGAGGTGGATGGGCACCGCACGGGCCCCCGTGGTCGGGTCGGGTGCGGCACCGGCATGCAGCGCCAGGGTGTCGAAGCCGGGGTCGGAATAGCCGGGCATGGGTGTCTCCTAGGGCACTCGCCATCAGGGTAAACCGGAGTCTGCCAACGGTTGACCTGCGCGGGCATTAGCGTTTGAATGCTTACATTGTGGGCTATATTCATAGCAAACCAAACTACACCAGAGTCACGAGGAGCACACCATGAAAGTCAGCGACATCCTGCGCGTCAAGGGCAATACCCTGTACACCGTGACCCCGGAGGAAACGCTGGCCAAGGCGCTGGACGTCATGGCCGAAAAGGACATCGGTTCCCTGGTGGTCATGGACCGCGGTGATCTGGTGGGCATGCTCACCTTCCGCGAAGTGATCCAGCAGGTGGTGAAGAACAAGGGCAGTGTGGGCGCCAGCAACGTGCGCTCGGCCATGGACGGCGCTCCGCTGATCTGCGACGTGGAGACCGAGCTCGACGAGGTGCGCCGCATGATGCTGGAGCGCCATGCCCGCTACATGCCCATCATGGACCAGAAGGTGCTGATGGGCGTGATCAGCTTCTACGACGTCGCCAAGGCCGTGGTGGACAGCCAGAACTTCGAGAACAAGATGCTCAAGGCCTACATCCGCGACTGGCCGGAGGATGACGTGCCGGATTCCAAGTTCTAGGCCCGCCGCCCCCTTGTCGGCTCTGGGATAATCCCATCCCATGAGCGGCAACACCTTCGGACATCTCTTCACCGTCAACAACTTCGGTGAATCCCACGGCCCGGCCATCGGCTGCGTGATCGACGGCTGCCCGCCCGGCATGTCGCTCAGCGATGCCGACATCCAGCCCGACCTGGACCGCCGCCGCCCCGGCACCTCCAAGTTCGTGACCCAGCGCAACGAGCCCGATGCGGTGGAGATCATCTCCGGCGTGTACGAGGGCAAGACCACCGGCACGCCGATCTGCCTGCTCATCAAGAACACCGACCAGCGCAGCAAGGACTACGGGCAGATCCTGCAGACCTTCCGCCCCGGCCATGCCGACTACAGCTACTGGCGCAAGTACGGCATCCGCGATCCGCGCGGGGGCGGCCGTTCCTCGGCCCGCCTGACGGCACCCATGGTGGCGGCCGGTGCCGTGGCCAAGAAGTGGCTGAAGGAAAAATTCGGCACCGAGTTCCGTGGCTGCATGACGCAGATCGGTGAGGTGACCATCCCCTTCGAGTCCTGGGAGCACGTGCCGAACAACCCCTTCTTTGCCCCGGCGGCCGATGTCTCGGCGCTGGAGAGTTATATGGAAGCGCTGCGCAAGTCGGGTGACTCCTGCGGTGCGCGCCTGCGCGTCACGGCCACCAATATGCCCGTGGGCCTGGGCGAGCCGCTGTTCGACAAGCTCGATGCCGACATCGCCTACGCCATGATGGGCATCAACGCCGTTAAGGGCGTGGAGATCGGCTACGGTTTCGCCAGCGTGGCCGACAAGGGCAGCACGCACGGTGACAGCCTCACGCCGGATGGCTTCAAGGGCAACAAGGCCGGCGGCGTGCTCGGTGGCATCAGCACCGGGCAGGACCTGGAAGTCTCCATTGCCATCAAGCCCACGAGCTCCATCCTCATCCCGCGCGAGTCGATCGATGTGGAGGGCCACGCCACGGAAGTCATCACCAAAGGCCGCCACGACCCCTGCGTGGGCATCCGCGCCACACCGATTGCCGAGGCCATGCTGGCCCTGGTGGTGATGGACCACGCGCTGCGGCATCGCGCGCAGTGCGGCGATGTGGTGTTGCCGATCGATCCCATTCCTGGCCACGTTTAAGCCATGGCCGCCAGGATGACCGAGGCCGAACGCGCCACGCGCATCGATCTGGCCGCGGCCTACCGCCTGGCCGCCCTGAACGGCTGGGACGACACCATCTACACCCACATCTCCGCGGCCGTGCCGGGCGAGCAGGACGCCTACCTGATCAATCCCTACGGCCTGCTGTTCGAGGAGGTGTGTGCCTCCAACCTCGTCAAGGTCAACACGCGCGCCGGGAAGCTTGACGACTCGCCCTACAGCGTGAACCCCACGGGTTTTGCCATCCACGGTGCCATCCATGCGGCGCGCGCCAGCGCACGTTGTGTGCTGCACCTGCACACCGAATGGGGCCTGGCCCTGGCCATGGTGCCCGGCGGGCTGTTGCCGACCACCCAGCACGCCATGCGCCTGTTCCATCGCCTGGGTCGCCACGCCTACGAGGGCCTGGCCCTGAGCGAGGCCGAAGGCCAGCGCCTGGTGAAAAACCTCGGCGAACTCGACGGCCTGATCCTGGAGAACCACGGTACCCTGACCGTGGGCCAGACCGTGGCCGAGGCCTGGATGCTCATGCACCACCTGGAGCGTTCCGCGCGCGCCCAATTGCGCGCCATGGCCGCCACCGGCGGGCCGGTACTGACTGCCAACGACGCGCTGGCCGCCAAGACCTATGCCCAGTGGACTGGCGACGGCAGCGAACGCGACGGTGACGCCGAATGGCCAGCGCTGCTGCGCAAACTCGACAAGATCGATCCAACTTACCGCAACTGAAGAGGAGTTCATCCATGCCCACCATCCGCGTCGACATGTTCGAAGGCCGTACGCCCGAGCAGAAGCGTGAATTCGTCAAGGCCCTGACCGAGGCCACCGTCAAGGCCCTGGGCACCTCGCCCGAGGCCGTGGACGTGATCCTCACCGACATCAAGAAGTCCGACTGGGCCACGGGTGGTGTGCTCTGGAGCGAGCAGAAGAAATAAGGGACGCTCGCCGTGTCGAGCGTGCGTCGCCACCTGCTGCCTTTCTCGGCCCTGTCGGCGAGTTATTTCGCGCACATCGGCTTCTTCAACCCCTACCTGCCGCTGTGGCTCAAGGACCGGGGCTACAGCCTGCTGGTCATCAGCCTGCTGACGGCGGTGCCCGCGGTCACGCGCCTGGTCGGGCCCTATGCCTGGGGTGCCCTGAGCGACCACACGGGTGAACGCGTCAAGCTGCTGCGTTACGCGGCCACCACGGCGTTGATCGTCTCGCTGGGCCTGTGGGTGGAGGCCGGCGTGGCCTGGCTGGCCGGGGTGCTGTTTCTGATGTTCCTGCACACCAGTGCCATGATGCCCATGAGCGAGGCCGCCATGGCGCACCTGGTGAGCGCTGGCGGCGCTTTTGATGCCAAGCGTTACGGCCGGGTGCGCCTGTGGGGTTCGCTCGGTTTCCTGGTGACCGTGTTCACGGCCGGTGCCTGGTTCGAGCACTACGGTATGGGTCACTTCCCGGCCTGGACCGTGCTGTCCATGGCCCTGGTGGTGGCCTGCGTCTGGTGGCTGCCCGACCTCAAGGAGGAACTGCACCCGCATGAACAGAAACGCCCGCTGCTGCCCATCCTGCGCCAGCGCCAGGTGTTGTGGTTCTTCGCCTCGGCCTTTTTCCATGTGCTGGCGCACATGGGTGTCTACATCTACTTCTCGCTGCACCTGGACGCGCTGGGCTACAGCAAGACCGTGATCGGTCTGATGTGGGGCATCTCGGTGGTGATCGAGATTGTCTGGTTCTACACCCAGGGGCGCTGGCTGCCCCTGCTCAGCCTGACCGGCTGGTTGATCCTGTGCGCCGCGCTGATGGTGCTGCGCATGGGCCTCACTGCGGGTGCGGCCATCCTGTGGCCCGTGCTGCTGCTGGCGCAGTGCCTGCATGCCTTCACCTTTGCCGCCCACCATGCGGCTTGCATCGCGTTGCTGTCACACCATTTCCCGGGCAGCCTGCGCGGGCGTGGCCAGGCGCTCTACACCGTGCTGGCCTATGGCGTGCCCGGTGTGCTGGGCGGTCTGGTCGGGGGGCTGCTGACAACCCGCTACGGGCTGGTCAGCGTGTTCTGGGCGTGCATGCTCTGCGCTGTCCTGGCCTGCCTGTGCGCCTGGCAGGTCTGGCGGCTGGTGCACGGCCCACAGCACCGCGCCCGCTAATCCGGCTGCCAGTCCGAGAGCAGCGGTGCCGGGGGCTCTTGCCGCTGGGGCTGCCTGGATGTGTAAAATCGTCCACTGAATGGTTGATTTTCAACTTCAAGTCTCTCCATGTTCATCCGTCATGTCGAACCCTTGCTGAGTGCCGCGCTGGCAGATACGCCGGTTGTCCTGCTCAATGGCGCGCGCCAGACGGGCAAGAGCACGCTGGCCATGTCCCTGGCGCAACGGGACGGGCGGCGCTATCTGACGCTTGATGACCGGGTGGTGTTGGCTGCCGCCAGGAACGACCCGGCCGGCTTCGTGGCGGGGCTGGACGGCCCGGTGATCCTGGATGAGGTGCAGCGCGCGCCCGAGCTGTTTCTGGACATCAAGGCAGCGGTGGACCGTGACCGTACGCCAGGGCGCTTCTTGCTTACGGGATCGGCCAATGTGATGCTGTTGCCGGCCCTGGCCGACTCGCTGGCCGGGCGCATGGAAATTCTGTCGCTGTGGCCCTTGTCATGCGCGGAAGTCGCGGGCGACCCGGCCTTCAACCGGGCCGACTGGCTGTTTGATGGCGCCTTGCCCTCCCACGCCGCGCTGCCCTGCGACAGGGAGGTGCTGATCAGGACGATGCTGCAGGGCGGCTTTCCCGAGGCCGTGGCCCGCGTTTCCGCGCCGCGCCGCGCTGCCTGGTTTGACGGCTACATGCAGACGCTCTTGCAGCGCGATGTGCGGGAACTGGCCAATCTGGAGCAGTTGCTGGAAGTGCCACATCTGCTGCAATTGCTGGCGACTCGCAGCGCGAGCCTGCTCAACTTTGCGGAACTGGCGCGCGCCAGCAGCTTGTCGCAGACGACGCTCAAGCGCTATTTCAGCCTGCTCGAAACGCTGTTCTTGGTGGTGCGCGTTCCGGCGTGGGCACGCAATCCGGGCAAGCGGCTGGTCAAGGCGCCCAAGGTGTTCTTGCCGGATACGGGGCTGCTGGCCTGGCTGCGCGACCATTCCGCCGAGAAGTTGCGCGGTTTGCCGGGCCTGCCCGGCAGCCTGGTTGAGAGCTTCGTGGCGGGTGAACTGCTCAAGCACCTGGCGTTTTCCAGCCGTGGCCTGAGCTTGTGGCACTACCGCACCCAGTCGGACGTCGAGGTTGACTTCGTGCTGGAAGACCGGCAGGGCCGCCTGACCGGCATAGAAGTGAAGGCCAGCGCCAGCATCGATGGCGCCGACTTCAAGGGCTTGCGTCACTTGCAGGAGACCGAGGCGGGAGTCTTCCAGCGGGGTATCGTGCTCTACGGCGGACGCGAAGTGGTGGCGTTTTCGGATCGTCTCTACGCGGTTCCACTGAGCTTCTGGTGGACGCGGCGCGAACGTTGAATGCTGTCGATGGGCAGGGCAGCTTCAAACGGCCCAGCTTGACAGGCGCGGACCCACCTCGTCCTTCTCACGCGGCTCGGGCGCTTTCGTTGCCGTGCCGATGCAGGTGAAACCCACCAGCTGTTCGCCCTCTTCGCAGAAGGCTTTAATGAGCGCCGGGTGCTGGCATTTGCGTCCGCTCAGGATCTTGGCCCCAAAGCCCAGGCTGTGCAGCGCGTTCATGAAGTTGGCCATGGCCGCGCCCACGCAGATCCACTGCTCGTGCGGCGGCACCTTGGCCACGTCGGTGTCGATGCGCGCCACCCAGGCCACCAGCACCGGGCCGTTCCAGGCGCGCTCGCGTTCGGTGGCCACCTCTTCCTCGCTCTTGCCGGCGTCGCGCGCGAATTGCTCGAACAGCGCGGCCAGGGCCGGGCGCTGGGCCTCGGCGATGCTCACCAGGCGCCAGGGCTGCAGGCGGCCGTGGTTGGGGGCGCGCAGCGCGGCCTGCACCGCCAGCGCCAGCTGTTGCGCATCGGGCCCGGGCGCCACCATCCAGCGCGGGCCCAGCGAGTGGCGGCTCAGCAGCGCGGCCAGGGCCGGGGGCAGGGCGGCTTGCAGGCTATCGTTCATGCCGCTCAGTACCGCAGGCGGTCGTGGATGCGCTGCGCCGCGGCCAGCAGCTTGTGGTCTTCGCCCATGCGGCCCACCAGCTGCAGGCCCACGGGCAGCCCCTTGGCGTTGCGGGTCAAGGGCAGGTGCACGGCGGGCAGGCCCAGCAGCGACCAGCTGCGGCAGAACAGGGGGTCGCCGGTGGCGGCCAGGCCCAACGGTGCGGCGCCCATGGTGCTGGGCGTGAGCAGCACATCGTGCCGCTCGAACAGGGCGTCGATGCGCAGGCGCCATTCGGCCGTGCGCTGCAGATTGGCCGCGTGCGCGGCGCCGTCCATGCCTGTGCCGGCATCCAGCAGGGCCAGCAGCGGGGGGCTCAGCGCCTCGCGGTGGCGCAGGCGCTCGAAGCTCAGCGAGCGCGCCATCTCGACGGTCATCACGTCCTTCTGCAGCTGGACCAGTTCGTCGAAGTCCTGCGGCACGGTGACGTCCTGGCAGCTGTCGCTGTTGCGGGCCAGCGCCTGCGTGGCCTGCTCCCAGGTTTTCTGCGTGTCGGCGTCGGCCTGCGGCCAGGACGGCGAGGGGAACAGGCCGATGCGCAGCGTGCCGTGTTCGTGGGCTTCGAGCAGGCGCAGGTCGCCGGTGAGCACGGCGCCCAGCAGGGCCACGTCGCGCACGCCCTGGCCGAAGCCGCCGATCACGTCCATCGTGGGCGAGAGGCTTTTCACCCCGGCGCCGACCACGCGGCCCAGGCTGGGCTTGTAGCCGACCACGCCGCAGTAGGCGGCCGGACGGATGATGGAGCCGGCCGTCTGCGTGCCCAGGGCCAGCGGCACCATGTGGTCGGCCACGGCGGCGGCCGAGCCGCTGGAGGAGCCGCCCGGCGTGTGCAGGGCGTTGTGCGGATTGACGGTGGGCCCGGGGGAGAAGTAGGCGAACTCGGTGGTGACGGTCTTGCCCAGCACCACGGCGCCGGCCTCGCGGCACAGCGCCACGCTGGCGGCGTCGGCCGCCGGGCGATGGTGCGCGTAGACCGCCGAGCCATAGGCCGTGGGCAGGTCGGTGGTGTCGAAGATGTCCTTCACCCCCAGGGGCAGGCCATGCAGCGGGCCACGCACGGGACCGGCATCGAGTGCGCGCGCATGGGCAAGGGCGGCGACGGCGTCGATGTGCACAAAGGCGTGGATGTCGTCGTTGCGAGCGGCCACCCGTTCCAGGCAGGCGCGTACCAGGTCTTCGGCCTTGAGTTCGCGCCGTGCCAGCAGGATGGCGGCCTGGGCGGCGCCGAGTTCGTGCAGCTTGGGGGGGGTCATGCGGTCTTCCTCGTGGTTCTTGTCGTCGAATGGTAGCCGAGCCATGAACACCATCCCCGGTGGCACAATTCAGCGATCCAAGCCCGGGGAAAATTTCCATGAAAACCGCACTCGTCCTCAACGGCCCCAATCTCAACCTGCTCGGCACGCGCGAGCCGGCTGTTTATGGCTCGCAGACCCTGGCCAATGTGCAGGAACTCTGCGAACGCGCCTGTGCCGCCAACGGCCTGAAGCTCGATTTCCGCCAGAGCAACCACGAGGGCGAGCTGATCGACTGGATCCATGAGGCCGGCCGCCAGCAGGCTGCGGGCAAGCTTGTGGGTGTCATCCTCAACGCCGGCGCCTACACGCACACCAGCATCGCCCTGCACGACGCCATCAAGGGCGCGGGCGTGACGCTGATCGAGCTGCACATCAGCAATGTGCATGCGCGCGAGGAGTTCCGCCACAAGTCCTGGATCTCCCCCGTGGCCAAGGCCGTGATGGCCGGCTTCGGCGTCAATGGTTATGCCCTGGCCATCGCCGGCCTGGTGCAGCTGACCGAGAAGAAATGATGGCACGCAAGGCGCCCGAATTGCTGGCCCCGGCCGGCTCCCTGGCCATGCTGGAGACGGCCTTTGCCTTCGGGGCCGATGCCATCTACGCCGGCCAGCCGCGTTATTCGCTGCGTGTGCGCAACAACGACTTCGGTGACATCGAGGTGCTGAAAACCGGCATAGCCCGCGCGCACGAACTCGGTCGCAAGTTCTTCCTGGTGTCCAACATCTTCCCGCACGGCAACAAGGTCAAGCACTACGTGGCCAACATGGCGCCGGTGATCGCCCTGAAGCCCGACGCGATGATCATGTCCGACCCCGGCCTCATCATGCTGGTGCGCGAGACCTGGCCCGAGATGGAGATCCATCTCTCGGTGCAGGCCAATACCGTCAATTCGGCGGCCGTGAAGTTCTGGAACAAGGTGGGTGTCAAGCGCATCATCCTTTCGCGTGAGCTCTCGCTGGACCAGGTCGAGCAGATCCGCCAGGACTGCCCGGACAGCGAGCTCGAAGTCTTCGTGCACGGCGCGCTGTGCATCGCCTACTCGGGCCGCTGCCTGCTCTCGGGTTATTTCAACCACCGCGACGCCAACCAGGGCAGTTGCACCAACGCCTGCCGCTGGGACTACAAGACGCACACGGCCCAGGTGGACGCCAGCGGCGACGTGCTCTCGCCCCCGCGGGCTGCCGGCCACAGCTGCGGCCAAGGCGAGACGCTGCCCAGCGAGGCGCGTGAATCGATTTCCTACCTGCTGGAGGAAAGCAAGCGCCCCGGCGAGTTCATGCCCATCGAGGAAGACGAGCACGGCACCTACGTGATGAACTCCAAGGACCTGCGCGCCATCGAGCACATCCAGCGCCTGGTGGAAATCGGCGTGGACTCGCTCAAGATCGAGGGCCGCACCAAGAGCCCGTACTACGTGGCGCGCACGGTGCAGAGCTACCGCCAGGCCATCGATGACGCCGCCGCCGGCCGCGGCCTGGACCCGGCCCTGCTCGGCCAGCTCGAAGGCCTGGCCAACCGTGGTTACACCTCGGGCTTTTACCAGCGCCACACGCCGCAGGAAACGCAGAACTACCTCAAGGGCTACTCCGAATCGGGCCGCAGCCAGTACGTGGGTGATGTGCTGGCCTTCGATGCGGCGCGCGGCCTGGCGCAGGTGCGTGTGCGCAACAAGTTTTCTGTCGGCGACCGGCTGGAACTGATCCGGCCGGCCGGCAATATCGACTACGACATCAGCCGCATGGAAAACGCCGAAGGCCAGCCCGTGGCCGTGGCGCCCGGTGACGGCCATACCGTCTGGCTGCCGCTGCCCGCTAGTGCCGTGGGCGCCTTTGTGGCCCGGTACGTGAACCTGAACGCGGGCGTGCCGGAGACGGCCGTCGTCTGAGGCGGTACCCGCCATGTCCTCGCCCGCGCTGCTGCAGGTCGATGAGTCCGAGGTGCAGATCAGCGCGATCCGCGCCCAGGGGGCCGGCGGCCAGAACGTCAACAAGGTCTCCAGCGCGATCCACCTCCGCTTCGACATCCCCGCCTCGTCCCTGCCCGAGGACGTCAAGGAGCGCCTGCTCGCCCTGCGCGACAGCCGCATCACGCAGGAGGGTGTGCTGGTCCTCAAGGCCCAGCAGCACCGCAGCCAGGACCTGAACCGGCTCGATGCCTTTTCCCGCCTGCACGAACTGGTCAACAGCGTGGCCCGCGCGCCCAAGACGCGCCGCGCCACCAAACCCACCTACGGCTCGCGCCAGCGGCGCCTGGAAGGCAAGAGCCAGCGCTCCGAGACCAAGGCGCAGCGGGGGAGGGTCGGCGGTAATTCCGACGCGCATTAAGCGCGCATAGCGGCTGCCAACAGTCGGAGCTTGCATCCGCATGACCCTTTTGGGGGATGGTGCAAGCTGAGGGCTCGCCAATAATGCCCCTTGCTGTCACCTTTCACCTACATCGCCATGGTTCTGCTGCTCTTCATTTTTGCGTTTCTCTTCTTTGCTTTCATTGCTCCACTCCAGACCACCGTTGGTCTAGCTGTCTCTTTTTTGCTGGTCGTGATCACCGTGCGCCTGACGGCTCGTGAGGTGTCCGGGGCGCCGGCAAGTTGGGGTGATGCCCTGCGGGCCGTGTGCTTGTCTTTCCTGTTTGTGTTGCTGGCCGGCGTCTTGGTGTTCAAGTTCTCTAGCGTCACTGGGATACGTCACTTCAGTGGTCTGGGCCTCGTTCTTCTGCTGGGGGTGTTTCTGCTGGCTTATGTCTTGGGCTTCAAGTTCAGTCTGGGGATTTCGCTGAGCGCCAGTTTCCTGGTGGCTTTGCTGGCCGCCGTGATCTCGACGGGCGTTGTGTGGGTTTTGCGCGCGCCTGCACGAGCTGTTGATCCCGCTGCCAGTCTGTCCGCGGAGCAAATCCAGAGATCTACCGTTGACTACATGATGAAAAAGGTGATACCTGTCCTGGCGCAGGAATTTCCCCGGATTGAGTCACGGTGCCCGGCTGGAGATGCTGATCTTGGCGTCCAGTTCAAGCTGACAGCTGCGATGCAGGCGGACGGCCGCCTGTCGCAGGTGTCGGTAGCCCCCCGTACCCCGCATTCGGCCTGTGTGGCGGATTACATCGAACGCATGCCTACATGGCCTGCCCCCGACTGCCGCTGCACTCTGCCTGTCGTTTTCAGCTTCTCGCCTAGCCGGAAGTAGGGCCTGTGCGCATGGGGCTCACGCCCCGCACCAACGTGGTTTTCCAAGATCCCCTAGCATTCACCCATGACTACCTCTCTTCAAATCGATTTCGTTTCCGACATTGCCTGCCCCTGGTGTGCCGTCGGCCTGGGTGGCCTGGAACAGGCGCTGGACAAGCTGCTGGGCCAGGTCGATGCCCACATCAGCTTCCAGCCCTTCGAGCTCAACCCTGCCATGGGCCCCGAGGGCCAGGACATGACCGAGCACCTGACGCAGAAGTACGGCTCGAGCCCTGAGCAGCAGGCGCAGATCCGCGAGACCATCCGTGCGCGCGGCGCCGAAGTGGGCTTCAGCTTCAAGCCCGAAGGGCGCGGGCGCATCTGGAACACCTTCGACGCCCACCGCCTGCTGCACTGGGCCGGCGAACTGGGGCCCGACCGGCAGTACGCGCTGAAGAAGGAACTGCTGGCCGCCTACCACGGCCGTGCCGAGAATGTGTCCGATGCCGAGGTGCTGCTGCGTGCCTGCCGCACGGTGGGCCTGGACGAGGCCCGTGCCCGCGAGATCCTGGGTGGTGACGAGTACGCCCTGGCCGTGCGCCAGAACGAACTGCAGTGGCAGCAGGCTGGCATCAGCTCCGTGCCCGCCGTCATCGTCAACCGCCACTACCTGATCTCGGGCGGGCAGCCGGCGGCGGCCTACGAGGATGCCCTGCGCCGCATCGCCGCCGAGGCCGCGGCCGCCGACCCGGCCTGAGCACCGGGCGGGACCGCCCGCAAACTGCAAGCGTTTGTTTCCGCCGCCCGCCAGCCGGGCGGCTTTGGTTTAATGGCTGGATACGTCCCTGGAGTAAACCATGTCGGTCCTGCTGCGCTATGTGATGATCGTGATCGCCTGCATCTGCCTGCTGGCGGGCATGCAACTGCCCCATCTGGTGGACCAGTACGCCAAACGCGTCGATGCGACGCTGCGCGAGGTCACGGTCAACTTCCAGCCCTTCCTGATCATCGCCAACGAGCACACGGCGGGCAACGTCGAGGCGCTGATCGCCATGCACCGCCAGAGCAACGTGGCCGCCTTCAAGGCCGAGGGCGACGCGATCGAGCGCATGTACCAGCGCAAGCTGCGCTTCGAGGGCGAGGCCAAGGCGCTGAAGACGCATCTGCCGGGCCGCCTGTGGCATCTCTTGTTCAACGCGGATCCCGACTTGCGCGAGCAGACCCTGATCCAGTACGACGCCGTCGTTCCGCTCACGCAGGACGCGCTGATCTCTGGGGGTGTCGTCGCGCTCGTCATGCTGCTGCTGCTCGAAGCCGCCATGGCCGGGGGCCGGCGTCTGCAGAGCCGGGCCACGCGTTACGTCAACCACCGCTGGCGCGGCGCTGACTAGCGTCACGCGTCTGTCACGCAGCCGTCATGCGTTGGCGTTAGGGTCGAATCATCGTCCTCACGCCCCTGGGTGCCCGTTATGTCCTTGCGTCGAATCTCCTGCCTGCTGGCCCTGAGCTGGGCCTGCGCAGTGTCAGCGCAGCCTGTGTCCTTCGGCTTGTTCGGTGACACGCCCTACAACCGCCTGGAGCGCGAGCAACTGCCTGCCCTGCTGGAGACCATGGGCCGCGAGCAGCTGGCTTTTGCCGTGCATGCCGGCGACATTAAGAGTGGCAGCAGTGTGTGCAGCGACGAGACTTTCCTCGACATCCTGGGCGTGTTCCGCGCCGCGCCCCTGCCGCTGGTCTATGTGCTGGGTGACAACGAGTGGACCGACTGCCACCGCGCCAACAATGGTCCTTATGACCCGCTGGAGCGTCTGGCCCGCCTGCGTGAACTGTTCCTGGTGGGTGACGACACGCTGGGCACGCGCACTTTGCGGCTGGAGCGCCAGAGCGCGGATCCGGCCTACGCGATCTACCGCGAGAACGTCCGCTGGGAGCAGGCTTCGGTGCTTTTTGTCGGCTTGAACGTACCTGGCAGCGAAAACAATTTCCACGGCACGCGCGCGGGCAGCGGCCCGGTGCCCGAGTTCATTGAGCGCAGCCGGGCCAACGCGGCCTGGCTGGCACAGTCCTTTGCGCTGGCGCGCAGCCGCCAGCTCGCCGGTGTGCTGATCGTGGTGCAGGGCAATCCCGACTTCGAAGCCGACCGCGCCGGCCGGTCCAAACCGGGCTACCGGGACTTCATTGCCCAGCTGCGTCGGGAGACCGGGGGTTTTACCGGCCAGGTGGTGCTGGTCCATGGGGACACGCACAAGCACCAGATCAACCAGCCGCTGTTTGACGAGAGCGGACAGACGTTGCTGAGCAACTTCACGCGCGTCGAGATCCATGGTTCGCCCTTCACGGGCTGGGTGCGAGGCACGGTGGATGCCCGTGATCCACGGGTGTTCAGCTTCGAGCCCAAGCCCTGGCGTGCCGAGCCGGCGGCCTCAGGCCCCTGAGTCGCCCTCTGCCACTTCGACCGGCTCCACCGTCACAGCCACGGCCAGGGTGTGCTGGCCGCCACCATGGATCACCCCGCGGATCGGTGAAACGTCGGCATAGTCGCGGCCCGTGGCCACCGTCACGTAGTCTGCGCCCGGCGTGCCCCAGCCCTCCCGGTCGTTGGTCGGGTCCAGGTCGTACCAGCCCTGGCCTTCCTGGGCGCCGGGCAGGTCCGGCAGGAAGATCGACACCCAGGCGTGCGAGGCGTCGCTGCCCACCAGCCGGGGCTGGCCGGGCGCGGGCTGTGTCAGCAGATAACCGCTGACATAACGCGCCGCCAGGCCCAGGCTGCGCAGGCAGCCCAGCATGATGTGGGCGAAGTCCTGGCATACGCCCTTGCGCTGGGCCAGCGCTTCCAGGGGCGAGGTGTTGACCTCGGTGCTGGCGGTCTCGTACGTGAAGTCCGCGTGGATGCGTTGCATCAGGTCGCGTGCGCCGGCCAGGGCCGACACGCCGGGGCCGAAACTCGGGCGCGCATAGGCGGCCAAGTCATCATGCCGCGGCGCGCGCGCGGAAGGAAAACTGAATTCGGTCGCCGCACTCCAGGCGGCACCGGTGTGGAAACGAAACTGTTCGCGCAGTGTTTCCCAGCCAATGCGGCTGTCGACGGCCTCGGGCGCGCGCGTGCGCACCTCGCTGATGGCCACCACGCGCAATTGGGTGTGCGGGGTCTGCAGGGAGAAGAAGGCGCGCCGGTTGCCGTAGATGTCCTCGACCTGCGTCATCTGGGCCGGTGCCGGCGACACGTCGAGCCGGTGGCTCAGCAGGGTCTGGTGCGCCGTATCCAGCGGCTGCAGATGGGCCACATGCTGCGCGGTCTCGACCGCGGGCGTGTAGTTGTACAGGGTTTCGTGCGTGATGCGCAGGTGCATGGGTTCAGGCCCCCAGGCTCTGCCCGGATTCACCCGTGTGCGTGAAGTAGCGCAGGCTGATCTCGTCGGAGACCCGCCAGGCGGCCTGGTTGCATTGCGTCAGCAGCTCGGCGAGATGGGGCAGGACGCCGTCCTCGCGCGTCTGGCACAAGGTCTGCAGGTCCCAGCGCTCGGGGTCGGGCACCAGCTGGGCCAGGGCATCCATTTCGCCGGCCGGGCAGCCTGCCAGCTTGGTCAGGCGCCCGCGCAGGGTCTGCGCCACCCAGCCCAGCGAGCGGGGGTTGTCGCGGTCCAGCACCAGCAAATCCAGCAGGGCGGGTACTTCGCGGGCCTGCTGGTACTGCGCGTGGAAGGTGATGGTGCTGTCGAACAGGGCGATCAGCGCCTCGAAGCCGCCGTCGTCATGGACGGCGCCGGTCTCGAAGCTGAGGGTCAAGGCGGGCGCAAGGAAGCACAGGCGCTCGATCTGGCGGCCGATGGACAGCAGACGCCAGCCGTCGTCGCGGGTCATGCGGTCGGTCTGGGCGCCGGTGATGGCGGCCAGGTGGCCGCTGGCCGATTCCAGCGCGCGCAGGGCTTCCACCGCGGAATAGTCGCCCTGGGCCACGTGCTTCGCGCAGCGCTGCGTCATCTCGGCTTCGGCACGGGTGATGATGTTCCACTGCTCCTGCGAGAGCCGCTCGCGCACCGCGGCGGCGGCCAGCTTGAGTGCGCGCAGGGTGTAGCCCACGCTGGTGGCCATGTCGTGGCTGCCCAGGCTGGCGATCAGCGAGCGTTCGAATACGCGGCGCGCCTGCAGGGCGGTGGGCACGTCCGGCAGCACCAGGGTGTTGCGCAAAGCCAGGTCGCTGAGCCAGGTCAGCAGCGCGGGTGAGCAGGGGTCCTGCCCGTTCAGGCTGTCGAGCGTGAGGCGGGCCAGCCGGATGTTGTTTTCGGTGCGCTCGGTATAGCGGCCCAGCCAGTAGAGGTTTTCGGCGGCGCGGCTGGTGACAAGGCGCTTGCGCTGGGTGAGGATGGGGGTGGCGTGATGGGGCGACAGCAAGGTCGTGCGGTCCACCTCGCCGTGGGTCATGACCCAGGTGTCCGCGCTGCTGCCGCCGCGCTGCATGGAGGCCATGCCCGCGCTGGCGTTCACCAGCCGGGTCAGGCCACCGGGCAGCACGCGCCAGGACTGCGGGCCGTCGGCGATGGCAAACACGCGCAGCATGAGCGAGCGCGGCGTGATGCGATCGTCCTGCCAGGTGGGCATCTGCGAGGGCGGCAGGTAGCGCTGCACCGTGTGCAGGTCACCCGCACGCAGGATGCGGCCAGCCCATTCATCCAGCCCGCTGCGTGTCAGGGTGCGGCCCAGCACGGCCTCGAAGCCGCTGGCCGCGTCCGGATAGGTTGGCTTGATCACGCACTCGGCCAGGCGAGGCAGCACGTCTTCCATGCCAGCGCGTTCGCCGCACCACCAGGTAGGCAGCGCCGGCAGGTGTATCTTTTCCCCCAGCAGATGGTTGGCGATGGCCGGCAGGAAACCCAGCATGGCGCTCGATTCGAGAAAGGCCGAACCCGGTGCATTGGCCACCAGCACGTTGCCCGCGCGGATGGCCTGCAGCAGGCCGGGGACACCCAGCGTGGAGTCGGGGCGCAATTCCAGCGGGTCCAGGAACTCGTCGTCCAGGCGCTTGAGCAGGCCGTGCACCGGCTCCAGGCCGCGCAGGGTCTTGAGGTAGAGCTTCTGGTCGCGCACCGTCAGGTCGTTGCCTTCCACCAGGGTCAGGCCAAGGTAGCGCGCCAGGTAGGCGTGCTCGAAATAGGTTTCGTTGTAGGGGCCGGGCGTGAGCAGGGCAATGTGCGAGTCGGCGCCGGCCGGGCTCATCTGCTTGAGCGCGTCGATCAGCGCGCGGTAGGTCGCGGCCAGGCGCTGGATGTGCATGCCCTCGAAGGCCGGCGCGAACTGGCGCGAGATCGAAATGCGGTTCTCCAGCAGGTAGCCCAGGCCCGAGGGGGCCTGGGTGCGCTGCGAGATCACCCACCAGTTGCCGTCGGGACCGCGTGCCAGGTCAAAGGCGGCAATGTGCAGGTGCGTGCCACCCACGGGCGCCACCCCATGCATGGGGCGCAGATAACCGGGGTGGCCCTGCACCAGCGCCGGCGGCAGCAGGCCGGCCTTGAGCAGTTCCTGCGGGCCATAGACGTCGGCCATCACGTGTTCCAGCACCCGCACCCGCTGCAGCACGCCGGTTTCGATCTGCGACCAGCTCTCGGGCGTGACGATCAGCGGGAACAGGTCGAGCGACCACGGCCGTTGCGGGCCGCTGGCGTCGCTGTACACGTTGTAGCTCACGCCGTTGTCGCGGATCTGGCGCGCCAGGCTTTGGGCGCGGTGGTTCAGGTCGGCGAAACCCTCGTGGCCCATCTGCTCGAAGAAGTCTGTCCAGGCCGGGGTCGCCTGCTGGCCCGCCAGGCCGCCGCGCAACTCATCGTAGTGGCCGCTGCCGGCCGGTAGCGCCAAGGCCGCTGCCCGTTGGGCCGGCAAGGGTGGGCCGGCGGTGTCGAAGAGGTCGGGATTGGCGTGGTCCACTATGACGGTATTGTTACATCACTACCGTATGGCAACGCGGTTTTCTGGCTCTTGAAATACAGACGGACCGGGAATTTGCGGCTTCCTGGCAACTCGCCGGCGGCAAGCCGCCATGTTGAAGCACCTATCCCTTGAACTATCCGTCCGTGGACAGCGCATGCGGCACATGTTGCGGCACGACGAGCGTCCCCTGTGCATCGGGGATGGCCTCGATGTGCATCACGGGGGCCGATCCGCGCACACCGCCGAAGATGGTGGCAAAAGCGGTATCGGCGGCATCCCGGCCGGTGCCCAGGCGGACAAAGCCCATCGGGATGGCCACGCCCGAAGGGTCAAAGATGTACCAGCGGTCACCCACGTAGGCCTCCACATAGGCATGGAAGTCGGTCGGCCCCAGGCCCGGGTCGGCTCCATAGTCGATGCCGGTGGCAAAACGGGCCGGTATGTTGACGGCGCGGCACAGGGCAATCATCAGGTGGGCAAAGTCGCGGCACACGCCGACCTCTTCGACCAGCGTATCGACCGCGGACGTGTTGCCGGTGGAGGAGTTGGAGCGGAAGACGACGCGGTTCAGCACCCAGTCGCGGATGGCCTGCACCCGGCTGTAACCCTGTCGCAGATGACCAAATTCCTTGACCGCCAGCCGGTGCAGCCGGTCGGACTGGCAATATCGGCTGGGGTAGATGTAGGGCAGCACCGACTCCGGCAAGTTGGCCACGGCCACCTCACCGATCTGCTCCGGTGCCGCGGTGTGGTGGTTGATATCCACCGTGGCGTCATAACGCACCGTCAGCGGGCCGGCAAACGCCTTGAGGCGAAGGAAGCGGGTGGACGTGTAGGGATCGGTAGACAGATGGGGCAGCAGGTTCTGGCTGATGCCCAGCGACTCGCTCACCACGGTCTGGTGCCGGGTTTTCGCAGCATGCAGGCTGAAGATGAAATCACAACCGGGTGGGTCGATGTCGTAATTCAGCTCCATCGAGAATTTGAGTCTGACCAATTCGATCTTTCGGTAAACGGGCGCTCTCTGCGTGGATTCAGGAAGGGCAGCAGTTGCAGAGGCCGGCCCTCAGTTCATGGAGCGCTGCGCCGCAAGTCCAGCGTGAACGGAAACTCGCGGCTGCCTGGCAACTCGCTGTTGGCGGGCGGCACGTCGATCGCGCCATCGCTGTGACCCATGCGGAAGAAACGCGCCAGGCGCCGGCTCTCGGCTTCGTATGAATTGACCGGGAAGGTGTCGTAGCTGCGCCCGCCAGGGTGGGTCACGTGGTACTGGCAGCCGCCCAGCGAGCGTTTCATCCAGGTGTCCACGATGTCAAAGGTCAGCGGCGCATGCACGCCGATGGAGGGGTGCAGCGAGGAGGGCGGGTTCCAGGCCTTGTAGCGCACGCCGGCCACGAACTCACCCACGGTGCCCGTGGGTTGCAGGGGCAGGGCGCGGCCGTTGACGGTGACGGTGTAACGGCTGGGGTTCAGGCCGCTGACGCGCACCTCGATGCGTTCCAGCGAGGAGTCAACGTAACGCGCCGTGCCGCCGGAGCTGCCTTCCTCACCCATGACGTGCCAGGGCTCCAGCGCATTGCGCAGCGTCAGCTCAATGCCCATGCTCTGCACCTCGCCCACCAGCGGGAAGCGGAACTCGAAGTGCGGCGCGAACCAGGCATCGTCGAAGGCAAAACCGGCGTGCCGCATCTCGGTCATCACGTCGGCGAAGTCCATGTGCACGAAGGTGGGCAGCAGGAATCGGTCATGCAGCTCGGTGCCCCAGCGCGTGGCGGGCGCCAGGTAGGGTTTGTCCCAGAAGCGCGCGACCAGGGCACGCAGCAGCAGCTGCTGCACCACGCTCATGCGCGCGTGCGGCGGCATCTCGAAGGCGCGCAGCTCCAGCAGGCCCAGGCGGCCGGTGGCGCTGTCAGGCGAGTAGAGCTTGTCGATGCAGAACTCGCTGCGGTGGGTGTTGCCCGTGATGTCGACCAGGATGTTGCGCAAGGTGCGATCGACCAACCACGGAGGCATGTCGGCCCCGTACTTTTCACGGTTGCTCTGGATCTCGCGCAGCGCGATCTCCAGCTCGTACAGCTGGTCGTTGCGCGCCTCGTCCACGCGCGGGGCCTGGCTGGTCGGGCCGATGAACATGCCGCTGAAGAGGTAACTCAGCGACGGGTGGTTGTGCCAGTACAGCAGCAGGCTGGCCAGCAGTTCGGGCCGGCGCAGGAAGGGGCTGTCGGCCGGGGTGGCCCCGCCCAGCACCATGTGGTTGCCCCCGCCGGTGCCGGTGTGGCGGCCGTCGGTCATGAACTTCTCGGCCGAGAGCCGGCACTGGAAGGCGGCCTCGTAGAGGAACTCGGTGTGCTGCACCAGCTCGCCCCAGTTGTGCGCGGGATGGATGTTGACCTCGATCACACCGGGGTCGGGCGTGACCTGCAGCAGCTTGAGGCGCGCGTCGCGCGGCGGCGGGTAGCCCTCCAGCACGATCTTCATGCCCAGCTCGTCGGCCGTGGCTTCCACCGCGGCGAGCAGGCTCAGGTAATCCTCCAGCCGTGCCAGCGGCGGCATGAAGACGTAGAGCAGGCTGGACTTTCCGCCGTGCACATCCTCGGCCTTGGGGCCGTTGGCGCGCATGGGGTCGCGCGCCTCCACGCACAGGGCGGTGCGGGTGATCCAGTGCGCCGATTCGAAGCGCTGCGGCGATCCCGACGCGGCCAGTGTCGCGTGCGAGGGCCGGCCCTCGCCGCGCAGATTGGCCTGCGCCGCGCCGCCTGGCACGGGGCTGGCCGCATGTCCCTGTCCTTGCACGGCCACGGTGCCGCCTTCGGCAAAGCCGCCGCCCATCTGGTGCGGTGCGTACTGGGCGCGCAACTGGGCCGCCTGCGGCAGCGGCGTGCGCGGCGCGTAGGGGTCCTGCTCGATCAGGTAGGGGTAGTCGCCGGCTTTGACCCAGGGCAGGGACTCCAGCGGCAGGCGGTAGCCCATGGGCGAGTCACCGGGCAGCAGGTACATGCGGTCGTCGCGGAAGAACCAGGGGCCGGTCGACCAGGTGGGGCCGGCCAGGGCCGGGTCCTTGGCCTGCAGGGGCAGCACGTAACCCACCACGGCGTCCAGCTTCTGCCCGAAGACACGGCGCAGGCGGATGCGCTCCATCTCGTCGTCGAGCTTGGAATCAAACGGGTCCACGTTGACCGGCAGCTTGCGCTCGCGCCAGAGGTAATAAAAGACGTCCTCGTAACCCGGCTGGATATGCTGGTCCGTCATGCCCAGCTTCTTCGCCAGGGTGTGGGTGAAGCGGCGCGCATCCTCGCTGGTGTAGTGGGCCGGCACGCGTTCGTCGGCAAACAGCTCGGGCGTGTGCCAGATGGCCTGACCGTCCTGGCGCCAGTAGATCGACAGCGCCCAGCGCGGCAGCTGCTCGCCCGGGTACCACTTGCCCTGGCCGAAGTGCAGAAAGCCGCCATGCCCGTATTCGGTGCGAAGTTTGTGCACCAATTCGGTGGCATAGGCCCGTTTGGTCGGGCCCAGGGCGTCGGTGTTCCATTCTGGTGCATCGCGGTCGCTGGCGGCCACATAGGTCGGCTCGCCGCCCATGGTCAGGCGCACGTCACCGGCCTGCAGGCGGCCCTCGACCGCTTCGCCCAGTTGCATGACCTGGGCCCATTGCGCGTCGGTATAGGGTTTCGTGACACGCGGTGATTCGTAGATGCGCGTGACCTGCATGTGGTGGGCGAACTCCACCTCGCTTTCGTCCACGCCGCCTTCGACCGGTGCCGCGCCCGAGGGCTGGGGCGTGCAGGCCAGCGGGATGTGGCCTTCGCCAGCCATCAGGCCCGAGGTCGGGTCCAGGCCGATCCAGCCGGCGCCGGGCAGGTAGACCTCGCACCAGGCGTGCAGGTCGGTGAAGTCGACTTCGGTGCCGCTGGGGCCGTCCAGCGATTTGACGTCGGGCTTGAGCTGGATGAGGTAACCCGAGACGAAACGCGCGGCCAGCCCGCAATGGCGCAACAACTGCACCATGAGCCAGCCCGAGTCGCGGCAGGAACCACTGCCCAGGCCCAGGGTCTGCTCGGGCGTCTGCACGCCGGGCTCCATGCGGATCAGGTACTTGATGTCGCTTTGCAGCTGCTGGTTGAGCTTGACCAGGAAGTCGATCGTGCGCATCTTCGTGCGGTCGATCCGGGCCATGTAGACCTTCATGTGGGGCGTGAGCGGGGGTACGGCCAGGTAGGGCGCCAGTTCCTCGCGGGTGGCCGCGCTGTAGCTGAAGGGAAACTCTTCGGCCTCGGGCTCCAGGAAGAAGTCGAAGGGGTTGTAGACCGCCATCTCCACCACCAGGTCGACCGTGACCTTGAACTCGCGGGTCTTGTCCGGGAAGACCAGCCGGGCCTGGTAGTTGGCAAAGGGGTCCTGTTGCCAGTTGATGAAATGGGTGCTTGGCTCGATCTTGAGCGAGTACGAGATCACCTTGCTGCGGCAGTGCGGGGCCGGGCGCAGGCGGATGACCTGGGGGCCGAGGTTCACCAGGCGGTCGTACTTGTAATGAGTGACGTGGTTCAGGGCGGCGTGGATGGACATGGCGAGGGGCTCGGTTCAGGTAGGGCCCACAATAGCAGCACAGGCCCAGGTTTCATGCGACCGCAAGAACCGAGCCAGGCTCTGGGCCCGGAAATTGCTGTATCTCCCACAGGAGAAGGTGTCATGCAGAAATTCGACGAGATGTACCCCATGCCGGCCAACGCCGGGCAAAGCCAGAGCCAATCGCAATCTCAAGGGCTGCTGCCCGCGGTGCAGGCCCGGGAACACTACCGCACCTACGCCCAGTGGCTGTCGCGCCAGAGCGCCGAGGTTATGAAGGCCCGGCGCGAGGAAGCCGAGATGATCTTCCGCCGCGTGGGCATCACCTTCGCGGTCTATGGTGCCAAGGACGAGGACGGCTCGGGCACGGAGCGGCTGATCCCCTTCGACTTGATCCCGCGCATCATCCCCGCGCATGAGTGGGCCAGCATGGAAAAGGGTCTGATCCAGCGTGTGAACGCGCTCAACCGCTTCCTGCACGACGTCTACCACGATCAGGAAATCATCAAGGCGGGTCTCATTCCAGCCGAGCAGATCCTGAACAACGCGCAGTTCCGTCCCGAGATGATGGGGGTGAACCTGCCCAACCAGGTCTATTCCAATATCAGCGGCATCGACATCGTGCGCGCGCCCAATGCGAAGGGCGAGGGCGAGTACTACGTGCTCGAAGACAACCTGCGCGTGCCCAGCGGCGTGAGCTACATGCTCGAAGACCGCAAGATGATGATGCGGCTGTTCCCCGAGCTGTTCAGCGCCCACCGCGTCGCGCCGGTGGCGCACTACCCCGACCTGCTGCTGGAAACCCTGCGCGCCTCCAGCCCGGACACCTCGGCCGATCCCACGGTGGTGGTACTCACGCCCGGCATGTACAACAGCGCCTATTTCGAGCACGCCTTCCTGGCGCAGCAGATGGGCGTGGAACTGGTAGAGGGGCAGGACCTGTTCGTGAAGGACAACTTCGTCTACATGCGCACCACGCGCGGCCCGCGCCGGGTGGACGTGATCTACCGCCGCGTCGATGACGACTTCCTCGACCCCAGGGTCTTCCGCCCCACTTCCACCCTGGGCTGCCCGGGCCTGATGGACGCCTACCGCGCCGGCCACGTGGCCATCTGCAATGCCGTGGGCACAGGCGTGGCGGACGACAAGTCGATCTACCCTTACGTGCCCAAGATGATCGAGTTCTACCTCGGGGAGAAGCCCATCCTCAACAACGTGCCCACCTACATGTGCCGCAATTCCGAGGACCTGAAGTACGTGATCGCCAACCTCAAGGATCTGGTGGTCAAGGAGGTGCACGGCGCGGGGGGCTACGGCATGCTGGTGGGGCCGGCGGCCACCAAGGCCGAGATCGAGGACTTCGGCAAGGCCGTGCTGGCCAATCCGAGCAACTACATCGCCCAGCCCACGCTGAGCCTGTCCACCTGCCCCACTTTTGTGGAGCAGGGCATCGCCCCGCGCCACATCGACCTGCGGCCCTTCGTGCTGACCGGCAAGGAAGTGCAGATGGTGCCGGGCGGCCTGACACGCGTGGCGCTCAAGGAAGGGTCGCTGGTGGTCAACTCGTCGCAGGGCGGGGGCACCAAGGACACCTGGATCCTCGAAATCTGAGCTGGAGACCATCATCATGCTGAGCCGCACCGCCGATCACCTCTACTGGATGAACCGCTACACCGAGCGTGCGGAGAACACCGCGCGCATGCTCAACGTGAACTACGAGACCTCGCTGCTGCCCCAGTCGGCAGCCGTGGCCCAGGTCGGCTGGCAGGGGCTGCTGTCCATCAGTGAGCTGCTGCCGTCCTACACGGCACTCTACGGCGAGGTCACGGCCAAGGGGGTCATGGAGTTCATGGTCCGCGACGAGGACAACCCCTCGTCCATCATCTCCTGCCTGCGCGCCGCGCGCGAGAACGCACGCGCCGTGCGCGGCACGCTGACCACCGAGGTCTGGGAAACCCAGAACCAGACCTGGCTGGAAGTTAACCGCATGCTCAAGAGCGGCGAGTTCGAGCGCGACCCGGGCCAGTTCTTCGAATGGGTCAAGTTCCGCTCGCATCTCTCGCGCGGCGTGGCCGTGGGCACCATGCTGATGGACGAGTCGCTGCACTTCATGCGCCTGGGCACCTTCCTCGAGCGCGCCGACAACACCGCCCGCCTGGTGGATGTGAAGTTCCACGCCGCCCAGCGCGACTTCTTCGGCAATGGCAAGCAGAAGGACCAGGAGTACGACTTCTACCACTGGAGCGCCATCCTGCGCAGCGTGAGCGGCTTCGAGATCTACCGCAAGGTCTACCGCGACGTGATCCGCCCCGAGCGCGTGGCCGAGCTGCTGATCCTGCGCCCCGACATGCCGCGTTCCCTGCACGCCAGCATGAACGAGGTGGTGAGCAACCTGCACCTGGTGGGCAGCGACAGCGGCAGCGAAACCCTGCGCCATGCCGGCAAGCTGCGCGCCGAACTGCAGTACGGCCGCATCGACGAAATCCTGGCCACTGGTCTGCATGCCTTCCTGACCCAGTTCCTGGACCGCGTGAACGACATCGGCTTGCGCATCAGCCAGGATTTCCTGATGCCCGAGGTGGCCTGAGCCAGCGGCTCATCCCTGACACCGCTGTCGCTAAGATGGCGGCTGTCCCTATCCCACGATTGAACCCTCATGACCTACTGTGTCGCCGTCCGCAACGATGCGGGCCTGGTCTTCCTGTCCGACTCGCGCACCAATGCCGGGGTGGACCAGATCAACACCTTCCGCAAGATGCACGTCTACGAGGTGCCGGGCGAGCGGGTCATGGTGCTGCTGACCGCGGGCAACCTGTCCGTCAGCCAGTCGGTCGCCAGCGGCCTGCGGGTGCAGATGGAGAACCACGGCGAGAAGAGCCTGGCCACGGCGCCCAACATGTTTTCCGCCGCCAAGCTGGTGGGCGACGCCGTGCGCAAGGTGCATGCGCGTGACGCCGAATCGCTCAAGGCCTTCGGCATCGAATTCAACGTGAGCCTGATCTTCGGCGGACAGGTCAAGGGCGAGGAACCGCGCCTCTTCAACATCTATTCCGCCGGCAACTTCATCGAGGCCACGCCCGAGACGCCGTATTTCCAGATCGGCGAGTCCAAGTACGGCAAGCCCATCCTGGACCGTGTGGTGGGCGGCCAGCTCTCGCTGGACGAAGTCGCCAAGTGCTGCCTGATCTCGATGGACTCGACCATGAAGTCCAATCTCTCGGTCGGCCTGCCGCTGGACCTGCTGTGTTACGAGCGGGACGCGCTCCACGTGCAGCGCCGCACCCTGATCGACGGCAAGGACCCGTACTTCGCCTCGCTGCGCGAACGCTGGGGCGAGCAGCTGCGCAAGGTCTTCAACGAGCTGCCTGCGCCGGGCTACTGGAAGTAGCCCGGCGCAGGGCTCAGCCAGGTTCTCAGGTTCCGATCACACCACCGTCATCCTTGCGGATGACTACCGTGGCCGAGCGCGGGCGGCCGCCCGGCTTCTTGTCGGGCCAGGTCGAGTACTTGCCGGGGTCGGCCGGATCGTTGCGACCAGCCGGGTTCTCGCCGGGGTGCTGGATGTTGACAAACATCGTGCGACCGTCGGGTGTGGCCGTGGCGCCCGTGACCTCGCAGCCGCGCGGGCCGGTCAGGAAGCGGCGGATCTCGCCCGTGGCCGGGTCGGCCGCCAGCATCATGTTGTTACCCGTGCGGACCAGGTCGCCCTTGCCCATGGCCGAGGTCGACATGTCGGTCTGGATCCACAGCACACCGCGTGCATCGGTCCACAGGCCATCGGGGCAGGCGAACAGGTCGCCCTTGATGTTGCCGCGGGCCTCGGCGCGCGCATTCGCCGGGTCGCCGGCCAGCACGAAGTGGTTCCACTTCAGTGTCGTGCCGTGGAAGTCACCGTCTTCCTTCCAGCGGATGATGTTGCCCATGCTGTTGTTGGCGCGCGGGTTCATCGCATCCACGCCCGGCTGCTTGTCGGCGCCGCGGCGGCTGTTGTTGGTCAGGGTGCAATAGACCCAGCCGTTCTTGTCCACGTCGATCCATTCGGGGCGGTCCATCTTGGTCGCACCCAGCAGGTCGCTGGCCTGGCGGCTCTTGATCAGCACTTCCCCCTGGTCGGCAAAGCCGTTGGCCGCTGTCAGCGGGCCGTGGCCGTGCGTGAGCGGCAGCCACATTCCGCTGCCGTCGGCGTTGAATTTGGCCACGTAGAGCGTGCCGTGGTCCAGCAGCTCGGCGTTGGCGCGGGCGCCGCCGGGCTGGATGCGGTCGCGGCTGACGAACTTGTAGATGTACTCGAAGCGGGCGTCCTCGCCCATGTAGATCACGGCGCGACCGTCTTTTGTGACGGCCACCGTGGCGCCCTCGTGCACGGAGCGTCCCATGGCGGTGCGCTTGACGGGCGTGGAGCTGGGGTTGTGGGGATCGATCTCGACCACCCAGCCGAAGCGGTTGGGCTCGTTCGGCTCCTTGGTGGCGTCGAAGCGTGCGTCATGCTCGTGCCAGCGGTAGCCGGCGCCGCCCTTGCGCAGGCCCCAGCGCTTCTCATGTGCGCTGGGCGTGTCGCCGCCGCTGAAGTAGTTGATGAAGTTCTCTTCGCAGGTGAGGTAGGTGCCCCAGGGGGTGATGCCGCTGCCGCAGTTGTTGAGCGTGCCCAGCACGCGCTGGCCCACCGGGTCGGCGCTGGTGCGCATCAGCGTATGACCAGCGGCCGGGCCCGACAGCGCCATGGGCGTGGCTGCCGTGATGCGGCGTGCCCAGGGCGAGGGTCGCACCACTTCCCACTGCGTGCCCTTGCGGGTCACCTCGATGACGGACACACCGTGCGCAGCCTGCGACTTGCGCACCTTCTCGGCGCTCCAGTTCTGCATGCCGTCGGGGAAGAGCAGGCCGTCGTCGGTGTACTCGTGGTTCATCACCAGCAGACCGCTCGACGAACCCTCGATCGGGTAGTAATGGATGCCGTCATGGTGCATGCCCATCTGTGCGGCCTGCTGCGCGGCGCTGTTGGAGGCATCCTCGCGGAAGGCCGGGTTCTCGCCCGACAGGCCGACCGGGTCGCCCCAGGGCGCGATCACCTGCGCGCTGTAACCCTCGGGAACCACGATGGCGTCGGCCGTCGACAGCGGCACGCTCTTGAAGCCCAGCAGCGGCCCGCTGCCCATGCTGGCACAGCCGGCCAGGGCCGAGGCACCGGCCAGCGGGGCCAGCAATTGGCTGACGGCCGCGCCCAGGCCGCCTTGCAGCACCATGCGGCGGCTCGGCTTGGAAATGTCGTGGATGCTGGGGTTGGAGGAGCGGTTGCTGTCCTCCATGCTGGAAAAGTCTTTGGCCATGATGCTGCTTTACCGAAAGGTGGAAAAACGCCGGTCAAACGACCGGTACCACCCAGGTTTTTAAGTCAGCAAGATGACAGGATGAAGACAGGGTCCGCAGCCCGCCGGGCCTGGATCAGGCGCTGAACGTGGCGTAGGCCGTTTCGTCCATCAGTGCGTCGAGTTCCTGTGGATGTGTGAGCTTGAGCTTGTAGAACCAGCCCGAGCCCAGGGGCTCGCTGTTGGCCAGGGACGGATCGCCGCGCAGGGCCTCGTTGACCTCGGTCACGGTGCCGCTGACCGGGGCATAGACATCGGCCGCAGCCTTGACCGACTCGACCACGCCGGCGATCTCGCCGGCCGCCAGCACCTTGCCCACCGCGGGCAGTTCCACGAAGACAATGTCGCCCAGCGTGTCCTGCGCGTGCACGGTGATGCCCACCACACCGGTATCGCCTTCCACCCGCACCCACACGTGTTCGTCGCTGAACCTGATCATTGCTGTTACTCCGTTAACGAGGGCGTGATCTTACCCGCCCGGCTGAAAGTGGCGCAGGCATGAAAAAACCGGCCCGAAGGCCGGTTTTTTAGCTGTAAGCGCAGGGCTTAGTAGCGGTTGGTGCGGCCAGCGCCATAACCACCACCACCGCCGCCACCGCCTTCACGACGGCCGCCGCCACCGCCGCCGAAGCCGCCGCCACCACCGGTGCGGGGTTCCATCGGACGGGCAACGTTCACGACCATGTCGCGGCCGTCAACGTTCTGGCCGTTCATGCCGCGGATCGCAGCTTCGGCTTCTGCCGGGCTGGACATTTCCACGAAGCCGAAGCCCTTGGAGCGGCCGCTGTCGCGGTCCATCATGACCTTGGCCGACTGAACGCCGCCAAACTCACCGAATTTTTGTTGAAGATCGTCGTCCCGCACCGAGTAGGACAGGTTACCGACATAAAGTTTGCTGCTCATGATTGAGCCTTTCTAAAAACGCGCCGTGGGTCGCAATGCAACTTGTGACGCAGGGGAATGACAGTCCGGATGGGCTGTCAACGAAACGTGCGCCGTGCGGGCGCAGGAGCGCCGCCGGTGCGGGGAGGGAGGTGGCGGAAGGTGATGCGGCCCTTGCCCAGGTCATAGGGCGACAGTTCCAGCGACACCTTGTCGCCCGCCAGGATGCGGATGTGATGCTTGCGCATCTTGCCGCCGGTGTAGGCGATCAGGCAGTGGCCGTTGTCCAGCGTCACGCGAAAGCGCGAATCGGGCAGGACTTCGTCAACCTTGCCTTCCATTTCGATCAGTTCTTCCTTGGCCATGGGGATTTCCTCGTGGTATGTGACAGTGATGGGGGGTCAGGCGGCGCACTGGCGCTGTTGCAGCCAGCTGTGGCCTTCGGCCACGGCGTACTGCAGGGCACCTTCGCGGGTGTCGAATTCCGGAACGAAACGGTAGACACGGTCTGAGGTGCCGCGACCGCTGCCGCTACGGATGGACACGGATGCCGTGTATTGGCCCGACTCAGTGGTTCGGGTAAGGGGTGAGACAAGGTACTTGCCCACCGAGAATGCTTTTTCTAGGGTGGTATTCATCAAAACTACAAAGGCGCGCGTATCGTCGCGCGTACAAGGATCAGGGTAAACCGTCAGCCCAGGGGCTGGACGTTGCGGCACACGCCGCTCGGGTATCCGGTCCAGGGAAAGAAATACAGACCGGGGATAGGGCTCGCCGCAGAGAAGGGGAGTTTGACAACCGAGGGCCGGTAGGACGGCCAGAGGGTGAGGCGGGCGGCTTGTAGGTGCCGCGAACCAAGTCAGACAACAGCTGCTGCAAAGGTAAGCAAGTTGCAGCAACGCATGAATTGTACTCGGTATTGCGCATTTGTGCCGATAAATTTTTCGCCGCCGCCTTCCGGGCCTGCAAAAATGACTCCGGCGCTTCCAGGGAGGCGTCTCACAAGAACTCGAACATGAGATATCTGGGCAGTACCTACATCGCCGTGGCCATCCTGGTCCTGACCTTTGTGTTGGGGCTGTATGTCGACGTGCGCAACGAGGACATGCACGTGCGCCACCTGGGCATCAGCACGCGCCTGGAGCGCATCGTGCGCCTGGAGCAGGAGCTCACCAGCCTGCTCAGCAGTGCCGTGCTGGAGCAGAAGCTGCTGCGGGTGAGCCGCTACGACAGCGTCGACGAACAGCTCACCACCACGGTCGGCGCCGTCGCCGAACTCAGCCGCGAGCTGGAACTCTCGGGCGACATCTCCGTCCTGCTCGAACTGCAGCAGGGCCTGCGCACCACCGAGGCGCGTTCCCTGCGCCATATGCGCGCGGGCAACTGGCCCCGGGCGCGCGCCGTGCTCTTCGAGGAAGACTACGTGCTGGCCAAGAAGATCTACGAGATCACCACCGAATCCGTCATCAGCGCGCTGAGCGACGAACTGGCCGAACGCGCCCGCAGCCTGGAGCAGATGCGCCAGCTGACCTATGGCCTGCGCCTGGCCGCGCTGGGCCTGCTGATCTGGGTGGGCCTGATGTTCTCGCGGCGCCTGCGCAGCGAGGTGGCCGAGCAGGCCCGCCTGCAGCAGACCATCGAAACCGCCAACGAGCAGCTGGAGACCAGCGTGCGCGAGCGCACGGCCGAGCTGCAGGCCGCCAACGAACAGCTGGCCGCGCTCAGCAGCACCGACGCGCTGACCGGCCTTGCCAACCGGCGCCGCTTCGACGAGGTCTGGGAGGCCGAGTGGCAGCGCGCGGCCCGCATGGGCCTACCGCTGGCCCTGGCCCTGATCGATGTGGACCACTTCAAGGCCTACAACGACCACTACGGCCACCAGGCGGGAGACGTCTGCCTGCGCCAGGTGGCGGCCATCCTGGCGGCCGAGGTGCGCCGCTCCGGCGAACTGGTGGCGCGTTACGGCGGCGAGGAGTTCGTGCTCGTGTTGCCCGGTGCGACGGCGGCCGAGGCGCGGGTCGTCGCTGAACGCATCCGCACCGCCGTCCAGGCCCAGGGCATGCTGCACGAACATTCACCGGTGGCGCCCGTGGTCACAGTCAGCATCGGCGTAGCCTCGGGCTTGCTGCAGCGTGCCGAGCAGGCCGAGGCCCTGCTCAAACAGGCCGACGTGGCCCTCTATCTGGCCAAGGACCAGGGCCGCAACCGGGTGCTGACCGCAGCCTGAGCGGGCCGCAGGCCCCATGTACCATTGCCACCATGGGTATCGTCCGCCTCGCCCGCCTGTGTATTTGTCCGTCCCTGCGCCGCAGCCTGCTGCTGGCCTGGGTGCTGGTTTGCGCTGCGGGCCAGGTGCCGGCCCAGGTGCCCGGTCCGGCAGCAGATGCCGGCAAGCAGGTGTTGCTGCTGCTGCAGCCCGGTTATGGCCGGCCCGGTGTGGATGCCTATGTCGCCAGCTTCGTGGCCACCTGGCGCGGCCTGGGCATGCCGGTCGAGAAGGTCTACGTGGAATACCTGGACCTGGCGCGCAACCCGGACCCGGCCTACCGCAAGCTCAGCCGTGAACTGCTGTTGCACAAATACGCGAACCGCCCGCTGGACCTGATCGTCACCTTCCAGCAGACGCCGCTCAATTTCCTGCTCGAAGAACTGCCGACCCTGAGCCCGGCGGCGCCTGTGATTGCCTCCAACGCCTCCATCAGCGCCACGCAGGCCAGTCAGAGCGGGCGGCGCTTTCTGCGCCAGGACGTCAGCTTCGACTACGCCGGTACCCTGGACGTCGCCCTCAAGCTCTTTCCCGACACCCGCAAGGTGCTGGTGCTGGGTGGCACGGGCGTGCCGGACCTGGCGGCGCGGCGCGAGCTCGAAGCCCTGGCGCCGCGCTGGCAGGGGCGGCTGCAGTTCGACTACACCAACGAGCTGAGCCACGAGCAGATCCTGCAGCGCCTGGCCCAGCTGCAGCCCGGCACCATCGTGCTGCGCACCACCTTCAACCGTGACGCCACCGGCAAGACCTTCAGCTCGGCCGATGTCGGCGTGGCGTTCTCGCGCGTGACCAGCGTGCCCACCTTCTACCTGTTCGACACCAAATTCGGCGTCGAGTCCAGCGTGGGCGGCATGATGTACGCCATCGGTACCGAGGGCGAGCGCGCCGCGCGCCTGGGCCATGACATCGTGTTGGGCCGGCTGCAGCTTCAGGAGGCGGTCACCCCGCTGCCCAGCCGCAGCGTGCCCATGTTCGACTGGGCGCAGCTGCAGCGCTGGGGCGCCGACACCTCGGTCCTGCCACCCGACAGTGTCATCATCAACCGCCCGCCCAGTCTGTACCAGGAGCACCGTGTCCTGGTGCTGGGCACCGGCATCGCGCTGCTGGTGCTGTCGGGCATGGTGGTGACCTTGACCCTGCAGAACCGGCGCCGGCGCGTGGCCGAGCAGCAGGCCCGGATGAGCGAGGCCAGCGTCAAGATGCTGCTGGAGCACGCGCCCGAGGCCATAGTCGTGTACGACCTGGACTCGGGCCTGTGTGTGGAAGCCAACCGCAATGCGGAAGTGCTTTTTGCCTGCCCGCGTGCGGACATCCTGCAGTCCGACCTGCTGCGCTTCTTCGCGCCGGACGCAGCCCAGCCCGACGGCTTGTCGGTGCAGCGCTTCCTCGCCACCACCCTGGACACCCTGCCGCGCGGGCAGCACGTGGTGCAGGAATGCCGTGTGCGGCCCGTGGCGGGCGGTGCCGACGTGCTGTGCGAGATGAACCTGCTGCAGATGCCGTCAGACCGGCGCCGGCAGCTGCGGGTGAGCTTCGTCGACATCACCGAGCGCCGGGAGAACGAGGCGCGCATCCATCGCCTGGCCTTCTACGACCCCATGACGGACCTGCCCAACCGGCGCCTGCTGATGGACCGGCTGGCCGTGGCGCTGCACACCGCGCAGCGCTCGGACGATTGCACCGCCGTGTTGTTCCTGGACCTGGACCACTTCAAGAACGTCAATGACGCCAGCGGCCATGCCGTGGGCGATGCCCTGCTGCAGCAGGTGGCCGAACGCCTGCGCAGCCTGCTGCGCGAGCAGGACACGGTGGCGCGCATCGGCGGCGATGAATTCGTGATCCTGCTGCCCCAGGTGGGCAGCGACAAGCACGAGGCCAGCCTGGTCGCGCTGGGTGTGGCCGAGAAGATCCGCAAGGCGCTGCAGCAGCCGGTGGAGCTGGCGCACCAAGTCTATGCCTCGGGCTGCAGCATCGGCGTGACCCTGCTCACGCCGATGAGCCGTTCGGTGGACGACCTGCTGCGCGAGGCCGATACCGCCATGTACCGCGCCAAGGCCTCGGGCCGCAATGCCATTGCCTTCTACGAGCCCGCCATGCACGCCGAGGTACAGGAGCGGTTGGCGCTGGAATACGACCTCAAGCACGCCATCGCTCAGGAGCAGCTGGCCATGCACCTGCAGACCCAGGTCGATGCGGCCGGGCGGCCCTGCGGCGCCGAACTGCTGCTGCGTTGGAAACACCCCGTGCGCGGCTTCGTGTCGCCTGCGCAGTTCATCCCGCTGGCCGAATCCACCGGCCTGATCCTGGAACTGGGGCACTGGGTGCTGGTGCAGGGCTGCCGCATGCTGGACACGCTGGCGCAGGCCGGGCACACCATGCCCCTGTCCATCAACATCAGCCCGCGCCAGTTGCGCGAGGGCGATTTCGTCGACCAGGTGCGCCGTGTGCTGGCCGAGACCGGCGCCCCGGCCGACCGGCTCATCTTCGAGGTGACCGAAGGCCACATGGTGGACAACGTCGAGACCATGCTGGCGCGCATGCGCGAGCTGGCGGCGCTGGGCGTGCGCTTTTCCATCGACGACTTCGGCACCGGCTACTCGAGCCTGGCGTATCTGAACCGCATGCCGCTGTACGAGCTCAAGATCGACCGCAGCTTCGTGCAGGGCCTGCCCGATCAGGCACACGCCCGCGGCATCGTCGAGACCGTGCTGTCCATTGCACGCAACTTCTCCCTGCACGTGGTGGCCGAAGGCGTGGAAACCCAGGCCCAGGCCGACTACCTCTTGCGCAGTGGCTGTCCCAGCCTGCAGGGCTATCTGTACGCGCGGCCGGTACCGTTGCAGGACTGGCTGGCGGAGCAGGGCTGAGGCGCCGGCGCGGCGGGCGTACCATCCGACCCTACACGTCCGGGGTTCCGATGCGCCACGCCTTGATCCATCACCGCACCGACCTGGCGACGATTGCCAGCTGGGCCATGTTCAGCCGTGGGCTGCAGCCCGAGTTCCCGCCCGCCGTGCAGCAGCAACTGGCACGGCTCCAGGGCCCAGCGCAGGAGGAGGGCAGCCATATCCGCGACCTGCGCGCGCTGCCCTGGTGCTCGATCGACAACGACGACTCGCGTGACCTCGACCAGCTCACCGTGGCCGAGGCGCTGCCGCAGGGGCGTGTGCGCCTGTTCGTGGCGGTGTCCGACGTCGATGCGCTGGTGAAGAAGGGCTCGCCGGTCGACGCGCATGCGCGCATCAATACCACTTCGGTCTATACCTCGGCGCGCGTCTTCCCCATGCTGCCCGAGCGACTGAGCCACGACCTGACCTCGCTCAACCCCGATGCAGACCGCCTGGCGGTGGTCTGTGAGATGGAGTTCAGCGACGACGGCCTCATGACGGCCTCCGTCATCTACCGTGCCCGCGTGCGCAACCAGGCGCAGCTGGCCTATGACGCGGTGGCCGACTGGATCGAGGCCAGGGGCGAATTGCCGGCGGCCGCCCATCGTATCCACGGCATGGACGCGCAGCTGCGCCTGCAGGACGACCTGGCGCAGAAGCTGCGCGTGCTGCGCCGCGCCGAGGGCGCGCTGGAGTTCGAGACCTTCCAGCCACGCGCGCTGTTCGACGGCGAACGCATGACCGACATTCGGCTGCAGCCGCACAACCGCGCGCGCCAGCTGATTGAGGAATTCATGATCGCCACCAACGGCTGCACCGCGCGCTACCTCGCGGCGCAGGGCGCCGCTGCGCTGCGGCGTGTGGTGCGCTCGCCCGAGCGCTGGCTGCGCATCGTCAAAGTGGCACAAGAGCATGGTGGCTCGCTACCGCCGCAGCCCGACGCCCGGGCGCTGGAGGCCTTCCTGGCTCAGCAGCACAAGCTCGACCCGCTGCGCTTTCCGGATCTGTCGCTGGTCATCGTCAAGCTCATGGGCTCGGGTGAATACGTGGTGGAACGCCCGAACGAATCACCCATCGGTCACTTCGGCCTGGCCGTGCAGGACTACATGCACTCCACCGCGCCCAACCGCCGTTACCCGGACCTGATCACCCAGCGCCTGCTCAAGGCAGCGCTGGCTGGCGAGCGACCGCCGTATTCCAACGAGGAGCTGGCCGAGCTGGCCGCCCACTGCACCGCGCAGGAAGATGCCGCGCAGAAAGTGGAGCGGCAGGTGCGCAAGTCCGAAGCCGCGCTGCTGCTGCACTCGCGCATCGGCCAGCGCTTTGACGCCCTGGTCACAGGCCTCAACCCCAGCGGGGCCTGGGTGCGTATCTTCGAGCCGCCGGCCGAGGGGCGCCTCACGGGCGATCTGCCCGAACTGCGGGTGGGGCAGGCGCTGCGCGTGAAGCTGGTGTCCACCTCGGTGGAGCGTGGTTTCATCGACTTCGAGCTCGCGCACTGAGCGCTGACCTCAGTCGCCCACCCTGAGCGCCCCGCGGCGGATCTGGTCGCGCTCCAGGCTCTCGAACAGGGCCTTGAAGTTGCCCTCGCCAAAACCCTCGTCGGCCTTGCGCTGGATGAACTCGAAGAACACCGGGCCCAGCAGCGTCTCCGAGAAGATCTGCAGCAGCAGGCGCGGCCGGCCGCCCGAAGTGGAGCCGTCCAGCAAAATGCCGCGCGCCTGCAGCTCGGGCACGGGCTCGCCGTGGCCGGGCAGGCGCTCGGCCAGCATGTCGTAGTAGATGTCGTTGGGCGCCGTCATCAGCGGAATGCCGGCCAGCTGCAGCGCGTCCACGCTGGCGATCAGGTCGTCCGTCAGCAGGGCGATGTGCTGGATGCCCTCGCCGCTGAACTTCATCAGGTACTCCTCGATCTGTCCCGTGCCCCGGCCCGACTCTTCGTTGAGCGGGATGCGGATCAGCCCGTCGGGCGCGGTCATGGCGCGGCTGGTCAGGCCGGTGTATTCGCCCTGGATATCGAAATAGCGGATCTCGCGGAAGTTGAAGATGCGCTCGTAGAAGGCGCCCCAGAAGGCCATGCGGCCGCGGTACACGTTGTGCGTCAGGTGGTCGATCACCTTGAAACCATGGCCGCGCGGATGCCGGTCCACACCCTCGATGAATTCGAAATCGATGTCGTAGATGCTCTTGCCGTCCTCGTAGCGGTCGATCAGGTACAGCGGCGCGCCACCGATGCCCTTGATCGCCGGCAGGCGCAGCTCCATGGGGCCGGTGGGCACCTCCACCGGCTGCGCGCCCAGCTCGATGGCGCGGGCGTAGGCCTTGTGGGAATCGCGCACCCGGAAGGCCATGGCGCAGGCGCTGGGCCCGTGCTCGGCGGCAAAGTAGCCCGCCAGGCTGCGCGGCTCGCGGTTCACGATGAAGTTGATCTGGCCCTGGCGGTACAGCAGCACGTCCTTGCTGCGGTGGCGCGCCACCAGCGAGAAGCCCATTTTCTCGAACAGGGGTTCCAGGGTGTTGGGGGTGGGCGAGGCGAATTCCACGAACTCGAAGCCGCAAAGGCCCATGGGGTTGTCGAACAGGTCAGCCATGAGAGGTCTCCAGATAAATGATCGGCTGGCGTGCGGAGCACGCCACGTGGGCGTTCAGCCGCGAGCCGGAGGCGCGCAGGGCCGCCCGCGCGTGCTGCGCGCGAGGTGTTGGCCGAAGATCAGGAACTGGGCATCCATGGTTGGGGCTGATGGTACGCCAGCCAGCTTCAGCTGCGCGGCCGCACCATGTCGGTCGGCTGCACCCAGCGGTCGAAGTCGGCTGCGCTGACGTCGCCTTGCGCCAGCGCCGCCTCGCGCAGGGTGCAGCCCTCATGGTGCGCGCGCTTGGCGATGGCCGCAGCGCGGTCGTAGCCGATGTGCGGGGTCAGGGCGGTGACCAGCATCAGCGAACTGTCCAGCAGTGCCTGGATGCGCTCGCGCCGCGGCTCGATGCCCTGCGCGCAATGTTCGTCGAAGCTGGCCATGCCCTGGGCCAGCAGGCGGATGCTCTGCAGCAGGTTGTGGGCAATCAGGGGCTTGTAGACGTTGAGTTCGAAGTTGCCCGAAGCGCCGCCGATGCCGATGGCCACGTCATTGCCCATGACCTGGCAGCACAGCATGGTGAGAGCCTCGCACTGCGTGGGATTCACTTTGCCCGGCATGATGGAGCTGCCCGGCTCGTTCTCCGGCAGGCTGATCTCGCCCAGGCCCGCACGCGGGCCCGAGGCCAGCCAGCGCACGTCGTTGGCGATCTTCATCAGCGCCACCGCCAGCGTCCTGAGTGCGCCATGCATGGCCACCAGGCCGTCGTGCGCCGCCAGCGCCGCGAATTTGTTGGGGGCGCTGGTGAAGGGCAGCTGCGCGCCGCGCGCCAGCTCGGCCGCCACCCGCGCGCCGAACTCGGGGTGGGTGTTCAGGCCCGTGCCCACGGCCGTGCCGCCGATGGCCAGCGGGTAGAGCGCGGCCAGCGTGGCGCTGATGTGGGCTCTGGCCTGCGCCAGCTGCGCCGCGTAGCCCGAGAACTCGTCGCCCAGCGTCAGCGGCGTGGCGTCCTGCAGATGGGTGCGGCCTATTTTCACGATATCACCGAAGGCCGCGGCCTTGGCCGTCAATGTCCTGTGCAGCTGGGCCAGCGCCGGCAGCAGCCCGACGGAGATGCCGTGCGCCGCTGCCAGATGCATGGCCGTGGGGAACACGTCGTTGGACGACTGGCCCAGATTCACGTCGTCGTTCGGGTGCACCAGCCGGCCGGCGCCGCGCGCACCGCCCAGCAGTTCCGAGGCACGGTTGGCCAGTACCTCGTTCATGTTCATGTGGCTTTGCGTGCCCGAGCCGGTCTGCCAGACCGAGAGCGGGAACTCGGCGTAGTGCTCGCCGTCCAGCACCTCCTGCGCCGCGCTCGCGATGGCCATGGCCTTGTCGGGTGCCAGCAGGGCCAGTTCCAGGTTCACGCGGGCGCAGGCCAGCTTGACCATGGCCAGCGCCTGCACGATCTCCATTGGCATGCGCTCGGTGGAGATGTCGAAGTAGGCCAGCGAGCGCTGGGTCTGCGCGCCCCAGAGCCGATCGCCGGGCACCTCGATCGGGCCGAAGCTGTCGTGCTCGGTACGTGTGGCGGGTGAGGGTGCGGTAGCAGACATGGTGATGCTCCCTTGGTGCGATGGGTCATTACACACCTGTCATTGTGCGAAGCGCAATATGCGAGTTCAATACGCACCGTACCGCCTGCACGGCCGAGCGGGCTCTGAAAGGAAACCGGACATGAACCCTCAGTACACCGAGTTCTGCGAACTGTTCGCGCAGCTGGGCTTGCCCAGTGATGTGAAAGACATCGCCGCCTTCATCCAGAGCCATACGCCCCTGAACCCCGCGACCCGGCTGGAAGATGCCGGCTTCTGGACACCCGCACAGGCCGCGCTGCTGCGCGAGCAGCTTCAGGCCGACGCGAACTGGGCCGCCGTGGTGGACCGGCTCAATCTGGCCCTGCGCGCCGTCAAGCCCTGAACCGACCCGGGCAATGCCCCTGCGCCAGCAGATGCGGCAGGCGGGCTCCACAATGCGCGCTGTCTTATCGTCATCACCCCGGAGACCCCCATGACCCTTTCCATGTACCAGGCCAGCGTGCCGCGTTTCATCAACATCCTCGGCAACCTGTCGGCCATCCTGGACAAGGCGCAGGCCCATGTGGACACCAAGAAGCTGGACGAAACGGCGCTGACCGGCTTTCGCCTCTATCCCGACATGCTGCCCATGGCCCGCCAGGTCATGATCGTCACCGACACCGCCAAGGGCCTGGCTGCACGCCTGGCCGGTGTGGACATCCCGGTCTACGACGACACGGAAAAGACCCTGGCCGAACTCAAGGCCCGCATCGCCAAGACCATGGCCTACCTGCAGACCTTCCAGCCCGCGCAGATCGACGGCACTGAAGACAAGGAGATCGTCATCAAGCGCGGCGACAAGGAAACCCGCTACACCGGCATGCAGTTCCTGCTCGGCCATGCCGTGCCCAACTTCTATTTCCACGTTACCACCACCTACGCCATCCTGCGGCACAACGGGGTGGAGATCGGCAAGCGGGACTATCTCGGCAATCCTTGAGCCCGGACAAGGCCTTGGGGGTTTGGGCGGTGGCAGAATAACAGGCATGAGCGATCTCCCTACCTCCAGAGCCAATCCCACCTTCCCCGTCGGATTCATGCCCCTGGCCGGTACGCCTCGCGATTGCGAGGACTGCGGCAAGGCCGAGCGCGTGGGTTTCCAGTTTGATTACGCGTACCAGCCCATCGTGGACATGGATCGCAAGGCGGTCTTCGCGCATGAGGCGCTGGTGCGCGGCCCTGCCGGCGAGGGCGCGATGTCCGTGCTGTCGCAGGTGGACGAGCACAACCGCTACCGCTTCGACCAGGCCTGCCGCGTCAAGGCCATCAAGGGCGCCAGCGAGCTGGGGATGCAGCAACTCCTCTCCATCAACTTCCTGCCCAACGCCATCTACAAACCCGAGGTATGCATACGCACCACGCTGGAGGCTGCGCGCGTGCACAACTTCCCGCTGGACCGCATCATCTTCGAGGTCACCGAAGGCGAACGCGTGGAAGACGGCCCCTGGTTTGCCGAGATCCTGCGCGAGTACAAGCGTTGCGGTTTCAAGACCGCCATCGACGACTTCGGCGCCGGTTATGCCGGCATGAAACTGCTGTCGGATTTCCAGCCCGACATGATCAAGATCGACATGGACCTGATCCGCAACGTCCAGGCCAACCGGGCGCGCCAGGCGATCGTGCACAGCCTGGTGCGCCTGTGCGAGGAGCTGGACATCCAGGTCATTGCCGAGGGCATTGAGACCCCGGGCGAGCGCGACTGGCTCTACGACAACGGCATCCGCCTGATGCAGGGTTACCTGTTTGCGAAACCGGCCTTCCGCGCCATGGCGGCGGTCGCATCGTCTGCTTACGCAACGGCGCAGCGCTGAGTGTCGTAGCCTGGGCGCGGGAGCGCCCGGCACACCAGACTGACCGACAGAAAAGAAACGGGGCCCAGGCGCAAAGCCGGGCCCCGTTCTCTTTGACGTGTTAGCGTCTTACATCCCGCTGTAGTTCGGCCCGCCGCCGCCTTCGGGCGTGACCCAGACGATGTTCTGCGTCGGGTCCTTGATGTCGCAGGTCTTGCAGTGCACGCAGTTCTGCGCGTTGATCTGCAGGCGGTCGCTGTTGTCCTCGTTCTTCACGAACTCGTAGACGCCGGCCGGGCAGTAGCGGCTCTCGGGGCCAGCGTACTTCGCCAGGTTGATGCCGACCGGCACGCTGGCGTCTTTCAGCGTCAGGTGGGCCGGCTGGTCTTCGGCGTGGTTGGTGTTGCTGATGAAGACGCTACTCAGGCGGTCGAAGGTCAGCTTGCCGTCCGGCTTGGGGTAGCTGACGGGTGTGCACTCGGCCGCGGGCTTGAGGCGCGTGTGGTCCGCCTCCTTGCGGTGGACGGTCCAGGGCGGGGTCTTGATGCCGAGCTTGGGCAGGAACCATTGCTCGATGCCGGTCATCAGCGCGCCGATCAGGTTGCCCTTCTTGAACCACTGCTTGAAGTTGCGCGATTTGTGCAGCTCATCAAAGAGCCAGCTCTGGGCGAAGGCCACCGGGTAGGCGTTGACCTCGTCGTGCGCGCGGCCGCTGGTCAGCGCGCCGTACAGCGCCTCGGCGGCCAGCATGCCGCTTTTGATGGCGGCGTGGCTGCCCTTGATGCGGCTGGCGTTCAGGTAACCGGCATCGCAGCCCACCAGGGCGCCGCCGGGGAAGACCACCTTGGGCAGGGAGAGCAGGCCGCCGGCGGTGATGGCGCGCGCGCCGTAGCCGATGCGCTTGCCGCCTTCGATGTGCTGGCGGATGGCGGGGTGGGTCTTCCAGCGCTGCATTTCCTCGAAGGGGCTCAGGAAGGGGTTCTGGTAGTCCAGGCCGGTGACAAAACCCAGCGTGACCTTGTTGCCTTCCAGGTGGTAGAGGAAACCGCCGCCGTAGGTGCTGTTGTCCATGGGCCAGCCGGCGGTGTGCACCACACGGCCAGGCTGGGCCTTGTCGGCCGGCACTTCCCACAGCTCCTTGATGCCCAGGGCGTAGCTCTGCGGGTCCCGGCCCTCGTCGAGCTTGTACTTGGCGATGAGCTGCTTGCCCAGGTGGCCGCGTGCGCCTTCGGCGAACACGGTGTACTTGGCGTGCAGTTCCATGCCCAGCTGGAAGTTCTCGGTCGGCTCACCATCCTTGCCGATGCCCAGGTTGCCGGTGGCCACGCCCTTGACGGCGCCCTCATCGGTGTAGAGCACTTCGGCGGCGGTGAAGCCGGGGAAGATCTCCACGCCCAGGGCCTCGGCCTGCTCGCCCAGCCATTTGGTGAGCACACCCAGGCTGATGACGTAATTGCCCTCGTTGTGGAAACAGTCGGGCACCAGGAAGTCGGGGGTGCGTTTGGCCCCGGTCTCGGACAGGAAGAGCACGTCGTCGCCAGTCACGGGCTGGTGCAGCGGGGCGCCCATGGCTTTCCAGTTGGGGAAGAGCTCGTTCAGGGCAATCGGGTCCATCACCGCGCCGGAGAGGATGTGGGCACCGGGCTCACCGCCTTTTTCCAGCACCACCACCGAAACGTCCTGGCCTTTTTCAGCGGCCAGTTGCTTGAGCCGGATGGCCGTGGACAGGCCGCCGGGGCCGCCGCCGACCACGACCACGTCGTATTCCATGGCCTCGCGGGGGCCGAACTGGGCAAGGATTTCTTCGTGGGTCATGGTCTCGTCTCTGCTGGTTTATCGCTTGATAATGGGGCTGAAGCCGGGCGGCATCTTAGGGTCAAACCCGGCCCCGGCCTGTCGGCTGCGGGACTGATTTTAAATCGGAACGGCTGCAAAATAGAACGGTCGTTCTATTTTTGTCGGGTATTTTTCGAAAGGGCCTGTCATGGCTTACAGCATCGATCTTTCCGGCCGCGTGGCCTTCATCACCGGCGCCTCGGGCGGCCTGGGCGCCCAGTTCGCACGCACCCTGGCACGTGCCGGCGCGGCCGTGGTGCTGGCATCACGGCGCACCGAGAAGCTCAAGGAGCTGCGCGCGCAGATCGAAGGCGAGGGCGGGGACGCTCACGTGGCGGAGCTGGACGTGACGGACATCGGCTCCATCAAGTCGGCCGTGGCGCACGCCGAGACCGAGGTGGGCTCGATCGACATCCTCATCAACAACTCGGGCGTGAGCACCACGCAGCGCCTGGTGGACGTCACGGAAGAAGACTACGACTTCGTGCTCGACACCAACACCAAGGGCGCCTTTTTCGTGGCGCAGGAAGTGGGCAAGCGCATGCTCGCGCGTGCCCGGGGCGCGGCACCGGGCACCTACACGGGCGGGCGCATCGTCAACATCGCCTCCATGGCCGGGCTCAAGGTGCTGCCGCAGATCGGCGTGTATTGCATGAGCAAGGCCGCCGTGGTGCACATGACGCGCGCCATGGCCATGGAGTGGGGCAAGTTCGGCATCAACGTCAACGCGCTGTGCCCGGGCTATATCGACACCGAGATCAACCACCACCACTGGCAGACCGAGCAGGGCCAGAAGCTCATCAACATGCTGCCGCGCAAGCGCGTGGGCCAGCCGGCCGACCTGGACGCGGTGCTGGTGATGCTGTGCGCCAAGGAAAGCCACTTCATCAACGGCGCGGTGATCCAGGCGGACGACGGTTTCGCGGTCTGAGGACGCTGGTCCTGGTGGCAGCCAGCGGCTGCATGGGCTTGTCACAGCTGGCGATTGCCGATATAAAACAAGGGGCGTGCTGACACGCAGACCAAAAAAAGGGAGGGTGCGTTAGCACCGGTAGCATGCATCTGCACGCGTCGCCTAGGGCCCCCGGCCGCACAGTGAACCTGTTGACCAATCTGGTCATCGCGCTGGTGCTGGTACTGACGGGCGCCTTTGCCCTTGATTCCTGGCGACAGAGCAGGCGAGCCGAGATCCAGCAGATGGCGTCGATTGTGGCGCTGATGACGCGCACGCTGGACACCTTTCTGCTGGCCGAACAGGCCGGAATCCTGTCGCTGGCCGATGCCATCCAGGCCATGCCTGGCGGGCTCGGCAATCGGGACGGCCTGCACAGGCTGCTTGCGAACCACGATGCGCATCGACCGGAACTCATCATGGCGTTCGTGGCCGATATGGACGGCAAGCTGCTGGCATCCTCCCACACCGACGACCCCGCCGATCTGCCCAGCATCGCCGACCAGCCTTCGTTCCGGACTTTTCTGGACGAATACCAGGCGTACGGCGCTCTTTACGTGGGGCGGGTCCAAATGGGCAAGACCACCGGGCAAATGACATTCTCACTGCGCTATGTCCTGAGGGATCGCGCAGGTAAGCCGATCGCTCATATTGCTGCGGTGGTACCGGCGGCATTCCTCGCTTCGCTCTGGAAGGACGCGCCCAGCGTGGAGCGCTTGGATCTGGGGGTGATCCGGGACGACGGTTATTTGCTGGGGCGGCATCCCCTGCCCCAGGGCATCCTCCAGGAAGAGGCTTTTATCCAGCCACGCAATGGCGCACTCATTGGCCATCTCAGGGGAAATGATTTTCCCGCGACAGGGGTTGTCGAAGGCGCGAGCAGCCTCCTGGGTGTCGACGATTTTGTGTATGTGTTCCGGCGGCTGGAGCATTTCCCGCTGACCGTTTTCGTAGCTCAGACCGAACGTCAGCTTCAGACGGACTGGCTGAGTTCGATCGCCGGCCCGCTGATGCTCTTGTTGCTGCTGACCGTGACCATCAAGTACGCGTCTCTCAGGCTGCAGCGCCAGGAACTGGAAGCCCAGGCCCAGAGCCTTCTGGCGGAGGAGACCTTGCGTAGGAGCGAGGCCGAACAGCGTTTTCTCATTGACCATCTGATGGCGGGCGTGATCATCCACGACCCGCAGGGCGCTGTGTTGCGCTGCAACCTGGAAGCCAGCCATGTGCTCGGCCTGAGCTTCGAGCAGATGGCTGGTCGTGAGCTGATCGACCCAGCCTGGGGTTTCCTGGAGGAGGATGGCAGTGTGATGCCATTGGCGCGGTATCCGGTATCACAGGTCCTTGCCACGGGGAAATCCGTCACGAACCTCTTGGTCGGTGTGCGCAAGGCCCAGGCCAGTGAGCCCACCTGGGCCTTGTGCCGGGCGGACCCATGGGTCGACGAGGCCGGTCACCTGGACAAGATCATCGTCACCTTTGTCGAAATCACCGACAGGCTTGCCGCTCAGGCCGAGCTGCAGGCGGCCAATGCAGAGATGCGGCGCGTGAACGAGCAGTTGGCCGAGGTGGCGCACTACGACGCGCTGACGCACCTGCCGAATAGGGTGTTGCTGGCCGACCGGCTCGCGCAGGCCATGGCCCATGCCATGCGCAGAAAAAAATCGCTGGCGGTGGCCTTCCTGGATCTGGACGGTTTCAAGGAGATCAATGACCACCATGGGCATGCGAGCGGCGACGAATTCCTGGTGGCCATCGCCAGGCGGCTCAAGTCGGCGCTGCGCGATGGCGACACCCTGGCCCGGATCGGGGGTGACGAGTTCGTGGCCATCATGACGGACCTGGCCGACGAGCATGACTGCGAACCGCTGCTGCTGCGGCTGCTGCAGGTGGCCGCCGAGCCGGTGCAGATCACCGGCTGCTCGCTCCAGGTGTCCGCCAGCATCGGGGTGACCATCTATCCGCAGGACGGATCGAGTTCCGAGCAGCTGATCCGGCACGCCGACCAGGCCATGTACCAGGCCAAGCAGGCTGGCAAGAACCGTTTCCACCTCTTCGACGTGGCCAGTGATGCGGCCATCCGGACCAAGCGGGAAAGCCTGGAGCAGATCACGACCGCCATCCGGCGGCGGGAGTTCGTGCTGCATTACCAGCCGCAGGTCAACATGCACTCCGGGGAGGTGGTGGGCATGGAGGCGCTGATCCGCTGGGTGCATCCGCAGCGCGGGGTGCTGGCGCCCGGCCTGTTCCTGCCGGTGATCGAAGACCATGCCATGGCGATCGCCATCGGCGAGATGGTGCTGGACATGGCGCTGCTGCAGATGGCGCAGTGGCGTTCGGCGGGCCTGCTGCTGCCGGTAAGCGTGAACGTGTTTTCCAAGCAGCTGCAGCAGGAAGACTTCGTGCAGAAACTGCAGCAGATGCTGGCCAGGCATCCCGCGGTCCCGTCCTCAGCGCTGGAGCTGGAAATCGTCGAGACCAGCGCCTTGCAGGACATCACCCAGGTGTCCAGCCTGATGCACGCCTGCGCCGGACTGGGCGTGCGTTTTGCACTGGATGACTTCGGCACCGGTTACTCCTCCCTGACCTACCTGAAGAAACTGCCCGCCGAACTGCTCAAGATCGACCAGAGCTTCGTGCGCGACATGCTCGATGACCGCGACGACCTGGCCATCGTGCAGGGGGTGATCGGTCTGTCCAAGGCCTTCAAGCGCAAGGTGATCGCCGAGGGCGTGGAAACGGTGGAGCACGCCCGCATGCTGCTCGCCCTGGGCTGTGTGCTGGGCCAGGGTTATGGCATCGCGCGCCCCATGCCGGCGGCGGACGTCCCGGGCTGGCTCAGCCGCTGGCAGGCGCAACAACCCTGGGTGGACCGCGGCGCCTGAGGGCCGGGTCGTCGGCTGGGCATCGCTTGATCTTCATCAAGCCAGCGCGGGCCCGGCGGCGCAAAATAGGCGCATGCCCATCACCAAGGTTCCCCCTGCCGAGTTGCGCCTCAGTGTCGACGCCCGGGCGCTGGGTTTTGCCGACACCTCCGAGCTGCTGGACCAGCCCCTGCCCTGGATCGGGCAGGAGCGGGCCGAGCAGGCGGCGCGTTTCGGCCTGCAGATGGATGCGCCGGACTACAACCTCTTTGTGCTGGGCGAGGTAGGCAGCGGGCGCACCACGCTGCTGGCGCAGATGATGCGCGAGGTGGCGGCCACGCGGCCGGTGCCACCCGACCTGTGTTACCTGCACAACTTCGACGCGCCCGAGCGCCCGCGCGCACTGCGCATGCCGCCCGGCCAGGGCCGCCAGCTGCGCGGCCTGATGCAGCAGCTGGTCAAGACCCTGCAGGCCGAAATCGCCAAGCGCCTGGACGGGGAGGACTTCCGGGCCGAGAGCGCCCATCTGCTGAAGGCCTACAAGGCCGAGGACCAGCGCGTCTACGCCGAACTGGACGCCTACGCCGAGGCGCGCCATTTCGCCCTGATCCGCGATGACGGCCATCTGGTGCTGACCCTGCGCGACGAGCAAGGCGAGCCCATGACCGAGGGCAAGCTGCTGGCGCTACCGAAGGACAAGCGCAGCGAGACCGACCGGCTGGAGGAGGAGCTGCGCGGCGAGATCACGCGTTACCTGGAGAAGTCGCGTGCACTGGAGCGTGTGATGAACGAGGGCCTGGCCGCGCTGCGCCGCCAGGTCATCAAGCCCCTGCTGGAGCACGAGCTGCAGGAGATCCGCAACGAGTTGCGCAAGCAGATCAAGGACACGGTCAAGTTGGGCGGTTACCTGGACCAGGTGGCCCACGACGTGCTGGAAAACCTGGAGCTGTTCCAGCCTGGCGACGGCGATGAGGATGGCGTGCGCGCCGAGGCGCTGGCCAGCGTGCTGACGCGCTACAGCGTGAACCTGGTGGTGGACAACCAGGGCCACGCCGGCGCGCCGGTGATCGTCGAGGACAACCCCCTGTTCCGCAGCCTGTTCGGCAGCGTCGAGTACCAGAACGAGAACGACGTGCTGGTGACGGACTATTCGCGCATCCGCGCCGGCAGCCTGCTGCGCGCGCACGGCGGCTTCATCATGCTGCACCTGCGCGACCTGCTGGCCGACGAGCCGGTGTGGGAGAAACTGCGCCGTTTCCTGCGCAGCGGTCGCCTGCAGATCGAGGAGCCGGGCATGCTCTATGCGCCCATCGCCGCGGTCTCGCTGCAGCCCGAGCCGGTGGACGTGGACGTGAAGATCATCCTGGTGGCTTCGGTGGAGGAGTACTACGCCGTGCAGGAGGGTGACCCGGAGTTTGCGCGCCGTTTCCGCTGCAAGGTGGACTTTGCCGAAAGCTTCACGGCCAGTGCCCAGACCCGCCAGGCCACCGCCATCTTCGTGGCCCACACTTGCCGCAAGCTTGGCTTGCCGCACTTCAGCGCCACGGCCGTGGCCGCGCTGCTGGAGGAAGCCCACCGCGAGGCCGAGGACCAGGCGCGCCAGAGCGCCATCTTCGCGCACAGCGAGGCGCTGGTGATGGAGGCCGCCGCCATGGCACGCGCGCGCGGCGCGACGCTGGTGGAGGCGCCCGACCTGCTGGCCGCGCGGCTGGCGCGCATCCACCGCCACGATTACCCCGAACAGCGCCTGCAGGAGACCCTCACCGACGGCGAGCGCCTGCTGGACGTGGACGGCGAGAAGGTGGCGCAGGTCAACGGCCTGACGGTGGTGGACCTGGGCGACTACCGCTTCGGTTTCCCCGTGCGCGTGACGGCGCGCACGCACGCGGGCGACGAGGGCCTGCTCAACATCGAGCGTGAGGTGGAACTCTCGGGCCCCATCCACGACAAGGGCGTGCTCATCCTCAACAGCTACCTGGCGGCACTGTTCGCCCACATCGCGCCGCTGGCGCTCAATGCGGCGGTGGTGTTCGAGCAGGAGTACAGCGGGGTCGAGGGCGACTCGGCCTCCTGCGCCGAGTTCTATGTCCTGCTGTCCTCGCTCTCGGGCCTGCCCCTGCAGCAGGGCATCGCGGTGACGGGCGCGGTGAACCAGCAGGGCGAGATGCTGCCGGTGGGCGGCATCAACGAGAAGATCGAAGGCTATTTCCGCAGCTGCGAACGCCTGGGCCTCACGGGGCGCCAGGGGGTGCTGATCCCGCGCCGCAATGCTCGCCACCTAATGCTCGACACGCGTGTGGTGCAGGCCGTGGCCCAGGGGCGTTTCCACATCTGGACGGCCGACAGCGCGGGCGAGGGCATGGAACTGCTCTGCGGCCAGCGCTTTGGCGAACTCGGCGCTGGCGGCTACCCGCCCGACACGGTGCTGGGTCGCGCGCAGAAGACGCTGCAGGACTACCGCAAGGCCTGCCAGGCTTCCGGCTCCAAGCCCGAGCGGCGGCCACGCACGCTCAAATAGCGCGTCGTCGGCGGTATCTACTTGCGCCGGCTGGCGAGCGCAGCCTCGTAGGCTTTCTTCAGGTCGCGGTACTCCTCGCAGGAGATCTTGCAGATCCGGTCCAGCGCGTCCAGATGCACCTTGGCCTTGTCGAGCTGCCCCAGCTGGAGGTAGGCCTCGCCGATGTACTCGTGCGCACCCCGGTGCCTGGGGTCCAGCGCCAGGGCCTTGTTGTAGGCGGCCAGCGATTCGTCGTAGCGCTTGAGATGGCGGTAGCTGTAGCCCAGCAGGTTGAAACCGTCGGCATTGCCAGGGTTGGCGCGCGTGAAGGTGGCCAGCGCCAGGGCCGCACCCGACCAGTCTTTCTTCTCGATCAGCGTTCGGGCCGGTTGCAGTTCATCGGCCGGTATGACGTCGGCCGTATCAGCGGCCCAGACGAGCTGGCTGCACAGCACCAGCATGGCGAATACCGAGGCAGGCGGGGCGAAGGGATGCATGGTCAACTCCTGGCGGACGGCGGCTGGATGGCCGCGGATCGGATCCGGGCGCCCAGCTTAGTCCTGTCCTGCGGGCGTGGCAAGCCGGGGGCTCATTGCAACATGAAGGTCTGGTACTCGAGGGCCTCAAGCTTGCGGTTGAGGATCCACAGGCCCAGCAGCACGGTCAGCAGCATGGCCACAGCGAAACCGTAGCCGAACCAGTTGGCGCCCAGCTGCAGCGAGATAGCCGTGAACACCAGGTTGAACAGGGGCAGCAGGCCGGTCAGCAGCAGCACGGCGCGCCGCTGGTCGAGGTAGAACAGCACGTTGAGGATGCCCAGCAGCACCACCTGCAGCGCCGCGCTGACCACGTCAATGTAGAGCAGGGGCAGGTACAGGGTCGAGATGCCCAGGAAGGTCAGGATGGCCTCGCCCAGCACCAGGGTGATCAGCACCGCGATGGCCTGGATCTTGGCAATGTCGAACAGGCCACGGCGCACGTAATAGACCATATGGTTGCGCATGCGCTCGATGTAGTCGAGCGTTGCGCCCTCACGCACGGCGTCGTAGAACTTGATGTAGTACTCGACGAAGTCTGTCTCGATGCGCACCAGGAACACGGCCATGCCGGGGATGACCGAGAGGTAGGACAGGAAGATGGGGATGTCGTAGATGACCGAGGCATGCAGTGGACCGATCACGGCCTGGCCGGTGTCGGGGTGGTACCAGAACATGATCTTGTCGATCCAGGCCCCGAGGTTGAACAGCAGGCCCGAGGCCATGAGGCTGGTGTACATCGCGCCGGGTTTCCAGATGTCGAAGGCAATGAAGTGGTCGGAGTGGTAGTTGCGGTAGACCAGCCACACCATGCCCAGGAGCAGCAGCACATGGCCGGCCACGAAGCCCATCAGCAGACCCTCCAGCCCGAGCACCTTGCGCAGCAGCAGCGCCAGCACGATGGTGGCGGCGTAGCCCAGGAAGAAGATCAGCACGATGGCGCGGTAGTGCTTCATGCCGGTGAGGAAGACCGTCGCGATCCAGATCGCCGACATGACTGTCAGACCGGCGGCAAAGAGCAGTCGGTAGAGCACGCTCTGCTCGGGAAAGAGCAGCGCTGCGGCGGGCAGCGCCAGCAGCAGGCTCAGACTCATGGCCAGCAGCATCAGGCCATTGAAATTGGGCATGATGGCCAGGTTGTTCTTGGCGAAGATCTGGTCTGCCACAAAGCGTGTGAATGAGAGCTGTACCACCCCGGTGAGGACCAGCGAGATCAGGAACAGGTACGTCACCGTCACCTGGAACTGGCTGATGGAGGCGTCGGCATCAACGGTGCCGATACTGAACACACCGATCAGCAGGATGCCCAGGATGGACAGCACCCAGGGCCCCGAGCTGATGATGCCGGCATAGGCGTAGGCCTGCAGCAGGCCGGCGTAGGTCCGCTTCTTGAGGAGCTTGCGCAGCTCGAAGCCTATGCCTGCCATTGGAAGCTCTTTTCGTAGAGGTCGCGGTAGCGCCCGAACATGATGTCCTGGGAGAAATAGGTCTCCACGCGGCGTATGGCAGCCTCGCTGGCGCGCTGCCACAGCTCCGGATCACTCAGCAGCTCGACCGAGGCTTGCGCCAGTGCTTCCGGGTCGGCGATGCGCACCACGCGCCCGGAGGCGCCGATGGCGGCGTCCTCGCCAGGCAGTCCGTAGACCAGCTGCTGGCAGGAGCCGACATCGGTGGCCACGGTGGGTACCCCGGCGGCATAGCCTTCCAGGATGACCAGCGGCAAGGCTTCGCTGATGGAACTCAGCACCACCAGGCCGACCTGCTGCAGGAGGTCGGTGAGCTTCTGGAAGCCCAGGAACTTGACCTTGCCTTCGAGGCCGAGCTGCGCCACCAGGTCGCGGCATTCGCGGGCGTATTCTGGTGACTCATCCTCCGGGCCGGCGATCCAGCCCTCGGCCTCGGGCAGGCGGCTGACGACGCCGCGCATGGCGCGGATGAAGGTCTTGATGTCCTTGATGGGCACGACCCGTCCGATCAGGCAGAGCACGGGCGGTGGTGTGGCCGGGCGCAGGGCGCGCAAGGCGGCAAAGCGCGGGACGTCGATGCCATTGGGCACGTTGCAGGTTCGCTGGGGCGGAGCGCCGTCCAGCAGCTGGCGCTGCCGATTGGCTTCGTACAGCGCGACGATGTCATCGGCTGCCTGGTAGGTCAGGTAGCCCAGGTGCTCGAAGAAGCGGATCCAGAGCTCGCGGAAGTAGCTCAGGCGCGAGGGATCATGCTCGAAGACGCTGCGGTTGTCCTTGAGCCATTGCGCCTGGTAGAGGTCGATCTTGCGTTCCTTCACGTAGATCCCGTGCTCGCTGAGCATGAAGGGGCGTGGGTTGCGGTGTTTGAGCAGCACGCCCAGGATGCCGGCATAGCCGGTTGAGATCGCGTGGTAGACGCGCGCTTTCGGTGCGCGCAGCGCCACCTCGCGCAAGCGCCAGAAGGGCGTGTGGATGGTGCGGATGGTCCAGAAGTAGTCGACGAAAGAGGGGTCGGTGCTGCGCTGGCGGTAGCTCTTCTTGATGTACTCCCAGGAGGCTCGGCTGTAGAGGAAGACCTCCTGGCTGAGACGGCCGTCCGGCCCGGCCTCGTCCATCAGTTGCGAGAAAAGATGCGGACAGGCGGGATGCTTGAGGTCGTCGTGCAGCATGTCGTGCATGCGCTGCACGTCCTGCATGACGCCCGCATTGGCCTTGACCGGCAGCACCGGCGGATTTTCTCGGCTGTCGTACAGGTAGCTCACCTCCAGATGCACCAGGTTGTCGGGCAGGGCGTAGCGCATGGGGCCGTAGTCCTCCGCGCGCGAGCCGAGAAAGATGGCGCCGAAGCGCAGCTGCGGGAAGCCGCGGATGATCTGGTTGACCCAGCTCGACACACCGCCAGCCACGTAGGGGAAGGTGCCCTCGAGCAGTAGCAGCACATCGACTTCAGTCGCCCGTGGCAGCGGTTTTTCAGAGGTGGGGGAGGAGGTGGTGTTCACTGAGCTTGCTGACGGTTTCGCGACCCGTCCAGAGGTTGACCACGGCCGTGGTGCCAGCCGTGGTGTTGAGTGGGGCCAGCTGCGCCAGACGGTCGTGGACGCGGTCGAAGCGGCGGCGCAGGAAATCGATCTCGGCGAGGTAGGGGATCACCGAGGCCGGCGGCAGTCCCTGGGCCTGGGCGCGGCTCAGAACCTCCTCCGCGGCATCGACCTCCTGCTGGGCCAGCAGGATACGACCTTGCAGCAGCAGCATGCCCGGGTTGGGCGGAATGCCCAGGGCGAGCGCGGCTTCGAGGTAGTCGCGTGCCTGGCGCAGGATGTGACGGCGCAATTCACCCTGGGCCAGGCAGGCGTAGATCAGTTCCCAGTGCAGCCCGGCCAGATGGCGCAGGCAGTCAAAGCGTTGCTCTGCAGTGAGTTCGGTATCGAGCTGGGCACGTTCGCGCTGGATGTCGCGGGAAATGTGTTTTTCCTTGCTGTCGAGCATGCCGAAAGCGAGCAGGCGCACGTCATCGGTCTCGTCGCCCAGCAGGTCCTCCAGGATGGGATTGGCCACCCTGCCGGGCACGGCCTGCAGGGTGAGCAGCGCCTGCATGCGGATCGGGCCAGGCACCTGCGAACCCAGCCGCGAGCGGATTGACCCCTGGCTGCTGCGGACGTGGTCGGAGGCCTGCACGTCGTACTCCGGCAGCGCGACCGAGGCAGGCTGGGCCTGGTGCGACTGTTGCTGCGCGTGCCGTAGCGAGCTGCGCGTGATGAGGACGATGCAGGCGGGGCCGACCAGCGGCGCGATGAAGGCGAAATTGAACAGCATGATCAGTGTGCCCCAGCGCTGCTTGCGCAGATGCTGGGGCATCAGGGGCAGGCACCCCGCGGCCACTGCCAAGCTGAGCGCCGAATACGTGACCAGAGCGACCCACACCAGGGTCAGGTTGTTGGTATGCGCCAGGGACAGCAACCAGTCGCCGACGGGTTCGCTCAGCAGGTGAAGGAAGAGATCCGGTGCGGCCATGGCGTGCTCAGGGTTGCAGGGCTGCGGCCAGTGCCTGCACCGGGTCTTCACTGCTCAGGTCGATGGGGCGCAGGCGCACCCCCATGGACTCCACAGTGCCTTTGAAGCGGCTGTCTAGCCATTGCTCGATGCGCAGCGTGAAGCCGGCCACGGCAGCCGGGCTGGCCAGGGGCATGAGGATGGCCACCACCGGCTGGCCCTGCACTTCGGTCTGCCAGTAGACATCCAGCCCGCGCTTGATGCGCAGGAACTCGGCCGGGATGTTCTGCCGCAGTTCGCCTTCGAAACGCATCACGATGATCTGGCTGCTCATGCCGGTGCGCTCCCGCAAGCCGAGCATGCGCGCCAGTTCCTCGGCAAACTGGACGGGCATGCCAGGCAGGCGTTGCTGGAGGGCACGCACCGCCGGGCCGCTGCACACGCTGTCGGCGTAGTAGCTCAGGATGACAGACATCATCTGCAGGTTTTCGACGTTGAGCCCGAAGAAAGGCATGCGGGTCACCGCCAGCACGCCGATCATGTTGTCGCTGCCCGCGATCAGCGGAGCGACCACGAGTTGCTGCGTGTCGCGGTTCAGGCTCAGGTCGTGCCCGGCAATATGGGCCAGTTGCTTCTCCTGCAAGGCCAGGCGCAGCAGTTCATCGTCGGCCAACAGCGCATCGGGCTCGCCCAGCTGCACGATGGTCTCGCCCAGCACGTGGCTCTCGCCGCGCGGCACCAGGGTGTGCAGTGCGGCGGACTCGATGCTGACGTACTGGGCCAGCAGCTGCAGCAGTTCCTGGGCGCCAGGCATGGGGCCACTGGCATCCCCGCCTGTGGTGATGGTGCGTAATCGCACCAGCGCGTCGCGCAGTGAGTTGGGCCGTGCCAGCATTTCGTGTTCCAGCCGGTCGTGCGAGAGGTTGAGCAGCAGGTGCCGCTTGGTGATGCGCGAGATGCGCTCGGCCAGGTAGATGTTGGACTCTTCCAGCTGAAGGTTGCGGTCGCGCCAGACGTCGCTGTACTCGCCGCACAAGAGTACCAGCAGGCCACCCGCGAAGAAGTACTCCAGGTCGAAGCTGGCCGGCAGGCGGCCGAAATGCCCGGCCAGGTACCAGCCGATGATCACCGGGACGCAGCCGGCCAGCCCGGCGGTGACGCCATAGCGCAGCGCCACCAGCGCCGGGGCAAACCAGAGCCAGGGGAACAGCGATTGCACGAGCAGCGGATCCTGCGGCTTGACCAGCCAGCCCATGGCGACGGCTGCCGCGGGGATCAGCAGGACCTCCACCGACTGGTACCAGCGGCCCAGCAACACGGGCGCCATCAGGCGCGCCCGGTAGGCGCGCCTGAGCAGCCGGCGCAGGTGCGATCGCAACATCGATACTCTTCAGCGCCTCGGCGTACTGTCGTTACCCAGGCGCACGCCGGCGAGCAGGCCGCCGATCAGCTGATGGGCCACCGCCGAGAGGCCGTCACGGCTCCAGCCACTGCGCGCGCCCGAGGCACTCCAGACGACGCGGCCGCTGCCCAGGTCGATGATCCTGAGCGTCACGCCGACGACGGGTTCCCCGTCCAGGCCGACCTTGTAGCGCCACTCCTCGACACTGCCGGTGATGGCATAGCGCGCGCCCTGTTCGCGGGCCCAGGTCTGGGCCTCTTCGCTGAGCTTGCGCTCGGTGGGTTCGAACAGGCTGTCGCGCGAGAGCTTGGCCGGATAGCGCTGCAGCCCGGCCACTCCACGGCCGAGCAGATGGTGCTCGACCAGGGCCTCGGTCGAGAGACCGGCTTGCGGTGTCTCGGTACTGTTGACCACGGGCAGCAGGGCCCAGCGTGCCTGGGGATCGAGCGTTTCGGTGCCCACGGTGGAGCTGGTGGTGCTGGCGCAGCCGGCCAGCAACAGGGTACTGAGCCAGAGCAGGGTGGTGCGGATGCGATGCATGGAAAGCCTCTCAGAAGTAGTGGCGGTAACGGATGGAAAGGGTGGTGAGGGGTTGGGAGCCCGGGGTTGTGACGCCACTGCGGGTCCACTGGAAGGACAGATGGTCCGGGCCGCGGACCGAGCCGGCCACGCCCAGGATGGCGCTGTAGCCGTCCCCCACCACGCTGTTGTTGGTAAGGCAGGCATCAGCAAACGGACGCCAGGCCCGGCTGTAGTCGTTCTGCAGGCTGAGCCCCGCCAGGTTTTCGCCGACGGCCAGGCAGGCGCCTACGGTGCGGCTGTCCTGCGGAATGAAGTAGCCCACCGGGTCTATCGTGCTCGCAGCGATGCCGCTTTGCAGGTAGGTGGGCAGGCGCGCCAGGCTTTGGGCCGAGAGGCTGCCATCGCGGCTGAAGGCCTGGCGCTGCAGATAGAGGCGCGCGCGCCAGTCCGGGTAGACCTGGCGGAAATGGTGGCCGGCTTCCAGCTCCAGGGCGCTGCCGCTGCCCAGCTTGTCGTCGTACTGGGTGTGGTAACGGCTCAGACGCGGGGCCATACGCAGGTAGTTGCGCCGGTCCAGGGCGTAGGTCAGCGCACCCTGCACGCTGCTTTCGTAGCCAGCCACGCGCAAGGGCAGGCTCAGCTCGGATTCGCCGCGGTGTTTCAGGTCCAGCGCGTAGCTCAGGCGGTGCAGCCAGCGCCCGTTGTGCTGCAGGCGCAGCCCGCTGTACGTGGCCAGTTCGGTGCGGCGGGTCAGTGCGATCCGGCTTTCGCTTTCCCGTGCCAGCCGGCGCAGCTCGATCTTGTGGATTTGGTCGGAGGGCGGCACCAGCGTGGCGAAATCCGTGTCGCTGCTGTCCTGCCGCACCTGGCGCCAGCCCATCAGCACTTGCCATGCGGGGGCCAGCACCAGCCGGGCTTCCAGCTCGATGCCCTGTCGCGCCAGCTGGCCCAGCTTGTCGTCGAAGCTGCGCAGCTGCAGGTAATGGGCCTGACCGGGTGCTTGCTGCCTGAAGTGTTCGTGCACGGCCGCTGCGTCGGACTCGCGCGCCATGTGGCGGTGGGCCAGGTCGAGTGCCAGCGGAATCTGGTCGGTGGCAAGGGCCAGGTCGATACGGCTGACCGGGGGCAGCATCGGGTCCTGGCGGCGCAGCAGCTGCGCCATGCGCGGCCGGTCCTGTTGCAGCTGCGCCAGCTGGGCTTCGGCCCAGAGCGGCGCGGGGCGTCGTGTCAGCGCGTAGCGCTGCAGCATCCAGTGGCGCGCGCTCTCAGGCAGCTCACGCGTCAGTGCCCAGGCCAGCACCATCTCGTCGCGTCCGGCGGGGGCGGCCAGATCGGGGTCGGCGGCGCGGAACTGCGCCAGCAGCTGGCGCATCAGGGCCAGGCTGGGATCGCCGGGCCGGTTGTTCAGGGCCAGCCGCACCCAGGTCTGGAATTCGGGGCGGCGCATGAGTTCGCCCAGATCGGCGCGGCCCGCCCGCAGCGTGGCCAGTTGCTGCCAGGCCTGGCGGCGCACCCGGTCGGCCATGCCGGTCAGGCCTTGCGAGTCCAGGGCGTCGGCGTAGCCGGCCAGCAGCATTGCGTCGTCCGGCGTGCGCGCCAGCGCCATGCGGTACCAGCGTGCGGCCTCGCGCGCCTGGCCCAGCACCAGACGCCCGGCGGCGTAGGCCGGCCAGTAGGCCGGCGCACCCTGGGCGCGTTGCTGGTGTTGCGCCAGGGCCTGTTCGAGCTCGCGCTGCCAGCCCGCTTCGATCAGGAACCAGAGGATGGTGATCGCGGTGGTGTCGTCTTGGGGTGCCAGCCGTTGCGCCCGCCGCAGGTCGGCCCAGGCCAGTGTCGACGCCTGACGACGCTGGTGGAACTGCGCGCGGCCCAGCAGAAAGGCCAGGTTTTCCTCGGCGCTGCTGCGCTGCTGCGCATCCAGGCCCGCATAGATGCGGGCCTGGGCGCCGATGTCACCACGTTCCGCATGGATCTCCAGGGCCAACAGCAGCAGCTCCAACTGGCCAAAGCGGTGCCAGGCCAGCAGGGCTAGTTCGGCCGCGCGCTGGGGTTGTTCCTGGCGGGTCAGGAAGATCAGCCGGCTCCAGTCACCCAGCGCGGCCTGTGGCGCATCGATCGAGCGTGCGTAAGCCTGTTGCGATAAGGCATAGTCCCGGGTCTCCCACGCCACCTGGCCCAGCAGGCGCCAGAAATCGAGTTCCTGGTCGGGAACGCGGTGCATGTGCTGGCGCATCAGGGCCAAGGCCTCGTCGAGCTGGTCGCGCCGCAGCCGGATGAACACCGCCTGCAGCAGGGTCTCCGAGTCCAGTGGCTCCAGCTGCAGTCGTTCGGTGTACAAGGCCAGCGCACGGTCTTCATCGCCGGCATGCGCGGCGAGGCGGGCGGCCAGGTCCAGCAGCAGGGGCAGCGGGCGCAGGCGGTACTGCGCCTCGAAGAAGCGCGAGCCGCGCACAGGCTCGGAAGACGTCTCGAACAGCCAGAACACGTCGTTCCACTGCTGCGCGCTGAGCGGGCCCTGCTGGGCCAGGTACAGCCAGGCCGGCAGCGCGCTGATCGGGTCGTCGAGCGCGGGTGCCAGACGCAGCAGGGCGGAGAGCGTGTCTTGCGAGCGGTCGCCCATGGCGAACAGGGCGCGCCACTGCTCGGCGGCGATGTCGGTGCGTGCCAGCCATTCAGCCACCTGGGCGAGGCGGCGGCGCCAGTCGCGATCGGTGGGCCGTTCACGAACCGCCTGGCGCGCAACGCGCAGGGCCGGCTCGAGCTGGGCATTGCCCAGGAAGACGTCGTAGGCGAGCCTGAAGTCGTCGGCCTGGAAACGGCGCAAGGGGGCTTCCGGCTCGGCAGGCGGACCGGGCGGGTCCTGCGCCTGTGCCAGGCTGGCGCACAGGATCAGCAGCAAGGTGCAGGCGAGCTTCACGGCCCCTTCCTTGGTGCGCCGGGGAGATGAAAGACCAGCTGCCGGGCGTAGCGTGCCGCCAGCGGCGGGTCGCCGGCCGCCAGTGCCAGCCGCACCAGGTAGCGCAGCGTGGCCAGATCGCTCTCCAGGCTGCCCAGATGGGCTTGCGCCGCCTGCAGTGCTTGCGGGTACAGGCCGCCGGCGGTCAGGGCGTTGATGCCGAGCTGGTAGCGGCGGCGCGCCTGGACCAGTTCGGTGCTGCGTGCGCGGGCCAGCAGGAAATAATGGGATGCCCAAGCGTACTCCTGGCGGCCCATGGCGTCGTAGGCCAGCTGTTCGAGCTCGGCCAGGCTCAGTGCCGAGGCATGGCGCGCGAGCATGCGTGCGCCGAGTTCCGGCAGGTTCAGCCGGTAGGCCAGCGTGGCGTAGCTGTGGGCGAGGGCCTGGGGCAGCGGGTCGTTCATGGCCCGACGCATCACCTCGGCCAGGCGCTCGCGCAGGCGGGCCAGCTCGGCCGCGGCGGGGCGGGCGGCCACTTGTCGCTCATAGGCCAGGGCCAGCAGCTGGTGCGCGATGCCACGCCGTCGGGGGTCCTCGCTGCGGCTGTAGGGCAACACCAGCCGCTCCAGTTCCCGCGCATCCATGCTGGGCGCGCGGTGGCGGGCCAGCAGCAGCGCCGCGTCGGCGTTGCGGGTGTCGGCACGGTACAGATTGCGGACGTAGGACAGCGACAGCTCGTCGAGTTCGACCTGGTCGTAGAGGCGCTGCAGCAGCACCTTTTTCGGGAACACCAGGGTGTACAGGGTGAGCACCACCAGCACCACCAGCAGCAGCTGCCAGGCGCTCGCGAGACGTTGACGGGGGATCTCCCCGTCAGCGCTGGCATATCGCTTCGAGCGGTCGGGCAGCATGGGTGGCGGGCAGGGTGTAGTGGAGGGTGTTGGCCTGGCGGCGCACAGCCTGCAGTTCGCGGCCGGCCACGCTCACGCGGCAGGCGCCGGCATCGGCGAGGCTGAATTCCAGCGGCACTTCGCCTTCCAGCGTCCAGCGCTGGCGGCCATCCTGCCGCTCGTAGGCGGTGATGCGCGCGTTGGCAGAATCCAGTCGCGGCGCGGGCGTGCTGTGCGGCGTGAGCACGAGTTCGGCGGCGTCTGCACTCAGGTGCACATAACTGCCTTCGCGGCCCGCGCGGTAGCCCGCCACGGCCTGGCTGCGTGCCAGATCGGGCGCGCCGAGTTGCTCGGGCAGCCGCAGGGTGCGCAGGGGGCCGGCACCGCGCACGCGCCAGCCGGTGCGGGTGCGGGCGACCACGAAGCTCTGGAAGTCGAGCACTTTGCGCGCGTAGTCGGCAGCGTGCACCGGGGTGATGTCCTGGCGCAGCGCGTAGGCCATGATGCGGTCGAAGGACTGCATGCCCGCCCGCTTGGTCAGCAGGTAGGTATGGAAGTAGATGTTGAGGGGCTTGAGCCGGCGCGGCGCCTCGGTGAATTCGAAGGTCTCGATCACCCGCTCGAAACCGTAATAAGGGCCGCGCCAGTTGTTGGTGTAGACATTCTCGTTCTGGTTCGGGGCGAACACCTGGTAATGCGGCCCCCTCGCCAGGCCCATGCCCTCCACCTGCGTCAGGGTCGGCTGTGTGCGGGTGGCCGTGGTGTCGCCGCCGTTCATGTTCAGCAGGCCGGCGCCGTAGGCCATGCCCACGGCATCGCTGCCCGGGATGCAGTCGCCAGTCCAGAGGAACATCGAGACCTTCTTGCCCGGGGGGGCCAGCCGGGTTTCGATGTACTTCACCGAGCCCTGGATTTCCCGCGCCAGGCTGAAGTTGTAGCCGGGGAGGCTCAGGTTGTAGGCATCTTCGCCGCCCTGCGGCTGCTTCCCGGCGGCCAGCCGGCCCCACTTGAAGGGATGCGAGTAGCTGTGGGTGGCGATGGCGACATGCGGCGCACGAAAGATCTCGCGCGCCGCCTTTTCTGCCAGCGTGGAGAGTTCAGGGTAGAGCCCCTGCGGCGAGGTTTCGGCCTCGATCACGGAGAGGGTCATCGGGACGGGGTAGCGCTGGACCACCCGGTCGCGCAGCACCTCGCCCGCCAGCGCGTTGCCCGGCAATTCGCTGCGGCTGACGAAACCATCGCCGTCCATATGGACCAGCAGCATGCGCCGGCCGCTCTCGGTGGTCACGTCAGGCACCGGCATGGCGGGCAGCTGCAGGCCCTGCTGGAAGAGCTCGAAAGGATTGATGACCCAGCGGTTGCCGACCTGTGTTCCCGGCAGCGTGACCGTGACGTAGGGATACAGCGCATACCCGCCCCAGGGGGTGAGGGCTGCCGCCACCTGGCGCAACTCGCCGCGGCGCAGGGACAGCAGGGGTGTTCCGCGCCCGGGGGCGAGCGGGAAGAAGCTGTCGGCCGAGGGCCGGGGCCGGGTCTCGAAGCCCAGCATGGCGTGCTGCTGTTCGATCTGGATGGGCACGGCGCTGCGCACCGCGTTCTCCTGTTTCAGTTCGAGCGTGCGAGCCAGCGCGGAGTCGAGCAGGAACTCGAGCTGGTTGAGCACGAGCAGGGGTACCGCATCAGCCACCTGGCGCGACAGCCAGGCCAGCAGCCGCTCGCGCGCGATCGAATCGGGCGCACCCTCCAGCCAGAGCACGATGCCCGCGTAGCGACCTGCCAGTCGCAGGTCGGGCAGGTGGGCCGTGTCGACAAAGTCGGGCACGTAGCCCAGGTGCTGCAGTGGCATGGAGCCATGCACTACGGGATCGATCTCGCGCTGCTCGTACTCGCTGGCCACAGGGCTGTGCACCACCAGTACCCGCCGCGGCATCACCTCGACGCTGCCCACGCCCAGGGTATCGAGCTCGGGGACGGCCACCCAGGGGATGAAACCCAGGTCCTGGATGCGGCGGGCCGTCTCGCGCGCCAGCGCGCGTTCGGCCGCCGGGACATAGTCGATGGCGATCACGGGCAGTTGGTAGTTGCCTTGCACCTCCTGCAGGCGGGCCAGCAGCCAGGTGCGGTCTACCTCGGGGACGACGTCATAGCGCTTGCGCCCGGCTTCGTAGCGCTGGAACAGCGATTCGGCGACCACGGCATCGACCCAGCGGTGGGTCTGCGGCAGGATCTCGAAGCCCCGGTTAAAGATCAGCCGGATCGAGGGGTAGCGGCGCGCGAGCTCGTGGATCACCGCCACCATGCCGGCTTCCTGTGCCGCGCGCTCCTGCGGCGTGTTTGCATAGCGGTGGTAGGCGTCCAGGGTGTCGACAAAGAAGGTGCGCAGGCCGCGCTGCCAGAGCGGATCGATCACCTGCTCGGCGAAGAAAGCCGGCCACTTTGGATCGGTCTGATCGATCAGCTGGCTGCCCCAGTCCTTGTTTTCGCCGCGCAACCAGGCCGCTGGCAGCTCGCGTGCGTAAGGCAGCGAGGGCTGGACCTCGCCCAGAGAAACATAGGCGGCCAACCGCGTGTGACCCAGGTCCGGGGCGGGTCCGGGGGGCAGGTAGGCCGGCTCGACGACGGCAAGGTCAAAGGCTTTCAGCTCATTCCACGGCACCTGGGCGCCGTAGTAGAAAGCTACCGATGCCAAGGATGGAGGGGCGGTGGGGGACGTCTGTGCGGGCGCAAGCGCAGGCAGGAGATTCAGCAACAGGCAGAGCAGGTATCGGATCGGCATCAGCGCGGTCGTAACACCGAGCGCTGCACAGAAGAACCCGATGACTTTTATTTTGGGGTTTGTCACTGGTTTTGTGACAAAACGTAAGCATACGTTCGATTGTCCGATAGGCCCCGTGCATATTCCACACTTGTGGCGCACAAAGAGCGTTGATTTTTCTGATATAGAGGCGTAAATCGCGGCTCTTGCCCATCGGCTACGCCGGGAGGACCATCAGACAGGGCTTGTCGCGTGGGCCCAAGTGCTGCCGCGCCCGGCGGGGTACTCAGCCCTGCGCCGGACGGTAGCCGCGAGGGTTGCCTTGTTGCCAGCGCCAGCTGTCGGCGCACATGGCATCGAGCCCGTGTTGCGGGCGCCAGCCGAGCAGGTTCACGGCGCGTTCGGGCGAGGCGTAGGAGGCCGCAATGTCACCAGCGCGGCGCGCCGCAAAGCTGTAGGGCACAGTCTGTCCGCTGGCCTTCTCGAAGGCCCGTACCAGCTCCAGCACGCTGTAACCCTGGCCGGTACCGAGATTGATGGCCGTGCAACCCGCTGCCTTTTCCAGATGGTCGAGCGTCCTGACATGGCCCAGCGCCAGGTCAACCACATGGATGAAGTCGCGTACGCCCGTGCCGTCGGGCGTTGGGTAGTCATTGCCCCAGATCTGCAGTCGCTCGCGCTGCCCGGCGGCCACCTGGCTCACGTAGGGCATGAGGTTGTTCGGGATGCCCTGGGGGTCCTCGCCGATCAGTCCGCTCGGGTGGGCACCAATGGGGTTGAAGTAACGCAGGATGCCGATATGCCAGGCGGGATCGCTGCGGTAGAGGTCGCGCAGGATGTCCTCGATCATCAGCTTGGTCCGCCCGTAGGGATTGGTCGCCGACAGGGGATGGTCCTCGGTGATGGGCAAGTGCAGCGGGTCGCCGTAGACAGTGGCCGAGGAACTGAAAACCAGCTTCTTCACGTGGCACGTGCCCATGGCCTGCAGCAGGCTCAGCGTGCCGAGCACGTTGTTGTCGTAATAGCGCAGGGGCTGCTCGACGGATTCGCCGACCGCCTTGAGGCCGGCGAAGTGGATGACCGCGCTGGCCCCCGACTGGCGCAGGGCGTCGGTGAGCGCCTGCGGGTGGCGGATATCCCCTTCGACCAGACGCACTGCCCGGCCGGTGATGCGCTCGACGCGGCGCAGGGACTCCGCGCTGCTGTTGGAGAAGTTGTCATAGACCGTGACCTCATGGCCGGCCTGCAGCAGCTCAACACAGGTGTGGCTGCCGATATAGCCTGCGCCTCCGGTAACAAAAATCATGTGTGCGTCGCCATGCGGGATCAAGAGGCCCTGATTCTAGGGGCGGCGCCCGTTGGGTTCACGGTTGACGCGGCTTCGGGACCCGGCCCAGCAGGTAGAACTCGGGGTTGGGTTGCATGTGGCTGAATGAGGCCATGCGGTTGGAGAGGCCGAAGAAGGCCGTGATGGCGGCGATGTCCCAGGCGTCCTCGTCGCTGAACCCGTGGGCGTGCAGGGCGGCGAAGTCGTCGTCGCCGATCTCATGCGAGCGCTGGCAGACCTTCATGGCGAAGTCCAGCATGGCGCGCTGGCGCGGCGTGATGTCGGCCTTGCGGTAGTTCACCGCCACCTGGTCGGCCACCAGGGGCTTTTTCTCGTAGATGCGCAGGATGGCGCCGTGCGCCACCACGCAGTACAGGCACTGGTTGGCCGCGCTGGTGGTGGTGACGATCATCTCGCGGTCGCCCTTGGTGAGGCCCGAGTCCTCCTTGAGCATGAGCGCGTCGTGGTAGGCGAAGAAGGCGCGCCATTCGGCCGGTCGGCGCGCCAGCGCCAGGAAGACGTTGGGGATGAAACCGGATTTTTCCTGCACCTCAAGGATCCGGGCGCGGATGTCCTCGGGCAAGTCCTGGAGCTCCGGGTGGGGGTAGCGGTTCATGCGATCTCCGACGGGTGGAGAGCGCATTATCGGGTGCGGCTTCAGAGGGTGAGCGTTTTTCGAGCGTGGCCGAGCAACGCGCCCAAACGTATCCGATCTAGGCGCAAAGCACAGCCATAGCTCGGGCTATGGCGCGCATTTGCAACGACGAGCGGGTGCGTTTGGGCGTGGTGAGCGGGCATGAACGAAAGACTCTCACCCTCTCAGGCTTCCAGATCGGTGTAAGCGCTGTTGCGACCTGATGCCTTGGCGCGGTAGAGGGCCCGGTCGGCCCGGCGCAGCAAGGACTCGGCGTTCTCGCCCTCGCGCCACTGGGCCAGGCCGGCACTGATGGTGATGTGCCGCGAAAGCCCCGGGATATTCAGTGCCGCCACGGCCGCGCGCATGCGCTCCACCAGCGTCACGGCATCGTCCAGGCTGGTTTCGGTCAGCAGCACCACGAATTCCTCGCCGCCCAGACGCGCCACATGGTCGCTGTGGCGCACATTAACGACCAGGCTGTCGGCCACCAGGCGCAGCGCCGTATCCCCGACCTCGTGGCCATGCTCATCGTTGACCCGCTTGAAATGGTCCAGGTCAAAGTAGACCGCGGTGAGCGCACGGTGGTAGCGCTGGGCACGCAGGATCTCGTCGTCCAGCCGCAGCTCCAGCATGCGCCGGTTGCCGATGCCGGTCAGCGGGTCGGTCAGCATCAGCCGCTCGAGTTCGTGCCGCGCCCGTTCTTCCTTTTTCAGGGTGCGCAGCAGGATGGAGCCCAGCAGCACCGAGAAACACGAGATCAGCAGGGCGACCAGCACCAGCAGCCCGGTGTGCAGGCGCCAGCTGGCCAGCAGGTCGTCGATCGAGGCGGTGACGGCGACCACCAGCGGGTAATCCTGCACCCGGCTGTAGGCCACGGCGCGGGAGCGACCGTCGACCGGGCTGATTTCGGAGTGGTAGAAGCCCCCAGCCGAGGTGCCCATGTGCTGTTTCCACATGGGGGTTTGCGTCACGGAGGACCCGATGATCTTGGGGTCCATGGGACTACGGAACATGAACAGACCATCTTCGCGCAGGATGGCAATGGTGCCCTGGGGCTGGATGCGTTCGGCCTCGAAGGTGCCGGCCATGCGGTCGAGTTCGATGGCGGCGAAGAGCACGGCAATGTCGCCACCGCCCTGCGTCACCGGGATGGAGATCGGGATGCCCAGCTTGCCCGTGACCCGGCTGACCACGGGTTGTGCCACGTAGAGGCCACGGGTCTTTTCGTTGAACTGGGCCTGGAAGTAGTCGCGGTCCGCCACGTTGGTGCGGTTCGTCTGGCCGCGGTCGGGGACGTAACGCAGCGTGCCGTCGCGCGTGACCATGCGGATGTCGATGAGCTTGTCGGAGGACTTGCGCAGGTTCTCGACCAGCCGGATGAAACCGGGGGCCTTGCCGGGGTCCTGGTCGGGGTGCTCGGCCATCCAGAGGCTGGCAACGGTGAGGGAGGTTTGCGCCTCCTTGAACAGGTTGCGGGTCTGCTCGTGGACGGCCGTATTGAGCTGCTTGAGCACCTGCTCATTGGCCGCCAGGGTGCTGCTGCGTTCCCACCAGGACCAGAAGCCGACGAAACCCCAGAGACACAGAAGCAAACCACCCACCAGTCCGTAGACGATGCGGTGATTGACCCCGAGCCGCTGCTCGGACAGCCAGCCTGTGAAACGCTGCAAACGGGAGCTCCTGACGACGTGATCTTGTTGTTCTGGGCGCGTGGCGCGCCCGAAGGGCAAATCTATGGCCCTGATCTGCACTCTAATACATATCTTCGGGTGGTGTCGAGGGGGCCAGCCTGTGCGCAGGGGCCAAAGTGATGAAGAAGTCACACCCTGGCGGGGCCTCCGCCGCACGGCGGGATCAGCCAGCGGTGAGCTTGTGCACCAGATCGGCGGTGGTGCTGGCCTTGTACTTGCGCATCAGGCGGGCACGGTAGATCTCTACCGTGCGGTAGCTGATGGTCAGGGCCTTGCCGATCTCCTTGGAGGTCAGGCCTTCGAGCAGGTGGGCGGCCACCTCGCGCTCGCGTGCCGTGAGCTCGGCCTTGACGGGGCGGCGCGAGCTGAGGTCTTCGAGCGTCCAGATGCCAGCGCCCAGCGGCTCGGCCGGGTCCAGCGCGCGGCCGGTCACGTGGCACCAGAACACCTCCCCCTTGAAACGGCCATCGACCCGCTTCATGATGCGGTCATCGGCATAACTGCCCTGACGGTTCATGATGGGGACGATGCGCGCGCCGATGCGTTGGAATTCTTCGGCGCTGGGGTAGAGGACCTGGAAGGACTGGCCCACCAGGGTATCGCGGGTGGTGCCAAACATCTCGCAGACCTGGCGGTTGCAGTCGAGGATGATGCGGTCGCGCGACAACACCATGCCGATGGGGGCGTAGTCAAAGGCGAGGCGGTAGTCTATGGCCATAAGGGCTGGATTCTAGGGATAACTACGTATCCTGATAAGTAGTATGGTTGTGCCTTTGGTGCTTTAGAAACTTTTTATGAGGAGAACCGCGTGAACAAGGTGTACCCGAGTGCGGCGGCTGCCATCGAGGGCGTGGTCCGCGACGGCCAGCTGATTGCCGTGGGCGGCTTCGGCCTGTGCGGCATCCCCGAGGCCCTGATCGACGCCGTGCGTGATGCCGGCATCCAGAACCTCACTGCCATTTCCAACAATGCTGGCGTGGACGATTTCGGTCTGGGCAAGCTGCTGCAGACGCGCCAGGTCAAGAAGATGATTTCCAGCTACGTGGGTGAGAACAAGGAGTTCGAGCGCCAGTACCTGGCCGGCGAACTGGCGCTGGAGTTCACGCCCCAGGGCACGCTGGCCGAGAAGCTGCGCGCCGGCGGTGCGGGCATCCCGGCCTTCTTCACCAAGACCGGCGTGGGCACGGTGGTGGCTGAGGGCAAGGAGTTGCGCGAATTCGATGGCGAGACCTATGTGATGGAGCGTTCCCTGCTGCCCGACGTGGCGCTGGTCAAGGCCGACATCGCCGACCGATCGGGCAACCTGCGTTTCAACCTGACGGCACGCAACTTCAACCCGGCCGCCGCCATGGCTGGCAAGGTCTGCATCGTCGAGGTGGAGAAGATCGTCGAGACCGGCGAGCTGGCACCTGACGACGTGCACCTGCCTGGCATCTACGTGCACCGCATCGTGCTCAATGCCACGCCCGAGAAGCGCATCGAGAAAAGAACCCTTACCGAGAAAGCAGGAGCCTGACCATGCCCTGGACCCAAGACCAAATGGCCGCGCGTGCGGCCCGTGAGCTGCAGGACGGCTTCTACGTGAACCTGGGCATTGGCATGCCCACGCTGGTGGCCAATTTCGTGCCCGCTGACATGGAAGTCTGGCTGCAGAGCGAGAACGGCATGCTGGGCATCGGCCCCTTTCCGACCGAGGACCAGGTCGACCCGGACCTGATCAACGCCGGCAAGCAGACCGTCACCACCATCAAGGGCACCAGCATCTTCGGCAGCCACGACAGCTTTGCCATGATCCGCGGCGGCAAGATCAACCTGTCCATCCTGGGTGCCATGCAGGTCAGCGCCAAGGGCGACCTGGCCAACTGGATGATCCCCGGCAAGATGGTCAAGGGCATGGGCGGCGCCATGGACCTGGTGGCCGGCGTGCCGCGCTGCATCGTGCTGATGGAACACGTGGCGAAGAAGAAGGACGGCAGCGAGGACTTCAAGATCCTGCCGGCGTGCACGCTGCCGCTGACCGGCAAGGCCGTGATCGACCGCATCATCACAGACCTGGGCGTGATGGACATCACCCCGCAAGGGCTCAAGCTCGTGGAGCTGGCACCGGGCGTGACGCGTGAGTTCATCCAGTCCAAGACCGGTGTGCCGCTGGTCTGAGCGTTGCGCTTCCCATGCAAAAGGCCCCGTCCGGGGCCTTTTGTTTTGCTGCGGCAGCAAGCATGGAAATGGCCGGTGATCGGACCTTTCCTGCCGGCTTTGTTTCAGCACGGCATCGTCATCATGACGGGTAGTTGGCTGTCATTCACCACACGTCATGCGTCTGCGTCAAAGCTTCTGGGCCCTGCTTGGTCCGCAGGACATCGAGCCGCCGGGGGCCGTGGTCGAGCGGGTGCGTCTGGCCATGCGTTGTGCCCTTGAAGAGCACCTGGGCCGCGATGCCGAGACGCTGCAACGACAACTGGAATATGCGCAGGACCTGGAGAGCCTCTGGTACCTGCGCCCTGAACTCATGAACGCCATCGCGGCGCGATGCGATGAGGCTCAGGCGCGCAACTGCCTCATGGGGCTCACGGCCCTGTTCCGCGACCACCATCCAGGGGCCGCGGCGTCGCGTTTCGGGCGGTTCTGAACGGTCGGGAGCCGGCCTTCAGCCGATCCAGCGCACCCCGCCCTGCACGATCTCGTCGAAGAAGCCGCGCAGCGAGGACGGGCTCATGCTGTAGGGATCGAAATCGGATTTGCGCGAGTACTTCAGGAAGATCTGGCGGTTTTCGGCCAGCGAGGAAATCAGGCCCATGTTCCAGTTGCTGAAACGGCGCGAGGCGATCTCGCCGAAGTCCAGGATGGCGGGCTGGGCATGGCGGCTGTCATTGAGGATGCGCAGATAGACCTTGTTGACCACGTCGCGGTCGCCCTCAAGCTGCTGCAGGAAGATGCCATTGGCCAGGCAGAGTGCACCGGTCACGCCGACGGCGGAGTTGTTGCGCTGCGAGGTCTGCAGGATGTCTTTCACATCGGCGGGGCCGAGGGTGCCGGAAGATTGGCTGGCGTAGGTCAGTTGGACGAGCATGTTGGGATCTCCTGTATCCCTTGATTATCCGGGCAGCCTTCCCCGTTTGTCATCGGGAGATCACGTACCCCCAGGTCGTATCCGGAGTTGTCCCTGCCGGCGTCACGCAAAACGTGACATTCTTCACGCGGGACGTTTCCTGTTGCAGGGGCTGTGGACCAGCGTCTCATGGGGGGCACGGCCCCCGTTATTTCCAGGGTCTCATGGTTTCAACTAGGATGCGCCCTGCCATGCCGCCGTGCGATCCGGTCTGTCCCCACAGGGCGGTGCTCCGCGGCATTCACCGCACTTCTGGAGACCTTCAATGCTGGACCCGAACCTGATGGGGGGTGCCTTGCTCGGACGCATGGCGTTTCGCCTGCCATCGGCCCCCACCGCAGCCCCGCTGCCATCGGCCCCCACCGCAGCCCCGCTGCCCGCGGGCCGCCATGCGCTGCCCTGCGCCGAAGGGCGCGAGGCCGTGCTCGTTGTGCCCGAAGGGCTGGACCTGGATCAGCCCGTGCCCCTGCTGGTGATGTTCCACGGGGCCGGTGGTGATGCCAACAAGGTCCTGCCCCATTGGGTGCGCTGGGCGCGCGCGCGGCGTTTCCTGCTGCTGGCACCACAGTCCCTGTTCCCGACCTGGGACATCGTGATCGGCGGCCATGGGCCGGACCTGGAGCGGCTGGACGCTGCGCTGCAGCAGGTGGCCTCGCACTTCCGGCTCGATCCCGGCCACCTGGCCTTTGCCGGCTTCTCGGACGGTGGAAGCTACGCGCTGTCCGTCGGTCTGAGCAACGGCGACGTGGTCAGCCACGTGATCGCGCTGTCGGCGGGGTTCATGAACACCTTCACGCGCACCGGCTCGCCGCGGGTCTTCATGGCGCATGGGCGTTCGGATACGCAACTGCCTTTTGAGACCAGCGCGCGGCTGCATGCCCTGAAATTGCTGGAGGAGGGGGTGGATCTGACGCTGCTGCCTTTTGAGGGCGACCATGTGATCGTGCCGGCGGTGGTGGAACGGGCGGTTGGGTTTTTTGTGGGGGAGGAGAAGGCAGGCACCTGATTCGGCTTTGGCCTGCGGCATTGGGGCGCCGGCAGGAGGGGTTTGCTTGGCGACCAGTGATGGGAATGTGAAAATCCTGTAACCCCTCCTATGCATTTCATCGCTGCGCGACCGCGCTGCACGCGTCCAGGACAGTCCACTGGACTGTCTTGACCGAACCAGTGGGTGCGATCCCTTATCGCCCGCCAAATTAAAAAAGGCCCACGGGGGGCCTTTTTTAATTTGGAGCGGGTGATGGGAATCGAACCCACGTTATTTGCTTGGGAAGCAAGAGTCCTACCATTGAACGACACCCGCAATAGGCGATAGTTTACTTGAGGATGTCACCCAGGCAGAGGTACTTCAGCTCCACGTAGTCGTCCATGCCGTGGTGCGAGCCCTCGCGGCCCAGGCCGGACTGCTTGACGCCGCCGAAGGGCACGTGCTCGGTGGCCAGCACGCCGACGTTGATGCCCACCATGCCGTACTCCAGCGCCTCGCTCACGCGGAAAATGCGGCCGACGTCGCGGGTGTAGAAATAGGTGGCCAGGCCGAAAATGGTGTTGTTGGCCGCGGCGACCACTTCCTGCTCGGTCTTGAAGCGGAACACCGGCGCGAAGGGGCCGAAGGTTTCCTCGGTGGCGCACAGCATGCTGGCATTGGCCTCGGAGATCACAGTGGGTTCGAAGAACTGGCCTTGCAGCTTCTTGCCGCCGGTCACCACCTTGCCGCCCTTGGCCAAGGCGTCGGCCACGTGGCGCTGCACCTTCTCCACGGCAGCATCCTCGATCAGCGGGCCTTGCGACACACCTTCCTCGAAGCCGTTGCCGACCTTGACGGCCTTGACCTTGGCGGCGAACTTCTGCACGAACTGGTCGTACACGCCTTCCTGCACATAGATGCGGTTGGCGCAGACGCAGGTCTGGCCGGCGTTGCGGTACTTGCTGGCCATGGCGCCTTCGACGGCCGAGTCGATGTCGGCGTCGTCGAAGACGATGAAGGGCGCGTTGCCGCCCAGCTCCAGCGAGAGTTTCTTGACAGTCGGGGCGCTCTGCGCCATCAGGATGCGGCCCACTTCGGTGGAACCCGTGAAGCTGATGTGGCGCACCACCTCGCTGGCGCAGAAGACCTTGCCCACGGCAATCGAGTTGTCGCCGTCGGCGGTGAGCAGGTTGAGCACGCCGGCCGGGATGCCGGCGCGGATGGCCAGTTCGGCCGCGGCCAGGGCCGTGAGCGGCGTGAGTTCGGCCGGCTTGATGATGACCGGGCAGCCTGCTGCGAGAGCTGGGGCCACCTTGCGCGTGATCATGGCCAAGGGGAAGTTCCAGGGCGTGATGGCGGCGCAGACACCGATGGGCTGCTTGATGACCATCAGGCGGCGGTTGTTGTCAAACTGCGGCAGGGTCTCGCCGTTGACGCGTTTGGCCTCCTCGGCGAACCACTCGACAAAGCTGGCACCGTAGGCCACCTCGCCCTTGGCCTCGGGGAAAGGCTTGCCCTGTTCGGCCGTCATGATGCGACCCAGATCTTCCTGGTTGGCCATCAGCAGGTCGAACCACTTGCGCAGGATGATGCTGCGCTCCTTGCCGGTCTTGGCGCGCCAGGCTGGCCAGGCGGCGTTGGCCGCCTGGATGGCGGCTTCGGCGTCGGCCGGGCCCAGGTTGGCCACGTCGGCCAGCTTGTGGCCGTTGGACGGATCGAGCACGTTGAAGCGCGTGCCGGCCGCGCCCTTGACCCACAGCCCGTTGATCAGCGCATCGGTCTTGAGCAGGGTGGGGTCCTTGAGCAGGGCCAGGGGGGAGGTCTTCATGTCCATGGTGATGTCTCTTCGGTGGTTTTGTCAGGGCTGGAGGCGATTTTGCCAGTGAGTGGCATCCGGGGGCATCCCCGGGGCGACAGGCGGCTCGACAGGCCCCCAATCCTATAATTGGCCGTTCAAATCAATCAAGCTTTACGTGCGCGCCGCGATCCCTGGGGAAATGGCCGCGCAGTCCTGGAAAACCATGAGCCAACCCGTCATCTCCGTTGCCGACATCCGCAAGACCTTTCTGGACTTCTTTGCCGCCAAGGGCCACACCGTGGTTCAGTCCAGCCCGCTGGTGCCGGGCAACGACCCGACCCTGATGTTCACCAACTCCGGCATGGTGCAGTTCAAGGACGTGTTCCTTGGCACCGACAAGCGCAATTACGTTCGGGCGGCCTCGGTGCAGGCTTGCCTGCGCGCCGGCGGCAAGCACAACGACCTGGAGAACGTGGGTTACACCGCGCGCCACCACACCTTCTTCGAGATGCTGGGCAACTGGAGCTTCGGCGACTACTTCAAGCGCGAATCGCTCAAGTGGGCCTGGGAGCTGCTGACGGAGGTCTACAAGCTGCCCAAGGAGCGCCTGCTGGCCACGGTCTACGCCGAGGACGACGAGGCCTACGACATCTGGACGAAAGAGATCGGCCTGCCGCCCGAGCGTGTGATCCGCATCGGCGACAACAAGGGCGGGCGATACAAGTCCGACAACTTCTGGATGATGGCCGACACCGGCCCCTGCGGCCCCTGCAGCGAGATCTTCTACGACCACGGCGACCACATCGCCGGCGGCCCCCCGGGCAGCCCCGATGAAGACGGCGACCGTTACATCGAGATCTGGAACAACGTGTTCATGCAGTTCAACATGGACGAGACGGGCGCCGTCACACCGCTGCCTGCGCCCTGCGTGGACACGGGCATGGGCCTGGAGCGCCTGGCCGCGATCCTGCAGCACGTGCACAGCAACTACGAGATCGACATCTTCGCCGCGCTGATCAAGGCCGCAGGTCGCGAGACCGGCACCCAGGACCTGACGAATCCGTCCCTGAAGGTGATTGCCGACCACATCCGCGCCACCGCCTTCCTGGTGAGCGACGGTGTGATCCCCAGCAACGAGGGCCGTGGTTACGTGCAGCGCCGTATCGTGCGCCGTGCCATCCGCCACGGCTACAAGCTGGGCCAGAAGAAACCCTTCTTCCACAAGCTCGTGGCCGAACTGGTGCGCATGATGGGCGATGCCTATCCCCGCCTGAAAGAGCAGGAGCAGCGCATCACCGAGGTGCTCAAGGCCGAGGAAGAGCGTTTCTACGAGACGCTGGAAAACGGCATGGAGATCCTGGACGCCGCCCTGGCCGATGGCGCCAAGGTGCTGCCGGGTGAGGTGGCCTTCAAGCTGCACGACACCTATGGCTTCCCGCTGGACCTGTCGGCCGACGTCTGCCGCGAGCGCGGCCTGAGCGTGGACGAGGCCGGCTTCAAGGCCGCGATGGAAAAGCAGAAGAACCAGGCCCGTGCCGCCGGCAAGTTCAAGATGGACAAGGCACTGGACTACACGGGCGCCGGCAACCAGTTCGTGGGCTACGACAAGCTCGAAGCCCCCGCCAAGATCGTGGCCCTTTATGTCGACGGCACGTCCACGGCCGTGCTCAAGGCCGGACAGAACGGTGTGGTGGTGCTCGACACCACCCCCTTCTACGCCGAGAGCGGCGGCCAGGTGGGCGACGAAGGTGTGCTCACCAGTGGATCGGCCCGTTTCGAGGTGGGCGACACGCAGAAGATCAAGACCGATGTCTACGGCCACCATGGCTTTCTCTCCCAGGGCACCCTCAACGTGGGCGACCACGTGACGGCCCAGGTGAACCTGAGCGTGCGCGCCGCCACCATGCGCAACCACTCTGTCACCCATCTGATGCACAAGGCCCTGCGCGAGGTGCTGGGCAGCCATGTCCAGCAGAAGGGTAGCCTGGTCGATGCCGAGAAGACCCGCTTCGACTTCACCCACAACGCACCTGTCACCGATGCCCAGATCCGCGCGATCGAGGCCAAGGTGAACGACGAGATTCTGGCCAATGCCGCTACCCAGGCGCGTGTGATGGACATCGAATCCGCGCAGAAGACCGGCGCCATGATGCTCTTCGGCGAGAAGTACGGCGACACGGTGCGCGTGCTTGATATCGGCAGCAGCCGCGAACTTTGCGGCGGCACCCATGTGCAGCGCACCGGTGACATCGGCTTCTTCACCATCACGGCCGAAGGCGGTGTGGCCGCCGGTGTGCGCCGCGTCGAGGCCGTCACCGGCCTTGCAGCGCTGGCCTACGTGCAGGGCATGGAAGACACGCTCGGCGGCGTGGCCGGTACCCTCAAGGTCACGCCGAGTGAAGTGCCCGCGCGCGTAGACGCCATGCTGGTGCAGGTGCGCGATCTGGAAAAACAGCTCGCTGCGCTCAAAGGCCGGCTGGCCTCGGCCCAGGGAGATGAATTGCTGGCGCAGGCGACAGACATCAAGGGCCTCAAAGTGCTGGCTGTGCGCCTGGAAGGGGCCGATGCCAAGACCCTGCGCGACACGCTGGACAAGCTCAAGGACAAGCTCAAGACCGCCGCTATCGTGCTGGCCGCCGTGGACGGCGACAAGGTGCAATTGGCTGCTGGCGTGACGGCCGACAGCATTGGCAAGGTCAAGGCCGGCGAGCTGGTCAACTTCGTGGCCCAGCAGGTCGGTGGCAAGGGCGGCGGCAAGCCCGACATGGCCATGGCCGGTGGCACCGATGCCAGCAAACTCGGTGCAGCCCTGGCCAGTGTGCAAGGCTGGGTGGCGGGAAAACTCTGATGCAGCGGCGCGCTGTCCTGGGCCTCGGGCTGGCCACGCTGGCCGGTCCTGTGCTGGCCCAGAGCGGGTATGACGTGACGCCCTGGCCAGCCAACCGGCCGACGCCCGCGCTGCAGGCGCTGGACATGCAGGGTAAGACCTGGACCCTGAGCGAGTTGCGTGGCCGCGCGGTCGTGCTGAACTTCTGGGCCACCTGGTGCCCCCCGTGCCGCGCCGAGATGCCCTCGCTGCAGCAGCTTGGTGAGATCTACGGACCCGAGCAGTTGCTGGTGCTGGCCCTCAACGTGGGCGAAGGCCCGCGTCGTATTGTTCAGTACCTGCAGTCCAGTGGCCTCAATCTCACGGTGCTGCTGGATCCGAAGAGCGAGGCCTCCAGGGCCTGGGGCGCGACGGTGCTGCCCACCACCATCCTGATCGACGCCGAGGGCCGTCCACGCCAGCGCGTGCGCGGTGAGGTGGACTGGAGTGGCCGCGAGGCGCAGGCTCTGGTGGAGCCGCTGTTGCGCGCCCGCCCTAAGCCTGGCGTTTCGAGCTGAAGCGCTGCCCGACCCAGCGCCCCAGCGGCGCCTCGATGCGACGCTCGAACACGAAGGCCAGGGCCACGCTGGCCAGCACGCTGAGGAGCAGCGCGGCCACCGCTGCAACCGTCTGGCCGCCGCCCATGCGCGCGTACAGCGCATTGCCCAGCATCAGTACCGGGAAGTGCACCAGGAACAGCGCGTAGGACGTGCGGCCCAGTGCCTGCAGCGGCCGAGCGAAGCTGGCGGCCAGCGTGGGCCCGGCATGCCCCCGCCATTGCTGCACGATCAGCAGCAGGGCCACCACCAGGGCCAGCGCAATGCGGGTGCGCCACTCCAGCAGCAAAACCAGTGCGCCGACCGCGGCCAGCAGGCCCAGCCAGCGCAGGGCATGGAGCGAGCGTGCCGCCCACCAGGCCAGCGCGCCGAGCGCGTAGCTGCCGAAGAAATAGGGTGCCCAGTCGTCCCAGAGGGCGTCGCGGTTGAAATGCAGCAGCGAGGCCAGCATGAGCCCGGCCACCAGCCACAGGGCCGGGGTCATGCCTGCGCCACGCTGGCCCAGCCACAGCAGCAGCGCGAGCAGGGCGTAGAGCTGCAGGTCGATGGCCACGTACCAGACCCCGGCCGACAGCGCTTCGGCGTCCACCACGTCCTGCAGCAGCAACAGGTGCGCCAGGGCCTGGCCCCAGCCCGGTGTGGCCGGGATGAAGTCGGCGTTCAGCCAGTTGCGCGCCATGGCCGCCGCGGCCACGGCCAGCAGGATCGCCACGCCGAGGGGCAGCGCCAGGCGCAGGTAGCGCAGCAGCACGGCGCGCCCCAGCCGGGATGCGTCGTGGCGCATGGCGGGCAGCAGGCCCTGCATGGCCAGGAAGCCCCCCAGCACCAGGAAGATCTGCACCGCCATGCGGGCGTAGTCGTAGAGCCAGCCCATTAGCGCGGGGGCGGCGAGGGTGGTCGCGTCGGCCAGCGGGCCGTAGGCCGAGAAGTGGTGCAGAACGATGAGCTGCGAACCGATGCACTTGAGTGCATCGATGTGCGTCTGCCGCGAGTGCATGCGGATCAGGTCCGGGGGATGGGCATGTCCGAGGTGCCGGGGCGCACCCAGCGCGCGAACTCGCGTGTGGTGTCCATGCAGCCGCCGGCCTCGGTGTAGACGCCGCGCGGCTCGCGCCAGCGGGTCATGCGCGCCATCACCTGGGCCAGTTCGGCCGGGTTGGCGAGCGTGGCCTCGATCAGGGGCTCGATGCGGACTTCGTCGATCTGCGACTCGCCCTGCGCGTCGCGGTACAGGCCGTGGCGCCAGTGGTAGATCTCGACGCACTTGCGCGTGAGTGTGTAGGGCTGCTGCTGTTTCCAGAAATTGGTGAACAGGCCGCCGCCCAGGTACATAACCCAGGAGCCCTCAAAGCCGCAGGCGTCGGCCGAGGCCTCGTCGGGGTTGCGGAACCAGACCCGGTCGCCCGGCACGTAATACAGCGGGGGCACCGGCGCCTCCATCGAGCCCTGCTCGCGCAGGAAGACGTTGTGAAACTCCTCGGACATGATGGCGCGCTGGCGCCAGACGTCCTGCAGGCGATCGAACAGCGCGGTATTGCTGTGCGCCAGCTCCTGGGCGATGCCCAGCAGCGTCACGTATTCGGTGGCACGGTAGCAGGAGAAGGAATACAGCCGGCCCGAGACCTCGGGCTGGGTGGTCTTGATCAGGGCGTCGATCAGCGGTACGTCCGGCAGCAGGGTGAAGCCCCGGTCCTCGTGGTAGGTCCAGCAGTCCTGCGGGCGCTCGGCGGCCCCGGTGTCAAAGGCCAGGGTGGTGTGGCGCGCTGCCTGTACGATGTTGCGCCGGATGCGAATGGCCGATTCGAATTCATCCAGGCTGGGGTAGTCCAGGCCGGTCGGGCTCATCAGCAGGGTCAGCAGGATCTCGCGCTGCAGGTCGGTCTCGCTGTCCAGGGTGCGCAAGCCCAGGGTGTGGGCCAGCGCCATGGTGCTGTGGCCCGGTGCCCAGGCCCGGGTCGTCGGCTGGTCGAGCCACAAACGCAGCCAGGGGCCCTGGCTGTCCTCGCCGGCTTCGGCCTGTACCCGTGCTGCCAGGTCCAGCGCGGCCAGCCGCTCCAGGACGAGATCGCGTGCGGACTCGACACCGGCAGGGTCCAAACCGCGCAGCAGCATGCCGCGACTGGCGGGTCCTTGCCCAGTCTGCTCCATCGTGGTGTAGGTCTCCAGCAGCCTTCTCATAGATGTGGCGAGCAATATACCCCAAGCTTTGTGGGGATTAGATTGGGGATTACTCGGGGGTGGGATGCGTCCGGTGCTCTGGGTCGCTGCGCGGTATCCCCTCGCGTGCATGCTGTTCCGCTGACCTTGACCTGCGCCGGCGGCGTTTCCCCATCCTGACGGAGCTCTCTTGATGACCACCGAACGTCGAACATTCCTTAAGAACGCGGCTGGCCTGTCGGCCGCCTACACGCTGACGGTCCTGGGCCTGGCCCACGGCCCTGCTGCCCATCGACTCAAGCACACCACCGACCCGGTGGTGGCGCCGGTCAACCAGGCCCTGTTCGGTGGCTGGGAAGGCAACTGGCTGGCCTGGAACATGGCGCAAGACGTGGCCCTGCCCTGTGCCAAGGGTCCCAAACTGGGTTTCCTGATGTACGCGGTGGCCGAGACCGCCGACGAGCGCCTGGACTGCTATTCACCCGACGCCTTCAAATACCAGATCACGGCGCGTGAGCCCACGGTCTGAGGCCCCTGTGAGGGGATAAAAAAAGGGCGCCGTCGGCGCCCTTTGCAATTCCCCCCAGAGAACTCCCGCTTACCCTCACCCCCTCAATTGCGCAGTCGTCCGTTGCGCGTGACCATGGCCAGTTCCACATACTTGCTGCCGTGGTTCTGCTCGGGCCCGTAGTGCACCGTGTACCCGCCGACGTCATACGTGCCGAGGTTGCGCAAGGCGGCCAGCAAGGCCTTGGGGTCCCCCACGCGCTTGCTGCGGCGCATGGCCTCGGCCAGCACCTTGGCACCGATACAGGCTTCCAGGTGCGTGCTGTTCATGGTTTTGCTGATGCCGGCATCCTGCAGGGCCTTGCCGCATTCGCGGACGATGGGCAGCGAGGCAGAGGCGTTGGGCACCACCTGCGAGATGGAGGCGCCGGCGCCGGCTGCCCCGGCCGCGTCGATGTACTGCTGGGCCCCTACAAAGGACAGGCTGGACATGGGCACGTAGAGCCCGCGTGCGGTCAGTTGCTTGCTGATGTCGGCCGCCGGGCCCGAGAGCACGGTGTTGATGATGACCTCGGGTTGCAGGGCCATCAGCGCGTTCATCCGGGCCGCATCGATGCCCGCATTGCGTTGCAGGGCGAAGGCCTTGGGTGTCTTGCCCTGGCGCACCAGGTACTCGGTGACCACGCCCAGGTTCTGCACGCCGACCTCGTCGTCGTAGTGCACCACCACCACCTGCTTGAGGCCCAGGCTGGTCCAGAAGGCCAGCATTTTCTCGAGCTCGTCACCGTAGGAGGCGCGCAGCGTATGGACCACGGTGCTGGGTTTGCGTACCGGGTTGGCGCCGGAGAAAGGGGCGTAGAAAAGCATGCCGGCCTTCTCGGCCTGGGGCATGGCGTCCAGGCTCAGCGTGGCCGAGCCGTAGCCGAACAGGGCCACCAGGCCCCTGGTCTGCAGCAGCTTGCTGGTGTTCTCGCCGGCGATCTTGCGCTGGTTCTGGTCGTCCAGGGTGAGCAGCTCGACCGGGGCACCGGCCACGCCGCCCTGGGCATTGATCATCTTGAAATAGGCCTGGGCGCCATCGCGGATGTCCTGGCCGAACACCGCATTGCTGCCGGAGAGTGGCGCGGACTGGCCGACGATCCAGGCGTTCTGGGCCTGGCTGTGGGTACCCAGCATCAGGCCTGCGGCACACAGCAGGCTGGTGAATGCGCGGCGATGGAAGAGCTGCTGGTTCATGGCGTACCCCGGTCAAAAGAGTGAATGCCCTGATCGTGCGCGCCTGTTTGTTTCAGGACTAGCCCCCAAACAGAAACACCTGTGTGGCTTTGTATGACTGCGTAAGCAGTCGTAACGAAAGCGCTCAGTTGCGCAGCTTGCCGCCGCGCGTGACCATGCCCAGTTCCACGTACTTGCTGCCGTGGTTCTGCTCCGGGCCGTAGCTGACGGTGAAGCCGCCTGTATCAAAACTGCCCAGGTTCCTCAGGGCGGCCAGCAGGGCTTTGGCGTCGCCCGGTTTCCTGCTGCGGCGCATGGCTTCGGTCAGTACCCTGGCAGCGATGCAGGCCTCCAGGTGCGTGCTGTTCATAGCCTTCTTGACGCCAGCATCCTGCAGGGCTTTGCTGCATTCGCGGATGACGGGCAGCGAGGCGCCGGTGCTGGGCACGACCTGGGAGATGGACACGCCGGCGCCGGCCTCGCCGGCGGCGTCGATGTACTGCTGCGCGCCGACGAAGGAAAGGCTGGACATGGGGATGTACATGCCGCGCGCCACCAGTTGCTTGCTGATCTCGGCCGCCGGGCCCGAGAGCACGGTGTTGATGATGACTTCGGGCTTGAGGGCGGCCAGTTGCGTGAAGCGGGCGTCGTCCAGCTTGGCATTGCGCTCCAGGGCGAAGGCCAGCGGCTGCTTGCCCTGGCGCGCGAGGTAATCCTTGACCACGCCCAGGTTCTGGATGCCGACCTCGTCGTCGTAATGCACCACCACCACCTGCTTCATGCCCAGGCCGGTCCAGAAGGCCAGCATCTTTTCAAGTTCGTCGCCGTAGGAGGCGCGCAGGGTGTGGACCACGGGGCTGGGTTTGCGCACCGGGTTGGCACCGGAGAAGGGGGCAAAGAACAGCATGCCGGCCTTCTCGGCCTGGGGCATGGCGTCCAGGCTCAGTGTGGCCGAGGCGTAACCGAAGAGGGCCACGAGGTTGCGGTTCTGCAGCAGCCGGGTGGTGTTCTCGCCGGCAATCTTGCGCTGGTTCTGGTCGTCCAGGGTGATGAGCTCGATGGGCACGCCGCCCACGCCGCCCTGGGCATTGACCGACCTGAACCAGGCCAGGGCGCCGTCACGGATGTCCTGGCCGAACACCGCATTGCTGCCCGACAGCGGTGCCGACTGGCCGACCACCCAGCTGGTCTGGGCCAGCAGGCCGCCATGAAAGAAAGTTACGAACGCGCAAAGGAGCGCTGCAATCTTTGTATTCATAAGCAGTCCCCATATAAGTCGCCGCGGAAGTCTGCGGTGTCTTATATGGTGACATGCGGTTCAGGGTTCGGCGATAGCGTTAGTACCTATGAATTTATCAACCTGTGTGTCGCTATAGCCAAACTCCTTGAGCAGTTCGCGCGTGTGCTGGCCCAGCAGGGGGGCGGGGCGCGTGACCTGGGCGGGCGTGGCGGAGAAATGGATCGGGCAGCCCAGGGCGCGCGTCAGCCCGGCCTGCGGATGGTCCAGCTCCACCACCATGCCGCGCGCCAGGGTCTGGGGGTGGCTGAGGGCCTCGCCCACGGTGTGCACCGGGCCGGCCGGTACACCTGCGTTGTCGAAGGCGGCCTGCCACTCGGCGCGCGTGCGCGTGCGCAGCACAGCGTTCATCAAGCGCACCAGTTCCTCGCGGTGCGCCATGCGGTCGCTGTTGGTCTTGAAGCGCGGGTCCTCGCGCCACTTGGGGTGGCCCAGCACCTCGGCGATGCGTTCCCAGTTGGCCTGGTTGGCGCCGCCGACGTTGATCCAGCCGTCGCTGGCCTCGAAGGCCTGGTAGGGTGCGGTCAGGATGTGGGCCGAGCCCGTGGGATCACTCGACTTGCCGGTGGCGAAGAAGATGGCCGCGTGCCAGTAGAGCTGCTGCAGGGCGGCGTCGCTGAGTGAGGTGTCGACGATCTGGCCTTCGCCGGTTTTCAGCTTGTGCACATAGGCCGCAACGATGCCTAGCGCCCCGAGGATGCCGGCGTTCATGTCCGACACCGCGTTGCCGTTCTTGGCCGGTGCGCCGCCGGGTTCGCCGGTGATGGACATCAGCCCCGCAAAACCCTGGGCGATCAGATCGAAGCCACCCTTGTTCGCGTAAGGGCCGTCGAGGCCATAACCCGTGATGGCGCAGTAGATCAGGCCCGGATTGATTTTCGAGAGCACTCCATAACCCAGGCCCAGCTTGTCCATGGTGCCGCCGCGGAAGTTTTCCACCAGTACGTCGGACTTCTCGACCATGCGCAGCAGGATGGCCTTGCCGTCGGCGTGTTTGAGGTCGATGGCGATGCCGCGCTTGTTGCGGTTCATCATCATGAAGGGCGCCGAAACTCCGTTCACCAGCGGGTCGCGGTAGGCGCGCGCGTCGTCGCCGCCGGGCAGCTTCTCGACCTTGATCACGTCGGCACCCATGTCGGCCAGCAGCTGGCCACAGGTCGGGCCCGACATGATCTGTGTGAGTTCGAGCACGCGCAGGCCGTGCAGGGGGCCGGGGCGGGCGGTCTTGTGGCTCATCACTTTCCTTTCCAGGCCGGGGGGCGCTTCTCGACGAAGGCGCTCACGCCCTCGCGGAAGTCGGCGCTGCCGTAGGCGGCGCGCACCAGGTCCTCGCCCTCGGGCAGGCTGTGCACGGTCAGGCGGCGCAGGCCTTCCTTGCTGACGCGCTGCGTCACGGGCGCGAGAGCCGCCAGCTTGCCGGTGAGGCGCGCCACGGCGGCATCGAGTTCGGCTGGCGCGGCGATCTCCTGCAGGTAGCCGCAGGCCAGGGCCTCGTCGGCGTTGATCATCTCGGCCAGCAGCAGCATGCGCTTGACGCGCTGCATGCCAAAGGCCGCACCCAGGCGCGCCAGGTTGCTCACCGACAGGCAGTTGCCCAGGGTCTTCGCGATCGGCACGCCGAACTTGGCTGTGGATGTGGCGATGCGGAAATCGCAACCCGTCGCGATGGCCACACCGCCGCCGACGCACCAGCCCTCGACCACGGCCAGCGTGGGCATGGGCAGGGCGCCCAGCAGCTCCATACAGGCGTCGATCTGGCGCTCGTAGGCCACGCCGTCCTCGCCGCCTTGGGTGCCGCTGCCAAAGTTCTGGAACTGAGCGATATCGGTGCCGGCCACAAAGGCCTCGCCGCCTGCGCCGCGGAAAGTCGCGACGCGTACCGATGTGTCGGCTCGCAGCTGGCGGCAGATGACCATCAACTGCTCGTACATGGCCCAGGTCATCGCATTGCGCGCCTGGGGGCGGTCAAAGATCACCGAAGCCACACCGGCTTCGATGCGCAGGCTTACTTGCCCGGTGTCATTCATGGTGGAAAAGGAAAAGAGAGGGTGGGCGTGAAGGGGCTTGATGCGCGGGACGCCGTGGAACCGGCTTTGCCGGGCCACTGGCGTCGCCCCCTGCAAGGGGGGAGAGGTGGGG
>CALRZY010000002.1:0-591786 GCA_943372765.1 Curvibacter sp. AEP1-3
GCGCAGCAGCTGGGTGTCGAACTGCGCGGTGACGTGCGTGCGGAACAGGCTGGAGATCAGCAGGCCCGCGCCCAGCAGCGCCAGGGCCACCGCCATCAGGGTCAGGCCCAGCAGGCGCCAGCGCAGGGTGCGTGCCCAGGCCTTCATTGGGTTCAGGCCGGGCTGGCCGGCACGTTGAGGCGGTAACCCAGGCCGCGCACGGTTTCGATCAGGGCGGGAGGCAGCTTCTTGCGCAAGCGCGCGACGAAGACCTCGATGGTGTTGGAATCGCGCTCGAAGTCCTGCGCGTAGAGATGCTCGGTGAGCACCGTACGCGAGACCAGCTCGTTGGGGTGGTGCATGAGGTAGGACAGCAGCTTGAACTCCTGCGCGGTCAGGCTCACGGGCTGGCCGTCCAGCGTGACCTTGCCGCTGCGCGTGTCCAGCGCCAGCGGGCCGCAGGCCAGCAGCGCGGAGGCCAGGCCGCTGGCGCGACGGATCAGGGCGCGCACCCGGGCCAGCAGCTCTTCGGTGTGGAAGGGTTTGGTGAGGTAGTCGTCGGCGCCGGCGTCGATGCCGGCCACCTTCTCGTGCCACTGGTCGCGCGCGGTGAGGATGAGCACCGGTGCGCTCATGCCTTCGCTGCGCCAGCGCTTGAGCACGCTCAGGCCGTCGAGCACGGGCAGGCCCAGGTCCAGCACCACGGCGTCGTAGGCCTGCACACCGCCCTGGACCCAGGCGTCGCGGCCGTTGTCGGCCTGGTCCACGGCGTAGCCGGCATCGAGCAGCACCTGGCGCAATTGCGCGGCCAGCGTGGGCTCGTCTTCGACCAGCAGCACGCGCATCAGCGTTGAACCTCGCGCTGCCGGATGATCGCGGCGGTCTTGGCATCGACCTTGAGCTTGAGCAGGCTGCCGCCGCTTTGCAGGATCTTGAGTTCGTAGATCCAGAGGCCCTTCTCGCGCTCCAGCTCCACTTCCAGCACGTTGCCGGGGTGGTCCCGGGCCACGCGCTCCAGCACCACGTGCAAGGGCAGCACTTCGCCGGCCTGCAAGGCGGCGCGGGCGCGGTCGTGGTCGCTGTCGGCCAGGCTGGCCAGCGGCGTCAGGGCCGCGGTAGCAAGCAAGGTGGCGATGGCGAGGGTGGTGCGCATGGGGGAGTGACCTGCTGGAGATCTTATTCCCCCATTCTGCGCAGCGAAGCTGAACGGCAGATGAACGACTGCTTCAGCCTGGGTACAGGCAGCGGGGCGCACCATCAACGCCATCCCGAAACCCCACCCCAACAACAGGAGTCGTTCATGAAGAAGATCAAGTGGCTGTCGGCCGCTGCCGGGCTGGCGGCGCTACTGATGCTGCAGCCGGCCCAGGCCGCAGACACCAGCATGGCCCAGGAGCTGGCCCGCTGGAACGCCCTGGCCGGCGCACCCGGCAACGCCGCCCAGGGCAAGGTCTTTTTCGGCAGCCAGCATGGTGGCGACTGGTCTTGCGCCTCCTGCCACGGCACGCCGCCCACCACCCAGGGCAAACACGCGAGCACGGGCAAGGCCATCGCCCAGCTGGCGCCGGCCTTCAACCCGCAGGGATTCACCGACAGCGCCAAGGTGGACAAGTGGCTGCGCCGCAATTGCAAGGACGTGCTGAGCCGCGAATGCACGGCCGCCGAGAAAGCCGATGTGCTGGCCTACCTGGCCAGCCTGAAACCCTGAGCCCGCTGGAGCAACACCATGCAAGCCCCAATGCAAACACGAACACTCAAGCGGGCCCTGCCGACCCTGGCCCTGCTGCTGGGCCTGACCACCGCCGCCCTGGCCGACAGCGGCAACCTGAACCCGCGCCAGATGCTGCCCAGCTACCAGCAGGAATGCGCGGCGTGCCACCTGGCCTACCCGGCGGGCCTGCTGCCGGCGCGCTCCTGGGACCGCATCATGAGCGGCCTGGACAAGCACTACGGCACCGACGCCTCGCTCGACGCGGCCACGGTGCAGCAGATCGGCCAGTGGCTGCAGGCCAACGCGGGCACCTACAAGCGCGTGAGCGCACCGCCGCCGCAGGACCGCATCACCCAATCGGCCTGGTTCGTGCGCAAACACCGCAAGCTGGACGCGCCCGTGTGGCAACACGCCAGCGTGAAGAGCGCAGCCAACTGCGCGGCCTGCCACACCCGCGCCGAGCAGGGCCGCTTTGACGAGAGCGAACTTCAGTTCCCCCGCGGCCTGGACGCGCGCTACCGCCGCGCCTTCCAGGACTGATGAACCCGAACCGGAGCGACCCCATGAACACCACCTCCCCCCACACCACCCTGGCCGGCACCGCGCCGCGCCAGGCCGCGGCGACCCGCCGCGTCATCGACGCGCCCACCCGCATGTTCCACTGGCTGTTTGCCCCGTGCTTCGTCGGGGCCTACCTCACGGCCGACGGCGAGCGCCTGCGCCTGGTGCACGTCGTGCTGGGCTACAGCATGGCCGGCCTGCTGGTCTTTCGTGTGCTCTACGGCCTGTTCGGGCCGCGCCAGGCGCGCCTGTCCCTGCTCTGGGGCAAGGTGGCGGCCGCGCCGGCCTGGCTGCGCAGCGTGAAGGCGGCCTGGTTGGGCACGGGCCAGGCCACTGCGCCGGTGAACTGGCGCCAGGGCCAGTACCTGGCCATGGCGATGACCGTGGTCGCCCTGCTGGCCGTGGTGCTGCCGCTCACGCTCAGCGGCTACGCGGCCTTTCACGAATGGGGTGGCGAGTGGCTCGAAGAGATCCACGAAGCGATGGGTGAATTCATGCTGTGGCTGGTGCTGGGCCACCTGGCCTTCCTGCTGGCCCTGAGCGTCTTGCGCCGCAACAACCAGGCCACGCCCATGCTCACCGGTCGCATGGAAGGCAAGGGGCCGGACCTGGCCAAGCGCAACCACGCCTGGCTCGCTGTGCTGCTGCTGGCTGGCGTGCTCTCCTACTGGGCCTGGGAGTGGCAGCAGGCGCCCCATGCCGCGCCGACCCAGGTCAGCTGCAGCAGGGATCGCCACGCCGATGACTGCTGAGTCCTGATACCCCGGACGTGAAAAACCCGCCCCTGCGTTCGCAGGAGGCGGGTTTTCTTTGGGGCGAAGCGCCTGGGGACTCAGACCTTGTCGAAGCTGAACTGGCCCGGGTTCTTGATGGGGTCCACTTCCACGGCAATGACGTCCTTGGGCGCGAACTTGCCTTCCAGCAGCAGCTTGGAGAGCGGGTTCTCGATGCGCTGCTGGATCGCGCGCTTGAGCGGCCGGGCGCCGAACACGGGGTCGAAACCCACCTTGGCCAGTTCGGCCAGGGCCTTGTCGGACACCTTGAGCGCCAGCTCCATCTTGCCCAGGCGGTCCTGCAGGGCCTGCAGCTGGATGCCGGCGATGCTGGTGATGTGCTCGGCGTCGAGGGCGTGGAAGACCACGGTCTCGTCGATGCGGTTGAGGAACTCGGGGCGGAAGTGGTTCTTCAGCTCACCCCACACCGCGTCCTTCACGTCGTCATACGGCTCGCCCACCATGGCCTGGATCAGGTGCGAGCCGATGTTGCTGGTCATCACGATGACGGTGTTCTTGAAGTCCACGGTGCGGCCCTGGCCGTCGGTCAGGCGGCCATCGTCCAGCACCTGCAGCAGCACGTTGAACACGTCGGGGTGGGCTTTTTCCACCTCGTCGAGCAGCAGCACGCTGTAGGGCTTGCGGCGCACGGCCTCGGTGAGGTAGCCGCCCTCCTCGTAACCCACGTAACCCGGTGGCGCGCCGATCAGGCGGGCCACGGAATGTTTCTCCATGAACTCGCTCATGTCGATGCGCACCAGATGGTCCACGCTATCGAACAGGAAACCGGCCAGCGCCTTGCACAGCTCGGTCTTGCCCACGCCGGTGGGGCCGAGGAAGAGGAAGGAGCCGGTGGGGCGGTTCGGGTCGCTCAGGCCCGAGCGTGAGCGACGGATGGCGTTGGCCACCGCGCTGATGGCCTCATCCTGCCCCACCACGCGCTCGTGCAGCTTGGTTTCCATCTGCAACAGCTTGTCTTTTTCACCCTGCATCATCTTGGCCACGGGAATGCCGGTGGCGCGGCTCACCACCTCGGCAATCTCTTCCGCGCCCACTTGGGTGCGCAGCAGCTTCTGACGCCCCGCCGGACCCTTTTCCGTTCCAGCGGCAGAGGGCGCCTGATCCTGGGCCTCGGCGGCCTTGAGTTGCTTCTCCAGTTCAGGCAGCTTGCCGTATTGCAGCTCGGAGACCTTGGCGAAATCACCCTTGCGGGTCAGATCGGCGATCTGCGCCTTGAGTTTCTCGATGTCTTCGCGCACGTGCTGGCTGCCCTGGGCCTGGGCTTTCTCGGACTTCCAGATCTCGTCGTAGTCGGCAATCTCCTTCTGCAGCTTGCCGATTTCCTCCTGGATCAGTTCCAGGCGCTTTTGCGAGGCCTCGTCCTTTTCCTTCTTCATGGCCTCGCGCTCGATCTGCAGCTGGATCAGCCGGCGGTCCAGCTTGTCCATGACTTCGGGCTTGGAGTCGATCTCGATCTTGATCTTGGCGGCAGCCTCGTCGATCAGGTCGATGGCCTTGTCGGGCAGGAAGCGGTCGGTGATGTAGCGGTGGCTCAGCTCGGCCGCGGCCACGATGGCCGGGTCGGTGATGTCCACGCCGTGGTGCACTTCGTATTTCTCCTGCAGGCCACGCAGGATGGCGATGGTCTGCTCCACGGTGGGCTCGCCCACCAAGACCTTCTGGAAACGGCGCTCCAGCGCGGCGTCTTTCTCGATGTACTTGCGATACTCGTCCAGCGTGGTGGCGCCGATGCAGTGCAGCTCGCCGCGCGCCAGCGCGGGCTTGAGCATGTTGCCCGCGTCCATGGCGCCCTCGGCCTTGCCCGCGCCCACCATGGTGTGCAGCTCGTCGATGAAAAGGATGATGCGGCCTTCGTCCTGCGAAACCTCTTTCAGCACCGCCTTCAGGCGCTCCTCGAACTCGCCGCGGTACTTGGCGCCGGCCAGCAGGCCGGCCATGTCCAGCACTAGCACGCGCTTGTCACGCAGGGTCTCGGGCACCTCGCCGTTGACGATGCGCTGCGCCAGACCCTCGACGATGGCGGTCTTGCCCACACCGGGTTCACCAATCAACACCGGGTTGTTCTTGCTGCGGCGCTGCAGCACCTGGATGGCGCGGCGGATCTCGTCGTCGCGGCCGATCACGGGGTCCAGCTTGCCGGAGCGGGCGCGCTCGGTCAGGTCCAGGGTGTATTTCTTCAGAGCCTCGCGCTGGCCTTCGGCTTCCGGGTTGTCCACGCTCTGGCCGCCACGCACGGCGTCCACGGCCGATTCCAGCGCCTTGCGGGTCAGGCCGTTGGCCTTGGCCAGGTGTCCGATGTCGCCCTTGTTGTCGGCGGCAGCCAGCAGGAAGAGTTCGCTGGCGACGTACTGGTCGCCGCGCTTGATGGATTCTTTCTCGGCGGCCTGCAGCAGGCTGACCAGGTCACGCCCGACCTGCACCTGCTCCTGCCCTTGCACTTGCGGCAGTTTCTTGACGGCGGCCTCGGCACCGGCCAGCAGGCCGGCCACGTTGACGCCGGCGCGCTGCAGCAGGGCCTTGGGGCCGTCCTGCTGGCGCAGCATGGCCACCAGCAGGTGGGCCGGTTCGATGTAGGCGTGGTCGTTGCCCAGCGCCAGGGTCTGGGCTTCGCCCAGGGCTTCCTGAAACTTGGTGGTGAGTTTGTCGATCCGCATGGCGTCCCTTGGTGAAAGTATTTGAACTGCCCCACAGCGTGAGGGTGATCCCGCAGGATTTCAAGAGCGATTCATGTCGGGCAAGCATACTTGTGACGCAGATCAAACCCCGGGAGTGAGCATGAAGCTGTTTTTGAGCACCCTGCCCCGCTGGCTGGCCCCCACCCTGCTGGGACTGTGCGTTGCCATCCCAGCCGCGGCCCAGCCCACCGCCAAGACCATCGCCCAGGGCCTGGCCCACCCCTGGGCCCTGGCCTTCCTGCCCGACGGCAACTTTCTGGTGACCGAGCGCCCGGGCGCGCTGCGGGTGGTGGAGCCCGGCGGGCGCATACGCCCACCCGTCGCTGGCGTACCGGCAGTGCAGGCGCGCGGCCAGGGCGGACTGCTCGATGTGGCGCTGGACAGCGACTTTGCGCGCAACCGCACGCTCTACCTCTGTTATGCCGAGCCCTCGGCCGACGGCCGCACGGCGGGCACCGCCCTGGCCCGTGCCCGCCTGAGCGACGACGCGACGCGGCTGCAGGAGCTGCGGGTCATCTTCCAGCAGCAACCGAAGGTCAGCGGCAGCAACCACTTTGGCTGCCGCATCGCCGAAGGGACGGACGGCACGCTCTTCCTCGCCCTGGGCGAGCGCTACAACGAACGCGACCGGGCCCAGACCCTGGACAACCACATGGGCAAGGTCGTGCGACTGCACAAGGATGGCAAGCTGCCCACGGACAACCCCTTTGTCGGCCGCGCCGGTGCCCTGCCGGAAATCTGGAGCTACGGCCACCGCAATCCGCAGGGCCTGGTGATGAGCCCGCGTGGGGTGCTGTGGGAGCTCGAACACGGGCCCATGGGCGGCGACGAGATCAACCTGCCCACCGCGGGCGCCAATTTCGGCTGGCCGCTGGTGAGCTACGGGCGCAACTACAACCTCACCTCGGTGGGCACGGGTGAGCGCAGCCACCCGGGCACGCTGCAGCCGCTGCACAACTGGGTGCCGTCGATCGCACCCTCAGGCATGGCCTTTGTCAACAGCGAACGCTACGGCCGCGACTGGGTGGGCAATCTGCTGGTGGGCTCGCTGAAGTTCGCCTATGTAGCGCGGCTGGAACTGGAGCGGCCTTTTGAAGGCCGGGTGCGGCGCGAAAGCAAGCTGCTGCCCGATCTGGACGAGCGCGTGCGCGACGTGCGCCAGGGACCGGACGGCTACATCTACCTGCTGACCGACCAGCCGCAGGGGCGGCTGCTGCGGCTGGAACCGGCGCCGCGCTGAAGGCGCGCCAGCCGGCTCAGGCCAGGGCGGGGCTGCGGCGCCCGCTGACCTGCTGCAGGATGGCCTGCGCATCCGCTGGCGCGGCCGCGTCGGCGTCTACCCAGGCAACGAACTGGTCTGGGCGCACCAGGATCAGCTTGGCGGCGTAGCGCGCGGTTTCACCCGCAGCCTGATCCTCGACCACCGCCAGCGGCAAGCCCGCCTGAGCCGCCGCGTCGACAAAGGCACGCACATCGCTCGCGATGGCCCCGAAAGCCAGCAGCGTGTAACCTACGCCCAGGCGCTCATAGACGTTCGCACCATCCGACAACTGGGCCGGCGCCAGATGATGGCCGGTCCGCGCCTTGAACTCATGCCGGCCGACCGCGCTGCCGCCGCTCGCCTGGGACGGGCTGTCTCCGGCGATCACGGGCGAGCCTTCGTAATGCGGCTCAAAGGCCTGCACCTCACCCACGGCGCCTGCGCTGCGTGCGGCCCAGGCCGCTTCAAAAGCGCTGCGGTCGCGCTCGGGATGGAAGTCGTTCAGGAACTGGCGGTCGGTCTCGATGGCGCGAGCAATGAAGTCACGCGCGGTGGACGCGAACACCGGGCGGCGCTCCGTGTCGTAGGAATCGAGCAGGGCCTCCTGCCCCCAACCTTGCAGGACCGCGGCGAGTTTCCAGCCCAGGTTGCGCGCATCCTCGAAACCCGTGTTCACGCCATAACCGCCATAGGGCGGGTGGCTGTGCGCCGCATCACCGGCGACGAAGATGCGCCCGGCACGGTAACGGTCGGCGATGGCAAAGCGCAGGTCCCAGAAGCCGATGTGTTCGAACTCGACGTCGAAACTGGCGCCCACCGCCTCGTGCAGGTAGTGCCGGAAATCGAAGTTGTCGCGTGTGGTGCCGGGCGGCACGGGAGCGTGGAAAAACCAGTTGCTCCCCAGGTCCACCCGGCCAAAGAACTTCCAGTAACCGTCGAGCTCGGGCTGCAGGACGTTGTAGTAGGACTTGCCGGGGTAGCACTTCAGCAGCTCGTGCAGCTGGTGCGAACGAAAGACCAGCAACACCATCATGCGGTCGTGGTCCGACAGGGTGTGCGTGATCCCGGCCTGCTCGCGCACCCGGGAGCGGCTGCCGTCGCAGCCGACCACGTAGTCGGCATGAAGGACACGGCGGTCGCCGCCGTCCGGGTCGCTCACGACCACCCGCACCTGCGTCCCTTCGTCCCGCACCTCCTCGGCCTGCATGCCGTACAGCACCTGCACCGAAGGCAGGGACTGGAGCCGCGCGCGCAGCACCGCTTCGGTGGCGTACTGGGGCAGGCGCTCGTTGGCCGTGTAGTAATAGGGCCGCACCAGCTCACGCTGCAGCCAGTCGTAATGGTAGGCGCCCAGCAGCGTGCCATAGGCCGTCAGGCCGCCGATGCCGTATTCGGGCGGAATGGTGCGCGCGTCACGCAGCGCCTGCTCGGCACCCCAGAAGTGGAAGTGCTCCAGGGTGCGCTGCGTCAGGTTCTGTCCCTTGGGGATGCGCTGGGGCTCGCGGTACCGCTCGATCACCACACAGCGGATGCCGCGCTGGCCCAGCTCGATGGCCAGGCCCATACCGACGGGCCCGCCACCCACGATCACGACCTGCGTCGACGCCATGCCTACGCTCACTCGGCCGAAATGTTGTTGCGCCGGATGACGGCGCCCCAACGCGGGTAGTCCTTACGGACGATGTCGCCCAGCTCGGCCGGTGTGGAGGCCTCGGCCACCATGCCGGCCTTGCCCAGGGCGTCACGCACCTCGGGCAGCGTGAGGATGGCGGAGATCTCGGTGTTCAGGCGCTGCTGCGCGGCCGATGGGGTTTTGCTCGGCACGAAGAAGGCGTACCAGAGGTCCACGTCCACGCCCTTGGCGCCGAGTTCCTCGAAGGTGGCCACATTGGGAGACACCGGGTGGCGCTTGGGGCTGCCCACGGCGAGGGCGTTGAGCCGACCGCTGTTGACAAAACCCTGGGCCACGTGCACCGGCAGGAAACCCACGTTGAGTTCACCCGAGAGCAGGTCCGTGGTGTAGCCGGCCGAGCCACGGTAGGGCACATGCAGCATGAAGGTCTGCGTCTGCACCTTGAAGAGTTCCATGGCCATGTGGTGCGGGGTGCCCACACCGGGCGAGCCGAAATTGATGCTGCCGGGTTTGGCGCGCGCCTGGGCCAGCAGGTCCTGCAGGGACTTGATGCCGGTCTTGGGATTGGCCACCAGCATCAGCGTGCCCCAGGCCGCCATGGAGACGGGGGCGAAGTCCTTCACCGGGTCGAAGGGCACATTCTTGTAGAGCTGCGAGGCCATGAGCATGGTGTTGGCCCCCATGAGCACGGTGTAGCCGTCGGGGTTGCTCTTGGCCACCTGGTCGGCGCCGATGTTGCCACTGGCGCCGGGCACATTGCTCACCACCACGGGCTGGCCCAGGCGCTCGGACAGGCGCGGCGCCACCGCGCGGGCGATGGTGTCCATGCCGGTGCCCGGCGTGAAGGGCACGATGATGCGCACGGTCTGCGCGGGCCAGGTCTGGGCGCCGGCAGCGCCAGCCAGCAGGAGCAAGCCTGCGAACAGATGCTTGATTGTCTTCATCTCGGTCTCCTCTTGTTAGGGTCAGTTTGATCGTCAGCGGATCTTGAAAACCGTCTCGGCATTGGTCTGGAAAAACTGCTTCTTCACGTCCAGCGGCATGTCCATGGCGTCCAGCATGTTCACCTCGTCGGGGGCGTACTGGTAAGGATAGTCCATGGCGTACATGACGCGGTCCGTGCCCATGAAGTCCTGGGTGAACTTGATGGCGTGTTCCCAGGCCACACCGCTGTTGGTGATGTAGAAATGCTCGCGCAGATACTCGCTGGGACGCTTCTGGAGGGGCTGGATGCTGGGGTAACGCTGCGACTTGACCGTGGCCTGGTGCATGTAGTCCAGGCGGTAGGCCCAGAAGGGCAGCGCCTCGCCCATGTGGCCCAGGATCATGCGCAGCTTCGGGAAACGGTCGAACACACCGGCCGTGATGATGCGCATGGCGTGCAGGCCGGTCTCCACACCGAAGCCGTAGATGGCGCCGTCCAGCCCGCATTCCTGGAAGGGCTGCAGCATGCCGGGCGGCAGTGCATTGGGATGCAGGTAGATGGGTGCGTCATTCGCCTCGGCGGCGGCAAAGATGTCCCAGAACTTGGGATCGGACAGGTACTCGCCCTGGGTATGCGAGTTAATGATGACCGAATGCATGCCCAGCTTGCTCACGCCGCGCTCGATCTCCTTCGCGGCGGCGGCCGGGTCCTGCGGGGCGATGGCGATCATGCCGGCCAGGCGCGTGGGATGGCGGCGGATGGCGGCGGCCAGTTCGTCGTTGGCACCCTGCACGAAGGACACGGCGGTGGCCTTGTCCATCACCTGCGCGGCCGGCGAGGTCAGCGCCAGCACGGCCATGTCCACCCCGGCCGCGTCCATGTGCTGCAGGCGCAGCTGGTCCAGGTCCAGCAGGCCGCGCATGATGTGCTGCGCGCGCTCGCTGGGACTGCTCATGTAGAAGCCCATCAGGCCACGGAAACCGGGGTCGACGTCGCCGCGCGCCAGGATCTTGCGGTAGATGTCGAGCATCTCCTGCGTGGCAAAGGCCTCTTCGGTGGCGATGCGCCGATAGGGGACCTTCTGCGGCGCGGCCGGCGTGGCCATGTTGGGGAGCTTGATCTCCATGCGGTCGATCCTGGGTATTGATAAGAACTCTTACCATCCTAAGGTCAGGACCGACCCACCGACACTGAGGTTTCTACCGATGACGCCCGGGAATCCCGGGAAAGTCCAGGCGATCAGGCCGCGGAATTGCCGGAGGCGATGCCCCACTTGGCCAGCGCCTGGTCGTCGCTGACGCGGGCGTCGACCCAGCGCGCGCCTTCGGGCGTCTGTTCCTTCTTCCAGAACGGGGCCTGGGTCTTGAGGTAATCCATCAGGAACTCGCAGGCCTGGAAACTCTCGCCGCGGTGCGCCGAGGTGACCACCACGAGCACGATCTGGTCCAGCGGCAAGAGCGGGCCCACGCGGTGGATCACGCGCGCAGCGTAGATGTCGAAGCGCTGGAAGGCCGCGTCGATCATGTCCTCGATCGATTTCTCGGTCATGCCGGGGTAGTGCTCCAGCTCCATGGTGCTCACGGACTGGCCGTCGTTGCGGTCGCGCACGGTACCGATGAAGCTGCAGACGGCCCCCACCCGCTTGTCCTGCGCGCGCAGCGCCGCGATCTCGGCGCTGACGTCGAAGTCCTGGGTCTGGATCGAAACGCGGGCGGTCATGGCATCAGCCCCCTGTCACCGGCGGGAAGAAGGCCACTTCGCAGCCTTCGGTCAGCGCGGCGTCCTCGCCGCTCATGACCTGGTTGAGTGCCACGCGCACGGCACGGCCGCGTGCCAGGCTCTGGGCATGGGCGCCGCCGCGGGCGATCAGCTCGTCGCGCAGCTCACCCAGCGTGGTCGCCGTGGTCTGCAGCGGCTCGCTGCCCGTGCCGACGCTCTCGCGGATGGAGGCGAAGTATTTGACGTTGACTTTCATGCCATCAATTCTGCAAAGGCCAGGAACTGGACGATATCGCCTCTGGCGATCGTCGTGTTCGCGGGGTTGTCGACCAGGCCATCGCCCCAGGCGGCCGAGGTCAGCACACCCGAGCTCTGGTTGGGGAACAGGTCCAGGCCACCAGCGGCGTTGCGGCGCACGCGCAGGAACTCGCGGCGCTTGTCGCCACGCGGCAGGTCGAAATGCGCGGGCAGGGCCATGCGCACCGGTGTCACATCGGCCACACCCTGCAGGCGCAGCAGGAAAGGCCGCACCAGCAGCATGAAGGTCACGTAGCTGGAGACCGGGTTGCCGGGCAGGCCGGCGAAATGACAGGCGTCCTGCGGCCCGCGCGCGGCACCTTCGCCGCGGTAGAGCTTGCCATAAGCAAACGGTTTACCCGGCTTCATCGAGATTTGCCAGAGGTCGAGTTCGCCGAGCTGCTGCACGGCGGGCTTGATGTGGTCTTCCTCACCCACCGACACGCCGCCGCTGGTGAGCACCAGGTCGTGGCTCTGCGCGGCGCCGCGCAAAGCGTTCAAGGTGGCCTCGCGCTGGTCGGGCACGATGCCATAGTCGGTGACCTCGCAGCCCAGGCGCTGCAGCAGGGCGCGCAGGAAGAAACGGTTGGAGTTGTAGATGGCGCCGGGTGGCATCTGCTCGGGCGGCACATCACCCGGCATCACCAGTTCATCGCCCGTCGAGAACAGGGCCACGCGCGGGCGGCGCACCACGGTCAGCTGGCTCAGACCGATACCGGCGGCCATGCCCAGCGCGGCGGGTCCCAGGCGCCGGCCGCGCGCCAGCACCACGGCGCCGCGCGTGACGTCTTCGCCCGCCCGGCGGATCCACTGGCCGAGCTGCGGCACCACATTCACACGGACGCCGCCTTCGCATTCGTTCACCGTCTCGCAGTCTTCCTGCATGACGACGGCATCGGCCCCCGGCGGCACCGGAGCGCCGGTAAAGATGCGGGCAGCGCTCAGCGGCTCCAGCGCATGGCCGTGGTGACCGGCCGGGATGCGCTGCGTGACCTGCAGCACCACACCCGCCTCGCGCACGTCGGCGCAGCGCAGGGCGTAACCGTCCATGGCACTGTTGTCTTGCGGCGGCACGTGCAGGGCCGAGACCAGGTCCTGCGCGAGCACACGGCCGTCGGCCTCAAAGGTGCTGAGCGTCTCGGTGCCCGCCAGCGGCCCGGCCTGGACCAGCAATTCGGTCAGCGCCTGGTCCAGCGACTTCAGCGGAGCACGCGGCGCATTCATGCGGTGTAGACCTCGGGGCTGTATTCGAAGCGCTCGCCATGGGCCACCAGCCAGCCAGCCACGGCGTCGGGGTCGTTGAGGTCCAGCAGGTCCAGGCCTGTGGGCACCGGCAGCCGGCTGGCATCGTCGGTGGCAACGGCGGCGATGAAGGCGTCGTCGGGGTAGCGTACCGGTTTGCCGACCTCGGCGCGCCAAACCTCGACCTTGAGCAGGTCGCTGTTCTTGAAACCTTCGACCAGCACCCAGTCCACGCCGTCATACAACTCGGCAATCAACTCGTGCACCTTGGGCTCGTGCTGCTGCTCGAACTCGCGCATCATGGCCAGTCGGCGGTTGGAGGCGATGACCACCTCGAAGGCACCGGCTTCGCGATGCCGCCAGCTGTCCTTGCCCGGGTGGTCGATGTCGAACTTGTGGTGGGCGTGCTTGACCACGGACACCCGCAGGCCGCGCAGCTTGAGCGCGGGAATGAGCTGTTCGACCAGCGTGGTCTTGCCCGAACCGGAGTAACCGGCGAAACCCACGACTTTCATGAAAGGATCACTCCAAAGCTACATTTTTGATAGCGCACGACAGATACCCCGGAGCGAAACGACAACTCAGGCACAGTGCCGGACGATGTAGTCCTTGACCACCTGCACGTCGGCAGCGATCACCGCCACCCGTTTGGGCAAGGCTTCGATGCCTTCGAACCCGGCCGGCCGCTCGGGCTCGCGCCCCAGCGCCTCGACGATGGTTGCCGCGAACTTGATGGGCAACGCCGTCTCCAGCACGATCATGGGCACACCCGGCTGCAAGTGCTCGCGCGCCACCTTGACGCCGTCGGCACTGTGCGTGTCGATCATCACGCCGAAACGCTCCCAGGTGTCACGGATGGTAGCGAGACGGTTGGCATGCGTACTCTTGCCGCTGACAAAACCATACCGGCTACGGGCTTGTGCAAAAGCCGGATCGGCACTGAGATCAAACTTGCCGGCCTTGGAGAGCTGCTCGCCGAACAGGGACTTGACCCTGCCACCATCACGGCCCAGCAGGTCGAACACAAAGCGCTCGAAGTTGCTGGCCTTGGAGATGTCCATCGACGGGCTGGAGGTCTCGTGCGTGTCGGCGCTGCCGCGCACGCGGTAGACGCCGGTGCGGAAGAACTCGTCGAGCACGTCGTTCTCGTTGGTGGCCACCACCAGGCGCTCGATCGGCAGGCCCATCATGCGGGCCACATGGCCGGCGCAGACGTTGCCGAAGTTGCCCGAGGGCACGGTGAAGCTGACGCGCTCGGTGTTGCTCTTCGTCGCCTGGAAATAACCGGCGAAGTAATACACCACCTGGGCCACCAGGCGCGCCCAGTTGATGGAGTTGACGGTGCCGATCTTGTACTGGCGCTTGAAGTCCAGGTCGTTGGAGACGGCCTTGACGATGTCCTGGCAGTCGTCGAACACGCCTTTGACGGCCAGGTTGTGGATGTTGGCGTCCTGCAGGCTGAACATCTGGGCCTGCTGGAAGGGGCTCATGCGGCCGTGCGGGCTGGTCATGAAGACGCGCACGCCCTGCTTGCCGCGCATGGCGTACTCGGCCGCGCTGCCGGTGTCGCCGCTGGTGGCACCCAGGATGTTGAGCTGCTCGCCGCGGCGGGCCAGTTCGTACTCGAACAGGTTACCCAGCAGCTGCATGGCCATGTCCTTGAAGGCCAGCGTGGGCCCGTTGGACAGGGCTTCGAGATGGATGCCGTTCTCCAGCGGCTTCAGCGGCACGACCTCTTTTGAGCCGAACACCGCCTCGGTGTAGGTCTTGCGGCACAGGGCGCGCAGATCGTCGGCCGGGATGTCGTCGATGTAAAGCGAGAGGATCTCGAAGGCCAGGTCGGCATAGGGCAGGCCGCGCCAATTCGCCAGCATGGCCCCGCTCACCTGCGGATACGACTCGGGCAGATAGAGGCCGCCGTCGGGCGCCAGGCCTTCGAGCAGGATTTCGCAGAAGCGCTTGCGGTCGGCGTGGCCGCGGGTCGAAAGATATTTCATCCGGCCAGCTCTTCCTTGCGGATACGCACGATGGGCGCCAGCACGGTGGGCAGGGCCTGCAGCTTGACGAGGGCCTCGTTCATGGTGCCCTCGCGCGCATCGTGCGTGAGGATGATGACGTCGGTCTGGGTGGAGCCTTCGCCGCCCACCTCGTCGGCTTCGCGCTGCAGCACGGCGTCGATGCTGATGCCGGACTCGGCCAGGATGCCGGTGACCTTGGCCAGCACGCCGGCCTGGTCGGCCACGCGCAGGCGCAGGTAATAACTGGTCACCACCTCGCTCATGGGCAGCACGGGCAGGTTGCTCATGGCATCGGGCTGGAAGGCCAGATGCGGCACGCGGTGCAGCGGATCGGCCGTGTGCAGGCGGGCGATGTCCACCAAATCGGCAATCACGGCGCTGGCCGTGGGCTCGGAGCCCGCGCCCTTGCCGTAATACAGCGTGGTGCCGACGGCGTCACCGTTGACCACCACGGCGTTCATCGCGCCTTCCACATTGGCCAGCAGGCGTTTGCTGGGCACCAGGCTGGGGTGCACACGCAGCTCGATGCCCTTGGCCGTGCGCTTGGTGATGCCCAGCAACTTGATGCGGTAGCCCAGCTGTTCGGCGTAGCGGATGTCCTGCGCGCCCAGCTTGGTGATGCCTTCAACATGGGCCTTGTCGAACTGCACCGGAATGCCGTAGGCGATGGCCGACATGAGGGTGACCTTGTGGCCCGCGTCCACACCTTCGATGTCAAAAGTGGGGTCGGCTTCGGCATACCCCAGGCGCTGTGCTTCCTTGAGCACCACGTCGAAGTCCAGGCCCTTGTCGCGCATCTCGGACAGGATGAAATTGGTGGTGCCGTTGATGATGCCGGCGATCCACTGGATGCGGTTGGCGGTGAGGCCTTCGCGCAGGGCCTTGATGATGGGGATGCCACCGGCCACGGCCGCCTCGAAGGCCACCATCACGCCCTTGGCGGAAGCGGCCGCGAAGATCTCGGTGCCGTGCACGGCCAGCAGGGCCTTGTTGGCCGTGACCACGTGCTTGCCGGCCGCGATAGCTTCGAGCACCAGCTGTTTGGCGATGCCGTAACCGCCAATGAGTTCGACCACGATGTCGATCTCGGGGTTGGCGATGACGGCACGTGCGTCGTTGACGACCTTGACACCCGGTCCCACCAGGGACTGGGCGCGCGCCACGTCGAGGTCCGCCACCATGGTGATTTCGATGCCGCGGCCAGCGCGACGCTTGATCTCTTCCTGGTTGCGCTGGAGCACGTTGTACGTGCCCGAGCCGACGGTGCCGATACCCAGCAGGCCTACTTGTATAGCTTTCATCTTTGACTCAGTGCATGGCGCCGCGGCGCCGTCTTTCAAATGTCAGGCCTGCGCCAGGCGCTTGCGGTAGCTCTCGAGGAACTTGGCGATGCGACCGATGGCCTCGCGCAGATCGTCCTCGTGCGGCAGGAACACGATGCGGAAATGCTGGTTGTCCGGGTAGTTGAAACCCGAGCCCTGGACCAGCAGCACGCGTGTCGCCTCCAGCAGTTCCAGGATGAACTGCTTGTCGTCCTGGATCGGGTAGACCTTGGGATCGAGCCGCGGGAACATGTACAAGGCGGCCTGCGGCTTGACACAGGAGACGCCGGGGATGGCGGTGATCAGTTCGTGGGCAATGTCCCGCTGGCGGCGCAGACGGCCGCCCTCGTTCACCAGGTCGTGGATGGTCTGGTAGCCGCCCAGCGCCGTCTGGATGGCGGACTGCCCCGGCACGTTGGCGCACAGTCGCATCGAGGACAGCATGTTCAGCCCCTCGATGTAGTCCTTGGCCGACTTCTTGTCACCCGAGACCACCAGCCAGCCCGCGCGGTAGCCGCAGGAGCGGTAGCTCTTGGACAGGGAGTTGAAGGTCAGCGTGAGCACGTCGTCCGACAGGCTGCCCAGGGCGGTGTGTTTCACGCCGTCGTACAGCACCTTGTCGTAGACCTCGTCGGCCATGATCACCAGCTTGTGCTCGCGGGCGATCGCGATGATCCCCTTGAGCAACTCGTCGGAGTACAGCGCACCCGTCGGGTTGTTCGGGTTGATGACCACGATGCCCTTGGTGCGCGGCGTGATCTTGGCGCGGATGTCGGCCAGGTTGGGCATCCAGCCATTGAACTCGTCGCACTGGTAGTGCACGGGCGTGCCGCCCGACAGGCTGACTGCCGCGGTCCACAGCGGGTAGTCCGGCGCGGGCAGCAGCATCTCGTCGCCATCATTGAGCAGGCCGTTGGTGGCCATGACGATCAGTTCGCTGGCGCCGTTGCCCAGGTAGATGTCGTCGAGCGTGACGCCCTTGATGCCCTGCTCCTGGGTGTACTGCATCACCGCCTTGCGTGCGACGAAGATGCCCTTGCTGTCGGAGTACGCTGCCGCATTGGGCAGGTTGCGGATCATGTCCTGGCGGATTTCCTCGGGCGCCTCGAAGCCGAACACCGCCAGGTTGCCGATGTTGAGCTTGATGATGCTGTGGCCCTCTTCCTCCATCTGCTTGGCGCGCTCCATGATGGGGCCGCGGATGTCGTAGCAGACGTTGGCCAGCTTGTCCGATTTGCGTATGGTTTTCAAAATCCCTCCGGGTTGCGGCAGGATGGCGTGCAAAAGTCCATCCCTGTTGCGAGGCGAAACCTATAATTTGACCACAGATTAAGCAGGTTTCATGAAACTCCAGCCCGACAAACCCAGTGTCCAGACCATCAACGGCTATGGCCCGGGCTGGATCGCCATCGATGCTGAAAAATTCGGCACCAGTCTCATCATCGGTTCGCGCGGCGAACGGCAGGTCTGGGACTGCTCGCGATATGAAGACCTGGGCACCGCGCACTTCGCCCCACTGGCCGAGCTGCGCCCGGAACTGGTGCTCTTCGGCAGTGGCGTACGCCTGCGTTTCCCCCGCCCGGAATGGCTGCAGGCCCTGGTGGCCCTGGGCATCGGCCTGGAAACCATGGACACGGCGGCGGCCTGCCGCACCTACAACATCCTCGCCGCAGAGGGCCGGCACGTGGTGGCTGCGCTGTTACTGGAAACTCCCTAGCCTTGCCGGGGGACGGGATATCGTTTTCAGGGTAAAATCAGCGGATCGAGTCGGGTCTCACGCCCCGCTGTCACGGCCAGCATCCCGACCCTTCTCCGACAGCTGCTGTCACACAAGATTTGAGTCATATGGCGATTGTTGTCAACAAAGCGATACCGGAATTCGAAGCCAACGCCACGAGCGGCATCCGGGTTTCCAACACCTCCCATCTCGGTCAGACCCTGGTCCTGTATTTCTACCCCAAGGACAACACCCCGGGCTGCACCACGGAAGCCATGCAGTTCCGTGACAAGTACAAGGACTTCGTCAAGGCAGGCGCCATGGTCTTTGGCGTCTCGCGCGACAACATGAAGTCGCATGACGAATTCAAGTCCAAGCTGGAACTGCCCTTCGAGCTGATTGCCGATACCGAAGAGAAGATGTGCCACATGTTCGGCGTGGTCAAGAACAAGATCATGTACGGCAAGAAGGTCAAGGGCATCGAGCGCAGCACCTTCCTGATCGGCGCTGACGGCGTCCTCAAGCAGGAATGGCGCGGCCTCAAGGTCCCCGGCCATGTGGATGAAGTGCTCAAGGCCGTCAAGGCCCTGAAAAAAGCCGCTGCGACCGCTGCCGCGTGATCTGCCGATCTCCCTGATGCTTTTGAGCAACAGGACCCTGTACTTTCAGACGGCTCATGCATAATGAATTCATGCCGTTGAGGTTTGCAACTGCTCTCGCCAATCAAAGCCGCCCTGGTTTACCGGGCGGCTTTTTTGTTTTGCACACGGCATCCGCCCTACTCTCCTCCTGCACCTACCCCCATGCCACTGCCCCCCGCCCCCACCAAACGCGCCGCCCTGCTCAATCCTGATGCTTTCGAAGCCCCGGCTCGCGGCAAGCCGCGCAGCGGGCGTAAATCGCCAGCCTCGTTCGACAGCCCTGAGTCCCGTGACAAACCGCAGGCCCGTGACCTGTTCGAACATGGCGGCAGCCTGGGAAGCGATGCTGCGGGACCAGCCATCCAGGTAGAAACACGACGCACGCCAGCCCGCCCCGCCCCCAGCGTCCAGGAAAAGCAGCTGGACCGGCCGCGCTCGAAAAAGACCGCCCGGACCGGACCGGCCAAGCTGTTCGTGCTCGACACCAATGTGCTGATGCACGACCCCATGTGCCTGTTCCGTTTCGAGGAACACGACATCTTCCTGCCCATGATCGTGCTGGAGGAGCTCGACGGCCACAAGAAGGGCATGACCGAGGTGGCGCGCAATGCCCGCCAGACCAGCCGCACGCTCGACGCGCTGGCCGGCGCCCAGGGGGCCGACATCACCACCGGGCTCAAGCTCGACAGCACGGGCCACCGCGAGGCCGGCGGCAAGCTCTTCTTCCAGACCCAGCCGCTGAACTACACCCTGCCCACGAGCCTGCCCCAGGGCAAGGCTGACAACCAGATCCTGGGCGTGGTGGAGGCGCTGCGTGTGCAGTACGCCCCGCGCGAGGTGGTGCTGGTGTCCAAGGACATCAACATGCGCGTCAAGGCGCGCGCGCTGGGCCTGGCCACCGACGATTACCAGAACGACAAGACCCTGGAAGACGGTGACCTGCTGTATTCCGGCTCGCTGGCGCTGCCACCCGATTTCTGGACCACCGAAGGCCAGAGCGTGGAGAGCTGGCAGCAGGGCCAGCACACCTTCTACCGCATCACCGGGCCCATCGTACCCAATCTGCACATCAACCAGTTCGTCTACTTCGAGGCACCCGGTGAACCGAGTTTCTACGCGCGCGTGACCGAGATCCGCGGCAAAAGCGCCGTGCTCAAGACGCTCAAGGACTACACCCACCTCAAGCATGCGGTCTGGGGCGTGGCCACGCGCAATCGCGAGCAGAACTTCGCCATGAACCTGCTGATGGACCCGGAGGTGGACTTCGTCACCCTGACCGGTACGGCCGGCACCGGCAAGACCCTGATGGCCCTGGCCGCCGGCCTGACCCAGGTGCTGGACGACCGCCGTTACACCGAGATCATCGTGACCCGGGCCACCGTGAGCGTGGGCGAGGACATCGGTTTCCTGCCCGGCACGGAAGAGGAAAAGATGGGCCCCTGGATGGGCGCGCTGGACGACAACCTGGAAGTGCTCTCCAAGACCGACACCGGCGCTGGCGAATGGGGACGCGCGGCCACCAGCGAGCTGATTCGCAGCCGCATCAAGATCAAGAGCATGAACTTCATGCGCGGGCGGACCTTCCTGAACAAGTACGTCATCATCGACGAGGCGCAGAACCTGACCCCGAAGCAGATGAAGACCCTGATCACGCGCGCCGGTCCCGGCACCAAGATCATCTGCATGGGCAACCTGGCCCAGATCGACACGCCCTACCTCACCGAAGGCTCCTCGGGCCTGACCTTTGCGGTGGACAGGTTCAAGGGCTGGCCGCATGGCGGGCACATCACGCTGGCACGCGGCGAACGCTCGCGGCTGGCGGATTTTGCGAGCGAAGTCCTCTGAACTTCGCGCGGCAGACACCTCCACAAAAAAGGGGCCGTCAGGCCCCTTTGTCATGGTCCCGAGGGATCAGAAATCGCCGCTGCCGTAACCGGCCGCCAGGTTCTCGAAACGCGTCAGCTTGTTGAGGAAGGCCAGCTTGACCACGCCAGTCGGGCCGTTACGCTGCTTGGCGATGATGATCTCGGCCACACCGGGTTCCTTGCAGGCGTCCTTGGTGTAGTACTCGTCGCGGTAGATGAACATGATGATGTCGGCGTCCTGCTCGATCGCGCCGGATTCGCGCAGGTCACTCATCATGGGGCGCTTGTCGGGGCGCGTCTCCACGCTGCGGTTGAGCTGCGAGAGCGCGATCAGGGGGCAGCCCAGTTCCTTGGCCAGCATCTTCATGCCACGCGAGATCTCGCCCAGCTCGGTGGCACGGTTTTCGTTGTCGCCGCTGGAGCCGCTCATCAGCTGCAGGTAGTCGACCACGATCAGGCCGAGTTTGCCGCACTGGCGTGCCAGCCGGCGCGCATTGGCGCGCAACTCGCTGGCGGTCAGGCCGGCGGTCTCGTCGATGTGCAGGGAGATGGTGCGCAGTTTCTCGATGGCCTCAGTCAGGCGCGGCCATTCGTCGTCGGTCAGCTTGCCGGTGCGCAGGTGGCCCTGGTCGATGCGGCCGATAGAGCCCACGATACGCACCGCCAGCTGGGCCGCACCCATTTCCATGGAAAACACGGCCACCGGCAGGCCCTCGTTCAAGGCCACGTGCTCGGCGATATTGATCGCGAAAGCCGTCTTGCCCATGGAGGGGCGCGCCGCCAGCACCACCATGTCGCCGGGCTGCAGGCCCGAAGTCATGCGGTCCAGGTCGTAGAAGCCGGTGGGCACGCCCGTGATGTCGTTGGGGTTGTCCGCCATCTCCTGCACGCGGTCCAGCAGGTCTACCACCAGGGTGTCCATGGACTGGAAGCCGCGCTTCATGCGCGAGCCTTCCTCGCCGATGTTGAAGATCTTCTGCTCGGACTCGTCCAGGATGGTGGCCACCGGTCGGCCCTGGGGGTTGAAGGCGTTGGTGGCGATCTCGTCGCTGGCGGCCACCAGCTTGCGCAGGATGGCGCGCTCGCGCACGATCTCCGCATAACGGCGGATATTGCCGGCACTGGGCACGTACTGGGCCAAGCCGTTGAGGTAGGCCAGGCCGCCGGTTTCCTCGGCCTTGCCCTGGCTTTGCAGCTGCTCGAAGACGGTGATCACGTCGGCCGGGCGGCTGGCATTGACCAACTGGCTGATGGCGCCGTAGATCAGGCGGTGTTCATAGCGGTAGAAATCGCCATCGCCCAGCAGGTCGCTGACGCGGTCCCAGGCACCGTTGTCCAGCAGCAGGCCGCCCAGCACACTGGACTCGGCCTCGATGGAGTGCGGCGGTACGCGCAGTTGCGCAATCTGGCGATCCGGGCTGTAGCCCTCGTCTACGGCGGTCAATACAGCTGACATTCAGTGGTGTTCCTTGTGAGGTCCGATCCTACGACGCGACGAGCCCAGCGTCGAGTGAAATGCTGTGGACAAGCCGGTGAATAACTGTGGGCAGCCTGTGCACTTGCAAGGATAAGTCGAGCCAATCGCCCATGAAAAAAGCCGCCAGGGCCCGGGGCCCGGCGGCTTCTCTGGGGGTCAGCCGGATCAGGCGGTTTCGCCGTACACGGAGACGGTGATCTCGACCACCACGTCGGTGTGCAGGGCCACGCTGACCGTGCTGTCGCCAACCAGCTTGATCGGGCCGTTGGGCATGCGCACCTGGGCCTTGCTCACCTTGTAGCCGGTCTTGGCCAGCTCTTCGGCGATGTCGAAGTTGGTGACGGAGCCGAACAGGCGACCGTCCACGCCGGCCTTCTGGGTCAGCTTCAGCGTCGTGCCGGCGAGCTTCTCGCCCAGGGCCTGGGACTCGGCCAGCTTGGCGGCGGCCACTTTTTCCAGTTCGGCGCGGCGGGCTTCAAAGTCCTTCTTGGCCGCTTCGGTGGCGCGACGGGCGCGGCCGGAGGGGATCAGGAAGTTGCGGGCGTAGCCGTCCTTGACCTTGACGATTTCGCCGAGGTTACCCAGGTTCACGACCTTGTCGAGCAGAATGATTTGCATGGTCTGTTCTTCCTTAGATGCGGTGCTGGTCGCTGTAGGGCAGCATCGCCAGGAAGCGAGCGCGCTTGATGGCGGTGTTGAGCTGGCGCTGATAGATGGCGCGGGTGCCGGTCAGACGGGCCGGGATGATCTTGCCGTTTTCAGCAACGAAATCACGCAGCGTGTCGATGTCCTTGTAGTCGATTTCCTCGACGCCAGCGACGGTGAAGCGGCAGAAGCGCTTGCGCTTGAACAGCAGCGACTGGGTGTTGCGCTTGGGGCGCTTGTCTTTGTTGAATTTCTTGAACGTGGCCATGGGGCCTCCTGTTTAATCTTGACTGAAATCTTGGATGTGGAACACCAGGTTCTTGCCGTTGCGGGGAGTGGCGACAAAGCCCTGGAACCTCCAGCTGCTGCCGACAGCCTGCTTGACAAGCCGCTCGGCCAGCGCGCCAAAGGCGACTGCCTTGGCGCTTGCCTTGACCTGCCTGTCCTGTCCCGCTTCCTGGAGCAGCGACTCATGTTCGAGCCTCAGATCCAGGGCCGGCAAACCGGCCGGCGTGTAGCGCAGAGCACTGAGCTCGGCGATGGAAGCAGTCAGAACCAGCTGGTTGGCGCCGGGGTTCACTCCTCGCTAACGATCAGGCCTGGAATTCAGCCTGCTGGGCCTTGCGGGCGTCTTCACGCTCGACGGTCTTCATCATGGAAGACGGGCCGGTCTCGGCCTTCTTCTTCAGAACCGTCAGGTGACGCAGCACGGCGTCGTTGAACTTGAAGGCATGCTCCAGTTCAGCCATCACGGCCTGGTCGGCTTCGATGTTCAGGCACAGGTAGTGGGCCTTGGCCAGTTTGTTGATCATGTAGACCATCTGGCGACGGCCCCAGTCTTCAACACGGTGGATCTTGCCACCACCGGTGGTGATCATGCCCTTGTAGCGCTCGAGCATGGCGGGGACCTGCTCGCTCTGATCCGGATGGATCATGAGGACGATTTCATAATGACGCATTGAAACTCCTTGTGGATGGAAGCCGCCCCCGGCGTCTACTGGGGTGCGGCAAGGTGGGAACCGAGCATTATAGCCCAGATCCCCGCGCGGGCCAGTTCCGGCCGGGCGACGGCTCAGGCGCGGGCGATCCAGCCCTGCTGGCGGGCCAGTCGCTGCACCCCGCGCCAGTCGGCACACTGGGCTGCCACCCGGGGCCAAATCCGCAGCAGCAGCTCGCATTCGGCCAGGGTGTCGGCGGCGGCCTGGTGACGCACCGCGCACTCGATGCCGAAATGCTGCATCCATTCGTCCAGGGAACGGGCACGTACCTTTTCGTGCGTCACGGCGCACAGCTGCTCGATGTCCACCCAGGGATTGGGCAGGGTGCGCCCGAGGTAGTGGCGCATGTGGCGGGTGATCATGGCCTGGTCGAAGGCCGCATGGAAGGCCAGCAGCGGCGACTGCCAGACAAAACCGGCAAAGGCTTCCAGCGCGGCGTCGGGCGCCATGCCCTCCCGCTGGCGCTGCACACCGATGCCATGCAGCAGGATGTTGTCCTTGGCCTCCGTCACCTGTTCCTGGCGCAGCACCACCTCGAAGCTGTCGCCCAGGTCGACGCTCAGGCGGCGGCGCGCCCAGTCCACGCGCAGGGCAATAGCCGCGATGGCCAGCAGGCGGTCGCCATGCGGGTCCAGGCCGCTGGTTTCCACGTCCAGCATGACCCAGCGCTTTTCGTTCACGACGAAGTCGCCCTGCCCCTTGAGCCAGTTCAGCAAGCCCATATCAGCGCTCGTAGTCGAGCTGGATGCGCTGTTGCAGGTTGCGCGCCACGCGGAAGGTCTCCTTGAGGATGCGCCGGTCGATGTCGTTGAGCTTGAGCAATTCGACATGGTTGGGCCATTCGGACGACGCCCCACCCTGCAGCTGGATCTGCAGGCGCAGCATCTGCAGGAATTCAAAGCCGCTGACCCAGGCCTCGTATTCATGGGCCAGCACGCCCAGGATCGGACCGACCGCCTTGAAGCGCTCGCGGGTGCCGGTGGCCGCCAGGCCCTGGGCCAGGGCGTACAGGCGGGCCGCGTCGACGAAGATGGCCGTGCCCTGCAGCTTGAGATCGATGCGCCCCTGCTCGTCGGTGGCGATACCACCCACCCAGTTCAGGGGGGGCTCACGCGTGAGTGCGTTGAGCGCCATCTGTTTGAGAAACCGCGGCACCCGTTCGGCCGAACGGTTGACCTCCGCCCGCAGGCCATCGGCCAGCTCCGCATCACCCGCCAGCGGCCGGAAATCGAAATAGATGCTGGCGTTGAGCAGGTCCTGCGGGGCGCCATGCTCGATCCAGTGCGCAAAACGTTCGCGCCACTGGCGCAGTGTCAGGCAGCATTCCGGGTTGCCCGCCATGATGCCGCCCTTGCACAGCGGGTAGCCACAGGCGTCCAGCGCCTGGTTGACGTCGCGCGCGAAAACCAGGATCTGCTCGCGTTGCGCCGGTGTGATGTCATCCGGCAGGATCAGCGCATTGTCCTGGTCGGTGGCGATGGTCTGCTCGCTGCGCCCCTCGGAGCCCAGCGCCAGCCAGCACAGGCGGTCCAGCGCGACCCCGTGCTCGGCCGCCTTGAGCTCCAGCAGGCGTTCGGTCAGCACGTCGTTGAGGTGACTGATCAGCGCCGTCAGCTGGCGTGCCTGCACGCCCTGGCTGAGCAGGCTGAGCGCAAAGCGGCGGATGTCCTGCGCCACCAGCTTGAGCGTGTCCACATCGGCTGCGCCGCGGATCGAGGTGCTGACGTGCTTGAGGCTCAGGCGCTGCATGGCAAACAGGTCGCGCTCGGAGACGATGCCCACCACCACCCCATCGCGCGTGATGGGTACGTGGCGGATGGTGTGGCGGCTCATCAGCAGGGCGGCGTCCTCGGCCGTGTGCTCGTGCGTCAGATGGTGCACCGGCTGCACCATGACCTCGCCGATCGGCGTCTCCAACGGCACCTCCTGCAGCGTTATGCGTCCGAGAATGTCGTCGCGCGAGAGGATGCCCAGCGGCTCGCCCCGCTCACTGGTCACCAGCATGGAGCCGATGCGGCGCTGGTGCATCTCGGTCAGCGCCTCGCGCAGCGGCGTGCCTGGCCGGCAAGCCACGGGCATACGCGGCGTCAGATCCCCCAGGCGGGTTTCCAGCGACTGTTCGGCCAGGGTGCGTGAGGAATAGGCCACCTGCAGGGCCTGGCGTGAAAGCTCCAGGAACTTGAGCACGCGCCGGTTCAGGAAATCGGCAAAGGACACGCTTTTCTGCGCCAGCGTCTGCATGTGCTGGACCGGCAGCGCGAGCACGAAGGTGTCAGTGGTGGCCTCGTAGCTGGCTGTCACGGCGCGCGCGGCCAGGGCCGCGCTGATGGGGAAGAGGTCACCGGTTTCGTACTGGAAGGCGCCCCCCGAGAGATCGGCCAGCCCGCGCTTGCCGCTGACCGCCCCCTGCCGTATGAAAAAGAGCTCCGTCACCTCGCCGCTGTCGGGTTCGATCAGGGTCTCACCCGGGGCGAAATAGAGCTGCTCCGCGTGGCTGAGAAAGAAGTCGAGATCGGTCGCCTCCATCTGGGAAAACGGTGTGTAGCGCGCCAGTTCCTGGCGCAGATTGGCCAGCAGGCTGCCCGAGGGCATCTGGGCCGCCATCGTGGTGACGGGTGCTGAGGTGGCTTGTGTCATGTGCTGATGTCCTGCCATGTGCCGCGAGGCTGTGTCTAGCTTAGCGCAATCGCCATGAAAAAAGCCCGGCAACTTGCGTTGCCGGGCTTAGATCATCTGATCTGAATCAGATGTTCATCAACTTCAGATGGCGATGAATCTCATGCGCTCTTGATGTTGGGGTAACGCACGTGGTCCACCAGGTCCTGGATCTTCTTGCTCGGGGCAGGCGTCACCAGGCTCACCAGGATGATCACGGCAAAACCGACCGGCACGCCGAACAGGCCAGCCGAGATCGGCTGGATGTCCCACCACAGCTGCACCGGCGAGGTGACGCCGAAGATGCCGCGCAGCCAGGGCTGGGTCGTGACCATGTAGTAGAAGGTCGTGCCCAGGCCGGCGATCATGCCCAGCGATGCACCGGCGCCGGTGGCGCGCTTCCAGAAGATGCCCAGGGTCAGGGCCGGGAAGAAGGCGGCAGCAGCGAAGGAGAACGCGGCAGAGACCAGGAACAGGATGTCAGCCGGCTTCTGGGCAGCCACGTAGGCAGCCGCAAGAGCCACCACCAGCAGCAGGACCTTGGAAATGGTCACGCGGCGGGCGGTCGAGGCGTTCGGGTCGATCATCTTGTAGTACAGGTCGTGCGACAGCGCATTGGCGATGGTCAGCAGCAGGCCGTCAGCGGTCGACAGCGCAGCAGCCAGGCCACCAGCAGCCACCAGGCCGGAGATCACATAGGGCAGGCCACCGATTTCCGGCGTGGCCAGCACGATGATGTCACCACCGATGCTCATCTCGTTCAACTGGAAGATGTTGTCCTTGTTGATGTCCGAGAAGGACAGCAGCGTCGGGTCCACCTTGTTCCACTGGGCCATCCAGGCCGGCAGCTGGTCAAACGGCGTGCCCACGAGGACATGGAACACCTCGTACTTCACCAGCACGGCCAGGGCCGGGGCGGTGAAATACAGCAGGAAGATGAAGAACAGCGACCAGCTCACGGACTCGCGAGCCTCTTTCACGCTAGGCACGGTGTAGTAGCGCATCAGGATGTGCGGCAGCGCAGCGGTACCCACCATCAGGCAGAAGATCAGCGCCAGGAAGTTGCGACGCGAAACGTCGTAGGCCTTCTGGGCCGCAGCATCGCCGTCCGGGTTCCCAGCGAACTGCTGGGCGTGCGGCACCATGCCGTTGAGCGGGCGCGACTTGGTGTCGGCAGCGGCCTTGGCAGCGGTCCAGGCCTTCTTGGCGGCGTCAGCGTCCTTGGGCAGGGCGGCCAGGGCCTTCTCGGCGGCGACGATGTCGGCACCCGGCGCATTGGCGGCCTTCAGCTCGGTCAGCTTCTGCTCGGCGGCGGCCTTGTCGGCAGCCAGAGCAGCAGCGGGATCCTTGAGCTTCTCGGCCAGAGCGGCGGAACGCTGCTTGAAGATCTCACGAACTTCCAGCTCCTTGGGGTCGTTCGTCAACGCCTTTTCCTTGGCGGTGACCTTCTCGAGCTGGTAGCCGTAGATGGCTTGCGGCACCGGCACATTGGTCTGCTTCACGGACAACCACACCACCGGGATCATGTAGGCCACGATCAGGATGATGTACTGCGCCACCTGGGTCCAGGTTACGGCGCGCATGCCGCCGAGGAAGGAACACACCAGGATACCGGCCAGGCCCATGAAAATGCCGATCTCGAAGGCCACACCGGTCAGGCGGGCGGTGATCAGGCCCACGCCATAGATCTGTGCCACCACGTAGGTGAAGGAGCAGAGGATGGCGGCGACGATGCCCAGGAAACGCGGGATGTTGCCGCCGTAGCGCTCACCCAGAAAGTCCGGCACCGTGAACTGGCCGAACTTGCGCATATAGGGCGCCAGGAACAGGGCCACCAGGCAGTAACCGCCGGTCCAACCCATGATGAAGGCCAGGCCTGCATAGCCGGTCAGGTACAGGGTACCCGCCATGCCGATGAAGGAGGCGGCCGACATCCAGTCAGCGCCCGTGGCCATGCCGTTGTAGATGGCGGGCACACGACGGCCTGCCACGTAATACTCGGCGGCGTCGGTCGTGCGGCTCATGATGCCGATGCCGGCATACAGGCCGATGGTAGCGACCAGGAAAACAAAGCCGATCCACTGGCGGGGCAGGCCCATCTGCTCCAGGATGGCCAGGGCCACCACGAAGATCAGGAAGCCACCGGTGTACCACTTGTAAACCTTGTTGAGGTTCTGCTTGAAAGCCTTGTTGGCCGCGGCGCCCGTGGGGCCCGAATCAGATCCAAACATTCCAGCCATGATTTACTCCTCGGTTTCCTGGACACCGTGCTCGATGTCCAGATTGTTCATGTAACGCGCGTAAAACCAGATGATCAGGCAGTACACAACCAAGGAACCTTGAGCACCCATCCAGAAGCTGAAAGGCCAGCCAAAGAAATTGAAGCTCAGATCGCGCGCAAAGAAGCTCACGACAAAGGTTACGACGAACCATATCGACAGCAGGATTGCCGTGATATTGAGGTTCTTGCGCCAGTAACGGCGGTGGTTATCGGTCAACTCCATGTTTGCCATGTTTACCTACCTCCAACAAAGTCACCCTCTCGGGCATTTCGCGATCACCACCTGTCTCCTGGTGGCCTGCTGCCGGATCGCGGCTTATCGTTATCTGGGACCGGCTTGCGGCCGGGCCCAACAAGTACCCGCTCAGCTGGTCGGCGTGACCGGGCTTGCAAACAAGCCCGTTTCGCGTTCCAGCTGGGCGGCCACTTTGGGCTCGAATCCCTTGAGATGGCGAATGATCTTCACCGCCTCGTCGGGCTCTTGCCGGTCGACATGAACCCGCGCCAGCTGATACCAGCCGAACGGACTCATGGGCTGCAGTTCCGTGTTCTTCTTGAGGGCCGCGACGGCTTCGTCAAAGCGGCGGGTCTGGATCAGGACCAGGGCCAGGCCATACCAGGCGCGGTCCATCTTGGGGTCGATCCCGATCACGCGGCGAAAGGCTTCCTCGGCGCGTGCGTGCTGGCCGGCTTCCTCGAGCATGTAGCCCAGGTTGAACCAGGCGGCCAGGTTGTCGACATGGCGAGCGGCCAGCTGCTCCTGGGCGGCCAGGGCCCCGGCCTTCTCACCGAGCTGGGCCAGCACATGGGCCCGGCTGGCCAGGGCATAAAAGTCATTGGGGCGCAGGGCCAGCATCTGCTCGAAGCAGGCCAGTGCCTGCGTCTTCTGGCCAAAGACCAGCAGCGCCATGGCCTGCAGCTTTAGGAAGAGGTAGGACAGGGTTGCGTTCATTTGCACAACTCCACACCGATCTCGACGCAGGTCTGGATCTTGTAGATCGTGGCGCCCAGCCAGATGAAGATCAGCAGGAAAAAGGCCACCAGCGGTACGTGGCGGTCCAGCACCAGCTTGGGCGTGAGCAGCCGGGCTGCGGACACGAAGGGCCGGGTCATGATCTGCAGGATTTGGTAGAACAGGTTCTGCTGCTTCTTGGCGCCGGCCAGCAAGCCCAGCAGCCACTGGCCCAGCAGGGCCAGGAGGGCGATTTCGGCAATCAGTTTGATGGTGGATGCGACAGCGAGCATGAAGACCTATTCGTACGGTTGAGCGCATTGTGTGGTTGGCACTTACCTGTTTCTTACAAGGCACGTAGAAACACGCATCTGCGCTGGCAAACCCTGTCAGGGTTTTCCCGATACGCATGAAAAAACGGGCCGCCCCGAGGAGGGACGGCCCGTTTCGTGTGGTCTCAGCTGATGCGTCGACGCGTCAGTGCTGATGCTTTACTCGGCCAGTTTCTTCCAGGTCTCGACCACCGAATCAGGGTTGAGCGAGAGCGAGGTGATGCCCTTGTCGACCAGCCAGCGGGCGAAGTCGGGGTGGTCGCTGGGGCCCTGGCCGCAGATACCCACGTACTTGTTCTGCTTGCGGCAGGCGGTGATGGCGCGCTCCACCATGGCCTCGACGGCGGGGTCGCGCTCGTCGAAGTCGGCGGCCAGCAGCTCCATGCCGGAATCGCGGTCCAGGCCCAGGGTAAGCTGGGTCAGGTCGTTGGAGCCAATCGAGAAGCCATCGAAGAACTCGAGGAACTGGTCGGCCAAGATGGCGTTGCTCGGCACCTCGCACATCATGACGATCTTCAGGCCGTTCTCGCCGCGCTTGAGGCCATGCTTGCCCAGCAGGTCGATCACCTTCTGGGCCTGGCCCAGGGTGCGAACGAAGGGCACCATGAGCTCGACGTTGGTCAGGCCCATCTCTTCACGCACGCGCTTCATGGCTTCGCACTCCATGGCGAAGGCCCCGGCGAAGTCGGCGCTGAGGTAACGCGCGGCACCGCGGAAGCCCAGCATGGGGTTCTCTTCCTCGGGCTCGTAGCGGCTGCCGCCGATGAGCTTGCGGTACTCGTTGCTCTTGAAGTCCGACAGGCGCACGATCACCGGCTTGGGCCAGAAGGCCGCGGCGATGGTGGCCACACCTTCTGCCACCTTGTCCACATAGAAGGCCCGCGGCGAGGCGTGGCCGCGCGCCACGGACTCGACCGCCTTCTTGAGGTCGGCGTCGATGTTCGGGTACTCCAGGATGGCCTTGGGGTGCACGCCGATGTTGTTGTTGATGATGAACTCCAGGCGCGCCAGGCCCACACCGTGGTTGGGCAGCTGGGCGAAGTCGAAGGCCAGCTGCGGGTTGCCGATGTTCATGGTGATCTTGACGTCGATCTCGGGCATGGTGCCGCGCTGGACCTCGGTCACTTCCATCTCGAGCAGGCCGTCGTAGATGTGGCCGGTGTCGCCCTCGGCGCAGCTGACGGTCACCAGCGTGCCGTCCTTGAGCGTCTCGGTCGCGTCGCCGCAGCCGACCACGGCCGGGATGCCCAGTTCGCGCGCGATGATGGCCGCGTGACAGGTGCGCCCGCCGCGGTTGGTGACGATGGCGGAGGCGCGCTTCATCACCGGTTCCCAGTTCGGGTCGGTCATGTCGGTGACCAGCACGTCACCGGGCTGGACCTTGTCCATCTCGCTGACGTTGTGCACCAGGCGCACCGGGCCCGTGCCGATCTTCTGGCCAATGGCGCGGCCCTCGGCGAGCACCGTGCTCTTGGAGGTGTCGCCCTTGAGCTTGTAGCGCATCTCGGCGGTGCCGGCGGCCTGGCTCTTCACGGTCTCGGGACGGGCCTGCAGGATGTAGAGCAGGCCGTCGGTGCCGTCCTTGCCCCATTCGATGTCCATGGGACGACCGTAGTGCTGCTCGATCACCAGCGCGTATTTCGCCAGCTGCTCGACGTCGGCGTCGGTCAGGGAATAACGGTTGCGCTGCTCGGTGGGCACATCGATGGTCTTGACCAGCTTGCCACCGGCCTTCTTCTCCTCGGGCGTGGAGAAGACCATCTGAATCAGCTTGGAGCCCAGGTTACGGCGCACCACGGCGCGCTTGCCGGCCTTGAGCATGGGTTTGTGCACGTAGAACTCGTCGGGGTTCACGGCGCCCTGCACCACCGTCTCGCCCAGGCCGTAGCTGGAGGTGATGAAGACCACGTCCTCGAAACCGGACTCGGTGTCGATGGTGAACATCACGCCGGCCGCACCCAGATCGGAGCGCACCATGCGCTGTACGCCGGCCGACAGGGCCACGTCGGCGTGGGCAAAACCCTTGTGCACGCGGTAGCTGATGGCGCGGTCGTTGTAGAGGGAGGCAAAGACCTCCTTCATCTTGTGCAGCACTTCATCGATGCCGTGCACGTTGAGGAAGGTCTCCTGCTGGCCGGCAAAGGAGGCGTCGGGCAGGTCTTCGGCGGTGGCCGACGAGCGCACGGCGAAGGTGGCCTGCGGGTTGCCGGCGGACAGCTTGGCGTAGTCCTCGCGGATGGCCTTTTCCAGGTCGGCCGGGAAAGGCTGGGCCTCGACCATGGCGCGGATCTCGGCGCCGACCGTGGCCAGGGCGCGCACGTCCTCGGTGTCCAGGGTGTCGAGCTTGGCGTTGATACGGTCGGCCAAGCCGCCGTGCTTGAGAAACTCGCGGAAGGCGTGGGCCGTGGTGGCAAAGCCGGTGGGCACGCGTACGCCCTGGGGCAGTTGCGAGATCATTTCGCCGAGGCTGGCGTTCTTGCCGCCAACCGCCTCGACGTCGGTCATCCTCAGGTTTTCAAACGGTACGACCAGGGCGGTCGGGCTGAAAAGTGCAGACATGGGAAAGCTCCAGAGTTTAAAAACCGGTTTGCGCCCGAGGCCAGCACAGGACTTGTGCTGACTGCGCCCATGCCAACGGCCAGCCTTTGCTCTTTTTCTGGTGGGGCGCTGCGTTGCATGGAAGAATCTATGGGTGAATCCGCGATTTTATTCCCCCCGAGCGGAAACCATGCTGTTTTTGCATGTAACTCGATAACAATTTCCTGGCGCCAGCCTCTACACCATGCCCAATCGCACCGTTTTCTTCATTTCCGATGGCACCGGCATCACGGCCGAGACCTTTGGCAACGCCATCCTGGCCCAGTTCGAAACCGAGTTCCGTCATGTGCGCCTGCCCTTCATCGACACCATGGACAAGGCGCACCAGGTGGTGCGCCAGATCAACCACACGGCCGAGGTGGAAGGCAAGCGGCCCATCGTCTTCACCACCCTGGCCAACGAAGCCGTGCACCAGATCATCAACGAGGGCTGCAAGGGCATGATGCTGGACATGTTCGGCACCTTCGTGAACCCGCTGGAGGACGAGCTGGGCATCAAGTCCAACCACCGCATCGGCCGTTTCAGCGACGTGAGCAAGAGCCAGGCCTACCACGACCGCATCGAGGCCATCAACTTCTCGCTGGCCCATGACGACGGCCAGTCCAACCGCGACCTGGCCAGCTCCGACGTGATCCTGGTCGGCGTGAGCCGCAGCGGCAAGACCCCCACCTCGCTCTACCTGGCCATGCAGTACGGCCTGAAGGCCTCCAACTACCCGCTGATCCCGGAAGATTTCGAGCGCCAGCACCTGCCGCCTGCCCTGGTGCCCCACAAGGCCAAGATCTTCGGCCTGACCATCAACCCCGATCGGCTGAGCGAGATCCGCAACGAGCGCCGTCCCAACTCCAAATACGCCTCGCTGGAGAACTGCCGCATGGAAGTGGCCGAAGCCGAATCCATGATGCGGCGCGCCGGCATCCGCTGGCTCTCGACAACGACCAAGTCGATCGAGGAGATCGCCACCACCATCCTGCAGGAGATCCGGCCCGAGCGGCTGAGTTACTGAACATGGCCCGCATCGGCGCCGATGCGCCCCCTCCCAGGGCCAGTACAGGCCTCTGGCTGCCGGCGCCGCGGGGCCACTCGTCCGGGTAGCGGGCCTGAGGTCAGAACCTCAGAAGGTCAGTTGTAAGCCGGCTTTCAGGCTACGCCCGGGCAAGGGCGCGCGCCCGGGAATCGATTGCGTCAGGATGGAGCTGGCCGAATACGCCAGGGAATTACCCGCATTGTCCAGCCGCGCGTACCAAAGCAGGGTGGACCCGCCCACCTTGGAGCGATAGCTTGCCGCGGCATGCCAGAGCCGGTATCCGCCGGTAGCCTGCTGTCCCGCAGGGACCCGGTTCTGGGCGGCGAGGTGATCGACGCCTGCGCGAGCACTCCAGGGCCCCTCACCCAGGATCAGGGTGGCACCCAGCCGCATCGGGGCGATGCGGGGCAAAGGCTCATCGGTGCTCCGGTTATCGGCATTCACAACGTCCCCGCGCAGCGCCAGGTCAACGCGCTTCGGCCCCGAGCGCAGGCGCAAGTCCGCATTTCCCTCGATACCGCGGAATCGTGCCTGCATCTGGCTGTAACGGTAGGTGGGTGGGTTGGTAGAGGCATCGCTGAGCATGAGGCCAATGTAGTTGCCGAAGTCGTGGACGAAAGCCTGCACCTGCGCGCGATCGGCACCTTGCTTCCAGCCCAGGCCCACCTCGACGTTACGGGCCCGCTCCAGGCCAAGGTCGGGATTGCCGATGTCCGTTGTGTTGGTCGCCACATGAAAGCCATTGACGAACATCTCGTAGTCGCGCGGAGCGCGCTGGGTCGAGGACAGGTTGCCCGTGAGCTGCCAGGCGGGTGCGAGTTGCCAGAGCGAGCCCAGTGCGTAACTCAGGGGCTGGAAGCTGCGACGGCCCACAAAGAATGTCGATGTCGTCGGATGCCCTTGCGACTCGACCTGCACCGACTCTACCCTCGCCCCCAGGGTCAGACGCCCCCAGCTCCGTGGCAATTCTTCCTGCACAAAAGCGGCCGACTGCGCGGTACGACTGAAAGGTGCCAGCACCGTGCTGCCGTCCGCAGCGTAGCGGCTGCGCTCAAGCTGCAGGCCCAGCGTGCCCTGCCAGTCCCCCAGGGGTGCGTGTCGCGCCTGCAGGCGCAAGTCACTGGCATCACGGCGGAAGGTCGTCAGCGGACTACCCGAATCAAGTTCGGCGTGGCGATACTCTGTACGACTGGCCTGCACCTTGAGGGATTGCAGCGGGCCGCGCAGATTGCGGCGCTCGCCCTCCATGGCCATGCGCAGGGACTGCATGTCGATCGTCACGTTATCCTCGGCCACCGTGCCGTACTGGTTGCCATAGCTCGTGGCGGAGAACCCCAGATAGGCATCGTCGCCGAACACCGAGGCCCCCAGAGCCCCACCCCAGGATTGCCCGGCCGAATTGCACAGGCGTCGCTCAGTCGTGGTCACGCCGCCGCGCGTGCAGCTCAGCGGCCGCGGCACATAGGTGTCTTGCAGGTTGCGCGACATCAGGTCCGCATGCACGGTGTAGCGCTCGTTGCCAGCCTCAAGCACCATGGCACCGGCACGCTCGGAGTTTCCCGTGGCGAGGCTGGCATCGGCACGGCCGCTCACGCCACCCGTGGCGTCGAACTGCGGCTCGCGTGGAATGCGGTTGTCGATGACGTTGACCACACCACCCACAGCACTGCCGCCGTACTGCAAGGCTGCCGGCCCGCGCAGTACCTCAATACGCTCCACCACCAGCGGATCGAGGGTGACGGCATGGTCATAGCTTTGTCCTGACAGATCGGTGTTGGGCGAACCATTGCTGAGTATGCGAATGCGCTCGCCATCCAGGCCACGAATCACGGGCCGGCTGGCATTGGGGCCAAAGTACGTGCTGCTGACACCGGGTAGGCCGTCCAGGGTCTGGCCCAGCGTGGACTGGCTGCGTAAAGTCAGTTCATCTCCACTCAAGACGCTCATGGGGGCCAGCCCCCCGCCGCTGCCCTGGGTCTGACCAGTCACAGTCACTTGCTCCAGTGTGCCGTCGTCCTGCGACGGCAAGGGCTGGGCCCGGCTTGTCTGCATGGTGGCGGTGAGCAGACCGAGCAGCAGCGGTGGAAAAAACGACTTCACGCTCGGGCTTATGGTGCTTTTCATAGGAGGATCGTCTCGAATCAGCCTTGGTGATGGCCCCAGCCGGGGAATCGACTTTCTGGATCGTAAGTCAGCCCGCCAATGCGCACGTCATGCACTTGCTGGCGCCCTTCGTGGCCTGAGACGTCGTTGCGCACGACGCATTCAGATTCAACACCGACGCCGCGGGCCATTGAGGAGCGATCAGCGCCCCATCGCCCGCATTGAATGATAGTGATTCGCATTTGTATATAATTCGTGAATTATTTTAGCCAGCCATCACCCGGCCCCATTCAAAACGCCGCGGTTGCAGCCAGCCATCAGCAAACCCCTACTGAAAGGCTCTGCAATCATGTCTCACCCCAACCCCTACCGTAAGAAGTCCACCGTCGTCGATCCCCTCCGGTTCGCAGCGGGACACCGCGCGTCGTCTACAAAATGCCTGCTACCGATGGGCGCCATGCTGCTGGCCGGCTCGCTGGGCGCGCTGGCCCAGACGACCGCCAACGATACGGGCAAGACCCTGGGTACGGTCGTCGTCAAAGAGCGGGCCGAGGCACCCGAAGGCAAGGACGCCTACCGCGCCACCGAAACCGGCATCGGCAGAGGCCGCCAACAACTACGTGATATTCCACAATCCGTAACCGTGGTCACCGAACGCCTGATCGACGACCGCAACCTCGACACCGTAAAGGAGGCCCTGAAAAACACCGCAGGCATCAGCTTCCTGGCGGCCGAAGGGGGCGAGGAAGACATCCGCCTGCGCGGCTTCTCGCTGCAGGGCACGGGCGACGTCTTCGTAGACGGCCTGCGCGACCCGGCTTTCTACGACCGCGACACCTTCAACCTCGACCGACTGGAAGTGTTGCGCGGCTCGGCCTCCATGCTGTTCGGTCGTGGTTCCACCGGCGGCGCTGTCAATCAGGTCAGCAAGACGCCACGCCTGATCGACGAACACCAGGTCGACGTCACGGTCGGCAGCTACAACTATCGCCGCGTCGTCGGCGACTTCAACATCAAGACCGACGAGAGCGCGGCGCTGCGCCTGAACGTCATGGACACCCAGGCCGACAACAACGGGGCCGGCAGCAGCATCGACAAGCAGGGCATCGCCGGCACCTACCGCTGGGGCATCGGTGAGCGTGACGAATTCTCGGCCGGGTTCTACCACCTGGACAACAACAACGGCATGAACTACGGCATGCCCTGGATCCGCCCCTCCCTGAGCTCGCCGGTCTCCGAGACCACCCTGCTGCCGATCGATCCCAGCGCCTATTACGGCATGGCCAGCGACTACAACAAGGGCACGGCCAGCTACGCCACCCTCTCCCACCTGCACCGCTTCGACGATGGCGGCGAACTGAAGACCCAGGTACGCAAAGGCAGCTACTCGCGTGACCAGCGCGCCGGTACGGTCCGCTTCGCCGGTGCCGCCAGCCAGCCGGGCGGCGTTGCCGTCAGCCTGGACACCTTCGGGCCTAACAGCGTGCTCACCCGCGGCACGCAGCTCAAGATCCAGGACATGAACAACCTGCACGCGCAAAGCGACTACAGCAACAAGTTCGAAGCGCTGGGCTATCGGCATGAGTTGGTCACGGGCGTCGATGTGGCGGTGGAAAACCGCAGCGTGTACGGGGCCCGCAGTGCAACCCAGGGGGGTGTGACCCTGACAAAACCCAACACCTCCGTGGGCGCGCCAGATGACGGCGCCAGCGTGGACGAAAGCTCGCGCATCCTGCGCAAGACCAACCAGTACGAGGCCACCGGCTGGGGCGCCTATGTGCAGGACCTGGTCCAGGTCGCCCCGAAATGGAAGGCCCTGGCCGGGCTGCGCTACGACCACCTGGTGGGCAACTACGACGCCTACAGCATTCCCACCAATGCGGCCGGACCGGAAACGAAGAGCAGTTACCAGATGAAGGTTACCGCCTGGAGCGCGCGCCTGGGCGCCCTCTTCCAGCCCGATGCGCTGAGCTCCTACCACGTCTCCGCCGGCAATTCCTACAACGTGTCCGGCGAAGCCTACTCGCTCACCCCCGGCAACACCGAGCTGCCGCCCGAGGAGAGTTACAACTTCGAAGTCGGTGCCAAGCTGGACTCGGCCGACAAGCGCTTCAGCACCCGGTTGGCCGCCTTCCACACCGTCAAGCTGCTGGAGCGCAACACCGACCCGCTGGTGACGGGCGTGGTGGCCCTGTCGGGTCGACGCCATGTGACGGGCCTGGAGATGGACGTGAGCGGGCGCCTTAGCCCGAAGTGGGAAGTGTTCGGCTCCTTCATGTGGCTGCCGGATGCCAAGGTGGATGAAGCAGCACCCTGCCCCGCCACGGGCACATGCACCCAGTCCGGCGAGCTGGCGGGTGCCCGGCCCTCGCTCACCCCGCTCTACTCCGGCACGCTGTGGAACACCTACCAGCTGACGCAGCCGCTGCGCCTGGGCGCCGGCATAAACTTCCGCGGCGAGCAGACCCCCAACCGCAACCCGGGATGGAAAGTCCCGGGGTACGAAACCCTGGACCTGATGGCCGAGTACCGGTTCAGCGAGCGCTACACGCTCAAGGGCAACATCAACAACGTGACCGATGTGCGTTACGCAGACCAGCTCTACAGCGGCCACTACATCCCCGGGGCTGCCCGGACCGTCCAGCTCACGCTGTCCATGAAGCTCTGACACGAAACTCGGCCGGCCCTGGCAGGGCCGGCCGCATCCCGCCACCCACCATGCTGCTGCACATCCCCGACATCCTCAACGCCAAGGAACTGCGCCGCGCCCGCGAACTGCTCGCCAGCGCGGCCTGGGACGACGGCCGACAGAGTGCCGGTCTGCAGGCCGCACAGGTGAAAAACAACCAGCAGCTGCCGCACGACTGCGAGGCGGCTCGCGAGATCCGCACCCTGGTGCTGCGCGGGCTGGACCGCAGTCTGGCGTTCTTCTCGGCCGCGCTGCCGAAAAAGGTGTTCACGCCACGCATCAACCGCTATGGCGGCGGCAGCAACCATTACGGCCGGCACATCGACAACGCCATTCGCGCGCTGCCCGACAGCGGCCAGCGCGTGCGCACCGACATTTCCTGCACGGTCTTCCTGGCCGAGCCCGACGAGTACGAGGGCGGAGAACTGTGCATCAGCGACACCTTTGCTGACCAGGCCGTCAAGCTGCCGGCCGGGCACATGGTGCTCTACCCCGGCACCAGCCTGCACGAGGTGCGGCCCGTCACGCGCGGCCAGCGCCTGGCCTGCTTTTTCTGGATCGAGAGCATGGTACGCAGCGATGAACAGCGCCGCCTGCTCTACGAGCTGGACATGAACCTGCTGCGCCTGCGCCAGCAGCACGGCGAAACCGCCGAGACCACGGCGCTGACCGGCACCTATCACAACCTCCTGCGCATGTGGTCGGACACATGATGGCCCCGCCCGCACTGGCCAGCGTGCCCGCCAGCATCGTCAACCTGGCCGACCACGAGGCGCATGCCCGTACTCGGCTGGACGGGAAAGCCTGGGCCTACTTCAGCGGCGGTGCCGCCGACGAACTCACGCTGGCGGCCAATCGCCAGGCCTGGAACGAGATCCGCCTGCTGCCACGTGTGTTGCAGCCCCTGAGCGGCGGCCACACCCGCGTGCAACTGCTGGGCCGCACGCTGGCCCATCCCATCCTGCTGGCACCGGTGGCCTTCCAGCGCATGGCACACCCGGACGGCGAGCTGGCCACGGCCCATGCCGCAGCCGCACTCGGCGCCGGCCTGGTGCTCAGCACGCAGTCCAGCGTTGCACTGGAGACCGTGGCACAGGCGGTGCTGGACGAGCCCGGGCGCGGTCCCCTGTGGTTCCAGCTTTACCTGCAGGAGGACCGGGGTTGCACTCTGGATCTGGTGCGGCGCGCCGAGTCGGCGGGTTACGAGGCACTGGTCCTGACCGTGGATGCCCCCGTGCACGGCGCGCGTGACCGCGAACGACGCGCGGGCTTCACCCTGCCGGCAGGGGTACGGGCCGCCAACCTGGAAGGCTGGCCTCCGGCCTCCATGCCCAAACTCCAGCCGGGGCAGAGCGCCCTCTTCGACGGCCTGCTGCGCCGGGCCCCCACCTGGGACGACGTGGGCTGGTTGCAGACGCAGACCCGCCTGCCCATCCTGCTCAAGGGCGTGTTGCACCCCGAGGACGCGCGTCAGGCGGCGCGGCTGAACGCTGCCGGTCTGCTGGTCTCGAACCATGGGGGTCGAACGCTGGACACCACGCCGGCCACCGCGGCCGTGCTGCCCCGGATCGCCGACGCACTCGGCGGCGCCCTGCCCCTGCTCGTGGATGGCGGCATCCGCCGCGGCACCGATGTGCTCAAGGCCCTGGCACTGGGTGCCTCGGCCGTGCTGGTCGGGCGGCCGTATGTCTACGGCCTGGCCAACGCCGGTGCCATGGGCGTGGCCCATGTGCTGCGCCTGCTGCGAGACGAACTGGAGATCGCGATGGCTCTGTGTGGCTGCCGTGAACTGGCGCAGATCAGCCGGGATGTGCTGTGGGAGCCGACTCTGTCAAAGAATTCGACGCAACCCAACCAATACGAATAATTCTCATTTATAATCTACGCATCATGTTCTTCCTGATCATCCTTCTTGGCAGCCTGGTGGTGGTGACACTGGCCAGCTGCTGGATCTTCCGGAAATAGAGACGCCGGTCCACCGGCCGCCCCCTGACAATATGAGCCTGACCCTCTCGAACCCGCCCGCCGCCCCCATGAACCGCCGCCTGCTCATAGCCACCAGCGTGGTCCTGCTGCACGTGGGCGTGCTATGGGCGCTGCAATCGGGCCTGATGCGCCGCGCGGTGGACATCATCATCCCGGGCGAGATCCTCAGCGAGTTCATCAGTCCGCCGGCCCCACCGGCGCCACAGCCGCAGACACCGGCGGCTGCGAAACCGCTGAAGCAGCAGAACAGGCCCGAAGTCCAGGCAACTCCGGCGCCACCGCTGCCCACGCCGACCCCTGAGCCGGCGCCGGTCGTGGCCCCAGCGGCAGCGGCCCCCGCGCCCGCCCCGGCAGCCATCGCGGCCACCACCGTCGCCCCCGCACCCGCGGCCCCGCCGGCACCGGCGCGCATCGAGCTGCCCTCCAGCGACGCGGCCTATCTGAACAACCCCAAGCCGTCCTACCCGGCGCTGAGCCGGCGTCTGGGCGAACAGGGCAAGGTCGTCGTGCGGGTGCTGATCGGTGTCGACGGCATGGCCCAGCAGGCCGAGATCCGAAGCTCCAGCGGTTACGACCGGCTGGACCAGGCAGCCCTGGCCACGGTGCGCAGCTGGCGCTACGTGCCGGGCAAACGCAACGGCCTGGCCGAGGCCATGTGGTTTAACGTCCCCATCAATTTCGTACTCGAGTAATCTTTTTTCCGGAGTCTTTTATGGAATCGCAATTCGGTCTGTACAACGTCTGGTCCCAGGGTGACTGGGTCACACGCGGCGTCGCCCTGCTGCTGCTGGGCATGTCCCTGGCGTCGTGGATGGTGATCCTGTTCAAGGCCATGGACATCTTGCGCTACAAGAAGCTGGCCCGTCAGGCCGAGACCTTCTGGCACAGCGCCGACTTCGCCGAAGGCCTGATCAGGCTCGGTCCGCAGGAAGACAACCCCTTTCGCAACCTCGCCGAGGAAGGGCGCGAGGCCGTGGCGCACCACCGCAACACCAAGGCGCACCTGCACGACAGCCTGGACGTGAGCGACTGGGTCACGCGCTGCCTGCGCAACAGCATGGACCACGCCACGGCACGCCTGCAGGGCGGCCTGGCCATCCTGGCCTCGGTGGGCTCCACCGCCCCCTTTGTCGGCCTGTTCGGTACGGTCTGGGGCATCTACCACGCACTACTGAGCATCAGCGTCGCCGGCCAGGCCACCATCGACAAGGTGGCCGGCCCGATCGGCGAGGCGCTGATCATGACGGCGCTGGGCCTGGCGGTGGCCATCCCCGCGGTGCTGGGCTACAACGCGCTGGTGCGCGGCAACAAGGCCGTCCTGGGCACCCTGGGCAGCTTCGCCCATGACCTGCACGCCTACTTCGTCACCGGCGCCCGCGTCGGCGGCGGTGAAGCCAAGGTCGTGCCCATGAAGAAGGCCTGACACCATGGCTTTCGGAACCCAGGACGACACCGACGAGGTGATGAACGAGATCAACATGACGCCGCTGGTCGACGTCATGCTGGTATTGCTCATCATCTTCATCATCACCGTGCCGGTGATGAAACACGCGGTCAACGTGGAGCTGCCGCAGGCCTCCAGCCAGCGCGAGGACATCAAGCCCGAGACGCTGCGCCTGTCGGTCGACGCCGCCGGCGCCTACTACCTCAACGGCGCCCCCGTCAGCGACGAGGCCCTGCCGGCCCTGCTGCAGGCCGAGGGCGCGCGCAGCCCCCAACCCGACCTGCACATCAACGGCGACAAGGCCGTGCGCTACGAGCGGGTGGCCAAGGCCATGGCCATGGCGCACCAGGCCGGGCTGCGCAAGATCGGCTTCGTCTCCGAGCCCAAGCGCTGAACCCAGGGCATGAGCACCGCCATCAACGCTCCCCCGCACGTCCTGGCCAACAGCCAGGTCACAGACCGTCCTGGCGCCACGGCAGCGCGGCCGGGCCCCGACACGCAGCTCGACAGCGCCTTCCTGCTGCAGGGGGGCAAGGCCGTCACGATCCACCACAACGGCGAGTTCTACCGCCTGCAGGCCACGCGCCAGGGCAAGCTGATCCTGACCAAATGACTAGGGCCTTATGGCAAGCGCGGTTTAGAGGCCGATGGCGGCGATGCCGGCGCGCGCGATCTGCGCGTCTTCCACCGACTTCACACCGCTGACACCCACGGCGCCCAGGCACTGGCCGTCCTTCATGATCGGCACGCCGCCTTCAAGCAGGCCGTCCAGGCCCGGGGCGCTGAGGAAAGACACCCGGCCGCCGTTGATCATCTCTTCGTAGATGCGGCTCTCGCGGCGGCCCAGGGCCGAGGTACGCGCCTTGGCCGGGGCGATCTGGGCGGAAATCGGGGCGGCGCCGTCCAGGCGCTGCAGCCACAGCAGGTGGCCGCCGTCGTCAACGATGGAGATGCTCACGGCCCAGTTGTTCTTGAGGGCCTCGGTCTCGGCGGCGGCGGCGATCTGCTTGATGTCGACGAGCTGGAGGATGGATTTGGTTTGCATGGTGGAAAAGTGGCAAGGAAATGACAGCCTGCAAGCATAGCGCCTGATCCCGCCGTAACCGGCCCTGGCGTCGCAAAACTGCCATGACAAATACACAAGGTGTGTGGTGGATTGGGACGCGGACTTGAATCCGCCTAGAATGACCGCAACTGGACCATCTCTGTTGCCCAGATTGACAAGGAGAGAAGACATGAGCGAACAAGTTCAAACCTACGGGCAGACCGCCTACGGCCTGTCTGCGACCGAGCGCAACAAGGTATTGCGCAACACCTACTGGCTGCTGGCCCTGAGCCTGCTGCCCACCGTGCTGGGCGCCTGGGTGGGCGTGGCCACCGGCATCACCGCTTCCCTGACCGGCTTCCTGGGCCTGGTCGTTTTCCTGGGCGGCGCCTTCGGCTTCATCTACGCCATCGAGAAGACCAAGAACTCGGCCGCCGGCGTGCCGGTGCTGCTGGGTTTCACCTTCTTCATGGGCCTGATGCTCTCGCGCCTGATCGCCATGGTGCTGGGCTTCAAGAACGGCTCCGACCTGGTGATGACCGCCTTCGCGGGCACCGCCGGCGTGTTTTTCGTCATGGCCAGCCTGGCCACGGTGATCAAGCGCGACCTCTCGGGCATGGGCAAGTGGCTGATGGTGGGGGCCGTCGTGCTGATGGTCGGCGGCATCATCAACGTCTTCGTGGGCTCCAGCACCGGCATGATCGTGATCTCGATGCTGGCCATCGGCATCTTCAGCGCTTTCATGCTGTACGACATCAAGCGCATCATCGACGGTGGCGAGACCAACTACATCAGCGCCACCCTGGCCCTGTACCTGAGCGTCATCAACGTGTTCCAGAGCCTGCTGGCCCTGCTGGGCATTTTCGGCGGCGAGCGCGAATAAGGGCAGAACTGCCCCCGAAAAAGGCCCTGCGGGGCCTTTTTTTCATGCCACGGGCTGTGCGACACTCAATCCGTTGCCTGAAATGCCGATAAGGTCCTAAAGCCCTTTTTCCCTTCCATGACGCTGCGCCTCCTGCTCATCCCTGCCCTTGCCCTGCTGCTGGCCGCCTGCGACATCCCCGGGCTGGGCCCGGACCCGCGCATCGCCCAGCGGGAAGCCGAGGCCCGCGCCATCGGGGGCGCCTGTCGTTACGCCCTGCGCGGCATCGAGGAGTGCTACCAGCTCAATCCCAAGGCGCTGAAGACCGCCGTCTTCGATGGCTGGCGCGAGATGGACCAGTACATGCGCGACAACAAGCTCGAAGGGCAGCCCACCCCCTCTTCCGAGGGCAGGGAAGCGGCCGAAGCGCCGAAACCGGCCACGGTCGAGAAAAAGCCGGCGCCGGCGGCCAAGCCCGCCACAGCCGACAAGAAAACCTCCTGATCCGCGCGGGGGTCCTCAGACCCGCTCGAACACCGCCATGCTCTCGACGTGCGCGGTATGCGGGAACATGTTGACCACCCCCGCCTGCGTACAGCGATAACCCGCCTGGTGTACCAGCAGGCCGGCGTCGCGTGCCAGTGTGGCCGGGTTGCAACTCACGTAGACGATGCGCCGCGGCGGTGTCCACGACTCGCTGCCCGGGGTCACCGCATGCTCGGCCGGGTTCACGCGCTGCTGGTGCAGATCGGCCAGCGTCTTGGCCAGGGCGAAAGCGCCCTCGCGCGGCGGGTCGACCAGCCACTTGTCAGCCACACCATCCTGGACCAGCAACTCGGGGGTCATCTCGAACAGGTTACGCGCCACAAAAGCGGTCGGTGCCAGGGCCTGCCCCTCGGGGCGTGCGGCCTGGTTGCGTCGCAGGTTCTCGCGTGAGCGCGCCACCAGGGTCTCGCTGCCTTCGATGCCCAGCACCTCGCGCGCCTGGGTGGCGATGGGCAGGGTGAAATTGCCCAGGCCGCAGAACCAGTCGATCACCCGCTCGTCCCGCTGCGCGTCGAGCAGGCGCAGCGCACGCGAGACCAGCACGCGGTTGATGTGCGGGTTGACCTGGGTGAAATCGGTCGGCTTGAAGGGCATGGTGATGCCAAACTCGGGCAGCGCGTAACTCAGCGGCAGCGCCTCCGGCGTATCGTCCAGCAGGTGCACGGTGTCCGGCCCCTTGGGCTGCAGCCACCACTGCACCACGGGGTTCAGGACCGCAAAGGCACGCAGCTTCGCCAGGTCCCCGGCGCTCAGGGGCTCCAGGTGCCGCAGCACCAAGGCCGTCACCGTATCGCCGCAGGCCAGTTCGATCTGCGGACAGGTCTCGATGGCGTCGAGCGAGCCGACCAGGGCGCGCAGCGGCATCAGCATGGCGCTCACATGGGGTGGCAGCACCGGGCAGACTTCCATGTCGGCCACATAACGGCTTTTGCGCTCGTGGAAACCCACCAGCACCGTGCCCTTCTTATGCACATGGCGCACCGACAGGCGTGCGCGATAGCGGTAGCCCCAGGCCGGCCCTTCGATCGGGCGCAGCACTGTCTCGGCACGCACCTTGCCCAGGTGCCAGAGGTTGTCCTCCAGCACACGCTGCTTCACCGCCACCTGCGCCGCCGGGTGCAGATGCTGCATCTTGCAGCCACCGCAGGCACCGGCATGCAGGCCGAAATGCGGGCAGCCGGGCCGCACGCGCTGGGACGACTCCTGGTGGATGGCCGTGACCGTGGCCTGCTCCCAGTTGTTCTTCTTGCGGTTGACGCTGGCGCTGACCACCTCGAAGGGCAATGCCCCTTCAACAAAAACCACCTTGCCATCGGCCCGGTGGGCGATGCCCTGGGCTTCGATGTCGAGGGACTCGATGCTCAGCGCATCGACGGGAAAAATGGAAACGGGGGAGACAGTGTCTGACATCCCTCCATTGTCTCAGAGGGAAAGTACTTCAGCCCCAGGCCTGGAGGTATTCGTCCCAGTGCGGCTCGGCCGGCACCAGCTGGCCCAGGGTTTCCTTGACCAGCGTGATCTCGCGCTCGTACTCGGCCTCCAGCAAACCACCGCGCATCTTCTGGAAGCGGCAGTACAGCAGGTAGGTGTTCATCACGTCGGTCTCACAATAGCGGCGGATGTCCTCCAGCTTGCCGTCCAGGTAGGCCGGGTAGACGGCCGAGCCGTCCATGCCCAGCTTGCCGGGAAAGCCGCACAGCTTGGCCATGGCGTCCAGCGGCGCATTGTTCTTGGGCTGGTACATCGCCAGCAGGTCCATCAGGTCCAGATGGCGCATGTGGTAACGGCTGATGTAGTTGTTCCACTTGAACTCGCGGTCGTCCTCGCCCTGGTCCCAGTACTTGTCGGCCACCACACCGTGCTGCAGACCGCGGTAGTGCAACACCGGCAGGTCGAAGCCGCCGCCGTTCCAGCTGACCAGCTGGGGCACGTGCTTTTCCAGCGTGTTGAAGAAGGTCTGGATGACCCGGCCTTCGCTCCTGCCGTCGCGGTCGACGAAGGAATGGATGCGCAGGCCCTCGGCGTTGCGGAACACGGCGCTGATCACCAGGATGCGCTGCAGGTGCAGGGGCATGAAATCGCTCTGCCCTTTTTCCTTGCGCTCGGCCAGCCAGGCCGCGTAGACCTGCTCGTCCGTGCTGTCGGCGGGCATGTCGCGCAGGGCCCGCAGGCCGGCGACGTCGGGGATGGATTCGATGTCGAAGACAAGTACCGGAGAGACCATGCGGAGATATTACCCCAGCACTTTCACAACAAGGCTTCGCGCGTGATGCCCCTGCGCGCCAGGTGGCGCTTGAGCTTGAACAGGGCTTCGTTCTGCACCTGGCGCACGCGTTCGCGGGTCAGACCCAGGCGCTGGCTCAGCACGTCCAGGGTCTCGGGCTCGCGGTCGTGCAGGCCGTAGCGGCCTTCCAGCACCTCGCGCTCGCGCTCGGAAAGGCTTTGCAGCCAGTCTTCGAGCAGGCGCTCCACCTCGTGCGTCTGCGTGATGCCGCTGGGATCGACGGCCAGTTCGTCGACCACGGTATCGCCCAGCGTCTGCTCGCCCTCGTTGCGCTCCAGCGTGGCGTCGAGCGAGCGTGGTGTCTCGGCCAGGGCCAGCAGTTCGGCCACCTCGTGGATGTCGCGCCCCAGGAAGTCGGCCACGTCCTCGACCCGCACGCCGTCCGGGCGACGCGCCACAAACACGGCATCGTTCTCCAGCTCGCGGCGTGCGCGCAGCACCTGCTGCAGCTCACGCACCACATTGACCGGCAGGCGGATCACCCGCCCCTGCTGCATCAGGGCGCGTTCCACCGCCTGGCGTATCCACCAGGTCGCATAGGTGGAGAAGCGGAAGCCCCGTTCCGGCTCGAACTTCTCGATCGCGTGCATCAGGCCGAGGTTGCCCTCCTCGATCAGGTCCGACAGCGGCACACCGCGCCCCAGGTAGAGCTTGGCGATGCTGACCACCAGGCGCAGGTTGTGCTCGATCATGCTCTGGCGCGCGGCAAAGTCACCGGCGCGCGCGCGCATGGCGGTCTCGTATTCCTGCTGGGGCGTGAAGAGTTCGGTGCGGCGAACCTGGCGCAGGTAGGCCGTCAGCGCATCGCCGGACTCGCCACCGAACTCGGCCGCAACGGCCGGGGCCACGTCCGCCTCGGGCGCGACCGGCAGTGGCGCGCCGTCGTCCAGCAACTTGGGTTCAGGGCGCGTGCTTGGCTGGCCGTGGAGGGAGCGTCTGGGCATGGCAGTTCCTCACGGCGTCCCTTGCGCCTAACGCGGCGGCAGGTATTTGGTCGGATCGACCGGCTTGCCCTGGCGGCGCACCTCGAAGTGCAGTTTCACGCGGTCGGCATCGCTGTTGCCCATTTCGGCGATCTTCTGCCCCTTGCGCACGGCCTGGTCTTCCTTGACCAGCAGCGACTTGTTGTGGGCATAGGCCGTCAGGTAGGTGTTGTTGTGCTTGAGGATGATGAGGTTGCCATAGCCGCGCAGGCCAGCCCCGACATACACGACACGGCCATCGGCCGCGGCCAGTACCGGTTCACCCGCTGTACCGCCCAGGTCCAGGCCCTTGTTCTTCACTTCGTCGAAACCGGCCAGCACCGGGCCGGGTACCGGCCAGATCCAGCTCAGGCCGGATTCGGTAGCCGCCGCCGCGGGCTCGGCCGCCGTTGCGCCGGGCCGGGCCGCCGCACTCGACGCCTGGCCAGGCTGCACCTGGGTCGACGCGATGCTGGACGAGCCGATCGGCCGGGTCACGACCCCATTGCTCTCGGCCGCCACGGCGCCTGCCACGACGGGCGGTGTGACCCGCAGCACCTGACCGACCTCGATCTGGTTGGGCTGGGCCAGGTTGTTCCAGGCCGCGATGTCTTTCCAGTTCTGCCCGGTCTCCAGACCGATGCGGATCAGCGTCTCGCCGGGCTTGACGGTGTAGTAACCGACCTTGCCAGCGTTCTCGAAACCCGGTGGCTGCTTGACCGCCACGGTGTTGGGGTCCATCACCGGCCGGGAGACGGAGGTGCGCCGCTCCTCCACGGGAGCACTGCCCGGGCCCGTGCCGCAGGCGGCCAGCACGAAAGCGCCTGCCAGCAGCAAACCCAGCAGACCGGCTCGTCGAGAATAAACCGTCATAGATGCTTCCTTCATGCGATGCCCGATTTTAGGGGGACAAAGTGCACCGCCTCAAGCAGGGTGTGCTGTACCCCGGTGGCGGTCTTGTCCAGCACCAGCAGGGCCTGGCCTGCGCCCGCGGCACGGGCCACCGGCGCCACCAGGCGACCACCCATGGCAAGCTGCTCGATCCAGGCCGGCGGCACGGCCTCGCCGCCCGCCGCCGCGATGATGCCGGCATACGGCGCGCCCTGGGCAAAACCGGCCATGCCGTCACCGAAGAGCAGGTGCACATTGGGCAGGCGCAGGGTCCGCAGGTTCTCGCGGGCCTTCTCGTGCAGACCGCGCAGGCGCTCGATGCTGTAGACCTCTTTCACCAGCAGGCTCAGCACGGCCGCCTGGTAGCCGCAACCGGTGCCGATCTCCAGCACACGCCCCATGGGTTCGGCACGACCGGCCAGCAGCAGTTCCGCCATGCGCGCCACCACATTGGGCTTGGAGATGGTCTGGCCCAGGCCGATCGGCAGGCTGGTGTCCTCGTAGGCTTGGGTGGCCAGCGCCGTGTCGACGAAACGATGCCGCTCCACACGCCCCATGGCGTCCAGCACGCGCGCATCCTTGATGCCCTGGGCCGCCAGCTTGTGCACCATGGCCAGGCGCACCGCCTGCGAATCCAGGCCCAGGCCCTGGGGCACGAGGGACGCAGGCTGCGGACGGGGTGCCCCGCCCGCCGCGGGGGGCTGCATCGCGCCACTGCGCGTTGCGAGCGGCGCCACCGCACGGGTAGCTCGCGCCTGCGCATCGGCCGGCCGGTCCAGCCGCGCCGGGAAAGCGGGGCGCGGACGCGGGTTCATGCCGACCCCTTGGGGCCGAGTTGCGCCATGGATTGCGCCCAGTAGCCCAGGCGCTCATGGTCGCAGAGGTCGACCTTGAGCGGCGTCACCGCGACATGGCCCTGCGCCGTGGCGTGGAAGTCGGTACCCTCGCTCTCGTCCAGGGCCGGACCGGCCGCGCCGATCCAGTACATGGTCTCGCCGCGCGGGCTGGTCTGGGTGATGACGGCTTCGGCCGCATGGCGCCGCCCCAGGCGGCAGACCTTGGCGGACTTGATCTCGCCCGCCGGCAGGCAGGGGATGTTGACGTTGAGCAGCCAGGGCTGCGCGCCGACCATCTGCTTCGCCAGCATCTGCTGTACCAGTTCACGCGCGCGCGCCGCGGCAGCGTCCAGGTGTTTCCAACCCTTCTCGGTCTGTGAAAAGGCGATGGCCGGGATGCCGAAGAGATAACCCTCCATGGCAGCGCCGACGGTACCCGAGTAGATGGTGTCGTCGCCCATGTTGGCGCCGTTGTTGATGCCCGAGACCACCAGGTCGGGCCGGTAGCCCAGCAGGCCAGTCAGCGCAATGTGCACGCAGTCGGCGGGGGTGCCGTTGACGTAACGGAAGCCGTTGGCCGCGCGGTGCACGTAGAGCGGTGAATGCAGGGTCAGCGCATTCGATTTGGCACTGTTGTTGTGCTCGGGTGCCACCACCTCGACCTCGGCCACGTCTTTCAGCGCCTCGTAGAGCGCCACGATGCCGGGCGCCTGGTAGCCATCGTCGTTGGAGATCAGGATTTTCATGGTGGGCATGTCTGCGTCAATTGTAGGTGGCTGGCCTGCCCGTCTTGACTTGGGTCACGCGTGGGACAAGAGAGAAAACAGCCTTGCACGTATCATGCCCGACGCACTTCAGCACGAAAACAGGAGACACGGTATGCACGCATGGTTATGCACGGACCCCAGCGGGGTCGAGGCCCTCGAATGGAAGGAACTCCCTACGCCGCAGCCCGGTCCCGGACAGGTGCTGATCGCCATCCGGGCCGCCAGCCTGAACTTCCCCGACCTGCTGATCGTGCAGAACAAGTACCAGATCAAGCCGCCCCTGCCTTTTGTGCCAGGCGCCGAATACGCAGGCGTGGTCGAAGCCCTGGGCGAAGGCGTGAGCAACCTGAAGGTCGGCCAGCACGTGGCCTGCCTTTCGGGCACTGGCGGCTTCGGCACCCACACCCTGGCACCGGCCGCCCTTTGCCTGCCGCTGCCCACGGATTTCCCCTTCACCGATGCGGCGGCTTTCATCATGACCTACGCCACCTCGCACCATGCGCTGGTCGATCGTGCCCAGCTTCAGGCTGGCGAGACGGTGCTGGTGCTGGGCGCGGCCGGTGGCGTGGGCACGGCGGCCATCCAGATCGCCAAGGCCATGGGTGCGCGCGTGATCGCCGCGGCCTCCAGCGACGACAAGTGCGCGCTGTGCAAGACCATCGGTGCCGACGAGACCATAAACTACAGCACGCAGGACCTGCGCGAGCGGCTCAAGGCCCTGACCGGCGGCAAGGGCCCCGACGTGGTCTACGACCCCGTGGGTGGCGACCTGGCCGAGCCCGCGCTGCGCTCCATCGCCTGGCGCGGGCGTTACCTGGTGGTGGGTTTTGCGGCTGGCCCTATTCCCGCGCTGCCTTTCAACCTGCCCCTGCTCAAGGGCACGTCCATCGTAGGCGTGTTCTGGGGTGACTTCGCCAAACGCGAGCCGCAGGCCAATGCCGCCATGATGATGGCCTTGGCCCAGTGGTACGGCCAGGGGAAGATCAAGCCCGTGCTTGACAGCACCCTGCCCATGGCCCAGCTCAAGGCCGCCTACGCGCGCATGGGGGCACGTGATGTGAAGGGCAAGCTGGTGCTGGTCAACTGAGAACGGGCGACCCCATCCAGGCGCCCGGTGACGAGGGCCCAAAGAAAAACGGCGCTATCTGGAAGATAGCGCCGTTTCAAGGATTCACTTGGGGTGGCTGATGGGACTCGAACCCACGACGACAGGAATCACAATCCTGGACTCTACCAACTGAGCTACAGCCACCGTAGGAGCGAGATTATACCCCGAGTCGTCGGTCAGGACGCGCCACCGGCGCCAGCCGCGGCGGCCGGACGCGGCACCTTGATCTGCACCTTGAGGCGTTCCTGCAGCAGCTGGTAGTAGGCCTGGCCCTCGGCCTGCATCCACCACTGCGCGTACTGGGCGCGGTCCTGGCGCTGCGCATCGGCCGCAGGCACAGCACGCTCGACCCGCTTGTTGATGCGGGCCACGACATACCCTTGGGCACCGAGGTCCACCCCCACCCAGGCCGGCAGCTGGGCCGTATCGGCACGCAGCACGGCGTCGACCACGGCAGCCGCCTGGTTCTGTGTCTGGTCGCGCGAAACGATCTGGGCAGCGCCCACGCTAGCCGTGGCAGGGCTGGCCTTCCAGGCCGTCAGTTTCTGCTCGCCCTCCTGGCGGGCCAGTTCGGCCGCACGCGCCTGCACGACACGTTCGCGCACGACCTGGCGCACCTCGGTCAGGGGCAGCGTGCGCGCCGGCGTGTGGCGTGTGATGCGTGCCGCTGCCAGCTGGCTGGGGGCGATCTCCACCGCTTCGGTGTTGCGCTTGTTGTTCACGCTGTCGTCACTGAAAACAGCCTCCAGCAGCTTGGGGCTGGCCAGCACGCCCCGGGCGCCGGGCACCGGCTGGCGGCCCAGGCCGCTGGCGCTCTGGATCTCGATCTTGAGCTTGTCGGCCACGGGCTTGAGGCTGTCGGACTGCTCGTAGACGCCATTGGTGAAGACTTCGGCGGCCTCGGCATAACGGGCACGTGCCTGCTGGTTCTTCAGGTCCTCTTCCAGGCTGGCACGCAGTTCGGCAAAACTCTTCTGCTTGGGCGCCTTGATGTCGGTCACACGGATCACGTGGAAGCCGAAATCAGACTCGACCACCTCGCTGATCTCCCCCTTCTTCAGGGCGAAGGCGGCGTCCTCGAAGGGTTTGACCATGGCGCCGCGCGAGAAGAAGTCGAGGTCGCCACCGTTGGGGGCCGAACCCGGGTCCTGCGAGTGCTTGCGCGCGAGCTGGGCAAAACTGTCGGGCGCCTTGCGCGCCTGGGACAGCAAGTCCTGCGCGAGCTCACGCGCCTTCTGGCGCTCGGCCGCCGGCGCATCCTTGGCCACGGAGAGCAGGATGTGGCTGGCACGGCGTTCCTCGGGGCCGCTCAGGCGCGCGGCGTTCTGTTCGTAGTAGCTGCGCACGTCCTGCTCATTGAGCTGGATCGTCTTGCGCACGGCATCAATGTCGAGGACGATGTATTCGATGCTGGCCTGCTCGGGCGCCTGGAACAGGGCCTGGTTGGCCTGGTAGAAAGCTTCGAGTTCGGCGTCCGTGGGCTTGACGCGTGCCGCGAAATCAGCAGTGGCGAAACGCGCCAGCTGCACTTCGCGCCGCTCGAAATAGGCATTCAGCGCCAGATCCGCGGGCACGGCCTGGATGAAGGCCGTCTGGGCTACGCCGGCCTGCACCTGGCGTGCCGCCAGATCGCTGCGCATGCGGGCTTCGAACATCTCGGGGCTCATGCCCTGGCGCGCGAGCAGCTGGCGGTAGCGTTCCATGTCCAGCGTGCCATCGGGGCGGCGCAGCTCGGCAATCGCGGGGATGGCTTGCAGTTCGCGCGCCAGGCGGGCGTCGCTGGTGCCCAGGTGGGCCGCCTGCGCAGCCTGCACCAGCACACGCTCACGCACCAGGCGCTCGAGCGTGGCGTAGCGCGCCTGATCGGAATCGAGCAGCTTGGCGTCGATGGTGGGCATGAGCTGGCGCACACGCTCGGCCTCATCGCGGTGCGCCGCGTCCCATTCACCACGCGTGATCTCGGCGCTGCCGACCCGAGCCACGGTGCGGTCCTTCTCGAGGAACTGGTTGTAGCCTTCGACTCCGACCAGCACAAATGAGGGCACGATCAGGAGGACCAGGACCAGCATCAGGATATTTTTGTGCTTGCGTACGCTATCAAACATGAAAACGCTCTCCGGCTAAAAAAACAAAAAGGCGAACACATCGTTCGCCTTTGCCTGGGTTGGTGGGTGCTGACGGGGTCGAACCGCCGACCTACTCCGTGTAAAGGAGCCGCTCTGCCAACTGAGCTAAGCACCCCACTTAAACAGGTCAGGTCAGTTCAGTGCGTCCTTCAGGGCTTTCCCCGGACGGAACTTCGGCACCTTGGCGGCCTTGATTTTAATCGCTGCGCCAGTGCGGGGATTGCGACCGGTACGGGCAGCACGCTTGCCGACGGCGAAAGTGCCAAAACCCACGAGAGAAACGGAACCACCCTTTTTCAGCGTGGTCTTGACGGCACCAATGGTGGACTCCAGTGCGCGGGTAGCGGCGGCCTTGGAAATGTCGGCATGCTTTGCGATGTGCTCGATCAGTTCGGTTTTGTTCACAAATATCCCCTTGTATGGAAACTGCGTTGGTCAGTGTGTCTTGTCAGAAATTTTGGCTTGCCGGTCCAGTCGGGTACACCGGACTCGGGTGGCTGGGCCTGCAGTTTGCACTGCTGCATGCGATTAGAGCGAGGGATGCTACCCGTGTCAACATGGCATGCGGCATTACAACAGCGCGGGGGCGAATTCTAGACGTATTTTTCATGCGGCCGCCCTCGGTGTTTCACAAATAAAAATTTTCCATCCACCCCTTGCGACTTTTCACCGGAATGAAAAGCCTGAGAGCGACGGAATTGGTTGTTGCTCACCCAAGCAAGTGCTGCGCGCGCCATCAGCGCGCCGGCCGCACCACCAGACTGACGCCCACCGCGGTGAGCACCGTACCGGTGATGGTCAGCAGGGTGATCGGCTCGGCAAACAGCAGCCAGGCCATCAGGGCCGTGGTTGGAGGAACCAGGTACAGCAGGCTGGTCACGCTGGTGGCCGCGCCGCGCTGTATCAAGAGGTAAAGAAGCGAACTCCCGCCGAGCGTCAACCCCAGCACCGACCAGGCCATGGCGGCCACCAGCTCCCAGTTCATGCCGCCTGTGGTCGCCGTCCAGCGCAGGGTTTCGGTCTCGAACAGGGCCAGCGGCAGCGTCACCACGAGCGCCGCGATGAGTTGCACGGCGTTGGCGCTGCGCACATCGCACGGCGCAACAAAATGTTTCTGGTACAGCGTGCCGGTGGTGATGCTCAGCAGGGCCAGCACGGCCAGCGAGAGATTGAGCAGGTCGGCCTCACCGCCCTGCCCGAACTTGCGTGCCACCACCAGCGCCAGCCCGACGAAACCCAACATCAGGCCTGCCCACTGGCGCCGCGTGACCGCGGAGCCGCGCGCCGACAGCCAGATGGCAGTGAGCACGGGCTGCAGGCCGACGACCAGGGCCACCAGGCCCGAGCCCATGCCGGCCTTCACCGCCGCCCACACGCCTCCCAGATACCCTGCATGCATGAGCACGCCCGACACCGACAGATGCAGCCACTGCCCGCGCGTGGCGGGCCAGGCCACACGGGCCAGCAGGATCCAGGGCAGGAAACAGAGGATGGACAGCACGTAGCGCCAGGACAGGAAACCCAGCGGTGGCGCATGGGGCATGCCGTAACGCGCCACGATGAAACCCGTGCTCCAGATCAGCACGAAGACCAGCGGCATGGCCCGCAACAGGGCTTCACTGTCGCTGCGGTGACTCATCGCGTGCAGACTTCATTTCACACGGGCACGGATTTCCGGCAGCGCTTTCTGCAGGTAATAGACCATGGACCAGACCGTGAGCACAGCGGAGATCCAGATGAGGCCGGTACCCCACAGATGGGTGTCGATCAGGCCGAACAGCGTGCCGTCGAACAGCAGGAAGGGAATGGCCACCATCTGCACGGTGGTCTTGACCTTGCCCAGCATGTGCACGGCCACACTGCGCGAGGCGCCGATCTGTGCCATCCACTCGCGCAAGGCCGAGATGGCGATCTCGCGCCCGATGATGATGAGCGCCACGAAGACATCGGCACGTTGCAGATGCACCAGCACCAGCAGGCTGGCACAGACGAGGAACTTGTCGGCCACCGGGTCGAGGAAAGCGCCGAAGGAGGAAGTCTGGTTGAGCTTGCGCGCGAGATAACCGTCGAGCCAGTCGGTCAGGGCGAACACCACGAACATCACCGTGGCGATCAGGTTGCGCGTGGCGGGCTCGATTGGCAGGTAGAACACCCCCACGATCAGGGGAATCGCGACGATGCGCGTCCAGGTCATGAGGGTGGGGATGGTGAAAAACATGGACCTGATTGTGGCATGGCCCGCAGGTCCGCCCGCAGTTGCCCGGCCCTTCAGTGCAGGGCGCGGTAGATGGCCTCGGCCAGCTCGTGCGAAATGCCGTCCACCGAGGCCAGGTCCTCGACACTGGCAGACGCCACGCCGCGCGCACCGCCAAAACGCTGCAGCAGCCTGGCGCGCCGCTTGGGACCGACACCGGGGATCTCCTCGATCTTGCTGCCGCCGGTGCGCACCTTGGCACGCGCGGCGCGCATGCCGGTGATGGCAAAGCGGTGCGCCTCGTCGCGGATCTGCGCCACCAGCATCAGGGCCGCCGAGTCCTTGCCCAGATAGACCTTCTCGCGCCCGTCGGCAAACACCAGCTCCTCCAGGCCGACCTTGCGGCCTTCGCCCTTTTCCACGCCGACGATGAGCCCCAGGTCCAGGCCCAGCTGTTCGAAGACCTCGCGCGCCATCGCCACCTGGCCCTTGCCGCCGTCGACCAGCACCAGATCAGGCAGGCGGTCGGTGCCCTCGGTGGCCATGCCGCCCTCGCCTTCGCCGCCTTCACGCAGTGCCTGGGCCAGGCGGGCGTAACGGCGCGTGAGCACCTGGCGCATGGCGGCGTAATCGTCGCCCGGCGTGATGCCGTCGATCTTGTAGCGCCGGTACTCGCTGTTCTGCATCTTGTGGTGATGGAACACCACGCAGGAAGCCTGGGTGGACTCACCTGCGGTGTGCGAGATGTCGAAGCATTCGATGCGCAAGGCGTCCAGGCTGTCCTGCGGCAGGGCCAGTGCCTCGGCCAGGGCGCGCGTGCGCGCCTGCTGCGAGCCTTCCTCGGCCAGCAAGCGCGCCAGCTGCAGGGCCGCATTGGTCTGCGCCATCTCGAGCCAGCTGCGACGCAGCTCGCGCGGCTGGTGCACGGCCCGGATCCGGATGCCGGTCTGCTCCGACAGAGCCTCGATCAGGCCCTTGCTGACCGGCTCGCTGGTGATCAGCGTGGGCACGGCCAGCACCTCCACATAGTGCTGGGCGATGAAAGCTTCGAGCACCTGCACCTCGACCGGCACGGCGGCGCTGTCGTCCTCGCTGGCCAGCAGGGCGGCATCCTCCACGTGCACGGGAAAATAGGCGCGGTCGCCCAGGTGGCGGCCGCCGCGCACCATGGCCAGGTTCACGCAGGCGCGACCGCCCTGCACCTTGACGGCCAGGATGTCCACGTCGCGGTCGTCCACGTTGTCCATGCTCTGCTGGTGCAGCACATTGGAGAGCGCGGCCACCTGGTCGCGCAGCTCGGCGGCCTGCTCGAACTCCAGCCGCTCGGCATGCAGCTGCATGCGGCCCTCCAGCTGGTGCAGCACCTGCTGTGTCTCGCCGCGCAGAAAGCCTTCCGCGTGCGCCACGTCCTGCGCATAGTCCTCGGAGCTCACCAGTCCCACGCAGGGGCCGGAACAGCGCTTGATCTGGTACAGCAGACAGGGACGGGTGCGGTTGGCAAACACCGTGTCCTCGCAGGTGCGCAGGCGGAACACCTTCTGCAGCAGCAGGATGCCTTCCTTGACGGCCCAGGCACTCGGGTAGGGACCGAAATAGTGGTGCTTCTTTTCCACCGCACCGCGGTAATAGGCCACACGTGGCCAGGCTGCGGCGGCCTGGCCGTCAGATGGCTGGGCCACCGTGATCTTCAAGTAGGGGTAACTCTTATCGTCGCGGAACAGAATGTTGTAGCGCGGGTGCTGCGTCTTGATCAGGTTGTTTTCGAGCAGCAGGGCCTCGGCCTCGGAACGCACCACCGTGGTCTCCAGGCGCACGATCTTGCCCACCATGTGGCCGATGCGCGTGCCGTCGTGGCTCTTCTGGAAGTAGTTGGCCACGCGCTTCTTCAGGTTGCGCGCCTTGCCCACGTAGAGCAGGCCGCCCTCGGCGTCGAAGTAGCGGTAGACGCCGGGCAGCGACGGCAGGGCGGCCACCTGCGCCAGCAGCTCCGTGCTGTGCGTCTCCTGGGCTTGTTGTGCGGGCTCGCCGGTCGGTTCGTTCTGCATGGACCGTATTGTGGACAATCCCGGCATGAGATCAGCCCGACGCTGGGACATTTTCTGCAAGGTCATCGACAACTACGGCGACATCGGGGTGTGCTGGCGGCTGGCGCGCCAGCTCGCCGGCCGTGGCCAGGCCGTGCGCCTGTGGGTGGACGATGCCAGCACCCTGCGCTGGATGGCACCCCAGGGCTGCCCCGGCGTGGAGGTGCACGCCTGGCCGGACGCGCTGGCCGCGGGTGATCTGGCCCAGGGCGATGTGCTGGTCGAGGCCTTCGGCTGCGACATTCCGGACGCCTTCGTGGCGCGCTACGTGGCCTGGCGTGCGGCAGACGGCCAGCCGGCGGCCTGGATCAACCTCGAATACCTGTCCGCCGAAGACTACGTGGAACGCAGCCACGGCCTGCCCTCCCCGGTGATGTCCGGCGCAGGGCGGGGCCTGACCAAACATTTTTTCTACCCGGGCTTCACCGAAGGCACCGGCGGCCTGCTGCGCGAGCCCGGGCTGCTGCAGCGCCAGGCAAGCTTCGACCCCGACGCCTGGCTGGCACGGCAGGGCATCCCGGCGCTGCCGCAGGCGCAGAGGGTCTCGCTGTTCTGCTACGAGCCCACCGCCCTGCCCGGCCTGCTGCAAACGCTGGCCCATCAGCCCCGGCCCGTACAACTGCTGGTGACCGCCGGCCGGGCTACGGCCGCAGTACAGGCCTGCGCCCTGCCCCCCGGGCTCGCGCTGCACTACCTGCCCTACCTTACGCAGGACGACTACGACCACTTGCTGTGGGCATGCGAACTGAATTTCGTGCGCGGCGAGGACTCTCTGGTGCGCGCCCTGTGGGCCGGCCGGCCCTTCGTGTGGCAGATCTACCCGCAACACGATGACGCCCACCACAGCAAGCTCGAAGCCTTGCTGGCGCAGATCGAGGCGCCCCCCACGCTGCGCGCCCTGCACCGGACCTGGAACGGCCTGAACACCGACGCCCTGCCGGCGCTGGACCTGCCGGACTGGACCGGGGCCCCGGCGCAGACCCGCAAGCGCCTGCTGGCGCAGTCCGACCTGCTGGGACGCCTGCTTGAATTTGTGGCGGGAGACCGCAACTGACGCCCATCGCCATGAAAAAACGTTAAAATTCAAGGCTTTGCGGAAACCGCTTCGGCTCGACCTGACGGATTCCCCTTCCCTGCCGCACGAACACCGGTTTACTCGGGGCAACCAGCGGCCAACCGAATCAGCACTACGGAAACACTATGAAGATCGCTCAGGAAATTCGCGCCGGCAACGTCATCATGCACGGCAAGGACCCGATGGTCGTGCTCAAGACCGAATACAGCCGTGGTGGCCGCAATTCCGCCACCGTTCGCATGAAGCTCAAGAGCCTGATCGCCAACTTCGGCACCGAAGTCGTGTTCAAGGCCGACGACAAGATGGACCAGGTCATCCTGGACAAGAAGGATTGCACCTACTCCTACTTCGCCGACCCGATGTACGTCTGCATGGACGCCGACTACAACCAGTACGAAGTCGAAGCCGAGAACATGGGCGACGCCCTGAACTTCCTCGAAGACGGCATGGCGGTCGAAGTGGTGTTCTACGACGGCAAGGCCATCTCGGTCGAACTGCCCACCAACGTCGTGCGTGAAATCACCTGGACCGAACCCGCCGTCAAGGGCGACACCTCGGGCAAGGTGCTCAAGCCGGCCAAGATCGCCACCGGTTTCGAAGTGCCCGTGCCGCTGTTCGTGAGCCAGGGCGACAAGGTCGAAATCGACACCCGCACCGGCGAATACCGCAAGCGCGTCTGAGTCTTCTTGCCTCTGACCTCACAAGGCTCCCTCGGGAGCCTTGTGTTTTTCCGGCACCGGATTCGGTGTAGGCTATCCGCATGAACGAAGCTGAGACCACGACCACCGCGATCGGCCCGGGCACCGGTGGCGAACCGTCGCGCCTGGCCCTGCGCCGCGTGCTGATCGACACCTACCATGAGAACGTGGCCTACATGCACCGCGACTGCGAGGTCTACCGCGCCGAGGGCTTCAAGGCCCTGTCCAAGGTCGAGGTGCGTACCAACGGCCACAGCATCCTGGCCACGCTCAACGTGGTCGACGACGCGTCCATCGTGTCTTGCGGCGAGCTCGGCCTGTCCAAGGCCGCGTTCGAACAACTCGCCGTGGAGAACGGTCACACCGTGGCGGTCGCCCAGGCCGAGCCCCCCGAATCCATGGGCGCCCTGCACCGCAAACTGGCCGGCGAGCGCCTGACACAGGACGACTTCCGCGCCATCGTGCGCGACATCACCGAGCACCACTACTCCAAGATCGAACTCACGGCCTTCGTGGTCGCGGCCAACCGCGACGAGCTCGACCGCGAGGAGGTGCTGTTCCTGACCGAGGCCATGGTCGAGGCGGGTCGACGGCTCGACTGGCAGGAGCCGCTGGTCGTGGACAAGCATTGCATAGGCGGCATCCCGGGCAACCGCACCTCCATGCTGGTGGTGCCCATCGTGGCAGCCCACGGCATGCTCTGCCCCAAGACCTCCTCACGCGCCATCACCTCGCCGGCCGGCACCGCCGACACCATGGAGGTGTTGGCCGAGGTGGAGCTGCCGGTCGAACAGCTGCAGCGGATCGTGCACCAGCACCGCGGCTGCCTGGCCTGGGGCGGTACCGCCAACCTGTCGCCAGCCGACGACGTGCTGATCTCGGTCGAGCGGCCGCTGGCGCTGGACTCGCCGGGGCAGATGGTGGCCTCCATCCTGTCCAAGAAGATCGCCGCCGGCTCCAGCCACCTAGTGCTGGACATCCCCATCGGCCCGACAGCCAAGGTGCGTTCCATGCCCGAGGCGCAGCGCCTGCGCCGCCTCTTCGAGTACGTGGCGCGGCGCATGAAACTCTCGCTCGACGTGGTCATCACCGACGGCCGCCAGCCCATCGGCTTTGGCATCGGCCCGGTGCTGGAAGCCCGCGACGTGATGCGCGTGCTCGAGAACGACCCGCGCGCGCCCATGGACCTGCGCCAGAAGGCGCTGCGCCTGGCCGGCCGCATGCTGGAGGCCGACCCCGATGTGCGCGGCGGCGACGGTTTTGCCATCGCGTGCGACATCCTTGACTCGGGGCGCGCCCTCAAGAAGATGAACGAACTCATCGAAGCCCAGGGCAGCCATCGCTTCGACCCCAGCCATCCCCCGCTGGGCCGGCTCAGCTTCGAGATCCGCGCGCATGGCGCCGGTGTGGTCAGCGGCATCGACAACCTGCAACTGGCGCGCATCGCGCGCTTTGCCGGCGCACCGAAAGTGAAAGAAGCCGGCGTCGACCTGCTGCGCAAACTGGGCGACGAGGTGCAGGACGGCGACGTGCTCTACCGCGTGCACGCCAGTTACCCCGCGGACCTGGAGTTCGCGCGCCAGGCCTGCGCGCGCGCCAGCGGCTACCGCATCGGCCGGGCCGAGGACGTGCCGCACGTCTTCGTGGAGTTCTGAGCATGCGCGCATCCCTCCTGCTGCATTTCGACGACGAGACCGAGAACGCCGCACGCATTGCGGCCGCGGCCGGCATCCCCCATGCCTGCATTGCACGTCACCGTTTCCCCGATGGCGAATTCAAGCTGCGCCTGCCGGCCGCGCTGCCAGCGCACGTGGTGCTGCTGCGCTCGCTGGCCCAGCCCAATGAAAAGCTGGTCGAGTTGCTGCTCGCCGCGCAGACGGCCCGCACGCTGGGCGCCACGCAACTGACCCTGGTAGCGCCCTACCTGGCCTATATGCGCCAGGACATCGCTTTCACGCCGGGCGAAGCCGTGAGCCAGCGTATCGTGGGCCGTTTCCTGGCCGACCTGTTCGATGCCGTCATCACCGTGGACCCGCACCTGCACCGCGTGGCCACGCTCGAAGAGGCCGTGCCGGTGCGACGCACCGTGGTGCTCAGCGGCGCCCCCCTGCTGGCCGACCTGATCGCACGGGAGCGCCCGGGCGCCCTGCTGGTTGGCCCCGACGAAGAGGCGGCGCAATGGGTGGCGCAAGCCGCAGTACGCCATGGCTTCGCGCACGCCGTCTGCCACAAGGTGCGCCATGGTGACCGCCATGTCGAGATCGCCCTGCCGGCGCTGGACGTACGCGGCCGTGCCATCGTGCTGCTCGACGACGTCGCCAGCAGTGGCCACACCCTGGCTCAGGCCGCGCGCGGCCTGCTGGCCGCCGGTGCGGCCTCGGTCGACGTGGCGGTCACGCATGCCCTTTTTGCCGGCGATGCCGGAGCCCTGCTCTGGAACGCCGGTATCCGCCAGGTCTGGAGCACCGACTGCATCGCCCACCCCAGCAATGCCGTGAGCATGGCCAGCGCCATGGCGGCCACCCTCACCAGCGAGTAAGACTTCCATGAAGACCACACCCGATCTCAGCAACCGCACCCTGGCCGATGCCTGGGCCGATCTGAAGGCCCACGCCGACGCAGGCATTCCCCTGCAGGCCGATGCCTACCGCCTTGCCTTTGCCGACCCGGAATTCCTGCTGCGCCGTGAAACACGCGGCATTCGCTTTCAGCTGGAGATGCTCAAACCGGACCTGGAACAGCAGGAACAGGGCGTGACCAACACCATCGTGGTCTTCGGCAGCGCACGCTTTCCCTCACCCGAGACGGCGCAGGCCCGGCTGGACGCTGCACGCGCCAGCGGGGACGCCGCGGCCCTGCAGGGCGCCGAACGCGACATGCGCAATGCCCTGCGCTACGACCAGGCCCGCCAGTTCGGCCGCCTGGTCGCCGAACACAGCGCCCGGCTGGCGCAGGAGGAACGGCTCTACATCTGCACCGGCGGCGGACCGGGCATCATGGAAGCGGCCAACCGCGGCGCGTTTGATGCCGGCGCGCTCAACGTGGGCCTGAATATCGCTCTGCCACACGAGCAGTCGGGCAATCCTTACATCTCGCCCAGCCTGTGTTTCAAGTTCCACTACTTCGCGCTGCGCAAGATGCACTTCATGATGCGAGCCAAGGCGCTGGTGGCCTTTCCCGGCGGCTTCGGTACCCTCGATGAACTGTTCGAGATCCTCACGCTGGTGCAGACCGGCAAGTCCGAGCCGGTGCCCGTGGTGCTCCATGGCAGCAGCTTCTGGAAACGGCTGATCAACTTCGACCTGCTGATCGAAGAAGGCGTGATCTCGCCCGCGGACACCAAGCTGTTCAGCTTCGTCGATACCCCTGAAGCCGCCTGGGAGGCGATCCAGTCCTTCTATCGGCTGGAGGCCTGAAACCCTGAGGCGTCGCCGGCCACGTTTGGTGGCGAGGCTTACATGGCGCGCGGCTACGAAGGCGCCCTCAGCTTCCAGGCCGTGTGGCTGCCCAGGCCCACCACGGCGCCCACTACCCAGAATACGATGGACACGCCCACCACGGCCCCGATGCTGCCGAAGAGCAGCGGCATGGCCACGCTGGAGCCGTTGAGCGACATCAGGCGCAGGCCCAGGGCCTCGCCATGGCGGTCGGCCGGGGTAATCTGGTGCAGGGTGCTCATGATCATGGGCTGCACCGACCCCAGCACCAGGCCCAGCAGCACCGAACACACGCCCATGCCCAGCGCACTGGGCATGAAGGGGTAGATGCCAAACAGCACGCCCGTGGCCAGCATGGCGCCGCTGATGACCAGCCACTCACGAAGATGTTCGGCCAGCCAGGGCATGGCGAGGCGCACCAGCGTGGCCGCCAGCGCAAACGAACCCAGCAGCATGCCGATGGTCGAGGCGCTGTAGCCGCGCTCGTGGCCCAGCACCGGCAACACGAAAGTGTGCACATCCCAGCAGGACGAGAGGAACCAGTTCACCAGCAGCAGGCGGCGCATCATGGGGTCGCGCAGCAGGTCCCAGGCCCGGCGTTTGCCCTGCTCGGCAGGTGTGGCCGCCGATGGCAGGTCCGGCGTGTGCCGCACCCACCACCAGGTCAGCAGCGGCAGCAAGGCCATCAGCAGGAAAGCGATGCGGTAGCCGTTCAGATCGCCCGCCTCGCCACCCAACCAGACGCCGGCGTGGTCGATCAGCAGGCCGGCGGCCAGCGGGCCCAGGAAGTTGGAGGTGGCCGGCCCGATGGACAGCCAGCTGAACATCTGCTTGAGCTCGGTGGCATCGCGCGCCGCGCTGCCCACGTGGCGCTGCAGCGCAATCGATGCCGCCCCGGTGGCGCCGCCGCTGAGCAGCGCCGCCAGGCAAAGCATGGGAAACACGGGAAACAGGGCGGCGAGCGCCGTGCCCGCCGTCGCGGCGATCACGCTGAAGGCGATGGGCCGGCGCAGGCCATGGCGGTCGGCATACCGTCCCGCGGGCAGGGCCAGGAAGACCTGGGTCAGGGCGAACAGGGCCATCAGCACGCCCACCGCCATCGCGCTGTAGCCCTGCTTGAGCGCCAGCAAGGGTGCCGCCATGCGCAGGCCCGCCATGCAGGCGTGCAGGCAGATGTGGCCGGCAATCAGACGCGCCAGCTGGTGGCCAGGGGACGTCCTCGCTGTTGCGGTCACCCTTCGTCAGCCTCTTTGTCGACGGGCAGCAGGGCCTGCGCCTGCGCCTCCGGCAGGGCCTCGACCTGGCGCAGCGCGCGCCCCATGGCGCGGCTGCGCGTCTCGGCACTGTTCAGGGTGTTGAGCACGGTCTCGGTCTGCGACTTGACCTTGGCCAGCACATCGCCGAACTTGCCGAACTCGGTCTTGACCGCGCCCAGCACCTGCCAGACCTCGCTGGAGCGTTTTTCCAGCGCCAGCGTGCGAAAGCCCATCTGCAGCGAGCTGAGCATGGCCAGCAGCGTGGTGGGGCCCGCCAGCGTGATGCGGTGCTCACGCTGCAGGGACTCCATCAGGCCCGGCCGGCGCAGCACTTCGGCGTACAGGCCTTCGGTGGGCAGGAAGAGGATGGCGAAATCCGTGGTGTAGGGCGGTTCGATGTACTTCTCGGCTATCGACTTGGCCTCGAGCCGGATACGCGCCTCCAGCCCCTTGGCGGCGGCTTCTGCGGCCAGCCCGTCGGCGCGCTGCTGCGCGTCGAGCAGGCGCTCGTAGTCCTCGTTCGGGAACTTGGCATCGATGGGCAGCCACAACGGCGAGCCGTCGTCGGACTTGCCCGGCAGCTTGATAGCGAAGTCCACCACGTTCTTGCTGCCCGGGCGCGTGGCGATCTGTGCGGCGTACTGGTCGGGCACAAAGACCTGCTCCAGCAGGCCAGCCAGCTGGGCTTCGCCGAACATGCCGCGCGTCTTGACGTTGGTCAGCAGGTGCTTGAGGTCGCCGACGCCGGCGGCCAGGGTCTGCATCTCGCCCAGGCCCTTGTGCACCTGCTCCAGCCTTTCGGCCACCTGCTTGAAGCTCTCGCCCAGGCGCGCGTGCAAGGTGGTCTGCAATTTCTCGTCCACCGTCGCGCGCATCTCGTCGAGCTTCGCGATATTGGTCTGCTGCAGCTGGGCCAGCTGGGCCTCCAGCGTGGCGCGCACCTCGGACATGCGCCGCGCGTTCGATTCGCTCAGGTTGGACAGCTGCAGCGTCAGCGTGTCGGAGAGGGTCTTCTGCAACAGGGCCAATTGCTGGCCGAAGGCATCGATCTGGGTGTTCTGCGTGCGGGTGGCCTCGGCCCCCTGCTGCACCAGGGTCTGCTGAAAGGTGGCAAGGTTCTGCGTCAGCTCCAGCCGGCTGCTGCGGGCCGACTCGCTGATCTCCTGGCGCAGGTCGCGCGCCAGCCTTTCGCTGCCAGCCTGCAGTTCGGCGCGCAGCAACTCGCCAGCCTGCGCCGACTTCGTGTCCTCGCGTCGCAATACGAGCGCCAGCAGCAGCACCAGATTCAAGACGCCCAGCGCCAGCAGGGCCCACACCACAACAGGGTTCACACCGTTTTCCTCCAGGCCGCTATTGTGATTCATGCGAGGGGGTCATGAAGGCCCGCACCCCGCAGGGACAAAAGCCGTGATTACATTTGTACAAATATAATCAGCGGCATGAAGGCCGTCCGTTCCCCCGCCGCTCAAGCGGCAGCCAGCCCCCGCACGAAAAAGCCGGCGCCTGAGACCCGCGAGGATCCGGCGGTCGAATCCCTGCGGCGTTTCCGGCAGATCTTTGCGACCGTGCGCACGCATTTCAGCCGGGTGGAGAAGATCACGGGCACCGGTGCCGCGCAGCTGCGCGCCCTGAGCCTGCTGCGTGAGCGCCCGGGGCTGCGCATCAGCGAACTGGCGCAGGCCATGGACATCCACCAGTCCACCGCCAGCAACCTGGTCAAGACCCTGGTCGACCGCAAGCTGGCCAGCGGCTCGCGCAGCGGCCAGGACGCCCGCGTACTGCACCTGAGCCTGCTGCCTGCCGGCGAGAAAGTGCTGCAGCGCCTGCAGGGACAGCACTACATCGGTGTGCTGCCCCAGGCCCTGCAGACCCTGCCCCCACGCGTGCTCAAACGCATGAACGCCGACCTCGACCTGCTGCTGGGGGCGATGCAGGCGGACCACACGGCCGCCAAGTCGCCACTGGCCTCGCTCTGATCCCGGGCCGCCGCCCTGCCTGTGCCGGGCGAAGAGCGGCCCCTACTGTCTAGGAGACACGATGATCGATCTGATGCTCAACTGGTCCGAGTGGATCAAACCCTCGGCCGGTCTGCCCACCGTGCAGTGGGCCCTGCTGCTGGCCCTGGCCGCCGCCGCCGGCCACCTGCTGCAGCGTTACCTGGGCCTGCCCAAGGTGCTGGGTTATTCGGCCGTGGGCGCCCTGGCTGGTTTCTCCGGCTACACCACGGCCAGCTGGCCGCTGGACGGTATCGCGCAGTTCATGGTGGAGCTTGGCCTGTCCATCGTGCTGTTCGAGGCCGGTGGGCGGCTGTCACTGCGCTGGTTGCGCCACAACCCCATGCTGCTGGCCCAGAGCCTGGGCGAAGCCCTGGCCACCTACCTGGCGGCCTGGTGGGTACTGAAGCTGTTCGGTGTGGACGGCGCCCTGCATGTCCCGCTGGCACTGCTGATGGTCGCCACCTCGCCGACCGTGCTGATGCGGGTGGCCAGCGATTTGCGCGCCAGCGGCCCGGTGACCGACCGCGTCATCACCCTGGCGGCCCTCAACACCTTTTACGTGCTGGCGCTGGGGGGTGTCATGGCGCGCCTGCTGGGTCGCTCGCAGGCCACGCTCGCCGATGCCATCTACCCGGTGATCCTGCTGGTGGTGGCGTCGGTGCTGGTGGGGGCCTTGCTGGCCTACGCCCTGCGCAAGGCGCTGCAACTCATGAGTCCGACCAGCGAGAACACCGCCGTGCTGCAACTCTCGCTGATCGTCGCCGGCACAGCCCTGGCCGCGCACTTCGGTGGCTCCGCACCGCTGGCCGCACTGCTGGCCGGCGTCCTGCTCAAGACCCTGCACCCCCGCCCCTGGTCCTGGCCGCGCCAGTTCGGCACGGCTTCGGCCATCCTGACCATCCTGATGTTCGTGCTGGTCTCCATGGCCGCCGCCCAGGCCCCCTGGAACTGGGAAGCCTGGAGCCTGATCGCCGCACTGGTGCTGGCGCGCGCCCTGGCCAAACTGGGCGCCATCGCCCTGGCGGGTTTTGGCAGCGGCGCCAGCCCGAAGCAGGCCCTGTGGACGGCCGGAGCCTTGTGGCCCCTGTCGGCTGTAGCCCTGCTGCTGGTCTCGCAGTTTGCCGAATTTGCACCCGCCATCGGGCAGCCGGTGGCCGCCATCGCCATGCCGCTGATCCTGTTCATGGAAGTGCTGGGTGCGCTCATGGCCATGCTGGCCCTGCAGCGCGCCGGCGAAGCCGGACGCCCGCCGGCCATCCGGCGCGTCAAACCCGAGGGAGAGAATACCGATGCCGCTTGAAGCCTTCAACCATTCCGAGGCCCTGACGCTGGGCGTGGAGCTGGAACTGCAGCTCGTGAACACCCACGACTATGACCTCGCCCCCTATGCCGACGACATGCTGCGCCTGATGGCCAAGCGCAAGCTGCCCGGCAGCGTGGTGCCGGAGATGACCTCGAGCATGATCGAGATCTCCACCGGCATCTGCCACTCGCCCTCCCACGTGCAGGAGGAACTGGGCCAGATCCGCGATGCGCTGGTGCAATGTGCCGACAAGCTCAACATCGCCGTGGTCGGCGGCGGCACCCACCCCTTCCAGCAGTGGCATGAGCGGCGCATCTACGACAAGCCGCGCTTCCGCCAGCTGTCCGAGCTCTACGGTTACCTGTCCAAGCAGTTCACCATCTTCGGCCAGCACGTGCACGTGGGCTGCCCGGACGCCGACAGCGCCCTGCTCATGCTGCACCGCATGTCGCGTTACATCCCGCACTTCATTGCGCTCTCGGCCTCCTCGCCCTACGTGCAGGGGCACGACACCGCTTTTGATTCGGCGCGCCTGAACTCGGTGTTCGCCTTCCCGCTGTCGGGGCGTGCACCCTTCGTGCTGAACTGGGACGACTTCAACGCCTACTTCGACAAGATGACACGCACCGGGGTGGTCCGCAGCATGAAGGACTTCTACTGGGACATCCGGCCCAAGCCGGAGTACGGCACCATCGAGATCCGCGTCTTCGACACCCCGCTCTCCATCGAGCGCGCCGCGGCCCTGGCCGGCTACGTGCAGGCGCTGGCCGCCTGGTTCCTGAAGGAGGCTCCGTTCGAACCGGTGGAGGACGATTACCTCGTCTACACCTACAACCGTTTCCAGGCCTGTCGCTTCGGACTCGACGCGATCTACGTCGACCCGGCCAGCGGCACCCACCTGCCGCTCAAGGAGCACATCCTGGCCACACTGGACCGGGTGCAGCCCTACGCCATCACGCCGGGCTCGGGTGCCGCACTGGAGCTGCTGCGCAACAGCGCCGAGCGCGGACTCAACGACGCGCGCTGGCTGCGCGATGTGCAAGCCAACGAGCAGTTGCTGGGCGAGGTCACGCGCCAGGCCGGCCTGCAGTTCCGCAAGGCCAGGGCAGCCCAGGGCTGACTCAGACCTTCAGAACCTGGGGGTTCAGGGGCGTGAGGCCCTTGCCCTTGCTGAAGAACTCGATCAGGTTGTCGGCTGCCAGCTTGGCCATGGCCTTGCGCGTCGGCACGCTGGAGCTGGCGATGTGCGGCGTCAGCACCACGTTGGGCACGGTTAGCAGATCCGGATGCACCTTGGGTTCGCCCTCGAACACGTCCAGGCCGGCCGCGGCGATGCGCTTGTCGCGCAGCGCCTGCGCCAGCGCCGCATCGTCGACGATGCCGCCGCGCGCGATGTTGACCAGTGTCGCGGTGGGCTTCATCTGCGCCAGTTCGGCCGCACCGATGGCATGGTGCGAGGCCGTCGAGTAGGGCAGCACCAGCACCAGGTGGTCCGCCGTCTTCAACAGCTCTTCCTTGCTAACGTAACGCGCCTTGCATTCGGCTTCGGTCGCCGCATCGAGACGCGAGCGGTTGTGGTAGATCACATTCATGCCAAAGCCATGCGCCCCGCGGCGGGCAATACCCTGGCCGATGCGCCCCATGCCCAGGATGCCCAGCGTGGCGCCATGGATGTCGGAGCCCGCGAACATGTCGTAGCTCCATTTGGTCCATTTGCCTTCGCGCAGGTAGATCTCGCTCTCGGTGATGCGGCGGGCCGTGGCCATCATCAGGGCAAAGCCGAAGTCGGCCGTGGTCTCGGTCAGCACGTCGGGCGTGTTCGTGCCCAGCACACCGTGCGCCGTCATGGCGTCGATGTCGAAGTTGTTGTAACCCACCGCCATGTTGGCGCAGATCCTGAGCTTCGGACAGGCGGCCAGCACCTCGGCGTCGATGCGCACGCTGCCCGTGGTGAAAGCGCCATCCTTGTCGCGCAGCTTCTCGATCAGCTGGGCGCCGGTCCAGGCCTCATCAGCCTGATTGGACTCGACGTCGAAATGCTGCGACAGGTGCGCAATGGTTTCTGGAAAGACGGCACGGGTGACGAGGATGCGGGGTTTGATCATGGCAGGGGCTTTCAATTAACGGAACCAGATGAAGGTCATGACGACGAAAAGGGGCAGCAGGATGGCGCCCGACCAGAGCATGTAACCAAAGAAACTCGGCATCTTCACGCCGCGGTCCTCGGCAATGGCCTTGACCATCAGATTGGGCGCGTTGCCGATGTAGGTGTTGGCCCCCATGAACACCGCCCCCGCCGAGATGGCGGCCAGGGTCGGTGCCAGCGTGGTCATGAGGATCGCCGGGTCGCCACCCGCAGTGTTGAAGAACACCAGGTAGGTCGGCGCGTTGTCCAGGAAGGAACTCAAGGCGCCGGCCGCCCAGAAGTACATGGCGGGATCGGGCGAGCCGTCCAGGCGCGTCACTGCGGCCACCACGGCGCCGAAAGGGCCGTTCACGCCAGCCTTGAGCATGGCGATCACGGGAATGATAGTCAGGAAGATACCGGCAAACAGCTTGGCCACCTCCTGCATCGGGGCCCAGGAGAACTGGTTGTTGACGTGCGCATCCAGCGGCGTGATCTTCAACGAGACCAGCGTGACGATGAGCAGTCCGACATCGCGCACCAACCCCGGCAGGCCGACCTCGGTGCCCAGGATGTCGAAGACGATGCCCGACTTCCAGAAACCGCTGAGCAGCACCATGCCGACGATGACCCCCAGCAGCCAGAAGTTGCTGGCCCCCTCGAAGCCGATGCGCTTGCTGTCGGGCGTGGGATCGACCGGCAGGATCTCCTCGCGCCGGTGGTAGTACCAGCTGTCCATGGCATAGAACAGTGCCAGCAGCACGCCCACCAGAAACAGGGTTTCCGGGAAGATGTGACTCAGGGTCCAGAAGAAGTCCACCCCCTTGAGAAAACCCAGGAACAGGGGCGGGTCACCCAGCGGCGTCAGCGAGCCGCCGGCGTTGGAGACGATGAAGATGAAAAACACCACCACATGCGCCTTGTGCCTGCGGTTGTCGTTGGCGCGGATCAGCGGGCGGATCATCAGCATCGAGGCCCCGGTGGTGCCCATGAAGCTGGCCAGCACGGCCCCGATGGCCAGGATGGCCGTGTTCAGGCCCGGGCTGCCGTGCAGGTTGCCGCGGATATGGATGCCGCCGGCCACCGTGAACAGCGCCGTCAGCAGGATGATGAAGGGGATGTACTCGGCCAGCAGGGCGTGGACAAAGTTCACCAGCGCCGTGCCAAAACCAAAGGCCAGCGCAAAGGGCAGCAGGAAGGCCAGGGACCAGGCCGCCGCCACCTTGCCGAAATGATGGTGCCAGAAGGTCGGCGCCAGCAGCGGCATGACGGCAATGGACAGCAGGATGCCGGCAAAGGGCACGCCCCAGACGGCAGAGAGCTGGCTGCCGTCGAATTCGGCCGCCATCGCCATGCCGGGGCACAGGGCCAGCCATCCCAGGGCCAGGCCCCAACGGTATCTTTTCATTGTCGTGACTCTTGTTATTCCAGCCAGTGGGTGAATTGTTCGGCCGGCACACGCGGCGTATGAAAGCTGTTGACGACGGCAGACGCGTCGGCATACCCCAGCGCCATGCCGCAGACCAGCATCTCGTCGGGACCCGCACCGATGTGCGGCAGGATGATCTTCGCAAAACCGTTCCAGGCCGCCTGCGGGCAGGTGTGCAGGCCGCGCGCACGCGCCGCCAGCATGATGTTCTGCAGGAACATGCCGTAGTCCACCAGCGAGCCGCGACCCATGACGCGATCCAGCGTGAACATCAGGCCCACCGGCGCGTCGAAAAAGCGGAAGTTGCGCTGGTGCTGGGCGTGCATGCTGTCCTTGTCGCCCTTGCCGATGCCCAGCAGGCCGTAGAGGCCCCAGCCATTCTCGCGCCGGCGGTCGATGTAGGGGCTGACCCATTTCTCAGGGTAGTAATCGTATGCCTCGCGGTACTCGGCGGCCAGCGCCGGATCGGCCCGCAGCGCATCGTGTGCCGCGCACACCTGCTGCACCAGGCTGTCGCGGCTGGCGCCCCGCAGCACGTAGACCTTCCAGGGCTGGGTGTTGGTGCCCGAGGGCGCGCGGCTGGCCAGTTGCAGGATGTCCTGGATGGTTTCAGACGCCACGGCCTGCGGCGTATAGGCACGCACGGACATGCGCGTCTGGATGGCTTCGTCTACGGTCATGGCGTTCAGATCAGGGTTTCAAGCACGGCCCGCAGGGGCGCCGCAAGGGGAGCCGGCCGGCGGGACAACCGGTCCACGTAGACATGCACGAAATGCCCCTGCGCGGCCGCGAATTCCTCGCCCTGGGCATACAGACCGACCTCGTAACGCACACTGGAATGACCCAGCCGCGCCACGCGTATGCCGGCCTCCACCGTCTGGGGGAAAGCCAGCGAGGCAAAGTAGTTGCATTGGGTCTCGATCACCAGGCCGATGGTGGCGCCACTGTGGATGTCCAGCACGCCCTGCTCGATCAGCCAGGCGTTGACGGCGGTGTCAAACCAGCTGTAGTAGACGACGTTGTTGACGTGGCCGTACACGTCGTTGTCCATCCAGCGCGTCGTGATGGGGCGAAACACCCGGTAGGCGCTGCGCGGAAGCGGCCGTGGTTTCTCGGTGGGCTTGTTCATGCTGAACCTGATTTTGCCAGCCCCCGGCCTCGGCTTTTCGGGCGCTGCCCCTGCCGCCATGGCACCACCCGGCGCCGCCGGGTTTCTAGGGTGTCAGGCCTAGATTGCTGCAAAGCAGCAAAAACCTCTTGCATTCGGGATGGGGGGCCCTAAAATTGGTCTCATGCTGCAATGCAGCAAACATGGTTCTCAATCAACCCATCCCTCAAGGAGTTTTCTATGCTGACCGTTGAACAAATCATGGCCGCCAACAAGGCCAACGTTGAAACCCTGTTTGGTCTGACCGGCAAAGCCTTCGAGGGCGTGGAAAAGCTGGTTGAACTGAATCTGGCCGCCTCCCGCGCCCTGCTGGCCGAGTCCGCCAGCCAGGCCCAGACCGTGCTGAATGCCAAGGACCCGCAAGAAGCGCTGGCCCTGCAATCCGGCCTGCTGCAGCCCCTGAGCGAGAAGGCCGCCAGCTACAGCCGTGAAATCTATGACATCGCCACGGTGACCACCGCCGAATTCGGCAAGACCTTCGAAGCCCAGATCGCCGAAGCCCAGAAGAAGTTTCTGGACGTGATCGACAGCACGGCCCAGAACGCCCCGGCTGGTTCCGAAACCGCCGTCGCCCTGATGAAGAGCGCCATGTCTGCCGCCCACAACGTGCTGGAAACCGCCCAGAAATCGGCCAAGCAGGCCGCCGCCCTGGCAGAGTCCAACTTCAAGGCAGCGACCGCCACGGCCGTCGAAGCCACCAAGACCAGCACCAAAAAGCGCTGATCCTCAGGGCGGGGCAAAGCTGAATCAACAGATTTTCTCGCCCCTTCTTCACAACAAGGGAAAACCCTGACATAATTCACTCATCGAGAAACAGAAATTTTTTTGTTTTTCAGCTGCTTGTCTCCTCGGGTCCTTTCGTAACCATCAGGTTCAGGGATCCCTTCAAAGCCCCGTCCCTGACGGGGCTTTTTTTTATTTCACAGGGCGCATTCCAGCCTCGATGGCCTGGCGCAGTTGCGGCAGGGCCTGCTGCATAGCCGCCCGTCCGGCCTGGATGGCGCGGTTGCGCGCGGCGAAGTCAGCACCCGAAACGCCATTGAGCGCCGGACGCACCACCACCAGATTGCTGCCGAGCAGTTCCAGGCTGTTGATGCTCTTGCTCATGATGCTGAAGGTCTGCAACAGGATCTGGAACACATCACCGGGCGCATTGGCCTCGGGCTGCTGCGAGATATCCACGGCAATCACCAGTTCCGCGCCCATCTGGCGGGCCTGGCGCACCGGTACTGGCGCCACCAGGCCGCCATCGACATACTCCCGTCCGGTGATGCTCACCGGCTGGAACAGGCCGGGTACGGCGCTCGATGCCCGCACCGCCGTGGCAATGTCGCCGCGTTCGAAAAGCACCCCCTGACCGCTTTGCAGATCGGTCGCAAGGATGCCCAGCGGCATGGGGAGATCCTCGATGCGGCGGCCCCCCACCTGCTGGTAAACGTAGCGGGCCAGGGCGTCCCCGCGCAACATGCCACGGCTGAACAGCGGCAGTGTCCAGTCGGTGAAGGTGGCCTCGTCCATGGTCTCGGCGATGCGTTGCAACTGGCTGCCATTGCGTCCGCTCGCGTAGAGCGCCGCCACCATGCTGCCAGCCGAGGTACCCGCCACCAGATCGGGCTGGATACCGGCCTCCTCCAGCACCTGGATCACGCCCACATGGGCAAAGCCGCGCGCCGCCCCGCCCCCAAGGGCCAGGCCGACACGCGGAGCACGCTGGAGTTCGACTGGCGCGGACGGGTCAGGCCCCGGTGCCGGCGGCGCAAGGGCGCAGCCTGCCAGCACGAAGCACAGGACCGGCCACAGCAGGGACCGGCCCCAATATCCCTTTAGTTTAATTAAGTTATTGAGAATGATTTGCATTTTGTATATCATCTAGGTTCCGAATTTTGCTCCAAGCCCAAGACATCATGTTCAAACGAATTTTCACCCTCTCTGTCTTCGCCCTGCTGACTGGCTCCCCGGCCCTGGCCCAGGAGCAGGTCGTCAACATCTACTCGGCCCGCCATTACCCGAGCGACGAGGCCCTCTACAGCCAGTTCAGCCGCAACACCGGCATCCGCATCCAGCGCGTGGACGCCGATGATGCCGGCATTCTGGCGCGCCTGCGCGCCGAAGGGGCCGCCTCCCCGGCCGACGTGATTCTGCTGGTCGATGCCGCCCGCCTGTGGCGTGGTGAAACCGAAGGCCTGTTCCTGCCAGTGAAGTCGGCCGCCCTGGACGCCGCCATCCCGGCCCAGTTGCGCGGTGCGGCCAATGCCGAGGGGGCCTCGGCCTGGTACGGCTTCTCGACACGCGCCCGTGTGATCGTGTACGACAAGGTCAAGGTCACGCGCGAAGACGTCGACACCTACGAGGAACTGGGGGACGCCAGGAACAAGGGCCGCCTCTGCATACGCTCCGGCTCGCATCCCTACAACCTCTCGCTCTTTGGTTCGGTCTACGAACACCTGGGCGAAGCACAGACCGAAACCTGGCTCAAGGGTATGGTGGACAACATGGCACGCGCGCCCAAGGGCGGAGACACGGACCAGATCCGCGCGGTGGCCTCGGGCGAATGCGCCGTGGCCGTCACCAACACCTATTACCTGGCACGACTGATGCGCTCCAGCAAGCCAGAAGACCAGGCCGTGGTCGAGCGCGTCGGCGTGGTCTTCCCCAACCAGTCCAGCTGGGGCACGCACGTGAACATCGCCGGCGGCGCCGTGGCCAAGCATGCCAAGAACCAGGCCAACGCGGTGAAGTTTCTGGAATACCTGGCCAGCGCACAGGCGCAGGAGCATTTTGCCAACGGCAACAACGAATGGCCGACCGCCAGGGGTGTGAAGCTGGACAACCCGGCCCTGCAGGCCATGGGGGGCAACAGCTTCAAGAGCGAAACCATCCCGATCAGCGTGGTTGGCAAGAATTCGGTCAAGGTGCAGCAGATGCTGGACCGCGCGGGCTTCCGTTGATCGTCCCGCACACATGAAAAAGCCGGCCCCGGGCCGGCTTTTTCTTTGGGTGACTAACGGTCAGTCGGCCGTGGCCTCTTCAGGCTTGGCCTTGCCTTCCTTCTTGGGCAGGGGCTGGATGTCCAGCAGGACTTCGGTCTTGCTCTCGTCCTTGTCGTCCAGGTCCACCGTCAGGCGACCACCTTCGGTCAGGCGACCAAAGAGCAGTTCGTCAGCCAGCGCACGGCGGATCGTGTCCTGGATCAGGCGCTGCATCGGGCGTGCGCCCATCAACGGATCGAAACCCTTCTTGGCGAGGTGCTTGCGCAGCTTGTCGGTGAAGGTGACGTCCACCTTCTTCTCGGCCAATTGGGTCTCGAGCTGCAGCAGGAACTTGTCGACCACCCGCAGGATGATGTTCTCGTCCAGTGCCTTGAAGCTGACCATGGCGTCCAGGCGGTTGCGGAACTCCGGTGTGAACAGGCGCTTGATGTCGCCCATCTCGTCGCCCGCCTGGCGCGGGTTGGTGAAGCCGATGGTCGACTTGTTCATAGTCTCGGCGCCCGCGTTCGTCGTCATGATGATGATGATGTTGCGGAAGTCGGCCTTGCGCCCGTTGTTGTCGGTCAGCGTGCCATGGTCCATGACCTGCAGCAGCACGTTGAAGATGTCCGGATGCGCTTTTTCGATCTCGTCGAGCAGCAGCACGGCATGCGGCTTCTTGGTGACGGCCTCGGTCAGCAGGCCGCCCTGGTCGAAACCGACATAACCCGGAGGCGCACCGATCAGGCGGCTCACGGCGTGGCGCTCCATGTACTCCGACATGTCGAAGCGGATCAGCTCGATACCCATGATGTAGGCCAGCTGCTTGGCCGCCTCGGTCTTGCCCACACCGGTGGGGCCGCTGAACAGGAAAGAGCCGATCGGCTTGTCGGCACGGCCCAGGCCGGAGCGCGCCATCTTGACGGCCGCAGCCAGCACTTCGAGCGCCTTGTCCTGGCCGAACACCACGCTCTTGAGGTCGCGCTCGATGGTCTGCAGCTTGCTGCGGTCGTCGTTGGAGACGTTGGCCGGGGGGATGCGGGCGATCTTGGCCACGATTTCCTCGACCTCGGTCTTGCCAATGGTCTTCTTGCGCTTGGACGGCGCCAGGATGCGCTGGGCGGCACCGGCCTCGTCGATCACATCGATGGCCTTGTCGGGCAGATGGCGGTCGTTGATGTACTTGGCCGACAGCTCGGCCGCGGCCTGCAGCGCCGCATTGGCGTACTTGACGTTGTGATGCTCCTCGAAGCGAGACTTCAGGCCCTTGAGGATATCGATGGTCTCGCTCACGGTGGGCTCCACCACGTCAACCTTCTGGAAACGGCGCGACAGCGCAGCGTCCTTCTCGAAAATGCCGCGGTACTCGGTGAAGGTGGTCGCACCGATGCACTTGAGCTGGCCGCTGGAGAGTGCCGGCTTGAGCAGATTGGACGCGTCCAGCGTGCCGCCAGAGGCGGCACCAGCCCCGATCAGGGTGTGGATCTCGTCGATGAAGAGGATGGCGTTGGGCTTGTCCTTGAGGGACTTGAGCACACCTTTGAGACGCTGCTCGAAGTCACCACGGTACTTGGTGCCCGCCAGAAGTGCCCCCATGTCCAGCGAATAGACATTGCCCTCGGCCAGGATCTCGGGCACGTCCTTCTGGACGATGCGCCAGGCCAGGCCTTCGGCAATGGCCGTTTTGCCGACACCGGCTTCGCCGACCAGCAAGGGATTGTTCTTGCGGCGACGGCACAGGATCTGGATCACGCGCTCAACCTCGTACTCGCGGCCGATCAGGGGATCGATCTTGCCTTCCTTGGCGGCCTGGTTCAGGTTCAGGGTGTACTGCTCCAGCGGGGAAGCCTTGCTGTCGCCCTTCTCGGCGGCGGCCCCCTCCTCGGCTTCGCCCGAACTCTCGCTGGACTTGCCGGCTTCGGGCGGATCACTCTTCTTGATGCCGTGGGCAATGAAATTGACGACGTCCAGTCGCGTCACGCCCTGCTGGTGCAGGTAGTAAACGGCATGGGAATCCTTCTCGCCGAAGATGGCCACCAGCACGTTGGCACCGGTAACTTCCTTCTTGCCGCTGCCCGTGGACTGCACGTGCATGATGGCGCGCTGGATCACCCGCTGGAAACCCAGTGTGGGCTGGGTGTCGACGTCGTCGGTCCCTGCCACCTGAGGGGTGTTGTCCTTGATGAAGTTGGCCAGCGACTTGCGCAGGTCATCAATATTGGCTGCGCAGGCGCGCAGCACCTCGGCCGCACTGGGGTTGTCGAGCAAGGCCAGCAGCAGATGCTCCACCGTGATGAACTCATGGCGCTGCTGACGCGCCTCGACAAACGCCATGTGGAGGCTGACTTCCAATTCCTGGGCAATCATGTGACTTCCTTTTGCCTTGCTTACGAACCTACTGTAATCCGATTCACCTGACTGTCCAACAGTTCCAGCCGTGAAAGTAAAGAACTTTTACCCGTCTACTCCAAACAACTCACTCTACCGGCTCGCTTACGCACTGCAGCGGATGCCCCGCCTTGTGCGCCGCGTCGAGCACCTGGTCCACCTTGGTGGCGGCCACGTCCTTGGTGTACACGCCACACACGCCTTTGCCGTCCAGATGGATCTTGAGCATGATCTGGGTGGCCGTTTCCAGGTCCTTGCTGAAAAACTCCTGGATCACGACCACCACGAATTCCATGGGGGTGTAGTCATCGTTCAACATCACCACCTGGTACATCTGGGGAGGCTTGACCTTCTGGGTCCGCCGCTCCAGCACCACCGAGCCGCCTTCGTCCCGGCGGGGCTGCTGGACGGGCGGGGCGGGCGCTTTGGCTGGGGGTTTGGTGGCCATGGCTTGATTCTATCGAGCGCGCGTCAGGCGCGCCCCGCATGGGGTTGAATTGGAGGCAACCCGTGCGATCTTCAAGACGTTTTCTCCCTGAACATGAAAAAAATCGCAGCGGGCGCAGCGTGGCTCCAAGGGTATCGCACCTCGGTTCAGCCCGCCCCGCCGGGCCGTCGCATCGGGGGATCCCATCACCTGGCCCGAACCCGGCCCGCCATGGCAGCACCTCCCCTCAGGAGGTGTCAACACGCAGAGCGGAATGACGGACAATGCCTCAGCTGTGACTCACACCAACGCCTCATGAACCGTCTGCTCGCCCGCCTGTTTGTCCTGGTCCTGGCCTTGCCGTCCATGGGCTGGTCGCAAGACACACCCCAGTTGCACCTGCCGCGTATCACGCTCTCGGCCGGCATGCATCTGATCAATGCCCAGCTTGCCACGACGCCCGAGCAGCGCAGCATCGGGCTCATGTTCCGCAACGAGATGCCCACCAGCGAGGGCATGCTCTTCGTCTTTGAGCAGCCGTCCAGCCAGTGTTTCTGGATGAAAAACACCCTGCTGCCCCTGACGGCCGCCTTCGTGGCCGACGACGGCACCATCGTCAACCTGGCCGACATGAAGCCGCAGACGCTGCAGTCACACTGCTCGGCCAGGCCGGTGCGTTATGTGCTGGAGATGAACCAGGGCTGGTTTGCCAAGCGGGGCATCAAGGCCGGCAGCAAGCTGGGGGGCCAGCCCTTCGAGCTGCGCCGGTAAGGAAGGACAGCCAAACAAAGGTGACCCCGACGGAACCCGCCGGGGTCACCTGCTCGTCTTTAACCCTGGCGTAGGGCTTCAGGCCTTGACCGAAGCGAGCGCCGCGTTCAGCGTCTTGCTCGGCCGCATCACGGTGTCGAGCTTGGCGAAATCCGGCCTGTAGTAGCCGCCGATATCGGCCGGCTTGCCCTGCACGGCCGCAAGCTCGGCCACGATGGCCTTCTCGTTCTCCGCCAGTTGCTGGGCAAGCGGGGCAAACTGGGCCGCCAGGGCCGCGTCGTCCTTCTGTGCCGCCAGTTCCTGGGCCCAGTACAGGGCCAGGTAGAACTGGCTGCCGCGGTTGTCGAGCTGACCGGTCTTGGGCGACGGATTCTTGTTGTTGTCGAGCAGCTTGCCCGTGGCGGCATCCAGGGTTCTGGCCAGGATCTTGGCCTTGGCGTTGCCGGTCTTGATACCCAGTTCCTCCAGCGACACGGCCAGCGCCAGAAACTCGCCCAGCGAATCCCAGCGCAGGTGGTTCTCCTCCACCAGCTGCTGCACGTGCTTGGGGGCGGAGCCGCCGGCACCGGTTTCGTACATGCCGCCACCCGCCATCAGCGGCACGATAGACAGCATCTTGGCGCTGGTGCCCAGCTCCATGATGGGGAACAGGTCGGTCAGGTAGTCGCGCAGGATGTTGCCGGTGACCGAGATGGTGTCCAGGCCGCGGACCACACGCTCCAGCGTGTAGCGCATGGCGCGCACCTGCGACATGATCTGGATGTCCAGGCCGCTGGTGTCGTGATCCTTGAGATAGGTTTTCACCTTCTTGATCATCTCGGCTTCGTGCGGGCGGTAGGGATCGAGCCAGAACACGGCCGGCATGCCGGAATTGCGGGCACGGGTGACCGCCAGCTTGACCCAGTCGCGGATCGCGGCGTCCTTCACCTGGCACATGCGCCAGATGTCGCCGGCCTCCACGTTCTGCGACAGCAGCACCTCGCCGGTGGCGAGGTCCGTGATGTTGGCGACACCGTCCTCAGAAACTTCGAAGGTCTTGTCGTGCGAGCCGTATTCCTCGGCCTGCTGGGCCATCAGGCCCACGTTGGGCACGGTGCCCATGGTGCGCGGGTCGAAATTGCCGTGCCATTTGCAGAAGTTGATCATCTCTTGGTAGATGCGCGCAAAGGTGCTCTCGGGCATCACAGCCTTGGCATCCTTGAGGCGGCCATCAGCGCCCCACATCTTGCCGCCCTGGCGGATCATGGCCGGCATGGAGGCGTCCACGATCACGTCATTGGGCGAGTGGAAGTTGGTGATGCCCTTGGCGGAATCCACCATGGCCAGCTCGGGACGATGTTCATGGCAGGCGTGCAGGTCGCGCTTGATCTCGTCCTGCTTGGACTGCGGCAGCGTGGCGATCTTGTTGTAGAGATCGACCATGCCGTTGTTGACGTTCACACCCAGTTCGTCGAACAGCTTGCCGTGCTTGGCGAAGGCGTCCTTGTAGAAGATCTTCACGCAGTGGCCGAACACGATGGGGTGCGAGACCTTCATCATGGTCGCCTTGACGTGCAGCGAGAACATCACGCCGGTCTTGTGCGCGTCCTCGATCTCCTTTTCGTAGAACTCGAGCAGCGCCTTCTTGCTCATGAACATGCTGTCGATGATCTCGCCGGCCAGCAGGGAAACCTTGGGCTTGAGCACCACGGCCTTGCCGCTCTTGGTGATCAGCTCCATCTTCACATCGCGCGCCTTGTCCAGCGTCATCGATTTTTCACCATGGTAGAAATCGCCATGGTGCATGTGCGAGACGTGGGTGCGCGAAGCCTGGCTCCACTCGGCCATGGAATGCGGGTTCTTGCGCGCGTAGTTCTTCACGGCCGCCGGCGCACGGCGATCCGAGTTGCCCTCACGCAGCACCGGGTTGACGGCGCTGCCCGTGCACTTGGCATAACGGGCCCGCAGGGCCTTCTCTTCCTCGGTCTTCGGATTTTCCGGATAGTCGGGAATCTTGTAACCCTTGGACTGCAGTTCCTTGATGCAGGCCACCAGCTGCGCCACCGAGGCACTGATGTTGGGCAGCTTGATGATGTTGGTGTCGGGCAGCAGGGTCAGGCGGCCCAGCTCGGCCAGGTTGTCCGGCACGCGCTGTTCCTCGGTCAGGTATTCCGGGAAGGCGCCCAGCACACGTGCCGCCACCGAGATGTCGCTGGTGACCACGTTGACACCGGCCGGCGCGGCGAAGGTGCGGATGATGGGCAGAAAGGCACTGGTCGCCAGCAGCGGCGCCTCGTCGGTCAGGGTGTAGATGATGGTGGGTTGCTGAGTGCTCATGTCTTATCTCCAGAAATACGAGTCGTGATTCCGCAGGTCGTTTGCTGACCCTGAACTGCTTCAGTCATTCAACGATGAGAGATTTTGCTTTCTGGGCTCAGCCCGCGCGCCCTATTTTTGAATCGAAATCCCGCCATGCAAAATTTCCATCAAAAAAAGCCAGAAATTTTCACTCCAAGTCTTATAAAAGACACATGACTTGCCGCCAGCGGCGAAACGGCGCCCGCCAGCCCGGGCACCGCGACCACAAACAAAAAGGGCCCGAAGGTCCAGCCTTCGAGCCCTTTTCTGCAAGGCGCGGGGGTCAGGCGTAGTTCTTGGCCGCGAAATCCCAGTTCACCAGCTTGTCCAGGAAGGTCTCGACAAACTTCTGACGCAGGTTGCGGTAGTCGATGTAGTAGGCGTGTTCCCACACGTCCACCGTCAGCAGGGCCTTGTCAGCGGTGGTCAGGGGCGTACCCGCGGCGCCGGTGTTGACGATGTCCACGGAACCGTCGGCCTTCTTCACCAGCCAGGTCCAGCCGGAACCGAAGTTGCCCACGGCCGACTTGACGAAGGCTTCGCGGAAGGCGGCGTAGCTGCCCCATTTGGCGTTGATGGCCGTGGCCAGGGCGCCGGTGGGCTCACCGCCGCCGTTGGGCTTCATGCAGTTCCAGAAGAAGGTGTGGTTCCAGATCTGGGCGGAGTTGTTGTAGATGCCGCCGCTGGACTTCTTGATGATGGACTCCAGGTCCATGCTTTCGAATTCGGTGCCCTTTTGCAGGTTGTTCAGGTTCACCACATAGGCGTTGTGGTGCTTGCCATGGTGGAACTCCAGGGTTTCCTTGGAGTAGTGCGGGGCCAGGGCATCAATGGCGTACGGCAGGGCGGGCAGGGTGTGTTCCATGGTGTTGTCCTCGGTGGTTTGTTGTGAGTGAAAGCCTTGATTGTAGGAATTAATTTTCCGGCCGGGGTGAGACGGTCAGATCAACCTTGCCATCGGCAAGGATGGCGTGCAGGGCCTGCCCGGTATGCGTCTGGGCCACGCGGGTGATGGTGCGCCCCTGCCCGTCCGAGAGCCAGGCGTAACCACGCTGCAGCACGAGCGAGGGGTCCAGCAACTGCAAATGGCGACCGGCCCGCTCCAGACGCTGCTGCTGGGTCTGCAGCCCGCGCTGCACCGCCTGGGGCCAGGCGCTGCCGGCCTGCTGCAGCTCACGCCGGCGCTGCACCAGCGCATGGGTGGCGGCGTAGTGCAGGCGCTGGCCCTGCGCCGCCAGGGCGATCCGCTGTCGCGTGACCAGACCGGAAGGCCGGCCCAGCCGGTTTGCGGCCAGGTCCAGTCGCTGGCTCTGGCGGTCCAGCTGCCGCTCCAGCGCGCCTTGCAGGCGATCCTGCAGCAGCGCCAGGGCGCCGAGCCAGACCGCCCGGGTTTCAGCCACCAGCTCGGCCGCCGCCGTGGGCGTCGGGGCACGCAAGTCGGCCACGAAATCGGCGATCGTGAAATCGGTTTCGTGACCGACACCACTGACCACCGGCACCGGGCTTTGCACCAGGGTGCGGGCCAGGCGCTCGTCGTTGAAAGCCCACAGGTCCTCCATGGAACCACCGCCGCGCACCAGCAGGATGACGTCCGGCGCCAGACCGCCCTGCCCCACCAGTCCGTAGAGTTGCTGCAGGGCACCCACCAGTTCGGCCGGTGCCCCCGCCCCCTGCACCGACGCTGGCGCCACGATGACCGGGATGTGCGGCACCCGCCGCTGCAGGGCCGTGACCACATCGTGCAGGGCCGCCGCGCCCAGCGAGGTCACCAGGCCGATGGCGCGCGGCATGACCGGCAGCTCGCGCTTGCGTGCGGCATCGAACAGCCCTTCCGCTTCCAGCCTGGCCTTGAGCCTGAGGAACTGCTCGAACAGGGCGCCCTGGCCAGCACGCGACATCGATTCGACCACCAGTTGCAGGTCACCGCGCGGCTCGTAGACGGCCAGGCGCCCGCGCACCTCCACCAGTTCCCCGTCGCGCGGCGTGAAGTCCAGCAAGCCGGCGGCACGGCGGAACATGGCGCAGCGGAGCTGGCCGCTTTCATCCTTCAGCGCAAAGTAACAGTGCCCGCTGGACGCGCGGTTGAAGCCCGAAATCTCGCCGCGCACCGCCACCGGATTGAAGCGGGCCTCCAGCGCATCAGCAATGGCGCGGCATAAAGCCCCAACCGGCCAGATACGCGGCGCGGCAGCGGTGTTCTCAAACCCGGTCATGAGCAACCATGCGGCTTGCGCCGGGCTTGCCGAAGCGGACTACTCCACAATGATCCGTCCGTTGACGGCCGGGGTCAGTCATCAGCCCCAAGCGAGATTTTTCCGTGTAAGTCTTTGATTTCATTGGATTTTTATCTGCCTTTTTTGTCATCGATCTGTCGCAAACACGCATGGATACGTGCGCTGGAGCAGCTACGCAACAGTTCTGCACAAAGTTATCCACATGAACTGTGGGCTACCCTGAGTCCCTCTCCGGTCCGACGGCGGAAGCGGGGATGGGTCGCGCCACAAGACGACCGTGCAAGCGCCTCAGTCATAATCACCGGGCACATTTGCGCGGAGGATTCCCTTGTTTTCCATCATACAAGCCGCTGGCTGGCCGATCTGGCCCCTGATCGTCTGTTCCATCCTCGGACTGGCCCTGGTCATCGAACGTTTCCTGAGCCTCAAGACCGCCAAGGTCGCGCCACCCCAGCTGCTGGGCGAGGTGCTGAAGGCCTCCAGCACGGCGCTGCCCGCGCCTGAGGTCATCGCCCAACTGGAGAAAAACTCGGCCCTGGGGGAAGTGCTCGCCAGCGGCCTGCGCGCCTTGCAGGCCAAACCGACCAGCAGTGACGAGGAATTGCGCAACGCCCTGGAAAGCAGCGGCCGCCTCGTGACCCACCGGCTGGAGCGCTACCTCAGCGCCCTGGCCACCATCGCCTCGGTGGCACCGCTCATGGGGCTGTTTGGCACCGTGGTCGGCATGATCGAGATCTTCGGCTCGCAAACCCCCGCAGGCGGCACCGGCGGCGGCAACCCGGCCCAGCTGGCACACGGCATCTCGATTGCGCTGTACAACACCGCCTTCGGCCTGATCATCGCCATCCCGTCCCTGATCTTCTGGCGTTATTTCCGCGCCCGCGTCGATGAGTACCTGCTGACGCTGGAGCTGGCCGGTGAACGGCTGCTGCAACACCTGGCCACGCTGCGCACCCCGTCATGAGACTGCACTTCCGCCGCCCCGCCCGCGAGGAACCGGAGATCAACCTGATCGCCTTCATCGACGTGCTGCTGGTGATCCTGATCTTCCTGATGCTGTCGACCACCTACAGCAAATTCACCGAGATGCAACTGCGCCTGCCGGTGGCCGATGCTGATGCCCAGCGCGACTACCCCAGGGAAGTCATCGTCGCCATCAGCAGCGAGGGCAACTACGCGGTGAACCGCGCGGCCATCGAGGGCCGCAGCGTGGAAGCCGTCGTCGCAGCCCTGCTGCAGGCGGCCAAGGCCGGCAAGGACACCGTGGTCATCATCAGCGCCGACGCCAGTGCGCGCCACCAGTCGGTGGTCACGGTGATGGAAGCGGCACGCCGCGCCGGCCTGACGCAGATCACCTTCGCCACCCAGTCCTCGGCGCAGGCGGGCGGGCGCTGAGCCCATGGCCAGCCCCTCCCCTCCCGCCTGGCAGCGCAAGCTCACCGACAACTGGCAGCGGCGCGGTCCGCTGGCCTGGAGCCTGTGGCCCCTCTCCCTGCTCATGGGTCTGCTGGTACGCCTGCGCCAGGGCCTGTTCCTCAGCGGCCTGCTGCGCCGGCACGTGCTGCCGGTGCCCGTGATCGTGGTCGGCAATGTGGTGGCCGGAGGCGCCGGCAAGACGCCGGTGGTGATGGCCCTCGTCAAGCACCTGCAGGCACGCGGCCTGCACCCCGGCGTGGTCTCGCGCGGTTACGGCCGCCGTACGCAGGACTGCCGCGAGGTGCGGGGTGACAGCCCCGTGCACGACGTCGGTGACGAACCGGCCCTGATCCGGCGCAACACCGGCGTGCCGGTCTTCGTGGCCAGGCGCCGCATCGAAGCCGCGCATGCCCTGCTGCAGGCCTACCCGCAAACCGATGTGCTGGTCAGCGACGACGGCTTGCAGCACTACGCCCTGGCACGCGACATCGAGATCTGCGTCTTCGACGACCGGGGCGTAGGCAACGGTTTCCTGATGCCGGCCGGCCCCCTGCGCGAACCCTGGCCGCGTTATGTGGACCTGGTGCTGCACACCGGCAACCGTCCTGCCTTCACCGGCTACACCGCGCGCCGCGGGCTGGCCGCCCAGGCAGTGCGCAGTGATGGGAGCCGGGTGGACCTGGTCGCCCTGGCGCAGGACGGCCGGCCGCTGCTGGCCGTTGCCGGCACGGCGCGGCCCCAGGCCTTCTTCGACATGCTACAGGCGCTGGGCCTGCCGCTGACCCTCACGGTGGCGCGGCCCGACCATGACGACTACGCCAGCTGGCAGCGCCCGCTGGAACGCGACTACACCCTGCTGTGCACCGAGAAGGATGCGCTCAAGCTCTGGGCCCACCATCCCGACGCGCTGGCCGTGCCGCTGAACTTTGCGCCGGAGCCTGCCTTTTTCGCCGCGCTGGACCGCCTGCTGGACGAGGCGCAGCTATCATCGCCCCATGGACACCCGACTCCTTGAACTGCTGGTCTGCCCCGTGACCAAGGGCCCGCTGGAATACGACCGCGAAAAGCAGGAACTGACTTCCCGAAGCGCCCGCCTGGCCTACCCCATCCGCGACGGCATCCCGGTGCTGCTGGAAAACGAGGCGCGCACGCTGAGCGACGAAGAACTCGGGCTTTAAATCCATGAGTCTCACCGTCCTGATTCCGGCGCGGCTGGCCTCGACCCGCCTGCCCAACAAACCCCTGGCCGATATCGCCGGCCTGCCCATGATCGTGCGTGTGGCCCAGCGCGTCAGCAGCGGCCTGGGTGCCGGCACCCGTGTGGTGGTGGCAGGCGACAGCCCCGAGATCGTGCAGGCCTGCCAGTTGCATGGCGTCGAGGTGGTGCTGACACGGGTTGATCACCCCAGCGGCAGCGACCGCCTGGCTGAAGCCTGTGACCTGCTGCACCTGCCCGATGAGGCGCTGGTGGTCAATGTCCAGGGCGATGAGCCGCTGATCGACCCTGCGCTGGTCTCGGCCGTGGCCGAGCTGCTGCGCGAGCGCCCCGAGGCCAGCATGAGCACCGCCGCCCATCCCATCCATGAGGTGGCCGACTTCGTGAACCCCAACGTGGTCAAGGTGGTACTGGACGCGCGCGACCTGGCCCTGTACTTCAGCCGTGCGCCCATCGCCTGGTGGCGCGACGGTTTTGCCCAGGGGGTCAAGACACTCCCGGATCCGGCGCCACTGCGCCACATCGGCATCTATGGCTACCGCGCCGGCTTCCTGCGCCAGTTCCCGAAACTGGCGCAGGCGCCGATTGAGGTGACCGAGGCCCTGGAACAGCTGCGCGCCATGTGGCACGGCCACCGCATCGCCGTGCACGTGACGCAGCAGGCCCCGGGCGCGGGCGTGGACACCCCCGAAGATCTGGCGCGCGTGCGTCGGCTTTTTGCGGCGTGAGGTACGCCAAGTGCGGCCAATAGCCCCTGGGGCTGTAAGTTTCATCCCGGTTACGGCGTGCTATCCTCGCCTCAGTCATGCAGCTGACATGCACCGCCATGGTGCTGTCGCTGGCTAAGAACAGCAAAACATCCGAGGGTATCCATGAGACTGATCCTGTTGGGCGCACCCGGCGCCGGCAAGGGCACGCAAGCCGCCTTTATCTGCCAGAAATTCGGCATCCCGCAAATCTCCACCGGCGACATGCTGCGCGCGGCCGTGAAGGCTGGCACGCCGCTGGGCCTGCAGGCCAAGGCCGTGATGGAATCGGGCGCCCTGGTCAGTGACGACCTGATCATCAACCTGGTCAAGGAGCGCATCGCACAGCCGGACTGCGCCAAAGGATTCCTGTTCGACGGTTTTCCGCGCACCATCCCTCAAGCCGATGCCATGAAAGCCGCCGGCGTGAAGCTGGACTATGTGCTGGAAATCGACGTGCCTTTCGAGGCCATCATCGAGCGCATGAGCGGCCGCCGCTCGCACCCGGCCTCGGGCCGCACTTACCACGTCAAGTTCAACCCGCCCAAGGTGGCCGGGCAGGACGACGTGACCGGCGAGCCGCTGGTGCAGCGTGACGATGACAAGGAAGAGACCGTCAAGAAGCGCCTGGACGTCTACAGCGCCCAGACCCGTCCGCTGGTCGACTACTACAGCAGTTGGGCCCAAAAGGATCCGGCTGCCGCGCCCAAATACCGCGCCATCAGCGGCATGGGCAGCGTGGAAGAGATTACCGCGCGCGCCCTCCAGTCCCTGGCCGGCTGAAACGCCCGCGCGCCACGCCAACGCCCTGCGCTGCAGGGCGTTGTCATTTCTGCATCAGGCCGGACTGGAACGCAGTCCGTAGATGCGGGTCCCCACAAACAGGTACTCGGCACGCAGGATGGCCTCGCCCTTTTCGTCGTGGAAGGTGAAGCCCAGCACACCCATCGCATCGCCCACCTTGAGCGGCGTCACGTTCCAGGCCTGCATGCGGGTGAGCGGCGCCAGCTCAATCTCCCAGCGGCTGTCCTTGCGACGCGGCAGCTGGGCCCGGGCCAGCAGGGCCTTGCCATCGACCGGTGCGGTCTGCGCCGGCAAGGCGCGCTGCGCTAGATCGGATGGCAGGGTCAGCGGGGACTGCAGCTCCAGCACCAGTTCGGCATGCGGGTTCTGCCAGCGCACGCTGTGCACACGCCCCTGCAGGAAGAGAGGCCGTTCCTGGTCGAAGCTGCTCCAGCCATGGTGGGCCTGCGCCAGCGGCAGTAGGCCGGGCAGCAAGGCAAGACTGATGGCGGTACGTCGTTTCATGCGTGACTCCGGTGGTCTCAGAGGTAGGCAATCCAGCGGCCACAGACCAGCACGGCCAGCCAGATCAGGGTGGAAAGCAGCATCTGCACGCGCGCCAGGGTGTCGAGCTTGTGCAGGGAGCCACGTCCATGGAACCAGCCTGCATTACACGCCGCCGCCAATAACAGCAGCATCTTGAGGGTGAAAGCGCGGTTGGCCAGCAGTTCGACCGGCTGGCTGGCAAACATCAGCAGGCCCGACGCCGCGGCCAGGCTGAAACCTGCCAGGGCCAGGCTTAGGCTCAGGCGGGCCAGCTCGCGCACTGGCAGCGCAGCCCCAAGGCCGAAAACCCGCAGCTCCAGCAGCACGAGATTGCCGATCAGCAAGGCGATGCCGCTCAGGTGCACGACTTCGAGGGCCGGGTAGGCCCAGGCACTGGATTGCAAGGAACTCAACATGCCGTCGCCCCGTCCTTCAATGCAAGAGTTCCAGCATCAGCGCCAGGCGCGCCTTGACGGGGCTCAGGCCTGCTCCCACTGGGAATTCGTCGCCAGACCTGGGCTGCAGAAAACCATCGACGCAGCGTGTGCTGCGCAGCACGCGCACACCGGCCGCCTGCGCGCGCCGCAAGGCGACTTCCAGTTCGTGATGCACGGTGCCGCCCCCGGTGCCAGCCAGCACCAGGCCACGCACCGGCGGGGCCCCATAACGCGTGGCGACGGCCGGATCCACCAGCGCATCCACCGTGGCGCCACAGGCCGCGGCATGGCTGAGCACGATCTCGACCCGCGGCAGCGCCGGCGCCATCAACAGGACGTCCAGCAGCCTATCCTGCGGCACCCGCGACTCAGGCCAGTCACGCCAGCGGTCCACACGCCCCTGCTGCACCCGCCCGAGATCGCCGGCTTCACCCGCGCTGAAGGCATCGATCCGCGAACTGTGGACCTTCTGCACATCCTGCGCACCGAGGATGCGGCCGGCGCAAACCGCCAGCACACCCTGCGCTCCCACCGTGGCGGCCACCGCCAGGGCATCGCGCAGGTTCTGCGGACCATCGGCGTCCGCTGCGTTGGCCGGGCGCATGGCGCAGGTCAGCACCACGGGCTTGCGGGGTGCCAGCACGGCCTGCAGCAGAAAGGCCGTCTCCTCCAGCGTATCGGTGCCGTGGGTGATCACCAGGCCTTGCACATCGGCCTGCGCCAGCCAGTGCACACAACGCTGCAGCAGCGTTTGCCACACGGCCAGATCCATGTCCTTGCTGTCGATCTGGGCCACCTGTTCGCTCAGCAGCTCGAAGCCGGGTGGAGCCGGCAAACCGGCCAGCAGGTCATGGACCGGCTTCTGCGCGGCCACGTAGTCACGGCTGTCGGCGGCGCTGGCCGCCAGGCCGGCAATGGTGCCGCCGGTGCCCAAAACCACGATTTTTTCCACGCCCACTTGCAATTCCCTGAAAACTGGTTAAAAATACAGTTACTGGATATCGAGACAGTACCTTGTCTTCATCCCGCCCACAGGAGTCACCACCATGGACCTGCCGCAGTACCCGATCAAGCTGACCGCCCGCCAGCAGCAGATTCTGGACCTGATCCAGAGCGCCATCGCGCGCACCGGCGCCCCGCCCACCCGCGCCGAGATTGCGACAGAACTCGGTTTCAAGTCGGCCAATGCCGCCGAAGAGCATCTGCAGGCCCTGGCACGCAAGGGCGTGATCGAACTGGTCAGCGGCACCTCGCGCGGCATCCGCCTGCAAGGCGATGCGCTGCGCTCCATCAACGAATCGCGCATCAAGCAATTCTCCCTGCCCATGCCGGATCTGTCCCAGATCGCCCTGCCCCTGATCGGGCGCGTGGCCGCTGGCTCGCCCATTCTCGCGCAGGAACACGTGGACCAGACCTATTACGTCGAAAGTTCCCTGTTCCAGCGCAAGCCCGATTACCTGCTCAAGGTGCGCGGCATGTCCATGCGCGACGCCGGCATCATGGACGGCGACCTGCTGGCCGTGCAATCCACCAAGGACGCCAAGAACGGCCAGATCGTGGTGGCGCGCCTGGGCGAGGAAGTCACGGTCAAGCGCTTTCGTCGCAACAAGCACCTGATCGAATTGCTGCCGGAAAACCCCGACTACCAGACCATCGTGGTCGAGCCGGGCGACCCCTTCGAAATCGAAGGCCTGGCCGTCGGCCTGATCCGCAACACCATGCTCATGTGAACGCGCTGCGTCTGCCCCCGAAAGGTCAACGATGAATACCGCCTACGCCCTCTGGACTCCCCTGCAAGGCCTGCTGCGCTGGCTGGCGCCCGCGGCGCCACGGCGTCCTGCCATGACGGAACCGGTCCTGCCATCCGTTCGCAGCCCGGCCCTGGCCACCGTGCGCAGCCGCCCGATACAGCGTCCGCTGCGTGTGGTGCGCGTCATGGAAGCCGGCCAGCCCCGCTCGCAGGTGGGCCGCATGGTGATCTCCGGCCGCATGGCCGACGTCTGCGCCGAACTCGATCGTCTGGCCGCCTGCGAAGCCGCCCGCTCCTGAGCCGCGTTGCGGCGCGGCGCGGCCCCGTCTACGGGTTAATCCGCATGCGAGGCCGAGGCACAATAGCGGCATGAACATCGTGATTCTGGACGACTACCAGGACGTCGTACGCAAGCTAGCCTGCGCCAACAAACTGGCCGAATACCCTCCCAAGGTCTATACCAATACCGTCAAGGGACTGGGCCAGCTTTCGGTCCGATTGCGCGATGCCGACGTGCTGGTGCTGATCCGGGAGCGAACGCCCATCACCCGCCAGCTGCTGGAAAAGCTGCCGCGTCTCAAGCTCATCTCCCAGACCGGCCGCATGGGCAATCACATCGACATCGAAGCGTGCACCGAGCGCGGCATCGCGGTCGCCGAGGGAAGTGGCTCACCGGTCGCCCCGGCCGAACTGACCTGGGCGCTCATCATGGCCGCCATGCGTCGCCTGCCGCAATACATCGGCAATCTCAAGCACGGGGTCTGGCAGCAATCCGGCCTGAAGTCCGCCGCCATGCCAGCCAACTTCGGACTGGGCACGGTGCTGCGCGGCAAGACCCTGGGGCTGTGGGGCTACGGCAAGATCGGGCAGATGGTGGCCGGTTATGGCCGTGCCTTCGGCATGCGTGTGCTGGTCTGGGGCCGTGAGCCCTCGCGGGAAAAAGCCGTGCAGGACGGCTACGAGGCCGCTGGCAGCCGCGAGGAATTCTTCCAGCAAAGCGACGTGATCAGCCTGCACCTGCGACTGAACGAAGCCACGCGCGGCATCGTCACAGCCGCCGATCTGGCACAGATGAAACCCACTTCATTGCTAGTCAACACCTCACGCGCCGAGCTGGTCGAACCCGATGCCCTGATCAGCGCGCTCAACCACGGCCGCCCCGGCATGGCAGCGATCGACGTCTTCGAGTCCGAACCCATCCTGCAGGGCCACGCCCTGCTGCGCCTGGAAAACTGCATCTGCACGCCGCACATCGGTTATGTCGAGCAGGAGAGCTACGAGCTCTACTTCGGCACCGCCTTCGACAACGTCGTGAACTTCATCCAGGGCAAGCCGAGCAACATCGCCAACCCGGACGCGCTGAAAGTACGGCGCTGAGCGGTCCCCGGCTCAGGCCGGCTTTTTCGCACGCAGCGCCAGCATCTGCTCGGTGCTGCTCTTGCGATCGGCATTGACCTTCTGCAGGGTCGGTCGCTCGCCCATCATCTTGACGTACTCGCGCACGGGCAGGCCCGCCAGCACATCGTCGCCATAGATGATCCGGCTGGCGCTCGACACCAGGGGCAGGTGCGCCACGGCAGCGCAATCGGCCAGGGTGAACTCCGACCCGGCCACGAAGGGCGAGAACTTCACCAGCTTGGCGAAACCGTGCGCACCACGCTCCAGCAGCTTGCGGGTACGCTCCTTCACGTTATCCGACACCTTGCCGCCGAAGAAAGCCTCGGGGTAGAGATTGCGCGCCACCAGTTCGAGATGCAGTTCACTGTAGAGGATGATCTCGCGTACCTTGGCCGCGGCATAGGGGTCGGCCGGCAGCAACGGTTTTTGCGGACAGGCCGCCTCGATGTACTCGGCACAGGCACCGGACTCGGAAATCGGGCCCTGCGGCGTGTCCAGGAAGGGCACCTTGCCCATCGGAGAGCGATCCACCAGCAGGCCTTCGGCATGGCCGGTCCAGACCAGCTCCTCTACAAAAGGGACGTCCTTTTCCATCAATTGCAGCTTGATCTTGTTGTAGTAATTGCTGGCAGAGAATCCGCAAAGCTTCAGGGTCATGGTGTCACCTCAGTGGGTTGTGGGTCGATGCTCACCCTGGAGTCTGGCAGAGGATGAGGTGCGGAGCAGTCCGGCAGGCGACTCCTGACACGCCAGAGGCCCGGCGATAATTCCGGCCATGAAACCCGTCTACGCACACATCGCCGTCGTCGGCACCGGCGCCATGGGCCGCGGCATCGCCCAGATCGCTGCCCAGGCCGGCAGCATCGTCCTCCTCCATGACCAGCAGGCGACGGCCATGGCGGCAGCGCAGCAATCGATCTGTGAACAGTGGGACAGGCTGGTGGACAAGGGCCGCATGGATGCGGCTGCGGCGTCCGCTTGTAAAAGCCGCCTGAAGACTGCCGCCTCTCTGCAGGACCTGGCGCCCTGTGACCTGGTGGTGGAGGCCATCGTCGAGCGCCTCGATGTCAAAGCGGCACTGTTCGCCGAACTCGAAGGCATCGTCGGTGCCGAGACCGTGCTGGCCAGCAACACCTCTTCGCTCTCGATCACGGCCATCGCCGCCAAACTCAGGCGCCCGCAGCGCGTGGCCGGTTACCACTTCTTCAACCCGGTGCCGGTCATGAAGGTGGTCGAAGTCATTGCCGGCCTCAAGACCGATCCGGCCATCTGCACCGCGCTCTCCGATTACGCCCGCCAGATGGGTCACACCCCCGTGACTGCGCAAGACACGCCGGGCTTCATCGTGAACCACGCCGGCCGCGGCTACGGCACCGAGGCGCTGCGTATCGCCAGCGAGGGCGTGGCCGACTACGCGACCATCGATCGCATCCTGCGTGACCAGGCCGGCTTCAAGCTCGGTCCCTTCGAGCTGATGGACCTGACCGCGCTGGACGTCTCGCACCCGGTGATGGAATCCATTTACCACCAGTACCACGAGGAACCGCGTTACCGCCCCAGCGTCATCACCGCGCAGCGCCTGGCCGGTGGTGTGCTGGGCCGCAAGACAGGAGAAGGTTTCTACCGCTACGAGCAGAACGTGGCCCAGGTGCCGCCCGAGCCGCCGGTGCCCCAGGTCAGCGAGATGCCGCCGGTCTGGGTGTCGACGCGCGCCACGCGACGCGCCGAACTCTACCAACTGCTCAAGGACCTGGGCGCGAAGATCGAGACCGGCCAGTCACCCTCGGCCCAGGCGCTCACCCTGGTGGCCCCGCTGGGCTTTGACGTCACCACAGTGGCCGTGGTCGAACGCCTGGACCCGGCGCGCACCGTGGGCATCGACCTGCTGATCGAGGACGCCGCGACGAAACGCCGCGTCCTCGCAACCAACCCCGCCACGCGAGCCGACATGCGCGACGCGGCCCACGCCCTCTTCGCGCGCGACGGCAAGGCGGTCAGCGTGATCCGCGACAGCGGCGGCTTCGTCACCCAGCGCGTGGTGGCCCACATCGTCAACATCGCGTCCGACATCTGCCAGCAGCGCATCTGCACCCCGGCCGACCTGGAGACCGCCGTCACCCTGGGCCTGGGCTACCCCCTTGGGCCGCTGGCCATGGGCAACCGCTACGGCCCGACCAATGTGCTGGAAGTGCTGTTCAATCTGCAGACCGTCTATGGTGACCCGCGCTACCGCCCCAGCCCCTGGCTGCGCCGGCGCGGGGCCATCGGCCTGTCGCTGCTGCACGAGGAAGAATGAGACCGGGCCCCTCGCCATGAGAAACTTGCAGGCATGAGCGCACAACTGCTGAGCACCAGCCAGGGCCGCACCATGGTGCTGACCCTTTCCAACCCGGGCCACCGCAATGCCCTGGGCCCCGGCATGTATGCCGCCGGTGTCGAGGCCCTGAGCGTGGCCGAAACCAACCCCGAGGTGCGCAGCGTGCTCATCACCGGAGAAGGCTCGCTCTTCTGTGCCGGGGGCGACCTGCACCGCCTGCAGGCCAACCGCCAGCTCGACCCGGCCGTGCAGGCCGAGAGCATCGAGGGCCTGCACAACTGGATCGAGTCCATCCGCACCTTCCCCAAGCCGGTGATCGCCGCCGTCGAAGGCGCGGCGGCTGGCGCCGGCTTCTCGCTGGCCCTGGCCTGCGACTTCATCGTCGCGGCCAGCGATGCTGTGTTCGTCATGGCCTACAGCAATGTGGCCCTCTCGCCCGATGGTGGCGCCAGCTGGAGCCTGGCACAGGCCCTGCCGCGCCAGCTGGCCAGCGAACTGCTGATGGGCGGCGAACGCACCACGGCCCAGCGCCTGCACACCCTGGGCGTGGTGAACCGGGTCTGCGAACCGGGTCAGGCCCTGAGCGAGGCCCTGAACCTGGCCGACAACCTGAACGCCCGCGCCCCCAATGTGCTGGCCAGCATCAAGGAACTGCTTAACGAAGCCCCCCATGCCAGCCTGAACCAGCAGCTGGCGCAGGAGCGCAACCATTTCGTGCGCAACCTGCACCACCCGAACGCCGGCAGCGGTATCACCGCCTTTTTGGCCAAACAGAAGCCCAGCTACGAGTGAGAGGGCCCCGCCTGTGCCACAGACGCACAGGTGACAACCCCAAGACGCGCTGCCGGTCCCGCGCGCGACAATGAGTCCTTAGGCAGTCACTCACAAGACAGACCATGGACGATCCCATTCTTACCATCGAGGAACGCACGGCGATCAACGCCGGGCGCTGGTTTTCGACCCTGTCACCCTCATTGAGACACGACATCCTGCGATGTGCCTACGTCAAACGCTACAAGGACGGCGAGCTGCTCGCCGCCCGCGGCGAACCGCCCGAGGAATGGATCGCGTGCGCGCGGGGCGCCGTGCGTGTGAGTTCGACCTCGATCTCTGGCAAGCAGGTCACGCTGACCTATGTGGAGCCTGGCGTCTGGTTCGGCGACGTGGCCATCTTCGACGGCGACCGGCGCACGCACGACGCCTATGCCCATGGCGAGACCTCCACCCTGTGCGTGGCCAAGGCCGATTTCAAGAAGATCCTGGCCACCCATGTCGAGCTCTACGAAGCCCTGCTGCGCCTGCATGCGCGCCGCATCCGCCAGCTCTACGGCCTGGTGGAAGATCTCAACACCCTGCCGCTGCGCGCGCGCCTGGCCAAGCAGCTGCTGCACCTGCTGCGCAGCTACGGCGTCTCCTCGCTGAGCGACAGCCGCGAGATGCGCATCGGCCTGCAGCTCGCTCAGGAGGAATTGGCACAGCTGCTGGGGGCCTCGCGACAGCGAGTGAACCAGGAACTCAAGGCCATGGAGCGCGAAGAAGTCATCCGCATCGAGCCGGGTGGCCTGGTCGTGCGCAACCGCGATGCGCTGATGCACATCGTCGAATCCGACCATTGAACACGGCCCGCCGTCACCACCCATGAGCGAACTCGAACAGCAATACGTCGGCACCCGCCCCGTCTCCGCCGCCCACGCCTTCGACGTGGTCGCGCTCGAAGCATGGCTGCAACGGCACCTGCCGGGCTTTGCCGGGCCGCTGACGGTGGAGGCCTTCAAGGGCGGCCAGTCCAACCCGACCTACAAGCTCATCACCCCGGCCTGCAGCTACGTGATGCGCGCCAAACCCGGGCCCGTGGCCAAGCTACTGCCCTCGGCCCATGCCATCGAACGCGAATACACCGTGATGCATGGCCTGCACGGCACCGAGGTGCCGGTGCCGCGCATGTACTGCCTGTGCGAAGACGAGTCCGTGATCGGCCGCGCCTTCTACATCATGGAGTTCATGCCCGGGCGCATTCTGTGGGACCAGTCCCTGCCCGACTTCGATCCGGCCGGTCGGCGCGCCATGTACCTGGAGATGAACCGCGTCATCGCCGCCCTGCACACGGTGAACTTCGCCGAGCGCGGCCTGGCCGGCTACGGCAAGCCGGGCAACTACGTCGAGCGCCAGATCGGCCGCTGGAGCAAGCAGTACCGCGCTTCGGCCGACGGTGCCGGCACCCTGTCCCAGCCCATCCCCGAGATGGAACAGCTGATCGACTGGCTGCCCGCCCACCTGCCGGCCAGCGCGCGCGACGAGAGCCTGGTGAGCATCGTGCATGGCGACTACCGGCTGGACAACCTGATGTTCCACGCCGATGAGCCACGCGTGATCGCCGTGCTGGACTGGGAGCTCTCCACCCTGGGCCATCCGCTGGCCGACTTCGCCTACCACTGCATGGCCTGGCACATCCCGCCCGGCGCCTTCCGCGGCATCGGCGGGCTGGACCTGGCGGCGCTGGGCATCCCGCTTGAGGACGAATACATCCAGCTCTACTGCGAACGCACCGGCCTGGCCCAGCCCCAGGCGCTGAAAGCCGACTGGGCTTTCTACATGGCCTACAACATGTTCCGCATCGCCGCCATCCTGCAAGGCATCGCCAAGCGGGTCGAGAACGGTACCGCCTCCAGCGCCCAGGCGCAGAAATCCGCCGCCGGTGCACGACCCATGGCGGCCATGGCCTGGCAGTTTGCCCAGCAGGCCTGAACCTCACACCACGGATCACCCCCAGGAGCTAAGCATGGACTTCGACTATTCCCCCAAGACCAAGGACTTCCAGGCCCGCCTGCTGAAGTTCATGGACGAGCACATCTATCCCAACGAGCACGCCTTCCACGCGGAGATCGAGGCCAACACCGCTGCCGGCAAGCGCTGGACGCCGCTGCAGCTGATCGAAAAGCTGAAGCTGAAGGCGCAGCAGGAAGGGCTCTGGAACCTCTTCCTGCCCAAGGACAGTGCCGAGATTGCCGGTGTGCAGGCCGCCGGCCTGACCAACCAGGAGTACGCGCCGCTGGCCGAGATCATGGGCCGCGTGCACTGGGCTCCGGAGGTCTTCAACTGTTCGGCACCCGACACCGGTAATATGGAAACCATCGCGCGCTACGGCAACGACCAGCACCGCAAGGAATGGCTGCAACCGCTGCTGGCCGGCAAGATGCGCTCGGCTTTTGCCATGACCGAGCCCGAGGTCGCCTCCAGCGACGCCACCAACATCGCCACCCGCATCGAGCGCCAGGGTGATGACTACGTGATCAACGGCCTCAAGTGGTGGACCTCGGGTGCCGGCGACCCGCGCTGCGCCATCTACATCCTGATGGGCAAGACCGATCCGGAAGCACCACGCCATTCGCAGCAGAGCATGGTCCTGGTGCCGGCCAACACGCCCGGCGTCACGATCCTGCGCCCCCTGAGTGTCATGGGCTACGACGACGCGCCGCACGGCCACATGGAGGTCGAGTTCAAGAACGTGCGCGTGCCGGCCTCCAACATCCTGCTCGGTGAAGGCCGCGGCTTCGAGATCGCCCAGGGGCGCCTCGGCCCCGGACGCATCCACCACTGCATGCGCCTGATCGGTCAGGCCGAGCGCGCGCTGGAGTACATGTGCAAGCGCGCCTCCTCGCGCGTGGCCTTCGGCAAGCCGGTGGCGGCGCAGACCGTGACGCAGGAGCGCATCGCCGAGGCGCGCTGCAAGATCGACATGGCACGCCTGCTCACGCTCAAGGCCGCCTGGATGATGGACGTGGCCGGCAACAAGTTCGCCAAGAACGAGATCGCCATGATCAAGGTGGTCGCCCCCAGCATGGCATGCCAGGTGATCGACTGGGCCATGCAGGTGCACGGCGGCGGCGGCATGAGCCAGGACTTCCCGCTGGCCTACAGCTATGCGCACGCCCGAACCCTGCGTTTTGCCGACGGCCCGGACGAAGTGCACCGCAACGCCATCGCCAAGCTGGAGCTGGGCAAGTACGCGGCCAACCCCAAGCCGGTGGAAATGCCCGTCACACGCGGTTGCTGAAAACCGCGCAAAATAAAAGGGGCCAGGGATTTCCTGGCCCCTTTTTTCATGACTACGGAGCACCCATGATCGACGTCTACTCCTGGGCCACGCCCAACGGCCACAAGGTCCACATCATGCTGGAGGAATGCGGCCTGCAACTCGGACGTGACTGGCGCACACACCCCATCAACATCGGCGCTGGTGACCAGTTCACACCCGAGTTCCTGAAGATCAGCCCGAACAACAAGATCCCGGCCATCGTCGACGACCGGGGGCCGGATGGCAAGCCGATCTCGCTGTTCGAGTCTGGCGCGATCCTGCTCTACCTGGCCAGCAAGACCGGCAAGTTCCTGCCCAAGACCGATCGCCAGAAGTTCGAGGTGCTGCAGTGGCTGATGTTCCAGATGGGCGGCGTCGGCCCCATGCTGGGCCAGACGCACCATTTCCGCATCTACGCGCCCGAAAAGATCGAGTACGCCGTCAACCGCTACACCAACGAGACCAAGCGCCTGTATGGCGTGATGGACAAGCAGCTGGCCACCCACCGCTACATCGCCGGTGACGAGTACACCATCGCCGACATCGCCATCTTCCCCTGGCTGCGCAGCTGGCAGAACCAGGGCGTCGACTGGGCCGACTACCCGCATCTGAAAAAGTGGTTCGACGCGATCAGCGCGCGGCCGGCCGTGATACGTGGTGTGCAGGTGCTGGCGGATCTGCGCAAGCCCGTGGTCGACGACAAGGCGCGCGAGATGATGTTCGGCGCCACCCAGTACCAGAAACGCTGAGCGGCAGCCTGGCCCTCACCAGGCCTTGTCCGGCAAACCCGACCAGAGTTCATCCAGGTCGGGGAATTTCCACTTGTCCGGATCTTCGCGCCCGGCAATCTTGTCGCTGCAATCGGGTGACGACAGGTCGAGCACTTCCGGCGTGATGCGCAGGTCGGATTTGGTGGAGTAGAACACCTTGACCAGCGGTGTGGTCAGCGACTTGGCCGACTGCTCCACCACCACCCCCAGGCGACCCGAGGCCAGACGCACCAGAGAGCCGATCGGGTAGATGCCCAGGCTCTTCACAAAAGCCTGGAACACCTTCTGGTCAAAATGGCCGTTGGACCACTCGGCCATCTTGCGCAGGGACTCGGCCGGATCCCAACCGCTCTTGTAGGGCCGGTTCGATGTGATCGCGTCATACACATCGCACACCGCCCCCATCTTGGCGTAGATGCTGATCTGCTCGTCCTTCAGCCCCTTGGGGTAACCCGAACCATCGGTCTTCTCATGGTGATGCAGGCAGACATCGAGCGCGATCGGATCCACATTGCCCACGGTCAGCAGCATCCTGTGCCCTTCAACAGGGTGGCTTTTGATCACGCCGAATTCTGCTTCGGTGAGCTTGCCGGGCTTGTTCAGCACATTCATGGGCATGACGGCCTTGCCCAGATCATGCAGCAGGCCGGCCAGGCCAGCTGAGCGGATCTTGGCCTCGTCCATGCCCAGCTGGCGCGCCAGCGCAATCATCATGGCGCACACGGCCACCGAATGCATATAGGTGTAGTCGTCGACCGTCTTCAAGCGTGCCAGGCTGATCAGCGCGTTGGCATTACGTGCCACCGAATCGGAAATCTCGTCGACCAGGCGCTGGGCGCTGCTGGCGTCCACCGTCTTGCCCATGCGGGCTTCCTGGAACATCGAGACCACGGCCTTCTTGGACTGGCGGCAGATCTCGGCCGCCCGTTTGAATTCGACCTTGGCCGAGACCGGCTGGGTCTGGCGCTGGGCCTGGGCCACGGCCTGCAACTCCTGTTCGACCTGGGCTTCGGACTGCGCCTCCGACACCGCGCTTTGCCCGGCCGCTACATCCAGGCCCTTGTCGCTGTCGATCCAGACGTCCTGGATGCTGCTGGAGAGGATGCGCTCCAGGTCCTTCGGGTCCTTCAGCACAAAACCGCTACGCCAGAACGGATGCTCCATCCAGGAGCCGCAAAACTCCTTGATGTGCATCCCCAGGATCAACTGGTCGACACGGATACGCTTGAGCATGTAATGAAATTCATCCCTGCTGCATGCAGGACACTGTTGATTCTAACGAGGCGCGTGGGCGCGACCTGGCAGGGCGGGTTGACTCAAGGCAAGGGCACCCCTGCCTGGCGCAGGTAGGTCAAGACCTCCGGGCTGATCGGCCCCAGCGCGCGTGCCTGCTCAACCTGCTGCGCGGCGGCCGCCGTCTTGCCCAGCGCCGCCAGCGACACGGCAGCGCCCAGCATCCAGCGTGCTTCGCCGGGGCGCAATTCCAATGCCGCCAGATAGGCCTGCACCGATTCATCATGCCGCCCGAGCCGCTGGGCCGCATTGCCGCGCACCGCCCACAGATCAGCCTGCCCCGACAGCAGCGGCTCCAGCCGGCTCAGCAGTGCCAGCACGGCGCCAGGGCGACCCAGCGCCAACTCCATGCGTGCCTGCTCGCGCACCAGTGGGGCCAGCAATACGGCATCCACCGGCTGGACGCGCTCCAGCACGCCCACCGCCTCACGCACCAGCTCCAGGGCCGCTTCACGCGAACCCGCATTCCAAAGCGCCTGGGCCTGGGCCAGCGTTTCCCGGGCTGCCGTCTGTCCGCGCTGGGGCTGCGGATTCACCGCCGGGGAACTGACCCCCGCGGCCTGAGCTGCGGGAGGCCTGACCGGCTGGTCGGGGGCAGAAGCAAGGGTGTTGGCAGGCGCTGCCGCCGGGCGTTTCCTGTCCTTCTGTTCCGGCCGCTCGGGCGCCAGGGCCACCGCGGCCTCGGGGCCGGTGGATTCAGGGCGCCGCTTTTTCTCGCGCTCGACGGGCGGCTTGGCTGAGGCCGGTGGCTCGGGCTCAACGCGCACAGGCACGTCGGCGACCGCCGCAAGTGGGTCTGCCGCCGCAGCGGCAGCAGACTCTGGCGCCGAAACAGCCGGCGCGGGCGCGGCAGCCACAGGCGCGATGGCCACCACCGGCGGTGCCGGCGGCGGGGAGAACATGCCCAGGCCCAGGAACCAGGCCGCCGCGATGCCAGCGGCCAGCAGCAAGAGGAGCAGCAGCAACCAGCGTCCGATCTGCACGACCGGGCGCTGCGCCGACGAGGGCACGCTCACCGTCCCCTGCATCCCGGACAGGCTGGCCTGGCGTGGATGCTCCGATCCGCCGCCATCGGCCCGGCGTGCATCCAGATCACGCAGCATCTTGTTGATCACACTCACAACACTTCCCCTGCTTGCGGTTTGCGCTGGGCCTTGCGTGGCCCCAGCAGACGGCGCCACCAGCGAGGCTGCGGCATCCGCACCCCCGGGGTGTCGGCAGCAGCCAGTTCGACATGGCGCGCCTGGACCCGATGGGTGTTCTCCCCGAAGGCGAGCAAGAGGCACTTGTGGGCCAGCACGTTCACCAGGCGCGGCACGCCAAGGCTGTACTGGGCCAGCAAGGCCGCCGCTGCCGGCTCGAAAACCCGGATGTCGGTCAGTGCGTCTTCAGCCGCCACCGCCAGCCGGTGGGCCAGGTAGGCCCCCACCCGATCGGGCTGCATGCCGCCCAGGTATTCGCTGAAAGTGATGCGCTGCAGCAGCTGGCGTATCTGTGGCCGTGCCAGCACCTCGTCGAGTTCCGGCTGGCCGAACAGCACGATCTGCAGCAGCTTGCGTTTCTCGGTCTCCAGATTGGACAGCAGCCGCAGGCTCTCCAGGGTGGCCATGCGCGTGGCCTGCGCCTCGTCGATGCAGACCAGCACCAGACGCCCGGCCTCGGCGTGCCGCAGCAAGCCCTCCTGCAGGCTGGACAGCACCTGGTGCCGGCTCAGGGGTGGTACCAGTTCGATGTCGAGTTCCCGCGCCAGGGCCATCAGCAGGTCGTCCGGCCCCATGTCAGGATTGGGGATGTAGGCCATGACGAACTCGTCCTGCAGGCTGCGCAGCAGCTGTCGGCACAGCAGGGTCTTGCCGCAGCCGACCTCACCCACGATCTTGAGAAAACCCTCACCGCTGCGCAGGGCGATCAGCAGCGTGTTGAGCGCCGCCTGCGCGCCTTCATGCGGATAGAAAAAGGCCGGGTCCGGCGTGATGGAGAACGGCAGCTCACGCAGCGAAAAATGCCGCAGGTACATCGTTTACCGGACCGCGGGTTTCGCGGGCGCTTCCTGCACCGAGCCGTCGAGCTTGATCACACGGCGGCGGCTGGCGTCGATGTCCTCCAGCGCAGCGCGCGAACGCTCGGTCAGAGCCTCCCAGTCCTGGGGCGTGCGGATGATGGTGGGCTTGATGAGCACCACGACTTCCTTCTTGCTGGCAGCGTTGGCGCGGTTGCCCAGGAGGAAACCGAAGGGATTGCCCTGGCCCGTGGAGCCCGGTACACCCGAAGCGTTGCGGGTCGAGGAAAGCTGCATCAGGCCACCGATGGCCGCAATATTGCCGTCCTGCAGGCGGACCATGGTGTCGGTCTCGTTGACGCTGCTGGAGGCCAGCGGCAAGCGGTACAAACCCACGCTGCCCAGATCGATGTCCTTGGTCTTCTCGGTGACCGTGGTCACCGAGGGATGGATGTGCAGCATGATGCTGTTGCCGTCATCAATCTGCGGCGTCACGTCCAGTGCAATGCCGGAGAAGAAGGGGGTCAGGGTCAGGGTGGGCAGCGTGGTGCTGCCAGCCACCCCGGCCACCCCACTGCTGGTCGTGGTGCCGCCGGTGACGTTGGTCACGAAATAGTCGTCTGCACCGACCTTGAGCACGGCCTTCTGGTTGTTCAGCGTGGCCAGACGCGGACTGGAGAGGGTCTGCACATCCCCCTGGGTTTCCAGGAAGCCGAGCACGGCACCGAACTGGCTGGTCGCCAGCGCCAGGCCAAACAGGCCACCGCCCGCCCCCACCGAAGGCACGGGGACCGGCGTCACGCCAGCGGCGACCGCACCGGACTGCAGGAAGCGATTGGTCGTGCTGACGCCACTGCCCAGCACACCGATGGCGGCCTGACCACTGGAAGGGTTGCCGAAGGCACCCCAGTTGATCCCGCTTTGCTGGCCCTCGCGCAGTTCGACTTCAACGATCTTGGCTTCCAGCATGACCTGGCGCTCCACCGCTACCTGGGTCGCCTTGAGGAAGCGCTCCACCTGGCGCAGCTCCTCGGGCATGGCGCGCACGGCCATGATGCCGGCCTGCGGGCTGATCACCACATTGCGGCCTTCGCCCTTGCCCACGAGTCCGCGTACTGCATCCGACAGCTCGGTCCAGAAGTCCGAGCTCGAGTTCGTCGACACACGGCTGCTGTCACCCTGGCGCTGGCCGGCCTGCGCCGTTCCGCTCGCCGCCTGCTGCGCCAGAGCAGCGGCATTCGCCACGCCGCCAGTCGCAACGTTGGCCGGGGCCGAGCCGGAGGAAACCCGCACTTCACTGCGACCGACACGCTGGGCATGCGGGTAATTGAGCGTGAAGATGCGCGTCTGCAGCGTCGGGGCATAGATGGTGATGCGGCGTCCCTCCATGCGGAAGTCGTAGCCATAGACATCGCGGATCGATTCCAGGGCTTCCTTCACCGTCACACCGCGCAGCGTCACGGAAATGCTGCCCGTCACTTCGGGGTGCATCAGCATGCTGTAGCGCGTGTCGGCCACGAGGGCCAGGAACACCTCGCGCGCGTTGGCGTTGTTGACCAGCAGGTCCAGGCGCGGCTCGGGCGGCACTGGCACCGCGGGGGGTGCCGGCTCGGCCAGTGCATCGCTGACACCGGCCGGCACCGCACCACTGGCAGCGCCCGCCGGGGTCGGTGCCAGCTCGGTACGGATCGCTTCGGCCACGTCCGGCGTGCGGCGCGGGCGCTCGGCACAAGCGGAGACCAACAAGCCCAGACAGAGCACGAGGCCGGTGATCAGCCCGGGCCTTGCTGGCTGGCGGTAGGGACGGGGGCTCGTCATTGCTGTCATGTTGATGCCATTTTCATGCATAAAGGGGGGTCAGGGCTGTGCGGGCGGCACGCTGCGGCGCACAACACCGGTAAAAAACGGAACCTTGCGCAATTCACGCCCTTCACGCAACCAGACCTCGGTCTCGGTGATGCGCTCGATACGGGCGCGGCCCAGCAGTTGGCCTTCGGCGTAGAGCCGGGTGCCCACCGCCACATGGCGCCGGCCATCCACCACGATCACGGTCCAGCCACCCGGGCTGGACCGGGTCGGCGCCGCCCCACCGCCCGTGCCGCTGCCGGGCGGCAAGGTGGGGTCACGCAGGGTCTGGGCGCCCAGGGTGGAAACGGCAAGGCCGAGGCACAGCAGGCCCAAAAGGCGCAAGCGGCTCATGGCGTGGCTCCCAGCAACCAGACCTGCAGCGTCAGCTCGGCCGGCTGGCGCTCGCTGTTCATCTGCATCGTGCCCCAGCGCAAGGCTGGCAGGGCACGCTCGAGCGTCTGCACATAACGTGTGAGTTCATGGTACGGCCCGGCCACGGTCAGCTCCAGACCCTGGCGTGTCACGCCGGCCGTGATGCCCTGCGCCGCCCGGGCGTCTGGCGCCAGCGTTGCGGTGCGTACCAGCACAAGGCCCTCGTGCCGGCGCAGGAAATGCACCAGCACCCTGGTCAGGGGGGTCTCGTCCGCTTTCACCAGCGGCATCTGCGCGATTTCCTCGTTGACCGCTGCCAGGCGCTCGTTCACCTGCCGCAGCTCCTCGCGCACCTGCTGCCCGGGGCCGGTCTCGCCGCCACTGCTCTTGAGCTCATCGCGCAGGCGCTGCAACTCGGCATCCTGCGCGGCGAAGCGCTGGGTGACCTGCTGGTGCAGGGCCTGGGCCGGTGCCAGCCACAGCACATTGGCCAGCAGCATGGCCAGGACGATCAGGGTGAGAAAAAGGAAGACACGCTCGCGCAGGCTCAGTGCGTCGATGCGTGCCGCCAGCGGGGTCCACCAGCGCTTCATGGCCGTGCTCCAGCGGCAACGGGCGTGACCGCCGTCACCAGGGTATAGGACCACAGGGGGGCGGAGCCCGCCTGGGCCGTGACCGCGGCCGGCGCGCCGCCGCGAACATCGTTGCCCACCACGCGCTCGACCTTGACGACGGACAGCTGCTGCCCCTCCAGCAAGGGACTCTCCGCCAGCCGCGCTACCCAGCTGTTGAGTGCGGCGGGCTCCAGGGTGTACCCGCTAAGCTCCAGCCGAAGGTCGTCGGCCAGAACCCCGGTCACCCAGGCCTGCGGCGGAATGCTGCGTGCGACCAGTTGCAGTCGGGCCGCATGGCCGTAGCCTTCACGCAGCAGGCCCCGCTTGAGTTCGAGCAGCAGCAGCTCACGCTGCTGCAATTCGGTCTGTCGGGTCTGCAGGTCACGGACCTGGGCCGCATCGGCGGGCGCGGCATTGGCGCGGTTGGCCTGGATGGCTGCCTGCAGCTGTGTGATTTCGCGCTGGTTGTTGCTCACCGATTGCTGGTAACCCGCACTCAGGGTGTGCAGGGTCCAGGACCAGTAAGCCGACAGCAGCCCGCCCAGCAGCACAAACACGCCCAGCGAAAGCGCCATGGTGGACGCCGAGAAGTAGCGCTTCTGCGTCAGGAAGATCGGGTTGCAGAGATTGATTTGCTGGGCCATGGCTTCGTTCTTCGCAGCTCAGAGCTTGCGGACCTCTTGACGCAGCAGCACCCCCAGCAGGGGCCAGCACAGCTGACGGTCCGCCTCGTCGCCACCTTCAAAACCGGGAAACAGGGCCGACACGTCCAGCGGCACCACCGCCTGCCCGAGCTCACGCCCCAGCAGGCCGGCCAGCTCGGCCGTACGCGCACCGGCCTGCACGCCGATGCGGTCCAGCACCAGCATGGGCCAGGTCCGGTCCCACAGGTCCAGCGAGCGCTGGATCTCCACGACCAGGCGCTGGGCACGATCACTCTCCTGGCCCGCCGACGCCAGCGTCAGGTCAGCCGCCACCGTCGCATCCGGCCCGGCGACCGCCCCCCAGGGGGCCTGCAGAAAGCCCGGCCCCAGATCGATACGGCGGGTGTAGAACAGCTCATCATGGGCACAGATGGTCAGCAAGGCCTGGCTGTCATCGATCATCACGATGGCGGCATGCGCGCGTTCGGAGCTGACCAGGCGCCGGGCCAGGGCCGATTGCAGGTTGCGCTGCGCCAGGTCCTGAATGTCGATGACCTCCACGCTGCAACGCGCCGCCTGCGCCGTCTGCATCAGCTCGCGGATCACGGCATTCGCCGCCGCCACCACGAAGATGCTGCCGGTGGGGCGCACCCGCTCATCACCGACCTTGAGAACATCGAGCGTGAGATCGTCCACGTGCTGGTTGACCAGTTCGCGGATCTGCCAGCGTGCCGCCGTGCGCAACTCTTCGGGAGGCACGGCAGGGGCATCGATCTGCAGCATCTGGTATTGCGCCGGCCTCAACATGGCACGCGCCGTCTTGCCGCGCAGACCCAGTGCCGCCAGCTGGCGCGCCAGCTCGGCCGTGCCGTCGCCACTGGCACGCAGCACGCCGAAACGCTGGACACGGAAGAGATCGGCCTTTTCCTCGCGCGCCTGCACGTAGGCCAGAGCCTGGCCATCCCAGGCCAGCACCAGCTGCTCGGTCTGCCGGGCACGGCGGCCGAAAAACGGCAGGGTCAGAGCCACCGGAGGAGCCTCCACCCACACATCATCATGGACAGGAAATCTGGATTCACCGGCATCATCTGGCAGGGCCATCGCTTTAAGACTTGCACCGTTGTCATTCTGCTCTTATTTTCATAGCTGGCCACAAAGACTGGGCTGCGGGGAGAAAGGTTTGCGTACTATTTGGCGCAATTGTCCGACAAATCTCGCTGCTGTAGTCATCTGGTCGGGCCTCCCCAGACTCGCAACAGCAACACGCAACGCCCTGGCTCCGTCATAAGCGAATCGTCTTGGACTGCACAAAACAAAACGCGAGGGATCCAGCAGGAAGCCTCGCGTTTGGCCGGGAGCCGATGCACAGAGGTGCAAAGGGCCCTGTGCTGACAAGGTTTAATTGATACCGATAGCCGTGAACGAGGCGGTCACGTTCGGAGTCACGGTTGTGTTGTTCAGCGTGCAATTGACGCTACTGCCAGCCGTCACTGCAGCCGCAGTAATGCTGTAGCCAGAAGGCAAGCCTCCTTGCAACGCTTGCGGCACATCCGAGCAGTTGGTGATGGCCACGGTGGCGGTGGTCGCGCCCTTGGCGCTGCGGGCTGCATAGTTCACGGCAGCAGCGGAGGACAGGCCACCAGCCACACCTTGGGTTGCAGCGATAGTAGCGTCGCCTTTCAGATCAACAAACTTCGGAATCGCCACAGCGGCCAAAATCCCGAGGATCACGATGACCATCACCAGTTCGATCAGGGTAAAACCACGTTGCTGCTTCATGACAAGCTCCAATCAGAAAAAATAACTTGTAGGGGTACAGCAGCCGGGTTGGGCCGCTATCACTTTCGTAGTATAAGCCCGAAGCTTCGGCAAGGCGCCCACGGCGGCCCCGATTCGTGTGGAAAACATCACACCCAAGGGCTGGTTTACACAGATCTCAACCGCCACCGCGCCCCATCGCCGCCTGCCCCAGGTTCCACAGGGGCAGGAAGACCCCCAGCGCCAGCAGCAGCACCAGCACCCCAATGAAGACCAGCAGCACGGGTTCGATGGCCGTGGACAGGCCCTTGATGGCGTAGTCGGTATCGCGCTCGTACATCTCGGCGATCTCGAAGAGCAGGGCGTCGAGCTCACCGGTTTCCTCGCCCACGCTGATCATCTGCAGAACGACCGGCGTGAACACACCGGTGGCCGCGGCGCAGCGAGAGATGCTCTCGCCGCGCTCGATGCCGTCGCGCATCTGCTCGATGCGTACGCCGATGTAGGCGTTGTCCACCGTCTGTGCCACCACGGTCAGTGCCTGCACCAGCGGTACCCCGCTCTGGCTGGACAAGGCGAAGCTGCGCGCAAAACGCCCGAGTGTGGATTTGAGGATGATAGGGCCGACGATGGGCAGATTGAGCTTGCGCCGGTCCCAGTTGTAACGACCTTGCGGGGTGTTGAGGTAAGCGCGCACCAGGACCACGGCCGCGGCGATCAGGGCCGCCACCACCGGCCACCAGGTGATCGTCCAGCTGGAGAAACCCAGCAGGCCGCGGGTGATCAGCGGCAGCTGGGTGTTGAAGCCGGCAAAGACCCTCGCAAACACCGGGAGCACGAAGAGATTGATGATGACCATCGCGATCAGCATGGCGATGATGACGAAGGCCGGGTAGCGCAGAGCCTGCTTGATGCGCGCCCGCACGTCACGCTCGAACTCCAGGTGCTCGGCCAGCCGCAGGAAGACCTCGGTCAGCTTGCCGGTCATCTCGCCGACCCGCACCATGGCCACGTAGAAGGGGCCGAAAACCTTGGGATGGCGGGCCAGCGAGGTGGCCATGTCGCGCCCCTGGTCCAGGCTGGCGCGCACGTCCTTGAGCACCTCGACCATGGCCGGCTTCTCCGCAGAAGACTCCAGCCCGGCAAAGGCGCGCAGGATGGGAATGCCCGCCTTGTTCAGCGTGTACATCTGGCGCGAGAAGATCAGCACGTCCTCGATGGCAATGGCACGCCGCTTGAGGTGCTCCCACCAGTTCTCGGAGGACTTGGGCGCGGTCGCCACCTGGATCTGCACCGGGGCCAGTCCCAGGCTGAGCAACTGATCGGCCACGGCGTCCTCGGACACCGCCTCCAGTTCGCCCTGTAGCAGTTCACCCTGACTATTGCGGCCCCGCCACGCGTAGATCGCCATGCTCTGGTCTAGTCTTCGAGGTCGTAACCGACCCGCATGGCCTCAGCCAGCGAGGTGCGCCCCTGCCGCACGAGTTCAAGCGCATGGTGGGTCAGCGTCTGCCCGGCCATCCGGGCCCGGGCGGCCTGCAGGAAAGCAGCCGGGTCGGAGCGGCTGGCCGACTGCGTGAGCTCTGCGTCCATCTCCAGCATTTCGTAGACACCCCGGCGCCCGGCATAACCCGTACCGTTGCAGCTCGAGCAGCCACGGCCGCGCTTGGCGCGGATGGTCTGCCCCGGGGTCAGCAAAGCCGACAGCCATGCCGATTCCTGCGCATCGGGCTCGCGCTCTTCGCTGCAGACCTCGCAATTGATGCGCACCAGACGCTGGGCCACCACGGCCTGCAAGGAAGTGGCCACCATATAAGGCGGCACCCCCATGTCCAGCAGGCGAAAAGGCGTACTGGCTGCATCGCGTGTGTGCAGCGTGGACAACACCAGATGGCCGGTGATGGCAGCGCGCAGGCCGATCTCGGCCGTCTCGGCGTCGCGCATCTCGCCGACGAGGATGACGTCCGGATCCTGGCGCAGTGTCGCGCGCAGCACCTTGGCAAAGGAAAGCTCGATCTTGTCGTTCACCTGCACCTGGGTGATGCCAGGGAGGCGGTACTCGACCGGATCCTCGACCGTGATCATCTTGAGTTCGGTGGAGTTGAGCTCGGCCAAGGCAGCGTAGAGTGTGGTGCTCTTGCCGGAACCGGTGGGGCCGGTGACCAGGACCAGCCCGGAGGTGCGTCCCAGCAATTGACGAAAACGCTGCAACATGGCCGGTGGCATGCCTATGTTGTCCAGCCGGCGCACGCCGCCATCCAGACTCAGCAGTCGCATGACCACCGATTCGCCGTAGGTGCTGGGCATGGTAGACAGGCGCACGTCGATGGTCTGCTCTTTCAGGCGCACGCTGAAACGACCATCCTGCGGCAGGCGTTTCTCGGAGATGTCCAGGCCCGCCATGAGCTTGATGCGCTGGGCCAGGGCGGCACCGATGCGTTTTTCGGCCTGGGTCTGGGTCTGCAATACGCCATCCACACGCACGCGGATCTGCAGGCCGGACTCCATGGGCTCGATATGGATGTCCGAGGCACCCACCTGCGTGGCATCCTCGAACAGGGACTGCAGCAGGCGCACCACCGGCGCGCCTTCGGCACCGGCCGAAGCCGTCAGCTCGCCGAAATCGACCGCATCGCCCAGATCCTTCTCGAGTGCGCGCGCCAGGCCGCTGATCTCCTCGGTACGGCGGTAGAGCCGGTCGCAGGCCAGGGCCAGCTGGCTCTCGGGCACGGCGGCGATCGAGATATTGCGCTTGAGCAGGCGCGTGATCTCGTCATAGGCGAACAGGTCCAGCGGGTCCGCCATGGCGACCAGCAGACTGTCACCCTTGTCTTCCAGCGCGAGAACGCGAAAGCGCCGGGCCGCCGACTCCGGCAGCAGCTTGACCACTTCACCGCGGAAAGGGAAGGTCTTGAGATTGATGTAGGGGACCCGAAGCTGCCGGGCCAGCGCGTCGGCCAAAAGCTCTTCGGTGATGACACCGCTTTCGATCAGCAGGCGGCCGACTTTCTTGCCGGTCTGCTGCTGCAACTCCAGAGTCTGCTGCAACTGGTCCTGCGAGATCAGGCGCTGTTGCACCAGCACGTCGCCCAGACGCAACTTCTCCGGACGTCCGGTGGCCGGTCGAACCCCGGCCGGCTTGGCAGTGGCTGCGGCAGCCATGTTCATGCGTCAATCCTTGCGTGGCACCATAACTATGAAAATAGTAGCACGTGCGACCCGATTTGAGTCGCCCGCCAGCGCAACGAAGCGGCAAATCAGTGCAAATGTCGCGGTTTGCGGCCACCACCGTGGCCCCCGCCGCCGTGCCCGCCACCGGAGCCGCGGGGTGGCTTGCCGAGCTCCAGCGAGTTGACCAGCGAATCGAAACGCTGGCTGAACAAACGATCGATCTCACTCACCACACCGCCCAGCTCGGAGGCGTCGAAGTGACGCTCCATCAGGCTGATCATGTCCTGCACCAGCAGGTCGCGCTGCACCTGCATGATGGCTGCCGGGTTGGGGCCGACAAAAAGCATCATGAAGTCGTCGCGCGACTGCGCATCGGGCTCGGCCTCGTCCTCGTCGAACTCGGTGTCGTAGAAAGTCACTTCGAGGGCGGCACCGGCCTGGGACAACTCATTGAGATTCATGCACATCTCGTCGAGCGACTGGCGGAAGTCCTCGCCACCGATCACCGTCCAGCAAAGCTGCAACACCTGCTCCTGCGCGTCGAAGCGTATGCCGGGCTCATCCTCATAGTGGCTGTGGGAGCCATCGGCCAAGGAGCGTGCTCCGGCGTATTTCCACAAGGGCTTGAGCGCTTCCTGCAGCTGGTCGAAGCCGACCTCCGGACGCAGGAGCACCTGGCCATGCACATGGATCTCAAAAGGGGTGTTGTAGCTTGCCATCGTGTTCTCTCTGTGCTGCCGTGCGCAAGTATTCAAATCAAGACCGCATCTGCGCAAGCCGGGTCGAACCCGCGCGCGCAGCGCGCTTAGTCAACACCGCCCTTGGGCGTGCCGGTTCGCGAATACCAACCAAACAATATCCTGAAATCTGGTGCCTCGAGCCGGGGTCGAACCGGCACGCCCCATTTCTGGAAGCGGCGGATTTTAAGTCCGCTGTGTCTACCAATTTCACCATCGAGGCGATGCCGCTCTTGCATTGTCCTGCAAAAGACGTGCGCAGCCCAACCGGGCGCAGCGCTTGTGCACACGACCAGTCCACAGGACACGTGAAATGGAGCGGGAGAAGAGTCTCGAACTCTCGACCTCAACCTTGGCAAGGTTGCGCTCTACCAACTGAGCTACTCCCGCATGGAGTCTGGAGGCGCGGGCCGGAGTCGAACCGACCTACACGGATTTGCAATCCGGTGCATAACCGCTTTGCTACCGCGCCAGAAATCTGCAAAACCGATCAGTGAACCGGCCATTCCTTCAATAAAAAAGGGAAGCTTTTGCTTCCCTTTTCGGAATTTGGAGCGGGAAAAGAGTCTCGAACTCTCGACCTCAACCTTGGCAAGGTTGCGCTCTACCAACTGAGCTATTCCCGCGTTTCAAGCCTCAGATTATAGCGGCATTTTTTTACTTTTGCAAAACACCGCGAAAATTTTCACTCAGTGCTTGATGGCGTCCTGGACCGGTGCCGCAGCCGGCGCGACCGGCGCAGCGACAGCCGGCTCTTCGTCAGGTAAAGGCGTCGGCTTGCGCTCCAGAGCGATCTCCAGCACCTTGTCGATCCAGCGGACGGGCACGATGTCCAGACCGCTCTTGACGTTGTCCGGTATCTCCTGCAGATCCTTCACGTTCTCCTCCGGGATCAGCACCGTCTTGATGCCACCACGCAGGGCCGCCAGCAGCTTTTCCTTCAGGCCGCCAATGGCAGTCACCTCGCCGCGCAAGGTGATCTCGCCGGTCATGGCCACATCCCCACGCACGGGTATCCCCGTGAGGGCCGACACCATGGAGGTCGTCATGGCAGCACCGGCACTCGGGCCATCCTTGGGCGTGGCGCCGTCGGGCACGTGGATGTGCATGTCGCGCTTCTCGAAGTATTCGTCCGGGATCCCGAGCTGGCGGGAACGGCTGCGCACCACGGTACGCGCCGCCTCGACCGACTCCTTCATCACGTCGCCCAGCGAGCCGGTACGGGTGATCACACCCTTGCCAGGCATCAGCGCCGTCTCGATGGTGAGCAGGTCGCCGCCAACTTCGGTCCAGGCCAGGCCCACAACCTGCCCCACCTGGTTCTGTTCTTCGGCGCGGCCATAGCTGTACTTGCGCACGCCCAGGTAGTCGTTGAGGTTCTCGGCCGAGACCTTGACCAGCGGCTGCAGCTTCTTGAGCTGCAGGCCCTTGACCACCTTGCGGCAGATCTTGGAGATCTCGCGCTCCAGTGAACGCACGCCGGCCTCACGAGTGTAATAACGCACAATGTCGCGCAGGGCGTCTTCGGCGATCAGCAGCTCTTCTTCCTTGACGCCATTGTTCTTCAGCTGCTTGGGCAGCAGGTAACGCTGGGCGATGTTGACCTTCTCGTCCTCGGTGTAACCCGACAGGCGGATCACCTCCATGCGGTCCAGCAAGGCAGGCGGGATGTTCATGGAGTTGGAAGTCGCCACGAACATCACGTCGCTCAGGTCGAAGTCGACTTCCACGTAGTGGTCACCGAACTTGTTGTTCTGCTCGGGATCCAGCACCTCCAGCAAGGCGCTGGACGGGTCCCCACGGAAGTCCGTGCCCAGCTTGTCGATCTCGTCGAGCAGGAACAGCGGGTTACGCGTGCCAGCCTTGGTCAGGCTCTGCAGCACCTTGCCCGGCATGGCGCCGATGTAGGTACGACGGTGGCCACGGATCTCGGCCTCGTCACGCATGCCACCCAGGGCCATGCGCACGTACTTGCGACCGGTGGCCTTGGCCACCGACTGCCCCAGCGAGGTCTTGCCCACGCCCGGGGGCCCCACCAGGCACAGGATGGGCGCCTTGACCTTGTCCACGCGCTGCTGCACAGCGAGGTATTCCAGGATGCGGTCCTTAACCTTCTCTAGGCCGAAATGGTCCTCGTTCAGCACGTCCTCGGCATTGGCCAGGTCGTGCTTGATCTTGGTCTTCTTGCTCCACGGCAGCCCGACCAGGGTGTCGATGTAATTGCGCACCACGGTGGCCTCGGCCGACATGGGCGACATAAGCTTGAGCTTCTTGAGTTCGGCATCGGCCTTCTTGCGTGCCTCAGCGGGCATCTTGGCGGCCTTGATCTTCTTCTCGATCTCCTCGATGTCGGCGCCATCCTCGCCCTCACCCAGTTCCTTCTGGATAGCCTTGACCTGCTCGTTGAGGTAGAAGTCGCGCTGGTTCTTCTCCATCTGGCGCTTGACGCGGCCACGGATGCGCTTGTCGACGTTGAGGATGTCGACCTCACGCTCGATCTGCTCGAACAGGTTCTCCAGGCGGGCCTTGATATCAGACAGGCCCAGCACCGCCTGCTTGTTCTCCAGCTTGAGCGGCAGATGGGCGGCAATGGTGTCGGCCAGCCGGCCCGGATCATCGATGCTGGAGATGGACGTCAGGATCTCGGGCGGGATCTTCTTGTTGAGTTTGACGTACTGGTCAAACTGCTGCATCACGGCGCGGCGCAGCGCCTCGATTTCGCTGGTCTGCTTGTGCTCGCCCGCGCCCGCCTCTTCGGGCGCCTGCACCGGCATCACGGTGGCCGTGAAATGCGTCTCACCTTCGATGATCTTGTCGACCACAGCGCGCTGCTGGCCCTCGACCAAGACCTTGACGGTGCCGTCGGGCAGCTTGAGCATCTGAAGGATGGTGGAGACACAGCCGACCTCGAACATGTCGGAGACCTGCGGTTCGTCCTTGGCGGCAGCTTTCTGCGCCACCAGCATGATGCGGCGCTCGGCCTCCATGGCCGATTCAAGCGCCTTGATGCTCTTGGGACGGCCCACGAAGAGCGGGATCACCATGTGCGGGAAGATCACGACATCGCGCAGCGGCAACAGCGGCAACTCGATGGGGGTGGCAGGCAGAGGGGTATGACCGGACATGGGTAAACCTTTAGTTGACCTGTTGAATATGGATTGCGAATGGGAATTTTCAACCCGGCTTCGATTATGAGTCGGGCTGTGAGGTCAAAACCATGAAGGTGGGGGAGGAAAACCCGCTGGTTCAGGCCTTTTTGGCGGCCTCGCGATACACCAGCAGAGGGGGCTTGTTTTCCTCGATGGTGGACTCGTCCACCACCACACGCTCCACGTTGTTCAAGCTGGGCAGCTCGAACATGGTGTCGATCAGGGACTGCTCCAGGATGGAGCGCAAGCCGCGGGCACCGGTCTTGCGGACCAGCGCCTTGCGTGCAATCGCCTTGAGGGCGGCAGGGCGAATCTCCAGATCCGCACCTTCCATGGCGAAGAGCTTGGCGTACTGCTTGATCAGCGCATTCTTGGGCTCGGTCAGGATCTGCACCATCGCGTCTTCCGACAGCTCGGCCAGGGTCGCGACCACGGGCATGCGTCCCACCAGTTCAGGGATCAGTCCGAACTTGATCAGATCCTCAGGCTCGACGTCCTTGAACACCTCTGTCAGGCTGCGCTGCTGCTTGCTCTTGACCGCGGCACCGAAACCGATGCCCGAGGATTCAGTGCGGTTCTCGATCACCTTCTCCAGGCCGGCGAACGCACCGCCACAGATGAAGAGGATATTGGTGGTGTCGATCTGGATGAAGTCCTGGTTCGGGTGCTTGCGCCCGCCCTGTGGCGGCACGCTGGCCATGGTGCCTTCGATCAGCTTGAGCAGGGCCTGCTGCACACCTTCGCCCGACACATCACGCGTGATGGAGGGGTTGTCCGACTTGCGCGAGATCTTGTCGATTTCGTCGATGTAGACGATGCCGCGCTGGGCGCGATCGACCTCGTAATTGCAGCTCTGCAGCAGCTTGGCGATAATGTTCTCGACGTCCTCGCCCACGTAACCGGCCTCGGTCAGCGTGGTGGCGTCGGCCATGACAAAGGGCACATTGAGCTGGCGCGCCAGCGTCTGGGCCAGCAGGGTCTTGCCCGAGCCCGTGGGGCCGATCAGCAGGATGTTGCTCTTGGCCAGTTCGACATCGTCCTTGCGCGCGGATTCCTTGTGCTGAAGACGCTTGTAGTGGTTGTAGACCGCTACCGCCAGCGTGCGCTTGGCGGCTTCCTGGCCTATCACGTAGTTGTCCAGGTTGAGCTTGATCTCGGCGGGTGCGGGCAGGCTGCCGCGCCCTTCGGTCGTCTCGGTGCTGGCAGGCAGTTCGTCGCGAATGATTTCGTTGCACAACTCGATGCACTCGTCACAGACGAAGACCGAGGGGCCGGCAATCAGCTTCTTGACCTCGTGCTGGCTCTTGCCGCAGAAAGAGCAGTACAGGGTTTTTTCGCTGGTCGTGCCTTTTTTGTCGGCCATGGGAGGAACGCCTTTTCGGGATTTACCGAATCTATGATAACCAAGCGGCGCCGGCCCCGACCATGGGACTGGCGCCAGAAAACAACAGGGCTACGCCCGCTCAGGGCCGCTTGGCAATAACCTGATCGACCAGGCCGTAGTCCTTGGCCTCGTCCGCCGAGAGGTAATAGTCCCGCTCGGTGTCGCGCTCGATCTTCTCCAGCGGCTGGCCGGTGCGCTCGGCCAGGATCTTGTTGAGCTGCTCGCGGGTCTTCAGTATCTCGCGGGCATGGATCTCGATCTCGGTGGCCTGGCCCTGGGTCCCACCCAGCGGCTGATGGATCATGACCTTGGAATTGGGCAGCGAGAAACGCTTGCCCTTGGCGCCCGCGGCCAGCAGGAAAGCGCCCATGCTGGCGGCCATGCCCACGCACAGCGTGGACACGTCAGGCTTGATGAAATTCATGGTGTCGAAGATCGCCATGCCGGCGCTCACAGAGCCGCCAGGCGAATTGATGTAGAAGGAGATGTCCTTGTCCGGGTTCTCGCTCTCCAGGAACAGCAGCTGGGCCACCACCAGGTTGGCGGTCTGGTCGTTGACCGGACCGACCAGGAAGACCACGCGCTCTTTCAGCAGGCGCGAGTAAATGTCGTAGGAACGCTCACCGCGACCGGACTGTTCGATCACCATCGGGATCATGCCGAGGGCCTGGGTGTCCAGGGCGCCGTTGTAGGCAGGGTTGCGCAAGTTCATGTTCTCTCCAAATATGGGTCTACTTTACCGAAAATATCGGTCCCCAATGCAAATGGGGCCTGCCGCCCGGACCACAAGCCCGAACGCCTAGCCCCACCTGCCGGGATCACGGTACCTGTACCTGAATCAGGCCTGGCCCATCAGTTCGTCGAAGGAAATCGCCTTCTCGCTCACCTTGGCCTTGGACAGCACGAAATCGGTGACGTTGTTCTCGATCACCACGGCCTCGACTTCGGCCATGCGGCGGTTGTCGCCCAGGTACCAGCGCTTCACGTCTTCCGGACGCTCGTAGCTGGCCGCGAGTTCGTCCACGTGGGACTTGATCTGATCGGGCGTCGCGTGCAGGTTGTTCACGCGCACCAGTTCAGCCACCACGAGGCCCAGGCGCACACGGCGCTCGGCCTGCTCCGTGAACAGCTCACCGGGGATCGGCGCCTTGTCGGCATCCTTGATGCCGCGCTGCTTGAGGTCGGCACGGGCGCCCTCGACCATGCGGTCGATCTCGGCCTGCACGATGGATTTGGGCAGATCAAGCTCGGCCTTGGCCACCAGTGCGTCCATGACGGCCTGCTTGTTGCGGGCGGCCAGGCGCGACTTGACCTCGCGCTGCAGGTTCTTCTTGATGTCGGCGTTCAGCGCCGCCACGGTGCCTTCAGCGACGCCCAGGGACTTGGCCAGCGCATCGTTGACTTCGGGCAGGTGGGCGGCTTCGATCTTCTTGATGGTCACCAGGAAGTCGGCAGTCTTGCCGGCCACGTCCTGGCCGTGGTAGTCGGCCGGGAAGGCCAGCGGGAAGGTCTTGCTCTCGCCGGACTTCATGCCGCGCACGGCGTCCTCGAACTCCTTGAGCATCTGGCCTTCGCCGACCAGGAACTGGAAGTCGTCGGCCTTGCCGCCGGCAAAGGGTTCGCCGTCGATCTTGCCTTCGAAGTCCACCGTCACGCGGTCGCCGTCCTGGGCGGCGGCGTCGGCAGCGCGCTGGGCAAAGGTGCGGCGCTGCTTGCGCAGGATGTCCAGGGTCTTCTGGATGGCGCCTTCGCTGACCTCGGAGTTCAGCTTCTCGATCTCGGCACCGGCCAGGTCACCCATCTTCACTTCCGGGTAGACCTCGAACACGGCATCGAAGCTCACCTCGCCTGCCGGTGCGCCTTCCTTCTCGGTGATGCTGGGCTGGCCAGCCACACGCAGCTTGGCTTCATTGGCAGCCAGCGCAAAGGCTTCGCCGACCTTGTCGTTCAGCACTTCGTAGTGCACGGAATAGCCGTAGCGCTGGGTCACCACGTTCATTGGCACCTTGCCGGGACGGAAACCGTCCATCTTGACGGTACGGGCCAGCTTCTTGAGGCGCGTCTCGACTTCGGACTGGATGGCTGCCAGCGGCAGGCTCAGGGTGATCTTGCGCTCGAGCTTTTCGAGGGTTTCAACGGTAACGGCCATGATGACTCACTCCAATCAATTCAAAAACGGGGTCGGCCCACAGGCTAGTCTGCGGCCGGACTGGTGCGCGGGGGGGGACTCGAACCCCCACACCATTGCTGGCGTCAGGACCTAAACCCGGGGCCCCACGAAAACACATCTCTAACTATATGATTTCATTGGGTTTTTCTGGAATTTTTGTAAGGGGATGTGGTTCCCCACACTTTTCCCCACAATTAGCTCGAAAAACCCAAGCATGTTTGCTAGCCATCCGCTGATTCTTGCGGTTCAAGAAGACGGGGCTATCAAAAGTAAAGCCTTGAAGTTTAACATGCGGCACCTCTGCCAATGCCCCTAGCCCAGAGCGCGTGAGATGCGGTCCAAGATCTGCGAGCTCAACGCGCGCAAGGGTTGTTCGGTGATGGCAGCGAATTCACACAACCCAGCTTCACCTCTGGCAAGAAGACCAAGCCCCAATGAATTCAGGAGCCCGTCTTACGCATCACCGATGCCTGGCTCCTAAAGCACGCCGCTTCGCCAAGACTAGGGTAAACCCGCGGCCTCCGACATGGGCTCTACCGTTGTTGGGCATTGCTGTTGTAGTTTTACATCGATCATGGTTAACCCCAGATCGACGGCTGGGCTTCAATTTATTTAAATAAAGCTTTTGATAGCTAGGTCAGTCAACCCTTAAGTTTGTCACTCGTTGCTATCAAAGGTTGGGCAGAAATTTTTGACTATTACTTATCGAATTTTGGGGAAGGAAGAGTTATGGAAATCAAAGAGATCAAGCACGGCCTTCATCTGGTAACCGGTCACGTACAAATGATCGGAAGTGGGACTGTAGACTTGAAATCAGGCGGACGAACGCTGGAGTCCATAGTGATGGATGGCAGTGAACTGAGATTTGAAGATGCGCGAAAGTTCGTTGTTACCGCTCGAATTAACGATCATTTGCAACCAGGTCGATTGGCATTGATAGTGTGGCACGCCCCAAAAAACGAATACAGCCGAATCATCGCCGTTAAGAACTCTAATGGTCTGGTAGTTGTTGATGACGACCACAAGAACGTCAGATGGCTTAGCGAAAAGAATATAGGGCCGGGTTGGTTCGGTACGGTATTTGTAGGTCTCTTAACTACGGGCATTGGCATGCCTTTTTGGTACTACTTTGTGAGATGGCTACACAACAAATACCATAAGCTTTTTTGGATGGATGCAATTCCGATGCTAAAGAGTGCGGATGTCTAATTTGATCGGCGATTTCTAATTCTTAGAAGAGTTCTGCATCGTCCAGTTGACGCGCTAATACTTATAGGTGCTATTGAGCACCTGGACGCGCTTGCCTCTACACCCACATCCCGAGTGATTTGAATGCCTATCGCCCCAGTCTGCTTGACCAGCATTACCGATTAACGCTTGAACTCGTCGTTGATACATCCTGAACACATATTGTTTTTGAGTGTTTACGGAAAACAGGTTGAAACCCACAACATGCAAGCGATACGGTTTTCAGTCTAGAGACAGACATGCGTTGCAAACCATCGCTCTTGTATCACGGGACAACAATTGGCTGGTTGCACCTTTCTGGTTTCGGTCGAGCTGAGTTCGCTTACGGTGAATGTGCCGATCCGAGCCCTTTCATTTACCTATGCACCACGAGAGAAGGTGGTGAAAGTGCCGCGTGCAAAGCGTATAACCAAGTGCAGGTCCGTTGTAAAAATAAACCGCCCTCAGCACACTTTTCTTTTAGAGATACGCAGTACGCAATTGATCGGTATGTCTATGAGGTCAAAACCAAGGCTGAGGTCGAGGTGCTGGATTTCCAAGCCGAGAGACTGGACGCAAAGGATTTGGCTCGTGTGAAAAAGGCGATCAAACTCGCCAAAAAATCAACCAGGTGCGCAGCACTTAAGACCTATTTTGTTTTAATTGCCCTCCGTATGAAACCGAGGACTTGGCGCAATCAGCTTGAAACCGCATGCGGTGATCGCCATGAGAGAATTGTGCGGGTTCTGTCTGAGGCTGGTTTTCATATGATCAAAAATTTCGAAAGAGATGCCGATGGGCAGCAGTACGGCGAGGTCTGGGTTTTACCAATCAGCAAGGTCTCATGCGTGACCCTAAAACAACCAGTCACCTATAAGCTCGCTTAGGCGATGCCCTTGAAAAAGATTCAGACTCCTTTTGACTGGGCTCACGAGGCGACCAGCCTTACTAGAGCTGATCTATTCCCCAAGAAGCGAAGGAGCAGGCCGAGCTGAATCGGCTGGAACAGGCTTTGAATCCGCCATCGTTATCTCCTATCCCTACCGGACCTTGGGAGCGAGGCATCGAACATGACATTTTCGGCGATGACCCTAGCGCAATGACCGATGACGAGTTCGAGATGGTCTATGGGCGTCCGCGATAGCTTGAATTTGATTTTTACATTCAATCTAACCACAGCCCCGCTTCCCTACCTTTTGGACTGAAATTAAAAGACCGCCAAGTGGCGGTCTTTTGTTTTGGGAACCAACAATGATCATCACGGGCAAAGGTACTCCAATTCCGTGGACAGCCAAAGGCTGTCAGTGGTGCGGCTGACTGGACTCGAACCAGCACACCCGAACCTTCTTGGCGCACGACTGCACTTCAAGCCCAAATGACAGTCCACGTTGCTGCAATACCGCAATCGACCGACAGCCAGGGCCCGGCACGTCGACGTCCGGCTTCATCTGTTTTTCTCACGCATCAGGGGAAGAGAGCACTAGTTCGACACGCCACATACCCCTGAAACCGCCCTCGGCCCAGTACCCCTCTAGATACTTGCTCCCTCGAAGTTGATGGAAGGTCCCTCTGGCACCTAGGTGATTGGCATTCACAACATAGTGACCCTCGCCTTGCTGTACGCCCTTCCAACTCCAAAACTGCCCACCTTTTCCATCTTCTTGATCGTACTTAACTTCAATAGTGTCTTGGCCAAGAACTACTATGCATTCAATATCCATGTCTCCCGGTCGGTCCGGATAAAAGATTGACAAATTGCAGCGAGGGTAGATGGTGTCTACATTTTTGTGGATATGTGGTTTAACCATAGTCTCGACACCATCAACTTCTACAAAAATAATTTTGTCAATTAGATTCAGGGGAAGGATTTGGAATCCATACGTCGCTCAAAAAGGGCTATCTCGTCGCGCGGAAAAATCAAGAACGCGCTCCTGCAATTCGTATACAAGAGTCTGCACCATTCCTATGCCACGCTCGTTGCGTTTCCCAACCTGCATGAGAGCGTCGGCAATAGCATCCACTAGCTGCTCGTCCGTTATGCGAGGCCAGTTACGCTCTGGTCGAGTCATTTCATTGAAGAAATCGGTGAACTCATTGCGAAGACAATCACGAACCTGCTGACTGAATGCGTTAGAAGAAATTGGGTATTTCATAAATAATTCTTGTATCAGTATCGAAAAACTTTTTGAGTTTTAGATAGTTAGCTTGCATAGAGTTATCCATCCGATCCAACTAAAAACCGAAAGCGCTTTTTCGTGCGATGCTCAGCAAGTGCTCTATCCCATCGCTTGCTGGGCCATTCGTCGGTGTCATCGTAATTTAGGGTCACCGCCGGCGGGTTGCGATCAATCAACACAAGTGTGATGGCGTCGATGGGGGAGCGCATCCACATATTTAGCCAACGCCTCCACTTTTGGAAACCTGGTTCCGATCGCATGTTCCAGGACGGACGGCGACGAAAATCTTGATTCGACTCTCTCTCAATAGCCTCTTTCAAGGTGGCGTTACGGTGACCTCTGAATCGAATTACCGAACCATCAGGCTGAACTACTGAAACAGTCTCCCGAATCCTAATAGTTGGATGCGGTCGATCTAGATTGACAGTTAAGTTCGACATAATTAAGTATTAGTTTTAAAAAATTGTGTTTTCGACTGAAAACATGACGAGATGGTTTTTCTTTCTTAAATAAAAACTAAATGAACTGACGCCTAGCCGCATACCAGGCAGAACCAATAAGAATCAGTGCGACAAAAAAAGTTGCCCTATTAAAATTTCTCCAAAATTTTCCAGATTGACTTTGAGTTAGAAACAAAGAGGCTAATGCCGAGATCGTCAAACCTGTTCCTATTGCAACAAGATAGTTAACCAATCCTGTAACGAACGGATCTGAAAAATATGAATTACTAAATGTTTCAGGGCCAAGATAGGAAGTGATTAACGTAACCACATTCCATCGTAAATTGGTAATCCAAGTAGGCGCTTGATAAGAGCTCTTAGGCGGTCTTAGGTAATCCCATTCATCCATTAAAAACTCCGTAGACAATAAGAAAAATATGGCGAATCCCTGAATCCAGACAGATCGAATCCGTTTAGCCCTTACTTTGGTTACCACTGGATCTGCAATTTATCGTAGACCTCGTCGCCGGAGCCTAATCGTGACAAAGATACCGACGACCCCAGTTAGTGCAAGTAGGAAGGGCATGAAGTCATTGAATAGGATTTGATAATGGGCTGCCGGAGCATAGGTATTTTCAAGACCTAGGTTTGCGAAATCTACGGAAATTAAAGTGTGCATGCCCGGCAAGCCAGATACGATAAGCAACAGGAAAAAGCTTCCGATGCTTGAGTCTTCCAACCCAAACGCTTCCGCGATGATCACGGAAATCGTTGTCAAAAGCACTGGTATTCCAATAGCCCAAAGAATGGGCTTGGACCCCGCCAGTGAGGAGACTAGAAATGCCCAACCAACGGAGGCAACACAGCACAGCAAGTAGCCTGGGTAATAAGCGACCAAAAGCCACGCAAGCCGACCGATGTGGAAGCCCTCAGAATTCGTATTTCTGAACTCCGTCGATCCGGTCGCCAGCGCATCTAACGCCATAACACCAAGGGTAAAAAGTACGACCGCTGCAATGGCTGCCAATGGAATGATGACTAGTGCGAGAAACGCTTTTGAGAGGATGACCTGTGTGTCGCCCGAGGGGAGCGACTTCCAGAACTGGAGACTGCGATCGTTTCGCTCATCAAAAATCGTACTGACGCTGTAAATGAATTGCAATAGCGCTGCGGTCCACAAGATGAGGATGGCCGCCATCACTGAGACTGAGCCCATGCTGTACGCTAAGTCTTGCCCAAGACTTTCGGTGTAAATCTGTTCAGGCGCACGATTGAAGATATAACCGTAAGCAGTTGTCGCCGCCATCAGCACTAGGAGAAAAGCCGCGAGTGCAAGCGGCGTCCAGATGGCCGCATTCTTATGCTCCCAGAGTTCGCGTCGTACCAGCCAATAAAACCGTCTCATCGCACACCTCCTTCTACCTTGGCTAAGAACAGATCGCTCAGGCTGGGCATTTGCACAGGGCCTAACTTCTCCAGCCTAGTGACGTCAACTCCCTCGAACAAGAACGCCGTCTTACCAAAGAGCTTGCGCTCATAGATAGGCGTAAGTTGCCGGGCTTCATCGACCTTTTCGGCAGAGACGGTGACCTCGATGAATCTCTGTTCCACGTTATCTCGTGTCTCAGAAAAGACCACCTTGCCATCATTAAGAAAGAGTAGGTCTGTGACCACGTTTTCCACCTCGTCGATCTGATGCGTAGACAGAAAAATTGTCCGGCTATCGTCAGCGTAGTCTTCAATCAACTGCTTGTAAAACTGCTTTCGGTGGATGATGTCTAGGCCAAGAGTGGGCTCGTCCAGCACCAGTAGCTTGGCTTCGATGGCCATGATCACAGCCAAGTGCAACTGAGCCACCATGCCCTTGGACATGTTCTTAACTTTCATGTCGGATGTGATTTTTGTTCGGCTGAGATAGTGCAGTGCTTTTAGACGGCTGAACTTAGGGTGAACACCTTCCACGAAGTCGATCAGCTGCGACACTTTTAGCCAAGTGGGCAGTATCGCTACGTCGGACACGTAAGCGACTTCCTGCATGAGCTGGTCGCGCTGGGTTCGCGGGTTCCAACCGAGCACAGTCAAATCACCGTCGAAGTCAGTCATGCCGACGATGGCATTGATAGTGGTGGTCTTGCCTGATCCGTTCGGGCCGACAAGACCAACGATGCGGCCAGGCATAACTTCAAAGGTGACACCTTGGAGCGCCTCGGTTTTCTTGTACCGCTTCCGTAAATCTCGTGCCTGTATGACGGGTTCATTCATCACTTGCCCTCCTTGATAGCCCTGAGTAAATCCTTGACGTCCAAACCCAACGACTCTGCACGCGCCACAGTGGCTGGCCATTCTTCTTCTAAGAAGCGCTTGCGCTCTGATTCCAGCAACCGGGCAACTGCACCGTCGCGCACAAACATGCCGAGGCCCCGGCGAACCTCCACGATCTCATCAGCTACCAGCTCTTGATACGCGCGTGAGACGGTTAGTGGGTTGACCTGGTAGTCAGCGGCGAACTGACGCACGGATGGCAACGCTTCCCCGGCACGTACCGCCCCCTCCAGGAGCATGGTGGCGATCCTGGTCTTGATTTGGAGGTAGATCGGTGACTTGTCGTCCCACTGCGGTGTCATGTAACTGAGTGCTAGTGTATTAGTTAACTATAACACAAGATCAGTAGATCACAAGTGGCTCAAACTTATTGCTTACGGAGCACTGGCGGTGGGACACCAAAAAACCAGACTCAAAGCAAGCTCACTTTGAAGGTTACTGAGAGCGCAACGAGGAGGCTTTGACAGCCGACTGGTTATGGGTACAGACATAAGCGCCGTTTCCACAAAATAAAAAAGACCGCCAAGTGGCGGTCTTTTTTGAGAACCAATAATCATCTTCACGGAAGAAGGCAACCCAGCTCTGTAAAGAACAAGAGGTTGTCAGTGGTGCGACTGACTGGACTCGAACCAGCACACCCGAAGGGCGACACGACCTAAACGTGTTGCGTCTACCAATTTCGCCACAGTCGCAAGCTAACTACCGTTTGATTTTAGCCCCCGTGTTACACCAGGATCTCGCAGCATCTTCCCCACAAGCTCCCCACACTGACAGTCTGAAAATGTGGGAAACAGGATGAAATAGGATGAGACTGGATGAACTAAGATGAAAGGATAAAAATTCGTAAGTCTTTGATTTTAAAAGACTTTTTAACCTAAGTCCTTGTTTTTAAAAGACTTTTTGCACACCCTCGTTTCGGCACAAAAACAACACACTCTTGAACCTAAACCTGGTGCGTCTACCAATTTCGCCACCCGCGCGGGTCCAAACAAAAGGGGAGGTCCGGCAGACCTCCCCATGAAATCGGTCAACCGGGCATTTTAACCCGGCCAGGAGACCGCCGTTTCACCTCATACCCGGCAGCGCCGGTGTTTCGCGCTTCACGCGAAACCATGCGGGGTCTGGCGCTGAGCGCTGGCCCCCGCGGGGCGGATTCAAGGCAACGCCGGTGTTTCGCGCTTCACGCGAAACCATGCGGCGTACATCGCCGGCAGGGCCAGCAGCGTCAGCACGGTGGCGACGATCAGGCCGCCCATGATGGCCACGGCCATGGGGCCCCAGAACACGGAGCGTGACAGCGGGATCATGGCCAGCACAGCCGCGGCCGCGGTCAGCACGATGGGGCGCAGGCGACGCACGGCACTCTCGACGATGGCGTCCCAGGCCGGTACGCCAGCGGCGCGGTCCTGTTCGATCTGGTCGATCAGGATCACCGAATTGCGCTGGATCATGCCCATCAGGGCGATCACCCCCAGCAGGGCCACGAAACCGAAGGGACGGTTGAGCAGCAGCAAGGCCCCGGCCACCCCGGCCAGGCCCAGCGGACCGGTCAGGAAGACCAGCATGGCACGGCTGAAACTCTGCAACTGCAGCATCAGCAGCGTGAACGTCAGAAAGAGCATCAGAGGGACGCCGGCAGCGATCGAGCCCTGCCCCTTGCTGCTCTCCTCCACCGCACCGGCCACCTCGATGCGGTAGCCGTTGAGGCCGGTCGCATGCCACCTGGACTCCAGGGCCCGCAGCGAAGGCAGCAGCTCGGCCGTCACGGTAGCACCCTGCATGCCCTCCACGGCATCGGACTGCACGGTGATGCCGAACTCTCGGTTCTCGCGCCACATCACCCCGGGCTCCCAGGTGAAGACCGGTTTGGCGATCTGCGTCATCGGGATGGAACGGCCGCTGGCGGTCGGCAGGTAGGCATTGGCCAGATCGGTCAGGGCATTGCGTTCGTCATGGGGCTGGCGCAGCACGATATCGATCAGCTTGTCGCCCTCGCGGTACTGCCCCACGTTCTGGCCGGCCAGCATGGTGCGTGAAGCCTGGGCGATGGACTGGCTGCTCACGCCCAGCGCGCGCGCCTTGGCCTGGTCGATCTCCAGACGCAGCACCTTGACCGATTCATTCCAGTTGTCGTTGACGCCGCGGGTGTTGGCACTCTCGCGCATCAGGGCCTTGACTTCGTCGGCACGCTCGCGCAGCACCGCCGGATCGGCGCCGACCACGCGGAACTGCACCGGGTAGGGCACCGGCGGCCCGTTGGGCAGCAGCTTGACACGGCCACGCGCTTCCGGAAAGTCCTGGGCCAGCAGGGTCGGCAACTGGACCCGCAGCGTTTCACGCGTCTTGAGGTCCTTGGGCAGCACGATGAGCTGCGAGACGTTGGTCTGCGGGAAAACCTGGTCCAGCGGCAGGTAGAAGCGCGGCACACCCGAACCGACCCAGGTGCTCACCGCACTCACGCCGGCCTGTCCCAGCAGGCGCTGTTCCACGCGCTGGGTCACCTCCTCGTTGGCCGCAAAAGACGTGCCTTCCGGGAACCAGAGATCGACCAGGATCTCGGGCCGGCTCGAATCGGGGAAGAACTGCTGCTGCACCTTGCCCATGCCGACGATGCCGAGCGCGAAGGTCAACACCGTGGCACCGATCGTTAGCCAGCGGTGCTCGACGCACCAGTCCACGGTCTTGCGGAAGCGGCTGTAGAAGGGGCTGTCGAACAGCTCGTGCGGCTGGTCCCCGGCTGCATACGGTTTGGCCTTGAGCAGCAGCGTGCCCAGATACGGCACGAAATAGACCGAGACGATCCAGCTCAGCACCAGGGCCAGCGCAGTGACGCCGAAGATGGCAAAGGTGTACTCGCCCACGGCCGACTTGGCCATGCCGATGGGCAGGAAACCGGCGGCGGTGATCAGCGTGCCCGTCAGCATGGGCATGGCCGTGATCTCGTAGGCGAAAGTGGCCGCGCGCACCTTGTCGTAGCCCTCCTCCATCTTGCGCACCATCATCTCCACGGCAATGATGGCGTCATCCACCAGCAGGCCCAGGGCGATGATCAGTGAACCCAGCGAGATCTTGTGCAGGCCGATGCCCCAGTACTGCATGCCCAGGAAGGTCAGCGCCAGCACCAGCGGGATGGTGATGCCCACCACCAGGCCGGGCCGCATGTCCACGTAATAACGTTTCCAGAGCGGCAGATGGGCAGCCCCCTGGTGCTTGTGCAATCCCAGGCTGATGAAGCTGACCGCCAGCACGATGAGCACCGCCTCGATCAGCACGCCGACGAATTCATTGACCGAGGTCGAGACCGCACGCGGCTGGTCCTGCAACTGCACCAGCTCGATACCGGCCGGCAGGGTCTTGCGCAGACGGTCGGTCACCTGCTGCAGCGATTGGCCCAGCGCGATGATGTCGCCGCCCTTGGCCATGGAGATGCCCAGGGCGATGACCTCCTGGCCCTGGTGACGCACCTTGATGCTGGCCGGGTCTACGTAACCGCGGCGGATCTCGGCGATGTCGCCCAGGCGCAACTGGTTACCTGTGCTGCCGCGGATGGGCATGGCGCGCAGCTGGCTCACCGCCTCGAACTGGCCGGCCACCCGCACCTGCACGACGTCCAGCGGCGTCTGCACGGCCCCGGCGCTCTCCACCGCGTTCTGCTGGCCCAGCTGGGCCAGCACCTGGTTCAGGTCCAGGCCGAGTTGCGACAGGCGCTTTTGCGAGATCTCGATGTAGAGCTTCTCATCCTGCACGCCGAAGAGCTCGACCTTGGCCACGTCGGGCACACGCAGCAATTGCTGGCGCACATCGTCAGCAAAAACCTTCACCTCGGCGTTGCTGAAACCATCGGCCTGCAAAGCGTAGATCACGCCATAGACATCGCCGAACTCGTCGTTGAAGAACGGTCCCTGGATGCCGCCGGGCAGCGTGCCCCGCACGTCGCCGATCTTCTTGCGCACCGTGTACCAGGTGTTGGCCACGTCGGCCGCCTTGGTCGAATCCTTGAGCTGGAAGATGATCTGCGATTCACCCGGCTTGGAGTAGCTGCGGATCTTGTCGGCGCCGGGCACCTCCTGCAGGGTGCGTTCGATCTTGTCGGTCACCTGCTCGGCCACCTGCTGCGCCGTGGCGCCGGGCCAGTAGGTGCGCACCACCATGGCCCGGAAGGTGAAAGGCGGGTCCTCGTCCTGGCCCAGCTGGAAATAGGCGGCAAAACCCAGCACCATGAGCACCACCAGCAGGTAGCGCGTGAGCGCCGGATGCTCGATGGCCCAGCGCGAGAGATTGAAGCGGGTCGACGCTTGTTCGGTAGAGCTCATGCGCACCTCACTTGCGGGTCGCCGAGGGCGCGGCGGGGGCGCTGCCTAGCGTGGCATCCACGGCGGTCTGCGGCGCGCTGCTCAGAGACGTGGCCGTCTTCTCGCGATAGAGCGTGACCTTCTGCCCGGGGGAAAGCACATGCACCCCGGCGGAGACCACCATTTGCCCCTCCTGCAGGCCGCCGGCCACCACGGCCTCGTTGCCGTCGGCGGTCGCGATCTGCACCACCTGGGAGGAAATCGTCATGCTCGTCGGGTCCAGCACCCAGACGGCGGTGGCCTGCCCATCCTGGCGCAAGGCGCTGGTCGGCAGCTTGATGGCCGCCACACGCTGCTCGCTGCGGACTTTGGGGAAGACGGTGACGGTCGCGCCCAGTGGCGGCGCCTGCCGGCCTTCCAGCGCGACCTTGACCTGGTAGGTGCGCGTCACCGGGTCGGCGCTGGCCGAGACCTCGCGCACACGGCCGCCCAGCTGGGTCTGGCCCGGCCAGACCCGCACCTCCACCGCGCTGCCCTGGCGCATGATGGCCAGCTTGTCTTCCGGCACGGCAAAGACCGCATCGCGCGGGCCGTCCTGGGCCACGCGCACCACGGGCTGGCCGGCGCTGACCACCTGGCCAGGCTCGGCCTCGACGGCTGTCACCACACCGGCGGCATCGGCCACCAGGGTCGTGTAACTGCCCTGGTTGCGCTGGGAGGCCAGTTGCGCCTGCGCCTGGTCAACCTGGGCTTGTGCCGCCTTGAGGTTGGCCTCGCGCCGCTCCAGCTCGGCGCCGCTGATGAAGTTCTGCTCGCGCAACTCCTTGAAGCGCTTGAAATCGGCGGCGGCCAGATCCCGATTGGTTGCGGCGGCGCCGAATTGCGCCTGGGCGGCATCGGCCGCCAAGCGGTAATCCTGCGGATCGAGCCGGGCCAGCACCTGGCCCGCTTTCACGCGCTGGCCCAGTTCGACCTCGCGCCGCACCAGCTTGCCGGCCACCCGGAAACCCAGGCGTGATTCGATGCGCGGCTTGACCTCCCCCGAAAACTCCTGCGTGGCATTCAGGCTGGCAGCGCGCACGGTGATGACCTTGACGGAGCGCACCGGCTCTTCGGGCGGAGCCGCGGGGGAGCAGGCGATCAAGGTGAAAGCCGCCAGCGGCAGCAGTGCCGCCAAGGCGGCGCGCCTGGGCCAGAAAGGGCGTGTATCGGACATGGCTGGGGGGTTCCGGATGGGGTTTTAATTAATAACCGATTGGTCAGTAATCTAGGTAAAAACCCGATCCATGTCAAGCCGGGCGAAAATCCCCGACGTGAACAAGCCCATCCCGCCCCAGCCCATTACGCATTACGAGAACTTCCCCGTCGCCTCCTGGCTGTGCCCGCCACGCCTGCGCCCGCCCATCGCCGCGATCTACCACTACGCCCGCACGGCCGACGACATCGCCGACGAGGGCGAGGCCACGGCCCAACAGCGCCTGGACGAGCTGGGCGCCTACCGGGCCGACCTGCTGGCCCTGGCGCAGGGGCAGCCCCACAGCGGCCGCTGGCTGCAGGTCTTCGATCCGCTGGCGGCCATGCTGGAAGCCTTCCATCTGCCGGTACCGCTGCTGGACGACCTGCTCGATGCCTTTGCGCAGGACGTGCGCAAGACCCGCGACCAGGCCAGTTATGCCGACCCGGCTGAATTACTGGACTACTGCCGCCGCTCGGCCAACCCGGTGGGCCGCCTGCTGCTGCACCTCTACGGCGTGCACGACGAGGCCGCATTGCGCGAGAGTGATGCCATCTGCAGCGCCCTGCAACTGATCAACTTCTGGCAGGACCTGAGCCGCGACATCCCGCGCGGACGCCACTACCTGACGGACGCGGACTGCGCCGCCCACGGCGTGCAGCGTGCGCAACTGGCTGCCCTCACACCCACGCCCGGCATCCTGGCCCTGATCGCAGCGCAGGTGCGGGCCGCGCGTGCCCTGATGCAACAAGGCGCCCCACTGGTGCACCGCATCCCGGGCCGCGCCGGCTGGGAACTGCGACTGGTGGTGCAAGGCGGCCTGCGCATCCTGGACGGCATCGAGGCCCTGGGTTTCAACAGCCTGCAGCACCGCCCCAAGGTCGGCGTCGCCGATGCCCCGCTGCTGCTGTGGCGCAGCCTCTGGATGTGAAGCGATGGCCTCTGATGCAGCGACAATCCAAGCCATGACGCCCGAGACCTACGTCCAGCAAAAAGCCGCCGCCTCCGGCAGCAGCTTCTATTACGCCTTCCTGTTCCTGCCCAAGCCGCGCCGCGCGGCCATCACGGCCTTCTACGCCTTCTGCCGTGAGGTCGATGACGTGGTGGACGAGGTGTCCGACCCCGGCGTGGCCCAGACCAAGCTGGCCTGGTGGGAAGCCGAGGTCGCACGCGCCTATGCCGGCCAGCCCACGCACCCGGTGCTGCAGGCCCTGATGCCGCATACCGGCGCGTACGGCATCGAGGCGCGCCACCTGCTGGCCGTGATCGAAGGCTGCCAGATGGACCTGCAGCAGACCCGTTACCTGGACTACCCGGCCCTGCAACGCTACTGCCACCTCGTGGCCAGCGTCGTGGGCGAAGTGGCGGCGCGTATCTTCGGCCAGACCCAGGAACAGACCACGCGCTACGCCCACACCCTGGGCCTGGCCTTCCAGCTCACCAACATCATCCGTGACGTCGGCGAGGACGCGCTGCGCGGACGCATCTACCTGCCGGTCAATGAACTGCAGCAGTTCGACGTCAAGGCGCACGAGCTGCTCAAGCGCCAGCACTCGGAGCGTTTCGTGGCCTTGATGAAGTTCCAGACCGAGCGGGCCCACAAGCTCTACGACGAGGCCCTGGCCCTGCTGCCCGAGGCCGACCGCCGCACCCAAAAGCCGGGGTTGATGATGGCCAGCATCTACCGCACCCTGCTGAGCGAGATCGAGCGCGACAATTTCCAGGTGCTGCACCAGCGCATCAGCCTCACGCCGCTACGCAAGCTCTGGCTGGCCTGGCGCGTGCAGGCGCTGGGGAAAATGTAGACATGACCCCCACGGTCGCCCACTCGGTGTGGCTCCCTGCCCCCCAAGGGGGCCGCGTCTCGCCTTGGGGCGGCCCGGCGGCGAAACCAGAGCCTTGCGCATGAGACTCGCCATCGTCGGCGCCGGCTGGGCCGGCATGGCTGCGGCGGTGGCCGCAACACAGGCTGGTCATAAAGTCACTGTGTTCGAAGCCGCCCGTACCCTCGGAGGACGAGCGCGTGGCCTGCAAGGACAACTCCCCGATGGACGTAGCGTCTGCCTTGACAACGGACAGCACATCCTGATCGGCGCCTACACCGAGACGCTGCGCCTGATGCGGGAGGTCGGTGTAGACACGCAGACCGCGCTGCAACGCCTACCGCTGACCCTGAAGTTTCCCGACGGTGCGGGCCTGCAACTGCCACACCTGCCAGTGCCGCTGGACGTGCTGGCCGGCATCCTGCGCAACAGCAGCTGGCCGCTGCCCGAGCGCCTGGGCCTGTTGCGCGCAGCCCTGGGCTGGAAACTCCGGGGTTTCGACTGCGAGACACAGCTGTCGGTGGCGGATCTGTGCCGCAAGCTCGGCCCCCATGTGATGCAGGAGCTGATCGAACCGCTGTGCGTATCGGCCCTGAACACCCCCGCCCAGCAGGCCAGCGCCCAGGTCTTCCTGCGCGTGCTGCGCGATGCGCTGTTCGGCGTGCGCGGCGGCTCGCAGCTGCTGCTGCCGCGCATCGATCTGTCGGCCCTGTTCCCGCAGGCCGCCGCCAGCTGGCTGGCGCAGCGCGGCGCCAGCGTGCAGAGCGGCACGCGCATCAGCACCTTGCAGTCCGGGGACAGCCGCTGGATGCTCGATGGCCAGGGGTTTGACCGCGTGCTGCTGGCCTGTCCCTCGACCGAGGCCGCGCGCCTGGTCGACGGTGCAGCAGGCCCCCAAGTGGAATCCGCCGCCCTGCAAGCCTGGGCGGCAAGCGCCGCAGCGCTCCATTTCGAAGCCATCACCACCGTCTATGCCTGGGCTGCAACGGCCCGACTGCCCGCCCCCATGCTGGCCCTGCGCCACGACACCGGACAGCCGGCGCAATTCGTCTTCGACCGCGGCCAGCTCGACGGATCAAGCGGTCTGCTGGCCTTCGTGGTCAGCGCCAGCCGGGGAGAACGCGAGACGATCCAGGCCCAGGTCCTGCAGCAGGCCCGCAGCCAACTGGGCCTGGATCTGCAGTCCGTACAGACCGTGGTCGAGAAACGCGCCACCTTCGCCTGCACCCCCGGCCTGCAACGCCCACCCCAGGCCATCGCTCCCGGCCTGCTGGCCTGCGGCGACTATGTCGCAGGCCCCTACCCCGCCACGCTGGAGGGTGCGGTGCGCAGCGGTCTGGCTGCCGCACAGGCACTGGGCAGGTGATACAAAGCAGGCATGCGGCAACGCAACAGCATCAAGATCAGCGCTGCTGATGACCCGGAGACCCCATCGACATGAAACGCAGCTTCAAAGTCCTGTTCGTCCTGATGATCGTGCTGCTCACCGTGCTGGCCATCGCCGCGGCAGCCGGGGTCTGGCATGCCCGCAGCAAGCTGCCGCAGCGTAGCGGCACCATCGAACTGAGCCAGCTCAAGGCCCCGGTGCAGGTGAGCTGGGACGAGCGTGGCGTGCCACACCTGCAGGCACAGAACGAGACCGATCTCTATCGCGCCCTCGGTTTCCTGCACGCCCAGGACCGGCTGTTCCAAATGGAAATGGTGCGCCGCCTGGCACGCGGCGAACTCGCCGAGATCCTGGGGCCCAAGCTGCTCGACACCGATCGCCTGTTCCGTACCCTGGAGCTCCGTGCCCACGCCGAGCAAAGTGTCAAGAGCATCGACCGCAACAGCCCCGCCTGGCAAGGCCTGCTGGCCTACCTGGACGGCATCAACGAGTTCCAGGACACACGCCCCCTGCCGGTCGAGTTCGACCTGCTGCGCATCCAGCCCCAGCACTACACACCGGCCGACACGCTGGCCGTGGCGGGCTACCTCGCCTACAGCTTTGCCGCCGCGCTGCGCACCGAGCCGGTGCTGAGCTATGTGCGCGACCAGCTCGGCACGGAACACCTGCAGATCTTCGATCTCGAATGGCAGCCGTTGGGGGTGGTCGGCCCGATGGCGCATCGACCGCCTCGTCCCGGCCTGGCCCAGGCCGACTGGCAGGCCCTGGCGCGGGTGTCCGAAGTCAGCCAGCAGGCCCTGGAACTGGCCGGCGTCCCGCTGTTTGAAGGCAGCAATGCCTGGGCCATTGCCGGGGGGCGCACCGCCAGCGGCAAGCCCTTGCTGGCCGGTGACCCGCATATCGCCTACTCCCTGCCTGCGGTCTGGTACGAGGCCCACCTGAGCGCGCCCGGTTTCGAGCTCTACGGCCATCACCAGGCCCTGAACCCGTTTGCGCTGCTGGGACACAACCAGGCTTTCGGCTGGAGCCTGACCATGTTCCAGAACGACGACATGGACCTGGTGGCCCTGAAGGTGAATCCGGACAACGCCAGACAGGTCTGGCACCAGGGTCAGTGGGTCGCGCTGCAAAGCCGCACCGAAACCATCGCCGTGAAGGGGGCAGATCCGGTCAGCATCACGCTCACGCGCTCACCGCAGGGGCCGCTCATCAACCAGGCCTTCCCCGACAGCCTGGGCCAGGACCCGATTGCCATGTGGTGGACCTTTCTGGAAACCGAGAACCCCATCCTCGACGCCTTCTACGAACTCGGCCGCGCCGACACCCTTCCCAAGGCGCGTGCGGCGGCCAGCAAGATCCACGCACCCGGCCTGAACGTGGTGTGGGCCAGCGCAAGCGGTGACATCGGCTGGTGGGCGGCCGCCAGGCTGGTGCAGCGCCCGCCCGGCGTGAACCCGAGTTTCATCCTCGATGGCGGCAACGAGCAGGCCGACAAGCCCGGTTTTTACCGCTTCGCGGACAACCCGCAGGAAGAAAACCCGGCGCGCGGTTACATCCTCTCTGCCAACCACCAGCCCGTGCCGCTCAGCGGCGTGCCGGTGCCGGGCTACTACAACCTGCCCGATCGCGCACGGCGCCTGGACCAGCTGTTGCGTGCCCCTGGCACTGTGTGGAACCTGCAGAACAGCCAGTCCCTGCAGCTCGACGAACAGACCGACTACGCCGCGCGTGTCATCGGCCCGCTGCTGCCGCTGCTGCGCGAGATGTCCACCGACTCCATCGAGCGCGCGCTGATCGACCAGGTCGCCGAATGGGATGGCCGCCACAACACCGCCAGCATTGCCCCCACGGTCTTCAACCAGTTTGTCTATGAGCTGCTCAAGGCGACCATGGCCGATGAGCTGGGCGAGCAGCAATTCAACAACCTCTTGCGCACGCGTGCCATCGACCACGCCCTGCCCCGCCTGGTGGCCGATCCGCGCTCGCCCTGGTGGGACAACCGCCGCACAGAGCCCAGGGAAAGCCGCAACGACATCGTTAAGCTGGCCTGGCGTGCCACCCTCGACCACCTGAAAGAGGTCCGCGGCATCTCCCTGCCCGGCTGGACCTGGGGCTACAACCACACGTTGACCCACGGCCACCCGCTCGGACGCATCAAGCCGCTGGACAAGCTGTTCAACGTCGGGCCGCTGGAGGCCCCTGGCGGGCGCGAGATCCCCAACAATCTGGCGCAGTCCCTGGGACCGGCGCCCTGGAGCGTGAACTATGGCCCGTCGACCCGGCGCCTGATCGACTTCGCTGATGCAGGCAAGGCGCTGGGCATCAATGCCGTGGGCCAGAGCGGTGCGCTGTTCGATCCGCATTACGCCGACCAGGCACAGGACTTCATCGCCGGCCGCTACCAGCCCATGCACCTGAACCCGGCGGACGTGAAAGCCGCCACCCGCAGCACGCTGCTGCTGCAGCCGGCGCCTTAAGACGGCTCGCGCAACAAGGCGCAGAGTTGCGCCATGTCCGCCACGGTGGCGTGCGGGCGATGGCTGTCATGCGCCCAGCCGTGGCCACCCCGGTTGACCCAGACCGTCTGCAGGCCGGCGTCCAGCGCGCCCATGACGTCCAGCGCCGCATCGTCGCCCACGTGCAGCACCTCGTGCGGCAACACGCCCGCAGCCTGGGCCGCGGCATGGAAGAAGCGTGCATCGGGCTTGCCCACGCCGAACTCTTGTGCGCTGAAGTCGGCATGAAAAAATTCGCCCAGACCGATGCGCTGCACATCGGCGTTACCGTTGGACAGGGCCACCACGGGGTAACGCTGCGCCAGCCAGGCCAGCGCCGGGCGGGCATCCTCGTAGAGTTCGACGCGCATGCGCTCGGTGATGAAAACCTCGTAGGCCGGCTCCACCAGCCTGGTGTCCTCGTCATGGCGTTGCAGGGCGCGGCGGATCAGCTCCTGGCGCAGGGTGCGCAGGTCGTGCCCGATCTCGGGCCGGCTGGCCTGCACCTCGCGGCGCAGGGCCAGGCGCCGCTCGCCATCGGTCAGGAATTCGGCGGTGGCCGGCGCATGCGGTCGCAGCCAGTCCTGCAGGGCCAGCTCGGCGCGCGAGATCACCGGCCAGATCGGCCACAGCGTGTCGTCGAGGTCGAGGGAAATGGCCTTGATCCGGGAAGCATCGAGCGTGGAGGACATAGGTGGGCGAGAATACCGCATGGCATTCAAAATAGAACCCGCGTACTCCCATGGCCAGGCACCGACCACGGCCATCCTCTTGTGCAACCTGGGCACACCCGACGCTCCCACCCCGGCGGCCCTGCGCCGTTACCTGGCCGAGTTCCTGGGTGACCACCGCGTGGTGGAGATTCCCAAGCCGATCTGGTGGCTGATCCTGCACGGCATCATCCTGCGCCTGCGCCCGGCCAAGTCGGCGGCCAAATACGCCACGATCTGGACGCCAGAAGGATCACCGCTCAAGGTCTGGACCGAAAAACAGGCGCAAGGCCTGCAGGACTGGCTGCAGCAGCAGGGCCACCACGTCACCGTTCGCTACGCCATGCGCTACGGCAACCCGTCCATGCCAGCGCAGCTTGATGCGCTCAAGGCCGAGGGCGCCACCCGCGTGCTGGTGCTGCCGGCTTACCCCCAGTACTCAGGCACCACCACGGCCAGCGTGTTTGATGCCGTCTACCGCTGGGCCGACCGCGTGCGCACCGTCCCCGAGCTGCGCTTCATCAACCACTACCACGACGACGCGGGCTACATCAGCGCGCTTGCCGCACGCATCCGCGCCCACTGGCAGGCGCACGGCCAGCCGGAGCAGCTGGTGATGAGCTTTCACGGTGTGCCCGAGCGCACCCTGGAGCTCGGCGACCCTTACCACTGCGAATGCCACAAGACCGCGCGCCTGCTGGCGCAGGAACTGGGTTTGAACAAGGAGCAGTACACGGCCACCTTCCAGTCGCGCTTTGGCAAGGCGAAGTGGCTGGAACCCTATACCGAACCGACCGTGATCCGGATGGCGCAGGCCGGTCTCAAGCGCATCGACGTGGTCTGCCCGGGTTTCACCAGCGACTGCCTGGAGACGCTGGAGGAGATCGCGCAGGAAGTGCGCGAGGCCTTCCTGCACGCGGGCGGCGAGACCTTCCACTACATCCCCTGCCTGAACGACAGTGCGGCGTGGATCGAGGGCATGGGCCAGCTGGCAGAGCAACACCTGGCCGGCTGGCCAACCCGGCAGGCGCCGGATGCTGCCGCTCTGGCAGCGTCGCGTGCCGCCGCCCTGGCGCTGGGGGCCCCGCGCTGAGAAAACTCAGGTCTTCTTGGGGTGGCGCAGCGAGGTATAGGCCGAGCGCGCCAGGCAGTGGGTCAGCCACTCGCTGAGCAGCGGGTACTGCGCCAGCAGTTCACGTGCCGGACGCACCCACAGCATCACGCTGGCCACGCACAGGTCGGCCACGGTGAAGCGCGCGGCTGCCAGATGCGATTCGCCCCGTGCCTTCTGCTGCGCCAGGTGCTGCTCCAGCACGCGCAGCGGCACCTTGAGGCGCTGCTCGGCGGCTTCGGCCAGTTCGGGCTTGCGCTGGTCTTCCGGCATGGCCAGCCGGTGCATCAGCACCGTAAGTGCATCCTTTTCCAGTTCGGTGACCGTCCAGAAGCTCCAGCGCAGGGCCTCGGCATCCTCGCGCGGCGTGGCCGGCACCAGGTTGAGGCCATCGGGCTGGCCGTACTGGCGCGCGATGTAGAGCGTGCAGGCCATGCTCTCCCAGACCGTCACATCGCCCTCGGGCCGGTGGTCCACCACCACCGGGATATGCCCATTCGGATTGAGCGCCAGGAAGTCCGGCGTACGCGTGGTGCCGGCCTTGTAGTCCGTCTGCACGTGCTCGAACGCCAGGCCCAGTTCGGTCGCCACCCAGAGCGGGCGGACTGCCCGCGATGCCTGGATGCCGTAGATCGTCAATGCCATGAAGTCTCCTCGTTGAATACAGCTCCTATTGTGCCCATGCGCCGCACCTGCTTGACCAACTGTTAACCGGCCCACGACAGTGCTAGAGTGACGTGAAACATGGAACTTCAACGCATCGACAAATGGCTGTGGGCGGCGCGTTTTTACAAGACACGCTCGCTGGCGGTTGAGGAGATCAGCAAGGGGCGCGTGCTGGTCAACGGGCAGACCGTCAAACCGGCACGCGAGGTGCGGCCTGGCGATCTGGTCAGCGTGCGCCAGGGCGCCATCTCCCGCATCGTCACTGTGAAAGGCCTGAGCGGCCAGCGCGGCCCGGCTCCAGTGGCTCAGCAGTTGTATGAGGAAACCGAGGCCAGTCGGCTGGCAAGCGAAGTTGCGGCCGAGCAACGACGACTGGCGGCAGAACCTGCGATGAGCATCGAGCAGGGAAGACCTACCAAGCGGGATCGGCGACAGATGGACAAGGCGGGTTGGAACGATCGCTGGAGTGCGTCGGCGGATTCGTGATCCGTCGGGATGGGATGCAAGGCGCGAACCGCAGCCATAGCCCAAGCTATGACGAGGATTTGCAACGCCGCATACCGCCCGACGCGGGGATGCAGCACGTGGCGAGGACTGGTTCGGCGTTGCCCTCCCCCGCGCTGCGCGCGTCCGCCAAAAGCAAAGCCCCGCACTAGGCGGGGCTTTTCTTTTGGCGGAAACGGAGGGATTCGAACCCTCGATGAGGCTCTACACCCCATACTCCCTTAGCAGGGGAGCACCTTCGGCCACTCGGTCACGTTTCCTAAAAGGTCAGCAAGATTATCGCATGAATCGCTCCGCTGTCAGGCAGAAATTCAGGCAGCAGGCTGGTCCAGGTCGAAGGCCTTGTGCAGGGCGCGCACAGCCAGTTCCATGTACTTCTCGTCGATCACGACCGAGGTCTTGATCTCGCTGGTGGAGATCATCTGGATGTTGATGCCCTCCTCGCTCAGCGCGCGGAACATCTTGCTGGCGATGCCCACGTGGCTGCGCATGCCGATGCCCACGATGCTGACCTTGCAGATTTTGGTATCGCCCACCACTTCGGTGGCCCCCAGCGCCGGGACGACCTTGTCCTTGAGCAGGTCCATGGCACGCGCGAACTCGTTGCGGTTCACCGTGAAGCTGAAGTCGGTCAAGCCGCCCTTGCTGATGTTCTGGATGATCATGTCGACTTCGATGTTGGCCTCGGCCACGGCACCCAGGATCTGGTATGCGATGCCGGGCTTGTCGGGCACGCCTACCACGGAAATCTTGGCCTCGTCGCGGTTGAATGCAATGCCGGAAACAATGGCTTGTTCCATTTTCTCGTCTTCCTCAAAGGTGATCAGGGTGCCGGACTTGGCTTCCTCGTTGATGTCGATGTCCCAGGGCGTGAAGCTCGAGAGCACACGCAGCGGCACCTTGTACTTGCCGGCGAACTCGACCGAGCGGATCTGCAGCACCTTGGAGCCCATGGAGGCCATCTCCAGCATCTCCTCGAAGCTCACGGTGTGCAGGCGGCGTGCTTCGGGCACGACACGCGGGTCGGTGGTGTAGACGCCATCGACGTCGGTGTAGATCAGGCATTCGTTGGCCTTCATGGCCGCCGCCACGGCCACGGCCGAGGTGTCGGAACCGCCACGACCCAGCGTGGTGATATGGCCCTGCTCGTCGATGCCCTGGAAACCGGTGACGATCACGACCTTGCCCTGGGCCAGGTCGGCGCGCACACGCTGGTCGTCGATGGACTCGATGCGGGCCTTGGTGTAGGCGCTGTTGGTCCTGATCGGCACCTGCCAGCCGGCATAGCTGACAGAGGGCATGCCTTCGGCCTGCAGGGCGATGGCCAGCAGCGCACTGGAGGCCTGCTCGCCGGTGGCGGCCAGCATGTCGAGCTCGCGGTTGGTCGCGTCATTGGATTTCGCGGGTGCCAGCTCCTTGGCCAGGCCGAGCAGGCGGTTGGTCTCGCCGCTCATGGCCGAGGGCACCACCACCATCTGGTGGCCGGCGCGGGCCCACTTGGCGACGCGCTTGGCGACATTGCGGATGCGCTCGGTGGAGCCCATGGACGTGCCGCCGTACTTGTGAACGATCAGTGCCATTGAAATATCTGGATTGGATGGCTGGCCCCGCCAGGATGGCGAAGCGCCGGTATCTACACGGGTGAATGACCTGCCGCCGCGGCAACACCGCCAGGGGCAAAGCTTAGGAATTGTACCAAGTCAGTACTTGCCCCTGTCGCTCGACATGGCCCGCACCCACCTTGAGGTGAATGCGATGGCCGCGGGTGGTGCAAGCGGCCAGCTGGTCCAGCAGTTCCTCCAGCTGCGCGGCGCTGGGCGCCGTGGCGTGGGTGCTGCGCAGCCAGTGGCGCAGGACATTGGCCTGGCGTGCGCGGCTCAACTCCTGTAGCCGGGCAATTTGCGGTGGGACCCCGACACGCGCCAAGTCTTCGACCGCGACGTCATCGAGCAGGCGCTGGGCCTGGGCCGCATGGGCCGCACTGCGGGTGTAGGTATCCCGGAACTGCGGGAAGGCCGCTTCCAGCGCCGGCAACAGGCGGGCACGGATGCGATTGCGTGTGTACTGCTCAACCGCGTTGCTCGGGTCCTCGATCCAGCTTGCGCCACGCTCGCGCAAGCCCTGGCGCAACTCAGCCCCGCTCACATCCAGCAGCGGCCGGTAGTAGCAAATACCGTCGCGCTCCCATTGCGCCGGCATGGCGCTCAGGCCCGGCAGGCCAGCCCCGCGGCTCAGGGCCAGCAGCAAGGTCTCGACCTGGTCGTCGGCATGCTGAGCCAGGGCGATATGCCGGATCGGCGGCTGCGCCGCCTCGGCACACTGGCGCAGGGCGGCGTAGCGGGCATTGCGGGCGGCGTCTTCGGGGCTCTGGCCGGACGCGGGGCGGGCATCTACACGTAACACCTGCAAGGGCACGCCCAGGCGGGCGCAGACCTCGCGGCAATGCGACTCGAAACCGTCGGCAGCGGCCTGCAGGCCGTGATGGATGTGGATGGCGCTGACCTGACCCGGCCAGCGCTCGGCACAGGCCAGCAGCAGCGCAGTGGAATCGGCGCCGCCGCTGTAGGCCACCGCCAGGGGCAGGCCGGGCTGGAAATCCTGCAGCGCCTGGGCCAGGCTGCGCGTCATGCGCCCACCTGCCGCCGGACAGTGCAGGACCGGGGCTTACCTGCCGCTGGTCTTGGTGTCGGTGTAGCGGCCATAGCTCTGCAGGCGCTCGTAGCGGCGCTCCAGCAGCTCCTTGACCTTGAGGTCGGCCACCTGGCGGTAGGCATCGACCAGGGCGCGCTTGAGGAAGGCCGCCATCTGCTTGGGGTCGCGGTGCGCGCCGCCCACGGGCTCGTTGACGATCTTGTCGACCAGGCCCAGGGCCTTGAGACGGTGCGCCGTGATGCCCAGCGCCTCGGCCGCGTCCTGCGCGCGCTCGGCGGTTTTCCAGAGGATGGAGGCGCAGCCCTCGGGGCTGATCACCGAGTAGACCGAGTACTGCAGCATCAGCACCTGGTCACCGACCGAGATCGCCAGCGCGCCGCCGGAGCCGCCTTCGCCGATGATGGTGGTGATGATGGGCACTTCCAGCTGCGCCATCTCGAAGATATTGCGGCCAATGGCCTCGGACTGGCCGCGCTCCTCGGCATCGATGCCGGGGTAGGCGCCGGGCGTGTCGACGAAGGTGAACACCGGCAGGCCGAACTTCTCAGCCGTCTTCATCAGGCGCAGGGCCTTGCGGTAACCCTCGGGCTTGCTCATGCCGAAGTTGCGCAGGCCGCGCTCCTTGGTGTCACGCCCCTTCTGCTGGCCGATCACCATGCAGGCCGTGCCGTTGAAGCGCGCCAGGCCGCCTACGATGCTCAGGTCGTCGGCGAAATGGCGGTCGCCGTGCATCTCGACAAAGTCAGTGAACAGCTCGCCCACGTAATCCAGCGTGTAGGGCCGCTCGGGATGACGGGCGATCTTGGTGATCTGCCAGGGGTTGAGGTCGCTGTAGACGTCCTTGGTCAACTGCTGGCTCTTCTTGCTGAGCTGGTCGATCTCTTCGCTGATGTCGACGGCGGATTCGGTCTGCACATAACGCAGCTCTTCGATCTTGGCCTCGAGCTCGGCGATCGGCTGTTCGAAATCGAGAAATGTCTTCTTGGCCATGGAGAAACTCCTTGTTTTATGTGCCCGCTCCCAAAGCCCGGGCCCCAGACGTCAATACTCGACCGGTACCGGATCGAGCGAGCGCCAAATATACCAAGTTGCGACGCTGCAAAACGGGGCCCAGGCGGCAGCCACTTCCCGGGCGTCGCTGCGGCTGACGGACTCGCCTGAGAAATAGCTGCGGCTGATGCCGTTGATCAGGCCCACATCGTCCAGCGGCAGCACATTGGGCCGCATCAGATGGAAGATCAGGAACATCTCGGCCGTCCAGCGGCCGATGCCGCGGATGCCCACCAGTTCGGTGATGATGGCCTCGTCTTCCATGTCCTTCCAGGCCGTCGCACGGATGGCACCGCTATCGAAATGCAGGGCCAGGTCCACCAGGTACTCGACCTTGCGCGCGCTCAGGCCGGCGGCACGCATGTCGTCCACCTTGAGCTTGAGCACATTGGCCGCCGTCATGCGCTTCGGCAGCTGGGTGAAGCGGTCCCACACGGTTTGCGCCGCCTTGACCGAGATCTGCTGGCCCACGATGCTGCGCGCCAGCGTGGTGAAGGCATCGCCCCGGGTCTGCAGGCAGGCATCACCATGCAGAGGGATGAGCCGCTTCATCACGCGATCCTTCCTCATCAGGTGCTTGCACGCCTCTTCCCAGTAGTCGGGCGTGTACACCTTGGGGGCCAGGGTCGGGCTCACGAGGCAGTCTCCCAGCTGGTGCCGGCGGGCGAGTCCTTGAGCACGATGCCCTGCTCCAGCAGCGCCTTGCGGATGCGATCGGCCTCGGCGAAGTCTTTTGCCTGCTTGGCGGCAGCACGCTCTGCGATCAGGGCCTGGATGGCCACCTCGTCCAGTGTCGTGCCAGCTTTCAGGAAGGTCTCGGGATCGTCCTGCAGCAGTCCCAGGCAGCCGCCCAGCGCCTTGAGCAGGCCGGCCAGCTGCGCCGAGCCCGTCTTGTTGACCTCGGTTGCCAATTCAAACAGCACGGCCACCGCCTCGGGTGTGCCGAAGTCCTCGTCCATCGCCGTCTTGAACCGCGCCGCATGGGCCTCGAGCCAGTCGATCGTCAAGGTCCCGGGCTTGACCGCGTGCAAGGCCGTGTACAGACGCTTGAGCGCGCCGCGCGCATCGTCCAGGTGGGCATCGCTGTAGTTCAGCGGGCTGCGATAGTGGGCCCGGATGATGAAAAATCGCACCGTCTCCGGGTCGTACTTGGCCAGGATCTCGCGGATGGTGAAGAAGTTGCCCAGGGACTTGGACATCTTCTCGTTGTCCACGCGCACGAAACCGTTGTGCATCCAGAACCTGGCCAGGGGCTGGCCCGTCGCGCCTTCGCTCTGGGCGATCTCGTTCTCATGGTGCGGGAACTGCAGGTCGGCGCCGCCGCCGTGGATGTCGAAGGTCTCGCCCAGCATCTCGCAGCTCATTGCCGAGCACTCGATGTGCCAGCCCGGGCGGCCGGGGCCGTAGGCGCTGTCCCACTTGGCCTCGGCCGGCTCGCTCGGCTTGGCCGATTTCCACAAAACGAAGTCCAGCGGATCGTCCTTGCCATCGAGTACAGCCACGCGCTCACCGGCGCGCAACTCGTCGACTGACTTGCCCGAGAGCTTGCCGTAGCCCGGGAACTTGCGCACAGCGTAGTTCACGTCGCCGTTGCCGGCGCGGTAGGCCAGGCCTTTTTGCTCCAGCGCGCCGATCAAGCCGAGCATCTGCGGCACGTAATCGGTGGCGCGCGGCTCGTGCGTGGGCCGCTCGATGCCCAGGGCGTCGGCGTCCTGGTGCAGGGCCTCGACCATGCGGTGGGTCAGGGCGCGGATGGTCTCGCCGTTGTCCAGCGCGCGCTTGATGATCTTGTCGTCGATGTCGGTGACGTTGCGGACATAGGTCACCCGCAGGTCGCTGGCCTTGAGCCAGCGCTGCACCACGTCGAAAGCCACCATGGCACGGGCATGGCCCAGGTGGCACAGGTCGTAGACCGTCATGCCGCAGACGTACATGCGGACATGGCCGGTTTCGAGCGGGGTAAAGGGCTCCAGCGCACGCGAAAGCGTGTTGTATATGCGCAGACTCATGGATCAATCAGAAACCGGCGCTCATGGGCTGACGCGCCGGCGGGGAACTGGGACGGGGGCTACAATCGCACGCAGTATAAAGCCCCGTCCAGCGTCCTTGGGCCGGGTATGCCCAACCCCACGTCGAGTCCCCATGAAGCCTGGTCGCGCCCCTCTCCTCGCTTTGGCACGCCTGCTCACTCTGGCGGCAGGCCTGCATGCCGGCCTGGCTCTGGCCGATGAATACACGGACGTCAGCCAGATGCTGCGCGCCGGTCGGCTGGCCGACGCCCTGGCCCGGGTGGACCGCCACCTCGTCACCAAGCCGCGCGACCCGCAGATGCGTTATTTCAAGGGCGTGATCCAGCGCGAATCCGGCCAGACAGCCGAGGCACTGGCCACCTTCACCAAGCTGACCGAGGACTACCCGGAATTGCCGGAGCCTTACAACAGCCTGGCCGTCCTGCATGCAGCGCAAGGCGACCTCGACAAGGCACGCGTCGCACTGGAAATGGCCATCCGCGCCAACCCGGGCTACGCAACCGCACACGAGAACCTGGGCGATCTCCAGGCAAGGCTTGCCCGCCAGGCCTACTGCAAGGCCCTGCAGCTCGATGCCAGCAACAGCGGCCTGCAGTCCAAGCTGGCCGCACTCGGTGCCAGCTGTCCGTGATGGTCATCGTTCGCGTGCGACCGGTGCCCCGGCCTACCTGCCATTCGCGGGGCCGGTCCCCCTACAATGAATTCAGTTCATGAAGCAAGGTCGCCTCCATTCCTTCCTCTCGCTGTTGCCCGCCCGTCTGCTGGCCCTGGCCGCCTGCCTGATCCTGAATGCCGCCTGGGCCGACGAGTACAGCGATGTGGCCCAGCTGCTGCGCGAAAGCAAGTGGTCCGAGGCCAAGGTCCGGGTGGAGCGCCATCTCGCCACCAAGCCGCGCGACCCCCAGATGCGCCTGTTCAGGGGTGTGATCCAGCGTGAAACGGGCCGCCCGGCCGACGCCATCACCACCTTCACCCGCCTCAGTGAAGACCACCCCGAGCTGCCCGAGCCCTACAACAACCTGGCCGTCATCCACGCCGCCCAGGGCCAATACGACAAGGCACGCATCGCCCTGGAAAAAGCCCTGCGCACCAACCCCAGCTACGCCACGGCGCACGACAACCTGGCTGACGTCTATGCCCGTCTGGCCAGTCAGGCCTACAGCAAGGCGCTGCAGCTTGACGGCGCCCCCCCGCAGGCCGCCCCCCCTGCCCGGCTGGCGCTGATCCGCGAACTCTCCGCCCCCCCCGGCGGCCAGGCGCGCCCGCTGCTGGCCGCTGCCCCCAGCGCACCGGCAGCCAAGCCTGCCGCGCCGGCGCCGGCACCCGCCAAGCCGGTCATCGTGGCTGCGGCACCGGCCCCGTCCAAACCGGTCGCCGCCGCGCCTCCCGTGACGCAGCCGCCCCCCGCTGTCATCGCGGATGGCAGCCGTGAGGTGGAACTGGCCGTACGGGCCTGGGCCCGTGCCTGGTCGGACAAGAACATGGCGCAGTACCTGGCGGCCTATGACAAAAGCTTCGAAACACCGGCTCAGCAAAGCCGCAGCGCCTGGGAACAGGACCGCAGGCTGCGCATCGTGGGCAAATCGCGCATCTCAGTCGAGCTGCTGGAGCTGCAAGTCAGCACCAAGGGCAACCGGGCCGTGGCAAAATTCCGCCAAGACTACAAGGCTGACACATTGGCCATCCTGAGCCGCAAGACACTGGAGCTGGTCAAGACAGGGGATCGCTGGCTGATCGTCAAGGAATCCTCGGGCAGTTGAGGATCGTCTTGCGTCCAGCCTGCAGTCCCCCGCGGCCTGCTCCCATACCGACATGAACCCAGGGTTTTCCGCTTTATTACTGCTCGTCACCGCCGCCAGCTTGCTGGTGGTGCCGGCGAACGCGCGCACGGATTCCGCCCGACAGCCGACTGCCGACGCCAGTGCCACCCCGCCCCGGCTCCAGGCCCCCGTCAACGGCGCGGCCGAGGCGCGCCTGATCGAGGTCTACCGCCTGACCGGCGAAGGCCGCACGCGCGAGGCGCTGCGATACGCCGAAAACCTGGTGCGCGACTTCCCGCATTTCCAGCTGGCCCAGTTGGTCTATGGCGACCTGCTGACCACCCAGGTCCGCCCGGTACGCGATTTCGGTGACGTGCCCCCGGCGCTGGCCACCGGCAGCGCCGGGACCATCCTGGGCGAGCTGCGTCACGAGTCGCAGATGCGCCTGAAGGCCCTGCGTGAACGCCCGCCGGTCGGCACCATCCCCTCGCAATTCCTGGCCCTGTCGCCGCGCAACCGCCACGCCATCGCCATCGACGCCTCGCGCTCGCGCCTGTACCTGTTCGAGAACACCCCGCAGCAGCTCAAGCTGGTGGCCGACTTCTACATCTCGGTCGGCAAATCGGGGGTTGAAAAAATGGTCGAGGGTGATGCACGCACGCCGCTGGGCGTGTATTTCATCGTCAGCAACCTCGACCCGAAATCCCTCAGCGATTTCTATGGCTCGGGGGCGCTCCCCATCAACTACCCCAACGTGCTCGACAGCAAACGCGGCAAGACCGGCCGCGGCATCTGGCTGCACGGTACGCCGCCCAACCAGTTTTCGCGCGCCCCGCTGGCCTCCGACGGCTGCGTGGTCCTGTCGAATCCGGACCTGGCGTTTCTCAGCCGCACGGTCGAGATCCGCACCACGCCGGTCGTCATCTCCCCGCGGCTGGAGTGGGTCGCGCCCCACAGCGTTCAGGCCCAGCGCAAGCCCTTCGAGGATGCGCTGGACGCCTGGCGCAGCGCCAAGTCGCGCGGCGATCTCGACCAGCTGCTGCGCTTCTACACGCCCGACTTCAACAGCTACGGCAAGTCGCTGGCCGAGTGGGTTCCGGCCCTGCGCAGCGAAGTCGACAAGACACGCGGCAAACCCATCCAGCTCAAGGACCTGTCCTATCTGCGCTGGACCGATGCCACCGACACCATGGTCGTGACCTTCGGCGAGGTGGCCGACGGCGACCGCAGTGGGCCGACCAAGCGCCAGTACTGGGTACGCCAGGGCGACGAATGGAAAATTTTCTTTGAAGGAATCATTGGATGAGTCTGTCTCTTTACTCCAGGCTGCGTCGCGGCCTGCTGCTGGCCGGCGCCAGCCTGCTGTTTTCGGGTGCCGTACAGGCCCAGGCCAAATCGCCGCGTGTCAAGCTAGCCACCAGCGCCGGCGACATCGTGATCGAGCTGAATGCCGCCAAGGCCCCCAAGACCGTCGAGAACTTCCTGGCCTACGTGCGCAAGGGTCACTACAAGGGCACGATTTTTCACCGTGTCATCCCCGGCTTCATGGTCCAGGGTGGGGGCTTTGATGCCGCCATGGCGCAAAAGCCCACCGAGAAGCCGATCGAGAACGAAGCCACCAACGGCCTGAAGAACGACAAATACACCCTGGCCATGGCACGCACGCCGCACCCGCATTCGGCGTCCGCGCAGTTCTTCATCAATGTCGCTGACAACGCCTTCCTCAACCATACGGCGCCCACCCCGCAGGGCTGGGGCTATGCCGTGTTCGGCAAGGTCGTCGAAGGCATGGAGATCGTCGACAAGATCAGCGCCGTGCCCACTGGCGACAAAGGGATGCACCAGAACGTGCCCCAGACCCCCATCACCATCAACGCGGCCACCGTGCTGCCCTGAGAAAGCCATCATGAGCAATCCCCAAGTCGAACTCCACATCACCGGCCTCGGCACCATCAAGATCGAACTCGATGCCGCCAAGGCACCCAGCAGCGTGGCCAACTTCCTGGCCTACGTGAACAAGGGCCACTATGACGGCACCGTATTCCACCGTGTCATCCCCGGCTTCATGATCCAGGGCGGCGGCTTCGAAGCTGGCATGAACCAGAAACCCACCGACAAGCCCATCAACAATGAGGCCAACAACGGCCTGAAGAACGACAAGTACACCCTGGCCATGGCGCGCACCAACGACCCGCACTCGGCCACGGCACAGTTCTTCATCAACATCGCCGACAACGGCTTCCTGAACCACACCGCCCCCTCCGCCCAGGGCTGGGGTTACGCGGTCTTCGGCAAGGTCGTGGCCGGCACCGACGTGGTGGACAAAATCGCCGCCGTGAAAACCGGTCAGAAGGGTTTCCACGGCGATGTGCCCAAGGAGGACGTGGTGATCGAAAAGGCCGTGGCGCTCTGACCTGCCCGCCCATGCCCTCGACCACCCCCCGGTTCGCCGAGCTGCATGCCCCGGCGCACTGGCGGGTGGTCGATTTCATTTCCGACCTGCACCTGCAGGCGACTGAACCTGGTACCGCCCAGGCCTGGGAGCGCTACATGGCGCAGACCCAGGCCGATGCGGTGTTCATCCTGGGCGATCTGTTCGAGGTCTGGGTCGGCGATGACGGGCTGCAGGCCGGGGACGAAGAGGCCCGCTTCGAGCAACATTGCGTCGAGGTGCTGAAGGCAAGCGCCAGCCGCTGCGCCGTGCACTTCATGCACGGCAATCGCGATTTCCTGCTTGGCACCGCCTGCGCCCGAGCCGCCGGCTTCACCCTGCTGGACGATCCCAGTGTGCTGGTATTTGGCGGGCAGCGCTGGCTGCTGACCCACGGCGATGCGCTTTGCCTGGACGATGCCGATTACCTGCGCTTTCGCGCCCAGGTACGCACCGCCGGCTGGCAGCAGGCCTTCCTGGCCCAGCCACTGGCCGAGCGCCGGGCCATCGCGCGCGGCCTGCGCCAGCAAAGCGAGGACCGCAAGCAAAGCGGCATGGCCTACGCCGATATCGATGCCACGATGACGCGCGACTGGCTGCGTACCGCCGGCGCGCGCACCATGATCCATGGGCACACGCACCGGCCGGCCGATCATGATCTGGGACAGGGCCAGCTTCGCCATGTGCTCAGCGACTGGGACGCTGCCGCCCGACCACCACGCGCCGAAGTGTTGCGTCTGCAGCGGTCCGATCCGCCGGGTGCCGTCCGGGTTCTGCGCCTGCCTGCGAGCGACATCGCCTGAGCATGTGGGCCTGGCTTGCCCGCTTGCGCAGGCGTGAACGCCGGCCACGCCAGGTTCTCCCTGAGGCCCTCTGGCGGCAGACCCTCGCGGACTGCCACTTCCTGCAGGCGTGCTCCGCCCCCGAGCTGATCCGGCTGCGCGAACTCAGCGCCCTCTTCCTCGAAGACAAGGAATTCCACGGCGCCCAGGGCGTGGTGATCACCGATGCCATGGCGCTCACCATCGCCGCGCAAGCCTGCCTGCCGGTGCTGCACTTCGGCCCTGGCGACCAGCCGCTGCGCAGTTACGACGACTTCGTCGGCATCGTCGTGCACCCCGACGAAGTCGTGGCGCAGCGCGAGATGGTGGACGAACACGGGGTGGTGCACCAGTATGAAGAAACCCTGGCGGGTGAAGCCATGCATCAGGGGCCGGTGATGCTGAGCTGGCGCGACGTGACATCGGCGTCCAGCGAGAGCGGCTACAACGTGGTGATCCACGAGTTCGTCCACAAGCTGGATTTGCGGGACGGCCAGGCTGACGGCTGCCCGCCCCTGCCGACGGGTTTCATGGGCCTGCCGACGGCCCGTGCGGCGCGCAAGCACTGGCAGTCCACACTGCAGCCGGCTTACGACGCATTCAGGGAGGCCGTCATCAAGGCCGAACGCTTCGGCGCAGAAGCGACGTGGCTCGATCCCTATGGTGCCGAAGCCATCGACGAATTCTTCGCCGTGACCAGCGAAGCCTATTTTGTCAACCGCGAACGCTTCGGGCACGAATTCGGCACGCTGCTGCCGCTCTTCGACGCCTATTTCAGGCCCGCACGCTGATCGCGGCGGGTCGCTGCCCATCGTCAGCGCTTGAGCAAGGCCTTGAGCGCCTGCTGCAGGCGACGCGCCTGGCCGGCGTCATGAGGGGCCGCCAGCACACGCGCCACATCCTGCCCCCAGGTCTGCGCCGGTGCCGGATCATTGCGCCGCGTCAGCAGCTGCAGCTGCAACGCGCGACGCGCATCCAGCTGCTCGGCCGGCGTCGGCACCTCGGCCGCGATCTCCAGGCGCAGCAGGGTGTCGTCCGCCGAGGCCGTGGGTGCGGCCGCCAGGGCCTGGATCCATAGGCTGCGCACGGCCGGCGTGACACGCCCACCGATCTCGGCCGCCGTGGGCAGCCGGCTCGCATCACGTTGCTCCCAGGCCGTCAGCAAGTGCGTGAGCGCCTCACCATGGGCCTGCACCGCCAGTTTCTTCAGGACGGCCTGCGCATGCTCCAGCGCATCACGCTGGGCGCGGAACGCGGCATCGCCCAGACGCGGGCCTTCACGCTCACGTCCGAACTCGCGGCCTTCGCGCTCGGGCCGGCGTTCGTCACGGCGCGGTGCATCGCGCCGCTCCCCGGGCCGGGCCCGCCCGGCCGGAGCGGCGGGCTCGCTGCGTTTCATGCCCGGGCGGTCATCGCCACGGACTGCCACCACGGGCTTGCGTGCTTGTGCCGGCGTCGCGGCCGGCGCCACTTCACCGCTTGCGGCCTGCTCTTGCGCGGCAGGCGCGGGGACTGCCGGCGCCTGTGCGGCGCCCTTGAGTACGGCCTCCAGTGCGCTCATGGCGGCACGGATGGCCTGTGCGTCACCGCTGGCATTGGCCGCATCCAGCGCCTGGGAAGCCTGCAATACCGCCTTGTCGTGCTCGCTCATGGCGGCGCTGGCCTGCTCGCGGGAGGCACTCTTGCGCGCAAAGGCTTCGTCGATCGGCTTGCGGAAAGCGTCCCAGAGCTTCTGTTCCTGGCGCCGATCCAGGGGAACGGCATGGGCTTCGGCCTGCCAGCGCTGCTGCAGGGCCTTGACGGCGTCAATGCGCAAGACAGGTGCAGCCCCCAATGCCGTGGCCTCGTCGATCATGGCCTGCCGGCTTTGCAGGCTGAGTTTCTGGGCCGCTTCCAGCGGCGCGGCGGCGGCCTGCATGGCGGCCTTCCACTGCGGCTGCATCTCGGCGAACGCTTTTTCGCTCAGATGCCCCGCCTCGCGCCAGCGCTCGGCAAACTGGTGCAGGTCGCGGTTGATCGCTTTCAGGTCTGCGCTGGAAGCCGTCGCATGGGCAGCCGCCCAGGTCTTGAGCTCCTCGATCAGCGCCAGACGCTTGGCCCGGTGTTCGGCCGATTCGGCCCTGACCTTCTCCAGCCAGGCCTCGACCACCTTGTAAGCCTGGTTGCAGGCCTCGTCAAAGCGCTTCCAGAGGCCATGGTTGGGCACACCCCCCTGGTCGGTCTGCTTCCAGAGCTCGCGCAGTTCACGCAGCGATTCCTGCATCTTGCGTCCACCCAGGGCTTGGCCCTCGGGTCGCTTGAGCAGGGCCTCGGCCTTGCCCACCAGCTCTTCACGCAACTGGTCGGCACGCCAGCGCTGCCAGCCTTCCAGTTCACCCGCAGCGGCCAGGGCCGCATGGGCCTGTCGGTCCAGCTGACTGTCTATATGACGGCCGTGTTCCTTGAGGGCTTGTCGCAGCGCATTGGCGGCCCCGGTGCTGGCCTTGCCGTGGCCCTGCGCCACTTCAGCCTCCAGACGGCCCAGCACCTCGCGCACGGCCGCCATGGCCTGGGCCCGGGTTTCCGGGTCCACCCTGGGCTTGGCAGGCTGTGGCGCGGCCTCGACCGGCAGGCCACGCGCCTTGCGCAGTTCATCGGCCCACACCGGCACTTGGGGCAGGGGCGCAGCCGGGTCGGCGGCGGCGGCCCGCGCCTGGACCAGAGCGGCGCTGAAGGCTTCCCACACCAGCGAGAGCTGGGCGCGAGAGGCCTCAAGTTGCGGGGCAAAACGCAGGTCAATGCTGCTCCAGTGCGGGTCTCCCGGCAGGGCAACGGCTTCGGCCTGCCAACGACTCACATCGCTGGCCAGGCTCTCGGACGCGGTCTGGGCATCGAGCCAGGACTTGGTGGAGAGCACCTCGATGCGCTGGGCCAGCAGCACGGCGGCCTCACGCTGCACCTGGGCGCGGTGCTGCACATCTTCTATGGCCTTGACGCGATCGGCCAGGCGGGTCTTGAGCGTGGCCAGCGGCTCCCGGCTCAAGGGAGCCCCAGCCTTGGCTGCATCGCGCTGCCAGGCCATGGCATCGGCGACATTCAGCTTGGCCGCGTCCAGCAAGGCTTGCGCCTTCTGCGCCCAGTCGGCCGCCATGCCCTCCTGCTCGCGCAGACGCTTGAGTTCGTCCAGCTTTTCGCGCAGGAGCTTGGCGGCGCCCTTGTCCTTGACACTCAATTCGCGATAAACCAGCTGCATCTGGTCCACCGCGGGCGCACTCTGCAGCCAAGCGCGAACACAGGCGGCACGCTCGCCGGCCGTGTGCGCGGAGAAGGCGCCACCCGTCAGTTCGTCCAGGGCTTGGGTATCGGTGCGTTGGGAAGAGGGGGTCGAAGAGGACACGTCGCGAACTCGGCTGGCAAATAAAACGCTGATTGTCGCCGTCATTTGCACCGATCTTGCGGATTTTTGCCGCAACGCCGCAATCGTGACGAACAACAGGCACAAAAAGAAAGCCCGGCCGGGTGGCACAAGGCCAGCCCGCCGGGCCTGACGGCGAGCTGAAAGCCCATGCCGTCTGGGTATCGCAAAGGGGAGAGTCGGGTCCCGCAATGCGAAGGAGGCAAGAGATTGCCCCCATGATTGCCAGTTTGGCGCTGGCACCTGCACCCTGAAGGTGTGTGCCGGCTACTTCCAGCAGAGATGCCTGATGTGACAGGCTGGTTCAGTCTAGCCCTGCTGCTGCCGGATTCAAGTCGGCGTCTCAATCAAACCCCTGCTCTTGATTGAGACCGGATGGGCCGAGCTTGTAGGCCAAGAAACAAACAGCGATGACACTGTTACAAAATACAGTAGAGCTAAGGCTGCGTTTGACATTAATTTCGCAAGTCATTGATTTATATAAGTTATTTTACAAACTCGTGATACCTCTTATCGCCATAAGTTCATATTAAACATATCAAATGCATTTGATATTATTGACGGGTTATATGGAGGGTCTTACAATTCGTTTCACCCTGAATCAGGGATTACCCCAATCCGCTGCCGACCCCGGCTACATCGGATCACATGCCGGCAACACGTCGCCAGGCCGATCCAGATGGCGTACCAACCCAGACGTGCTGACTGCGGTCTGGTTCTGTGAACAAGTCACAGCCCCAGACCCGGCACCACGCGAGATGAGGAAGTGCTATGACAGCGTTTCAAGAAATGGGCCAGAGCCTGCGATCCTTCGCAAGCCAGATTTCCCAAGTCTTCTTCGCCACCATCCACAACAGCTTTGCGCTGCTGGGGCTGGGCGTACTGTTTGCCACCATCACCCTGGTGGCTCGACCTGACCTGCGTCAGGCCGGAGAGGCCCATTTGATGGGCTGGCTGCAAGACCGGCAGGTCGAATCTGCAGGCATCGAAGCCGAGCCGGTGGCCGTGGAGCGCGCCACGGCAGCCCACCCGCATCAGTTGCCCAAGCAGCAGGCTGCGGTGGCCTACTGGCTGAGCAAGAAGTACCGCGTCGCTCCCGAGCCGCTGTCGGCGCTGGTCGTCGAAGCCTATGAAGTGGGCCGCCGCACCGACATTGATCCGCTGCTGCTGCTGTCGGTCATGGCCATCGAATCCAGCTTCAACCCCTTCGCCCAGAGCCCGGTCGGCGCGCAGGGTTTGATGCAGGTGATGACCCGGGTGCACAGCGACAAATACGAAGCCTTTGGTGGCAAGCTGGCGGCCTTCGACCCGGTCGCCAATCTGCGCGTCGGCGCGCTGGTGCTGCAGGAATACATCCGGCGCACCGGATCGGTCGAGGGTGGCTTGCGCTACTACGTGGGCGCCGCCAATCTGCCCGACGATGGTGGTTACGCCGCCAAGGTACTGGCCGAACACGCCAGGCTGCTCCAGGTAGCGCAGGGCCATGCCGTGCCCACCCAGACCGCCCAGCCCATCCCGGTGACAGCCCCGGCCAAGCCGGCCCCTGCCGCAACCCTGGTGCTGCTCAACTCCTGATTTGCGCCCGCCCGACCCGGCGGGCCAGCGCTCTCCGCTACACTAGTCGGGCACGCAACTGGCGATAGGTACGCCTGAGCTTTCGGGCCGGGTGTTGCTGACGTGGACATACCACCGGGAAACGTGCCACGGGTGACTGCCGCACAGGCGGCCATCCTGTGTTCAGCCGTTCGCCTGGGCAGCCCCCGCCTTCCGGGGGACCCCTGTTTTTTCCGACTGCCATGTACAACCGCAACATCCTCGTCGAACAAACCGATCCCGAAATCTGGGCTGCCATCCAGGCCGAGAACGCCCGCCAGGAACACCACATCGAGCTGATCGCCAGCGAGAACTACGCCTCGCCCGCCGTCATGGCAGCGCAGGGTACCCAGCTCACCAACAAATACGCCGAGGGTTACCCGGGCAAGCGCTATTACGGTGGCTGCGAGCACGTGGACGTCGCCGAACAACTGGCTATCGATCGCGTCAAGGCCATCTTCGGTGCCGATGCCGCCAACGTGCAGCCGCATTGCGGTGCCTCGGCCAATGAAGCCGTCTTCCTGGCCTTCCTCAAGCCGGGAGACACCATCATGGGCATGAGCCTGGCCGAGGGCGGCCACCTGACCCACGGCATGGCGCTCAATATGAGCGGCAAGTGGTTCAACGTCGTCTCCTACGGGCTGAACGCCAAGGAAGAGATCGACTACGAGGCCATGGAGCGCAAGGCGCACGAATCCAAGCCCAAGCTGATCATCGCCGGCGCTTCGGCCTACAGCCTGCACATCGACTTCGCGCGCTTCGCCAAGGTCGCGAAGGACGTGGGCGCCATCTTCATGGTGGACATGGCCCATTACGCCGGCCTGATCGCCGCTGGCGTCTACCCCAACCCGGTGCCGCACGCCGACGTGGTGACCTCCACCACCCACAAGAGCCTGCGTGGCCCGCGCGGCGGCATCATCCTGATGAAGGCGCAGCACGAGAAGGCGATCAACAGCGCCATCTTCCCCGGCCTGCAGGGCGGCCCGCTGATGCACGTGATTGCGGCCAAGGCCGTGGCCTTCAAGGAAGCCATGGACCCGGGCTTCAAGACCTACCAGCAGCAGGTCGTGAAAAACGCCCAGATCGTCGCCGAGACGCTGACGAAACGCGGCCTGCGCATCGTCAGCGGCGGCACGCAGAGCCACGTCATGCTGGTGGACCTGCGCTCCAAGGGCATCACCGGCAAGGAAGCCGAGGCCGTGCTGGGCGCCGCCCACATGACCATCAACAAGAACGCCATCCCGAACGACCCGGAAAAGCCCATGGTCACCAGCGGCGTGCGCGTCGGCACCCCGGCCATGACCACCCGCGGCTTCAAGGACGAGGAAGCCCGCATCACCGCCAACCTGATCGCCGACGTGCTGGACAATCCGCGTGACGAGGCCAACATCGCCGCCGTGCGCGCCAAGGTCAATGCCCTGACCGCTCGTTTCCCTGTGTACCGGTGAACACCACCCTGAGGCGCTGCGCGCCCCGGTACCAATTGCCGGAGACAATGGTTCTTCGGTCTGTCCAAGCCTGCGCAGGCAGGCTTGGAGCCGCAGCCCTCAGCCCCCAAAACGCCATCCTGCGGTGGCAGGGGGGACGCACCCAGTGGCCCGGCGAAGCCGGTTCCACGGGCGCCTGCGATGAAGCCAAGGTTCTCACACACCGAGGCTATCAGCCATGAAATGCCCCTTCTGCGGAAACTCTGAAACCCAGGTCGTCGAGACCCGTATTTCAGAGGACGGGGATTTCATCCGCAGGCGTCGCCAGTGCGGCGCCTGCGAAAAGCGCTTCACCACCTACGAACGGCCGGACGTCAACTTCCCGAGCATCGTGAAGAAAGACGGCCGGCGCATCGAATACGAGCGTGGCAAGCTCATCGCTTCCATGAAGCTGGCCCTGCGCAAGCGACCGGTCAGCACCGAGCAGATCGACAGCGCGATCGAGCGCATCGAGGAAAAGCTGCTCAACCTTGGCCTGCGTGAGGTGCCCTCCAACCGCATAGGCGAGCTGGTCATGCGAGAGCTGAAGAAACTCGACAAGATCGCCTACGTGCGTTTTGCCAGCGTGTACCGCAGCTTCGAGGATATCGACGAGTTCAAGACGCTGGTGGATGAGGTCAGGCGCTGAAAAGCGCCTGACTCAACTCACTTCCAGCAGTCCTGGACCGTGGGCCCGGTTGCGCTCCGGCCTTTGACCCCGGTGTTTGTCAGCGTCAGATCGCCGCACTTATCATCTCCCAGCAGGGTTGCCGTGAGCGTGTAAGCGTTCAACGTCGCCGCCACGCTCAACGTGTAGCGAGGTGCACTTGCCGGGATATTCTGGAGCCTGGCCGGCAGGGCTGGGCTGGTTGCGCCCGCCGCATCGGAGGTGTAACGACTGTTGGCCGCGTAATAGCGCTCCATGAACTGCTGCGCCTCCAACAAGGCCGTCCTGGCTTCAGATCGGTAACCCCGCTTCACGTATTCCACATAGTTCGGATACACCACGGCGGACAGGATCCCGACGATGGCAACCACAATCATCACCTCGATCAGTGTGAACCCAGACTGGAGGCGGGACTTGACGACGCGTTCTTTGTTCATGAAATTGGGCATGAAAACAACCTCAAAGAATGTTCTTGATCAGCGAATCGGCGGATTGATGATACGGCGCCAGACGCGATCCTGGATGGACCGTGTCGCGGTCGGATCATCATCCGGGACACAGACCATCATCTGACCGGTCGTGTTCTGGGTACTGATCAGTCGAGTTCCAGGTGGGCACTTTCCGGGTATTCCAACGCCGGTACCTGTTCCCATCTGCCCTCGAACAATGGCGTCGATACCGTCAGCGTTGGTGGCGTAGCCCACCACAGAACTATCTGACGAATTGACAATACCGTCGCCGTTCGTGTCATACATGGGCGTGTTCGGGTTGACACCATTATCAGCATCAAAGAAGAAGTTCACCCCCGAACCGACGGACGCCTCGCACACCACCAGATTGCGAGCCGGCGAAATCGTACTCAGCAAGGCGACCTTCGATGTTGCCTTTTGAGGGGGATAGATCAACCGCAAGCCGGCTGGGGCAGACAAGTCCAGAACCCAGCCACGCTGCGAAGTCCAGTTCACACTGGTACCACCGATGGAATAGAAGGTGGCTCCGCCGGCGCCAGTTGTGGGAACCATGGTCCGCAGCGAAAGAATCGACCTGTCCATGGGACGGGGCAGGCTATCGGCTTCCTTGTCCCAGACACTGTAGATCGACTGCAAGGCTACCGAGTTGGCTTCAGCTTCCACATCCAGAACGCCGGTCCCGAACAGCACCATCCTGCCGCCCCGACTTGTATCGAAGATCACGGGCGCCTGGGTGATCGGCTGGGGATTGAGCGCGGAATCCGTGGTGCGGAAGAAGGCTGCCCCACCGGAGACCTGAAAGCGGCTGCTCGCTGTCGCCGAGTAATCCATCTTCCAGAGATTGCCCTTCAGATCGCCCGCATACAGGGTGGTAATCTGCCCACTGCTGTTGCGCACCACGCCAACCCCACCCAGGCCACTTGAGCCGGTTGAATCCAGTGTGAGCGTCTGGGCCACCCCGGTCGACAGGTTCACCACAAACAGCACGGCATTGCCAGCATCACTGAAACGGCCATTACCGAAAATAGCCACCCACTCCCCATTGGGCAAGACACCCGCCTGAACGGGGGCGGTGATGTAGCCCATGTCGGGATAGTTCAGATTGGAGATTTCCCAGCGGATACTGGAGCCATCCAGGCTGCTGCTGTTCGTAATGTCGAGCGCGAAAACAGCCCGTCCGCCTGCGCCCAGCGTGCCCAGCATGTAGTTCCGCCAGGACGCTGCCGAGTCACCGGGAGCGGGCACATAGGCGTCGGTTTCACTGAGCGGTCCGTCCACGTAGTACTGGTGATACATGGCGGTAGTGCCATAGGTCTTGTCACTCAGCTTGTAAAGATTGGAATAGATAGAGCGGGGTATGTAGGCAAAGATCTCGGTACCGTCATCGGCACCACCGCCGACAACACCCAGCGTATCCTTGAAGGCATGCAACATGCCGTCATTCCCGCCCACGAACAGGACGGCAGGACGAGCCGCTTTCTGCGTCAGGAAGGTCGAGTAGGGAGTGCCACCGCCTTGCGCCACCGGAAGATTGATGTAGCCCAGATTCACCGCATCCTTGACCAGCACAGGATTGGAGTTGATGAAGTCACCCAACACTCCCTGACGCTTGCGGAAAGGCTGTCCATCCCCCTCCTTGCTGCGATTACCTCTCAGGAAATCAACAAAATCAGTGGTGTGAGTTGCGGCCACGGTACCAAGGGCCGACTGATTGTCCGCACCCATCGCTGCCCAAGTGAACGCCACAGCGGATGGGGGTGATGTGTCGGTTCGCCACGTATAGATATTGCGGCTGGCCGCAGCGGGAACCTTGGCTTCCGCATTCCAACTTTGCGCGCCGGCCTGCCCAAGCTCATCGAGCGTGAAGGCCTGGATGTCGCCTGTCCAGTCACCGCTCTTGTACAGCGGCACATACTTGCGGTTACCCGCCTGCAGAACCGTAGACGCCGTTGCCACACCGGCTTCACGCAACTCACGTGTCAGGGCCTGCCCCACAGAATTACGGATCGCCTCCGCCAGCTCCTTGGGGTCCTTTGCGCTGATGTAGTTGCCGCGACTGTTCAGCGCGGTATGCCAGAGATCATCGATTTCGTCGGTACCCGCCCAGGTCTTGGTCCCACTGGTCAAAGCGGCAAGGTCCGTTGCGGGATCCAGGGTACCTCGCACCCCGAGGCCCACGGTCAAGTTCACCATGTGCTGCCAGAAAGCAGGGTTTTCGGCCGAAGGTTCGACAATATTCGGGAGATCAGGTCGCAAATCAGTTTTCCAGAATTCCATGGCGTAATCGGCCAAGGTGTTGGAACTGCTGTCGCTAAAAGGCGCGCCAGCGAGGTACTGGTAGTTACGCCCGGGGCCGGTGATCACCGCACCGTTCGTGTTATCCGAATTGCCGACAGAAGTCGTGGTTCCAGACCAGTAACCATCCGTAACCAGAAGGTTGTAGGCACGTCGACAAGCCTTGTCCGTCGTCGTGTTGACTGCGCCTGGATTATCTGACCACGGGCCGCGCGCATCAGCGCGTTTGTAGTACTGACCAATGGTGTACACGGCACGCGGCAGAGGCGTCCCCCCGGAGGCAGGCAAAGCATACAGCCACGTGAAGAGATCGGCTTTGATCGTATCCGTGAAATCGCGCACCCCGGCGCGTATCACGATGCTGTCCACGCCATCAATGGTGCTACTGGTATTGTCGTTGATCCGCCCCCAACCCAGACGAAAGGTATCGCCAGACTCGTTAAAGGCCTCAGCCACCGATCCGCGCGCCAACAAGTTACGGGTGCGGTAGTAGGTGAACCAGTTGGCAAAATTCTGCCGTTCTTCGGCCTTCGTGCAAACGGTCCCTGCACAGTCGGTACGGGCTGCAAATTTGGTGAACGTGGTGCCATCCGGCGCGTTGATGCTGAACTCCGTGTAGTTACCGGCAACGGCAGGGTCCAGGTAGGCCCCCGCTGTCTTGTTCAGCCGGTAATAAAGCCCAGGGTCGTATTGGATATCGCTGCGGCCCTGGCAGTTCGTATCGGTGCCACTCCAGCACCAGGTGCGGTTGCTCGTAAATGTGCGTCTGTCCGTCAAGTTGATCTGGTCGCTCCCCTGGTTCATCGGGTCGCGAGGCGCTGCTGTCACACTCACGTTGGGCATGCGCCCGCCCGCTGCGAGGGGCCAGGGCTGGTAACGAACCTCGGGGTTGTAATAAATGGTATTGGTGTCCGGCGAACGCATCAGTTTCTGGCGGTAATTGCTCGAACCGGGTTGCGCCGCCACCGTACCCACAAAATTCACGTAAGTACCTGAATCTTCCCCGGGATCCATCCTGGCGCCGTTACTACCCAAAGGACTGTTGATGTAAAGGGTCGGGCTGTAATAGATCCGACCTTCAGGCATGTGCGACCAACTCATGGAGCCGGAGTCGTCCATGGTGAGCATGATGTTGGGCTTGACCCCTCCCCCGTCTCGGCTCAGCAAGGGGTATTGCGTAGGCTGCGCAGCAACGGACGCAGCCAAGGCCAACGAGCACACCGCCAAGAACACGCCAAGCACCCGCTTGGTCTTCAGAATGGCAAACTGGTTTTTCATCTCGTTCTCCATCAATTCATCATCACCGTGGACTGCAGCCAGACCACGGATCCGTTGGTCGTGGCGCCAGTACCTGAAGCAGCACGGTAGTCGGTACTGAAGCCGCGGGCCGTGATGACGTACGCCACGTTTCCGTCAGCCATCACCTGCCTCTCGACCACACACTCGGGCAAGGTCGCGGGCCGGAAGGCGCTGTCGGTCGATTTGATCCGGTTCTCCGGAAGTACCGTCTTGGAGGCAGATGCACCCCCAGAACCAGTCCAGGTCGCCGTCTGGCTCCAGGCCGGTGTACCGCCCACAGCAGTCTGGACCAGGTTGACCTCGGCCAGCGTGGTTACACGACTGGATTCCGGCTTGGTCAGTTCCGACTCGCAGTAGCGCAAGGCAGCCTCTGCATACTGCTGCGCCATGTATTGAACACGGATGTTGTTGGTCAGCTTCTCCGTGGAGGTGGCGTTACGTATGGTGGCCGCCGAGGTGATGCCGATGATGACCAGCATCATCATGACGATGATCAGCGACACACCGGCCTGACGACGTGAACCAAGGTGCAGATTACTTGTAACGGTAAGCGTTGACATCATCGAACCTCAAAAGGCCATCTTGTTGCGCAGCGTCGTGGTCGTGAAGTAAGCACGGCGTACAAAGAAATCTGCCGATGTGCGCTCAACCCCATCACAGTCCAGATAAGTCAGCGGGTCCTCAGAACTCAGAACAGCTTCACTGCTTTTCATCTGCAGACAAACCCGCACGCTCAGAACACGCCCCCAGTCGGAAACGCTGGAGGCGCTCACGTACTTGACGATCTGGCGAGGATTGGCCGCATTAGCCTCCCCATACCAGATTCTCATGGCCTCAACGTTGTCGACCAGCGGCTGTCCCGTCGCCCCCTGCTGGCTGGCACAGTAGAGCTCAGACTTTCCGCTTGAACCAGAGGAAAGATAGAACCGGTTGTGCGCGATGTAATAAGTTGCGCTGCCGACGACGGTCGTGGGCAAGGTGTTGCCAATGCAATCCGAGGGCACATTCGCCGCCGTTGGCACGGTATTGGTCAAGTCCGCCTCGTACACCACCTCGATCACATGGTCGTCCGAACCTGCAACCGCACAGGCCGTGCTGTCCCAGGGGGCTGTCTGGTTGCGTCGGCTCACACTATCGAGTCCCTTGTCGCAGCCAAAAATCGGGCGGTCAGAATAGCTGCGCGTAAACGTTGTCCCAGAGACACCGGTGGGCTGCGCATAACCAGCCAGGAGCAGGTCGCGGTTCATGATGGTCATGGCGATCTGGGCGTTCTCATTCATTTCAGCATAAGCAGCCTGGACCTTGCCTGTCTTGCCGGACCCCAAGTAGCTCACGAGAACCGCACCAACCACGATGAGCCCGATAACCAGCGAGACCAGAACTTCAATCAGGGACAAACCCTGCATCCGGGAGCGAAAGACGCGCTGTTTCATAGGTTGATCCGAAAGTAGCTGCAGCGGATGCTCAGGTCGCCACCAGTGTTAAGGCTGTTAGGGCACTCGCTCACCAAAGCAGGCGCCTCGTCGGTATTCGCAACTGCCGGATCGCGCCAGACCACCCATACATCCATTGCGACCTCCGTGCTCTGACGACGCAGAAAAACAGATCCCTCAGGCAACTGGTTACGCACCATGATGCGCCACTGCGCCAGATCCAGTGCAGCAATCTGGGCAGGAGTACAGCTGCTGGCAGCCGTATTGCAAAGGGGTGAAGGAAGTGTTGTTGCCGAAGACTGCGAAGCAAAATCTTCCACGTAGTCGTAGTTGCCAGCAAAGAAACCGGTGGCCGTCGGTGCTGCAACGCCCTTGTTCGCCCGGATCCTCTCACCCATATCGTTGGCCAACTGAGCCGCGGTGGCTCGATACTGCGACATCTTGGTGTAGCGAACGGACGATGCATTGACCCCAGCCAGCGCCAGCAAGGCAAAGGAGGCCAGCACGATGGAAACCAGCACCTCGATCAAGGAAGCGCCAGCCATGCGCAGAGGCAGGCCTCGGGAGTTGGACTTCAGCTGCACGATGTCACCCCTTCAGCCCTTGTTGTAGCCCGCCCCTGATTGGAAACACACACCAGGCGTGCCGCGCCATCCGCGGGCGTGAATGTGAAAGTCTGGCCGGCAGCCCGCGCCCAGCCCGCGGGCTGGTACACGATAGCCAAGGTTGAGACAGAGGTGGTCAGGGATGCCAGGTTTGACTGGGCATCCTGGACGCGCAAAACGACATCCGAGGAATCGACCGTTCCATCGCCGTCATCGTCGATGAACACGATCCAGCCGTCTTTCCAACTGGCCGTCGTTGCACAGGACGTTCCGTTGACGGAACTGCACACGCTGACGCGGGTGGTCCGCTTGATTGCTTCAGAGCGTGCAAAACGCAGATCGATGACCATGGCATCAACCGCGGACTGAACGCTGCGCTTGACCAGCATCGTTCGGAAACTCGGAACCGCGAGCGACATCAGCACCGAGCCAACGGCGACGACCACCAGCAACTCGATCAAGGTAAAACCAGATAGACGGCTTTTCATGCAGCTTAGCTTACTGTCGGCCCCTTGCCGGTGTCTTCCCTGTTCCGATGAGTGGCTAAGCCCAGACGCCAGGCGGTAGACTGACCGGCATGGCCCGTTACTTTTTCACACCTTCCCGCCCATGATGGACCGCGCCCTGGCGCTCGCCACCCAGGCCCTGCGCCTCACCGCCCCCAACCCCCGCGTAGGCTGTGTCATCGTGGGCGCCGACGGCCAGTTGCTGGGCCAGGGCCACACGCAGCGCGCCGGCGGACCGCATGCGGAAATCGTCGCGCTGCATGACGCCGCCGCCAGGGGCCATGCCGTCCGGGGCGCCACCGCCTACGTCACACTAGAGCCCTGCGCCCACCAGGGCCGCACCGGGCCTTGCTGCGATGCGCTGGTGGCCGCGGGCATCGCCAGGGTCGTCGCATCGGTCCAGGACCCCAACCCCCGGGTAGCCGGTCAGGGTTTCGCGCGGCTGTGGGCAGCCGGTATCGAGGTCGAGGTCGGTCCGGGTGCGGCCGAGTCACGCGAACTCAATCTCGGCTTTTTCAGCCGCATGGTGCGCCAGACCCCCTGGGTGCGCATGAAAATCGCCGCTTCCCTGGACGGCCAGACCGCGCTGGGCAACGGCGCCAGCCAGTGGATCACGGCCGAGCCAGCCCGCACCGACGGCCACGCCTGGCGGGCCCGGGCCTGCGCCGTGCTGACCGGTATCGGCACCGTGCTGGAAGACGACCCGCGGCTCGACGTGCGCCTGGTCGAGACACCGCGCCAGCCCCATCTGGTGGTGGTGGACAGCCGGCTGGAGACGCCGCTGGACGCGAAACTCTTCATCCCCGGGCGTCAGCTCTATATCTTTGCCGCCGTGCTGGACGCAGGGAAACAGGCCCGGCTCGAAGCCAGGGGCGCGACGGTCATCCATTGCCCGGGCCGACAGCCCGGCTCGGAAAACAAGGTGGACCTGGCGGCCATGCTGCAGGACCTGGCGCGGCGCGAGATCAATGAAGTGCATGTGGAGGCCGGCCACAAGCTCAACGGCTCTCTGGTGCGCGCAGGCCTGGTGGACGAATTCCTGGTCTATCTCGCCCCCAAGCTGCTCGGCGCAGGCCAGGGCATGGTCAACATCGGGCCTTTGACCGAGCTGGCACAGGCCGTGGCACTCGAATTCCGCGACACGGCCCAGATCGGGCCCGATCTGCGCATCCAGGCAAGAATTCCCGGGCGCGGCGATTTCTAGGGGATTACCTGCGAAAATAGCGGGATGTTCACCGGAATCATCACCGGCGTGGGGCGCATCGTCGCCAGCCACGACCTGGGAAGCTCTTTACAGCATGGCAAGCGCCTCGCGATTGCCTGCCCGCCCACTTACCTCGACGACGTCGGCCTCGGTGACAGCATCGCCCTCAATGGCGCCTGCATGACCGTCACCAGCCTGGATCTGCCACAGCAGCAGTTCACCATCGACATCTCGGCCGAATCGCTGGCCCGCACCACCGGCCTGCAGCTCGGCGCCCCAGTCAACCTCGAAAAAGCCCTGCGCGCGGGTGACCGCCTGGGCGGCCACATCGTCTCAGGCCATGTGGACGGGGTGGGCAGTGTCAACCACTTTGCCCAGGTCGGCGAGAGCTGGGAGCTGCGCATCCAGGCCCCGGCCGAACTGGCCCGGTACCTGGCCTACAAGGGCTCCATCACCATCAACGGCGTCAGCCTGACCGTCAACCGCGTGGCCGACAACGCCGCCGGCTGCGAGGTCAGCATCAACCTGATTCCCCACACGGTGCAGAACACCACCCTGGGCCTGCTCAAGGCGGGCACAGGCGTCAACCTCGAAATCGATACCGTGGCGCGCTACGTCGAGCGCATGCTCGCCGCCGGCAGCACCCCGCAGAAAGCAAACCCATGAGCCCCCAAGCACCCGTGGCGATCTCGCCCGTTGAAGACATCGTGGCCGAGATGCGCGCCGGCCGCATGGTCATCCTCGTGGACGAGGAAGACCGCGAGAACGAGGGCGACCTGGTGCTGGCGGCCGACCACGTCACCCCTGAAGCCATCAATTTCATGGCCCGCTTCGGCCGCGGCCTGATCTGCCTGACCCTCACGCGCCAGCGCTGCGAATACCTGCGCCTGCCGCCCATGGCCGCACGCAACGGCACGGTCTACAGCACCGCCTTCACGGTCTCCATCGAAGCCGCCACCGGTGTCACCACCGGCATCTCGGCCGCCGACCGCGCCCGCACCGTGCAGGCCGCTGTCGCCCCGACCGCCAAACCCGAAGACCTGGTGCAACCCGGCCATATCTTCCCGCTGCAGGCGGTGGACGGCGGCGTGCTCATGCGCGCCGGCCATACCGAAGCCGGTTGTGACCTCTCCGCCATGGCCGGCTGCTCGCCCGCCGCGGTGATCTGCGAGATCATGAAGGACGACGGCACCATGGCCCGTCTGCCCGACCTGCAGGCCTTCGCGGCCGAACACGGCCTGAAGATCGGCACCATCGCCGACCTGATCGAGCACCGCAGCCGCCACGAATCGCTGATCGAGAAGATCGGCAGCCGCCCGATCCAGACCGCCTTCGGCGAGTTCACCGCCCATGCCTACCGCGACAAGCCCAGCCAGGGCCTGCACCTGGCCCTGGTGCGCGGCCAGTGGGCGCCGCAAGACACGGTGCCGGCCCGCGTGCACGAACCCCTCTCGGTGCTGGATGCGCTGGAAGTCGGCCGTGCCATGCACTCCTGGAGCCTGGACGCCTGCCTCTCGCGCATCGCCACCGAAGGCCGAGGCGTGGTGGTGTTGCTCAATGCCGGCGAAAGCGCGGAGCAGTTGCTGGCCCAGTTCGAGGGCACGGCACGTTCCAGCCACGGGCCCGAGCGCGGCCGCATGGACCTGCGCACCTACGGCGTGGGCGCGCAGATCCTGCGCGACTGCGGTGTGCACAAGATGAACCTCATGGGCAACCCGCGCCGGCTGCCCAGCATGACCGGCTACGGACTCGAAGTCGTCGGTTATCTCAGCAAATAAAACCCAAAGGACATCACCATGTTTGGCGCCGACAAAGGCAATCTCGAACCCACCGACGCACGCCTGAACGGTCGCAAGCTGGCCATCGCCATCGTGCAGGCCCGCTTCAACGAAGGCGTGACCAACGCCCTGGCCCAGGCCTGCCGCGCCGAGCTGGCCGCACTGGGCGTACAGACCAAGAACATCGACCACATCATGGTGCCCGGCGCGCTGGAAGTGCCGCTGGCCCTGCAGACCCTGGCGGAGAAGAACAGCTACGACGCGCTGATCGCGCTGGGCTGCATCATCCGCGGCGAGACCTACCACTTCGAGCTGGTGGCCAACGAGTCGGGCGCGGGCGTCACCCGCGTCTCGCTGGACTACCAGCTGCCCATCGCCAACGCCATCCTGACCGTGGAGAACATGGATCAGGCCGTGGCGCGCCAGAGCGACAAGGGCCGCGACGCGGCCCGCGTGGCCGTGGAGATGGCCAACCTGATGGACGACATCCAATGAGCACCTCTGCTGCCCCGCGCAAGTCGGCCGCCAAGTCGGGGCGCAGCCGCGCCCGCGAGTTCGCACTGCAGGCCCTGTACCAGCACCTGGTCGGCCGCAACGAGACGAGCGACATCGACATCTTTACCCGCGACCTCTCCGGTTTTTCCAAGGCCGACGCCGCGCACTACGACGCCCTGCTGCATGGCTGCGTGGCCCAGGCCGACGCGCTCGACCGCCTGATCACCCCGCTGCTGGACCGCAAGCTGGCCGAACTCTCTCCCATCGAACACGCCGTCATGTGGATCGGCGCCTACGAGATGCAGCACTGCCTGGACGTGCCCTGGCGCGTGGTGCTCAACGAATGCATCGAGCTGGCCAAGTCCTTTGGCGGCACCGACGGCCACAAGTACGTCAACGGTGTGCTCAATGGGCTGGCGCCTGTGCTGCGCGCGGCCGAAGTGGAGCGCGACCGCAGCAGCGGCAAGGCCCAGCAGGCCAAGAGCTGACACCCAGCGCATGAAAATCGCGGCCCGCGCGCAGAAGATCGAACCCTTCTACGTCATGGAGGTGGCCAAGGCCGCCTCGGCCCTGGCGCGTGAGGCGGCCAGCGGGGCCGATCCGATGATCTTCCTCAACATCGGCGAGCCCGATTTCACCGCCCCGCCCCTGGTGCAGGCAGCCGCCGAGCGCGCCGTGCGCACCGGCCGCAGCCAGTACACCGACGCCACCGGCCTACCCGCCCTGCGCGAGCGCATCAGTGCCTGGTACGCGCAGCGCTTCGGCTTGAGCGTGCCCGCCAGTCGCATCGTCGTCACCGCTGGCGCCTCGGCCGCGCTGCAACTGGCCTGCCTGGCCCTGATCGAGGCTGGCGACGAGATCCTCATGCCGGACCCGAGTTACCCTTGCAACCGGCATTTCGTCAGCGCCGCCGAGGGCACGGCCCGGCTCCTGCCCTGCGGCCCCGCCGAGCGCTTCCAGCTCAGTGCCGAGAAGGTGCGCACCGCCTGGGGGCCGCACACGCGCGGCGTGCTGCTGGCCTCGCCCTCCAACCCCACGGGCACCTCCATCGATCCGGCCGAGCTGCGCCGCATCCACGAGGTGGTCCAGGCGCACGACGGCATCACCCTGGTCGACGAGATCTACCTGGGCCTGAGCTACGAGGAACGCTATGGCCACAGTGCCCTGGGCATCAGCGAAGACATCATCTCGATCAACAGCTTCAGCAAGTACTTCAGTATGACCGGCTGGCGCCTGGGCTGGCTGGTGCTGCCTGAAGAGCTGGTGCCCGTGGTCGAGCGCCTGGCGCAGAACCTCTACATCTGCCCCAGCACCATCGCCCAGCATGCGGCGCTGGCCTGCTTCGAGCCCGACAGCCTGGCCGAATACGAACGCCGTCGCACCGAATTCAAGGCCCGGCGCGACTTCTTCATCCCGGCCCTGAACGAACTGGGCCTCACGGTGCCGGTCATGCCCGACGGCGCTTTCTACGCCTGGGCCGACTGCACCCGGGCCTGCGCAAGACTCGGCGTGAAAGACAGCTGGGAGCTGAGCTTCGCGCTGATGCAGCAGGCCCATGTGGCAGTCACTCCCGGACGCGACTTCGGCAACGCCGACACCGCGCGCTACATCCGCTTCTCCACCGCCAGCGCCCTGCCCCAGCTGCAGGCCGCGGTGGAGCGGCTGCGCAAACTGCTCACCTGAACCCGCCATGACTTACGAACTGCCGATCCGCGTCTACTGGGAAGACACCGATGCCGGCGGCATCGTGTTCTACGCCAACTACCTCAAGTTCTTCGAGCGCGCCCGCACCGAGTGGCTGCGTTCGCTCGGCATCGGCCAGCAGGCCTTGCGCGAGCAGACCGGCGGCATGTTTGTGGTCAGCGAGACCGCCGTCAAATACCACCGCCCGGCGCGTCTGGACGATGAACTATTGGTTACAGCCCAACTGCAGGAAAGCGGTCGCGCATCCCTCACAATCGCGCAGCAGGCCTGGCGCAAGACGGGAGGCGAGCCTGAACTGTTGTGTGAAGGCAGCATCCGCATCGGCTGGGTGTCCGCAGCCAGCATGAAACCTGAAAGAATTCCGAGCACTGTCCTGGAAGCCCTGAAATGAACCAAGATCTCTCCATCATCCAGTTGATCCTCCATGCCAGCTGGGTCGTCCAGGCCGTCATGCTGCTGCTGGTGCTGGTGTCCATCGCCAGCTGGGCGGCCATCTTCAGCAAGCTGTTTTCGCTGCGGCGCGTGCGCGAACTCAACGAGAAATTTGAGCGCGACTTCTGGTCCGGCGCCAATCTCAACACCCTGTACGCCACCGCGGCCCAGAAAGGCCATGCCAGCGGCCCCATGGAGCGCATCTTCGTCAGCGGCCTGCGCGAGTACCAGAAACTGCGCGAGCGCCGCATCACCGATGCCGCCACCCTGCTCGACGGCGCACGCCGTGCCATGCGTGCCAACTTCCAGCGCGAGATGGACGTGATAGAAACCAACCTTTCCTTCCTGGCCTCGGTCGGCTCGGTCTCGCCCTACGTCGGCCTGTTCGGCACGGTCTGGGGCATCATGCACGCCTTCACCGGCCTGGCCTCGCTGCAGCAGGTGACGCTGGCCACCGTGGCGCCCGGCATCGCCGAAGCCCTGGTGGCCACGGCCATCGGCCTGTTTGCCGCCATCCCGGCCGTGGTGGCCTACAACCGCTTCGCGCGCGACATCGACCGCGTCGCCATCATGCTGGAGACCTTCATCGAGGAGTTCTCCAACATCCTGCAGCGCAACGTCGGCGGGCAAGCCGCCTCGCCGGCTTCGGTCCACTGAAAGGAGGACACCATGCCCACCCTGGTCAGTCGCGGACGCGGACGGCGCACCATCAACGAGATCAACATGGTGCCCTTCATCGATGTGATGCTGGTGCTGCTCATCATCTTCATGGTCACGGCCCCGCTCATCACCCCCAGCGTGGTGGACCTGCCCAGCGTGGGCAAGGCCGCGCGCAAGCCCGACCAGGTGATCGAGATCGTCGTCGGCAAGGACGAGGCCCTCACACTCAGGACGCAGGACAACAGCACCCGCCTCAAGCTCGGCGAACTCGCCGCCAACGTCCAGCGCGTGCAGGCGGCGGCCGGCAAGGACGCCAGCTCGGCCGTCATCATCAGCGCCGACAAGAGCGTCAAGTATGAGACTGTGGTCCGCGTCATGGACACGCTGCAGCGTGCCGGCGTGCAACGCGTGGGCCTGTCGGTGCAGATGGTGAACTGAACCCCGCTGCAGGTCCCGCATGCACACCGCCAGCCGCTTCGAATTCGACACGCCCCAGCCCCGCCAGGGCCTGCTGCGTGCCTACGGCCTGGCCCTGCTCATCCACGGCCTGCTGGCGGCTGCCTTGACCTGGGGCGTGAGCTGGCGCAGCAGCGACACCAGCCTCTCCGTCGAAGCCGAACTCTGGTCTGCCGTGCCGCAGCAGGCTGCGCCCCCGCTGGTCGAACCGGAGCCCGAGCCGGCCCCTGAACCCGCGCCCCCCCCGCCACCGCCGCCGCCCAAGGTCGAGGAGCCGCGCCAGAGCGAGGCCGACATTGCGCTCGCACGCGAGAAGGAGCGCCAGGCCAAGGAAAAACTGGAGCAGGCGCGGCTGGAACGGGAAAAGCTCGCCCGTGAAAAACTGGAACGCGAGAAGCAGGAGCGCGAGAAAAAACTGGCCGAGGAAAAGAAAAGGAAGGAGCTTGAGGAAAAGCAGGCCAAGCTCAAGGAGCAGAAGGAAAACGAACAGAGGGAAAAGCTGCGCCAGGAAAACCTCAAGCGCATGGCCGGTCTGGCCAACGCCACCGGCAAACCCACGGCCACGGGTACCGCGACGCAAACCTCGGGGGTCTCCTCCAGCTACGCAGGCCGCATCCGGGCCCGCGTCAAACCCAATATCGTCTTCTCCGAGGAACTGGCCAGCAATCCGACCGCCGTAGTCGAGGTGCGCACCTCGCCCGATGGCACCATCGTCGGGCGCAAGCTGATTAAGAGCAGCGGCCACAAGAACTGGGATGACGCGGTGCTCAAGGCCATCGACAAGACCGAAGTGCTGCCGCGCGACGTGGACGGCCTGGTGCCCTCACCGCTGGAGATCAGTTTCCGACCCAAGGACTGAGCCTGCATAAAAAAGCCCCGCAGTCTGCCGGGGCGCCCAAGCCGTCAATCAACGACGGCACGAGGTGACACTCAATCGGTAGGGTTCAGTCCACTGTCTCCAGTGCCAGCGCCGCGGTAGCCGTGTTGGAAATGGGAATATGGTAGTTACCCGTCACCCGGCGCACGCTGGAGCCGCCGGCCGCCGCCAGGGCACCGCGCATGGCCAGCCACATCAGCAGTTCCACGCCCTGGGTTCCGGTCTGCTCCACCAGCTCGTGCACGCTGAACTGCGTGGCCCATTCGGGGTTGGACTCCAGGCTGTCGAGGAACTTGAGGTCGAAGGCCTTGTTGATGAAACCGGCGCGCTCGCCGTCGAGCTGGTGGCTCAGGCCGCCGGAGGCGATCACCGCCACGCGCTTGCTGCTGTCCCAGGACTTGATGGCCTCGCCCACCGCCTTGCCTAGGGCATAACAACGCTTGGCGCTCGGTAGGGGGAACTGCACGGTGTTGATGCACACCGGCACCACCGTCACCGGGCAATCGCCCTCAGGCCAGAACAGCTTGAGCGGCAGCGTGCAGGCGTGGTCCACCAGCATTTCCTGGCAGGTCACCACGTCGAACTCCTTCTCCACCAGCGTGTTGATGAGGTGCCAGGACAGGTCCAGCTCGCCCTTGAAGGGCGGCAGCGTGGGGATGCCCCAGCCCTCGTCGGCGTTGTTGTACTCAGGCGCGGCGCCGACAGCGAAGGTGGGCATCTTGTCGAGGAAGAAGTTCAGGCCGTGGTCGTTGTAGAACATCACCACCACGTCGGGCTTGTTCTTGCCCAGCCATTCGCGGATGGGCGGAAAACCGTCGAAGAAAGGTTTCCAGTAGGGCTCGTTCTGCAAGCCCTTGTGGATGGCGCCGCCGATGGCGGGAATGTGCGAGGTGCCGAGGCCACCGATGAGTTTTGCCATGTCTGTTGCTCCTGATGTTTTTACTGACCGGCCGCGACCAGCTTGGCGCGGAAGGCTTCTTTGCTCATGCCGGTCTGCTGTGCGCCGATATCCTGCATGTCCAGCTTGAAGATGCCGGCGAACTTGGCCAGGTAATAGGCGTTGCCCCCCACCGCGATCAGCTGCAGCACGTTGCGCGCGCGGATGGCGGCGGCCTGCTCTTCGTTCAGGCCGTAGTGGCGCATATAGCCTTCTTCGTCGGCCAGGAAGGCCTTGCGGTTCGCTTCCGAATTGAAGGAAAAACACATCTTGTTGAGCGCGTAGCCCTTGCGGGCTTGATGCGCGTCAAACAGCGTGGTGCCGGGTATCGGCTTTTCTGGGCTGCGGGTGCTCATTCAGGTCTCCTGGGTAAACGGGGGTCAAAACGGTATGGGGGCCAGTATTCCGGAGCCATTGACCGAGATAAATACATGGATCAAGATATGACTCATGAGCAAATTCGATCATTTGGACCTGGATGGCCATCTGCTGCGGCTTCTGCTGGCCGTGGTGGAAGCCGGCTCGGTCACAGGTGCGGCCCAGCGCCTGGGCGTGACCCAGTCCGCCGTCAGCCATCTGCTGGACAAATTGCGCGCCATCACGGGTGACCCGCTCTTCGTGAAAAGCGGGCGCGGCATCGTGGCCACGGCGCGGGCCGAGGAGCTGGCGACTGAAGCACGCAGCCTGCTGCGCCAGTTGCAGCATTTCGCGCACAGCGCAGACTTCGACCCCGGCCGCTGGCTGACCACCTTCACCATCGCCGCCAACGACTTCCAGCGCGACCTGCTGCTGCCCGCCCTGGCCGCGCGCCTGCGGCAGAGCGCGCCCGGCGTGGCGCTGCGCATCATCCCCTCGGCCATCCCGCGGCTGGACATGCTGCGCAACGACGAGTGCCAGCTCGTCATCAGCCCGCGTCCGCCCGACGGGGCAGACATCGTGCAAAAGCGCCTGTTCGAAAACCCCTACCGCGTCTTCTACGACGCCTCGGTACGCGAGGCCCCGCGTGACGAAGCCGATTACCTGGCCAGCGACCACGCCACCGTGGTTTATGAGCCCCGCCGCAGTCTGGACCTGGACCAGCAGCTGGCGGCCCGGGGCCTGCAGCGCCGCTTCGCCATCATGGTGCCGTCCTTCAGCGCCCTGCCCGCCTTCCTGCGCGGCACGCCCCTGCTGGCCACCGTGCCCGGCCTGCTGGCGCGCCAGACCTTCACCGGCCTGGCCAGCTGCCCGCCCCCGGTTAACTGCCCCACCACGCCCATGTATGCCATCTGGCACGCGCGCTACCAGCAGGACGCCGCCCACCGCTGGCTGCGTGCGCAACTGGAGGCCGTGGTGGCACCCGCGCTGGCCCACTGAGGCCAAAGCAGGCAGGCCCTAAGATGCGGGCATGAACGCACCCATCCTCATCATCGGCGCCGGCCAGGCCGCCATCATGGCCGCCGAAGCCCTGCGCAGCAGTGGCTACACCGGCCCCCTCACCCTCCTCGGCGACGAGCCCCACGGCCCCTACCACCGCCCCCCGCTCTCCAAGGCCTGGCTGGCCGGCGAGATGGACGCCTCACGCCTGCCCATGCGCACGCCCGAAATGCTGGCGGGCAAAGCCATCGAACTGCGCACGGGCACCCAAGTCACGGCCATCGACCGCGCCGCCAAGACCGTGACGCTGGCCGATGGCAGCACCCTGCCCTACGGCGGCCTGCTGCTGGCCACGGGGGCCACAGCGCGCACCTTGCCGCTGCCGGGCGCCAACGCACAAGGCGTGCTCGCCCTGCGCACGCGTGACGATGCCGACGCCATTGCCCAGCGCATGGCTTTGTGCCTGGAGAAAAACCTGCCCCTGGTCGTCATCGGCGGCGGTTTCATCGGCCTCGAAGTGGCCGCCACCGCGCGCAAGAAGGGTCTGGCCGTCACCGTACTGGAAGCCGCGCCGCGCCTGCTGGGCCGTGTGCTGCTGCCTGTGCTGTCCGACTGGTACGCCGAACTGCACCGCAGCCACGGTGTGCAGCTCGTACTGGGCGCGCAGATCGCCGCCATCGAACACGATGCGAGCAACAGCGTGACCGGCGTGCGCTTGAACGACGGCACCGTGTATCCCGCCGGCCTCGTACTGGTAGGCATAGGCGTGAATGCCAACGACGAACTGGCCCGCGCCGCGGGGCTCGAATGTGATCGGGGCATCGTGGTCGACGCCTGTGGCCGCACCAGTGACCCAGCCATCACCGCCGCCGGTGACTGCACTGCGCGTCGCCTGCCCGATGGCAGCCTCGTCCGTCTGGAGTCCGTGCAGAACGCCACCGAACTGGGCAAGAGCGCCGCCGCCGCCCTGCTCGGCCAGGAGCGCCCCTTCACCGCCACGCCCTGGTTCTGGAGCGATCAGTACGACAAGAAACTGCAGATGGCCGGCCTGTCCGCGGGTGCGGACCAGCACGTCTTGCGCGGGGATATGGCCAGTGGGTCCTTCTGCTTCTGCCTCTTCCACTACAAGGGTGGCCAGCTGATCGCCATCGACAACGTGAACACGCCCAAGGACCACCTGCTGGTGCGCAAGCTCATGGATGCGGGGGTGTCGCCCACACCGCAACAGGCAGGGGATGTGGCGTTTGATCTGAACGCTCTGGTGCCGAAGTGAGGCCCGCAGGGCTCCAAGCGCAACAAGGCTGGTGACCTGCGCGGAATTCTTGCGGCCGACTAACGGTCGTCCTGCATCCGCCGACTGCGTTTGAGAGCCCGGTAAGCTGCTGCCAGGGCAAGCCAGACCGTGCTGATGACCAGCACCGGGTAGATGAGCAAGAGATCCACACGGATATTGCACTCACCCGCGCAAAGGACGCGCGCATACATCAGGTACTCGTAAGCCGCGTACAGCGCCCAGACCGTGGCCAGGACCCACCAACGCTGCGCCCTCGTGCCCCACCAGATGAGCGCAAGCACAAGGGACACGACCAGGGCGAAGGGAATGGGTGCGAACATCGCACCATTCTGATCGCCCACCGAGGGCGTGGCAAGCGCTGGCCGCGCCGGCGTCCAGGTCAGCGCCGCAGCCAGTCCGCCAGCGCCTTACTCACCACCTGAGGCTGCTCCATGGTCGTCATGTGGCCACTGTCTTCCACAATGACCAGCTGCGCGCCAGCGATGGCGGCGGCCATGGCTTCGTGCTGGGCCGGACCGCTCCAGGCGTCCTGGCGGCCCGTGAGGACCAGCGTGGGGCAGGTGATGCCCGGCAGCAGAGGGGCGGCATCGGACCGGGTCAGCAGCGCGTTGATCTGCGCGGCGTACTGCGCGGCACTGCCGCGGTCGAACATGGCCAGCACTTCTTCGAAGAGGGGGCCGCCGATGCGGTCCGGATGCACCATGCCCTTGGCCCATTCCTGGGCCATGACGCGCATGCCTTGTTCCTGTGCAATCTTCAGCAGGGCCATGCGCCCGGCCCGCTCTTTCTCGCCCGCCTCACCGGCCGGCAGCGGGTGGGTGCCGGTGTCCAGCAGGGCCAGGCGCTCCACGCGCTGCGGGGCCAGGCGCATGACTTCCAGCGCCACGCGGCCGCCCATGGAATGGCCGGCCATGGCAAAGCGTTCGGTCAGTGCTTCGTCCAGCACCTGCTGGGCCATGGCGGTCAGCGTGTCACGCAGGCCCCAGGCGGGGATGACGCAATTCGCCTGACCTTGAAGTGCGGCGACCTGCGGGGCCCAGACGGCCGCGTCGCAGTTGAGACCGGGCAGGAGCATGAGCGTGGGTTTTTGCATCGTCGTTTCTGTTGGGTATCGGCTTTCAGGTACTCAGCCCCAGGAGCGGGTGAGCAGTTCGTCGAGCGCATCGGTGATGACCTGCCCTTGCTCCGCCAGGGAGCCGATGTGCTCGCCCAGTTGGTCCACTGCGACGGAGACCATGTCCAGTGGGTGCAACACCACCGGGATACCCTGCAGGGTGAATGCAGGGTTCATGCGCGAGCCCACCGTGGGCGTATTGGCTGGCAAGGCAGTGCGCCGGACCAGCGGCACCACGACGCGCCGGCGGTAGCGGTCGAACTGGGCGGACTGGACCAGGACCACAAAGGGAATGGAGTCCCGCAACGCCCCGAGGTTGCGATGCACGTCGAACTGGGCCATCAGAGCGTCGAATGTTCGTCGGCGAACGAACCCACGGCAGCGTGCACGGCGTTCCAGTCGTCGGCACACGCATCAGCCATGTACTGGCGGTTCAAGCGGGCCTGCTGCTCACTTGCGACGTACTCTGCCAACAGCGCATCCACCGTGGCGGAAAGATTGTCGGTGTAGGTTTTGGCCTGAGACACCAAGCCCTCGCTCAGCGTGAGATTCACCGGGCGTTTTCGATGGGAAATGAGAGTGGCGGTCATGGTGCGAACCCCTGGTCAGATGCCTATGCGCATATTATGCGCATAGGAAGGGATGGGATGCAAGATCGGCCTGAATACGCACCAGCCCTTACTCAGAACACTTCCGTATCGACTTCGCGGTTGCTTTGTTCGCTGTAGCGGTTGCCCACCACGGTCTGCTTGTTGACCACGGCTTCGGCTTTGGCCATCAGCGCGGGGCTGAGCTTCACGTCGGCAGCAGCCACGTTCTCGGCCAAGTGATCGAGGCTGGTGGTCCCGAAGAGCGGGACGATGTGCGGCGCCTTGTGCAGCAGCCAGGCCAGGGCCAGCTGGGCCGGGGTGCAAGCCGCCTCACGCGCCACAGCCTCGTAGGCCGGCAGCAGCTTGAGGTTGCCGGCGTAATGGGCCGGCTCGAAGCGCGGCATGCCATGGCGTATGTCCTTGGCGTCCAGCGTGGCCAGATCGCGCAATTTGCCGCTGAGGAAACCGCGCGCCACCGGGCTGAAGGCGACGAAGGCTGCGCCAATGTCACGGCAGGTCTGCAACACGGCGATCTCGGGGTTGCGTGTCCACAGCGAGTATTCGGTTTGCACGGCCGCGATGGGAAACACGGCGTGTGCACGGCGGAGGGTGGCGGCCGAGACTTCACTCAGGCCGATGGCGCGCACATGGCCGCGTTCCACCAGGCGCGAGAGTTCCCCCACGCTGTCTTCGATGGGCACCTTCTTGTCGAAGCGGTGCAGGTAATAGAGGTCGATCACGTCGGTGCCCAGACGGCGCAGGCTGGCCTCGCAATCACGGCGGATGGCCTCGGGGCGGCCGTCGATCACGCGCACCAGCTTGCCGTCACCGGCCAAGTCCACACCGGCCATGCCGCCCTTGCTGGCCAGGGTGATCTTGCTGCGATGCGCCTTGAGCACACGACCCACCAGGGTTTCATTGGCACCAAAGCCGTAGAGCGCTGCCGTGTCGAACATCGTGACACCGGCGTCCAGCGCGCTGAGCAACACACGCTCCCCATGTTCGGGCGCGGGCGGCACGCCGTAGGCGTAGCTCAGGCTCATGCAGCCCAGGCCGAGGGCGGAGACCTGGAAGGGGCCGATCTTGCGTTCTTGCATCTTGAGTCCTTGCAGAAATGCGCAGGGGTCAGATCACAGCGCCACGGGCGAGCGATCCGACCCCAGGGGGCTGGTCGATGGTAGCGGATCAGCCCGCGTTGAGTTGCTGCTCCAGCTGGTGCAGCACCTGGTAGCAAGGCAGCACCTGCGCCACGCTGGCGTTGGGCTCGCGGCCTTCGCGGATGGCGGCGAAGAACTCACGGTCCTGCAGCTCGATGCCGTTCATGGACACGTCCACCTTGCTCACGTCGATCTTCTCGTCCTTGCCGTTGAACAGGTCGTCGTAACGGGCCAGGTAGGTGGCCGTGTCGCCGATGTAGCGGAAGAAGGTGCCCAGCGGGCCGTCGTTGTTGAACGAGAGCGACAGCGTGCAGATGGCGCCGTTGGCGGCCTTGAGCTGGATGGACATGTCCATCGCGATGCCCAGCGTCGGGTGGATCGGGCCCTGGACGGCGTTGGCCTTCACGATGGGGCTGCCGGCCTGGTAGGCGAACAAGTCCACGGTGTGGGCGGCGTGGTGCCACAGCAGGTGGTCGGTCCAGCTGCGGGCCTGGCCCAGCGCGTTCATATTGGTGCGACGGAAGAAGTAGGTCTGCACGTCCATCTGCTGGATGTTGAACTCACCGGCCAAGATCCTCTTGTTGACGTACTGGTGGCTGGGGTTGAAACGGCGGGTGTGGCCGCACATGGCCACGAGACCCTTTTGCTTCTGCAGGGCGACGACTTCCTCACCGTCCTTGAGCACGTCGCACAGGGGGATTTCCACCTGAACGTGCTTGCCGGCCTGCAGGCAGGCCTTGGCCTGCGCCGCATGCATCTGGGTGGGCGTGCACAGGATGACGGCGTCCACTTCCTTCAGCGCCAGGCTGTCTTCGAGTTTGGTGGTGACGTGCTTGATGCCGTATTTGTCGGCCACCTCTTTCGTCTTCTCCAGATCGCGGCTGATCAGGGAGACGACTTCCACGTCCTTGATGTTCTTGATGCCGTCCAGGTGCTTGATGCCGAAGGCACCGGCACCGGCGAGGGCTACTTTGATGGTCATGGCTGTTATTCCTTATTGGTTTTCGAGGATCAGGTGGCCCACGGCGGTGTTGGACGCGGGCACGTGATAGAAGCGGTGAGCGACCTTGGGCGCTGCGCCCGTGCCGGCCACGTCGCTCATGGCGCCGCGCGCGATGAGCCACATCACGAGCTCGATGCCTTCGCTGCCGGCTTCACGCACGTAGTCGATGTGCGGTTTGCTGGCCAGGGTGTCGGGGCTGGCGATCATCTCATCGAGGAAGGCGTTATCCCAGGCCTTGTTGATCAGGCCGGCGCGCGGGCCCTGCAGCTGGTGGCTCATGCCACCCGTGCCCCAGATCTGCACGTTCAGCGGCTGGTCGTAACTCTCGACGGCGCGGCGGATGGCCTTGCCCAGCTCGAAGCAGCGGCGGCCGCTTGGCACAGGGTACTGCACCACGTTGACGGCAAAGGGGATCACCGGGCAGGGCCACTCGAACTTGTCCTGGGACGGCGTGCCGCAGACCAGGGACAGCGGCACGGTCAGGCCGTGGTCCACGTCCATCTTGTTCACGATGGTGAGGTCGAAGTCCTGCTGGATGACGGACTGCGCGATGTGCGCGGCCAGGTCCGGATGGCCCTTGACCACCGGCACGGGGCGCGGACCCCAGCCTTCGTCAGCGGGCTGGTACTCGGCAGCGGTGCCGATGGCGAAAGTGGGAATCATCTCCAGGCTGAAAGCCGTGGCGTGGTCGTTGTAGACGAGGAAGATGACGTCAGGCTTGTTGTCCTTGAACCACTGCTTGCCGGGCTCGTAGCCGGCGAACAGGGGTTGCCAGTAGGGTTCCTGGGTCTTGCCCAGGTCGATGGCCGCGCCGATGGCGGGCACGTGCGAGGTGTAGACGGATGCGGTGATCTTGGCCATGTCAGTCTTTCAATTACAGGAGCTTGCCGGTGCCATGGCCTTGCGGCTGGTTCTGCGCCTGGGCCGTGCCGTTTTCGCCAACGATGCGGTTGCCCTCGGGGCTGCGGCCGCCCTTGATCATCATGTCGCGGTACTCCTCTTCGGTCATGCCGGTCATGGAGCCAGCCATCTGCTGGAAGCTCTTGCCGTGCGTGGCGCCCAGCTTGGCCAGGAAGTAGATGTTGCCGCCCAGGGAGATCGCACGGTTGAGGTCGGCAGCCAGCACGGCCTGCTTCTGCTCTTCCGTCATCGGCCACTCGTCCAGGTACTTGCGCTGGTCGGCCTTGAAACGCTCGCGGTTCTCGGCCTTCATCAGGCTCATGCAGAACTGGTTGAGCCAGTAGCCCTTGCGCGACTGCTCGGCGTCGAAGATGGTCGTGCCGGGCACGTCCAGGTAGGGTTTTTCAAGTGACATTTATTTCTCCTCGGGCCAGTACAGGCGCATGGGGTTGTCCACCAGCAGCTTGCGCTGCAGTTCGGGCGTGGGCGCGATGTGGGGGATGAAGTCCACCAGCAGGCCGTCGTCGGGCATGTGGTCCTTCAGGTTGGGGTGCGGCCAGTCGGTGCCCCAGAGCACGCGGTCCGGGAACTCCTGCACGATGCGCTGGGCAAACGGGATCACGTCACGGTACGCGTTCTGCTCGCCGTTCAGGGCCTTGGGGCCGGCGACCGACAGGCGCTCCGGGCAGCTGACCTTGCTCCACACGTTGGTGTGCTCGCGCATGAACTTGAGGAACAGCGCGAACTCAGGGCCGTCCACGGGCTTGCTCACGTCGGGGCGGCCCATGTGGTCCACCACCACGGTGGTGGGCAGCGCGGTGAAGAAGTCCCACAGCTCGGGCAGGTCCACGGCCTCGAAGTAGATCACCACGTGCCAGCCCAGCTTGGCAATGCGGCCGGCGATCTCCAGCAGCTCGTCCTTGGGCGTGAAGTCGACCAGGCGCTTGACGAAGTTGAAGCGCACGCCGCGCACGCCAGCGGCGTGCAGCTTGTGCAGCTCCTCGTCCGTCACGCTGCGGCGCACGGTGGCCACACCGCGGGCCTTGCCCTTGCTGGACAGGCAGGCGTCGACCAGGGCGCGGTTGTCGGCGCCGTGGCAGGTGGCCTGCACGATGACGTTGCGCGCAAAACCCAGGTGGTCGCGCAAGGAAAAGAGCTGCGCCTTGCTGGCGTCGCAGGGCGTGTACTTGCGCTCGGGGGCGTAAGGGAATTCGGCGCCGGGGCCGAAGACGTGGCAGTGCGCGTCCACCGCGCCAGCGGGCAGCGTGAAGCGCGGCTTGCTGGGGCCGGTGTACCAGTCCATCCAGCCGGTGGTTTTCTCGAAGGGGCCTGTGGTGGCTTTGCTCATGGTTCTCTCGGATGTGTCTTGATTTCTTGTTCAGCGCATGGCCGGTGCAACCGTGCCGCGCAGGCCGGCACGGTCGATGGCCGATTGCAGGGTGCCGTCACGGCGCACGGTCAGCGCGAAACTGCTCAGGTAGGACAGCCCGGCTTCGCGCCCCTTGGGCGTGGCGATGGCCAGGTTCTCCAGGCCCCAGCGCCCGTCCAGCACGCGTGCGCCGGGCAGGCCGTCGGCCATCTCGTACAGGATGCCCTTGTTGGTGGCAAAGGCATCGATCTTTCGCGCAGCCAGCTGCTCGGCGGCGGTCTTGAGCGTGGGCTGTGGCACCACCTGGGCCTGCTTGTAGGTGCGCGTGAGCACGCCCTGGGAGGTGCTGCCCTGGCTGACGCCGACCTTGATGCCCGCGCGATCGATCTCGCTGGCACTTTGCAGCGGGCTGCCGGCCGGCACCAGGTAGCCCAGCTCCAGGCTGACCAGGGGCAGCGTGAAGTTCATGTCACGCGTGCGCGCCTCGGTGGCGTTGGTGAAGGTGAAGTCCACCTCACCGTTTTTCATGGCTTCGAGCACCTCGGCGATGCGCTTGTACTCCACCAGCTCCAGCGGCACGTTCAGCCAGCGCGCGAGTTCGCGCCCCAGCTCGTAGGCCACGCCCGTGAGCTTGCCAGTCTTGTCCGTCACCATCGAGGTCGGGCTGCCCGAGTAGACACCGACGCGCAGCTTGCCGTCGGGCGCCAGCGCGGCGCGCGCCTGCGGGCTCGGCGGGGGCGCCGGGGTCGGCGTCACGGCACAGCCGGCCAGCAGCGAGACGGCGGCCAGCAGGCCCAGGAAGCTGCTTCTGCGCATCATGTTCATGGCGTATCCCCTCTCAGGTGATGAAGAACGGGCAGTCAGCTTAGTCGATGTACTTCAGGCCCAGCTTTTCCAGCGGCTCGCGGAACTTGTACATGTCCAGGCCCAGCACACCCGAAGCCAGCTTGGCGCGCTTCTCGCCCTCGAAGGATTCACGCGCGGCAGCGGCATCGGCCACCTTCTGCGCGTCGGCGGCGTTGACGACGACCACGCCGTCGTCGTCGGCCACGATGGCGTCACCCGGGTTGACGATCATGCCTGCGCAAACCACGGGGATGTTGACGGAACCCAGCGTGGCCTTGATGGTGCCCTTGGCGCTGATGGCACGGCTCCAGACCGGGAAGTCCATGGACTTGAGTTCCGCGATGTCGCGGCAACCACCATCGATGATCAGGCCGCGTGCGCCGCGCGCCTTGAAGCTCGTGGCCAGCAGGTCGCCAAAGAAGCCGTCGGTGTTGGGCGAAGAGAGCGCCGCCACGACGATGTCGCCCGGCTTGATCTGCTCGGCTACCACGTGCAGCATCCAGTTGTCGCCCGGGTGCAGCAGCACGGTGACAGCGGGGCCGGCGATCCGGGCGCCGGAATAGATGGGGCGCATATAGGTCTGCATCAGGCCGATGCGGCCCTGGGCTTCGTGCACGGTGGCCACACCGTATTGGCCCATTTTTTCGACGGCGGCGGCATCGGCACGCACGATGTTGCGCTTGACGATGCCCAGGGGTGCGTTGACGCTCATGGTGTTTCCTCTTTCTGTGTCTGGGGTTCGATGCTTATTTGCCCTTGGCCTTGAGCTGCGCGTCCAGGCGCGAGAACACGCGCCGGGCGTTGCCCTCGTAGACCTTGAAACGCTGTTCGTCATTGAGGTGCGGCGTGGCCTGCACGTAACGCTTGGTGTCGTCGTAGTAGGCGCCGGTCTCGGGGTCGATGCCGCGCACGGCGCCGATCATCTCGGAGGCGAACAGGATGTTGTCCACCGGGATCACGCGGGTCAGCAAGTCGATGCCGGGCTGGTGGTAGACGCAGGTGTCGAAATAGATGTTCTTGAGCAGGTGCTCGCTGAGCAGCGGTTTTTTCATCTCCTGCGCCAGGCCACGGAAACGGCCCCAGTGGTAGGGCGCAGCGCCGCCGCCGTGCGGGATGATGAACTTCAGCGTGGGGAAGTCCTTGAACAGGTCGCCCTGGATCAGCTGCATGACAGCCGTGGTGTCGGCGTTCAGGTAATGCGCGCCGGTGGTGTGGAAACAGGCGTTGCAGCTGGTGGAGACGTGGATCATGGCAGGGATGTCGTACTCGACCATCTTTTCGTAGATGGGGTACCACTGCTTGTCGGTCAGCGACGGGCTGGTCCAGTGGCCGCCACTGGGGTCCGGGTTCAGGTTGATGCCGACGTTGCCGTACTCCTTGACGCATTTCTCCAGCTCGGGGATGCAGGTCCTGGGGTCGACACCGGGCGACTGCGGCAGCATGGCGGCGGGCACGAAGGAATCGGGGAACAGCTGGCTCACGCGGTAGCAGAGCTCGTTGCAGATCGCAGCCCAGGTGCTTGACACATTGAAGTCGCCGATGTGGTGGGCCATGAAGCTGGCGCGCGGGCTGAAGATGGTGAGGTCGGAGCCGCGCTCCTTCATCAGCCTGAGCTGGTTGCTCTCGATGGACTCGCGCAGTTCGTCGTCGCTGATCTTGAGGTCGGCCACCTTCGGCATCAGGGCCGGGTACTTGATGCCAGCGATCTGCTGGTTGCGCCAGTTCTCCAGCGCCTTGGGGGCAGTGGTGTAGTGGCCGTGGATGTCGATGATCATGGGTTTTTTCATAACGGTCTCCTGGGATTCAGATTCGGTTCAGGCCGGGTCCATGCCCTGACGGCGCTTGGCCTCGGCCGCAGCGGGCGAGGCCATGTAGGCCAGCATGGCGCGCACGGCTTCGGCCTGCTGGCTCGTTGCGCAAACGCCAGCGGAAAAGGTGGTGATGATCTGGATGGCCTGCGGCAACGGGCCCAGGACATTGAGGCCTTCGAGGTTCAGCATCTCGCTGAGCTGCTGGAAACCCAGCGCCACCTCACCCTTGGCCACCAGCGAGCCGACCGGGATGCCCGGCGGCGGTGTCACGATGCGGTCCTTGATGGTTTCAGTGATACCCCAGCGCTCGAACAAGCGGGCCAGGGCCACGCCGCTGGGACCGGTGGAATAGCTGATGTTGCGCGCCGCCAGGATGGCCTGGCGCACCGCGTCTTCGCTGGAGATGTCGGGTGGGGTGGCACCGGCGCGCACCGCGACGGCCACGCCCGAGCGCACCAGGTCCACCTTGCTGCCTGCCAGTACGTGGCCAGAGGCGATCAGCTTGTCGATCGCATCGGAGGCCAGGATCACAACGTCCAGGGCCTCGCCGGCCGCCACGCGCTTGGCCGCATCCACCCCGCCCACCGACTCGATGGCCACGCGCTGGCCCGAGTGCTGCTGGTAGGCGTCCACCAGTTCAGCCAGAACCTGGCGGGTCGCCATGGAGGAAATGCCTAGGATAGGAGTGCTCATGGAAGAGGGAGCCAGAATTGATAAGAGTAAACAGCGATTGTGGCCACCCTTGCCCCCCGTGCCAAGGCGGAGCGGTTTCTAGCAGGTATCGCATTTCGGCATAATGGCCGGCAAGCTATCCCGCAAAGCATGGACCTGAAACAACTCGAATATTTCGTGCGCGTGGCCGAACTGGGCAGCTTCACGCGTGCCGCCGGGGTGCTGAACATTGCCCAGCCAGCCCTGAGCCGCCAGGTGCGCCTGCTGGAAGTGGAGCTGCGGCAGAACCTGCTGCTGCGCAATGGCCGCGGCGTCACCACCACCGATGCCGGCAAGCTGCTGCTGGAGCATGGCCGCGGCATCCTGCACCAGGTGGAGCGCGCCCGCGAAGACCTGGGCCGCGTGCGCGGGGCCCTGGCCGGCCGTGTGGCCCTGGGCCTGCCGCCGAGCATCGCCCGCATGATGACGGTGCCGCTCACACGCGCCTTCCGCAAGCGCCTGCCCAGCGCCGCGCTGTCCATCAGCGAAGGCCTGACCATTTCCATGCAGGAAGGCCTGCTGACCGGGCGCCTGGACATCGCACTGCTCTACAACCCGCCAGCCAGTCCCGAGCTCAACACCCTGCCGCTGCTGGATGAGGAACTGTTCCTGATCGGGCCGCGCCCGTCGCGCGGCAAGGCTGTGGCGCAGCCCATCAGCCTGAAGGAGGTCAGCGCCCTGCCCCTGGTCATTCCCAGCCGGCCCAATGCCATACGCATGGTGGTGGAGACCGAGATGGCCGGCATCGGCTGCAAACCCGAGATCAGCCTGGAGATCGACGGTGTGGCCGCCATCCTGGACCTGGTGGCCGACGGCGCCGGTTATGCCGTGCTGCCCAAATACGCGCTGGCCACCATGCAGCGGCCCGAGACCTACCAGGCCCGCCCCATCGAAAAACCCCGCCTGGCCAGCCGCCTGGCCCTGGCCACGGCCGCCGGCCGTACGACCACCATGACACAGCAGGCCATGCTGGAACTGATCCAGCAGGTGGCCGGCGAGGTCTTTGGTGCGGTCGCGACACCCACGTGACAATACCTACCCATGGCAACTGACAAACCCTACACACTGGCCGGCGTGATGGGCTGGCCGGTGGCGCATTCGCGCTCACCCGCCATCCACACCCACTGGATCCGCCAGCATGGTCTCAACGGCAGCTACGTGCTGCTGCCCGTGCAGCCCGACCACCTGGGTGATGCCGTGCGCGGCCTGCGGGCCCTGGGCTTCGCCGGCTGCAACGTCACCATCCCGCACAAGGTGGCGGCCATGGCCCTGATGGACCGCATCGATCCGCTCGCCACGCGCATCGGCGCCATCAACACCATCGTCGTCGAGCCCGACGGCACGCTGAGTGGCTACAACAACGACGCCTACGGTTTCATCCAGAGCCTGCTCGATACACAGCCTGACTGGCGCGCCGATGCCGGACCCGTCACCGTGCTGGGCGCGGGCGGCGCGGCGCGTGCCATCCTGGTGGCGCTGGCCGAGCGCGGGGCGAAAGAGATCCGTCTGTGCAATCGCAGCCTGGACAAGGCCCAGGCCCTGGCCGCCGAATTCGGCGCGCCCATCCGGGCCCTGCCCTGGGAGCAGCGCGAAGACGCGTTGGACGGCGCAGCCCTGCTGGTCAACAGCACCAGCCTGGGCATGAAGGGACAGGAGCCGCTGGAGCTGTCGCTCGACCGCTTGCCGAAACACGCGCTGGTGTCCGACATCATCTATGTGCCCCTGGAAACGCCCTTGCTGGCCGCCGCGCGTGCACGTGGCCACGCCACCGTCAACGGCCTGGGCATGCTGCTGAACCAGGCGCGCCCGGCCTTCGTGCGCTGGTTCGGCGTGACACCCGAGGTAACGCCCGAACTGCGGCGTTTGATCGAAGCCACGCTGTAAGCCGCGGGCCTGCGGCTTTCAGTTCATGCCCAGCAGGGGCATGCCTGAGCGCTGATCGGCCAGCTTGAACACCGCCACCGCCTGCACCAGCTCCTGCGCCTGATCCTTCAGACCCGCGATTTGAAACACTGATGAAAAAAGCGGCCGCACGGGCCGCTTTGACATTTCAGCTGAGATGCCCCTCGCATCAGGCTGCTTTCTCGCCAGACGTCGCCTTACTGGCGCGGAATGTTCGCCTTGACGATGACATCACCCCAGCGCTTGATTTCGCTCTCCAGGAAAGCCTGGGTCTGCTCCGGCGTGCTGGAGCGGGGCTCGATGTTCATCTCGCGCAATTTCTTGCTGACCTCGGGATCGCTGATTGCGGCCGCGATCTCGCGGTGCAGGCGGGCCACCACGTCCTTCGGGGTGCCCGAGGGAACAGCCAGGGCATTCCAGGACGAGGCCTGGTAGTTGGGCAGACCGGCTTCCTTGGTGGTCGGCACATCGGGCAGCAGGGCCGAACGCGTGGTGTCGGTGATGGCCAGGGCACGCAGGGCGCCGCCCTTGATCTGGCCCATGATGGGCGAGACGATCTCGACGGCTACGTCGATCTGGCCGCCGCGCAGCGCGTTGACGACGGCGGGCGTGCCGTTGAACGGCACGATCTGCATGTCCACGCCCGAATTGGACTTGAACAGTTCGGCCGCCAGGTTCTGCGTGCTGCCGATGTTGATGCTGCCCACGTTCAGCTTGCCGGGATTGGCCTTGGCGTAGGCCAGCACCTCACCCAGGGTCTTGAACTTCGATTCGGTGGCGGTCACCACCGCGATGTCGAAGAAACCCAGGGTGCTGACGGGCGTGAAGTCTTTCACCGTGTCATAGGGCAGCTTGTTGAACAGCGTGGCGGTGACGGCGCTGGCGTTGGACATCAGCAGCAGCGTGTAGCCGTCCGGCGCCGACTTGGCCACGGTGTCGGCAGCGCCGACGCCGCCGGCACCCGGCTTGTTCTCGATCACGACCGGCTGGCCCAGGGTCTGGCTCAGCTTCTGGCCCACGGTGCGGGCCGTCAGGTCGGCCACGCCACCGGCGCCGAAGGGAACGATGATCTTGAGGGGCTTGCTCGGGAAGGACTGGGCCCAGCCAGCGCTGGCCAGGGTGGCAGCCAGCACGGCCACGAGGGCACGACGGTTCAGCAGGTTCATGGGTGATCTCCTTGTGAAAAAAAAGAGCGGGGTGGTCAGCGTGCCACGCCCAGCAGACGGTCCAGCAGCTCGGGCTGGTCCAGCAGCGATTGCGCCGTGCCGGAGTGCACCACGGTGCCGCGGTCCAGCACAGCGGCCACATCCGAGATGGCCAGGATGGCCTGCGGATGCTGCTCGACGATGATGGCCGACAGGCCCTCTTCGCGCGTGATGCGGCGGATGGCGCGCAGCAGCTCCTGCACGATGATGGGCGCCAGACCCTCGAGCGGCTCGTCCAGCAGCAGCAGCTTGGGGTTGAGCACCAGGGCGCGGGCCACGGCCAGCATCTGCTGCTCGCCGCCCGAGAGCTGGGTGCCCAGGTTGGTCTTGCGTTCGGCCAGGCGCGGGAACATCTCATAGGCGCGCGCCGGCGTCCACGGGCCCGGGCGGGCCACGGCCGTGAGGTTCTCGTCCACCGTGAGCGACTTGAAGATATTGCGTTCCTGCGGCACCCAGCCGATGCCGGCCTTGGCGCGCTGGTGCAGCGGCACCTTGTGCAGGGCCACGCCGTCGAAGGTGATGCTGCCGCCGTGCTGGCGCGTGGCGCCGGCCAGGGTGTTCATGAAAGTGGTCTTGCCGGTGCCGTTGCGCCCCAGCAGCGCCAGGGTCTGGCCCTGGGGCAGCGCGACGGAAACGTCGTGCAGCACCACGGCTTCGCCGTAACCGGCGCTCAAGCCTTCAACCTTGAGGAGTTCAGCCATGGGCCACCTCCTCGCCGTGGCCCAGGTACACGGCCTTGACCTGCGGGTCGTTGGCAATGGTGTCGGGGTCGCCCTCGGTGAGCACAGTGCCGTTGACCAGCACGGTCATGCGCTCGGCAAAACTGAAAACGAGGTCCATGTCATGTTCGATCAGGAGCACCGACACATCGGCCGGCAGGGCGGCCACGGTCTGCAGCAGTTCCTCGCGCTCGCCGGCGGGCACACCGGCCACCGGCTCGTCGAGCAGCAGCACGCGCGGCTCGCAGGCCAGGGCAATGGCAATCTCCAGCAGGCGGCGCTTGCCGTAGGCCAGCACATTGGTCTTCTGGTTCATCACCTCGGTGAGATGGAACTGTTCGAGCAACTGCTCGCAACGCTCCACCACCTGCGGGCGTTGGCCCAGGGGCTGCCACCACTTGGTGCCCAGACCGCTGTGCTGCGAGACGGTCAGCGCCAGCGTTTCCAGCGGGGTGAGCGTGTCGAACAGCTGGTTGATCTGGAAGGTGCGCACCATGCCGCGGCGCACACGCTGGTGCGGCGCCAGATCGGTGATGTCCTGGCCTTCGAGCAGGATGCGGCCTTCGGTGGGCTCCAGCACGCCGGTCAGCAGGTTGATCAGCGTGGTCTTGCCGGCGCCGTTGGGGCCGATCAGCGCATGGCGGGCACCCTTGTGCAGGTCCAGGCTGACGTTGCCGGTGGCGGTGATGCCGCCGAAACGCTTGACCAGTCCCTGCGCGGAGAGAACGATTTCCGAAGAGCTCATTGTTTTTTGTTCCCCAACCAGGTCCAGGGACGGATCAGGCGCTCACGGCCCACCAGCATCAGCACCACGAGGAACAGGCCGATCCAGAACGTCCAGTATTGGGGCGTGATGGAGGAGATCAGGTCTTGCATCACCTTGAACACGATGGCGCCCGTGATGCCGCCATACAGCCAGCCGGTGCCGCCGATGACCAGCAGCAGCATGAGGTCGGCCGAGCGGTGGAACTCGAACACGTCCACCGAGGCAAAGCTGCTGGTCTGCGCCAGCAAAGCACCGGCAGCACCCGCTACGCCGGCCGCAATGGTGTAGACCACGGCCAGCCGGGAGGTCACCGGGATGCCGATGGCCATGGCACGCAAGCGGTTGTCGCGCAGGGCCTTGAGCGTGCCGCCGAAGGGCGAATGCACCAGGCGCCGGGCCAGGAAAAAGAACACCAGCAGCACGGTCAGCGAATACCAGGCAGCGGTGCGGCCATAGAGGTCGAACTCGAAAGTGCCCAGCAGCGGGCCCATGATCACGCCCTGCAAGCCATCGGCACCACCCGTGATGTCCAGCTTGTTGGCCAGCTCCATCAGGATCATGGCCACGCCCATGGTCACCATGAGGCGCGTGAGGTCGGTCCCGCGCATGATGGTCAGCGAACACACAGCCCCCAGCGCGGTGGACACCGCGATGGCAAAGGCCAGCCCCACCAGCGGATCGGGCATGACCAGCTTGGCAAAGAGGGCCGCCGCATAGGCGCCCATGCCGAAGAAGGCGGCATGACCGAGCGACACGATGCCGGCGTAACCCAGGATCAGGTCCAGGGAAACAGCGAACAGCGCGACGATGGCGATCTCGTTGATGATGAGGGCGTGGCTGCCCAGCAGCCAGGGCGAGGCCAGGGCCAGCAGCCACAGGACGGGCTCCCAGGGCTTCCAGCGCTGCAGGTCAAACAGGGAATGCGTTGCGTTTTTCATTCGGAGACCTCCGCGCTGTGCGCTGCGGTGTTCGTCTTGGGAGCGGCCCGGCGACTCATGCCTTGCCCCCCTTGCGCACAAAGAGGCCCTGCGGACGCCAGATCAGGATCACGATCATCAGGAAGTAGACGATGAAGGCGCCAAAGCGCGGGATGTAGTACTTGCCGGCCACGTCGGCAATGCCCAGCAGCAGGGCCGCCAGCAGGGGGCCGGTGATGGACGAGGTGCCGCCGACCGCCACGACGATCAGGAAATAGATCATGTTCTTGAGCGGGAAGCTCGGGTCCATGCCCAGCACCTCGGCGCCCAGTGCGCCCCCCAGGCCGGCCAGGCCGGAGCCGACCGCGAAGGTCAGCAGGAACACGACGTTGACATTGATGCCCAGGCCGGCGGCCACGCGCTGGTCATCGACCGAGGCGCGCAGGCGGCTGCCGAAGCGGGTTTTCGCCAGGATGTACTGCAGGCCGATGGTGAGTGCCGCGCAGATGGCGATGATGAACAGACGGTAGTGCCCCATGCCCAGCATCCAGGAGCCCTCGCCGATCTCGGTGCGCCCCTTGAGCCACTCGGGCAGCTGGATGATCTGCTGGCTGGAGGTCATGAAGTAGTCCATGGCGGCCACGGCCATGAAGGTCAGACCGATGGAGAACAGCACTTGGTCCAGGTGCGGCCGGCTGTACATGGGGCGGTAGAGCGTGCGCTCCAGCACCGCACCCAGCAGGGCCACGCCGACGAAGGCCACCGGCAGGCACACGAGGAAGGGCACGTCATAGCGCTGCATCAGCAGCACGGTGGCGTAGCCTCCCACCATGGCGAAGGCGCCGTGGGCCAGGTTGATGAAGTTCATCAGACCCATGGTCACGGACAGGCCGACCGCCAGGATAAACAGCAGCATGCCGTAGGCAATGCCGTCAAACAGAATCGTCAGCATGTAGGGCTCGGGTCAGGTCAGGACAAAAAAAAACCCATGGACACCCCCTGACCGGAGGCGTCCACGGGCTGGGCATCACTTGGTCTTGCCCGGGTCCTTGACGTCCTTGATGACGTCAAATTCCACGTTGTACAGCTCACCAGCAGAACGCTCGACCTTGCGCAGGTAGATGTTGTGCACCACGTCACGGGTCTGCGCGTCGATGAACATGGGGCCACGCGGGCTTTCCCAGACCTGGCCCTTCATGGCCGCCAGCAGGGCGTCGCCGCCGCCCTGGCCCTTGGTGGCCTTGAGCGCTTCGTAGATCACACGCATGCCGTCATAACCGCCGACGGCCATGAAGTTCGGGCGCATGCCCTTGTTGGCCTTCTTGAAGGCTTCGACGAACTTCTTGTTGGTGGGCGAGGGATGGTGGGCCGAGTAGAAGTGCGAGGTCACCACACCCAGGGCGCCGTCGCCCATTTCGTTGAGCTGGTCATCGTCGGTGATGTCGCCCGGGCCGATCAGCTTGATGCCGGCCTTGTCCATGCCGCGCTCCAGGAACTGCTTCATGACGGCTGCGCCGGCGCCCGAGGGCACGAAGACGAAGAGGCCATCGGGCTTGGCATCACGCACCTTCTGCAGGAAGGGAGCGAAGTCGGGGTTGCGCATGGGCACGCGCAGGGTGTCGACGACGGTGCCGCCGTTGAAGAGGTAGCGTTCCTTGAAGAACTTCTCGGCATCGTGGCCAGGGCCGTAGTCGCTGACCAAGGTCACGACCTTCTTGATGCCGCCCTTGGCGACCGCCCAGTCGGCCATGGCGACCGAGGACTGGGCCAGCGTGAAGCTGGTGCGCACGATGTAGGGCGAGGACTGGGTGATGCTGGACGTACCGGCGGCCATCACCACCATCGGGGTCTTGGACTGGGTGGCGATCGGCGCCGTCGCAAAGGCCGAGGGCGTGATGCCGAAGCCGGCCAGCACATTGACCTTGTCGTTCACCACCAGTTCCTGGGCCAGGCGCTTGGTGACGTCGGGCACGCTGGTGTCGTCCTTGACGATCAGCTGGACCTTCTTGCCGCCGACGGTGTCGCCGTTCTGGGCCATGTAGAGCTTGGCGGCTGCCTCGATCTGGCGGCCGGTGGAAGCCTGCTGACCGGTCATGGGCAGGATCAGGCCGATCTTGAAGGTATTGTCCTGGGCCAGAACGGCCGAGGACGAAACCGCTGCCATGGCCAGCACGGATGCGCTCAGAAACACACGTTTTTTCATGAAAGGCTCCTAAATAGGTTTTATCGCTCCACCCAACCGGTCCGGCTGCGTGCAGGCACGACCGATGTTAGCGAAGGTCAGCTACTTTCGCCTCAAACCAGATCATGCGCAAGTCAAATTTCAGACTGATAGATATAACAGTTTGAAATACCTCGGCGACAGGCATGCACGCCTGCGGGCATACGCCACAGGTCAGCAAGGCAGCCGCCCGTCGTGGGCTGTGACGCAATCTCATCGCCATCGCATGACAACTGATTAATAATCCGTATCCTGAATGACCGGTCAGGATTCGGCGTTCTCAGACACCAAGCAACAAGCCAAGCACCAAGCGCACCACCGAGGAGCACACCATGACACTACGTACCACCCCCCCGTTCCGTGCCGACCACGTCGGCAGTTTCCTGCGGCCCAAGTACCTGCTGGAAGCGCGTGAGCAGAAAGCCAAGGGCGAGATCACCGCCGAGCAGCTGCGCAAGGTGGAAGACAAGGCCATCACAGAGATCGTGAAGTTCCAGGAGGACGTCGGCCTGCAGAGCATCACCGACGGCGAGTTCCGCCGCACCTACTTCCACATCGACTTCCTGGAGCAGATCGGCGGCGTGCGCACCGATGTGCCGGTCACCATCATCAAGCCCGATGGCACCAAGGAACTGGCCCCGCCCGTGATGCGCGTGATCGACAAGGTGCGCCACGTCAAGGACATCCAGCTCGCCGACTTCCAGTACCTCAAGAGCCAGATCGCCCCGGGCCGCGGTTCCGTGGCCAAGGTGACCATCCCCTCGCCCACCATGCTGCACTTCCGCGGCGGCCGTGCCGGCATCAGCAAGGAACACTACCCCGAGCTGGACCCGGCCTTCTACGACGACGTGGCGAAGGCCTACGGCGACGAACTGCGCAGCCTGGCCGCCGCCGGCTGCAGCTATGTGCAGATGGACGACACCAACCTGGCCTATCTGTGCGACGACAAGATGCGCGAAGCCGCCCGCCAGCGCGGTGACGATCCCAACGAGCTGCCGCACCGCTACGCCATGTTCATCAACAAGGTGGTGGCGCAGAAACCGGCCGGTATGACGCTGGCCATGCACCTGTGCCGCGGCAACTTCAAGAGCACCCACGCGGCCTCCGGCAACTACGAACCGGTGGCCGAGGCCCTGCTCAAGGAAATGAACCTGGACGCCTACTTCCTGGAGTACGACGACGACCGCAGCGGTGACTTCCGCCCCCTGCGCTTCCTGGCACCGGGCAAGATCGTGGTGCTGGGCCTGGTGACCACCAAATTCGGCAAGCTGGAAACCAAGGACGAACTCAAGCGCCGCATCGACGAAGCGGCCAAGTACGTTTCCATGGACCAGCTCTGCCTGTCGCCGCAGTGCGGCTTCTCCAGCACGGTGCACGGCAACGACATCGCGGTGGAAGACCAGCGCGCCAAGCTGCGCCTGGTGGTGGAAACGGCCCAGGAGGTCTGGGGCAGCGCCTGACACCAGACCGGTGTCGGAACAAGGGCGGCCCAGGGGCCGCCCTTTTTTATGCGCCGGCCTTGGCCGAGCGGTCCTTGACGAAGTTGTAGGCGAAATCCAGCGCCGCCTCGAGCGAGAGCTCGATGGCATGGCGCTCATGTTCAGTCAGGTAGAACATCAGGTCCACGTCATGCCGCACGTAACGTGCGGGCAGGCGGTTGAGGGCCACGCAGGCCACGTCGGCCAGCATGTCGGGCGTCATGTTGGGCCAACGCGGGGCACGGCGCAGGACTTCCTCGAACACCAGGCGTTCGTAGTAGTTGTGGACCTGCTCGAAATTGCTGATCATGTAAGTCTCCAGGGAACTGCAAGTGACCTTAGCAGTTCCCGTGCGGCCTGACAAGGCCGCATCAACCTCAAGTCAGGCCCAGCAGGCGCACCGCATTGCCCTTCAGGATGCCGGGCATCACCTCCGGCTTGAAGCCGGCCTCCTCGAAGTCCTTCATCCAGCGCTCGGGCGTGATCAGCGGGTAATCCGAGCCGAAGAGGATGCGGTCCTTGAGCAGGGTGTTGGCGTACTGCACGAGCTGCTTCGGAAAGTACTTGGGGCTCCAGCCCGACAGGTCGATCCAGACATTGGGTTTGTGCGTGGCGACCGACAGCGCCTCGTCCTGCCAGGGGAAGCTGGGGTGGGCCATGACGATCTGCATGTCGGGGAAGCTGATCGCCACGTCGTCCAAGTGCATGGGGTTGCTGTACTCCAGGCGCAGGCCGCCGCCGCAGCGCATGCCGCTGCCAATGCCGCTGTGGCCCGTGTGGAAGATGGCCGGCAGCTTGTGCTCGGCGATCACCTCGTAAATCGGCCAGGCCATCTTGTCGTAGGGATGGTAGCCCTGCACCGTGGGATGGAACTTGAAGCCCTTGACGCCGTGCTCGGCGATCAGGCGGCGTGCCTCGCGCGCGCCCATCTTGCCCTTGTGCGGATCAATGCTGGCGAAGGCCATCATCATGTCGCTGTTGGCCTTCGCCGCCTCGGCAATCTCCTCGTTGGGAATGCGCCGGCGCCCCAGCTGGGATTCGCTGTCCACCGTGAACATCACCAGGCCGATCTTGCGCTCGCGGTAGTAGGCAATGGTCTCGGCAATGGTGGGGCGGCGGTTGGAGCGGAAGTACTTGTCGGCCGCGCGGTCGTATTCCTCGCCATAGTTGTCGAAAGGGTTCCAGCAGCTGACTTCAGCATGCGTGTGGATATCGATGGCGACGAGGTTCTTGTGGTCCATGGCGGTCTCCTGACCTAGGGTAAATACTGATGAAAAGCGTGTAACGCTTGCTTGAACTGGTTATATTTCATAACCATAATCGATTCCAGAAAGAAACGCAATATGAGCAAGCCCCACATCCATTTCGAGCGCCGCGGCGAGCAGCAGGAAGTTGCCGTCATCCGCCTGACGCGCCCGGCCAAGCGCAACGCGCTCAACGACGCCCTCATTCTGGCCCTGCGCGAGCTGTTTGAAAACATGCCCGAGGGCGTGCGCGCGGCCGTCATCGATGGCGAGGGCGAGCACTTCTGCGCCGGCCTGGACCTGAGCGAGCTCAAGGAGCGTGACGCCGGCGAGGGCCTGTACCACTCGCGCATGTGGCACGCTGCACTGGAGCGCGTGCAGTACGGCCCGGTGCCGGTGATCGCTGCACTGCACGGCGCGGTGGTTGGCGGCGGGCTGGAGCTGGCCAGCGCCTGCCATATCCGCGTGGCCGACGAATCTACCTTCTACGCCCTGCCCGAGGGCTCGCGCGGCATCTTCGTGGGCGGCGGCGGTGCGGTGCGCATCCCGCGCCTGATTGGCGCCTCGCGCATGGCCGACATGATGCTGACCGGCCGCGTCTACAACGCGCAGGATGGCGAGAAGATCGGCATGGCGCAGTACCTGGTGCCGCAGGGCACGGCTTTCGACAAGGCTTACGAGCTGGCCGTGCGCGTGGCGCAGAACGCGCCGCTGACCAACTACGCCCTGATCCACGCCCTGCCGCGCATTGCCGAACAGCCGGCCGACCAGGGCTTCTTCACCGAGGCCATGATGGCCGCCATCGCCCAGAGCGCCCCGGAGGCCAAACAACGCGTGCGCGCCTTCCTCGACGGCAAGGCCGCCAAGGTCAGCAAGGGCTGACATCTCCGCGCAGACCAAACGACCCATGAGCACAAACAACACCCCGCGCTACCGCCCTGTCCCCTTTGGCGTGACCCGCGTTTCGGTGCGCGAGGGCGCCCCCGGCACGCGTTACCTGCAGGCCGAATTGCCGCTGGGCGCCTACGCCCGCCGCCTGAGCGACTTCCTGGTGCACTGGGCCGAGGCCGAGCCCGAGCGCAGCTTCATGGCACGCCGCGAGCAACTCGGCGAAGGCCGCACCGGTGAATGGCAGCACATCAGCTACGCCCAGGCCCTGGACGGCGCGCGGCGCATCGGCCAGGCCCTGCTGGACCGCCAGCTCAGCGCCGAACGCCCGGTGGTGATCCTGAGCGAGAACACGATGGAGCATGCGCTCATGTCGCTGGGCTGCATCTATGCCGGTGTGCCCTACTGCCCGGTCTCGCCGGCCTATGCCACGATCAGCCAGGATTACGACAAGCTCAAGCATGTGCTGAGCACACTGACACCGGGCTTGGTGTTTGCCGCCGGCGGTGCACGCTACGGCCGCGCCATCCAGGCCACGGTGGGCGCCGACGTCGAAGTGGTACTGGCCCAAGGCAGCATTGAAGGCCGCAAGACCACCGCCTTCGACCTGCTGCGCAACACCACCGCGACCGAGGCCGTGGACGCCGCCATGCACGCCGTGCGCCCGGACACCATCGCCAAGTTCCTGTTCACCTCGGGCTCGACCAAGATGCCCAAGCCGGTGATCAACACGCACCGCATGTGGTGCGCCAACCTGCAGCAGATCACCCTGTCCATGCCGGTGATCACCGAGGCGCCGCCCATCTTCGTGGACTGGCTGCCCTGGAACCACACCTTCGGCGGCAACCACAACGTGGGCCTGACGCTGATGCACGGTGGCACGCTCTACATCGACGACGGCAAACCCACCGCCGCCCTGATCGGCGAGACCCTGCGCAACCTGCGCGAGATCGCCCCCACGCTGTACTTCAACGTGCCCACGGGTTTCGAGATGATCGCGCAGGCCATGAAGACCGACGCCGAATTGCGCCGCAAGCTGCTGTCGCGGGTGCGCCTGTTCTTCTACTCGGGCGCCGGCCTGGCCCAACCCGTGTGGGACAGCCTGCACGCCACCGCCGAGGCCGAGGTGGGCGAACGCATTGTCATGAGCACCGGCCTGGGCATGACCGAGTCCGCCCCGTCCGCCATGTTCACCAACAGCCCCAATGTAAAGGCTGGCGACATCGGCACACCGGTGCCCGGCATGACCCTTAAGCTGGTCGATGTCGACGGCAAGACCGAGGTGCGCTACAAGGGCCCCAACGTCACCCCGGGCTACTGGCGCTCCGAGCAGGCCACCCGCGAGGCCTTCGACGAGGAAGGTTATCTGTGCACCGGCGACGCCGTGCAGTGGATCGACCCGAACGACATCCATCGCGGCCTGAAGTTCGACGGCCGCATCGCCGAGGACTTCAAGCTTTCCACAGGCACCTTCGTCAGCGTGGGCCCCATGCGCGCCAAGCTCATCGTCACCGGCGCGCCCTATGTGCAGGATGCGGTGCTCACCGGCCTGAACATGAAGGAGGTCGGCGCGCTGATCTTCCCCTCACCGGCCTGCCGCAGCGTCAGCGGCCTGGGCCCCGACGCGCCCTGGGCAGACGTGCTGGCCAGCGCACCGGTGCGCCAGCGCATGCAGGCCGTGCTCGACGAACTGGCCCGCCAGGCCACCGGCAGCGCCAACCGCATCGCGCGCGCCCTGCTGCTGGCCGAGCCGCCGTCCATCGACAAGGGTGAGGTCACCGACAAGGGCTCGATCAACCAGCGGGCCGTGCTCAAGCACCGCGATGCGCTCGTGCAGGCCCTGCACGACGGCAGTGCGCCTGGCATCCTCCAACCACAGACATAAGAACACCATGAAGATCGAAGGACAAGCAGCTCTCGTCACCGGCGGCGCCTCGGGCTTGGGTGAAGCCACGGCGCGTGAGTTGGCCCGCCTGGGCGCCAGGGTCGCCGTGCTCGATGTCAACGCCGCACTCGCCGAGAAAGTAGCCGCCGACATTGGCGGCGTGGCCTGCGCCTGCGACATCACGAACACCGACAGCGTCACGGCCGCACTGGCCAAGGCGACGGCCGCACACGGCCCGGCACGCATCCTCATGAACATCGCCGGCATAGGCACGGCCAAGCGCATCGTCGGGCGCGACGGCTCGCCCGCACCGCTGGAAGACTTCGCCCGCGTCGTCAACGTCAACCTGATCGGCAGCTACAACATCAGCCGCCTGTTCGCGGCCGAGTGCGTGAAGCTGCCGCCGCTGGACGACGGCGAGCGCGGCGTGATGATGTTCACCGCTTCGGTGGCCGCCTTCGACGGCCAGGTTGGCCAGCAGGCCTACAGCGCTTCCAAAGGCGGCCTGGTCGGCATGACCCTGCCCATGGCGCGCGACCTGGCGCAGCACGGCATCCGCGTCTGCACCGTGGCGCCCGGCTTGTTCGCCACGCCGCTCATGAAAGAGCTGCCCGAGGAGGTGCAGGCCACCCTGGCCGCCTCCATCCCCTTCCCCAAACGACTGGGCCACCCCGAGGAATTCGCACAACTGGCCTGCCACATCGTCAGCAACGGCCACCTCAACGGCGAGGTGATCCGCCTGGACGGCGCGCTGCGCATGGCGCCACGCTGAACTGGACTCACGTAAACCCCAAGCAGAATTCCCAAGCCGTATTCGATACTGTTTTCCGCCCGCGTTTCTCAATCCCAAACCCAACGAGGAGACAACCATGAAACTACGCTCTACCCTGCTGGCCACCCTGGTGGCCCTGGCCTGCGGCACCGCCCTGGCCGATGTCAACATCGGCGTCAGCCTCTCGCTCACGGGCCCCGGCTCCGGCCTGGGCATCCCGGTGAACAACCAGTTCAAGCTCTTCCCCAAGACCATCGCCGGCGAGAAGGTCAACCTGATCATCCTGGACGACGCCTCGGACCCGGGCAAGGGCGCGAACAACGCGCGTCGTTTCATCACCGAGGACAAGGTCGACATGATCATCGGCTCGTCCATCACGCCGGTGTCGGCCGCCATGATTCCGCTGGCCGCTGAAGCCAAGACCGTGCAACTCGCCGTCTCGCCCGTGGGCGGGCCGCCCGAGCAGGAGCGTTGGCTGTTCCGTCTGCCGCAGGGCGCCGACGTGATCGCCTACCCCATCGTCGAGCACATGAAAAAGACCGGCATCAAGAGCGTCGGTTTCCTTGGCTACGCCGATGCCTACGGTGAGATCTGGCTCAAGGCCATGACGCCCGCACTGGAGAAAGCAGGCATCAAGCAGGTGGCCATCGAACGCTTCGCGCGCACCGACACCAGCGTCACGCCCCAGGCGCTGAAGCTGACCTCGGCCAATCCGGACGCCATCCTGGTGGTGGCCTCCGGTTCAGGCGCGGCGATGCCGCACAAGGGCCTGGTCGAGCGCGGTTACAAGGGCAAGATCTACCAGACCCACGCCGCGGCCACGCCGGACCTGATGCGCATCGGCGGCAAGGACGTCGAAGGCGGTTACGTGTCCTCCGGCCCGGCCGTGGTCGCCGAGCAGTTGCCCGACAACCATCCGTCCAAGAAGGCTGCGGTGGATTTCGTCACCAACTACGAGAAGGCCTATGGCCCGGGCAGCCGCAACCAGTTTGCCGCCCACTCCTATGACGCGGCCATCGTGCTGCAGAAGATCCTGCCGGTGGCGCTGAAGAAGGCCAAGCCGGGCACGCCGGAGTTCCGTGCCGCGCTGCGCGACGCCATGGAAACCATGGGTCGCACCGTGTTCTCGCACGGTGTGATGAACTGGAGCGCCACCGACCACTGGGGCTACACCAACGAGACCGCGGTGCTGCTGCAGGTCAAGGACGGCAAGTTCGTCGTCGTTCAATAAGCATGGCTCGTTCCCGTCACGCCTGCGGGCGTGACGGCAGCGGTGCAGGCGCTGTGCCTGCACCCTCCTCTTCTTCTTTTTTTCACCGTCCGGACTCCCGCCCATGGATTCGACTATCGCGAGCATTCTGCTGCTCGACGGCCTGACCAATGGCGCCATCTATGCGCTGCTGGGCATCGCCACCGTGCTGGTGTTCGCCGTCACGCGCGTCATCTTCATCCCGCAGGGCGAGTTCGTCGCCTACGGCGCCCTGACGCTGGCCATCCTGCAGACCGGCCGTGTACCCGGCACGGTCTGGCTGCTGCTGATCCTGGCCGGCACCGCCGCGCTGATGGAGCTCTACACCCGCTGGCGCCACCATGGCGACCTGTTGGCCGCCGTCAAGCCGGCGCTCAAGACCCTGATCGCCCCCGTGCTCATTTCGCTCGTGACCCTGTGGGCCGCGCCGCAGCAGTTCCACCTGCTGGTGCAGGCCCTGCTGTCGGTCGCCATCGTCACGGCCTTCGGCCCCCTGGTCTACCGCGTGGCCTACCAGTCGCTGGAATCAGCCACGCCGCTGGTGCTGCTGATCGTCTCGGTGGGTGTGCACTTCGCGCTCACCGGCCTGGGCCTGCTGTTCTTCGGCGCCGAGGGTTTCCGCAACCCCGCCTTCTGGGACCTGCGCCTGAACCTGGGCCCCGTCATGCTGTCGGGCCAGACCATCATCATCGGCGGGGCGTCGCTGGCGCTGATCGTGCTGCTGTGGCTGTTCTTCGAGCGCTCGCTGTTTGGCAAGGCGCTGCGCGCCACCGCCGTCAACCGCCTGGGCGCGCGCCTGATGGGTATCTCCAGCCACGCCGCCGGCCAGCTGAGCTTCACCATGGCCGCGCTGATCGGCGCGCTTTCGGGCCTGCTGATCGGCCCCACCACCACCATCTTCTACGACTCGGGTTTCATCATCGGCCTCAAGGGTTTCGTGGCCGCCGTGGTGGCGGGCCTGTCCAGCTACCCGGGTGCGCTGATCGGCGCCATGTTCGTGGGTGTCATCGAATCCTTCGGCTCCTTCTGGGCCAGCGCCTTCAAGGAAGTCATCGTGTTCACCGTCATCCTGCCCGTCCTGCTGGTGCGCTCGCTCACCAGCGGCCACTCGGACGAGGACCACTGATATGAAGTCGCCTCGTACCCTGGGCCTGCTGGCCTTCGCCATCGCCATCCCGCTGCTGACCGTGCTGCCGCTGCCGGACTTCTGGTTCACCCAGCTCAACACCATCGGCCTGTACAGCCTGACCTGCATGGGCCTGGTGCTGCTCACCGGTGTGGGCGGCCTGACCTCCTTCGGCCAGGCGGCTTTCGTCGGCATCGGTGCCTACACCACGGCCGTGCTGACCGTGCAGCTGGGCTTTGCCCCCTGGCTGACCCTGCCCATCGGCCTGCTGCTGACCGCCACCTGCGCACTGCTGCTGGCCCTGATCACGCTGCGCATGTCGGGCCACTACCTGCCACTGGCCACCATCGCCTGGGGCCTGTCGCTTTATTACCTGATGGGTAACCTCGAGGCGCTGGGCAAATACGACGGCATCACCGGCATCAAGACGCTGGGCCTGGCCGGCATCGATTTCGGCGAGGGCCGCGGTTTCTTCGTACTGCTCTGGGCCATCGTGCTGCTGGCGGCCGTGGCCGTGCTCAACCTGCTGGACTCGCGCGCCGGCCGCGCCATCCGGGCCCTGAAGAACGGCTCGCAGATGGCCGAGGCCATGGGCGTGAACACCTTCCGCTACAAGGTCACCATCTTCGTGCTGGCCGCCCTGCTGGCCGCTGTCTCGGGTTGGCTGTTCGCGCACTTCCAGCGCTCGGTCAGCCCGGCCGCCTTCGGCCTGAAGATGGGCATCGAGTACCTGTTCATGGCCGTGGTCGGCGGCGTCGGCCACGTCTGGGGCGCGCTGGTGGGCGCCGGCCTGATCAAGCTGCTGGACGACCAGCTGCAGGTCCTGCTGCCCCGGCTGATCGGTACCAGCGGCAGCTACGAAATCATCGTCTTCGGCATCGCCCTGGTGCTGGTGCTGAAGTACCTGCCCGACGGCCTGTGGTCCATGGTGGAGAAGAAGCTGCCGCGGCGCCAGCGCAGGAACGACTGGAGCAATGCCGCGCCCCTGCCCGAACGCGACAAGCACGCCACCGGCGAACTGCTGCTGGACGTGCAGGCCATCCGCAAAGAGTTCGGTGGCCTGGTGGCCGTCAACGACATCAGCTTCCAGATCCGTGCCGGCCAGATCGTCGGCCTGATCGGCCCCAACGGCGCGGGCAAGTCCACCACCTTCAACCTGATCACCGGCGTGCTGGGCATGACCCGCGGCCACGTAGTCTTTGCCGGTGAGAAGCTCGACGGCCTGCCCTCGCGCGAGATCGCCCGCCGTGGCATGGGCCGCACCTTCCAGCACGTGAAGATGATCCCCGACATGACGGTCCTGGAGAACGTGGCGCTGGGCGCCCACCTGCGCGGCCGCAAGGGCGTGTTCAGCGCCATGACACGCCTGAACCGCGAAGAGGAACGCCGTCTGCTGCGCGAGGCGCAGCGCCAGCTCGAGCGCATCGGCATGGGCGACTACCTGCACGAGCAGGCCGGCAATCTGGCCATGGGCCTGCAGCGCCTGATGGAGATCGCCCGCGCCCTGTGCAGCGACCCGGCCCTGCTGTTGCTGGACGAGCCGGCCGCCGGCCTGCGCCACAAGGAAAAACAGGACCTGATCGCCGTGCTGCGCCAGTTGCAGGGCGAGGGCATGAGCATCCTGCTGGTGGAACACGACATGGACCTGGTGATGGAGGTCTGCGACCACCTGGTCGTGATGGAGTTCGGCACCCTGCTGACCCAGGGCCCGCCGGCGCAGATCCAGCAGGACCCCAAGGTGCGTGCCGCCTACCTGGGCACGGAGCACTGAGCATGAACGAAATGACAACTCCCCTGCTGCGGGTCGAGAACCTGCGTTCCGGCTACGGCCGCGCCGAAGTCCTTCACGGCCTGAACCTGCAGGCCGACAAGGGCGGCGTGATCACCGTGATCGGCCCCAACGGCGCCGGCAAGTCCACCCTGCTCAACACCCTGATGGGCATCCTGCCCGGCCAGGGCACGGTCCGCTTCGACGGCCAGGACATCGGCCGTCTCACGCTGGAGGAGCGCGTGATGTGCGGCATCTCGCTGGTGCCGGAAAAGCGCGAGCTGTTCGCCAGCATGCCGGTCGAGGACAACCTGATCCTCGGCGGCTACCGCCAGAAACGCCTGGGCAATGCCCGCTGGCGCGACAAGCTCGACGAGGTCTACACCCTGTTCCCGCGCCTGAAAGAGCGCCGCAGCCAGCTGGCCGGCACCCTGTCGGGCGGTGAGCGGCAGATGCTGGCCGTGGGCCGTTCGCTGATGTCCGGCCCGAAGCTGCTCATGCTGGACGAACCCAGCCTGGGCCTGGCGCCGCTGATCGTGCGCGAAATCTTCGCCATCATCGAGACCCTGCGCCAGACCGGCGTGACCATCGTGCTGGTGGAGCAGAATGCGCGCGCCGCGCTGGCCGTGGCCGACCACGGTTATGTGCTGGAGATGGGCGAGATCGCCTTGCAGGGCCCGGCCGCCCAGCTGGCGCAGGACCCGCGCGTGATCGACACCTACCTGGGCGCTGCCAAGAGCAAGGGCTGAGCGATGAGCGACTTCCGACCGGCTACCGACGACATCTGGCGCCTGCTCGGCGGCGTGCTGGACGCGCCCGCCCAGCTGCAGGCCCTGCCGGCCTTTGCTGACGTCGATGCCGAGCTCATGCAGCAGGTGCTGGAGGAAGCCGGCAAGTTCGTGACCAGCGAGATCGCGCCGCTGCAGCGCGTGGGTGACGAGGTCGGCGCGCGCTTCGAAGCCGGCCAGGTCACCATGCCGCCAGGTTTTCGCGCCGCCTACCAGGCCTTCTGGCAGGCCGGCTGGCCCGCCCTGGCCAACGCGCCCGAAGATGGCGGCCAGGGATTACCGGCCGTGCTGGAAGCCGTGCTCTACGAGATGCTGAGCGCGGCCAACCACGGCTGGACCATGGCGCCGGGGCTGCTGCACGGCGCCTACGAATGCCTCAAGCACCATGGTAGCGACGAACTCAAGGCGCGCTATCTGGAAAAGATCGCCACCGGCGAGTGGCTGGCCACCATGTGCCTGACCGAGCCGCAGGCCGGCAGCGACCTGGGCCTGGTACGCACCAAGGCCACACCAAAAGCCGACGGCAGCTACCGTGTGAGCGGCGGCAAGATCTTCATCTCCGGCGGCGAACACGACCTGAGTGACAACATCGTGCACCTGGTGCTGGCGCGCCTGCCCGATGCGCCCCCCGGCCCCAAGGGCCTGTCCCTCTTTCTCGCGCCCAAGTTCCTGCCCGACGGCAGCCGCAACGGTGTGTTCTGCGAGCGCATCGAGGAGAAGATGGGCTTGCACGGCAGCCCCACCTGCGTGCTGCGTTTCGAGGACGCCACCGGCTGGCTGGTGGGCGAGCCGCACCGTGGCTTGGGCGCCATGTTCGTGATGATGAACGCCGCGCGCCTGCACGTGGGCCTGCAGGGCATCGCCCTGCTCGAAGCTGCCTGGCAGAAGGCCAGCGCCTACGCCGCCGAGCGACGCCAGATGCGTGCGCCCGGCGCGACACAGACCAGCCTGATCCAGGACCACCCCGCTATCCAGCGCATCCTCGGCACGCAGCGCGCCTGGATCGACGGCGGCCGCCTGCTGGCCTACAAGACGGCGATCGAACTCGACATGCTCAAGCACCACCCCGATGCGGCGCGACGGGAATCGGCCCAGCGCTGGTGCAGCCTGGTCACACCGGTGCTCAAGGCGGCCTGGACGGCCCAGGGTTTCCACGGCGCCAGCGCCTGCCTGCAGGTTTTCGGCGGCCACGGTTATGTGCGCGAATGGGGCATCGAGCAGATCGTGCGCGACGGGCGTGTGACCATGATCTACGAGGGCACCAACGAGATCCAGGCCATCGACCTGCTGCTGCGCAAGGTGCTGCCCGACGGCGGTGCGGCCCTGGGCGCGCTGTTCGACGAGCTCGCGGCCGAAGGCCCGCTGCCCGCCGGCCTGGCACAGCGTTTCTCGCAACTGCGCCAGCTGGCTGCGCGCCTGGCCCTGGCCGGCGCTTACCGCAACGACCTGCCCTACTGGGTGGCCGACGATTTCCTGCAGGCCGTGGCCCTGGCCCTGCTGGAGTGGGCCGGCGCGCGCATCGCGGCCCAAAGCCCCCACTGGCAGGCACCGGCGCGCGCGCTGCACACCTGGGTGCTGCCGGCCTTCGCCCTGCACCTGCAGATCATCGAACAGCAACTGGCCGACACCGAAACCTCGGCGCCCACGCCGGCGGCGGCCTGAACCATGGCCAGCCGTTCAGCCGCCCCCGACACCGCCGTCGAACAGGTCGACACCAGCTACCTGGAAAGCCTGGTCGGCTACAACGCACGGCGCGCCACGCTGGTCATCATGGACGCCTTCTTCCGCCAGATGGCGGACTACAGCCTGCGTCCCGCGGACTTCTCGGTGCTCTCGCTGATCACGCACAACCCTGGCGTCACCTCGCGCCAGCTGTGCACCACGCTCAGCATCCAGCCGCCCAATCTGGTGGGCATGATCAACCAGCTGGAAAAGCGCGAACTCATCACACGCCGCCCGCACCCCAGCGACGGCCGGGCCATGGGTTTGCACCTGACGGCGGCCGGTCACAAGCTCATGAAACGGGCCGAGCTCACGGCCTCCGAACTGGAGAACGCTGCCACCGCCAGGCTGAGCGCCGCCGAGCGCAAGCAACTGATGCAACTGCTCAGAAAAATCTACATTTGACGCAATTTTTCACACTTGCCGTCTGGGCACCGGCCGTCAGGGTAGATACGGGGGGACCTATCAGCTATTAATCTTGTAGCAGTCCGGAATCTGCGATATAGTCCGCCTTCGCCTCGTCTGCTTGCCGCTCTGCCGGCTGCGACAGGCACGGGGAGGGTGCACCGGGCCACGAACTTGGTGCTTCAAGGAGTGCTGTTGAATGAGCTACAAGGAAAATGCCGCCATTGGTCAGCTGCTGGCTCTGCTGGAGTCGCGCTATGCCATCCGCGTGCTATGGGCCCTGCGCGACGGCCATGCCCAGACCTTCCGCCTGCTGCAGGACAGCGTCGGCGGCATCACCCCCAACACCCTGAACACCCGCATCAAGGAATTGCGCGAGGCCGGCCTGCTCAACCACGGCAGTGAGGGCTACCTGCTCACCACCAGCGGCACCGAACTGACCCGCCGCCTGGGTGAACTGCCCGCCTTTGCCAGCAAATGGGTGGCCAGCCAGGCCCGCAAGGCGCGCTGAGCCCCGGCACCGGCGGCTGCGCCGCCAGATCGTTCCCAACTGGCATAATTCGCCCTTCGCCTTGCTGGCGTGCGGGCCTGCGGCCGGCACCGTCAGCTATCAAATAAATAGCAACAAGGACCGCACCATGGCCATGACCACCACCCCCTCCGGCCTTCAATACGAAGACACCGTCGTCGGCTCCGGCGCCGAGGCCAAAAACGGCCAGGACGTGACCGTGCACTACACCGGCTGGCTGTACACCAATGGCGTGCAGGGCGCCAAGTTCGACTCCAGCAAGGACCGCAACGACCCCTTCCAGTTCTCCCTGGGCGCCGGCATGGTGATTCGCGGCTGGGACGAAGGCGTGGCCGGCATGAAGATCGGCGGCGCCCGTACCCTCATCATCCCGGCCAGCCTGGGTTATGGCGCCCGCGGCGCCGGCGGCGTGATCCCCCCCAACGCCACCCTGAAGTTCGACGTCGAACTGCTGGCCCTGGCCGACTGACGCCCCCCGCCACTGGCGGGCATCGCCTCCCGGACGCCTGGTCGCCCTTGAAATGGCGGGCACTGCCCCCATTTCGGCGTCTGGTACCTCTTTCACTTCCGCTCAAACGCATGTCCGACACGCAACCCACCTCTGCCCCTGCCGACGAACAGGGCAACACCGCCCCGGCAGCCGACCTGCTGGCCCAGACCCAGGCCGAACTGGCCGAACTCAAGGCCAAGAGCGCCGAGCTGGCTGACCAGTTCCTGCGCGCCAAGGCCGAGGCTGAAAACGCCCGCCGCCGCGCCGAGGAAGACATCAGCAAGGCCCGCAAGTTTGCCGTGGAAAGTTTTGCCGACAGCCTGCTGCCGGTGACCGACAGCCTGGAAGCCGGCCTGACCATCAAGGACGCCACCCCCGAGCAGATCCGCGAAGGCGCCGAGGCCACCCTGCGCCAGCTCACCGCCGCGCTGGAGCGCAACAAGGTCATCGCCATCAACCCGGCCCCGGGCACCCGGTTCGATCCGCACCAGCACCAGGCCATCAGCGTGGTGCCGGCCGATCAGGAAGCCAATACCGTGGTCAGCGTGCTGCAAAAGGGCTACACCATCGCCGAGCGCGTGCTGCGCCCGGCCCTGGTGACCGTGACCGCCCCCAAGTAAGCCCGGCCCTTGAAACCGGCGAAGTTATCCACAAGTACAGCGCATCCGAATTTCCAAGCATCTCAGGAGTAAGACATGGGCAAAATCATTGGCATCGACCTCGGCACCACCAACAGCTGCGTGTCGATCATGGAAGGCAACACCACCAAGGTGATCGAGAACGCGGAAGGTGCGCGCACCACCCCGTCCATCGTCGCCTACCAGGAAGACGGTGAAGTGCTGGTCGGCGCCTCGGCCAAGCGCCAGGCGGTCACCAACCCCCGGAACACGCTGTACGCCATCAAGCGCCTGATAGGCCGCAAGTTCACCGAGAAGGAAGTGCAGAAGGACATCGACCTGATGCCCTACAGCATCGTGGCCGCCGACAACGGCGACGCCTGGGTGGAAGTGCGCGGCAAGAAGATCTCGGCCCAGCAGGTCAGCGCCGACATCCTGCGCAAGATGAAAAAGACCGCCGAGGACTACCTGGGCGAGCCCGTGACCGAAGCCGTGATCACGGTGCCGGCCTACTTCAACGACGCCCAGCGCCAGGCCACCAAGGACGCCGGCCGCATTGCCGGCCTGGACGTCAAGCGCATCATCAACGAGCCCACCGCCGCGGCCCTGGCCTTCGGCCTGGACAAGGGCGGCAAGGGTGACCGCAAGATCGCCGTGTACGACCTGGGCGGCGGCACCTTCGACATCTCCATCATCGAGATCGCCGACGTCGACGGCGAGATGCAGTTCGAGGTGCTGTCCACCAACGGTGACACCTTCCTGGGCGGCGAGGACTTCGACCAGCGCATCATCGACTACATCATCGGCGAGTTCAAGAAGGAACAGGGCGTGGACCTGACCAAGGACGTGCTCGCCCTGCAGCGCCTGAAGGAAGCCGCCGAGAAGGCCAAGATCGAGCTGTCCAGCTCGACCGCCACCGACATCAACCTGCCCTACATCACGGCCGACGCCTCGGGCCCCAAGCACCTGAGCGTCAAGCTGACCCGCGCCAAGCTGGAAAGCCTGGTGGAAGAGCTGATCGAGCGCACCATCGCCCCCTGCCGCACCGCCATCAAGGATGCCGGCGTTTCCGTGGGCGACATCCAGGACGTGATCCTGGTCGGCGGCATGACCCGCATGCCCAAGGTGCAGGACAAGGTCAAGGAGTTCTTCGGCAAGGAGCCGCGCAAGGACGTGAACCCCGACGAGGCCGTCGCCGTGGGCGCCGCCATCCAGGGCCAAGTGCTGTCCGGTGACCGCAAGGACGTGCTGCTGCTCGACGTCACTCCCCTGTCGCTGGGCATCGAGACCCTGGGCGGCGTGATGACCAAGATGATCGCCAAGAACACGACCATCCCGACCAAGTTCGCGCAGACCTTCTCCACCGCCGACGACAACCAGCCGGCCGTGACCATCAAGGTCTATCAGGGCGAACGCGAGATGGCCAGCGGCAACAAGTCGCTGGGCGAGTTCAACCTCGAAGGCATTGCCCCGGCCCCGCGCGGCCTGCCGCAGATCGAGGTGACCTTCGACATCGACGCCAACGGCATCCTGCACGTGGGCGCCAAGGACAAGGCCACCGGCAAGGAAAACAAGATCACCATCAAGGCCAACTCGGGTCTGTCCGAGGAGGAAATCCAGAAGATGGTGAAGGACGCCGAGCTCAACGCCGCCGAGGACAAGAAGCGCCTCGAGATCGTGCAGGCGCGCAACCAGGCCGATGCCACCGTGCACGGCGTGCGCAAGAGCCTGGCCGAGCACGGCGACAAGCTCGATGCCGGCGAGAAGGAGAAGATCGAGGCTGCCGCCAAGGCGCTGGAAGAAGCCATCAAGGGCGAGGACAAAGCCGACATCGAAGCCAAGACCGAAGCCCTGATGCTGGCCAGCCAGAAGCTGGGCGAGAAGCTCTACGCCGAGCAGCAGGCTGCGGCCGGCGCCGCGGGCGGCGGTGCTGCCCCGGGTGCCGAGCAGCAGGCCAGCCGGCCGGCTGACGATGACAACGTGGTGGACGCCGAGGTCAAGGAAGTCAAGAAGGGTTGATCTCGGACGCCTTGCGCCGCCTCAACTCGCCGCGTTCGACACTTACCCGCCGGTAAGGTCAACGCGGCGTTACTGCTCTGGAACTTAACGAATATGGCCACCAAAAGAGACTTTTACGAAATCCTCGGCGTGCCCAAGAACGCCTCCGAGGAAGAGATCAAGAAGGCCTATCGCAAGCTCGCGATGAAGCACCACCCTGACCGCAACCAGGGGGACAGCGCCAAGGTGGCCGAGGAAAAATTCAAGGAGGCCAAGGAGGCCTACGAGATGCTCTCGGACGCCCAGAAGCGCACGGCCTACGACCAGTACGGCCATGCCGGCGTCGACCCGAACATGCGCGGCGGCCCTGGCGACGGCTTCAATGGCGGCTTTGCCGAGGCCTTCGGCGACATCTTCGGCGACATGTTCGGCCAGCAGCGCGGCCGCGCCAGCGGCGGCCGCCAGGTCTACCGCGGCAGCGACCTGAGCTACGCCATGGAGATCACGCTGGAAGAAGCGGCCCGAGGCAAGGACGCGCAGATCCGCATTCCCAGCTGGGACAACTGCAGCACCTGCCAGGGCAGCGGCGCCAAGCCAGGCACCCAGGTCAAGGCCTGCAGCACCTGCCACGGCTCGGGTTCGGTGCAGATGCGCCAGGGCTTCTTCAGCGTGCAGCAGACCTGCCCGCACTGCCAAGGCACCGGCAAGATCATCCCCGAGCCCTGCACCACTTGCCAGGGCCAGGGTCGCATCAAGCGCCAGAAGACACTGGAAGTGAAGATCCCCGCCGGCATCGACGACGGCATGCGCATCCGCAGTGCTGGCAACGGCGAGCCGGGCATGAACGGCGGCCCGCCGGGCGATCTCTACATCGAGATCCGCCTGCGCAAGCACGACATCTTCGAACGCGACGGCGACGACCTGCACTGCGCGGTGCCCATCAGCTTCGTCACGGCAGCGCTGGGCGGCGAGATCGATGTGCCTACCCTGCAGGGCAAGGCTGCCATCGACATCCCCGAAGGCACGCAGACCGGCAAGCAGTTCCGCCTGCGCGGCAAGGGCATCAAGGGCGTGCGTGCCAGCTACCCGGGTGACCTGTACTGCCACATCACGGTGGAAACTCCGGTCAAGCTCACCGAGCACCAGCGCAAGCTGCTGCGCGAGTTCGGCGAATCGCTGCAAAAGGGCGGCGCCAAGCATTCGCCCAGTGAAGGCAGCTGGGCTGACCGGCTCAAGAGCTTCTTCAGCTGATCCAGCACAAGGAATCAGGCCGCGCTGTGTTGTGCAGCGCGGCCTTTTTCATGGGCACCGCGCTAACATGGGCGCATGAGCGTTTCCATCACCTTCCTCGGCGGTGCCAGCACGGTCACCGGCTCCAAATACCTGGTGCGCCATGGCGCACAGACCCTGCTGGTGGACTGCGGCCTGTTCCAGGGCTATAAGCAGCTGCGCCTGCGCAACTGGACACCGCTGCCCGTCGCCCCCGACCAGATCAACGCCGTGCTGCTCACGCACGCCCACCTGGACCACAGCGGCTACCTGCCGCTGCTGGCACGCGAAGGCTATGGCGGCCCCATCCACACCACGCGCGGCACGCGTGACCTGTGCGCCATCCTGCTGCCCGACAGCGGCCACATCCAGGAGGAGGATGCGGCTTTTGCCAACCGCCACGGCTTCTCCAAGCACGCACCGGCCCTGCCGCTGTACACCCGCAAGGATGCGCTGGCCTGCCTGAAGCAGATCAAGGCGCATGACTTCAGCCGCACTTTCGAACCCGTCGCCGGCTGGCACGCCACCTTCTTGCGCGCCGGCCACATCCTGGGCGCGGCCAGCCTGCTGCTGGAAGTGGCCGGGCGGCGCATCCTCTTCTCGGGCGACCTCGGTCGCACCGACGATTTCCTGATGAACCCGCCGGACCGCGCACCGGCAGCAGACACGGTGGTGATCGAATCGACCTACGGCGACCGCACCCATCCGAAAGAAGACGTGCTGGCCGAACTCGGGCCCGCCCTGCACCGCTTGGCCGGGCGTGGCGGGGTTGCGGTGATCCCGGTCTTCGCCGTCGGTCGCGCACAGGAGATCCTGCATGCCATCGACCAGCTCAAGGTGCGTGGCGAGATCCCCAGGAACCTGCCGGTGTTCCTGGACAGCCCCATGGCCATCCACACCACCGACCTGTTCGACAACTACATGGACGAACACCGGCTCGACGCCAAACAGGTGCGGGCCCTGACACACAGCGCCACCATGATCAACACACCGGATGAATCCAAGGCCCTGGCACGCCGCCACGGCCCCATGGTGATCCTGGCCGCCAGTGGCATGGCCACCGGCGGGCGTGTGCTGCACCACCTGGCGCTCTACGCCGGCAACCACCGCAACATGATCGTGCTCACCGGCTTCCAGTCCCCCGGCACGCGCGGCGCCACCCTGGCCTCGGGCGCACCCTCGGTGCGCATCCACGGCAAGGACGTCAGCGTCGGCGCCGAGGTGGTCCAGCTGGCCTCGGCCTCGGCGCATGCCGACGCGCCCCAGCTCATGGCCTGGCTGGGCACCCTGCCCACCGCACCGTCGCAGGTCTATATCGTGCATGGCGAGAGCGGCGCCTCGGATGCGCTGCGCCAGCAGATCGAACACGGGCTGGGCTGGCGGGCGCTGGTGCCTGAGCACGGGGCGACGTGGCCGGTTTGAATCACTTGCTTATGTGCTGATGACTAACGAGTAGTTACAAAAAAATCTCCGTGGCAACTCCATCAGCCAACTGAATTCAACAAAAATCTTCCTGACAAGCTCGGAAAAAAGAGTGCTTCAGGGAGTGGTCTTTGAAAACGGCAGGCATCGGTGCGGCCCCCACGGGCCTATCGTCAAGACACGCAGCATTTTTTGGCCCCATCGCCAAGGTGCTTTCGGGCCTGCTTGGCGTGGCCCTGCTGAGCACCGCACACGGCCAGGCCTCCACCACGGAATCCGAGCAGCGCAGCATCGATGCCACGCGCCGCCAGCAGGAACGCGAGCAAGAGCAGCGCCAGCGGCTCCAGCCTGCACCCGAAGTGCGCCTGCAGCCGGCCGGACCAGCTCTGCCGCGCTTGCCGCGCGACGAGAGCCCCTGCTTCCGCATCCAGACCATCGACCTGGCCGGTCCCGAACCCACGCCCGCCAATGAAACAGCCCGGCCAGCAACGCTGCCCCCTGATTGGGAACCCTGGCTGCTCGACGCGCTCGACGCCGGGCCCTCTTCCACCAGCCGGCCGGATGCCGACAGCCCGCTGCACCAGGTCTCGGGCATCTGCCTGGGCAGCCGCGGCATCGCCATCCTGCAGCAACGCGCCCGGGCTGCGCTGCTGGCGCGCGGCTACATCACCAGTCGCGCCCTGGTCGAAGTCCAGAATCTGAGCAGCGGTCGCTTGCGGCTGCGCATCATCCCCGGGCGCATCGAAGACATCCGCCTCCAACAGCAAGAGCGAGGGGCCGACCTTGCGACAGCGAAGACCCCGGAAGAAGGCAGCGGCCTGCCCCGCCTGCTGGCTGCAGCCTCCCCGGCGCGCCCGGGCGATATCCTGAACCTGCGCGACCTGGAGCAAACGCTGGAGAACCTCAAGCGGGTGCCGAGCGCCGAGGCCGATATCCGCATCGAACCCGGCGCATCGCCCGCGACGAGCGACTGGGTCGTACGCCATCGACCCGGCTCTCCCTTGCGGCTGTCTCTTACGCTGGACGACGCCGGCACCCCCGGCACCGGCATCTACCAGAGCAGCGCCACGGCATCCTGGGATGCGCCCCTGGGTCTGAACGATCTCTTCTACGTAACCGGCAACAGCGACCTGGGTGGTGGCGACGAGGGCTACCGCGGCACCCGCGGAAACACCGTGCACTACAGCCTGCCCTGGGGCTACTGGAGCCTGGGCCTGACGCGCAGCAGCAACCGCTACTACCAGAGCGTCGTGGGCCTGACACAAACCTATGTCTACAGCGGTACCAGCACGACCACCGAGATGCGGCTCGCCCGCGTGCTCGCGCGCGACGCTCTCAGCACGACCGGCGCCAGCCTCAAGGCCTTCCAGCGGCGCAGCAACAACTACATCGACGACACGGAAGTCCAGATCCAGCGGCGCGTGGTGGGTGGCTGGGAAGCGGGCGTCTCGCACAGGACCCGCGTGGGCGACACGGTGATCGGCGCCAGCTTCGCCTACAGGGTCGGGACCGGTCTCTTCGGCTCCCTGCCCGCACCGGAGGAAGCCAGCGGCACGGGCACCTCGCGCTTTGGCCTCACCGTGACCGACATCAATGTGCAGACCCCGTTGCCGTGGTTCTCGCAAGCCCTGCGCTACAGCGGCGCGCTGCGCTGGCAGCACAACCTCACGCCACTGAGCCCGCAGGAGCGCTTCGCCATTGGCGGCCGCTACACCGTGCGCGGCTTCGACGGCGTGAACGTGCTGAGCGCCGAGCGCGGGCTGCTGCTGCGCAACGACGTCAGCGCCGCCCTGCCCACAACGCGGCCCCTGGCCGCGTTCGCCGGGCTCGACTACGGCTTCGTTGACGGCCCCAGCAGCGCCAACCTGGCCGGCCAGCAGCTCGCCGGCGCCGTGGTGGGCCTGCGGGGCGCCTGGCAACAACTGAGCTACGAAATCTTCATCGGCACCCCGCTGGACAAGCCACAGAGCTTCCGCACCGCCAGCCACAGCGCCGGGTTCAACCTGTTCCTGACCCTGTAAAGCCCATGGACAAGTACCTCCTCACCGCACCCACGTTGCAGCGCCCTCCCCGCAGCGAGGCCGAAACCCTGGGGGCAATCACCTGACCACCAAGCATCATGAACCGAAACCTTTACCGTCTCGTCTTCAACGCTGCTCGCGGCCAGGTCATGGCCGTGGCGGAAGTCGCCGTCACGTGCACTTCGGGCGACAGCAAGGGCACGAGCCTTGCGCCCGCGTCAAGGCCGTCACGCCCCCTGGGCCTGGCACGGGTGCGCGCCTGGGCCCGCACCACGCTCGCCAACGCCTGCGGCCTGCTGGTAGCCCTGCCCCCTGGCCAGATGGCTGCCTGGGCCCAGGTGGTGACCGATCCACAAGCCGCGGCGTCGCTGCGGCCCCAGATCCTTGGTACTGCCAGCGGCGTGACGCAGGTCAACATCCAGACGCCCAGCGCGGCAGGCGTCAGCCGCAATGTCTACAGCCAGTTCGACATCGACCCGCGCGGCGCCATCCTCAACAACGCCACCGCCGCCACCCAGACCCAGATCGGCGGCTGGATCCAGGCCAATGGCAATCTGAGCGCAGGCAGCGCACGTGTGATCCTCAATGAGGTCAACGCAAGCTCCCCGAGCCAGTTGCGTGGCTACGTGGAAGTTGCCGGCCAGCGCGCCGAAGTGGTCATCGCCAACCCGGCTGGTATTGCCGTCAACGGCGGCGGCTTCATCAACGCCAGCGCCATCACACTCACCACCGGCACGCCCATCCTCAACAGCGGCAACCTTGAAGGCTACCGCGTCAACCGCGGCACGATCCAGGTCCAGGGTTCGGGCCTGGACGCCAGCGGAGCAGACTACGCACGCATTCTTGCCCGCGCCATCGAGGTGAACGCAGGCCTCTGGGCTCAGAACCTCAAGGTCGTGGCGGGCGCGCATCAGAGCAATGCCGACGCATCGACCATCAGCCCGCTGGCCCCTGATGCCGGCACAACAACCCCGCAGTACGCCCTGGACGTCGCAGCCCTGGGTGGCATGTACGCCGGCAAGATCACCTTGATCGGGACCGAGGCCGGGCTCGGCGTGAACAACCACGGCAACATCAGTACGCAATCGGGGGATATCGTCCTGCTGGCCGATGGCACGCTCACCAACGCAGGGCAGATTCAGGCCCAAGACAAGCTCACCGTGCGCGCCGCGAACCTGGACAACACGGGCAAGCTGCTGGCCAACGGCGCCCTCGAAGCAAGCGCCACGGATGCGCAAGGCCATGTCAGCAACAGCGGCAAAATCATCGGCAGCTCGGTCACGCTTCAGGCTCCCCGCAGCCTCACCAACGCGAGACCCCAGGCCCTGATCGGCGCCACCGATGCAACGGGCCGGCTTGCGCTGCTCTCGGACGTCATCACCAACGCCGACGATGTGACGGCCACCGACGCCATGCCCACCACCACCATCTATGGCGCCGGTGAAGTCGTGCTCGCTGGCGGCACAGACAGCCATGGCGCCTACACCCGCGCCAGCAACATCACCAACCGCTCGGGCCTGATCGAGTCGGGTGGCGGCATGACACTCGCCGCGCAAACCGTGAGCAACACGCGCCGCACCCTGGTCATGGGCAGCGCCTATGACCAGGCAGTAGACCCCTCCGTCACCACGGCGCTGGGCATCAGCCTGTCCGGGCAGGTGGGCCAGATCAATACGCCCGACCCTAACAACATCGGAGGGGTTTACATTGAACCACCTCGTGGCGGCAGTATGAACAGCGACTACCTGTACACCACCTACATCGGTACGGTCAGCCAGAACACGCTTCAAGCCATCAGCCCCGCAGCCCAGATCGTCTCGGGCTCCGACCTCACTATCGCAGCCACCACCCTGCAAAGCCGCTGGAGCCGTATCGCCGGCGGTCGTGATGTCAACCTGGGCAACGCGACGCTGGACCAGGAGAGCTGGCAAGGTGCTGAGCGCGCGCAAATCAAGGTGGCATACAGCGGCAGCTACATCTACCGAACCTATCGCGGAGAAATCTGGTCCCACAGCTTCTGCGATTCCGGCTGCAGCGCCGGTGGGGATACCCGCTACTACGTGCGTACCGATCACGAACCCAGCCTCAGCGCAAGCGGCACCGTCCGCGGCGCAGGCGGCGCCATCATCAACGGCACCAGCTCCTCCGGACTGGTCGCGCCGCCCCCTTCCACGGTGAGCAATCCCTCGCTCACCGTGCCCGGTGGCGGGCTGTTTCGGGTCACCGCCAACTCCTCGGCCAGCTACCTTGTCGAAAGCGATCCGCGCTTCACCAGCTACCAGCAGTGGCTGAGCTCTGACTACCTTCTCACAGCCCTCAGCCTCGACCCCAACGCCATGCAAAAGCGCCTGGGCGACGGCTACTACGAGCAGCGCCTGGTGCGCGAGCAACTGCTGCAACTGACCGGTCGCCAGTTCCTGGCTGGCGCCAGCTCGGTGCAGGGCATCTACCAGGCCCTGCTGAACAACGCTGCGACCTACGCCCAGGCCCTGCAGCTGCGCCCCGGCATCGCCCTGAGCGCCCAACAGATGGCCCAGCTCACCAGCGACATCGTCTGGCTGGTGGAACGAGAAGTCACCCTGCCCGACGGGCGCAAGACCACCGCACTGGTCCCCCAGGTCTACCTGAGCCAGGTCAGCGCCAACAACCTCAGGCGCGACGGTGCCTTGATCGCCGCCACCGACATCGACCTGCAAGGCCTTCAGGGCTTGAGCAACGGCGGCACCATCGCGGCCAGCCGGGACCTGACACTGCAATCCCAGACCGACCTCAGCACCAGCGGCGGCACGCTCAGCGCGGGCCGGCAAATGATTCTGTACGCCGCAAACAACATCAACCTGGACAACGCCAGTCTGCAGGCCGGTAGCCTCACGCTCGATACCGGCCAGAACCTGCGCATGGAAACGCTCACCTCCACCCACACCACCAGTTCCGGCAAGCTCACCACCCTGGGCCGGCAGACCAGCATCACGGCGAGCGGGGATGCCACCATCAGCAGCGGTCGCGATACCCAGCTGATCGGGGCCAACCTCACCTTCGGAGGCAACCTGGACTTGCATACCGGCGGCAAGCTGGACATCGGCACCGCGCAGACCCGCGAGACCAAGACCGTGCAGCGCCATGGCGGCAGCGCCAGCAGCGATTTCAGGCAGAACATCGGCAGCAGTGTGGTGGTCGGCGGCAATACGAAGCTCGACATCGGCAGCGACATGACGATCGCCGGCAGCACCCTGCAACTGGGCAGCCAGGCCGGCAACAAGGACGTGGTGAACGCGGGCGGCGACGTCAACCTCACCGCCGCCAAGGACAGCGGGCGCATCAACAGCAGCTGGAACACCGGGGGCACAGTGAGCAGCCAGGGCCAGTACAGCCGTCTGGACGAAACGGTGCGCGGTGCCAGCCTTGCCAGCAGCGGCAAGCTGAGCATCACCGCCGGCAAGGACGTGAACGTGGCCGGCTCCGCGATCAACGCCGCAGGCGCCGCCACCGTCCAGTCCTCGGGTGACATCAACGTGACCACGGTCCAGGAGCGCCACACCAGCTCCTTGCAGGCACAGGGGAGCAGGTCGGGGCTGATGCGCTCGACGCAAAGCCAGGAGCGCAACCAGCAGGCCAGCACGCTGGCCAAGGGCAGCGAGGTCAGCGGCCAGAGCGTGGTCATCACCAGCGCACAGGACCTGAACATCCAGGGCTCCAACGTGCTGGCCGACCAGGACATCAAGCTAAAGGCCGCGGGCGACCTGACCATCGAAGCCGCCGTCAACACCAGTACCGAAGCCCTCTTCCGCCACGATACGAAGTCCGGCCTCATGGGCAGCGGCGGGGTGGGCTTTACCGTGGGCAAGCGAGATCAAAGCGCCGACCAAACAAGCGTCACCAACACCGCTGCCGCCTCCACAGTCGGCAGCGTCCAAGGCAACGTCACCCTGAAAGCGGGCAACGCTTACCAGCAGGTGGGCAGCGACGTTCTAGCCCCCGGCTTGCAAGGCCCTTCCGACTCCGAAAGCCCCTCCGGTAGCGGCGACATCACCATCCTGGCGAAGAAGGTCGACATCGTCGAGGCCCGCGAAACCAACCGTAACGAAGCCGAAACCAAGTTCAAACAAAGCGGCGTCACCCTGGCCATCACCAGCCCCGTCATCAGTGCCATCCAAACCGCTGACCAAATGCGCCAGGCCGCCAAAGACACCAGCGGCGGGCGCATGAAAGCTCTGGCCGCCGCCAACACCGCCTTTGGCGTCAACAACGCTGTTGGCGCGGTACAAGCTGGGCAAGGAACAACCGTCAATGGCAAAGACAACCAGATTCGCACTGGCAAAACCAATCCTGATGGCACGGGCCAAACCCGCGACGCCACCGCCGCCGACAAAGTCGGCGGCATCAACGTAAGCATCAGCCTGGGCAGCAGCAGCAGCCAAAGCAAGACCATCCAAACCGCCGACAGCACCCGCGGCAGCAACCTGCAAGCCGGCCGCAACCTCAACATCACGGCTACCAGCGACGGCACCGACAGCGACATCACCCTGCAAGGCGCCAAGGTCCAAGCCGGCAAGCAGCTCACCCTTGACGCCCAAGACCAAATCCAACTCCTGGCCGCCAAGAACACCGCCGAGCAACACAGCACCAACAGCAGCAAAAGCGGCAGCATCGGCATTAGCGTCGGCACCAGCGGCGGTATCGGCGTCACCGCCAGCGCCAGCCGCGGCCGCGGCAACGCCGATGGCAGCGATGTCACTTGGACCAACACCCAGGTGAACGCGGGTACTCAATTCATCATGACCTCCGGCGGCGACACCACGCTCAAGGGCGCGGTGGTACAGGCTCCACAAATTACCGCCACCGTCGGCGGCAACCTGCTGATCGAAAGCCTGCAAGATACCAGCCAGTTCGACAGCAAGCAGCAAAGCCTAGGCGGCAGCCTCACCATCGGCCCTGGCCCCAGCGCAAGCATCAACGCGAGCAAGAGCACCGTCAACAGCAACTACGCCAGCGTGGTCGAGCAATCGGGCTTGAGATCCGGCGACGGCGGCTTCAACGTCAACGTCGCTGGCGACACCGAGCTCAAAGGCAGTGCCATCACCAGCACCCAAGTCGCTGTCGATCAAAACCGCAACACTTTCAGCACCGGCGGCAGGCTTACCAACAGCGACATCCAGAACCAAGCCGAGTACAGCGCCAAGAGCGTCAACGTCGGCAACGGCTTTAGCGCGCAAGGCAACCTCACCCCGCAGGGCACCAGCGCCGGGTTCGGCAAAGACCAAGGCAACGCCAGCAGCATCACCCAAGCCGCAATCTCGGGCATAGCCGGCAATACCGCCGCACGCACCGGCGCCGCCGAGACCGGCATCGCCAAAATCTTCGATGCTGACAAAGTGCAACGCGAGATCAACGCTCAGACCGTCATTACCCAGAGGTTTGGGTTGGAGGCCAGCAAGGCGGTGGGGGATTACGCCAATAGCCAGCGCAAGGCGCTGCGAGAACAAGCCCGAGAAGCCAGCACGCCGGAAGAAAAATCCAAAGCGGAGCAAGCCATCAAGGATGTGAACATGCAAGAGCGTGCCTTGAACATCTTGGTGGCAGGACTGGCGGGCATGGTTGGCGGTGTCGTGACCAAAGAAGCCCTGTCCACCGCAGCCGATAAGATGCGTGACTTGATGATCGAGGATTCAGGGAGGTTCGCGGGCGTGGTGGACAAAGACGGCAAGCCCTTGTTCGGCAACCTGAGCGGCGAAAGTGCCGGGGTCAACGGCGATGGCCGCAAGATCGCCGGAACGCGGGCTGATCTGGACTTGTTGTGTGGAGCGGGAGGGGGTAGGTGTTCGTTCGAGAAGAATCCAGACGGCTCAATCGATACGCGCAAGCCGGTGACATTTCGTGGGCAGGAAAATGCCGACGGCACACGCCAGTCCTATGCTGATTTCCTCAAATCTGAAGACGGCCAAAAAATGCTCTTGGCGCCCTTTGGCGGCTTGCAAGGTGGCGAGAGAACATTGTTTGGACTGCCCTACAAGAAAGGCGGTTGGCAAGACCAGCTACTGGAAGCTTTTGCGGGGCCGCATGACTTGATTGGGGGCAAGGCTTCTGGGTTGTATGACGGGCAGGGCAACATCAAGCAAGGAATGAGCAGTTCGGAAGTGAAAGCCTACAACGCATGGAGCGGTGTGGCGCTGGCGCCAGCCGCACCGTTTGCGGTTTCACAGTTCTTCTCAGCGGAAGAATGGAAAATTATCGGCATTCTTCTTAAGGCGGGGCAGTGATCATGCACCGATTTGTTCTAGGCGCGTGTGCCACGATGATGCTATTGGTCGCTGGTTGCAACACGCAGGTCATTACTGGCGAGGCGGCTGAGCGCTTGAGACATCCATACCCCTACGGCGCCCGCTGGGTCAAAGAAGGCATGACGCGCGAGAGCCGCACGGCCGATTGGGTGGCGTGTGGCGGCGGGGCTGACTTGAATGATGGTTTTAGAGATTGGATTTCTTCCCGTGAATCAAGAGAAATCTATTTCGCTGATTTAGAGCGGCACAGCAAACAGCTGTCGGCCTGCATTCAGGCTAAGGGCTACACGTTCAAGTATTACCAACGCCCAGGATTGCCCGATGAATGCACCGCCAACATTTGTCTCTACCCTTGAACCCTGCCCGACGGGGGGCAAGACCACCGCACTGGTCCCCCAGGTCTACCTGTGGGCTTCCCCCAGTTTCCCGGATACATTCAATAACATGATGTGTTCAGGAGAGTTCAATGACGAGGACAAGAAGGAGCTTCACGGACGAGTTCAAGCGTGAAGCGGAAAGCTGGTCAAGCAGCCGGGGGCGATGGTCACTCACATTGCCCGGGATTTGGGACTCGAGGCCAGCGTGCTCAGACGCTGGGTCTACCAAGAGCGCGGAGGCGTTTTGGACATGCGACCGAATCGACCCATCCGCAGCGAGGCGGCCACAGAGGTCGAGAGACTGCAGCGGGAGCTGCGCCGCGTCACGATGGAGCGTGGCATCCTAAAAAAAGCGCTTGGCTACTTTGCCAAGGACCCGCAGTGAAGTACGCCTTCATAGCCAGGCACCGTAGCGTCTGGCCCACCCGCATGATGTGCCGGGTCATGGCGGTGTCCCACAGCGGCTTCTATGATTGGATGGGCAGGGCACCGAGTCAGCGCAGCCAGGACGACGCCCGACTGACCCGACTCATCCGTGAGAGCTTCGAGCTCAGTGACCGCACCTACGGCAGCCCGCGTGTCTGGCATGACCTGCGAGGCCTGGGCGAGAGCTGCGGGCTCAACCGGGTGACACGGCTGATGCACCAGGCCCAGCTGCAGGCCAGACGCAAGCGGCGTCGGCTGCCCGCAGACAACGTCAGCCGGCTAGAGAACCACATTGCCCCGAACCACCTGCAACGCGACTTCCAGGCCGATGGCCCGAACCAGAAGTGGGCCGCAGACTTCACCTACATCTGGACGGCTGAAGGTTGGCTGTATGCGGCGGCAGTCATGGACCTGTACTCGCGGCGTGTCGTGGGTTGGTCCATGAGCGACACCATGCAGGCCAAGATGGTCAGCGACGCCTTACTCATGGCCTTGTGGCGGCGCGGCAAACCGAGCGCCTTGATGCACCACTCGGACCAGGGCAGCCAGTACACCAGTGACGAGTTCCAGCAATTGCTCAAGGCCGAGGGCATCACCTGCAGCATGAGCCGGCGCGGGGAGTGCTGGGACAACGCGGCGATGCAGAGCTTCTTCTCTTCCTTGAAGACAGAGCGAACCAGTCGCAAGGTCTACCGAACCCGGGAAGAGGCCCGCTCGGATGTGCTCGACTACATCGAGCGGTTCTACAACCCGGTGCGCAAGCGCTCCAAGCTAGACTTCCTTAGCCCGGTCCAGTTTGAAGAAGGCTTAAAGGGCTAAGCAAACCGTCCGGGGAATCGGGGAAAGCCCAGTACCTCGCCCGCCGGGGCGAGACCCGGCAAAGCCACGCACGCTGCAACGCAACGACGAATGGAACAAATCAAGGATTAGCATGGAGCCATGCCGAACCGCCCCGTTCAAAGCAAAGCCAGACTCCTGACCCTCGCCCTCCTCGGCTGGATCACCGGCCTGGCCCTGCAACTGCAGCAAAGCGAACTCTGGCCCGCCACCCACTACGGCCTGCTGATCGCCGCCGCGTTTGCACTGGTCCTCGCCATCGGCAGATGGCATCACGTGGTGACCAGGCTGTTCGGCATCTTCATCGCAGCGGCCCTGCTGGCCCACGCCAGCACCGGCCTGCGTGCGCTGCACTTCCAGCAGCAGGCCCTGGACCCGGCGCTGGAAGGCAAAGACATCCACATCACCGGCCGCATCAGCGCCATGCCGCAGTTCGGCGAGAACAGCACGCGCTTTCGTTTCAAGGTGGAAGATGCCACGCAGAACGGGCAGGCGGTGCGACTGCCGCCGCAGCTGTACCTCAGCTGGTACGGCGGCTTTCGCAACGAGGACGGCGCCCTGCTGGAGCCCTTGCAGCTGGCCCCGGTACTGCAGGCCGGCGAACGCTGGTCGTTCACGGTGCGATTGCGCGCACCGCATGGGGCGCGCAACCCGCACGGCTTCGACTTCGAACTCTGGCTTTGGGAACAGGGCCTGCAGGCCACCGGTTATGTCCGCACCAGTCCGCGGGACCCGCCGCCGCATCTGCGGGGACAGAGCTGGCAGCACCCCGTCGAATGGGCGCGCCAGCAGGTGCGCGATGCGATCCAGCAGCGCGCGCCCATCGTCACCGGCAGCCCGGAAGAAGAGCAGCAGTCCCGTGCCATGGGTATCGTCGCTGCCCTGGTGACGGGCGACCAGCAGGCCATCGCGCGCAGCGACTGGGATGTGTTCCGTGCCACCGGCGTGGCCCATCTGATGAGCATCTCGGGCCTGCACATCACGCTGTTTGCGTGGCTGGCGGCGGTGCTGCTGCGCGGACTCTGGAGCGGCTCGCCGCGCCTGTGCCTGGCCTTCCCCGCGCAGCATGCCGGCCTGCTCGGCGGTCTGCTGCTGGCCGCCGCCTATGCGCTGTTCAGCGGCTGGGGCGTGCCGGCACAACGCACCATCCTGATGCTGGGCACGGTGACACTGCTGCGTCTTTCGGCGCGTCGCTGGCCCTGGCCGCAGCTCTGGCTGTTGACCGCGGTCGTGGTGCTGGTCGCCGACCCCTGGGCCTTGCTGCAAGCCGGCTTCTGGCTGAGTTTCGTCGCCGTGGGTGTGCTGTTTGCAGGTGCCGGCCACGAGACGCTGGATGCACCGCGCACACTGAAGCAGCGTGCCTGGGGCCTGCTGCGCGAACAGGGGCTGATCACGCTGGCGCTGGCGCCGTTGACCCTGCTGCTGTTTGGCCAGGTCTCGCTGGTGGGCCTGCTGGCCAATACGCTGGCCATCCCCTGGGTCACGCTGCTGGTGACGCCGCTGTCGATGCTGGGTCTGCTGTGGGCGCCGCTGTGGGACGTCGCGGCGCAGGCTGTATCGTGGCTGGGCTGGGTGCTGAGCGGCCTGGCGGCGCTGCCGCTGGCGACGCTCTCGGTGGCCCAGGCACCGTTGTGGGCCGGCATGGCTGGCGTCCTGGGCGGCCTGGTGCTGGTGCTGCGCCTGCCCTGGACCCTGCGCCTGGCCGGCCTGCCGCTGCTGCTGCCCGTGCTGCTGTGGCAGCCGCCACGCCCGGCGCCGGGACAGTTCGAGCTGCTGGCGGCCGATATCGGCCAGGGCAATGCCGTGCTGGTGCGCACCGCCACGCACGCCCTGCTCTACGACACAGGGCCGCGCCACGCCAACGACAGCGACGCCGGCCAGCGCGTGCTGGTGCCGCTGCTGCGTGCCCTGGATGTGCGGCTGGACCGCCTGGTGCTGAGCCACCGCGACAGCGACCACACCGGGGGCGCCGCAGCGGTGCTGACGACACAGCCGGGGGCGGACTTGCTGAGCTCGCTGGAAGAAGCCCACGAGCTGCACACCCTGCGCCAGAGCCAGCGCTGCGTAGCCGGCCAGAGTTGGGACTGGGATGGTGTGCGTTTTGAAGTCCTGCACCCGCAGGCCGAGGACTACGGCAAGGCCAGGCGCAGCAATGCCCTGTCCTGTGTGCTACGCATCGGCAATGGCACTCAGACCGTGCTGCTGGCGGGGGACATCGAAAAGGCCCAGGAGGCCCGGCTCCTGGCGGATGGCGCCGAGCTGCGCGCCGACTGGCTGCTGGTGCCGCACCACGGCAGCAAGACCTCCAGCACGGCTGCGTTTCTGGACGTGGTGGCTCCGCAGACGGCCCTGGTGCAGTCCGGCTACCGCAACCGCTTCGGCCACCCGGCCACCGAGGTGGTGGCACGTTATGCACAGCGCGGCGTGCAGCTGCTCACCTCAGCCCAATGCGGCGCGGCCCATTGGCAATCGGAACAGCCCCTGACGACCCGTTGCGAACGCCAGGCGCAGGCGCGTTACTGGCAACACCGCCCGGCGGCATTGCCCTGAAACAGCAGGGGCTTGCGACAACGCAAGGCCGGCGCGTATTTTCTGCGGATAATGGCAAGGACAGGAGTCAGCATGGGCATGCAGGTGACGGACATAGACCGCGAACTCGATCAGGCCAGATCGGAAGGGCCGGTGCGCGACATCGTCATTCCACCCTGCCCCGAGCTGCTCACCGCGCTGCAGCTGGAAATGCGCCAGGTCGACCCCGACCCCGCCGAGGTCACACGCATCGCCGGCAGTGACGTGGCCATGGCCGCGGCCCTGATGCGCATGGCCAACAGCCCGCTCTATTCCCGCGCCCGCCCCGCCAACACCGTGGCCGAAGCCGTGACCATGCTGGGTTTGAGCCAGACGGCCTCCATCCTGACAGGTTTCCTGGCGCGCAGCACCATCCGCGTCAACTCACCGCTGGTCGAACACTTCTGGGAAACCTCGACCCGCCGCTCGCTGGCCATGGCCTACATTGCCCGCCAGCTCTACGGTGTGGACGCCGAGGTGGCGCAGACCTGCGGCCTGTTCATGCACGTGGGCATCCCCATCCTGCTGCAAGGCGTGCGCGGCTACGCCGGGACGCTGGCCGAAGCCATGGCGCGGCAGGACCGCAGTTTCACCGAGACCGAAAACGCCGTGCACCGCACCGACCACGCTGTGGTGGGCGCCATCGTCGCGCGCACCTGGTTCCTGCCACCGGTGATTGCGTTCGCCATCCGCCTGCACCACGATTTCAGCGTGCTGAGGCTGAGCTCGATCCCGGCCGGGGTGCGCAACCTGGTGGCGCTGGCCGCCGTGGCCGAGCATCTGGTGGCCGATTTCGAAGGGGTCCAGCAGCAACGCGAGTGGGAGCGCTTCGGGCCGGCCTGTCTCAGTTATCTGCAGATCGGCGAATCCGAGGTCGATCTCTGGGTCGACACGCTGCACCCGGTATTCGAGGCCGTGGTGCTGGCCTGAGCATCGGCCGACGACTGGGCCTTCGAGCGCGCCGCCGCCACGGCCTGACCGAGTTCGATCACGGCCAGCGCGTAATAGCTGCTCCAGTTGTAGCGTGTGATGACGTAGAAGTTTTCCGTCCCCGCCACGTAACTGGGCGAATAATCGCCGTTCTGCAATTCCACCAGGGCCAGCGGCCCCGCATGCTGGCGACCGCTGGCACCCAGCATGATGCCCTTGGCCTTGAACTGCTCGACCGGGAAGGTCGGTTTGATATCGGGGGCCAGCAGGGTGGGCATGTCCAGGCGCTCGTAGTCGAAGTCCACCGGGTAGTGGGTGGGCATGCCGGGTTGCCAGCGGTGTGCCTTGAAATAACTGGCCACCGAACCGATGGCATCGGCCGCGCTGTCGACCAGGTCGACACGGCCGTCGCCATCGAAATCGACGGCGTAGGCGGCCCAGCTCGAGGGCATGAACTGCGGGATGCCCATGGCGCCCGCGTAACTGCCACGTGCCTTGAAAGGATCGGCGCCGGCCTGCTGGCTCAGCAGGAGGAAGGCGCCCAGTTCGGCACGGAAAAAGGCCGTGCGCAGGGCCGCGCGGGGGTGCTCGGCGGGGAAGTCGAAGGCCAGCGTGGCCAGGGCGTCCAGCACGCGGTAACGGCCGAGGTGTCGCCCGTAGTAGGTCTCCACGCCGATGATGCCGATGATGATCTCGGCCGGCACACCATAGGTGCTGCTCGCGCGTTCCAGCAGTTCGCCATGGGTCTGCCAGTAGGCGACACCCGTCTGGATGCGCTCGGGTTCCAGAAAGCGGCTGCGGTACTGCTGCCAGTTCCTCGGCAGGGTGACGGGCGGCGGCGTGATCAGTTTCACCACCTGCGGCACGTGACGGGCCTTGCCCACAGTGCGACGGACCCATTGGCGATCCAGGCCGTGGCGCTCGGCGATCTCGTCCGCCAGCGCCATGGCCTCGGGCCGGCCAGCATACGACGGACCGCTGCCCTCGATCAGGGCAGGCACCGTGCTCTGCACCCGTTTGAGGCGGGGCTTCTGGCTCGCCGAGGCCTGCGCCGGCAAGGCGCAGGTCAGCAGGAACAGCAGGGCTGTCAGCAGCGGGAAAAAAGTGAAACGTCGATTGCTCACGTGGGCCAGCTCAGTTCTTTCAGTTCGCGTCGCAAGGCCGCCAGGTCGCCCGCAGCGCTGCGCCCGTCGCGCGATGCATACCGCAGCTGCTCGTAGCGCTGCAACCAAGCCTGGATGGCCTGCACCCGATTGTCCTTGGGATCGTGGGTTTGCGCCAGCCGCTGCGCCATCTCGCGTGGCGTCACCGCCGCACCCAGGGGCAGGCCGGTCTGCAGCAGCCGGCTGCGCACGCGCTCATACAGGCGCTGCCAAGGGTCCTGGCGCCGGCGCTCCCAGCGTGTCCAAGCCGCCCCGGCCAGGCTGGCCGTGACCAGGAGACCCAGCAGCAGGTAACCCAGGTCCTCCCAGCTAGGCGCCTCGAAACCCAGTGCGCGCAGGAGATTGAGCTGCCGGCTCTGCGTGTAGTTCAGCACCCGCTGATTCCAGGCGTTGTTGACAGCCTCCCACACGGCCCGCACGCTCTGCATCAGGTTCGGGCTGACCACCGTGCCCACCGCCGTGGCAATGGCCCCGCGGGGTGCCGCCAGCCGCTGCAGGGAACCGATACGTCCGGGCGAAACCGCCGCCGTCGGGTCCACCCGCAGCCAGCCCCGGTCAGCCAGCCAGACTTCGGTCCAGGCGTGGGCGTCACTCTGCCGCACCACCCAGAAGTCGTCGACGGAATTCCGCTCGCCCCCCTGGTAGCCGGTGACGATGCGCGCCGGAATGCCCGCCGCGCGCATCACCATGACAAAGGCCGAGGCCATGTGCTCGCAAAAACCCAGCTTGCGGTCGAACCAGAATTCGTCGGCCGTGTGCTGGCCATACTCGCCGGGCTCCAGCGTGTAGGTGTAGCCCCCGGTGCGCAGATGGTTAAGCACCCGGTCGATCAGCGCAGCCGGATCGTTGCCGGTTTCACGGCTCAGGTCCATCGCCCATTGCATGGTGCGCGGGTTGAAACCGCGGGGCAGCGCCGTGTAGTCCTGCAGGCTGGCCAGCATGCGCTGCGGGCCGTGGCGGAATTCGGTGTGGCTTTGCGCCTTGTAGCGCAGGAGGTCGTTGACGGGGCCACTGGCACGCCACTGCAAGTCCTCGCTCATACGCGCCACCATGTCGCCCGGCAGCTCGGGCGCAGTGGCGGTGGCATCGAGCATCAGCAGCCAGGGGCGGTTGTGCGGCTCCAGCGTGAGCTCGTAGCGCAGCGGCTCACCGCGCACCTGCAACTCGGCACGCGGCTGCATGGACGGCGGAAAGGTGGCCTGCAGGGGCGACCATTCACGCCCGTCGAAGGTGGAGAGCACCGGCCCGCGGAAGTACAGCGTGCCCTGCGGCGGCTGCGGGCTGCCGGCTTCGAAGCGCAGGCGCAGGGCCACGCTGTCGTCCAGTGCCAGGCTGGCGATGTTGCCCACCTGCATGCGTTGCGACAGGCCGCTGCGCCCGCTCAGGGCGTCGCCCGGTGTACCCCACAGCGGCGCCAGGCGCGGAAACAGCAGGAACAGCAGCACCATGATGGGCGCACCCAGCAGCGTCATGCGCGTGGCCATGCGCGCCGACTGCCACAGCGAGGGCCGGCCTGCCGGCATGTGGCTGTTGACCAGCGCAGTGAGCAGGCCCATGAGGCCAAGCAGCATGGCCGCTGCCGTCGGCAGCGACTGCGAGTAGAAGAAATTCGTCAGCATCGTGAAGAAGCCGAGGAAAAAGACCACGAAGGCGTCGCGCCGCGCGCGCAGCTCCAGTGTCTTGAGCGCCAGCAGCACCACGATGAGCGTCACGCCAGCGTCGCGGCCCAGCAAGGTGCGGTGCGTGAGCCAGGTCGCGCCTACCGTGAGCACCAGGGCTGCCAGTAGCCACCAGCGCCCCGGCAGCGGACGCAGCGTGAAGGCCAGCCAGCCGCGCCAGGCCAGCATGATCGCGGCCATGGCGCTGCACCACCAGGGCAGATGGGCAGCGTGCGGCAACAGCACCCAGGCGATCACGGCCAGCAGGAACAGGGTGTCGCGGCTGTCGCGCGGAAGGTTGGCAAACGGGTTCGTCATGCGGGCAATTGATGTGGTCGGCAGACCCGTCGCCAACAATAACCGACAATGAGGCGCTTTGCTTTCATCCCCCTGGAGTCCCCATGAGCATCAACGACAAACTCAAGCAGCTAGGCATCACCCTGCCCCCGGTGGCCACGCCGGCTGCCGCCTATGTTCCCTATGTGCAGACCGGCAAGCTGGTCTTCCTGAGCGGCCACATCGCCAAGAAAGACGGCAAACCCTGGGCCGGCCAGTTTGGCAAGACCATGACGACCGAAGAGGGCAAGGCAGCCGCGCGCGCCGTGGCCATCGACCTCATGGGCACGCTGCAGGCGGCCGTGGGAGATCTGCAGCGCGTCAAGCGCATCGTCAAGCTCATGTCCCTGGTCAACTCGACGCCGGACTACACCGAGCAGCATCTGGTGACCAATGGCGCCAGCGAACTGCTGGGCCAGGTCTTCGGCGAGCAAGGCGCGCACGCGCGCAGCGCCTTTGGCGTGGCACAGATTCCGATGGGCGCCTGTGTGGAGATCGAGCTGATCGCCGAGGTGGACTGAAAACACCAGGGGCCTGTTGCGCAGGCCCCCGGGTGAAGACGCTCCGACGACGGTCAGAAGGTTTCCCAGTCCTCGTCGCTGCCCGCCTTGGCGGGGGCGGCAGAGGCTGCCGGTCGGGCAGGCGGCAAGGCAGCCGATGCCTTGGCGGGTGCCAGGCGGGCTGGTCTTGCCCGGGGTGCCGCGGGCGCAGGGCGCGACAGGGCAGCGGGCGGGCGCGCGCTCATGTTCTGCGCGGGACGCTGCGGCGCCATCGTCGCATGGCCTGCCAGCTTGAAGACCGCCACGGCCTGGGCCAGCTGGTCGGCCTGTTCGCGCAGGCTTTGCGCGGCGGCGGCGCTCTGCTCCACCAGGGCTGCGTTCTGCTGGGTCATCTGGTCGAGGTTGGCGATCGAGGTGTTGACCTGGGCGATGCCGGTGCTCTGCTCGCCGGCGGCAGCGGTGATTTCGCTGATCACGTCGGCCACACGACGCACCGACTGCACTATCTCGTTCATGGTGTCGCCGGCCTGGCCGACCAGCCGGGCACCCGAGTCCACCTTCTGTACCGAGGTGTTGATCAGCGCCTTGATCTCCTTGGCCGCTTCGGCGCTGCGCCCGGCCAGCGAGCGTACCTCGCCGGCCACCACGGCAAAACCCCGGCCCTGTTCGCCGGCCCGTGCGGCTTCCACCGCGGCGTTGAGCGCCAGGATGTTGGTCTGGAAGGCGATGCCGTCGATCACGCCGATGATGTCGGAAATCTTCTTGCTGCTGGCATTGATCTCGCCCATGGTGGCGACCACCTCCTGCACCACGGCGCCGCCCTTTTGCGCGACGGTGGAGGCGCTGGAAGCCAGCTGCGACGCCTGGCGCGCGTTGTCGGCGCTGTGGGAGACCGTGCTGGTGAGTTCCTCCATGGCCGAGGCCGTGGACTGCAGGTTGCTGGAGGTCTGCTCGGTGCGCACCGACAGGTCCTGGTTGCCGGTGGCGATCTCGGCACTGGCGGTGGCGATGCTGTCCGTGCTCTGGCGCACCTGCTGCACCATCTGCGCCAGCGACTCGTTCATGCGCGCCAGGGATTTCATGAGGTCGCCGAATTCGTCGCCGCGCGATGTGTCGATGCGTGCGCTCAGGTCACCCTGGGCGATACGCGAGGCCAGTTCGTTGGCCTCGCGCAGGGGTTCGCGGATGGATCGGATCAGCAGCATCGCCCCGCCCAGGATGGCCGCCAGGATGACGGCGACGGCGACGCCAGCGATCTTGATGGTGAGGCCGCGGGCCAGGGCGACCTCTTGCGTATAGCTTTTCTCGGCGCGCTCTTCCAGCGCCACCAGTTCGTGCAGCGTGGCCACGTAGGCGTTGACCGCGGGCGTGTACTGTTCGTTCACGATCTTCTGGGCGCCTTCGCTGTCGCCGCTGGCCTTGGCATTCTGGGCCAGGTTGCGCACATCGATCATGGACTTGCGGTGGCTGGCGATCTTGGCCATCTGCGCCTTTTCCTCGGCGCTCAATTCCATGGCCTCGATCGATTGCTGCACCTTCGAAATGCGGGCCGTGGTGGCCTTGATGTCTTCGCCCATGCGGCTTTCGACACCCGGGTCAAAGGTCAGGATCATGGCCACCGTGCGGGCCGCATTGGCCTCGGTCAGGCCGGCCCAGCTGCTCGCCAGATTGACCCGGCTGTTGAGCGCACGCAGGGTGGTTTCGCTCTCCGCCTGCAGACGGGCCGAGCGCAGGGCGGCGAACGCGATCAGGACCGTCAGGGAGATGATGATGACGGCAACCGCCAGCCAGAGCTTGGTCGCCACGTGCATGTTTCTGAAGTTCATCGTTATATCCTGATGGATGGTCGAAACATTCTAGTGCCGCGGCACCTGTCCACTTACAGACCGGGCAGGCGTGAAATCAGCTGCTTTTCGACCCTGCGCAGTTGCGCCGCGCTGACGAGGGCCGGGGCAATTTCCGCCAGCGGCTGCAGCACAAACGCACGTTCCAGCATGCGGGGGTGCGGCAGGGTCAGGACCGGGTCATCGAGCTGGAGTTCACCGTAGAGCAGGATGTCCAGGTCCAGCGTGCGGGGGGCATTGCGCCAGGGACGCTCGCGGCCAGCGGCCTGTTCCAGGCCTTGCAGCCCGGCCAGCAATGCATAGGGCCCCAGCGTCGTGTGCAACTCGGCCACGGCGTTGAGGTAGTCCGGCCCTGAAGATTCGACCGGCGCGCTGCGATACAAGGAAGAGCTGCGAACCAGCTGTGTGTGCGGCAGCGCTCCCAGCGCCTGCAGGGCCTGGCGCAACGCGGACTGCGCATCCCCCAGGTTGGCCCCCAGGGCGACGTAAGCCCTCACCGGGGTGCCAGCGGAAGCGTTCACACTGCCGTGTCCGGCGCGCCGTCACCGGATTTCTTGGCGCCTGAGCGGCGGCGACGGCGGCGCTTCTTGGGCGCAGCGTCATCGTCGGCCGGGGCATCCGGTTCCGCGGCGCGCGGCGCGGCGGGGCGTTCAGACGCCGTGCGCGGCTGCGGGCGCGGGGACTGAGCGCGTTGGCGGGCCTGCTCCTCGCGCGCCTGGTCGATCAGGTCCTGGCGCAGGTTGTCATCACCCGTGCTGAATTCCTGCCACCAGTCGGCCAGCACCACGTCGATCTCGCCGATGTCGGCACGCAGGCGCATGAAGTCGAAACTAGCGCGGAAGCGCGGCTGTTCGACCAGGCCGAAAGGTGCGCTACCCACACGCTTGTCGAAGCGCGGCTGCATCATCCAGATCTCGCGCATGTCGGCGGCCAGCTTCCCGCGGCCCGAGACGTCGCCGATGCGGGCGTTGAAGACGTCGTCGATCGCATCCTGCAGCGCCGGGTGGGCGTGCTGGCGCTGTTTGACGCGCTCGGCCCAGCCTTCGCGCACATCGGACCACAACACACAGGCCAGCAGGAAACTCGGCGCCACCGGCTTGCCCTCGCCCACGCGGCGGTCGGTGTCTTCCAGGGCCGCCTTCACAAAAGACTCGTCGGCACGCTCGACCACCAGATCCAGCAGGGGATAGATGCCACGCGCCAGGCCCAGGAACTTGAGCTGCTCGATGGTCGCCAGCGCATGGCCGGTCTGCAACAACTTGAGCATCTCGTCGAACAGGCGGCTCTGCGGCACGTCAGCCAGCAGCGCCTTCATTTCCTTCAGCGGCTTGGCGGTCTTGGCTTCAAACTTGAAACCCACCGCGCTGAGCTTGGCGGCAAAACGTATCGCGCGGATGATGCGCACCGGGTCTTCGCGGTAACGCGTGGCCGGATCGCCGATCATGCGCAGCACACGCTTTTTCGCGTCCTGGATGCCGCCGTGGTAGTCGACCACCACCTGCGTCTCTGGGTCGTAGTACATGGCGTTGATGGTGAAGTCGCGCCGTGCGGCGTCCTCGTCCTGCGGACCCCAGACGTTGTCGCGCAGCACACGGCCACTCGAATCCACGGCATGTTTCATGCCGGCCAGCTCACTCTTGCTGGTGCGTTCGTTGCCGGCCACCTGCTCGGCCGCCGCGTTGTCCATGTGGGCGCGGAAGGTGGAGACCTCGATCACCTCATGCTCGCGCCCGCGGCCATAGACCACGTGCACGATGCGGAAGCGCCGCCCGATGATGAAGGCACGACGGAACAGGCTCTTGACCTGCTCGGGCGTGGCATCGGTCGCCACGTCAAAATCCTTGGGGCTCAGGCCCAGCAGCAGGTCGCGCACGGCACCGCCCACGATATAGGCCTCGTAACCGGCGTCCTGCAGGGTCTGGACCACGTCCAGGGCGCGCTTGTCGACCAGTGCCGGATCGATGCCGTGTTCAGCCGCGCTGAATTCGCGTCGTTTGCCGAAGGCGGGCTGGGAAGGGCTGGTCTTGCCCAGCAGCCGGTTGATGATTTTCTTGATCATGTGGTGTTTCTTGCGGGACAGCCTTTCAGGCCTGTCCTCTACGGACTAAAAGAGTTCCAGGATGCGCCAGCCGCGCTCCAGAGCCAGGGCGCGCAGGCGGTCGTCGGGGTTGGTGGCCACCGGATAGTCAGCATTGTCCATCAGCGGCAGGTCGTTGATCGAATCCGAGTAGAAAGTCACCTCGGCCGCCTGGCGCTGCAGGCCCCGGGCCGCCAGCCACTCGCCGAACCGCCGCACCTTGCCTTCGCGGAAGGACGGCGTGCCCCGGATCTCACCGGTGATCCAGCCGCTGGCATCGCGCTCGAGTTCCACCGCGATCAGCTGCTGCACGCCAAACAGCTCGGCGATCGGCTTCGTGACGAACTCGTTGGTGGCCGTGATGATCAGCACCTCGTCGCCGGCCGCCTGGTGCCGGCGCACCAGTTCCAGCGCCTGCGGGTGGATCGCCGGCGCGATGACCTCCGCCATGAAACGCTGGCGGGCCGCCAGCGCCACCTCGGGGCCCTTCAGGCGGGCCGCCTCGGTGGCAAAGCGCACATAGTCGTGCACATCCAGCGTGCCGGCCTGGTAATGGGCGTAGAACTCGTCGTTGCGCCGCGCGAACTCGACCGGGTCGGTCCAGCCGATGGTGGTGGTGAAGGTGCCCCAGGAGTAATCGGAGTCGATCGGCAGCAGGGTGTGGTCCAGGTCGAACAGGGCCAGCTTGGTCTTGTGGGTCATATCTCTTGAAGCATCGCCTTGATCAGCGGGATCGTGATGGCGCGCTGCGTCTGCAGGGCGTAGCCGTCCAGATGGTCGAGCAATTGCATCAGGCTGCCCAGATCGCGGCTGAAGCGCGTGAGCATGAAATCCATGATGTCGTCGCCCAGGAAGATGCCGCGTGCGTCAGCCGCCTGGCGCAGCACGGCACGGCGCTCAGCCTCGCTGAGCACCTGCAGGCCATAGACATGGCCCCAGCCCAGGCGGGTGCGCAGGTCCTCCCTGAGCTTGAGCCCGGCCGGTGCCAGTTCGCCCGCCGCCAGCACCCACTGGTGTCCGGTCTGCGCGTGCACGAACCAGTTGAAGGCCGCATGCTGCTGCACCGCGGTATAGAGCTGCACGTCGTCCAGCAGGATGGCCGCCCAGCGCTCGTCGAAAGGCGGCGGCTCGGGCACCGAGGCGTCGAGCCAGCCCACCGTCGCCCCCTGCTCGCGCAGCGCCTCGCGCACGGCCTTGAGCAGGTGGGTCTTGCCGCAACCCGAAGCCCCCCAGAGATAGGTCGGCACCGGCGAGCGCATGGCTGCGCTGGAACCGTCACCCACCCAGAGCCGGAGATGCCGCAGCACCGCTTCATTGGGGCCGGCCATGAAATTGGCCAGGGTCGGGCCGCTGCCCAGCCCGATGTCCAGCGCGATCTGCTTCATGCCGGCACTGCCATCGTCAGCCCAGGTACAGCTTGCTGGCCAGGTAGCCGGCCCGCACACGGCGGATGGCCACCAGCAGCACGGCACTGGCCGGCAAGGCAATCAGCACACCGACAAAACCGAAAACCTGCCCGAAGGCCATCAGCGCAAAAATCACGGCCAGCGGATGCAGGCCGATGCGCTCGCCCACCAGCCGTGGTGTGAGGTAGAAACTCTCGACCAGCTGGCCGACACCGTAGACCCCGGCGACCACCAGCACGCCGTACAGGCCGCCGAACTGCAGCATGCCGGCCAGCAGGGCCAGGATCAGCCCGAGGCCGAAACCCAGGTAGGGTATGAAAAAGGCGAGGCCGGTGAACACCCCCAGCGGCACGGCCAGGTCAAACCCGAAAAGGGCCAGCGCGGCGCTGAAATAGATCGTCAGCGCCCCCATCACCAGCAACTGGCCGCGCAGGTACTGGCCGAGCACGTCATCGGCCTCCGCCATGAAGCTGTCATAGGTCGCCCGCATACGCGGTGGCACCAGCGCAACCACACGCGCCACGAGGCGCTCCCAGTCGTTGAGCAGCAGGAACAAGGCCACGGGAATCAGCACGGCATTGCCGATGATCGCCAGGGCCACACTGCCGCCCAGTTTCAGCGAGGCCATCACCGAGCCGAAGGTCTCCTCGACATTCGCATTGAGGTACTTGACGACAAAGGCCTGGATACTTTTGCCATCCAGCGACACCTTGATGCCGAACTGGGACAGCCAGGGGCTCAGCGCGCTGTTGACCCGGTCGGCCAGCAGGGGCAGTTGCTCGCGCAGCAGGGGCAGTTCCTTGGCGAAGATCGGCACCACCAGCAGCACGATGGAGACCAGGATCACGATGAACAGGGTTTCCACGATCAGGACCGCCAACACGCGCGGCATCCGGCCCCGGCCCAGGTGATCGAGCCGGTCCACCACGGGGGTCAGCACATAGGCCAGCACGGACGCCACCACAAACGGCGTGAGCACCGGCGCCAGCAACCACAGGACCAGCATCGCCAGGGCGGCGATCAGGCACCAGGTCAGGGTGCGTTTTTGGGTGGGGGTCAATTGCATGGAGGCAGACTGGGGTGAACCCTTAGAATCTAGCGCTGAATTCTATCGGGCTTGCCTGCTGGCGCCCGTAACAACACATAGCAGCCCGCCGACCGGCCCTACCAGAGCACCCAGCATGACCCATTCCTCCACCTCGCCCCTGAGCTACAAAGACGCCGGCGTCGACATCGATGCCGGTGACGCGCTGGTCGAGCGCATCAAGCCCCTGGCCAAGAAAACCATGCGCGAAGGCGTGCTGGCCGGCATCGGCGGCTTCGGCGCGCTGTTCGAGGTGCCCAAACGCTACAAGGAGCCGGTGCTGGTCTCCGGCACCGATGGCGTGGGCACCAAGCTCAAGCTGGCCTTTGAATGGAATATGCACGACACCGTGGGCATTGACCTGGTGGCCATGAGCGTCAATGACGTGCTGGTGCAGGGCGCCGAACCCCTGTTCTTCCTGGACTACTTCGCCTGCGGCAAGCTGCACGTGGACACGGCAGCCGCCGTGGTCGGCGGCATTGCCAGGGGCTGCGAGCTCTCAGGCTGCGCCCTGATCGGCGGCGAAACCGCCGAGATGCCCGGCATGTACCCCGACGGCGAATACGACCTGGCGGGCTTCTGTGTCGGCGCGGTCGAAAAATCCAAGATCCTGACCGGCCAGAGCGTCCAGCCCGGCGACGTGGTGCTGGGCCTGGCCTCCAGCGGCGTGCACTCCAACGGTTTCTCCCTGGTGCGCAAGTGCATCGAACGCGCCGGCGCCAACACCCCGGCCACGCTGGATGGCAAGCCTTTCAAGCAGGCCGTCATGGAGCCGACCCGTCTGTACGTCAAGAACGTGCTGGCCGCGCTGGCCCAGCATCCGATCAAGGCCCTGGCCCACATCACCGGCGGTGGCCTGCTGGAGAACATCCCGCGCGTGCTGCCCGAAGGCACGGCCGCCCACCTCAGATCAGGCAGCTGGCCGCAGACCGAACTCTTCGCCTGGCTGCAGAAGACCGCAGGCATCGACGACTTTGAGATGAACCGCACCTTCAACAACGGCATTGGCATGGTGGTGGTGGTCGAGGCAGCCCAGGCTGCCGCCACCGCCCAGACCCTGCGCGGCCTGGGTGAGCAGGTCCATGAGATCGGCGTGATCGCCCAGCGTGGCGCGGGTGCGGCCGTCGTCGTGGCCTGAACCCCACCCGTCCCACGGCCGGCACACCGGACCGACCGCGTCAAGCAAGCCGGAAGTGTTGCTTTTCGCTACAAAATCCCTAGCTACCCACACCCGCGGGTACTGGACTTTCAGATTATTTGCGGTCACACTGCAGTTTTTGGTTCATCGCCAGGAGCATTCATGCCTGTGATCGCTGTGGTCAATCGCAAGGGAGGGAGCGGCAAAAGCACGCTCGCGGCCCACCTCGCGGCCTGGTGTGCCCATCAGGGCAGCGCAGTGATGCTGGGTGATGTCGACCGCCAGCAGTCCACCCGCTCCTGGCTGCGCAAGCGCAACGAGGCGCTGCCGGCCATCGCTCCCTGGACCGTCGACCAGAACATCCTGCGGGTGCCCGCCGGCATCACACACGTCATCCTGGACACCCCGGGCGGCCTGCACGGCTTCGATCTGGCGCGCATGGTCATGTTCGCCGACATCATCCTCATGCCGGTCTGCGGTTCGGCCTTCGACCGTGAATCGGCCGCCGATTGCCATGCCGAGCTGCTGGCCCTGCCGCGGGTTGCGAGCGGTCGCTGCAAGGTGGCCTGCATCGGCATGCGCATCGACACCCGCACCCGCACCCCCGAGGTCCTCAAGGACTGGGCCACCGGCCTGGGCATGCCCTTCCTGGGCGTGCTGCGCGAGAGCCAGGCCTATGTGCAGTGCCTGGAGCGCGGCATGACCATCTTTGACCTGCCCGCTGAGCGCGTGCCCACCGACCTGCGCCAGTGGCAACCCATCCTGGGCTGGCTCGAACCCCAGCTGGCCATCACGCCCACTGCCGCGGGCAGCGCCGGCCATGCGGCACCCTCACCGGCGGCAACATCCGCTTCCCAGGCTGCCCGCGCCCCCCAGATGCCAGCGGCCCTGCCCAGCCGACTGCTGGCCGCGCGCCATGCGCCTGAGCCCCCCCGCCCGGCCCTGGCCACGCCCGCATCGCCCCGCCCTGCGCCAGCGCCTGCACCGCTCGCGCGGGAAAATACACCGGTCGCGCAGCGCATGCTGGCCTCGCGACCGCTCCCGGCCGTCACCCGCATCACCACCACCACACGTGTCCTGGACCGGGTCGGCAGCAGCAACGCCTTGCGCAACACCCCCGTCGCCACGCCGGCCACCGAGGCCAGCCAGGCGCAGGAAGCGCTCCCCATCCCGTCCTTCCTTAAACTGGTGAAGTGCTGAGCACCGGGCGCGGCCCGGCTCAGCCCACTGCGCGTCGCAGCCTGCGCACGCGCTCGGTGATCGCCGGGACATCTTCGCCCGCCCCTGCCTGACCGAGGTAGGTCTCCAGATCCCGCAGCGCGGGCCCGAACTGGCCCAGTTCGGCCTGAGCCAGGCCGCGATCGCGGTACTCACCCCATGCCTGGGGCAAGAGCACCACCAGCCGGTCCTGCACCGCCACCAGGCGCAACCAGTCCTGCTGCGTACGATGGATTTCCTTGAGGTTGCGCAGCATGCGCGCAATGATCTCGCGTCCCGGCGTGGCCTGCAGGTAGTGCCCCAGTGGCAGCTCGGAGGCACCGGGCAGGCCGTGGCTGCCGCGCCAGGCGTCCAGCCGCGCCTGCAAGGCCTCCCGGCTGAGCGACTGGCCGTTGAAGGGGTCGATCACCACCTGCGCATGCGGCAGATTGACCCTGACCAGGAAGTGCCCGGGGAAACCCACACCATGCGCCGGCAATCCCAGACCCTGGGCCAGCTCCAGCCACAACACGGCCAGCGAGACCGGAATGCCGCAGCGGCGCTCCAGCACGCGGTGCAGATAGCTGTTGTCGGGGTCATGGTAATGGTTGAGGTTGCCACCGAAATGCAGGTCGCGGAAAAAGAAGTGGTTGAGCAGACGCAATTTGTGCATGGCCGGCGCATCCGCCGGCAGACGCCGCCGCAGCCGGGCCAGCAGGCCATCCACCTCGGCCAGCACCTGCTGCACGTCCAGCCGCGGGTAGTCGTCCTGTCCCAAACACACGGCGACCTCCAGCAGGTGGAACTGCTCGTCGTTCTGGACCAGGGTGCCGAAGTAGTCCAGCGGCGTGGGCAGCTTGAAGGACAGGTTCATGGCCCTAGCGCTTGAGGAACTGCCGGAATCGCAGGCCCGCCGCCCAGGCAGACCCCAGGTAGAGGGCGGCCGCCCCTGACACCAGCAGGGCCAGCAGGCCGATGCGCAGGCCGGCCTGCGACTGCAGACGTGTCCAGTCCCAGGCACTGGCTGCCCACATCAGGAACACGGTCAGCAAGGCCGAGGCGGCCAGCACCTGCAGTGCGAAGACGCCCCAACCCGGACGCGGCTTGTAGCTGCCGCGGCGCAACAGGCCCAGCAGCAGCCAGGCGGCATTGACCATGGCGCCGATGCCGATGGACAGGGCCAGGGCGGCGTGCTGCAGCAGCGGCACCAGCGCGATGTTGAGCAGCTGGGTCAAGACCAGCACCACAACGGCGATGCGCACCGGCGTGCGGATGTCCTGGCGGGCGTAATAGGCCGGCGCCAGCACCTTGATCGCCACCACACCCAGCAGGCCCACCCCCCAGCCCATCAGGGCCAGGGACGTCATCTGCACATCACGCGCGCTGAAGGCACCGTAGTGGTAGAGCACGGCCACCAGGGGCGCCGAGAAGGTCAGCAGCGCTAGGGCGCAGGGCACGGCCAGCAGCACCACCAGGCGCAAACCCCAGTCCAGCATGGCCGAGTAACGGTCCGCGTCATCGGCTGCCTTGGCCGCCGCCAGTTGCGGCATCAGCACCACGCCCAGGGCCACCCCCAGCAGCGCCACCGGGAACTCCATCAGCCGGTCGGCGTAGCTGAGCCAGCTCACGCTGCCCGGCGCCAAGTGGGAGGCGATCTGCGTGTTGATCAGCAGCGACAGCTGGGCCACGCTCACCCCCAGCAGGGCCGGCGCCATGAGCTTGAGCACGCGCTGTGTCCCCGCGTCGGCCCAGGCCGCGCGCAGCGCCGAGAGACTCAGGCCGATGGACGGAAACAGGCCGATGCGCCGCAAGGCCAGCAGCTGCACCCCCAGTTGCAGTACACCACCGACCAGCACACCGCCCGCCAGCGCGTAGATGGGCTCGATGCCCAGCTTCTGGAACCAGGGCGCGCCCAGCCAGGCCGCGACGATCATGGCCACGTTGAGCAGCACCGGCGTGGCCGCCGGCACGGCAAACCGCTTCCAGGTGTTGAGCACGCCAGCCGCCAGCGCCACCAGCGACATGCAGGCGATGTAGGGGAACATCCAGCGTGTCATGACCACGGCGGCTTCGAAGGCGTTGCCCGTCTCCATCCGGCGCAAGCCGGCCGCCATCAGCCAGACCAGCAGCGGCGAGGCCAGCACGCCCAGCACACTCACACCCAGCAGTACCCAGGCCAGCACCGTGGCCACGCGGCTGACCAGCTGGTGTGTAGCCTCCTCGCCCTGCTGTTCCTTGACCGTGGCCAGCACCGGCACGAAGGCCTGGCTGAAGGCTCCTTCGGCAAAAAGCCGGCGGAACAGGTTGGGAATGCGAAAGGCGACGTTGAAGGCGTCGGTCAGGGCGCTAGCGCCGAAGGTGGTGGCGATCAGCAGTTCACGTGCCAGGCCCGTGATGCGCGAGGCCAGGGTCAGCAGGGAGACCGTCGAGGCGGCTTTGAAGAGGCTCATTGAGAGCGAGTGTAGCCGGCGCCCCCGTCGCCTGAGCGCTCACTTACATTGCCCACTACAAACTGCTACAATAGCCGGCTTTGCTGACATCATCCACAGACACAAGGAACTATTGATATGGCATCTGGAAAGCCGAAGAAAAAGAACCCGCGCCTGGCGTCGGGCCGCAAACGCGCACGTCAGGACGTCAAGCTGAATGCAGCCAACACGTCCCTGCGCTCCAAATACCGCACCGCTGTGAAGAACGTTGAAAAAGCCGTTCTCGCCGGTGACAAAGCCAAAGCCACCGAGCTGTTTGGCAAGATGCAGGCCGTGGTGGACACCGTGGCCGACAAGGGCATCTTCCACAAGAACAAGGCTGCTCGCGACAAGAGCCGCCTGTCGACCAAGGTCAAGGCCCTGGCCGCCGCCTGATCACAGGCAAATCGCACGGACCCTCCGGGGTCTGCCGTTTGTAACGGGTGCGCTGTCAGCAAAGCAAAAAACCGCCTTCGGGCGGTTTTTTGTTGCCGTCGTTTGACGGACTCCGAACTTGCGAAGAAATCGTAGCGAGCGGCCCGAGGGCAAGGCGGACGGAGCACAGCCACCGGAACGTACTTAAGCTACGTGAGGATGGCGAGCACCGCCCAACGCAGCGATCGGGGCGCGCAGTAGATTTATTCGTAAGTTCTCAGTCCAGGGGCCGGCCCTGGGCATCGCGCTCACGCACCTGCAGGTCGTTGTCGCGGGCAAAGTTGATGCAGAAGTCCCAGGCCATGGGCTCGGCGTCGCGCAGATCGCGGTTCACGACCACGCACTTGATGCCCTCCAGCGAGTTGGGCACGCACCAGGGGGAATAACTCAGATGGCTGCCCGGCTGCGTGCCGCCGGGGCGGAATTGGCTCATGACGCCGGCCAGGCGCTCGGCCCAGTCACTGGGACGAAAAGTCTTGCCGGTCCGGGTCAGACCGAGAATGACGACTTCTTTGGCGGCGTTGGAGACCATGGATGGACGGCTCAGGCGCCAGACGCGGCGCTGGGTACAGCGGCTGTTCCGGCATCGGGTGGGTTGGCAGTATTCTATCTTATATAAGACTTGAGGCCGGCGAGCACACCACGGCCCGGTCACCTCTGGACGGTGCCGCATCGGTCTGGGTCTAAAATCACGTCTCAACGGCCCAACTTGCGTTGGGCCGCCTTGTTTTTGTGACCACTACGGAGTGTCCAGCCATGAACGCCGCCGCCCCAAAACAGATCGAAGCGACTTCCCCGCACGTGATGAACACCTACGGCCGCGTGCCGATCGCGCTGTCGCACGGCCAGGGCTGCCGCGTCTGGGACATCAACGGCAAGCCTTACCTGGATGCGCTCGCCGGTATCGCCGTCAACACCCTGGGGCACAACCACCCCCGGCTGGTACCCGCGCTGCAGGACCAGCTGGGCAAGATCATCCACAGCTGCAACTACTACCATGTGCCCGGCCAGGAACAACTGGCGAAGAAGCTGGTGGAACTGTCGGGCATGACGAATGTGTTCTTCTGCTCCACCGGTCTGGAAGCGAATGAAGCCGCGCTGAAGCTGGCGCGCAAGTTCGGCCACGACAAGGGCATTAGCCGCCCCCAGATCGTGGTGTATGAAAAAGCTTTCCACGGCCGCTCCATCGCCACGCTCAGCGCCACCGGCAACGAGAGGGTGCAAAAAGGCTTCGGCCCGCTGGTCGAGGGTTTCATTCGCGTGCCGCTCAACGACATCGAGGCGCTGAAAAAAGCCACGGCCGGCAACCCCGATGTGGTGGCGGTATTTTTCGAGACCATCCAGGGTGAAGGCGGCGTCAACGCCATGCGTGCCGAATACCTCCAGCAGGTGCGCCAGCTCTGCGACCAGAACGACTGGCTGCTGATGATCGATGAAGTCCAGTGCGGCATGGGCCGCACCGGCAAGTGGTTCGCCCACCAGTGGGCTGGCATCCAGCCCGACGTCATGCCGCTGGCCAAGGGCCTGGGCTCGGGCGTGCCGATCGGCGCGGTGGTGGCCGGCCCGAAAGCCGCCCACATATTCCAGCCCGGCAACCACGGCACCACCTTCGGCGGCAACCCGCTGGCCATGCGGGCCGGTGTGGAAACCATACGCATCATGGAAGAGGACGGCCTGCTGGAGAACGCGGCAAAGGTCGGCGCCCATCTGAAGGCTGCCCTGGAGCGCGAATTCGCTGGCAACCCCGGGGTGAAGGACATCCGCGGCCAGGGCCTGATGATCGGCGTCGAACTGACCAGGCCCTGCGGCGTGCTGGTCAACCGCGCGGCCGAGGCCGGCCTGCTGATCAGCGTGACCGCCGACAGCGTGATCCGCCTGGTGCCCGCGCTGATCATGACCCCGGCCGAGGCCGACGAGGTGGTGGGCCTGCTGGCCCCGTTGGTGAAGTCTTTCCTGGCCGAGGCCTGAGGCCCTGGAGCAGCCGCGATGAATCTCAAGCATTACCTGAAGTTCACCGACCTGGGAGCCGACGAGTACGCCTATCTCTTCGAGCGCGCCGCGCTGATCAAGAAGAAATTCAAGGCCTACGAGAAGCACCAGCCGCTCACCGACCGCACCCTGGCCATGATCTTCGAGAAGGCCTCCACGCGCACGCGCGTGAGCTTCGAGGCCGGCATGTACCAGCTCGGTGGCAGCGTGGTGCACCTGACCACGGGCGACAGCCAGCTCGGCCGTGCCGAACCCATCGAGGACAGCGCGCGCGTGATCAGCCGCATGGTCGACCTGGTGATGATCCGCACCTACGAGCAGACCAAGATCGAACGCTTCGCCGAGTACTCGCGTGTGCCGGTCATCAACGGCCTGACCAACGAGTACCACCCCTGCCAGATCCTGGCCGATATCTTCACCTACATCGAGCACCGCGGCTCGATCGCCGGCAAGGTGGTTGCCTGGGTCGGCGACGGCAACAACATGGCCAACACCTGGTTGCAGGCGGCGGAATTGCTGGGCTTCACTGTCCACATCAGCACCCCCAGCGGCTACGAGGTCAACCCGGCCGTGGCCGGCGTGCAAAGCGCCTGCTACAAGGTCTTCAAGGACCCGATGCAGGCCTGCGCCGGCGCCGACCTGGTCACGACCGACGTCTGGACCAGCATGGGTTTTGAAGCCGAGAACGAGGCCCGCAAAAAGGCGTTCGCCGACTGGTGCGTCGACGCCGACATGATGCGCGCCGCCAGGGCCGATGCGCTGTTCATGCACTGCCTGCCCGCGCACCGCGGCGAGGAAGTCGAGGCCGAGGTCATCGACGGCCCGCAGTCGGTGGTCTGGGATGAGGCCGAAAATCGCCTGCACGTTCAGAAGGCCCTGATGGAGTATCTTTTGCTCGGCCGGCTCTGATGTCTGCCTGCACCACTTGCGGCGCCTGCTGCGCCAACTTTCGCGTCGATTTCGCCGTCTACGAACTCGAAAGCATGGGCGGCGGGGTCCCGGACGGGCTGGCCGTGGAGGTCAATGGCAGCACCTGCCGCATGCGCGGCACCGATCATGTGCCCATCCGCTGCGCCGCCCTCACCGGCCAGGTCGGGGCAGAAGTGGCCTGCGGCATCTACGAGTGGCGCCCCTCCCCGTGTCGCGAGTTTGAAGAGGGCGATCACGCCTGCCACAAGGCCCGGGCACGGCATGGCCTGCCCCCACTGGACACACTGGCGACTCAGGGTTAGCCGTAGAGCCAGGGCACATCCAGCAGGCGCTCGCCCATCAGACGCAGCGACGCATCGCGCGCCCAGGCCATGGGCCCCTCCAGATGGAAAATCTCGCCGTTGCGGATGGAGCGGGCCTGCACACGCGCGTTGCGCTGCCAGCGGTTGAGGGCATAACGCTGCAGCAGCGTCGGCACATCCAGCACGCCATCGACCAGCGCCACCTGGCGCCCCAGCTCGGCCGCGTCCTCGATGGCCATGCCGGCGCCCTGGGCGAGATAGGGACGCATGGGATGTGCGGCATCCCCCAGCAGCGCCACATGGCCGCGTGCCATCTGGTAGTGCGCGCTCATGGGCGGGCGGTCGCACAGCACCCACAGACGCCAGGCCGGCACGGCCGCGATCAGGTCACGCAGGGCCGTGCAGCTGTGTCCCAGCGCGATCTGCAGTTCGGCCGCATTGGCCCCATGGTCCCAATCCTCCAGCCCGCCCTGCACATGCCCGTGCACGATGGCCACGACATTCAGCCATTCGCCGCCGCGCACCGGGTACTGCACCACGTGCAGCCGCGGCCCCAGCCAGGCCGTCACCTGCTGACAACGCAACGCGGCCGGCAGGCTGGCCTGCGGCAGCATGGCGCGATAAGCCAGATGCCCGGCCACGCGCGGTGGGCCGTCATCGAGGAGTTGTTGGCGCACCCGGCTCCACAGGCCATCGGCTGCAATCAGTGCGTCACCCTCCACATCGAGGCCATCCTCCAGGCTCAGGCCGACGGCACCGTTCGTCTCCACATAGCGGTTCACCGTCTTGCCGGTGTGCAGCCAGACCGCGTCGCGCTGCTGCAGGGCGTTCAACAGCAACTGCTGCAGATCGGCGCGGTGGATGGTGGCATAGGGCGCGCCGTAACGCTCAACCGTGGTCTGCCCCAGGCGCAACACGCCAAGCTCGGCCCCGCTGAGGGCGTGGCGCACCTGCAGTCGTTCGGGGAAAGCCGCCACCTGCCGCAGCGCCGCGTCCAGATCCCAGCCCTGCAGCAGGCGCACGACGTTAGGACCCATCTGGATGCCCGCACCCACCTCGCCGAAGGTCTCGGCGCGTTCGTACAGGCGGACATGGCAGCCAGCCCGCGAGCAGGCCAGCCCGGCGGCCAGGCCGCCTATGCCGCCGCCAGCAATCAGTACGTCGGTATGCATCGGGTCTGATTCTGCCGTATGAGAACAGCCCAGGTCGCGACACGCCCTGTGCGCACGGTCAAAGACCGTGGCTCTTCGGTCTGTCCGAGCCTGCGCAGGCAGGCTCGGAGCCGCAGCCCTCAGCCCCTCAAGGGGGCGACACCAGCGGCCCTGCGAAGCCGGTCCCGCGGTGCCCCCGGTTTATTCGATGCGAATCACACTCGTAGGCTTGAAGCCCAGATCGGCCGCCTTGCCCTTGCGGCCGCGCGCGGCGCGTGCGTTGTTGAGGCTGCGGATCTCCAGCGTCTCGTCGCGCTCCTTGCCGCCACGGCCCAGGCCCTCGATCTTCACGCTGCGCGTGTAGGCCGCGGCACCGGCCAGGGTGTCCTTGGGCTCCAGATCGATCAGCATCAGGCCGCGCCCGCCATTGGGCATGGGCTTGAGCTCACTGATCTCGAAGGTCAGGATGCGCCCGCCGCTCGAGGCGCAGACCACATGGGTGGCAGGTGGCTGCGGTGGCACATTGGCCGGCGAAGGCCGGCACACAGTGTCGTCCTCACCGCAGTTGATGAAGGACTTTCCGCCCTTCTGACGCGAGCTCATGTTCTCCACCGTGGCCAGGAAACCATAACCCGAAGAGGTGGACAGCAGCAGCCAGGCCGAGGCAGCCCCGGCGAAGTAATGCACCAGTTGGGTCCCGGCCTCCAGTTCGACCAGGGTCGTCACGGGCTGGCCGTCACCGCGCGCCCCGGGCAGGCTGGCCACCGGCACGGAATAGACGCGGCCCTTGTTGCCGAAGGCCAGCAAGGTGTCTACCGTACGGCATTCGAAGGTGCTGTACAGGCCGTCGCCGGCCTTGAAGGCGAAACCCGCTGCGTCATGGCCATGGCCCTGGCGCGCGCGCACCCAGCCTTTTTGCGAGACGATCACGGTCACCGGTTCGTCGACCACCTTCACTTCGGCCACGGCCTTCTTCTCGGCCTGGATCAGGGTGCGGCGTGCATCGCCGAAGACCTTGGCGTCGGCCTCGATCTCCTTGACCATCAGGCGGCGCAGCGCGGCCGGGCTACCCAGGATGTCTTCGAGTTTCTTCTGCTCTTCGCGCAGCTCTTTCAGCTCCTGCTCGATCTTGATGGCTTCGAGCCGGGCCAGCTGGCGCAGGCGAATTTCGAGGATATCCTCGGCCTGACGCTCGGACAGCCTGAAGCGTGCGATCAGCGCGGGCTTGGGCTCGTCCGAGTTGCGGATGAGGGCGATGACCTCGTCGATCTTGAGCAGCACCAGCTGCCGGCCTTCGAGGATGTGGATGCGCGCCAGCACCTTGTCCAGGCGATGCTGCGAACGCCGCTCGATGGTGGTCTGGCGGAAGGAAATCCACTCCTCCAGCATCTGGCGCAGGGTCTTCTGCGTGGGCCGACCGTCCAATCCCACCAGGGTCATGTTGATCGGTGCCGAGGTCTCCAGGCTGGTGTGCGCCAGCAGGGTGGTGATGAGTTCCTGCTGTTCGATGCGGCTGGTCTTGGGCTCGCAGACCAGGCGCACCGGCGCGTCCTTGCTGGACTCGTCGCGCACCACGTCGAGCACCGCCAGCACCGTGGCCTTGAGCAGGTTCTGCTCGGGCGTCAGGGCCTTCTTGCCGGCCTTGACCTTGGGGTTGGTCAGTTCCTCGATCTCTTCGAGCACCTTCTGCGTGCTCACGCCAGGCGGCAGTTCGGTCACCACCAGCTGCCACTGGCCACGTGCGAGTTCCTCGATCTTCCAGCGCGCGCGAACTTTCAGCGACCCTCTTCCTGTTCTGTAGGCCTCGGCGATGTCGGCCGTCGGGCTGATGATCTGGCCGCCACCGGGATAGTCGGGGCCCGGCAGCAACTCGACCAATTCGCTGTCCGCCAGCTTCGGGTTCTTGATCAGCGCCACGCAGGCCGCGGCCACCTCCCCTAGGTTGTGGCTGGGGATTTCGGTGGCCAGGCCCACGGCGATGCCGCTGGCGCCATTGAGCAAGGTGAAAGGCATACGCGCCGGCAACTGCTTCGGTTCCTCGGTGGAGCCGTCGTAATTGGGCTGGAAGTCGACCGTGCCTTCGTCGATCTCGTCGAGCAGCAGGGTGCTGATCCTCGCCAGCCGCGCTTCGGTGTAACGCATGGCGGCGGCACCGTCCCCATCCCGGCTGCCGAAGTTGCCCTGCCCGTCGATCAGCGGGTAACGCTGCGCGAAATCCTGCGCCATGCGCACCAGCGCGTCATAGGCCGCCTGGTCGCCGTGCGGGTGGAAACGACCCAGCACGTCACCGACGACGCGTGCGCTCTTGACCGGCCTGGCTGCGGTGTTGCTGTTGGGCCCGCTGTAACCCAGCCCCATGCGCGCCATCGAGTACATGATGCGGCGTTGCACCGGCTTCTGGCCGTCGCAGACATCGGGCAGGGCCCGGCCCTTGACCACGCTGAGCGCGTACTCCAGGTATGCACGCTGCGCGTAGTGGGCCAGGGTCAGGGCATCGTCGCCCGCGGGATCGGCGGCTAAATCGAGGGTGGGTTGATCCATCGGTTTCTTCAGTAACTCTTGTCGCGTTTCAGGGCAGCGCCGGGCTCAGCCACGTCGTCCAGGCGGGCAAAGTCAGCACGCTCGGGCTGCGGGAGAGGTCGGGGTGCGGCCTTCTCGGCCGCCGGCTTGAGCACCGCGTAAAGCGCGAGCACGGTGCGCACGTAATTCTGCGTCTCGCGGTAGTGCGGCACCTGGTTGCCAGCGCGGCGCACCGCCTTCAAGCCGGCGTTGTAGGCCGCCAATGCCAGATCCGGCCGCTCGGGAAATTTGGCCAGCAGACGGCGCAAATGGCGGCTGCCGACCTGGATGTTGGTGCGCGCATCGGCCAGCTGGCGCGCCACCGGCCGGCGCCGCTGGTCTTCCAGGCCGTAGCCGCGTGCGGTCGCCGGCATCACCTGCATGAGGCCAACGGCGCCCTTGGGCGAGACGGCCGTGGTATCGAAACCGGATTCAGTGGCGATCAGGGCCTGCAGCAGAGCGTAGTCGATGTCGTGCTCGCGCGCCGCTTCGCGCAGCAGGTGGCGCACCGCCTTGTAGTCCGGCGAGATCTCGAAAAAGGCATGCAGGCGCGTCGGCGCCATGGGCACGGGGCCGGCGCGCGTGCTGTCTTCGGGGGCCTGGTCCGTGAAATAGAGGGCGTAGCGTTCGTCCAGCTGCTCGGCGGCGAAATGCGGTACGCCCTTGTCGTCGACATAGGCCCAGACGTCGGCCCGCGACTCCACGAAAAGCCCCAACCCAAGACAGAGTCCGATAGCAAGAACTTGCATGGTGCGGAACATGGCTTGAAAGCCTCTTACTTCATCCATGCGTAGGCAATCTTCACTGCAATCGCCACAGCGAGGAATCCCAAGCCGAGATAGAGCCCGCGGAGAGATCGCTTGAATTTTTTCAAGTTGGACTCCATGCTTTCCTTGAGATCCAAAAACTGAGCCTCCCGTGCCCGACCAGCCTCGTTCATGGCCTGCTGAAGCTGCAAGTCCAGCGCCTTCACCTCGTCGTCTGAAACGGCGGAGGATTTGGACAGCCGCTCCATTTTCAGCAGGAGCTGGGTCATCCGCTCGTCCGCCCGCTGAGCCTCGTCACCCAGCGCTTCCCGTTTCATGGCGACCTCGATCGGCTCGTATTGATGCCAGCTTTTGACGCGCGGGGCCCCCGCACTGTCCGCTATTCTTTTCGTGGCCTCCATAAGAGTGACCGCCGGGATTGGCGTCCAATTGCAGTGCATGGTAAGTGTTGTGCGCTTAGCATCTAAGCGCGGCGTCATCCAGTAAACGAAGCGTTTCCATCCTGCTGGACGCAGTGTCTCCCAAGCATTGCGGCTCAGTGCAAGGACCAAATACCAGTTCTTGACACCCTTGATCTCTTCATCCTTGAGATCAACCCCTTGCACATCTCGCCACGGTATCAGAGGCAAGGCTGCATGGGAGAAACCCGAGAAATCAAGATGCAGCAGATGTCCGGCTCGCAGGGCCTGCAATCCCAGGATAAGCAGACCCGCCAGACCCACGGCTAGCAAAAGACTCAAGCCTGACAACAACACCATGGCGGTATAGTCGCCATTCCTCGAAGTAGCTGCCAGGCCTATCACCGACGTGAAAAACGTCAGGCCGCCCAGCAAGATCGTCATACCCGCCCAGCGCATCCAACGCAGGCCCGCGGTCAAGCTAGCTTCGCTGAAGGTCGCTGCCGCGCGCTTGAGCGCCTGCTCTTTTTCAAGCTTGAGCCGTGCCATGCCCTTGTCGCCGGCGAACGCCATCCACAGCCCGAGCACGACGACCAGCCCCGGCAATACCGCAGCCGCGGTGCCGCGGTTCACCCCGACCATGATCGTGGCCAGGGTGGAGATCAGCAGGATCACGATCCCGCTGATGCGAAGCAGGGACATCAGCAACATCAGATGTCCACCTCCACCGAATCGCCGTGCAGTTCCATCAACTCACGGCGCGCCGCGGCCTCGCCCTTGCCCATGAGCTTGGTGATCTCGGTCTCGGTCTGCAGGTTGTCGAAGGTTCCCAGGCGCACTTGCAAGAGGCGGCGGGTGTCGGGGTTGAGCGTGGTTTCCCAGAGCTGTTCGGCGTTCATCTCGCCCAGGCCCTTGAAGCGGCTGATCTGGCAACGCTCCTTGGCCACGCCTTCCTTGGCGCATTTGTCCAGGATGGCGGTGAGCTCGCCCTCGTCCAGTGCATAGGCCTTGGAAGCCGGCTTCTTGCCGCGCGCCGGCACATCGACACGGAACAACGGCGGACGCGCCACATACACATTGCCGGACTCGATGAGCTTGGGGAAATGCCGGAAGAACAGCGTGAGCAGCAGCACCTGGATGTGCGAGCCATCCACGTCGGCATCACTCAGGATGCAGACCTTGCCGTAGCGCAGGCCGCTGAGGTCCGGCGTGTCGTTGGGGCCGTGCGGATCGACGCCTATGGCCACCGAGATGTCGTGGATTTCAGTGTTGGCAAACAGGCGGTCGCGCTCGACCTCCCAGGTGTTGAGCACCTTGCCGCGCAGGGGCAGGATGGCCTGGCTCTCCTTGTCGCGGCCCATCTTGGCGCTGCCGCCAGCCGAATCGCCCTCGACCAGGAACAGCTCGTTGTGGGCCAGGTCACGGCTTTCGCAGTCGGTGAGCTTGCCCGGCAGCACTGCCACGCCCGAGCCCTTGCGCTTCTCCACCTTCTGCCCGGCGCGCTGGCGGGTCTGCGCCGCGCGGATGGCCAGCTCGGCCAGCTTCTTGCCGTACTCGACGTGCTGATTGAGCCAGAGTTCCAGCGTGGGGCGCACGAAGCTGGAGACCAGACGCACGGCGTCGCGCGAATTCAGGCGCTCCTTGATCTGGCCCTGGAACTGCGGGTCCAGCACCTTGGCGCTCAGCACATAACTGGCGCGGGCAAACACGTCCTCAGGCAGCAGCTTCACGCCCTTCGGTAACAGGCTGTGCAGCTCGATGAAGCTCTTGACGGCTGTGAACAGGCCGTCACGCAGGCCGCTGTCGTGCGTGCCGCCGGCGCTGGTGGGGATCAGGTTGACGTAGCTCTCGCGTACCGGCGAACCGTCTTCGGTGAAGGCCACCGCCCAGGTCGCGCCCTCGCCCTCTGCAAAGGTGTCGTTGTTGTCGGCAAAACCCTCGCCCTCGAAGAGCGGGATCACCGGGTCGGCGCTCAGGGTCTGCATCAGGTAGTCGCGCAGGCCGCCCTTGTAGAGCCAGGTCTGGGTCTCCTTGCTCTTTTCGACCGTCAGGGTGACGGTGACGCCGGGCATGAGCACGGCCTTGCTGCGCAGCAGGTGCGTGAGCTCGGCCATGGGCAGGACGGCCGATTCGAAATACTTGGGGTCGGGCCAGACCCGCACCGTGGTGCCCTGCTTGCGGTCACCGGCGGCCGCGACACGCGTGCTCAACGGCTCCACCACATCACCACCGGCAAAGGCGAGTTGCGCCACCTTGCCTTCGCGGTAGCTGGTGGCTTCCAGCCGCTTGCCCAGCGCGTTGGTCACCGACACGCCCACGCCATGCAGGCCGCCCGAGAAGCTGTAGGCCCCGCCCTTGCCCTTGTCGAACTTGCCGCCGGCATGCAGGCGCGTGAACACCAGCTCGATGACCGGCGCCTTTTCTTCCGGGTGCAGGCCGAAGGGGATGCCGCGGCCGTCGTCCTCGACACTGACCGAGCCGTCGGCATGCAGGGTCACGGCGATCTTCTTGCCGTGACCGGCCAGGGCTTCGTCCGCTGCGTTGTCCAGCACTTCCTGGATGATGTGCAGCGGGTTGTCGGTGCGGGTGTACATGCCCGGACGCTGCTTGACCGGCTCCAGCCCTTTGAGGACGCGGATGGAGCCTTCGGAATATTCGGGGGTGGGTTTGACAGCCATGGCGCGGAATTGTAGACCCAGTCGCCACAACAGCTGGATAAACATACAGTTACAACTCCAATCCGGCCGGCAGGCCGCGGACGAATTGGCTACAGTTCAACGATGAGCACACACAACAACAAGCAACTCTCGATGGTCCAGGTGCTGATCTGCGGCGCCGCCATCGTCACCCTGTCCATGGGCATCCGCCACGGCTTCGGCCTGTGGCTGCAGCCCATCACCCAGACCCAGGGCTGGACACGCGAGAACTTCGCCTTTGCCATGGCCATCCAGAACCTGACCTGGGGCTTCGCCGGCATCTTCGCCGGCATGCTGGCCGACAAGTTCGGCGCCTTCAAGGTCATCATCGCCGGCGCCATCCTCTACGCCCTGGGCCTGATCGGCATGGCCAACGCGCCCACGCCTCTGCTCTTCACCCTGAGTTGCGGCGTGCTGATCGGCGTGGCCCAGGCCGGTACCACCTACGCCGTGATCTACGGGGTGATCGGCCGCAACGTGAGCCTGGAGAAGCGCTCGTGGGCCATGGGCGTGGCGGCAGCGGCCGGCTCTTTCGGCCAGTTCCTGATGGTGCCGGTCGAAGGCTGGCTGATCAGCAGCCTGGGCTGGCAGCAGGCCCTGATGGCGCTGGGCATGGCCGCTCTGCTCATCATCCCGCTGGCCTGGGGCCTGCACGAACCCGGTTTTGCCGCAGGCACGACCCCGAAGCGCGAACAGTCCATCCTGCAGGCGCTGCGCGAGGCCTTCGCCTACCGCAGCTTCCAGCTGCTGATGGCCGGTTATTTCGTCTGCGGCTTCCAGGTGGTGTTCATCGGCGTGCACATGCCCAGCTACCTGAAAGACCACGGCCTCTCCCCGCAGGTGGCCAGCTATTCGCTGGCGCTGATCGGCCTGTTCAACGTCTTTGGCACCTACATCGCGGGCAGTCTGGGCCAGCGCCTGGCCAAGAAGAACATCCTGGCCTTCATCTACTTCGCCCGCTCCATCGCCATCACGCTCTTCCTGCTGGCGCCGCTCACCCCCCTGAGCGTCTACATCTTCTCGGCCGTCATGGGGGTGCTGTGGCTCTCCACGGTGCCGCCCACCAACGCCATCGTGGCCCAGATCTTCGGGGTAGCCCATCTGTCCATGCTCGGCGGCTTCGTCTTCTTCAGCCACCAGGTCGGCTCGTTCATGGGCGTCTGGTTGGGGGGTTACCTCTACGACAAGACCGGCAGCTACGACATCGTCTGGTACATCGCCATCGGCCTGGGCGTGGCCGCGGCCCTGGTCAACCTGCCGGTGCGCGAAGCGGCGATCCGGCGCCAGCCCCAGGCGGCCCAGGCATGAAGAAGCTGTCGCAGCAACTGCTGGCCTGGGCCCTGGCCCTGGTCGTGCTGCTGGCCGTGTTCGCGCTTTACACGCGGCCGGACTTCCTGCTGACCCTGGCCGACCAGCTCTGGGCCTGTTTCTAGGCCAATCCCTTATCCGTCTGACATGAGGGCGTGGCACACTGCCATGCCATGACCATGAAGACTTTCATCATCACTGGCGCCTCCGACGGCATCGGCGCTGAACTGGCTCGCCAGCTGGCGCAGCGGCACGGCAGCGAGGCCGGCCTCGCGCTGGCCGCCCGCAAGGAAACCCAGCTGGAAGAAGTGGCCAGAGCATGTCGCAGCCATGGCAGCGAAGTGCTGGTTGTGCCCACCGATGTGACCGACCCGGCCCAGTGCCGCGCCCTGATCGAGCGCAGCGTGGAGCGCTTCGGCTGGCTGGATGCTCTCGTCAACAACGCCGGCGTCTCGGCCCAGGCCCTGTTCGAACAGGTCCAGCCCGAGGACCTGGGCTGGTACGAGGACCTGATGCGCGTGAACCTCTGGGGCTCGGTCTGGTGCACGCACGCCGCCCTGCCCCATCTCAAGGCCAGCCGCGGCCAGGTGGTGGCCGTCTCCTCCCTGGCCGGCCTGGTGGGCGTGCCGGGGCGCACGGCCTACAGCGCCAGCAAGTTCGCAATGACGGGCTTTTTCGAGGCGCTGCGCGCCGAGCTCAAGCCCGCCGGCGTGAGCGTGACCACGGCATTTCCAGGTGTGGTGGCCACGCAGATCCGCTACCGCGGGCTCAACGCGGCCGGCGTGGCTGCCGGCTCCAGCGGCCTGAAGGAAGACGATGCCATGCCCGTGGAGGTCTGCGCCCGCCTCATCCTGGACGGCATGAACGCGCGGCAGCGCGAAGTAGTGATGAGCACCAAGGGCAAGCTGGGTCGTTACCTCAAGCTGCTGGCCCCCTGCCTGGTGGAACGCATGGCCCTGGCCGCCCTCAAGGACGAGGTCAAGCCGAAATGAGTCTCACGGCCGTGCATGGCACCGAAGCGCCTTCACTTTGGGTGGAACGCTGGACCCATCTGGTGCACCCCGGCGGGACGGTGCTGGACGTGGCCTGCGGCCATGGCCGCCACCTGCGCTGGTTCGCCGGGCGCGGCCATGCCGTCACCGGCGTGGACCGCTCCCCCGAGGCGATCGCTGCCGTGGCGTCCCTGGGCACCGCCCTGGTCGCGGACATCGAGAACGGTCCCTGGCCCCTGCTGCAGGACGGCCAGCCCCGCACCTTCGACGCCGTGGTGGTCACCAACTACCTCTGGCGTGCGTTGTTCCCGGTGCTGCTGCAAAGCCTGGCGCCGGGCGGTGTGCTGCTGTACGAAACCTTTGCCACCGGCAACGAGACCGTGGGCAAACCCTCGCGCCCGGACTTCCTGCTGCAGCCAGGCGAACTGCTGGACGTCTGCCGCCCCTTGCGGGTGGTGGCTTATGAAGACGGTTATCTGGCCTCGCCCGAGCGTTATGTGCAACGCATCGTGGCGGTCCGCGCCAGCAGCCTGTCCACGGACGGCGCACCGGCGCGTTATCCCCTGTGAGGCCTGGCCCCACTGGGTAGGTGCTGGCCCTCGTTAGAATCCTTCTTTAGCCTGAACTTATACATTCGCGGACATGACTTCCTCCAACCGCCGTATCACCGGCAGCATCGTGGCCCTCGTCACCCCCCTGCACGAGGACGGTAGCGTCGATTACCCCACGCTGCGCAAACTGATCGACTGGCACGTCGCCGAAGGCACGGACTGCATCGGCGTGGTCGGCACGACCGGCGAATCGCCCACCGTCAACGTCGACGAGCATTGCGAGATCATCCGCGTCTCGGTCGAACAGGCCAAGGGCAAGGTACCCATCATGGCAGGCTGCGGCGCCAACTCCACGGCCGAGGCCATCGAACTGGCGAAGTTTGCCAAGAAGGTCGGTGCCGACTGCCAGCTGCAGGTCGTGCCCTACTACAACAAGCCCACGCAAGAGGGCCAGGTCCTGCACTTCAAGGCGATCGCCGAAGCCGTGGGCGACCTGCCCATGGTGCTGTACAACGTGCCCGGCCGCACCGTGGCCGATATGGCGCACGACACCGTGCTGCGCCTGGCCCAGGTGCCAGGTATCGTCGGCATCAAGGAAGCCACTGGCAACATCGAACGCGCTCAATGGCTGATCCGCGAAGTGCCCAAGGGCTTCGCAATCTACTCGGGTGATGACCCGACCGCCGTGGCGCTGATGCTGTGCGGCGGCCAAGGCAATATCAGCGTGACGGCCAATGTGGCACCGCGCCAGATGCACGAGCTGTGCGTGGCCGCCATGGCCGGCGACGTCAAGCGCGCCATGGAGATCCAGTTCAAGCTGATGCCGCTGCACAAGCAACTTTTCGTCGAACCCAATCCCATCCCGGTCAAGTGGGCCATGCAGCGCCTGGGCCGCTGCGGCGGCACGCTGCGCCTGCCCATGACGCCGCTGACACCGGCCAACCAGCCTGTGGTCGAAGCGGCCCTGCGCGCCACCGGTCTGCTGTGAACCCAACCGCTCCCCAAGGAAACTGCCAGTGAAGCTTGTTTTGAAACTGGCCCTGCTGGGCCTGCCGCTGGCGCTGGTCGCCTGCTCCACCCTGGATGGCGACAAGGTCGACTACAAAGCCGCCGCCAAGGCGCCCCCGCTGTCCATCCCGCCGGACCTGACCCAGCTGCCGCGTGACACCCGCTACGCCACGCCGGGCAGTACCGTCAGCGCCACCGGTTACCAGAGCGCCTCGCAGGGCAGCGCAGCAGCGGCCGTCGCTGCCGTCGCCGTTACCAGCTACCCTGGCATCCGCGTCGAGGGCAGCGGTGGCCAACGCTGGCTGGTGGTGGACCAGCCCGCCGAAAAGCTCTGGCCCCTGGTCAAGGAGTTCTGGCAGGAAACCGGCCTCGCCCTGAACCTGGAGCAGGCCCAGCTGGGCATCATGGAAACCGACTGGGCGGAGAACCGCGCCAAGCTGCCTCAGGACTTCATCCGCCGCACCCTGGGCAAGCTGGCAGACGGTCTGTATTCGACCGGCATGCTGGACAAATACCGCACGCGGCTAGAGCGCAACGCCGCCGGTGGCACCGAGATCTACATCAGCCACCGCGGCATGGAAGAGGTCTACAAAAATACGGACAAGACCCAGACCATCTGGCAACCACGCGCGCCGGACAGCGAGATGGAAGTGGAGATGCTGCGCCGCCTGATGATCAAGCTCGGGGCAACGGGCCAGCAGGCCGAGCTGCAAACGGCGGCCGTGGCACCGCGTCGCACCTCACGCCTGGACAGCCGCGACGGCCAGCCCGTGGTGCTGGTCAGTGAAAGCTTTGACCGGACTTGGCGCCGTGTCGGCCTCACGCTGGACCGCACCGGCTTCACCGTCGAGGACCGCGACCGCAGCCAGGGCACCTACTTCGTGCGTTACGTGGAGCCCAACCCACCCGGCCAGCAAGAGCCCGGCTTCTTCAGCCGCATGTTCAGCGCCAGTCCGAAGGACAAGGCCCCGCAGAAATACCGCATTACGGTGCGCGGCCAGGGCGAAAGCAGCACGGTGTCCGTCCTCAATGCCGAGGGGGCGCCTGAGGCGTCGGCCAACGCGCAGCGCATCCTGCAGGTCATCACCGACGACCTGCGCTGAGAACCGCAACCAGCCCCCTTGGGGGCCTGGCCAAAAAAAAGCCACCTTACGGTGGCTTTTTTCATGCGGGCGAAGAATTACTTCTGGGCCGGGGCAGCAGCGGGAGCCGAAGCGTCGGCAGCCGGAGCGGGGGCAGCGGCAGGAGCCGAAGCGTCAGCAGCGGGAGCGGGAGCAGCCACAGCGGGAGCGGCGGGAGCAGCGGCTTCTTCTTTTTTGCCACAGGCGGCCAGGGCAGCGGCGGCGATCACGGCGGCCAGAACGAGAGACTTGTTCATGTTGGTATATCTATTTGCAGGTTGAGACGGGGGGACATGCCAGCACGGCAACCCGCACTGGCCAAGCAAGTCCACTGGTGTGGGCCTCGCTTAGCCCAAAATTATATGGCGGAATCAACCCCGTCATGCGAAATAAATAGGTGCAATCCCTTAAGTGGTAACCAAGGGCCATGCGCAGGCGCTAGAGCCCCAGGACTGAAGCCGGGAAACCAGGTGTGCTGTCGCGCCGCCACTCGTCCAGGACCTGCCGCAATTCCACCCGCCGGGGCGCAGCGCTGTCGCACACCAGCACGTCGCGCTCGACGTCGATACGCTGCAGCACCCAGCCCGGGCTCCAGAGCACGCTGGGAAAGGCCAGGACGTCGCTGCTGCGGCAGATCCGGCATTCGATGATGTGGTCCCAGGTCTGGCGCCATGTGACAAAACGCGGGTGCTGGCGCGGCAGACCCGAATAGTCCATGGCAAGCATGGTGAGGCGGCGCCCCCCGCGCGCCCAAGCCTGCAGCGACTGGACAACGGCGCGCTCGCCCAGCGGCCAGTCGGCATAGTTGGCGTCGCACAGGATCAGCTCCTTCCAGCCCTCACGTGCGGCGGTCTGCAGCGCATCGCGTACCGCCTGCACAAAGACGCTGCGCCCGTTCAGGCGGCCCTGTGGCAGCGCAGGGGGGAGCTTGTCTTCAGCAGGCATGGGCCCAGCCATCCTCGCACCAGGCCTGCAGCAATTCGCGCGCGGCGGCGCTGGCGCCTGCCACTTCGGCAACGCTCAGGCCACGCTGGTCGGCCAGCTTGTGCATCAACGTGGCGTCGCGGCCGGCGGCGCGGTAGCTCTCGCCGTTGATGAACACATGGTGCGCGTCATAGAGCATGCGGGTGCGCCGGTCCAGCGCCACGCCCCAACGCCCCCTGGGCACGGCACCCGCATCGAACCAGACATGGGCCTTGGGTTCGCTCAGGGTCTCGCCCAGGGCGCGCGTCAGCGTCAGCGGGTCCTTCATCACCTGCTGCAGGGCCTGCCGGGCGAAGCGCGTCATGTCGGCAGGCATGGCAGCCGGCGCCGGAACGGCCGGCTGACGCGGATCCCGGTAAAAGGTGTCGCCCACGGCCTCGGCCGCATCCTCGGCCAGGCGCTGCAGCAACTCCTGCGCGAGCTCACCGGCCTTGGGCGAACGGAAGCCGATGGAATAGGTCATGCAGTCACCGCCCACGGCCACGCCATCATGGGCGTAGTGCGGCGGCAGGTAGAGCATGTCACCAGGCTCCAGCACGAACTCCTGCTCGGGCTGGAAATTTGCCAGGATCTTGACCGGCATGTTGGGACGCAGGCTCAAGTCCTGCTGGCGACCGATGCGCCAGCGCCGCTGGCCATGCGCCTGCAGCAGGAAAACGTCGTAATTGTCGAAATGCGGCCCCACGCCACCGCCATCGCTGGCGTAGCTGATCATGAGGTCATCGAGCCGCGCATCGGGAATGAAGCGGAAACGGTTCATGAGCTCATGGATCGCATCGCTGTGCAGGTCCACGCCCTGCACCAGCAGGGTCCAATCGGGCGTCTTGAGCGCAGGCAGGGCGCGCCGCGCAAACGGCCCGCGTTGCAAGGCCCAATGCTCCTTGCCACGACGCCGCTGCAGCGTGACCAGGCGCGACTCCACCTCTTCCTGCGCGGCCAGCTCGAACAGCGCGCTACGCGGCATCGGCGCCTTGAAATCGGGTATGGCCCGGCGCACCAGCAGCGGCTTCTTGTGCCAGTAGCGCTTCATGAAGACTTCGGGGCTGATGCCACCCAGCAAGGGCAAAGATTGTTTGACGTCCATGGGAAGAAACTGTAATGGATATGCGCCGATGGCCCCAAAACCGGGAACGCCGTAAAACCGGCTTGGCCGGGCCATTGGCGTTGCCCCTTGAGGGGGCTGCGAGCTACACGAAGTGAGCGAGAGTCGGGGGGAGCTTGTTGAGCGACAATTCTGCCTTATGGATATCAATCAGCAATGTGTGGTCGCCCTGACCTGGACGCTCAAGGACACCTTGAACGAAGAACTCGACGTGCTTGACGAGCCGGTGGAGTTCCTGATCGGCGGGCATGACCTGTTCAAGAAAATAGAAGACGCGCTGCAAGGCCATGGCGTCGGTGCCACCGTGGCGCTGCAACTCGAACCTGAGGAAGCCTTCGGCGACTACCAGGAAAAGCTGCTCTTCCTGGAAAAGCGCGAACTCTTTCCGCCCGAACTCGAAGAAGGCATGACCCTCGAGGGCACCGCCCTGCCGGTTGGCTGCAACCCCGAGGCTCCGAAAGATGCGCTCTACACCGTCACCGAGATCTATCCCGAGCACGTGGTGCTCGACGGCAACCACCCACTGGCCGGCATCGCGCTGCGCCTGATGCTCAAGGTCGAGAGCGTGCGCGAGGCCACCGAAGAGGAAATCGGCCGTGGCACGGCCGGCACAGGCTTCTTCCGGATTGCTCCCTTGCACGAGCAGGGCCCGGGCAACGATCAGCTGCACTAACTGCAGCCTCACGCTTGCCGTCACTTAACCCAGGAACCCCGTGGAACCGGCTTTGCCGGGCCACTGGGGTTGTCCCCCTAGGGGGAGAGGGGGCTACACGCAGTGAGCCGTGACGGGGGTGATCAACGCTTCCCGGTCGAACCATAGCCACCCGCGCCACGCTCGGTGGCGGCGGGGAACTCGCTGACCACATTGAACTGCGCCTGCAGCACCGGCACGATGACGAGTTGGGCGATGCGCTCCATCGGCTCGATGGTGAAGGCCGTGGGGCTGCGGTTCCAGGCGCTAACCATGAGCTGCCCCTGGTAGTCGCTGTCGATCAGACCCACCAGATTGCCCAGCACGATGCCATGCTTGTGGCCAAGACCCGAGCGCGGCAGGATCAGTGCGGCATAAGCCGGATCGGCGAGGTGGATGGCTATGCCCGTGGGGATCAGCTGCCAGGCATTGGGCTGCAGGGTCACGGCCTCGTTGAGGCAGGCGCGCAGGTCCAGGCCGGCGCTGCCGGGGGTGGCGTAAGCCGGCAACTGATCCGCCATACGCGGATCAAGAATCTTGACGTCGATGTTCATGGTGTCGTTCAGGGGAAATCAGGTCTTCCGGCCCAGCCTGCGGGCGATCTCGGCAACCAACTGGCGCGCGAGATCGATCTTGCTTGCACGCGGCAACTCGATCGTGCCGTGGGCATCGACCAGCAACAGGGCGTTGTCGTCCTGACCAAAGGTGGCCGGGCCGATATTGCCCACCAGCAGGGGCACGCCCTTGCGCGCCAGCTTGGCCTGGGCGTTGGCCAGCAGGTCGTGGCTCTCGGCCGCAAAGCCCACGCAGTAGAGCGCGCCGCTTTTCGCGCGCGCGCCCTGCGCCACGCCGGCCAGGATGTCGGGGTTCTCGACGAAGGCCAGCACTGGCGGCTGGCCGGAACCGTCCTTCTTGATCTTCTGCTCGGCAGCATTCGCCGGGCGCCAGTCGGCCACCGCCGCCGTTGCTACAAAAACAGTAGCAATCGTCACCTCGGCGTCCACCGCCTGCTGCATGTCGCGCGCCGAGCGCACGTCGATGCGGCGCACACCGCGCGGCGTGGGCAGGTGCACCGGGCCGGCCACCAGGACCACCTCGGCACCGGCCTCGCGCGCCGCGCGCGCGATGGCAAAACCCATCTTGCCGCTGGAGAGGTTGGTGATGCCACGCACCGGGTCGATGGCCTCGTAGGTCGGGCCAGCTGTCACCAACACGCGCTGGCCGCGCAGGCTCTTGCCTGCGAAGAAGACAATCACCTCCTCCAGCAACTCCTGCGGCTCCAGCATGCGGCCGTCGCCCGTCTCGCCGCAGGCCTGGTCACCGCTGCCCACCGCGAACACATGGGCGCCGTCGGCCCGGAGCTGGGCCACATTGCGCTGGGTGGCCGGGTTGGCCCACATCTCGCGGTTCATGGCCGGTGCCACCAGCAGCGGCACCTGGTCGATCGGGCGCGCCAGGCACATCAGGCTGAGCAGGTCGTCGGCCCGGCCGTGCAGCAGCTTGGCCATGAAATCGGCACTGGCCGGGGCGATCAGGATGGCGTCGGCCTCACGGCTGAGATTGATGTGCGCCATGTTGTTGGTCTCGCGCGGGTCCCATTGCGAGTGGTAGACCGGCCGGTTCGACAGGGCCTGCATCGTCACGGACGTGATGAACTGGCCGGCCGCCTCGGTCATCACCACCTGCACCGTGGCGCCTTCCTTGATCAGGGCGCGGCAGAGCTCGGCCGCCTTGTAGCAGGCGATGCCCCCGGTCAGTCCCAGGACGATGTGTTTTCCAGCCAAGTCGTTCATGGCCCGCAATGTAACAGTTTGGCCGGCACTTTCAGTCCCACAGAAGGGCTGTCACGCCTGCAAGCCTATAATCTCGCTTTACCACCTCCTCGGACCCGCGTCCGAACCTGACATGACCAAATTCGTCTTCGTCACCGGCGGTGTGGTGTCCTCCCTGGGCAAGGGAATCGCCTCAGCGTCCTTGGCCGCGATCCTGGAATCGCGGGGCCTCAAAGTCACCCTCATCAAGCTCGATCCCTATCTGAACGTCGACCCGGGAACGATGTCGCCCTTCCAGCACGGCGAGGTGTTCGTGACCGACGACGGTGCCGAGACCGACCTGGACCTGGGCCACTATGAGCGTTTCGTCGAAACGCGCATGAAGAAGACCAACAACTTCACCACCGGCCAGATCTACAAGAGCGTGCTCGAGAAAGAGCGCCGCGGCGACTACCTGGGCAAGACGGTGCAGGTCATCCCGCACGTCACCAACGAGATCCAGGAGTACATCAAGCGCGGCGCCGGCTACGACACCCCCGAGGCGGTGGATGTGGCCATCGTCGAGATCGGCGGCACCGTGGGCGACATCGAGTCCCTGCCCTTCCTCGAAGCCGTGCGCCAGCTCAGCCTGCGCCTGGGGCCGAACAACGCCGCCTTCGTGCACCTGACCTACGTGCCATGGATCGCCGCTGCCGGCGAGCTCAAGACCAAACCAACCCAGCACACGGTGCAGAAGCTGCGCGAGATCGGCATCCAGCCCGACGCGCTGCTGTGCCGCGCCGACCGCCCGATTCCCGACGACGAGCGCGACAAGATCTCGCTCTTCACCAACGTGCCGGAGTGGGGCGTGATCTCCATGCCCGACGTGGACACCATCTACAAGGTCCCGCGCGTGCTGCACGAGCAGGGCCTGGACGGCCTGATCTGCGACAAGCTGCGCCTGAACACCCCGCCGGCCAACCTCAAGCGCTGGGACTCGCTGGTCTACGAGACCGAGCACCCGAAGGGCGAGGTCACGATTGCCATGGTCGGCAAGTATGTGGACCTGACCGACAGCTACAAGTCGGTCAACGAGGCGCTGCGACACGCTGGCATGCGCAACCACGTGCGCGTGAAGATCGAGCACGTCGATTCCGAGACCATCACCGACGAGACCCTCCCCCGCTTGGCCAAGTACGACGCCATTCTGGTTCCGGGCGGCTTCGGCAAGCGTGGCATCGAAGGCAAGATCAGCACCGCCCGCTACGCCCGTGAGCACAAAGTGCCCTACCTGGGCATCTGCCTGGGTATGCAGGTCGCCACCATCGAATTCGCCCGCCACGTGGCCGGCCTCAAGGACGCCAACAGCACCGAGTTCGAGCCGCATTGCCAGCACCCGGTGATCGCGCTGATCACCGAGTGGAAGGACGCCGACGGCACCATCAAGACCCGCGACGCCAACTCCGACCTCGGCGGCACCATGCGCCTGGGCGCCCAGAGTTCCGACGTGGCCTCCGGCACGCTGGCGCACCAGATCTACGGCGACGTGGTGACCGAACGGCATCGCCATCGTTATGAAGCCAATGTCAACTACCTGGACACGCTGCGCAAGTCCGGCCTGGTGATCTCAGCCCTCACGCAGCGCGAGCAGCTGACCGAGATCGTCGAGTTGCCGCAAAGCGCCCACCCCTGGTTCGTCGGCGTGCAGTTCCACCCCGAGTTCAAGTCCACCCCCTGGAACGGCCACCCGCTGTTCAATGCCTTCGTCAAGGCCGCGCTGGAGCACCAGGGTGCGGGCAAGAACAAGAACCTCAAAGCCGTCGCCTAAGGACACCCCACATGAAACTCTGCGGCTTCGACGTCGGTCTCGACCAGCGCTTTTTCCTGATCGCCGGCACCTGCTCCATCGAAGGGCTGCAGATGTCCATTGACGTGGCAGGCCAGCTCAAGGAAACCTGCACGTCGCTGGGCATCCCCCTGATCTACAAGGGCTCCTTCGACAAGGCCAACCGCTCCTCGGGTGCGACCAAGCGCGGCTTGGGGCTGGAGGCCGGCCTGAAGATCCTGGACGAGGTGCGCCGCCAGACCGGCCTGCCCGTCCTCACCGACGTGCATGACGAATCGCAGGTGGCCGAAGTCGCCAGCGTGGTCGACGTGCTGCAGACCCCGGCTTTCCTCTGCCGTCAGACCGACTTCATCCACGCCGTGGCCAAGTCGGGCAAGCCGGTGAACATCAAGAAGGGCCAGTTCCTCGCGCCCTGGGACATGAAGAACGTGATCGACAAGGCCCGCGCGGCCGCGGTTGAAGCGGGCCTGGACCCGGATCGCTTTCTGGCCTGCGAGCGCGGCGTCAGCTTTGGCTACAACAACCTCGTGGCCGACATGACCAGCCTGGCCGAGATGCGCAAGTCCGGCGCGCCCGTGGTGTTTGACGTGACCCACTCTGTGCAAAAACCTGGCGGCCAAGGCACCACCAGCGGCGGCGCACGCGAGATGGTGCCCGTACTGGCCCGCGCTGGCGCGGCCGTGGGCGTCGCGGGCTTCTTCATGGAAACCCATCCCAACCCTGAGCAGGCCTGGTCCGACGGCCCCAACGCCGTGCCGCTCAAGCACATGAGAGCCCTGCTGGAAACGCTGGTGGCGCTGGACGACGTGGCCAAGCGCAGCGGTTTCCTGGAAAACAACTTCGGCGCCTGAGCCAGCCCATCGCCCCATGCCCCCCGCCTACATCATCGTCGACATGCAGATCTCCGACATGGCGCAGTACAAGCAGTACATGGCCGAGGCCCCGGCGGCGGTGAAGGCGGCGGGCGGTGAGTACCTGGTGCGTGGGGGCCGCTTCGAGGTGATGGAAGGCGACTGGCAGCCGGCCCGTGTGGCCATGCTGCGCTTTCCCGGCTTCGAGCAAGCCAAGGCCTTCTATGACGGTGAGATGTACCGTCAGGCCCGCGCCAAGCGCGCCGGTGCCACCCAGTTCTTCAACATGATTCTGGTGGAGGGCGTGGCCGCCCCCATCGTTTGAACACCCCTCTCACAATCGAAATCGAAAGGTAAGCATGAGCGCTATTGTTGATATCGTCGGACGCGAAGTCCTGGACAGCCGAGGCAACCCCACCGTCGAATGCGACGTCCTGCTGGAATCCGGTACCATGGGCCGCGCTGCCGTGCCCTCGGGCGCCTCCACCGGCTCGCGCGAAGCCATCGAGCTGCGCGACGGCGACAAGAACCGTTACCTGGGCAAGGGCGTGCTCAAGGCCGTCGAGCACATCAACACCGAGATCAGCGAAGCCGTGCTGGGCCTGGACGCCTCCGAGCAGGCCTTCCTGGACAAGACCCTGATCGACCTGGACGGCACCGAGAACAAGAGCCGCCTGGGCGCCAACGCCATGCTGGCCGTCTCCATGGCCGTGGCCCGCGCCGCCGCCGAAGAAGCCGGCCTGCCGCTGTACCGCTATTTCGGCGGCATGAACGCCGTGCAGATGCCCGTGCCCATGATGAACGTCATCAACGGCGGCGCGCACGCCAACAACAACCTGGACCTGCAGGAGTTCATGCTGCTGCCGATCGGCGCGCCCAATTTCCGCGAAGCCCTGCGTTACGGCGCCGAGGTCTTCCACGCGCTCAAGAAGATCCTGCACGACAAGGGCATGCCCACCTCGGTCGGCGACGAAGGCGGTTTCGCCCCCAGCGTGGCCAACCATGAAGCGGCCATCCTGCTGATCCTGGAAGCCATCGACAAGGCAGGCTACACCGCCGGCGAGCAGATCGCCCTGGGCCTGGACTGCGCCGCCAGCGAGTTCTACAAGGACGGCAAGTACCACCTCGAAGGCGAAGGCCTGGTGCTGTCCGCCACCGAGTGGACCGACATGCTGGCCACCTGGTGCGACAAGTACCCCATCATCAGCATCGAGGACGGCATGGCCGAAGGCGACTGGGACGGCTGGAAGATCCTGACCGATCGCCTCGGCAAGAAGGTGCAGATCGTGGGCGACGACCTCTTCGTCACCAACACCAAGATCCTGAAGGAAGGCATCGACAAGGGCATCGCCAACTCGATCCTGATCAAGATCAACCAGATCGGCACCCTGAGCGAGACCTTTGCCGCCATCGAGATGGCCAAGCGCGCGGGCTACACCGCCGTCATCAGCCACCGCTCGGGCGAGACGGAGGACAGCACCATTGCCGACATCGCCGTGGGCACCAACGCCGGCCAGATCAAGACCGGCTCGCTCAGCCGTTCGGACCGCATGGCCAAGTACAACCAGCTGCTGCGCATCGAGGAAGACCTGGGCGAGATCGCCGTCTATCCCGGACGCTCGGCTTTTTATAACCTGAAGTAATCGACCGCATGGGCGCACGCATCGTCCCGGCCATCCTGATCACCCTGCTCGTGGTCCTGCACGCGCAGCTCTGGTTTGGCCGGGGCAGCGTGCCCAATGTGAACCGCATGGTGCTTGAGCTCGAAGCGCAGAAGCAGAAGAATGCGCAGGCCCAGCTGGTCAACGACCGGCTGGTGGCCGACGTGCAGGACCTGCGCGAGGGCCTGGAGATGGTCGAAGAAAAGGCCAGGCTCGAACTGGGCATGGTCAAGCCCAACGAGATCTACGTCCAGATCGCCAAATAAGGCCGTGATGAAGATCGCCGTCGTCGGCGCCACCGCGACCGGCAAAACCCGCCTGGCCCAGGAGCTGGCCCGGCACCTGCCCGAGCTGCAGGTCAGCGACGCCCCCTCCCCTGAAACACTGAAACCTGGCAGCTACGCGCATGTCCTGCTCATGGGCCTGGACCTGCCGGGCGGCGTGGCCGCACAACAGGCGGCGGATGCCCACCTGCGTGCGCAACTGGCCTCAGCCGGCGTAGCCTATGGTGTGGTGTACGGGCTCGGCACGCAGCGCCTGCGCGCCGCGCTGCGCCTGATCACCCCGCAGGACGGCCCGCCGCCGCGCTGGACCGGGCCTTGCGAACGCTGCGCAGACCCGGACTGTGAATTCCAGCTTTTCACTGGATTGCTGAAGTCGAAGGCGGCTGGTCGCCAGCCGTCGTGAACAGCTGGGCGGTGTCGATGGTGTCGAAGCGGTAGTTGGCACCGCAGAACTCGCAGTCCACCATGATCACGCCGCGCTCGGCCAGGATCTCGCGGGCCTCGGTCTCGCCCAGACCCTGGATCATGCGACCCACACGCTCGCGACTGCAGGTGCAGGCAAAACGCGGCGCGGTTTCGCCGGCATGCGGCATGAAACGCTGCAGCTTCTCCTCCCAGAACAGGCGGCGCAGGATGGTCTCCACGTCCAGTGTCAGCAGCTCCTCGCGCTTGAGGCTGGACGCCAGGGTGGCGATGCGGTTGTAGTGCTCCAGCATCTCGGCTTCGTAGAGCTCGGCCTCGGCCGGCTGCTGACCGGCCAGGTTGCCCATGCCCTCGATGGGCAGGCGCTGGATCAGCAGGCCCGCGGCCACCTTGTCGTCGGCGGCCAGCACCAGCACCGTGTCGAGTTGCTCGCTCTGGCGCATGTAGAGCTGCAAGGCCTGGGACAGGTTGTGCACGGAATGCCCATCGGCATCGGACAGCGGCACCACGCCCTGGTAGGGCTGCTGCCCCGGCTGGCGTCCCTGCGGGTCCAGGGTCACCGCGCAGCGCCCCAGGCCCCGCACATTGAGCATGGCCGGCAGGCCGGCATCGTCGGGCACCGCCCCCTGTACCGTGGCGGTGGCGCGCAGGCTGAGGTCGGACTGCACCTCGACCACAGTCAACTTGACCGGGCCATCGCCAAAAACCTGCAGGATGAGCGCGCCGTCGAATTTGATGTTGGACTGCATCAGCACCCCGGCCGCGGCCATCTCGCCCAGCAGGGCCTGCACCGGCGGCGCATAAGCCCCGGTACTGCTGTCGGCGCGGCGCTTGAGGATCTCGGTCCAGGCATCGGTCAGGCGCACGATCATGCCGCGCACCGGCAGACCTTCGAAAAGAAATTTGTGGAGTTCGGACACGGCTTCAGTCGATCTTCTTCAAACCCTTGCGGAAGCGCTCGGCGTTGTCGATGTAATGTTGGGCGATACGCTGCAGACCGGCGATCTGCTCGGGGCTGAGCTGCTTCACCGCCTTGGCCGGGCTGCCCAGGATCATGGAGCCATCGGGAAATTCCTTGCCCTCGGTCACCAGTGCGCCCGCGCCCACCAGGCAGTTCTTGCCGATCTTGGCGTGGTTGAGCACGATGGCGCCAATACCGATCAGCGAGCCATCACCCACGGTGCAGCCGTGCAGCATGACCTGGTGACCCACCGACACGTTCTCGCCCAGGACGAGCGGCACGCCTTCGTCGGCATGCAGCACGCTGGCGTCCTGGATGTTGGAATTGCGGCCGATGTGGATGTGTTCGCTGTCACCGCGGATGACGGTGCCGAACCAGACGCTGACGTTCTCTTCCAGGGTCACCTTGCCGATGACTTGGGCGCTGTCGGCGACGTAGGCGTTTTTGCCCAGCTTGGGGGATTTGCCGTCAAGTTCGTAGAGGGCCATTTTCTTGTCTCTATTGGGGGATGCCTTTGATTGTAAAGAGGCTTGGTTTTCCTTCGTTGGCTGCGGGCTTGTGGGCGTCGCAAGCCGGGTCTCGCCCCGGCGGGCGACTCACTTTCACTTGCTTCGCTGTATGGACCGAAGACATGGGTAACGGGTGTGCGTTGCCGGGCGCACATCCCAGCAACGACTCGCCAGCGAGGCCATCAACTGAAAACAAACTCAGTCCGCCTGTAAGACAGACAGCTCTGCATCAGTAAAGCCTGCCGCCCGCCGCGCATCCAGATTAAACGGCTTCTTCAACTTAGGCGCCTCGTACTTCACCACCAGCTCCGCATAAGTCGCCACAGGATCGAGAGACCGCTGCGAACAAGCCCACGCATACCAGCGATTACCCGTAGCAACATGCCCAATCTCATCCCGCAAGATGATGTCCAGGATCTCCCCGGCCCGGTGATCCCCAATGGAAACCAGCTTGGTCTTCACCGCCGGTGAGGCATCCAGCCCCCGCGCCTCCAGCGTACGCGGCACCAGCGCGACCCGCGCCAGCAAATCACCGCGCGTGCGCTCCGCCATGGACCACAGCCCGTCATGTGCCGGGAAGTCACCGTAATCGAAGCCCAGCGTCAGCAGGTGGTTGCGCAAGAGCGTGAAGTGATAGGCCTCCTCGAAGGCCACCTGCAGCCAGTCGCGGTAAAAGGCCTCGGGCAGGCCGGCAAAGCGCCAGCAGATGTCCAGGGCCAGGTCGATGGCGTTACGCTCGATGTGCACGATGGAATGCACCAGGGCCGCGTGGCCGCGCGGGGTGGCGAGCGAGCCGGTCTTGATCTGGGTGTGGGGCAGCAAGGGCGGGCGCGCGCTACGACCGGGCACGCCGGGCGGTTCGGCGAACTCACGAGCACAGTCGATAGCGCCGGTGCGGTCCAGCGCGTTGACACCGACGGCCTTGGCCACGGGATCGGCCAGGGCCAGCAGTTCGAGGCAGCGTGCGCGCAGTTCCATGGTGCTGAAATTATCCCCCTAGAATCACATGGATCATCCCAAGAGCCGCCATGTCCACCCCCACCGCAGCCCCCGATCAGCCGCTCACCGGCGACCAGACCGCCATTGCCCGCCAGGCCATCCTGGACGAGGCGCGCAACGTCATCGGCTACGAGCTCTACGACCGCTCGCTGGGCGCCCAGGCGCACACCGCCGCCAGTGACGCCGAGTTGCTGTTCAACGTGCTCTCGCACGCCGAGCACCAGGCGCTCATGGGGCGCAAGACCATGTTCATCAACTGCACGCACGAGAGCCTGGCAGGGCGGCACCTGGAGCTGATCCACCCCGAGCGTGTGGTGCTGGAGATTCCGCCGCTGGACGGAAACAGCCCGGCCGAGATCGAGGCCCGCCTGCCGAAGCTGATGGAGGTGAAACGCAAGGGCTTTCGCCTGGCCTTCAGCCAGACCATGCTCACACGTCCTTATGCCGCCTGGCTGCCGCTGGCGAGTTACATCAAGCTCGACATGTCGCAGCTCAAGCCCGAACTGATCGAGCCACTGGTGAAGTTCGCGCAGAAACACAGCACGGCCAGGCTGATTGCAGAAAAGGTGGAGACCGCGGCGCAGCACGAGCTGGCGGCGCAACACGGCATCAGGCTGTTCCAGGGTTACTGGTTCGCCACGCCAGTGCTGGTCAAGGGCCAGACCCTGCGGCCTGCGCAGGCCAACATCATCCAGCTCATCAACCTGGTGCGCCGCCAGGCCGAGGTGGGCGAGATCGAGGCGCTGCTCAAGCGTGACCCCACGCTGTCCTTCAACCTGCTGCGTTTCATCAACTCGGCCGGTTTTGGCCTGAGTTGCGAGATCACCTCCTTCCGCCACGCGGTGATGATCCTGGGCATGCAGAAGCTGTTCCGCTGGGCTGCGCTGCTGATGACCACCTCGCGCGTGGGTGGCACCGCGCCGGCCGTGGGCCAGATGGCCGTGGTGCGCGGCCGGTTGATGGAACTGCTGGCGGCCGAACTGCTGCCGCCCGAAGAGGCCGACGACGCCTTCGTGGTCGGCGTGTTCTCGCTGCTGGACACCATGCTGGGCCTGCCCATGGACCAGGCGCTGGAATCGATCTCGCTGTCGTCCCATGTGACGGACGCACTGCTGCAGCGCAAGGGCATGTTCGCGCCCTTCCTGGAGCTGACCCTGGCCTGCGAGTCGGCCGACGAAGCCGCCTTTGCCCACGCCGCCAACCAGCTGCACCTCTCCAACCACCAGGTCAACTGGGCCCATCTGCAGGCCCTGAGCTGGGCCGAGAACCTGGACCCGGCCTCGGCCTAGAACTTCGCGATCACCGGGCCGCCGCGTTGCAGTGCGCGCTGGTAGGCCGGACGCGCGTTGATGCGGTCGCGGAAAGCCCGCACATGCGGATAGGGCGCGGTGTCCGTGCCGCGCGTGAGCACGGCCTCCACGGCGAAGCTCATCTGGAAATCCGCGATGCTCAGCGCCTCGCCGGCGAACCAGCTGTTGCGAGAAAGATGGTCTTCCATGAAGGCCAGCGAGCCCTGCACATTGGGTTCGATCAGCCGTTCGATGACCTTGGCGCAGAGCTGGCGCGCGATGGGCTTCACGAAAAAGGGCATGGGCTGGCGCGGGATGCTCATGAAAACCAGCTTCATCACCAGCCAGTTCATCAGCGAACCTTCCGCGTAGTGCATCCAGAAGCGGCACTGGCGGTGCGCCGGCGTTGCCGGCCTGGGCACCAGCTGTGTCAGCTCGGCGCCAGCCTGGGCGCCATAGCGTTCGGCCAGGTACTCGATGATGGCGCCAGACTCGGCGATGGTCTCATCGCCGTCGGTGATCACGGGTGACTTGCCCAGCGGATGGACCTTCTTGAGCTCGGGCGGCGCCAGCCGCGAGCGCGGGTCGCGCGCATAGACCTTGAGCTCATAGGGCAGGCCCAGCTCTTCGAGCAACCAGAGGATGCGCTGCGAGCGTGAGGCTTCGAGGTGGTGGACGGTGATCATGGACAGGTCTCAGGCAGATGGGCGCTAACCGCGCGGATGGTGCTGCGCGTGCAGCGACTTGAGGCGCTCGCGCGCCACGTGGGTGTAGATGGTCGTGGTCGAAATGTCGGCATGCCCCAGCAGCATCTGCACGGCGCGCAGGTCGGCACCATGGTTCAGCAGGTGGGTGGCAAAGGCGTGGCGCAGGGTGTGCGGCGACAGCGGCGCCGTGATGCCGGCGGCCAGTGCATGCTTTTTCACGATCATCCAGAACATCACACGCGACATGGCCTCGCCGGCGCGTGTGCCACGCAGGGTGACGAAGAGGTCATCGGTCTGCTTCCCCCCCAGCAGGGCCGGGCGCGCCTCCTGCAGGTAACGCTGCAGCCAGGCAGCGGCCACTTCGCCGAAGGGCACCAGGCGCTCCTTGTTGCCCTTGCCGAAAACCCGCAGCACGTGCTCGGACAGGCTGACGTTGAAGGTCTTCAGGCCTACCAGCTCGCTCACGCGCAGGCCACTGGCGTACATCAGCTCCAGCATGGTGCGGTCGCGCACGGCCAGCGGCGTTTCCTCGCCAGGCGCGGCCAGCAGGGCCTCCACCTGGGCTTCCGTCAAGGTTTTGGGCACGCGCAGGGGCTGCCGGGCGGCCTGCAGGCGCAGCGTGGGATCGGCCTGGATGCTGCGTTCGCGCAGGGCCCAGCGGAAGTAACGCTTGAAGACTGTCAGGCGGCGGTTGGCCGTGGTGGCACGCGTGGCCGCGTGCCGCTCGGAGAAGTAGCTGTTGATGTCGTGTTCCGTGGTCTCCAAAAGCGTACGCCCGCGGGCGCTGAGCCAGCGGGCGTAGAGCGTGAGGTCACGGCGGTAGGCCGTCAGCGTGTTGCGTGACAGGCCTTCCTCCAGCCACAGGGCGTCGACGAAGGCATCGATGGACGAGGCATCCATGCCCTGCCTGCGCGCTTACTCGAGCTTGAGACCGGCGGTGTCGACCACCTTCTTGTAGACCTCGTACTCGGCCTTCATCTGGGCAGCGAACTGCTCGGGCGTGTTGGCCACGATCAGGGAACCGGTGTCCTCGATGCGCTTGCGCACGGCCGGGTCCTGCAGCACCTGGCGGGTGGCCGCGTTGATCTTGTCCACGATGTCCTTGGGCAGGCCCTTGGGCGCGAGGATGCCGTAGTAGGCCATGCGGTTCACCGGCTCCAGACCCACTTCCTTGAACGTCGGCACGTTGGGCAGCACGGCCAGGCGCTGCGGCGCGGCAACCACGATGGGCACCAGGCGACCGCTCTGGATGAACGGCAGGGCCGAGGGCAGGTTGTCGAAGATGATCGGCACCTGGCCGGCCACCGTGTCGTTCAGGGCCGGGCCCGCACCCCGGTAGGGAATGTGCGTCATGAAGGTGCCGGTCTGGTTCTTGAACAGCTCGGTCTGCAGATGGCCGATGCCGCCGGTACCCGACGAGGCATAGGAGTACTTGCCGGGGGACTTCTTCAGTTCAGCCAGGAAACCCTTGAAGTCCTTGGCCGGGAAGCTCGGATGCACCGCGATGATGTTGGGCGTGGCGGCAATGTTGATGACGGAGGTGAAGTCCGTCAGCACGTTGTACGGCATCTTCGGGTTGATGGCGGGGTTGGCAGCCGTGGTGGACACGGTGGCCATGCCCAGGCTGTAGCCATCCGGCGCAGACTTGGCTGTCTCGTTGGCACCCACCACGCCACCGCCACCGGCCTTGTTCTCGACCACCACGGGCTGGCCCAGGGCCTTGCCCAGCGGCTCGGAGATCACGCGCGCGATGATGTCGGTGGTGCCGCCGGGTGCAAAGGGCACCTGCAGCTTGACCGGCTTGTTGGGATAGCCTTGGGCAAAGGCGCTACCGGCGGCAGCCAGCAGGCTGAGGGCAAAGAGGGCACGACGCTGCATGGGAACAACTCCTGTATCGGTGAGAGATGCCCGATTCTATTGCCCCAGCAGCCCCTTTTTAAGTCGGGTATCCACGGGGTTGGGACCGACGAAGATCTCCAGCAGCGCCTGGTAGAAATCGGCCCCGGCGATGGCCGGGCCGCGCGACACGTCGTTGACGGCCAGTTGCAGGCCCTGCCCGGGCAAGTAGTCGAGGTTGATGGTGTCGCCCTCACGCGCCACGCCAATGGTGTCGATCGTGCGCGCAAACTGGTCCACGCGGACCTGCATGGCCGCCCATTCGGCGTCATTCACGTTCTTGCGCATGCCCCGGACCAGGGCTTTCTTGATCTCACCGGAGTCGACCGCCATCAGCATGCGCAGCTGCAGGCGCCGGGGACCGTCCTCGTCCAGGATGGCTTGCGGTGCGGCCGTCTTCTGCGGCACGTAGAGCGCCGCCACAAAGGCCTTGAAGATGTAGGCCGCGCGCACGCCCAGGCCATTGAGCTGCAATTCGCGGCTGCCCAGACGCACCGTGTCGTCGAAACGCAGGCCCTCCAGCATGGCCGCGTGCGTGGGGGCACCGGCCAGGGCGCAGCCCAGGGCCAGCAAGGTGGAAACAAGGCGTTTTTTCATGGGTGCTTAACGTTCCGCAGCGGCGGGCGGCTGACACGCTGCGCGAGCGGGCCGACGGGCGGTTCGCTGGTATTCTCGGTCGGTGAACTACGCCCAGCTGCTTTTCCCCGATTTCTCCCTCATCCTGTGCGGCTATCTGGTCTGCCGCTACACGGCGCTGAACCGGCCGGTCTGGGACCAGGTCGAGATCCTGGTCTACTATTTCCTCTTCCCGGTGCTGCTGTTCCACAGCATCGTGCGCAGCCCGCTGGACCTGGGCGCCGCCTCCAGCCTGATCGGCGCGGGCCTGAGCATGGGCATCATCGGCATCGCCCTGGCCTATGCCCTGCCCCATCTGCCCTGGATCGGCCGCCACATCGACACGCGCCTGCACGCGGCCAGCACCCAGGTGGCCTTCCGCTTCAACTCCTTCATCGGCCTGGCCCTGGCCGAGCGCCTGGCAGGCCCGCAAGGCCTGTTGCTGCTGGCCGTGCTGATCGGTTTCTGCGTGCCGCTGTTCAACGTGGGCGCCGTGTGGCCCATGGCGCGCCACGCGCAGCGCAGCGTGGGGCGCGAACTGCTGCGCAACCCGCTGATCATCGCCACCGTGTCGGGGCTGGTCGCCAACGTGCTGGGCCTGCGCATTCCGGCCTGGGCCGACCCCACGCTCAGCCGCATCGGCGCCGCCTCGCTGGCGCTGGGCCTGATGGCAGCCGGTGCCGGCCTGCGTTTTTCCAGCCTGGGCAAGGGCAAGGTGCTGGCCGTGGCCGTGCTGGCCATCAAGCACCTGCTGTTGCCGCTGATCGCGCTGGGCCTGTCCCTGGCCTTCGGCCTGAGCCCGGTGCAGACCACCATCCTGCTGGCCTTCTCGGCCCTGCCCACGGCCTCCAGCTGCTACGTGCTGGCCGCGCGCATGGGCTATGACGGCGCTTATGTGGCCGGCCTGGTCACCCTGTCCACCCTGCTGGGGGTGGCCAGCCTGTCGTTCGCGCTGGGCGTGCTGCGTTAGGAAAACACGCTCAGGGCTTGAGCAGTTCCGCCATGAAGGCGTGGATGGCCTCGAGCTCGGGTTTGAGCGGGGTGTACGTTATGCCTTCGCGGCGCAGCAGGGCGCGCATGCCGCGGTCCACCTCCTTGGCCTGTTCCTCGTCCTGGAAACGCCCCGTGTGGATGTACTTGCGCTCGCCGCGCTCGACCATGATGTTGACGTTGTTGTGCTGCTTGTACCACTCGAGGATCTGCTTGCGCGTCTTGCCCGTGTCGCAGATGTTGTCGGGGTAGAACTCGTTGTAGTAGAGGATCTGCGGCAGCGAGCATTCGCCCACCAGGTACTGCACCTGGCCGTCGAGCAGCTCCAGCATGTGGAACTGCTGCTGGGCGATCTTGTACTGATTGCGCAGGGCCTCGTAGTCTTTTTGCCACACCAGCGATTTGGCGTAGTCCGGGATCAGCTCCACCGTCTTGTGGTGCAGATGCAGGTACAGGATGATGGCAGCAGTGAACAGCGACTTCTCGCAGCCTGGACCGCCGATGATGTTGATCACCTTCGTCGGGTACATGCGCATCTTGTTTTCGGGCAACTGGGGCGAGACGTAGGTGTATTGAATGGTCATGTTCCTGCTCCGTCATTCACGCGGGGGCCCACGGGTCCCGCTGCTGGGCCAGGGCCCAGGCGGCGTGCTCTGCCACCAGCGCACTGCCCTGCGCCAGCTGCCCCTGCAGTGCCACGACTATCGCAGGGTCATGCGCCACGCGCAAGGCATTTCCCAGGGCCACCACGATGTTGCGCCGCCAGCGCTCGTGGCCGATGCGCCGGATCGGGCTGCCCTCGGTGCGCTGCAAAAACTCAGCCTCGCTCCAGGCCAGCAGCTCCAGCAATGCGCCCCCGCTCATGCCGGGGCGCGGCGCGAAATCCGGCAGCACGCTGCGCTGCGCGTACTTGTTCCAGGGGCAGATCAGCTGGCAGTCGTCGCAGCCGTAGATGCGGTTGCCCATCAGCGGGCGCAGTTCCAGGGGAATCGGCCCCGCGTGCTCGATGGTCAGGTAGGAGATGCAGCGCCGCGCGTCGAGTTTCCCCGGGCCCAGGATGGCCTGCGTGGGGCAGACCGTGATGCAGGCCTCGCAGCTGCCGCAATGGCTGCTGACGGGTTCGCTGGCCGGCAGGGCCAGGTCCACGTAGATCTCGCCCAGGAAGAACATGGAGCCGGCCTCGCGGTTGAGCACCAGGGTGTGCTTGCCGCGCCAGCCCTGGCCGCTGCGCGTGGCAAGCTCGGCCTCCAGCACCGGGGCCGAGTCGGTGAACACACGGTGACCGAAGGGCCCGGCCTCGGCCGCCATGCGCTCGGCCAGCCGCTGCAGGCGCGCGCGCAGGACCTTGTGGTAATCGCGGCCCCGGGCGTAGAGCGAGACGATGCCCTCCGTGGGGCGCTGCAGGCGCTCGAACTCGATGGCCTGCCAGCCCTCGGGCATACTCACTGGCAGGTAGTCCAGCCGCGCGGTGATCACGCTGACCGTGCCCGGCACCAGCTCGGCGGGACGGGCGCGTTTGAGACCGTGTGCGGCCATGTAGGTCATCTCACCGTGGAAACCACGCGACAACCAGGCGCGCAATCCCTCTTCTGCGGAGGACAAATCAACACCGCTCACGCCGATTTGGGAAAATCCGAGGTCACGGGCCCAGGCCCGTATGTGGGAAACGAATTGACTGCTGCTGAACGTCACCATGCCATTGTAGAAACCCGCGTCCTGGCTGACGAATCCGCCACGCAGGCCCTGGCCGCCGCGCTGGCGGCGCAGCCGTCCCTGCGCCAGGCATGCATCACACTGCACGGCAACCTGGGCGCCGGCAAGACCACCCTGGTGCGCCACCTGCTGCAGGCCCTGGGCGTGCGCGGGCGCATCAAGAGCCCCACCTACGCCGTGGTCGAGCCGCATGAGGTGCCCGGGCTCAACATCTGGCACTTCGACTTCTACCGCTTCAACGACCCGCGCGAATGGGAAGACGCGGGTTTTCGCGACCTCTTCGCCAGCCCCGGCCTCAAGCTGGCCGAATGGCCCGAGAAGGCGACCGGCCTGCTGCCCGTGGCCGACCTGGCCATCGAGTTGCAGGTGCAGGCCGACGAATCACGCCTGGCCACACTGACGGCCGGTACGCCTGCGGGTGCGGCCCTGCTGCAGGGCCTGCGCGAGGTGCAGCAATGATCCATCGGCGCGAACTGATCCAGGCCGGCACGCTGGTGCTGCTGCTGGGCCGCGCCCAGCTGGCCAGCGGTGCGGCCATCGTGGCCGTGCGCGTCTGGCCGGCCGAGGACTACTCACGCGTCACGCTCGAATCGGACACCGAACTCAAGGCCAGGCAGAGTTTCATCGGCCAGCCGCCGCGGCTGGCGGTAGACATCGAGGGCATCGAGCTCAACCCCGCGCTGCGCGAGCTGGTGGCCAAGGTGCTGCCCGACGACCCCAACATCGCCGGCATCCGCGTGGGCCAGTACGCGCCCGGCGTGGTGCGCCTGGTGATCGACCTGAAGCAGGCCATCAAGCCCCAGGTCTTCACGCTCAAGCCCATCGAGCCCTACCAGCACCGCTTGGTGTTCGACCTCTACCCCACCCAGCCGCCCGATCCGCTGGCCGCGCTGATTGCCGAGCGCCTGGGGCAGAAGGGCCTGGCCCCCGTCGCCCCGGCACCACGCACCGACACCGACCCGCTGGGCGATCTGATCGCGCGCCACGCCGACAAGGCCCCCGCGCCAGGCCTGCCCCCCGCTCCCGCCGTACCGGCGCGCGGCAACGGGACCGACCGCCTCATCATCATCGCGCTGGACCCCGGCCACGGCGGCGAGGACCCGGGTGCGATCGGCCGCAACGGCACACGCGAGAAGGACGTGGTGCTGCGCATCGCCCGCCGCCTGCGCGACCGCATCAACGCCAGCAGCGTCAACGGCCACACCCTGCGCGCTTACCTCACGCGCGACGGCGACTACTTCGTGCCCCTGCACGTGCGGGTGCAGAAGGCGCGCCAGGTGCAGGCCGACCTCTTCGTCAGCATCCACGCCGACGCCTTCTTCACCCCGCGCCCGCAGGGCGCCAGCGTGTTCGCGCTGAGCCACGGCGGGGCATCGAGCAGCGCGGCGCGCTGGATGGCGGCGAAGGAAAACAAGGCCGACGAGATCGGCGGCATCAACGTCAAGGCCAAGGATGCGCAGGTGCAGCGCGCCCTGCTGGACATGAGCACCAGTGCGCAGATCAAGGACAGCCTGCAGCTGGGAAACACGCTGCTCAGCGAGATCGGCCGTGTGGGCAAGCTGCACAAACCGCGCGTGGAGCAGGCCGGGTTTGCCGTGCTCAAGGCCCCGGACATTCCCAGCGTGCTGGTCGAAGCCGCCTTCATCAGCAACCCCGAGGAAGAGGCCAAACTCAACAGCGAGGCCTACCAAGAGCAGCTGGCGGCCGCGCTGATGCGTGGCATCGAAGGATATTTCGCCAAGAACCCGCCGCTGGCACGCAACCGCAGCGTCTGAACCACAGTCTCCCCCCGATGGATTGGATCGTCCACTACCCGGCCCTGCGCCATCTGCACATGGGCTTGGCCTTCACCAGCGGCGCACTGTTCGCGCTGCGCGGCGCCGCCGTGCTGGCCCGCCAGCGCTGGCCTGTGCACCCGGTGCTTGGGCGGGTCAGCGCCATCATCGACACCGGCCTGCTGGCCGCGGCCCTGCGCCTGCTGTGGGAACTGCGTCTGAACCCCCTGCTCACGCCCTGGCTGCAGGTCAAGCTGGCCGTGCTGCCGCTGTACATTGTGCTGGGCATGTTCGCGCTCAAGTACGCGCGCAGGCGCGAAGCCAGGGCGCTGTGCTACATCGGCGCCCTGGCCTGCTACGGTTTCATGGTGTCGGTGGCGCTGACCCACTCGCCCTGGGGCGTGTTCGTCAGCTTCTGAGCCAGGGCCGGTTCGCCCTAGTCGTTGTCCAGGTGCGGGGGTGACAGCCCCTCGGCGGGCTCGCCGGTGTCGGGATCGATCCAGTCGGCAATGCCCAGCTCGCTCTCGGCCTCCTGCAGGCTTTCACCGGGCTCCGGGGCTTCAAGATCGGCGGCCGCCTCCATATCGGCCTGCGCCTCCTCGAAACTGTCGTAGGGCCCGAATTCGCGCCCGCCGTCCGTCAGGCTCCAGTAGTAGCCCCCGGGGCGTCTGAGCACCTGCCCCACCAGCACTTCCACGGTCTCGGGCACCGCCTTCATGCTGGGCGTCTCGTGACTGCTTAGCTCGGCTTTCTTGCGTGGCATGTCTGCACCTTCCTGCTGACTGGGGGCCGGCATGGTGGTGGCCGGCCCGAACACACTCCCTGCCGCCATCATGCACACAGCTGGCCGCAACCGGCAAGCTGGTCATTCATCCACCTCCCGCCTCAGGCAGCGTTACAAACGCCGCTCAGGCCAAGGGCTCGGCACGCTGGGCGTTGCGGTGCGCCTTCCAGCTGCCGTAGATCACGATCAGGCCGGGAACCAGGATCATGGCCCAGATGATCTTGTCCAGATTGGCCTTGACCCAGGGCAGGCTGCCCAGGAAATAACCGGCGGTGCAGATGCCCAGCACCCAGATGAAGGCGCCCACGATGTTGTACAGCGTGAATTTCACGCGACTCATCTCGGCCACGCCAGCGACGAAGGGCACAAAGGTGCGCAGGAAGGGCATGAAGCGCGCGACGATGATGGTGATGCCGCCGTAGGTCTCGTAGAAGTCGTGCGCGCGCTGGAAGGCGCGCTTGTTGAAGAAACGCGAGTCCTCCCACTGGAAGACCTTGGGGCCGAAGTAGCGCCCGATGGAATAGTTGCACTGGTCGCCCAGGATGGCCGCAGCCAGCAGCACCGCCACGGCCACCGGGTAGCTCAGCAGCCCGGCGCCAGCCAGGGCCCCCACCACGAAGAGCAGCGAGTCCCCCGGCAGGAAAGGCATGACCACGACACCGGTCTCGACGAAGACGATGAGGAAGAGCAGCGCATAGACCCAGGCGCCGTAGGCCTGCACGAAGGCCTCCAGGTGTTTGTCCACGTGGAGGATGAAGTCGATCAGAAAGGTGATGAGTTCCATGGGTCGGGATTATCCCTGCCCTGGCAACAGGCCCTGACCCTGCAGGGTCAGGAGCGCAGGCGCTGCACGCCCATCACCCCCGCCAGCACCAGGGCGCCGGCGACCAGACCGACCGCCGCCCCGGCCAGCGTGTTGAGCACCGCCCCCAGCAAGCCACCCCAACCGGCCGCGTAAGCTTCCACAGCATGGGCCAGGGCCGGCCAACCGTGCAGCAGGATGCCCCCGCCGACCATGAACATGGCTGCGGTGCCCACCACGGAGAGCGTTTTCATGAGCCAGGGCGCGGCCTGCAGCAGGCCCGTGCCCACGGCCTGCGCAAAGCCCGAGGCCGAACGCTGCAGGCGCAGGCCCAGGTCGTCGAGCTTGACGATGCCCGCCACCAGGCCATACACGCCCACCGTCATCAACAGGGAGATGCCCACCAGCACACCCACGCGCTGCAGCAGCGAGGCCGCCGCCACCGTGCCCAGGGTGATGACCACGATCTCGGCCGAGAGGATGAAGTCGGTGCGCACCGCCCCCTTGATCTTCTCGCGCTCGAAGGCCACCAGGTCCACCGCCGGATCGGCCAGGGCCTGCAGCGTCTTGCGGTGCTCTGCCTCGTCCTCTTCGGGGCTGTGCAGCCACTTGTGCGCGAGTTTCTCGAAGCCCTCGAAACAGAGGAGGGCCCCGCCCAGCATGAGCAGCGGCGTGATCAGCCAGGGCGCGAGCCAGCTGATCAGCAGGGCCGCGGGCACCAGGATGGCCTTGTTGATCAGCGAGCCCTTGGCTACGGCCCAGACCACGGGCAGTTCGCGGTCGGCCTGCACGCCGGTGACCTGCTGGGCATTGAGCGCCAGGTCGTCGCCCAGCACACCGGCGGTCTTGCGCGCAGCCACCTTGGTCATGGTGGCCACATCGTCCAGGATGGTGGCAATGTCGTCGATCAGTGCCAACAGGGTGGTTCCGGCCATGGTGTGCTCTCCTGAGCGGCATCGTACAAGACGCCAGCAGCGGCAGCCTAAAATGCCTGGGTGAATGCCGTCCTCGCCCCCGCTCCCCGCCGCCCCATCCGTGAACTGCCGGATGAGCTGATCAGCCAGATCGCCGCCGGCGAAGTGGTGGAGCGCCCCGCCTCGGTGGTGCGCGAACTGGTAGACAACGCGCTGGACGCCGGCGCCACCCAGATCACCCTGCGCCTGCTGGCCGGCGGCGTGCGCCTGATCGCGGTGGAAGACAACGGCATCGGCATCCCGCGCGACGAGCTGCCCATTGCCCTGAAACGCCACGCCACCAGCAAGATCGGCAGCCTGCAGGACCTGGAGTCGGTGGGCACCATGGGCTTTCGCGGCGAGGCGCTGGCCGCCATCAACTCGATCGCCGACTGCGCCATTCTCTCGCGCGTGGCCGAGCAGTCCAGCGCCTTCCTGCTGGACGGCCGCACCGGCGAGATCCGCCCCGTGGCGCGCAGCGCCGGCACCACGGTGGAAGTGAAGGAGCTGTTCTTCAGCACACCGGCGCGCCGCAAATTCCTCAAGACCGATGCCACCGAGCTGGCACACTGCATCGAGTCGGTGCGCCGCCATGCCCTGGCGCGGCCCGACGTGGGTTTTGCCATCTGGCACGAGGGCAAGCTGGCGGAGCAGTGGCGCGTATGCGGCGGCAACGACGCGCAGAACCAGCGCCTGGCCGATGTGCTGGGCGAGGATTTCATCACCGAGTCGGTGGCCGTGGATTACCAGGGCAGCAGCCACGGCATCCGTGTCTGGGGCCGCGCCGGCATCCCGGATGCCGCGCGCTCGCGCGCCGACCACCAGTTCTGCTACGTCAACGGCCGTTACGTGCGCGACAAGGTGCTCACGCACGCCGCGCGCAGTGCTTATGAGGACGTGCTGCACGGCCACAAACAGCCGGTCTATGCGCTCTACGTGGAGATCGACCCGGCGCGCGTGGACGTCAACGTGCACCCCACCAAGATCGAGGTGCGTTTCCGCGACGGACGCGAAGTGCACCAGGCCGTGCGCCACGCCGTGGAAAACGCCCTGGCCGCGCCGCGCGCGCAGGCGGCCGTCCACGGCGGTGCTGCGGTGCCGGCCCACCTGGCCGACATTGCGCGCCCCATCGCGCCGGCCCCGTGGGCACAACCAGCTATGAATTTCGGAGCGGGCGACACCTCGGCACGCGGCCATGCGGTGCACGACCTGGCCGCCTTGTGGCAGCCCGCGACCGCAGCAGCGCCCACCTCGCCGGCCTGGGCCGTGCGTGAACCCGGCTCGGCCGCCCTGGCCGCGGGCGGCACCCTGCGCGCCGAAAGCGCTCCCCCGGGTCGCGAAGCACCGGAAAGCGCATGGCCTCTGGGCCGCGCGATCGCCCAGATGCACGGCGTCTACATCCTGGCCGAGAACGCCCAGGGCCTGGTGGTGGTAGACATGCACGCCGCACACGAGCGCATCGTCTACGAACGCCTGAAAAATCAGCTCGACATGCAGGCCCTCTCCAGCCAGCCCCTGCTGATCCCCGCCACCTTCCCCGCCACACCGCAGGAAGTGGCCACGGCCGAGGCCCACAGCACCACCCTGTCAACCCTGGGCCTGGAGATCACCTCTTTCTCCCCCAAGACCCTGGCCGTGCGTGCCGTACCGTCCACGCTGGCGCAGGGCGATGCGGTGGAACTGGCGCGCAGCGTACTGGCCGAACTGGGCCAGCACGAGGCCAGCACCGTGATCCAGCGCGCGCGCAACGAACTGCTGGCCACCATGGCCTGCCACGGCGCCGTGCGCGCCAACCGCAAGCTCACGCTGGAAGAGATGAACGCCCTGCTGCGCGACATGGAGCAGACCGAACGCTCCGACCAGTGCAACCACGGCCGACCCACCTGGCGGCAGGTGACCTTGAAGGACCTGGACGCGCTGTTCCTGCGCGGCCGCTGAGGTCCCCGACGCGCGCGGCCACCCCAACCGTTCGAGGGGCTCAAGCCCCACCATCACCCAAGACGAGATGCCCATGCAATACGCTTCCTCCCACGCCTTCATCGAACACGTCGCCAAAATCCATCCTGGCCAGCCCGAATACATCCAGGCCGTGACCGAGGTGATGGACAGCCTCTGGCCCTTCATCACCCAGAATCCCAGGTACGCCGAACAGGGCCTGCTGGAGCGGCTGGTCGAACCCGAGCGCGTCATCATGTTCCGCGTCTCCTGGGTCGACGACCAGGGCCAGGTGCGGGTCAACCGCGGCTACCGCATCCAGCACAGCATGGCCATCGGCCCCTACAAGGGCGGCATCCGCTTCCACCCCTCGGTCAACCTCTCCATCCTGAAATTCCTGGCCTTCGAGCAGACCTTCAAGAACGCACTGACCACGCTGCCCATGGGCGGCGGCAAGGGCGGCTCGGACTTCGACCCCAAGGGCAAGAGCAATGGCGAAGTGATGCGCTTCTGCCAGGCTTTCGTGAGCGAGCTGTTCCGCCACATCGGCGCCGACACCGACGTGCCGGCCGGTGACATCGGCGTCGGCGGGCGTGAGGTCGGCTACATGGCCGGCATGATGAAAAAGCTCAGCAACAGCGCGGCCTCGGTCTTCACCGGCAAGGGCCTGTCCTTCGGCGGCTCGCTGGTCCGCCCCGAGGCCACCGGCTACGGCACCGTCTACTTCGCCGAGGAAATGCTCAAGACCAAGGGCATGAGCCTCGAAGGCCTGCGCGTCAGCGTCTCGGGCTCGGGCAACGTGGCCCAGTACGCCATCGAGAAGGCCATGTCCATGGACGCCAGGGTCATCACCGTCTCCGACTCCAGCGGCACCGTGGTCGACGAGGCCGGTTTCACCCCCGAGAAGCTGACCGTGCTGATGGATGTCAAGAACCACCAGCATGGCCGGGTCAGCGACTACGCCCAGCGGGTGGGCGCCAGCTTTCATGCGGGCGCCAGGCCCTGGAACGTGCCGGTGGACGTGGCCCTGCCCTGCGCCACCCAGAATGAACTCAGTGGCGACGACGCCCGGATGCTGGTGAAGAACGGTGTGAAGTGCGTGGCCGAAGGTGCCAACATGCCCTCCACGCTGGAGGCGGTGCGTGTCTTCGAGGAGGCCCGTGTGCTCTACGCCCCGGGCAAGGCCAGCAACGCCGGTGGCGTGGCCACCTCGGGCCTGGAGATGAGCCAGAACGCCACGCGCCTGATGTGGACGCGCGACGAGGTCGACACCCGTCTGCACACCATCATGCGCAACATCCATGGGGCCTGCCTGCGCCACGGCAAACGCGCCGACAACAGCGTGAGTTATGTGGACGGCGCCAACATCGCCGGCTTCGTCAAGGTGGCCGATGCGATGCTGGCCCAGGGCGTGATCTGAGCGAGCGCCTCAACCCCTGAACAAGCCGCCCCCGGGCGGCTTTTTTCGCGCTGCAGTGGCTCAGAGCCGGATACGCCCAAAGGGTGACATGCTGAAGTGCTGGCGGGCCCCCGGAACGACGGGATGGGCCGAAAGGTTCAGGGGTCTTGCGCTTGCCACCCTGAACTTTCCGGCCACCCGGCGCATCATAGAAGCCCATGAAACGCTGGCTCCTCCTGCTCCTCGCCCTGCTCACCGCCTTTGGCCTGGTCACGGGTTGCGCCACCCTCGACGAAAAACAGCGCGGCTGGATCTTCCAGCCCTCGGACCGCAGCTGGTGGCGCGGCGACGAAGCCGCCCAGGGCATGAGCGATGTCTGGATAGCCTTCAACTCGCAGGAAACCGGCCAGGCCGTGAAACTGCATGGCCTGTGGCTGGCGCACCCGGACCTGGCCCGCCAGCCCCAGGCCCCCGTACTGCTCTACCTGCACGGCGCACGCTTCAACGTGGTGGGCTCGGCCTTCCGCGCGCGCCGCATGCAGGAACTGGGCTTCTCGGTGCTGGCGGTGGACTACCGCGGTTTTGGCAAGAGCACGCAGGAACTGCCCTCGGAGGCCATGGCCTACGAGGACGCGCGCGCCGCCTGGGACTGGCTGGGCCGGCAGTACCCGGGCCGGCCCCGCTACATCTTCGGCCATTCCCTGGGCGGCGCCATCGCCATCGAGCTGGCCGCGCAGGTGGAAGACGAATATGGCACCGTGGTCGAGGGTACCTTCACCTCCATCCCCGACGTGGTGAGCACGTTCAAATGGGGCTGGCTGCCCGTGGGTCCGCTGATCACGCAGCGCTTCGACGCCGTCAAACGTGTGCCCGACATCGGCGCGCCCCTGCTGGTGGTGCACGGTGCCAACGACAAACTCATTCCGCCCGAGCTGGGCCGCAAGCTCTTTGATGCCGCCACGGGCCGCAAGGCCTTTGTGCTGGTCGAGGGCGGCTCGCACCACAACACCAACTCGGTGGGTCAGCCGCAGTACCGGGTGGCACTGAACGAGCTGTTCGGTTTGCGCTGAGCAGCGGCAGCGCCGACAACCTGTTGCCAGGCCGTCGCGCGAGCTGCGGGCAGGCCCTGATCTGGTAGTCTCGGGGGCGATGTCTCTCCCGTCTCCTGTGGCGCCAGCCACTGCCATGTCCCCCGCCCTGATCGTGCTTTTCCTGTCCCTGCTGCTGGGGCTGCAGCCGATCACCACCGACCTGTATCTACCGGCCCTGCCCGCGCTGACCGAGGGCTTTGGCGCCACGCTCCCGCAGGCGCAGCTCACGCTCACCGCACTGCTGCTGGCCTTCGGTCTCTCACAGCTGGTCTGGGGGCCGATTTCGGACCGTTACGGGCGCCGGCCCGTGCTGCTCTGGGGCCTGGGAGCCTATGTGCTGGCCTCGGTCGTCAGCACGCTGGCGCCCACCATGGAGCTGCTGATCGCCGCGCGTGTGCTGCAGGGTGCGGCCATGGGCGCAGGCGTGATGTGCGCACGCGCCATCGTGCGCGATCTGTACAAGCCCGTGGATGGCGCACGCATGATGTCCAAGGGCCTGACCGGCCTGGGCGTGATCGCCTGCCTGAGCGGGCCGCTGGGCGGCCTGCTGTCGGGCTGGATCGGCTGGCGCTTTGCCCTGCTGGCGCTGGCCGTGTTCGGCGCGGCCACGCTGGCACTGGTGATGTGGCGCTTCCAGGACACCATCCCGCAGAAGAACCCGCAGGCGCTGCAGGCGACCAACCTGCTGCAGACCTGGGGCGGCATCGTGCGCCACCCGACCTTCTGGTCCTACTCGGCGCTGTCGGCCGCCTCCTACGGCGGCCTGTTCACGGTGCTGGCCTCCTCGTCCTTCGTCTTCATCGACGTGCTGGGTGTCTCGCGACCGGCGTATGGTTTCATCATGAGCTCGGTGTCGCTCACCTACATCCTGGGCACGCTGGCCTGCCGTCGCCTGCTGCCGCGCTTCGGCGTGCGGCGCACCGTGGCACTGGCCGCCGGCTTCACGCTGGCCGGCGGCACACTCATGGGTGGCTTTGCGCTGGCCGGAGTGCTCAACGGCTGGACCATCATGGGGCCCTTCTACCTCTTCATGCTGGCGCATGGCGTGCACCAGCCCTGCAGCCAGAGCGGCGCCGTGGGCCCCTTCCCCTACGCCGCCGGTGCGGCCTCGGCGCTCAACGGCTTTCTCATGGCCCTCGTGTCCTTCATCGTCGGCAGCGTGCTGGGCGAAGTGATGGACGGCACGGCGCGCCCGCTGATGTACGGCGTGTGGTTCTGGAGCGTGATGATCGCGCTCACCGCCTGGACCCTGGTGCAGAAACATGGCAAGTCCGAACACTGATCTGCCCCGCTGCCTGGCGATTGCCGGACCCACCGCGGGTGGCAAGACCGCGGCCGCGCTGGCCATCGCGGCCGAATTGCCGGTGGAGATCATCAGCGTCGACTCGGCCCTGGTCTACCGCGGCATGGACGTGGGCACGGCCAAACCCAGCGCGAGCGAACTGGCCGCGGTGCAGCACCACCTGATCGACATCCGCGACCCGCTGCAGGCCTACAGCGCGGCCGAATTCGTGGCGGATGCCACGCAGCTCATCCACGCCATCCACGCACGCGGCCGCCATCCCCTGCTGGTGGGCGGCACCATGCTCTACTTCAAGGCCTTGTTCGATGGCATCGACGACATGCCGCGCGCGGACGCCGGGATACGCGCGCAGATCGAGGCCGAAGCAGCCACTCAGGGCTGGCCCGCCCTGCACGCCAAACTGATGCAGGTAGACCCGGTGACCGCCGCGCGCCTGGCCCCGGCCGACGCGCAACGCATCCAGCGCGCGCTGGAGGTGTACCGCGTCTCCGGACTCCCCCTGTCGTCCTTCCACACGCGCACAGACGCCACCGGGCCCTCAGCCATGGCCCAAGCCACCACGCTGATCTCGCTGGAGCCGGCCGACCGCGCCTGGCTGCACGCGCGTATCGCGCAGCGTTTCGACACCATGCTGGCCGCCGGCCTGCTGGACGAGGTGCAGCGCCTGCGCGCGCGCGGCGACCTCCACCCCGAGCTGCCTTCCATGCGCTGCGTGGGTTACCGCCAGGCCTGGGAGGCGCTGGATGGCGTTTACCCGATGAGCGAATTGCGCGAACGCGGCATCGCGGCCACGCGCCAGCTGGCCAAACGCCAGATCACCTGGCTGCGGTCCATGCCACAACGCCGTGTGGTGGCCTGCGATGCGCCCGACGCCCTGCAACAAGTCTTGCACATCGCGCGTGACTGGGTTGCCACAAGGGCCGCCTAAGCCCCGGCAACTCGTTACCATGGCCCCACGCAACCGGGCCAATACCGCGCCGACCTCCGGAGGAACGCAGCACATGGACATGAACAGACGCTTGCTCTTGGGCACCGCCGGCGCCCTGACCCTGTCGGCCTGCAGCACGCAGCAGATGGTCACCCTCGCCACGTCCAGGAGCCCGGAATCGGCCCTGCGCAACATGGCACAAAGCCGGGTCAACTCCTATGTCTACAACCCGCAGCTTGCCGTGGCCGACCTGCGCCGCATCAAGACCGAATACAACCGGCTCATGGGCAATCTGCAGAAGGAAAGCGGCGAGCAGTGGGGCCAGCGCGAAGCAGGCACCCTGCCCAGCCGCACGCGTTACGTGAAGTACACGGAGAACTACAGGAACCGGGTCGTCGTCGATTACGACGCCGGCACCATCCTGATCGAGCACCTGGAGGACGACACGGTCCGGGACAAGCTGCGCCGGGCCACCGTCGTGGCCCTGCTCACGCCCGGCGACCCCGGTGCCGTCGACCTGTTCTCGGACAAGGAGATCACGCTCGACGGCCAGCCCTATCTGCAGGACCTGGTGGTGGATCAGGACAACGTCGTCCTCAAGACCCGCGAGGACGTGGAACGTTACGCGGACTACCTGGTCAACAACCGCCTGCAGCAGCGCGGCATCGACGTCAAGGGCCGGCCCAAAACGGTGTTCTACGTGCAGATGGCCATGGTCAACGCCGCCATCGACAAGCGCGCGCTGCAGTACGCCAGCCTGGTGCGCCAGAACTCGGACAAGACGCGGGTCAGCCGCAGCCTGATCTACGCCATCATCCGCATCGAGAGCGCCTTCAATCCCTATGCGGTCTCCAGCGCTCCGGCCTATGGCCTGATGCAGCTCGTGCCCACCAGCGGCGGGCGCGAGGCCTACCGGAAGTCGCGCGGCGAGGACGTGATTCCCAGCAAGGAATTCCTTTTCACCCCCGCCAACAACATCGAGTTCGGCACCGCCTACCTGGGGGTGCTGCTTTTTGACAGCCCGCTGCGCGAGATCCGCGACCCGGTCTCGCGCGAGTACTGTGCCATTGCCGCCTACAACACCGGCCCGAGCAATGTGTACCGCGCCTTCAGCAAGAAGAACGGGCGGGCGCGCCAGGACGAGGCGCTGGACGCCATCAACGCCCAGCGGCCCGACGCGGTCTACAACACCCTGCGAAGCAAGCTGCCTTATGCGGAGACCCGCGGCTATATCGCCAATGCGGTGCAGGCCAAGAAACGCTACGCGATGATGTAAGCGTGGGGCGCGGACTGATCAACAGCAACAGCACGGGGGCCGCAGCCCCCGTTTTTCTTTCACTCGATGCGCAACTTCTGCCCGCCCTTGCCCTGCTTCTTCGGGAGCGTCAGGGATAGCACACCGTTGTCGTATTTGGCCTTGGCCTGGCCCTGGTCCACGTCCTGCGGCAGCTGGATGCCGCGCGAGACCGAGCCGAAATAGCGCTCGCTGCGCAGCAGCTTGTCGTCCTGGGTCTGGCTGTCCTCCTGCTTGACCTCGGCGCGCACCATGACCATGCCGCCCTCGATGGTGACGTGGATGTCTTCCTTGCGCACGCCGGGGATCTCGGCCGAGACCGTGTAGGCGTCGCCGTTTTCCTTCACGTCCATCCTGATCTGGCCCGGGTTGGGCAGCGGGTCGCCGTGCAGCGGCTTGACGTAGAAACCGGGCGCGACGTCGCGGAAAAAGTCGTCGAACAGGCTGCCGCGGGAAACGAGAGAGTTCATAGCTTCCTCCTGGGGTTGCAGGCCGGCGGTCCCCATGACCGGCAACGGCCATGCAAAAAATATAGGTCGCCCGCCCACCCTTCTCAAGGCCCCTGCGCAGCGCCGTTGACGCAGATCAAACACGGCCAAGCCTTCAACTACCCCCCAGGGCATCCTGATTTACCCTAGGAAAGGGCTCACTAGCATTCCCAAGTCATGCCCCCACCCGTATCATGGCCGCGATCCACCAACCCATGAAGGAACCAGGAATGACTCCCACCGTGATCCTGTCGATCAATATCGCCGCCATCGCCGTCATGCTGTTCTGCCTGGCCAGCGTGTATCGCCTGCGCGCCAACATCCCGGGCGGTGTGGTCGGCAAGCAATGGGGCTACCTGACCTCGCTGGTCACCCTGTTCACGCTGGGTTATTTCGTCACCCCCTTCTTCACCAGCCTGCCAGCCGACGTCATCAGCCTGATGGTGGCGCTGATCTTCTTCTTCGGCGCGGTCTACGTGCTGATCACGGTGCGGCTGATCTACCGCATCATCGAGGAAACGACACGCTGAGGAGCCGACGCGCCATGGATACCTCACTGATCCTGGTCAAGACCAGCAAGGGCGTGGAGGAGATCCGCAGCCGTTCCTTCGGTCTGCCGCAGACGCTGCGCGCCCTGCTCATCATGGCCGACGGCTCGATCAGCCTCTCCGGCCTGCTGAGCCGCACGGCCCAGTTGCCCAAGGTGCAGGAGCACATCGAGTGGCTGGTCAGCGAAGGTTTTGTGGAATCGGTGGCGCCCGCCGACCACCCATCTACACGGCTGTCGGCGCGCGATGCGCTGATGGCCATGAGCCGCGAGCTGCTGGGCGCCGATGCGCCCAAGGTCATCGAGCGCCTGAAGGCGGCGCCCGACAGCCCGGCCGAGCTGCAGGCCGCCGTGGAGCGCTGCCACAAGCTCATCCGCCTGACCATCGACGAGAAAAAGGCCGATCAGTTCCTGCAGGCCGGCCGGGCCCTGCTGCTCGAATTCCGCTGAGCCGCAGGGCCCGCCCCGGTCTTCAGGCCGCCTGTGCGGCGGACAGGCGCGGGTAGTCGGTGTAGCCCTCCGGGCCTTCGCTGTAGAAGGTGGCCGGGTTCGCCGGGTTGAGCGGCGCACCGGCCTGCAGGCGCGCGGGCAGATCGGGGTTGGCCAGGAAGGGCACGCCGAATGCCACGGCATCGAGCTGGCCGGCGGCCACGGCCTGGGCCGCCTCTTCCCCGCTGTAGCCCATGTTGCCGATCAGCACCCCTTTGTAGGCCGCGCGGGCCGGTGTCATCAGGTCGCCCTTCTGCAGGCCCTTGAAGTCGCTGCGCATCAGGTGCAGGTAGGCCAGCTTGAAACGGTTGAGCTCACCGGCCAGCCAGGTCGTCAGGCCCACGGGGTCGCTGTCGATCATGCTGTTGAAGCTGTTGAGCGGTGACAGGCGCAGGCCCACGCGATCGCTGCCCCAGACGCTGCTGGCCGCTTCGATCACCTCGAACATCAGGCGCGCACGGTTCTCACGCGAACCGCCGTAGGGGCCGCTGCGCTGGTTGGCGCCGTCACGCAGGAATTCATCGAGCAGGTAGCCGTTGGCGCCGTGCACTTCCACGCCGTCGAAACCTGCCGCCTTGGCGTTCACCGCGGCCTGGCGGAAGCCGGCCACGATGCCGGGCAGCTCGTCGTCGCGCAGCGCGCGCGGCACGGCGTAGGCCTGCTTGCCGCGGGGCGTGTGCACCATGTCGCTGGTGATGGCGATGGCGCTGGGCGCCACCGGCTGCGCGCCGCCATTGAGGTCAGGGTGGCAGGCCCGCCCACCGTGCCAGATCTGCAGGAAGATGCGCCCGCCGGCGGCATGCACGGCGTCGGTCACCAGACGCCAGCCCTCGACCTGGGCCTGCGAGTGGATGCCCGGCTCTTTCCAGAAGGCGGAGTTGCCCGCCATGGCCATGGTGGCCTCGGCAATCAGCAGGCCGGCACTGGCGCGCTGCGCATAGTGCTCGGCCATCAGGGCGTTGGGCAGGTGGTCCTCGCCGGCGCGCATGCGCGTGAGCGGGGCCATGAAAACACGGTTGGGCACGGTCAAGGCGCCCAGCTGAAGCGGACTGAACAAAGTGGTCATTGAGGGAGGAACAGAAAAAGACAAAGGGAAAAACGAGCCGCGATCTTGCCCCAGCCAGGCCGTAGCTGCAGGGCCACACGACGGCGACCTGATCAGGCGTGCGGGTACTGCAGGGGCCGGTTCACACTAGGGGCCCAAGGGCGCACAGACCCCGGCCTCCCAGGCCAGCATGGCCACCTTGCGTTCGCCGCCCCAGCGGTACTGTCCGCTGTCGCCGCTCTCGCGGATCACGCGGTGGCAAGGAATGAGGTAGGCGATGGCATTGGCCGCCAGCGCGCTGCCCACGGCCCGCTGCGCCTTCGGTGTGCCGGCCAGCGCGGCCAGTTGCGTGTAGGACACGCGCCGACCCGGCGGCAGGCGCAGCAGCGCCTCCCAGACCTTGAGCTGGAAGTTGGTGCCGCGCAGCAGCAGGTGCAGGCGGCCGGGCTGCGGGGTGCCGGGAAACACCTGGTCGAGCAGGCGCTGGGCCTGCCGCTCGTCGCAGGCCAGCTGGGCCGCCGGCCAGGCCGCGCGCAACTCCTGGTGGCGCTGGGCAGCGTCGCCGTCGAGAAACGCCAGGTAACACAGGCCACGTGGTGTCCAGCCAACCAGCGCCGTGCCAAAGGGCGTGTCGGCCTGCCCCCAGCCCAAGGTCACGCCCGCACCGCCGCTTTTGATCTCGCCCGGGGTCATGGCCTCGCAACTCACCATCAGGTCATGCAGGCGGCCGGCGCTGGACAGGCCGCTGGCCTGCGTGACGCTGAGCACGTCCTGCGCCCCGCGCAGCGCCTCGCGCGCGTACTCCTTGGTCAGGTACTGCAGGAAACGCTTGGGTGAAATGCCGGCCCAGGCGGCAAACACGCGCTGCAGGTGGTGTTCGCTCAGGTGCACGGCCTGCGCCACCTCGGCCAGGCTGGGCTGCTGCAGGGCCTGCGCCCGCAGGTAATGGATGGCCCGGGCCACCACCTCGTACTGGCGCGCGGGCTGCTCGAGCAGGGCCTCATCCATGGGGCACCGCCCGTGTGCCGAAGACCGTGCGCCAGGAAAAACCCGTCACCAGCGCAGTGCCCGTCAGCACCACCAGCGCGCCGGCCAGCGTGTGCCAGCCCACGGGCTCGCCCAGGAACAGATGGCCCCAAAGGATGCCGAAGACCGGGATCAGGAAGGTCACGGTGAGTGCCGGCGCGGCGCCCAGCTCGGCCACCAGGCGGAAATAGAGCAGGTAGGCCAGGCCCGTGCACAGCAGGCCCAGCGCCAGCACGGCAGCCAGCACCCCCGGCGTGGGCAGGCCGGCCACCGGGAAAAAGGGCAGCGCCGGCGCCAGCAGCAGGGCCGCGGCCCACATGCTGCCGTGCGCGTTGGCATAAGGCTCCAGCGTGGCCGCCGAGCGCGCGTAATGGCTGGCGATGCCGTAACACAGCGGCGCCAGCAGCGCCGCCGCGATGGCCGCGCCCGAACCGGGCTGCAGCACGGACGCGTCCATGCCGACCAGCAGCAGCACGCCGGTCACGCCCAGGGCCAGGCCCAGCGCGGTCTTGCCGTCCAGCGGCGTGCGGCCCCAGAGCAGGCCGATCACCGCCGCCCAGATCGGCGCCGTGGCATTGACCACGGACAGCAGCGAGGCGGAAAGCGTCTGCGCGGCCCAGGCAAACAGCAGGAAAGGCAGCGCCGTGTTGAAGCAGCCGAGCACCAGGTAATGGCGCCAGTGCCTGCGCCAATGCAGCCGGTGCCGGAACCAGCGGCTGGCCAGCAGGAGCAGCAGCGCCGCCAGCAGCAGGCGCCACTCGATCAGCCAGCCCGGACCCAGCTGGGGCACGGCGATGCGCATGAACAGGAAGGACGCGCCCCAGATGGCGGCCAGGATGATCAGCTGGAGCAGGTTGACGGAAGTCATGAAGGGTCAGAAATTCACGGTAGCGGGCCATTTTCGCCTGCACACCGGGTGCAGGCCACCCGTTTCTTGCGGACTTGCCCAGTGAAATCGGGTATGGTTGAGTTTGCATGCCTTGCCGGCAGCCAGACCAGCCCTTACGCTGTCAACCGAGATCAACAAGGACGTCCCGCATGAGCTCCCAGCCCATTTCCCGCAGCACCGATACCCGCAACACGGCCGGCAACAGCAGCAAGTTCGAACTGCTGCTCTTCCAGCTGGGCACCGCCGCCGGCTCCGAGCAGCGCGAACTGTTCGGCATCAATGTGTTCAAGGTGCGCGAAATCATGGTCATGCCCCAACTCACCAAGATGGTCAATGCGCCGGCCCATGTGCTGGGCGTGGCCAATATCCGCGGCCAGATCATCACCGTGATCGACCTGCCGGCCATCACGGGCCGCACGCCGGCCAAGGGTGACGGCATCCTGCTGGTCACCGAATTCGCCCGCACCACCCAGGGCTTCTTCGTCGAGAACGTGACCGAGATCGTGCAGGTGGACTGGAAGCATGTGCTCTCCGCCGAAGGCCGCGGTGGCGAACTGGTCACCAGCATCGCCCGCCTGGACGGCGACGCAGAAAACAGCCGGCTGGCCCAGGTGCTCGATGTGGAACGCATCCTGCACGACGTGATGCCGGACACGGCAGATTTCGGCAAGCCCACGGGCCCCAAGATCCAGCTCCCGCCGGGCAGCGTGGTGCTGGCGGCCGACGATTCGGCCATGGCGCGCGGCATCCTGGAGAAAGGCCTGAACTCTCTGGGCGTCTCTTTCATCATGACCCACAGCGGCAAGGAGGCCTGGGAGCGCCTGCAAAGCCTGGCCGTGCAAGCCAAGGCCGAAGGCAAGTCCGTCAAGGACAAGGTCGCGCTGCTGCTCACCGACCTGGAAATGCCCGAGATGGACGGCTTCACCCTGACGCGCAATGTCAAGGCCGACGTTCAGTTCAGCGGCATCCCGGTGGTGGTCCACTCCTCGCTCACGGGCACGGCCAACGAGGCCCAGGTGCAGAGCGCCGGCGCCGACGCCTACATCGCCAAGTTCCACATCGACGACCTGGCTGCCACGCTGCGCGAAGTGCTGTCCAAACGCTGAATGATGGGCGACGCTTCGGCGCTGTGGGTACTGGTACGGGGAACCCAGCTTACATCACACGGGCCACCGCCGGGCGGCTGGGTGGAGAGGGAACGTGGGGATCTGGTGCAAGCCAGCGGACTGGATATCCGTCTTGCTAAGCAAGTGTTGAATTCCGCCGAAATCTGACCCACTTAAGACAGTTATTTCCATCCAAAGTGGACCCACGTAGGCCCTACCCTGCTAGTTTTAAAGCAGGGGGAAATTAGGAGTGGTGGACGTGGCGACATTAAATGTCATCAGAAGTTGGGTACTGCGAGAACAGATGTCCATCCGCGAGATCTCCAGGCGCATAGGCCTGGCTCGCAATACGGTGAAGAAGTACCTGCGGTCAGACGAGACCGAGCCCACATAGACAAAACGGGTCAGCCCAAACAAGCTCGATCCCTACGCCGAGAAGCTGGCCAACTGGCTAGGAATCGAGGCAACAAAATCGCGGAAACATCGGCGCAATCTGAAGCAGATCTACACAGTGACTGCGCAGATCAGGCCAGTCACTGTCTGAAAATAACGGCTATTTCACTTGGGCTTTCACTGCAGCGGCCCCGTGAGCCCTTCGGGCATGGGCAGCGGCAACGGTCGCATTTGACCTGCTCCTGCGGGCGCAGATCACCATCGTGCCGCAGGAGTCGCCCTATGCGGCCGCACGGGGCCATCGACGAGGGACGGCTGTTGGAACAGGGCACGCACGAAGAGCTGATGGCGGCCAACCAAACGCCCAACAGTACCCGCGCGAGACCAGATTCCCACAAGGTGCGGGATGGATACCACAGGAGACACCGACATCGCATAGGATTTACACGAGTAGGCAGGTGCTATCCCTGAAACATCAGCCTTGGAGGCCAACGTGCACAAAGCTCCCCAGATTGTGACCGTGATCAGGCGGTCATCAACGCTCTTACCCCGGCGCTCAGGCTTGGTCGTCATGTTGTCGCTTGCTGCCATTTGCACAGCAGTCAGTGGTTTCCTGCCGCTGGACAGCCGCGCCGCAGATATCTATCGCTGGACAGATGAGTCAGGAAAGGTTCACATCGCCGACACGGTCCCCGAAAAGTACCGGTCCTCAGCGACCCACTATGACGCGCGCGAGTTCGAAAGAACAGAGGAGCAGATTCGTCGAGCGGCCATCAAGCGCAGCGAGACCGCAGCCGCCCTGAAGCCCGCACCGCTCCTGCCTCAGTCCAAACAGGCCTTCACGCCTGCGCCTGGGCTTGCGACGGTCGCCCAAGGAACCCCTGCACTCGATCCGGAGACGGCGGACTGCGACGCACTTCACCGTGAGTTCAAGAGCGCCCAGGAATGTTTCGCCCGATTTCGAACCCTGGATGGCATCCGCGGGCAGGCGTTCCAGATGTGCCGGGATCTTCCCGCTCCTCCTGCCAGGTGCGGACTGCAAAAAATCTATCGGTAAAGAGTGCCAGCGACAGGAGCACGGCGGATCTTGAGGAGCAAGCTCTTGCAGGCTGGAATCTCGATCAGCGATCACGTTCAAGACGAAAGTTCAGGCGCATAGCCATCTCGACTACTGCAAGGGCCCCTTTAATCCCTCCGGCAGAGACAGCGGCATCACGGTGATGCCCTCCTCCAGCAAGGCCTCGGTTTCTTCGCGCGAGGCCTGGCCGCGGATACCACGCTCCTCCACCTCGCCATAGTGGATCTTGCGCGCCTCTTCGGCGAAGCGTTCGCCCACGTCTTCCGTTTCGGACACGATGCGCCTCGCCAGTTGCAGGTAGGCGGCCTGCAGGTCCTGGGCCGGGTCACCGGCCACCACGGCCTGTTTCTCACTGGGTGCCTTGGCTTGCGGCGCTTCGACAGCACCAAAATTCAGGCGCGGGGCGCTGGGCAGCTTCTGGATGGTCTTGTCAGCGCACATCGGGCACGCCAGCAGGCCGCGCTCGACCTGGCTGGCGTAGTCCTCGTCGGACGCGAACCAGCCTTCGAAGCGGTGGTGTGCACTGCACTGGAGGTTGAAGACTTTCATGGAGGCGATGTGTTGGCGCGGCCTTCGACAGGCTCAGACCGAACGGAGGCAGTGGTGACGATTATCGGGCCGCGCGCTCAGGGCGCCGCCTGCCAGTCCAATGCCCATGCGCCCGACAGGACGTTCTGCAACCAGAGCATGCCGGTCAGCGTCTTGGCGTCGGTCACCTGGCCCGTGCGGCACTGCTGCAGCAGCTCGGCCGGGGTGGCGGTATAGACGTCGAGGAACTCGCCTTCGTCCAGCTGCCGCTCGCCCAGCGTGAGGCCGCGCGCGAACCAGACTTCGATGAATTCGGTGGAATAGGAGATGACGGGATGCAGCACACCGGCGCGCGCCCATTCGGTGGCGCGGTAACCGGTCTCTTCGAGCAGCTCGCGCCGGGCGCAGGCCAGCACGTCTTCGCCCGGGTCCAGCTTGCCGGCAGGGAATTCGATCATCACCTGCTGCACCGGGTAGCGGTACTGGCGCTCCAGCACCACGCGCATGGCTCCATCAGGCTGTGGCAGCAAGGGGATGATCATGACGGCACCGGGATGCCGGACGTATTCACGCACGGCGCTGCTGCCGTCGGGCAGGCGCACGGTGTCGCGAAAGGCGTGCAGGAAACGGCCCTTGAGCAACTCCTCGCTGCTCTGCCGCGTTTCGATCAGGTGGCGGTCATCGGACTGCACCGGCGCACCTCACTCGTGACGCTTGTAGAGATAGCGGTAGACGAAGCCGGGGAAGGCCAGGGTCAGGAAGAGCGCGGCCGTGATGGCGTAGAACTCCCACGCCTGCGGGGCGATGCGGCCGGCGCGCTGCTCCAGCACCAGCGCGAAGCCGCCAACGATGAAATAGAACACCACCAGCTCCAGCAGGCGCACCGCGAGGTTCTTGTCGAACTTGAGCGGCAGCACGGCCAGCAGGCGGCTGTTGATGAACGGCAGGTTGGCGCAGACCACGGCGGTCAGCACCACGAACCAGACGGCGGCGGACTGGCTCATGTGCTGAGCATCTGTACTACAGCCTGCGCGCACAGCGCCATCAGGCCGCCGGGCACGATGCCCAGCACCAGCACCAGCAGGCCGTTGACGGAGAGCACGGCGCGCACGTCCAGCGGGGCCGAGACGGTGGTGGCGGTGATGGGCTCATCGAAGTACATGACCTTGACGACCCGCAGGTAGTAGAAGGCGCCGATCAGCGACATGATGACGGCGAACACCGCCAGGCCGATGTGCAGCACGGTACCCGAGACGATCAGGGCTTGCAGCACCGAGAGCTTGGCGTAGAAGCCGACCATGGGCGGGATGCCGGCCAGCGAGAACAGGCAGATGGCCATGATCGCGGCGTACAGCGGGCTGCGCTGGTTGAGTCCGGCGAAGTCGGCGATCTCCTCGCTCTCGAAACCTTCACGGGCCAGCAGCAGGATGACGCCGAAGGAAGCCAGCGTGGTCAGCACATAGGTGATCACGTAGAACATGGCCGAGCTGTAGGCGTTGGCGGCGGAGTGGCCGTCGCCGTCGATGATGCCCGACATGAGGCCGAGCAGCACGAAACCCATCTGCGAGATGGTGGAGTAGGCCAGCATGCGCTTGAGGTTGGTCTGCATGATGGCAGCCAGGTTGCCGATCAGCAGCGAGGCGATGGCCAGCAGCATGAGCATCTGCTGCCAGTCGAACCAGAGCGGCAGCATGCCCTCGACCAGCAGGCGCATGACGATGGCGAAGGCGGCCAGCTTGGGGGCGCCACCGATCAGCAGCGTGACGGCAGTGGGCGCACCCTGGTAGACGTCGGGAATCCACATGTGGAAGGGCACGACACCGAGCTTGAAGGCCAGGCCGGCCACCACGAAGACCACACCGAAGGTCAGCACGGTGGGGTTGATCTGGGTGGTGTAGATGACGTCGAACAGCTTGTTGATGTTCAGCGTGCCGGTGGCACCGTACATCATGGACAGGCCGTAGAGCAGGAAACCCGAGGCCAGCGCGCCCAGCACGAAGTACTTCATGGCCGCTTCGGTCGACTGGGCGTGGTCACGGCGCAGTGCCACCAGGGCATAGCTGGAGAGCGTGAGCAGTTCCAGGCCGAGGTAGATCAGCAGGAAGTTGTTGCCCGAGATCATGATGAACATGCCCAGCAGCGCGAACAGGCTCAGGCTGAACAGTTCACCGCCGCGCAGCATGTCGCGATCGGCCGCGTAGGGACGCGCGTAGACCAGCGTGACCATGACGGCAATGGTGGCGAAACACTTGAGCCAGTTGCCCATGGCATCGCTGACGACCATGCCGTTGAGCCCATAGAGCGTGCCGCCGGTGTTGGCGTAGAGGGCCTGCAGCAGGGCCACGACGGCCAGGGTCAGCAGGGTGATCACGTAGGTGGTGGTGCGCAGGCGGCTCTTGACGGCCAGGTCCAGCAGCGTGATGGCACAGGCCATGACGAGCAGGATGACCTCGGGGAATACCGCGATCCAGCTGATGGTGTCGGTCATCTTCAGTCTCTCTTGATTCAGTTCAGCTTGGACTGGGCCACGTGCTTGAGCAGCTCGGCCACAGAGCTGTCCATCACGTCGGTGAAGGGCTTGGGATGGATGCCCATCCAGAGCACGGCGATGGCCAGCAGGGCCAGCATGAGGAACTCGCGGCTGTTGATGTCGCTCAGGCCCTTGACGTCCTCATTGGCCACGGGGCCCAGGTAGACACGCTTGAACATCCACAGCGTGTAGGCGGCGCCGAAGATCAGCGCCGAAGCGGCGGCCAGGCCGATCCAGAAGTTGTATTTCACGGCGCCCAGGATGACCATCCACTCGCCGACGAAACCGGCGGTGGCGGGCAGGCCGCAGTTGGCCATGGCAAACAGCAGGGCAAAGGCCGTGAACTTGGGCATGGTGTTGATGACACCGCCGTAACTCGCGATCTCGCGCGAGTGCACACGGTCGTACAGCACGCCGATGCACAGGAACATGGCGCCCGAAACGAAACCGTGGGCAATCATCTGCACCAGGCCGCCGGCCACGCCGAGGTCGTTGAAGATGAAAAAGCCCAGGGTGACAAAGCCCATGTGTGCCACGGACGAATAGGCCACGAGCTTTTTCATGTCCTGCTGCACCATGGCGACCAGGCCCACGTAGACCACGGCGATCAGCGAGAGCGCGATCATCAGCCAGTCCCACTCACGGGCGGCATCCGGCGCGATGGGCAGAGAGAAACGCAGGAAACCGTAGGCGCCCAGCTTGAGCATGATGGCGGCCAGCACGGCCGAGCCGCCGGTGGGCGCCTCCACGTGCACGTCGGGCAGCCATGTGTGCACCGGCCACATCGGCACCTTCACGGCGAAGGCCGCGAAGAAGGCGAAGAAGATCAGCGTCTGCGTGCTGCCGTCCAGCGGCAGCGCGTGCCAGGTGGCGATGTCGAAGCTGCCACCGGATTTGGTGTACAGGAAGATCAGCGCGATCAGCAGCAGCAGCGAACCCAGCAGGGTGTAGAGGAAGAACTTGAAGGCCGCGTAGATCTTGTTGGGGCCGCCCCAGATGCCGATGATCAGGTACATCGGGATCAGCGTGGCTTCGAAGAAGACGTAGAACAGCAGGCCGTCGAGCGCGGAGAACACGCCGATCATGAGGCCGCTCAGGATGAGGAAGGCACCCATGTACTGGTTGACGCGGCTGGTGATGGCCTCCCAGCCCGCGATCACGACGATGACGTTGATGAAGGCGGTCAGCGGCACGAACCAGAAGGAGATGCCGTCGAGGCCCAGGTGGTAGTGCACATTGAAGCGCTCCATCCAGACCAGCTTCTCGACGAACTGCATCTCGGCCGTGCCGAGGGCGAAACCGGTGTACAGCGGCAGCGTGACGAGGAAGCTGGCAATCGCCCCCACCAGCGCGACCCAGCGCACGGTACGCGCCTGGTCATCACGACCGAGGACCAGCAGCAGGACGCCGAAAGCGATCGGCATCCAGATGGCAAGGCTCAACAAACCCATATTCTTGTTCTCCTTAGCGTGCGAGCCACGCGGCCAGCATCGGCCAGGTCACGAAATACGACATGAGCACCACTATGCCCAGGATCATGGCCAGGGCATAGTGGTAGAGGTAGCCCGACTGGAACCAGCGCGCCACGCCGGCCACCCAACCCACAACCTTCCAGGAACCGTTGACCAGCGTGCCGTCGATGATGGCCTGGTCGCCACCCTTCCACAGGCCGACACCCAGCAGACGCGCACCGCGCGCCAGGATGTTCTCGTTGATCCAGTCCAGGTAGTACTTGTTCTCCAGCAGGGTGTGGACCGGCTGGAAGAGGCGCTTGATCGCCGCCGGCAGCGCCGGGTTGACCATGTACATGTAGTAGGACAGCGCGACACCGGCCAGCGCCAGCCAGAACGGCAGGGTGCTGAAGGCATGGCCCGCCATGGCCAGCGGGCCGTGGATGAGCTCGGCGAGTTTGGCCATGGCCGGATGCGCGGCCGCGTTCACCGTGATGGCGTCCTTGAGGAAGTCACCGAACAGCATGGGCATGAGCGTGAGGTAGCCGATCACCACCGAGGGAATCGCCAGCAGCACCAGCGGCACCGTCACCACCCAGGGCGACTCGTGCGGCTCGTGGTGATCGTCATGGCCGTGATGGCCATGGTCGTCATGGTGCGCGTCGGGGTTCTGGTCGTAGCGTTCCTTGCCGTGGAAGACCAGAAAGTACATGCGGAAGGAATAGAAGGCGGTCACAAAGACGCCGGCCAGCACCGCGAAGTAGGCAAAACCGGCACCCGGCAGCGTGCTGAAGTGCACGGCCTCGATGATGCTGTCCTTGGAGTAGAAACCGGCAAACAGCGGCGTGCCGATCAGGGCCAGCGAACCCAGCAGCGAGGTGATCCAGGTGATGGGCATGTATTTGCGCACACCGCCCATCCAGCGGATGTCCTGGTTATGGTGCATGCCGATGATGACCGAACCGGCGGCGAGAAACAGCAGGGCCTTGAAGAAGGCGTGCGTCATCAGGTGGAACACGGCCACCGAGTAGGCGGAAGCGCCCAGCGCCACCGTCATGTAACCCAGCTGCGAGAGCGTGGAGTAGGCCACCACGCGCTTGATGTCGTTCTGGATGATGCCCAGGAAACCCATGAACAGGGCCGTGATGGCACCGATCACCATGATGAAGCTCAGGGCCGTGTCGCTCAGCTCGAACAGCGGCGACATGCGTGCCACCATGAAGATGCCGGCCGTCACCATGGTGGCGGCGTGGATCAGCGCGGAGATCGGCGTCGGGCCTTCCATGGAGTCGGGCAGCCAGACGTGCAGCGGGAACTGGGCCGACTTGCCCATGGCGCCGATGAACAGGCAGATGCAGATCACGGTGACCAGCAGCCACTCGGTGCCGGGGAAGATCAGCTTGCCCAGCTCACCGGACTTGGCGAACACCTCGGTGTAGTTCAGCGTGCCGGCGTAGGCGGCGATCAGGCCAATGCCCAGGATGAATCCGAAGTCACCCACCCGGTTGACCAAGAAGGCCTTCATGTTGGCGAAGATGGCCGTGGGCTTGTTGAACCAGAAGCCGATCAGCAGGTAGGACACCAGGCCCACCGCCTCCCAGCCGAAGAACAGCTGCAACAGGTTGTTGCTCATGACCAGCATGAGCATGGAGAAGGTGAACAGGGAGATGTAGGCAAAGAAGCGGTTGTAGCCCTCGTCTTCTTCCATGTAGCCGATGGTGTAGATGTGCACCATCAGCGATACGAAGGTCACCACGCACATCATCATGGCGGTGAGGCCGTCGACCATGAAGCCGATTTCCATCTTCAGGCCGCCGACCACCATCCACTCGTAGATGGTTTCGTTGAAGCGCGCACCGCCGATGACGTCCTTGAGCGTCATGGCCGATAGGATGAAAGCCACCAGCACACCCAGGATGGTGAAGGTGTGCGAAAGGCGGCGGCCGATCCAGTTGCCGCCCATCTTGGTGCCGAATATGCCGGCGAGGATGGAGCCCACCAGGGGCGCCAGCGGCACGGCCAGCAGGGTGGATGCGTTCAGGGTTGCGCTCATGTTAGGCCGTCCGTAGGGCCGTCCCAAGGACGGTCTGCGCCCCCTCGGGGGGCAGCGAATACACGAAGTGAGTAGCGTGGGGGCACATATTCAACCCTTGAGCTCGTTGAGTTCGTCCACATTGATGCTGGACTTGTTGCGGAACAGCAGCACCAGGATGGCCAGGCCGATGGCCGATTCGGCCGCGGCCACGGTCAGGATGAAGAACACGAAGACCTGACCATGCATGTCGCCCAGGTAGTGCGAGAAGGCCACGAAGTTCAGGTTCACGGCCAGCAGCATCAGCTCGATGGCCATGAGCAGGACGATCAGGTTCTTGCGGTTCAGGAAGATGCCGACCACCGCGATGGCGAACAATGCGGCGCCCAGCGTCAGGTAATGGCCCAGGGTCAGTGTCATGGCTTGGTCTCCTCGGGCGCCGCCGGCGCCGGAGGGGCAGCGCGGGTGGGCTCGACTTTCACGATGGACATCCGCTCGCTGGCGCGCACGCGCACCTGCAGCGAGGGATCGATGGCCTTGCTGTCCTTGCGCTGGCGCAGCGTCAGTGCGATGGCGGCGATCATGGCCACCAGCAGGATGGCGGCGGCCACCTGGACCGGGTAGACGTATTCGGTGTAGAGCAGGATGCCCAGTTCCTTGGCGTTATCGACCTCCACCAGCGGCTCGCCGAGCACCTGGGCCATGGCTGGTTCCTCGCTCACGCGGAAACCCGTCAGCAGCACGGCGCCCATTTCCAGCACGACCACGGCGCCCAGGGTGGCGGCCAGCGGCAGGTGCTTCCAGAAACCCTGGCGCATCTGGTCGATCTTGACGTCCAGCATCATCACGACGAAGAGGAACAGCACCATCACCGCGCCCAGATAGACCAGCACCAGGGTGATGGCCAGGAACTCGGCCTTGAGCAGCAGCCAGATGCCCGAGGCCTGAGAGAAGGCCAGCATGAGGAAGAGCACGGCATGCACGGGGTTACGCGCCGTGATCACCCGAAGGGCTGACAGGATCAGCACGATCGAGAAGAGGAGGAAGAAGCCGGTTTTGACGTCCATGATCGGTTCTGTGTGTTCTCAGCGGTACTTGGCGTCGGCCGCCTTGGCAGCAGCGATCTCGGTCTCGTAGCGGTCGCCCACAGCCAGCAGCATGTCCTTGGTGAAGTACAGGTCGCCGCGTTTTTCGCCGTGGTATTCGAGGATATGGGTCTCGACGATGGAGTCCACCGGGCAGCTTTCCTCGCAGAAGCCGCAGAAAATGCACTTGGTCAGGTCGATGTCGTAGCGCGTGGTGCGGCGGCTACCGTCCTGGCGCACTTCGGACTCGATGGTGATGGCCATGGCTGGGCAGACGGCCTCGCACAGCTTGCAGGCAATGCAACGCTCTTCTCCATTGTCATAACGGCGCAGCGCGTGCAGGCCGCGGAAACGCGGCGACAGCGGGGTCTTCTCGTCCGGGTACTGGATCGTCACCTTGCGGGCGAAGGCGTACCGGCCCGTCAGGGCCATGCCCTTGAGGAGCTCCACGAGCATGAAGCTCTTGAAGAAGTCCTTGAAAGAGAAGGCGGTAGCGGTGGTCATAGTCCTGCTCCTCGGCTGCCGCCGGGCCGCCCCAAGGCAGCCGACGCCCCCTCGGGGGGCAGCGAATACACGAAGTGATGAGCGTGGGGGCGCATGTTCAGTTCCAGATGTTCCACGGCGTCTGCATCCAGATGCCGACGACGAGCAGCCACACCAGGGTGACCGGGATGAAGATCTTCCAGCCCAGACGCATGATCTGGTCGTAGCGGAAACGCGGGAAGGTGGCGCGGATCCAGATGAACATGGACACCACGACGAAGGTCTTGAGGCCCAGCCAGATCCAGCCCGGGATGGCATTGAACAGCGTGCTGTCGATCGGGGGCATCCAGCCGCCCAGGAACATGATGACGGCCAGGATGGAGACCAGCCACATGCTGGCGTATTCGGCCAGGAAGAAGATGGCGAAACCCATGCCCGAATACTCGACCATGTGGCCCGCCACGATCTCGGCCTCGCCCTCGACCACGTCGAAGGGGTGGCGGTTGGTCTCCGCCACGCCGGAGATCAGGTAGACGATGAAGATGGGCAGCAGGGGCAGCCAGTTCCAGGAGAGGAAACCCAGGCCCATGTCGGCAAAGTAGCCCTGCCCCTGAGCCAGCACGATGTTGGTCAGGTTCATGCTGCCCGAGACCATGAGCACCACCAGGAAGCAGAAGCCCATGGCGATCTCGTAGCTCACCATCTGCGCCGAGGCGCGCAGCGCACCCAGGAAGGCGTACTTGGAGTTGGAAGCCCAGCCGGCGATGATGACGCCATAGACCTCGATCGAGGTGATAGCCATGATCAGCAGCAGGCCGACGTTGACGTTGGTCAGCGCGACATCGGGGCCGAAGGGGATTGCCACCCAGGCGGCCAGCGCCGGCATGATGGCCATGATGGGGCCGAGCCGGAACAGACCGCCGCTCACCGCGCTGGGGGTGATGATTTCCTTGGTCAGCAGCTTGAGCGCGTCGGCAATCGGCTGCAGCAGGCCGAAGGGGCCCACGCGGTTGGGACCAAAACGCACCTGCATGAAACCCAGCAGCTTGCGCTCCCATAGCGTCAGGTAGGCGACCGCGCCCATCAGCGGCGCGAGCACGGCCACGATCTTGATCAGGATCCAGAGCACTGGCCAGACCAGGGTGGCCCACCAGCTGGCGGCAATCAGGTTCAGGCCACCGTTGTAAAACGCATCGATCATGCGGTTACCCCTTCGCGGGCATCGGCCGTCAGCTGCAGCGACGGCGCGCGACGGACCAGGCCGTCGAGTTGGTAGATGGAAGCCACCACCGGCTCACCTGCCGTGGCGGCGACGTTGATGCCGGCTTGCGTGGCGTTGGACAGGTTCGCAGCCTGGGCGGTGGCGGCGGCCAGCACCTCCTGCGAGGACTCGAAGCCAAAGCCGTTCAGGCCGAGCAGATTGCCCAGCACGCGCAGCACCTTCCAGGCCGGACGGGTCTCGCCCAGGGGTTTGACCACGGCATGGAAACTCTGCACACGGCCCTCCGCGTTGACGAAGCTGCCCGAGGTCTCGCTGAAAGGCGCGATGGGCAGCAGCACGTCGCTGAAAGCCAGGTTGGTCTTGAAGGGGCTGAGCGTAACAACCATCTCAGCGGCGTCCAGCGCGGTGGCGGCAGCCTGGCCGGCGGCCGTGTCGTGCTCAGGCTCGACGGCCAACAGCACGGCGGCCTTGAGCTTGCCGCCCGTCAGCATCTGAGCTGCGTTCAGGCCGGCTGCCTGCGGCTGAGCGCCCACCCACTGCGCGCCCACGGTGTTGGCTGCCTCGGTCAGGTAACCCACGCTGGCACCGGTCTGCAAAGCTATCCAGTTGGCCAGGGCCAGCAGGCTGGACGCGTTGGCGTGATGTGCAGCCGCATTGCCCAGCAACACGGCCTTGCGCTCGCCACCCAGCAGGGACTTGGCGATGGCCTGGGCTTCGGGCGTGGCCTGTCCGGCGGCCGGAGGGGTGACACCCTTCTCTGCCGCGATGGCGACGGCCACATTGGCCAGGGCCTGCGCCCACTGCGCGGCCGGCGTCACATGTGCTTGAGCCACGTTCATGGCCCAGGCATTGGCGCTCGGGTAAAGGTTCTTCGAGGTGATGGTGCTCACTTGCGCACCATGGCGCACCGCCTGGCGGATGCGCTGCGCGAACAGCGGATGGTCCTTGCGCAGGTTGGAGCCGACCACCAGCAAGCGCTGCAGCTGCGTGAGCTCGGCGATGGGCAGGCCCAGCCAGCGGACACCCTCGGCCTTGCCGAATTCAGCGAAACGCAGGCGGTGATCGATGTTGTCGCTGCCCAGGCCACGCAGCAGACCGGCGGCCAGGTACAGCTCTTCCAGCGTGCTGTGCGGGCTCACCAGGGCGCCGATGCTGCTGGCACCATGGTCGTTCTTGATGTTCTTCAGGCCGTTGGCCACGTACTCGAGCGCGGTCTGCCAGTCGACTTCCTTCCACTCGCCGCCCTGCTTGATCATGGGGGTGGTCAGGCGGTCGGCGCCGTTGAGGGCTTCGTAGGAGTAGCGATCGCGGTCGGCGATCCAGCACTCGTTGACGGCGTCGTTCTCCAGGGGCACCACACGCAGCACCTGGTTGTTCTTGACCTGCACGATCAGGTTGGAACCGGTGGAGTCATGCGGGCTGACGGACTTGCGGCGACCCAGCTCCCAGGTGCGGGCCTGGTAGCGGAAGGGCTTGCTGGTCAGCGCACCCACCGGGCAGATGTCGATCATGTTGCCGGAGAGCTCGGAATCGACCGAGTGGCCGACGAAGGTCTCGATCTCGGAATGCTCGCCGCGGTGGCTCATGCCGAGCTCCATCACGCCGGCGATCTCCTGGCCGAAACGCACGCAGCGCGTGCAGTGGATGCAGCGGCTCATCTCCTCCATGGAGATCAGCGGGCCCACATCCTTGTGGAAGACCACGCGCTTCTCTTCCTGGTAACGCGAGGCGGAACCGCCGTAACCCACCGCCAGGTCCTGCAGCTGGCACTCGCCGCCCTGGTCGCAGATGGGGCAGTCCAGCGGGTGGTTGATCAGCAGGAACTCCATGACCGACTTCTGGGCCTTGAGGGCCTTGTCGGACTTGGTGCGCACGATCATGCCCTGGGTGACGGGCGTGGCGCAGGCCGGCATGGGCTTGGGCGCCTTCTCCACATCCACCAGGCACATGCGGCAGTTGGCCGCGATGCTGAGTTTCTTGTGATAGCAGAAATGCGGGATGTAGACGCCAGACTTCTCGGCCGCATGCATGACCATGCTGCCTTCCTGGATCTCCACCTTCTTGCCGTCGAGTTCGATTTCAACCATGTTCGTATGCTCGCTATTTCGCTCAGACGTAGGCCGGGACCAGGCAGGTCTTGTGGGCCACGTGATGTTCGAATTCGGGACGGAAGTGCTTGATCATGGCGCGCACCGGCATGGCCGCCGCGTCGCCGAGCGCACAGATGGTGCGGCCCTGGATGTTCTCGGCCACGTTGTCCAGCAGGTCCAGGTCTTCCGGGCGGCCCTGGCCGTTTTCGATGCGGTCGACCACACGCGAGAGCCAGCCCGTGCCTTCGCGGCAGGGTGTGCACTGGCCGCAGGATTCGTGCATGTAGAAGTAGCTCAGGCGTTGCAGGGCCTTGACCATGCAGCGCGTCTCGTCCATCACGATGACGGCGCCCGAGCCCAGCATGGAGCCGGCCTTGGCGATGGAGTCGTAGTCCATCGTGCACTGCATCATGATGTCGGCCGGCAGTACCGGGGCGGAGGAACCACCGGGGATCACGGCCTTGAGCTTCTTGCCACCGCGCACGCCACCGGCGAGCTCCAGCAGCTTGGCGAAGGGCGTGCCCATGGGGATCTCGTAGTTACCCGGGCGCTCGACGTCACCGCTGATCGAATAGATCTTGGTGCCGCCGTTGTTGGGCTTGCCGCATTCGAGGTAGGCCTGGCCGCCGTTGCGGATGATCCAGGGCACGGCCGCGAAGGTCTCGGTGTTGTTGATGGTGGTTGGCTTGCCGTACAGGCCGAAGCTGGCCGGGAACGGCGGCTTAAAACGCGGCTGGCCCTTCTTGCCTTCGAGCGATTCGAGCAGCGCGGTCTCTTCGCCGCAGATGTAGGCGCCGAAGCCGTGGGCCGCATGCAGCTGGAAGCTGAAGTTGCTGCCCGCGATGTTGTTGCCCAACAGGCCGGCGGCACGCGCCTCTTCGAGGGCGGCCTCGAAGCGATCGTAGGCGGAGAAGATCTCGCCGTGAATGTAGTTGTAGCCCACCGTGATGCCCATGGCATAAGCCGCAATGGCCATGCCCTCGATCACGATGTGCGGGTTGTACATGAGGATGTCGCGGTCCTTGCAGGTGCCCGGCTCGCCCTCGTCGGAGTTGCACACCAGGTACTTCTGGCCCGGGAACTGGCGCGGCATGAAGCTCCACTTCAGGCCGGTGGGGAAACCGGCGCCGCCACGGCCACGCAGAGCGGATTCCTTGACGGTGGCAATCACCTGGTCTTGCGTGAGGCCTTCACCGCCGTCCTTGCCCAGGATCTTCTTCAGGGCCTGGTAACCGCCGCGTGCCTCGTAGTCCTTGAGGTGCCAGTTGCTGCCGTTCAGGCCAGCGTAGATCTGCGGTTCGATGTGGCGGTTGTGGAAGCAGGTCTCGGCGCCGGTGGCGGCGAACTGCGAAAGAAGTTTTTCAACCGACATCACTTGGCCCCTCCAGCCTTGAGGCCGTCGATCAGCTGGTCCAGCTTGTCGTTGCTCATGAAACTGCACATGGTGCGGTCGTTGACCAGCAGCACTGGCGCATCGGCGCAAGCGCCCTGGCATTCGCTCTGCTGCAGGGTGAACAGGCCGTCGGCCGTGGTCTCGCCCATGTGGATGCCCAGCTTGCGCTCCAGGTGGTGCAGCGCCTTCTGGCCGTCACGCAACTGACACGGCAGATTGGTGCAGACGTTGAGCTTGTACTTGCCCAGCGGGCGCTGGTTGTACATGTTGTAGAAGGTCGTAACCTCGTGCACGGCCATCGGTGCCATGCCCAGGTAGGCGGCGACTTCGGCCTCGCTGTCGGTGCTGACAAAACCCAGCTCCTGCTGCACGATGGACAGGCAGGCCATGACGGCCGACTGCTTCTGCTCGGGCGGGTACTTCGCGACTTCCTTGGCGAAGCGCGCTTTGATGGACTCAGAGATCATCGATCAATCTCTCCAAACACGATATCCAGGGTGCCGATGATGGCCACGGCGTCGGCCAGCATGTGGCCGCGGGCGAGTTCATCGAGCGTGGCCAGATGGGCAAAGCCCGGGGCACGGATCTTGAGGCGATAGGGTTTATTGGCACCGTCGCTCACCATGTAGATGCCGAACTCGCCCTTGGGGTGCTCGACGGCGGCATAGGCCTCGCCGGCGGGCACGCGGAAACCTTCGGTGAAGAGCTTGAAGTGGTGGATCAGCTCTTCCATGTTCGACTTCATGGCCTCGCGTGCCGGGGGCGCCACCTTGTGGTTGTCCGTGATGACCGGGCCGGGGTTGGCGCGCAGCCAGGCCGAGCACTGCTGGATGATGCGATTGGATTCGCGCATCTCCTGCACACGCACCAGGTAGCGGTCGTAGCTGTCACCGGTCTTGCCCACCGGGATGTCGAAGTCGACCCGGTCGTAGGCGTCGTAGGGCTGGGTCTTGCGCAGGTCCCAGGCGATACCCGAGCCGCGCAGCATGGGGCCGGTCATGCCCAGGTTCAGGGCACGCTCGGGCGTGACGACGCCGATGCCCACGGTGCGCTGTTTCCAGATGCGGTTGTCGGTCAGCAGGGTCTCGTACTCGTCCACACACTTGGGGAAACGAGCGCAGAAGTCGTCGATGAAGTCCAGCAGCGAACCCTGGCGGTTGGCGTTGATCTCGGCCACGGCGCGGGCGTTGCGGATCTTGTTGACCTTGTGCTGCGCCATGCTGTCGGGCAGGTCGCGGTAGACGCCGCCCGGGCGGAAGTAGGCCGCGTGCATGCGCGCGCCCGAGACGGCCTCGTACATGTCGAACAGGTCTTCGCGCTCGCGGAAGGTGTAGATCAGGATGGTGGAGCTGCCACAGTCGTTGCCGTGCGAACCCAGCCACATCAGGTGGTTGAGCAAGCGCGTGATCTCGCCGAACATGGTGCGGATGTACTTGGCGCGCAGCGGCACCTCGATGCCCAGCATCTTCTCGATGGCCAGGCAGTAGGCCTGCTCGTTGCACATCATCGAGACGTAGTCCAGGCGGTCCATATAGGGCAGCGACTGGATGTAGGTCTTGCTCTCGGCCAGCTTCTCGGTGGCGCGGTGCAGCAGGCCGATGTGCGGATCGGCACGTTGCACGACCTCGCCGTCGAGCTCGAGCACCAGACGCAGCACGCCGTGGGCGGCCGGGTGCTGGGGACCGAAGTTCAGGGTGTAGTTCTTGATTTCGGCCATGTCAGGACTCCCGCCGGGCCGCCCCAAGGGAGGCCTGCGCCCCCTCGGGGGGCAGCGAATACACGTAGTGATGAGCGTGGGGGCACATGATTATTTCAACCCGCCGTAGTTGTCTTCACGGATGATGCGCGGCGTGATCTCGCGCGGCTCGATGCTCACCGGCTGGTAGATCACACGCTTGAGTTCGGCGTCGTAGCGCATCTCGACGTGACCCGACAGGGGGAAGTCCTTGCGGAAGGGATGGCCGATGAAGCCGTAGTCGGTCAGGATGCGACGCAGGTCGTCATGCCCTTCGAACACGATGCCGTAGAGGTCGAAGGCCTCGCGCTCGTACCAGTTGGCGGCACGCCAGACCTCGGTGAGCGTGTCCACCACCGGGAAGTCGTCATCGGCGGCGAACACCTTGAGCCGCAGGCGCTGGTTCAGGCTGACGGACAGCAGGTGCGAGACGACGCAGTAACGCGCGCCCTCCCAGACGCCCTCGCCCCAGGCGGAGTAGTCGACACCGCAGAGGTCGATCAGCTGTTCGAAACGGCAGTCGGGAGCATCGCGCAGGATGCGGGCTGCGGCCAGGTAGTCCTGCGGCGCGACTTCGACGGTGACTTCACCCAGCCTGACATCGACACGGCGTGCCTTGCCGCCCAAAGCGGCGGTCACGGTGTCCTTGAGAGCTTCGGGATTAACGGCAAAAGCAGTCATCAATGGTTCCTCAGACGCGGGCGATGGTCTGCGTGCGGCGGATCTTCTGCTGCAGCTGGATGATGCCGTAGATCAGCGCCTCGGCCGTGGGCGGGCAGCCCGGCACGTAGACGTCAACCGGCACGATGCGGTCGCAACCACGCACCACCGAGTAGCTGTAGTGGTAATAACCGCCACCGTTGGCGCAGGAGCCCATGGAGATGACCCAGCGCGGCTCGCTCATCTGGTCGTAGACCTTGCGCAGGGCCGGCGCCATCTTGTTGCACAGCGTGCCGGCCACGATCATCAGGTCGGACTGGCGCGGGCTGGCACGGAACACCTCGGCGCCGAAGCGGCCGATGTCGTAACGGGCGGCCGCCGCATGCATCATCTCGACCGCGCAGCAGGCCAGACCGAAGGTCATGGGCCAGAGCGAGCCGGTCTTAGCCCAGTTCACCACCGTGTCGTAACTGGTGGTGACGAAGCCTTCTTTCATCACGCCTTCAATCATGGCAGCGATCCTTGTCGATTAGTCAGATCATTCCCAGTCCAGCGCGCCTTTTTTCCACTCGTAGACAAAACCCACGACGAGGATGGCGATGAACACCATGGCCGCCCAGAAACCCACCGCACCCACCTCCTTGAGCGCCACAGCCCAGGGGAAGAGGAAGGCGATTTCGAGGTCAAACAGGATGAACAGGATGGCCACGAGGTAGTAACGCACGTCGAATTTCATGCGCGCGTCTTCGAACGCTTCGAAACCACACTCGTAGGGAGAATTTTTCGCCGCGTCAGGACGATTGGGGCCCAGGATGTAACCGATGACCTGGGGGATGACGCCGACGGCGATGCCGACCAAGATGAACAGAAGGACGGGCAGGTATTGATCGAGGTTCATCTTGAAATGCTGATCACCGTAGGGCCGCCCGGGTTGTACCCGGGCAGTCATTTGTATGGTGCCGTCGGCGAGACTCGAACTCGCACAGCTTTCGCCACTACCCCCTCAAGATAGCGTGTCTACCAATTTCACCACGACGGCTTGTCTCTGTTGCCAGACTTGCATGAGGGTCTGATAGCTAACCCGGCAAGCCTTGGAGTTTACTCCGAAACCCCCCTCTTCCCGGGGAGAAATTCCGGAATTATTGACTCAGGTCATCGCGCCGGAATCTGCGCCGGGCCCGGTGCGGCGGGGGCCGCGGGGGTGGACGCGGGAGCGGCGTCGACCGGTGCCGTCGTGCCCGGAATCTGGGCTGCCGTTTCCGGCACCGCCGGTGCGGTCACGGCGCTGCCTTCGAGCACGCTGCCGGTGCTGGCCGGGCGCACGTTGCTGAAGTAGGCCAGCGCCAGCGTGCTCACGAAGAACACCGTGGCCAGCACGGCCGTGGTGCGCGAGAGGAAGTTAGCACTGCCGCTGGCGCCGAACAGGCTGCCCGACGAGCCGCTGCCGAAGGCCGCGCCCATGTCGGCGCCCTTGCCATGCTGGACCAGGATCAGGCCGATCATGGCCACGGCCGTGACGATCTGCACCGTGATGATGATGGTGACGATGAAACTCATGTTTACTCCTAAATTCGTAGCAATCGAGCGGCTGCTTCAGCCGGCTGCGGAAATGATGGTGAGGAAATCGGGGGCCTTGAGCGATGCGCCGCCGATCAGGCCGCCGTCGATGTCGGGCTGGGCCAGCAGCTGCGCGGCATTGGCCGCGTTCATGCTGCCGCCGTAGAGCAGCTTAATGCGCTCGACCTGCGGCGTGGCCGCCTTGAGCTGTGCGCGCAAAACGGCGTGCACCTGCTGCGCCTGCTCGGGACCGGCGGTCTTGCCGGTGCCGATGGCCCAGACCGGCTCGTAGGCCACGACGATCTCGCTGATGCAGTGGCCATTGAGGTGGATCACCGCAGCCAGCTGACGCTTCACGACCTCTTCCGTCTTGCCCGACTCACGCTCGGCCAGGGTCTCGCCCACGCAGACGATGGGGGTCACGCCGTTGGCCAGCGCGCGCTGCGCCTTGGCCGCCACGACCGCATCGGTCTCGCCGTGGTACTGGCGGCGTTCCGAATGACCGACGATGGCGTAGCGCACGCCGAAATCCTTGAGCATGCCCACCGAGACCTCGCCGGTGTAGGCGCCCAGTTCGTGCTGAGACACGTCTTGCGCGCCCAGCTCCACCGGGCTGGTGGCCAGCAGCATCTGGCACTGCGCCAGATAAGGCGCGGGCACACAGACGGCGATGTCACACGCAGGATCTTTCAGGCCGGACAGCAGGCCCTTGAGCAGGGCCTGGTTGGCCGCCAGGCTGCCGTTCATCTTCCAGTTGCCGGCGATCAGCTTCCTGCTCATGCTGCACTCCAGGTCAGCACGATCTTGCCGATGTGCTGGTTCGATTCCATCAGGGCATGCGCCGTCGCAGCACCACTGCCCGTGGGCTCGGCCGGATCAACCGCCTTGTAGGTGCTGTGGATCACGGGCTTGATCTTGCCGGCCTCGATCAGGGGCCAGGCATGTTTCAGGCAGGCCTGCGCAATCGCCTGCTTGAAGGCTATGGGGCGCGGGCGCAATGTGGAGCCGGTGATGGTAAGGCGCTTGCGCAGCACCAGGCCGGCGTTGAAATTGCTCTTGGTTCCGCCCTGCACGGCGATGATGACGATGCGGCCATCCTCGGCCAGGCTCTCGACCTCGCGTGCAACGTACTCGCCGCCCACCATGTCGAGGATCACGTCCACACCCTTGCCGTCGGTCAGGCGCTTGACCTCTTCCTTGAAGTCCTGCGTCTTGTAGTTGATGGCATGGTCGGCGCCAAGCTTCAGGCAGGCCGCGCACTTGTCGTCGCTGCCAGCCGTCACGATCACTTTGGCACCCATGGCCTTGGCCAGCTGGATGGCGGTGACGCCGATGCCGCTGGACCCACCCTGGATCAGCAAGGTCTCGCCGGCCTGCAGGCGGCCGCGGTCGAACACATTGCTCCAGACGGTGAAGAAGGTCTCGGGCAGCGACGCCGCCTCGACATCACTCAGGCCCTTCGGGTACGGCAGGCACTGCGCGATGGGCGCGGTGCACAGCTCGGCATAACCGCCGCCGGCCACCAGGGCACACACCTTGTCACCCAGCTTGAAACCGGCCTGCGCCAGCGCCGCAGCGTCGCCGCCCACGACCTCACCGGCCACTTCGAGGCCGGGGATGTCGGAGGCGCCCGGTGGCACCGGGTAATTGCCGGTGCGCTGGAACACGTCGGGCCGGTTGATGCCGCTGGCCGCCACGCGGATCAGCAGCTCACCCGCACCCGGCACCGGGTCCGGGCGCTGGCCCAGACGCAGCACCTCGGGTGCACCGTAGGAAGTGATTTCGATGGCTTTCATGCTCTCTCGCTACGACAGCGCCTGCGGGGGGCCGCAGGACGCCGTCGTCAGGGTGACAAAGTCGGATCAGGCCTGTTCGCCGCCGTTGTTCTGGGCCGGACGGTCCAGCAGCGCCTTCATGGACAGCTTGATGCGACCCTTCTCGTCGGTCTCCAGCACCTTGACCTTGACGATCTGGCCTTCGGACAGGTAGTCCGTGACCTTCTCGACGCGCTCGTGGGCGATCTGGCTGATGTGCAGCAGGCCGTCCTTGCCGGGCAGCAGGTTGACCAAGGCACCGAAGTCCAGGATCTTGGTGATCGGACCCTCGTAGACCTTGCCGATTTCGACTTCGGCGGTGATCTCGGAAATGCGGCGCTTGGCTTCCTCGGCCTTGGCGCCGTCGGTGGCGGCGATGGTGATGGTGCCGTCTTCCTCGATATTGATCTGGCAGCCGGTCTCGTCGGTCAGCGCACGGATCACGGCGCCGCCCTTGCCGATCACGTCACGGATCTTCTCGGGGTTGATCTTCATGGTGTACAGCTTGGGCGCGAAGTTGCTCACCTCGGCCTTGGCCTCGCCCATGGCTTCCTGCATCTTGCCCAGGATGTGCATGCGCGCTTCCTTGGCCTGGGCCAGGGCGACCTGCATGATTTCCTTGGTGATGCCCTGGATCTTGATATCCATCTGCAGGGCGTTGATGCCGTTGGTGGTACCGGCCACCTTGAAGTCCATGTCGCCCAGGTGATCTTCGTCACCCAGGATGTCGGTCAGCACGGCGAAACGGTTGCCGTCCTTGATCAGGCCCATGGCGATGCCGGCCACGTGGGCCTTCATCGGCACGCCGGCGTCCATCAGCGACAGGCAGCCGCCGCAGACCGAAGCCATCGACGAGGAGCCGTTGGACTCTGTGATCTCGGACACCACACGCATGGTGTAGGGGAACTCTTCCTTGCTCGGCAGGCAGGCCACCAGGGCACGCTTGGCCAGACGGCCGTGGCCGATTTCACGACGCTTCGGGGTGCCGAAACGGCCGGCTTCGCCGGTGGCGAAGGGAGGCATGTTGTAGTGCAGCATGAAGCGGTCTTCGAACTCGCCGGCCAGCGCGTCGATGCGCTGCGCGTCGCGCTCGGTGCCCAGCGTGGCAACCACCAGGGCCTGGGTTTCACCACGCGTGAACAGGGCCGAACCGTGGGTACGGGGCAGCACGCCGTTGCGGATCTCGATAGGGCGCACGGTGCGCGTGTCGCGACCGTCGATGCGCGGCTCGCCGGCCAGGATCTGGCTGCGCACGATACGGGCTTCGATGTCGAACAGCATGCCTTCGACCTTGACGCTGTCGAACTCGACACCCGAGTCCTTCAGGGATGCCATGACGGCGGCGTAGGTCTCACGGCAGGCCTGGGTGCGGCTTTGCTTGTTGCGGATCTGGTAGGCGGTGCGCAGCTTCTCTTCAGCCAGCGCGTTGACCTTGGCGATCAGGGCCTCGTCCTTGGCCGGGGCCTTCCAGTCCCAGGCCGGCTTGCCGGCGTCACGCACCAGGTCGTGGATGGCGTTGATGGCGATGTTGCCCTGCTCGTGGCCGAACACCACGGCGCCCAGCATGATCTCTTCGGACAGCTGCTGCGCTTCGGACTCCACCATCAGCACGGCGGATTCGGTACCGGCAACCACCAGGTCCATCTGGCTGTCCTTGAGCTGGGTCTGGCCCGGGTTCAGGACGTATTCGCCATTGATGTAACCCACACGTGCGGCGCCGATGGGGCCGTTGAAGGGGATGCCGCTGATGCTCAGCGCGGCGCTGGTGGCGATCATGGCGGCGATGTCGGCCTGCACTTCGGGGTTCAGGCTCACGACGTGCACGATCACCTGGACTTCGTTGTAGAAGCCTTCGGGGAACAGCGGACGGATCGGACGGTCGATCAGGCGGCAGGTCAGGGTCTCCAGCTCGCTGGGGCGGCCTTCACGCTTGAAGAAGCTGCCGGGGATCTTGCCGGCGGCGTAGGACTTCTCGGTGTAGTCCACCGTCAGGGGGAAGAAGTCCTGGCCCGGCTTGGCGCTCTTGGTCGCCACCACGGTGGCCAGCACCACGGTGTCGTCGATGTTGACCAGCACGGCGCCGGTGGCCTGGCGGGCGATTTCGCCGGTTTCCATGGTGACCGTGTGCTGGCCCCACTGGAAGGTCTTGGTGACTTTGTTGAACATGGTCATTTGTTTCTCCTGTTTCAGTCTTGGGAGGTCTGAGCCGCCTCCCCTAGGGCTCGAAGCCACATCACAGAACACGATGCCATTCCAGAGAAAGTCGAGGAAATTCGCCCGATTTCCTCTGGAATGACACAGCTTCGCTCTGTTCTTGTCTGCTCCGAAGTAAAAAGCGCCTGAGCTAGCGGACCAACTCAGGCGCTCCTGTTCATCTGTACGGTGCGATTACTTGCGCAGGCCCAGCTTGGTGATCAGCGCGCTGTAACGGTCGAAGTCCTTGGACTTCAGGTAGTCCAGCAGCTTGCGGCGACGGCTCACCATGCGCAGCAGACCACGACGGCCGTGGTGGTCCTTGGCGTGGGTCTTGAAGTGGGGGGTCAGCTCGTTGATGCGGGCGGTCAGCAGGGCAACCTGGACTTCCGGGCTACCGGTGTCGGTAGCGGAACGGGCATTGGCCTTGACAACTTCGGCCTTGATGCTGGATGCGATCATTTCATTTTCCTGATAGGGCGGGACGGTACCGGCCGCTTTCGGTCGGGACGTCCCAGGTTGACAACTTGCGCCGGTGGCTGGAACTGCTGCCGGCGTGCGCTTGCGGTATGCAAAGCCTTGAAATTATAGCCGAAACCAGATCTACGGAGCGCCTACTTACTTCCCAACCAGTTTTTCAGCCGCTCCACTCCCAGCACCAGGCGCTGCGGGTCCTTGGACGCAAAACACCAGCGCAGCCATCCCCGGGCCTCCGGGGCAAAGGCCTCGCCCGGGGCCAGGCCCAGGCCGGCCTCGCGCACCAGGCGCTTGGCAGTGGCCAGGGAATCGTCATGGCCGGCCAGGCGGAAAAAGGCGTACATGCCGGCCGCGGGCTTGGCCAGTTCCACACCCGGCAGGGCCTGCAGCAAGGGCACCAGGGTGTCGCGGCAGGTCTTCAGGTGGGCCACCGCCCGCGGCGTGATCTCGCCGGCCCGCTCCAGCGCCACCTGGGCGGCACGCTGGGTGAAGACGCTGGCGCAGGAGGTGTTGAACTCGATGAGCTTGCCCACGTCGTGCGTTATGGCCGGCGGCAACACCAGCCAGCCCAGGCGCCAGCCCGTCATGAGGAAGCTCTTGGAAAAGCTGTGCACCACCATCAGCCGGTCCTCGGAGGAGGCGATGTCCAGGAAGCTCGGCGCGCAGCCATTGGACGAGGCTTCGTAGAACAGCTGCGAGTACACCTCGTCCGCCACGATCCACGTGCCGGTGCGGCGGCAGTGGCCCAGGATGCGCTGCTGTTCCTCGCGCGTGAGCGTCCAGCCCGTGGGGTTGCTGGGCGCATTGAGGATCAGCACCTTGGTGGCCGGCGTCACCGCCGCCAGCAGCGCCTCCAGGTCCAGCGTCCAGGCGCCATCCACGGGTTGCAGGGGGATAGGCTTGAGCCGCGCGCCCAGGATCAGCGGCTGCGCCGTCAGGTTGGGCCAGACCGGGGTGACGATCGCCACCTCGTCACCCGCTTCCAGCAGGGCCTGCATGGCGATCATCAGCGCGTTGACGCCACCCGAGGTGACGGCAATGCGGTCCAACGCCACGGTGCCGTGCAGGCGGCTCAGGTGCATGGCGATGGCCGCACGCAGGTCGGGCAGGCCCAGGTTATGGCTGTAGAAGGTCTCGCCTTTCTGCAGGGAGTCGATGGCCGCCTGGCGGATGAAGTCAGGTGTGACCTCGTCGCCCTCGCCGAACCAGAAGGCCAGCACGTCGCTGCGGCCGATGCCGGCATTTGCCACTTCGCGGATTTTGGATTCTTCGAGGTTTCGGATCACCTGGCGCATGTTTACTCCATCGCAAGGGGTCGATTGTGCCGCCTGTCCGGTGCAGGCACAGCGCCTCGGCATAGAGACAGCCCCCGTGTTTTCAAGACCCGGCGCTGAAAAATTTGCCACTCACCCCGGGCCTTGAAAACTTCCTGGCCCGTTCCCAGTTATGCCCTGCGGCCGGCAGTGCCTCCGCACACCGAGTCCACCGTTCACACCACAGGAGTTCAACCATGCTGTTTGTTCCCGTCATCCGCCGTTCCGCCTTCTCCCCCTCGCTGCGCGCTTTCGACCGCTTCTTCAGCGAGTCTGCCCCCGCCGAGCAGCCGGCCAGCGCCGCCGAAGACAAGGCCTATGAGCTGAGCTTCGACGTGCCCGGCGTCAGCCGCGAGCAGCTGTCCATCGGTATCGAAGGCAATGTGATCCGCATCGAAACCCTGCCCGAAGCCAAGCGCCAGTACAAGGCCGCCTACGAACTGCCGCAGGACATTGATGTGTCCGCCAGCGAAGCCAAGCTGGAAAACGGTGTGCTCACGCTTAAGCTGGTCAAGGTGCAGCCGGCCGACAAGACCGTCAAGCTGGCGATCAACTGATTAACCCCTCCCAGGAAAAAGGCCGCGAACTTCGCGGCCTTTTTTTGACTCATGCCAACCGCACGATCTGGTTGAGCCGCTCGCACACCTCGGCAAAAGGCGCGTCGGCCAAAGCGCCCAAGGGATGCGGTTTGCCGCCGCGTAAGCGCCAGTCAAAGGACTTGGGCTGGTGGCACAGCACATAGCTGGTCTGTCCGGCCTTGCGGCCGGATGCCTGCCCGACCGCCACTGCAAAAGGGTTGTCGGCGTTGTAGGCAGCCGTAGTCATGGGCAGCCCGATCACCAGCGAGGTCTTCTCGTTGAATACGCGGGGCGACAACACCAGAAAGGGATGCACGTCACGCATTTCCCGCCCGGCCTGCGGATTGCAATCGATCCAGATCACGTCCTGCCGATCCGGCGCCCATGCGGCGGGCTTGGCCGCAGCAGTCTTGCGGGTCACCACCGCTCGGCACCCAGCGGCGCACTGGCCATGGCCTCGCCACCATGGCGTGCAGGGTCAAACAGCGCCAGACGCTGCTCCAGCGTGAGCGGCGCGTCGGCCACCGGCGTGATCACCACCTGAGCCCCCTCCACCGTCACGCGCACCCGCTGATCCACATGCAGATTCGCCTTGCGCGCTACAGCAGCGGGCAGGCGAACGCCCAGGTTGTTGCCCCATTGCTTGATGTCCAGAACGGCCTCGGTCATGATGGAAGGTCCTCAATGTTTAGACGAAGTTTAAACACAGTGAGGCCTGAGGTCAAGCCACTGCGCCAATACCAGGCCGCCCACGCGCTGCCGCAGGCGGTCATGCTGACGATCACCTGAGACCGTCTACTCCCAAAAAGAAAAGGCAGCGGAGTTCGCGGCCTTGTTCATCGCGTCAACACCGTGCCGAAACTCACTGCGGTGGGCTGCTGATGCTTTCGATCTGTCGCTTGACGGCCATGGGGTCGTCTATGCCCTTGAACACCAGGTCACTGATGCCGCGGCCCGTCACCTTGAGGGTGCCAAAGCCGAAGATCCGCCCCCAGAGCCCCTGGTCAAGCTCCACGGTTTCGATCGAGGTGAGTTTCATCTCCTCGGTCTTGCGGCTGATGATGCCCGTCTTCAGGATCACCCGCTTGTTGGTTACCCCCTGTTCCGTGAACCTCAGCCTCAGGAATTCATAAAGCGCGATGAGCAGGGTGATGCCTAGCGTGGGAAAGGCCAGGACGATCCAGATCCACATCGGGAGCCAGGCAAACCAGTGCAGCTTGAACCGGCCCTCGATCTTCTCGCCAGCAGACAGGGATTCGTCGATGTAGGACATGGTCCGTTCTTTCCTAAGTTCTGAAATGATGAGTTCGCAACTCTCACGCCACAAAAAAACGCAAGGGTTCTGCCGTTTCCTGAGGGTGATGCTCGAATGTATCGGTTTCCCCAAGCTCTGCCCCCGCGACAGTAAACCCCTCATACAGACTGGCTGATCGCATCCAGCGGCCAGCGCGGCTTGACTTCGAAGGTGTAGGCGCGGGTCGCTTCCTGCATGCCGGCCTCCAGGCGCATGGCCGCGGCCATGGCGATCATGGCGCCGTTGTCGGTGCACAGATGCAGCTCGGGGTAGTGCACACGCACCTTGAGTTTCTGGCATTGGGCGTTGAGTTGCTCGCGCAGCAGGCGGTTGGCGCCGACGCCGCCGGCGACCACCAGGCGCTTCATACCCGTCTCCTTCAACGCGGACAGTGATTTCTTCACCAGCACCTCGACGATGGCCGCTTGCGTCGAGGCCGCCAGGTCCGCCTTGCGCGCTTCGAGTTCGCCGCCCAGGCGTTGCGCTCGCGTCAGCACCGCGGTCTTCAGACCCGCAAAGGAAAAATCCAGGTTGCCGCTGTGCAGCAGCGGGCGCGGAAGCTTGAAGGCCGCGCCGTCGCCCTGCTCCGCCAGTTTGGCCAGCCACGGGCCGCCAGGGTACGGCAGGCCCATGAGCTTGGCCGATTTGTCGAAAGCCTCGCCAGCCGCGTCGTCGATGGTTTCGCCCAGGATCTCGTAGCGCCCCACCCCGTCGACGCGCATGAGCTGCGTGTGGCCGCCGGAAACCAGCAGCGCGACGAAAGGGAACTCGGGCGGATCGGCGCTCAGGAAGGGTGAGAGCAGATGGCCTTCGAGGTGGTGCACGCCCAACACCGGTTTGCCCAGCGCGGCGCCCAGCGCGCAGGCCACACCGGCGCCCACCAGCAGCGCGCCGGCCAGGCCGGGGCCGCGCGTGTAGGCCACCACGTCGATGTCTTTCAGCGTCTTTCCCGCTTCCTGCATGACCTGCGTGGTCAAGGGCAGCACCCGGCGGATGTGGTCGCGGCTGGCCAGTTCAGGCACCACACCGCCGTAGGCCTGGTGCATCTCGATCTGGCTGTAGAGCGCGTGCGAGAGCAGCTGCGGCACCGGGCCGCCATCGGCTTGCACCAGGGCCACGCCGGTTTCGTCACAGGAGGATTCGATGCCCAGGATCAGGGGCGCGGTGTCGGACATGCAGTGAGTCTAAGCGAATGACCGCTTACTTCATCACCAAGCCACCGTCCACCACCAGCACCTGCCCTGTGACAAAACGGCTCCAGTCCGAGGCCAGAAACAGCACGGGCCCCGCGACGTCTTCGGGCCGGGCGATACGCCGCAAGGGTGTCTGCGCCACGATGGCCTCCTTCACGTCTTCCTTCGTCGCGCGGCTGGCGTCGGTCGGGTAGACCAGGCCGGGCGCGACGCAGTTCACACGGATGCTCAGCGGCCCGAGTTCGGCCGCCAGGTTGCGGCTGAAACCCACCAACGCGGACTTGGCGGTGGCGTAATCGTGGTAGGCCACCACCGGCCGTTCGACCAGATCACTGGCCAGGTTGATGATGCAACCCTGCGCGCGCTGGCGCATGCCGGGCAACACGGCCTGGCAAACGTTCCAGGTGGCGCGCACAGCGCCGTCGAACTGGGTTTGGTAATCGGTCCATTCTGTTTCCCAGAAGCGCTTGCGCTGCTCGGGGTCGAAGCGGTAAGGGGCAAAGGCGTTGTTGACCAGCACATCGATGCGGCCCAGTTCGCCCAGCACCTGGGCTACCAAGGCCTGCACCTGGGCCGGGTCATTGACGTCGGCACGCAGGGCCCAGGCATCGCCACCGGTTGCAGAGCCGGCGGCCTTGCACTGTGCCACCACCTCTTCCGCTGCGGCCTCGTTGCGCAGGTAGTTCACCACCACGAAACCGCCCTCGGCTGCGAAGGCCCGGGCAATGGCCGCGCCGATGCCGCGGCTGGCGCCGGTGACGAGGATGACCTGGCCCTGAAAGTTCATGGTGACTTCTTGGCCGGCAGCAGATCAGAGCTGACGACGTCCTTCATCTTCAGATCGCGCCGGACCAGGCCGATCTTCTTCCAGGCCTCGGCGCCCTTTTGCAGCATCTCGACGTCGATGGCACCCAGGCCTTTTTGTTGGGTCAGCGGCGAGATACTGGACGCATTGCGCAGCTTGATGACGTCCAGGTTCACGGCCTCGTTCTGGCCGTTGATGGCCCGCTTGACGGCCAGCGCAGCGGCTTCCTGCGGCTGGGTCATCATCCACTGCATGCTGTCGCGGTAGGCCGCCAGGAAGCGCCTGAGCACGTCCTTCCTCTGCTGGTAGGTCTCCTCGCGCACCACGAAGATGTCGCTGGACACGTTGAGCGAGTCGCGCACTTCCATCACGTTCACCTCACCCACGCCTCGGGCGCGGGCCACCAGCAGGCCGGTGTCGGTGGCGGCGGTGGCGTCCACCTGGCCCTGCATCAGCGGTGCGAAATTCAGCAGGCCCGTGACGACGATGGTCACGTCCTTCTCGCTCAGGCCGGCCTGGTTCAGCAGCAGCTGCAGATTGGTCAGCGTGCCACTGGACAGGCTGTAGACGCCGATCTTCTTGCCCTTGAGGTCAGCGGGTTTCGTGATGCCGCTGCTCTTGAGCGCCACCACGTTGAAGATGTTCTGCGGGTAGATGTCGTAGATCACGCGCAGCTTCTCGCCCTTGTCCAGCGCGGCGTAGAGCGAACCCGGGTCGGTGAAGGCCACGTCGGCCTGGCCGCTGAGCAGGTTGCGCACGGCGTCACCACCACCGGCGCCGGGCATGTAAACCATGTCGATGCCCTGGGCGCGGAAAAAGCCCTTGTCAGGCTCGACCAGCAGATTGGTGACCTCGGAGATGGGGCCGCTCCAGCCGGCAATCGTCACCTTGTCCAGTTTGGCCTGGGCCCAGGCGCCGGCACACAGGGCACCGAGTGCAAGCGCCGCAAGGATGCGCAGGAAATGTCGTTTCATGGTGTCGTCCTCATCAATTGGAAGTTTGGGAATAGGGTTTGAGCAGTTGTCGCTCCAGCCAGAGCGTGGCCTCGTAAAGCAGCAGGCCGATGACGGTGATCACCAGCAGCACGGCAAACATCAGCGGCGTGTCCATGGAGCCCTGAGCCGCGATGATCAGCGCGCCCAGGCCCTTGCTGGCGCCTATGAACTCGCCCACCACGGCACCCACCAGCGCCAGCACCACGGCCACGCGCAGGCCGGCCAGGATGGCCGGCAACCCGGCGGGCACCTTGAGCCGCCACAGGGTTTGCCAGCGGGTCGCGCCCAGCATGCGGAACAGTTCGAGCCGCGCAGGGTCTACCTGGGCGATGCCGGTCAGCGTGTTTTCCAGCAGGGGGAAGAAGCAGATCAGCGCGGTGATGACCACCGTGGGCACAGTGCCGAAACCGAACCAGACGATGAACAGCGGCACCAGCGCGAGCTTCGGCACCACCTGGCTGGTCACCACATAGGGCATGAGCACACGGCGCAAGACGGCCGACTCGCCCAGCAGCACACCGCCGGCAAACCCCAGGGCCACGCCCAGCGCCAGGCCCAGGCCCAGTTCCAGCAGGGTCTGCGCGATGTGAGGCCAAAGGTAACCCGTGTGCAGGCCGCGCAGCAGCGCCGCGCCGATCACGCTGGGCGCGGGCAGCACCAGCGGCGAAAACCTGAAAGCCGACACGGCCCATTCCCAGGCCAGCAGCAGGATGATGAGCAAGGCGAGAGCGAGAAGACGCGGGTAATTCGTCATACGACGCCCTCCCCGTCCATGGCGTGCCGCAACTCGGCGCAGATGGCGTTGAAGGCCGCGCCGTAGCGCAGGTCTCGTCCGCGCGGACGCGGCAAGTCCACACGGATGTCGCGGCGGATGCGGCCGGCGTCCATCACCGCCACGCGGTCTGCCAGGTAGACCGCCTCGGCGATGTCGTGCGTTACAAAAAACACCGAGGTACCGCGCGCACGGCACATGGCCAGCAGTTCGTCCTGCAGTTCCTCGCGCGTGATGGCATCGAGTGCGGCGAAGGGTTCGTCCATCAGCAGGATGGGCGGATCGAGCAGCAGCGCGCGAGCGATCGCCACGCGGCTCTGCTGACCGCCGGAGAGCTGGCGCGGATGGTGACGCAGGTAGGCGCCCAGGCCCATCTGCGCCAGCAGCTGTTCGGCGCGTGCGCGGTCGGCTACTGTCGGCGTGCGCTGCAGAGTGAGCGGCAGCAGCACGTTGTCCAGCACCGTGAGCCAGTCCAGCAGCGTGGGCTGCTGGAACACGAAACCCGTGCCCGGGCCGGGCGCGCGGATGGCCTGGCCCTGCAGGCGCACCGTACCCGCGTCGGGTTGCAGCAGGCCCGCGGCCAGCTTGAGCAACGTGGTCTTGCCGCAGCCGCTGCGCCCGACCAGGCAATGGAACTCGCCAGGCGCAATGTCCCAGTCCACGCCCTGCACCACCGGCGGCCAGCCGGGGAAGGTGTAACTCACCTGCTGCATATCGAGGAAGGGCGCGGCACTCATGGGCAATATCTCAATCGCGCTCAATCACGATAGGGCGCGTAGGCCTCAGCCGCATCCTCGGCCGACTGTTCGAGCTCGACCATGCGCACCAGGTCCAGCAGGCTGAAACGCCCGTCGTGATGCCAGCCAGCCTCGGGCGCCGTCATCTGGCCCAGGGCGCAGATGCGCGTGGCGCCGGCCGCGCCCAGCCGTTCGGCCAGCGCATGCAATTCCTGCGGCGCGGCGGCCAGCCCCACCGTCTGCAGCACTTCGCGTTGCGCAGCCAGCAAGGGCAGCGTGTCTGCCAGGTGGTCCACGGCCTGCACCTGCACCGTGCGGTTCAATGCGCCCGGCAGCAAGGCGCTGGCCTGCTCGGCATAGGCCACGCACCAGGCCGCACTGGCATCCCCCAGCAGTTCCACGCTGGCACCGGCGAACCCTTGCAGCTCCTGGCCCTGGCGCCAGCCGGCCACGCTGGCGGACTCTTCCAGCGTCAGCGCGCGGCGCGCAAACTTGTGTTGCAAGGCCGCCAGTTCACCGGCCAGCTGCTGCGCGAACTCGCGCGGCGTCACGCGGCCACCGCGCGCCACGTAATAGGTGTGCGGCGAATAACAGCCCTGCTGTTCGTAACGCACCACGTCCAGCGCGGCGGCGCGTGCCGTGGCAGGGGCATGGGCCACATCGAGCGCGGCGGCCGAGACCAGGCCCACGCTGAGCTTGTGGCCGTGGGGCAGGAAACGCGTGCTCACCGGCACCTGCTGCCTGAGCGCTGTCAGCGTGTCGTTGCCGCCGTAGGCCAGCACCGTGTCGGCCTCGGCAAACAGGGCGCGCTCGCTGGCCGTGTCACCGCCCTTGAACCAGACAATGGCCAGCACCTCGGCCAGGCGCGGCTCCACCTCGGCCAGCAGGCGCGCGAACAGCGAGGCGAACAGCGGCTCGGCACTGGCCACCTTGCCAATGGCCGGCGCCTTGACCAGCAGGCCGCAGACCAGGCTCCACAGCGGCAGGCCCGGCACATTGCCGGCCCAGACATGCACCAGCAGTTCGGGGCCCAGCGCGCGCGCCATGCCGCCCTTGGCGCGTGGCTGGAATTCGTCGAGCAGCTTGGGGTTGCTGAAGTCCTCGGCCACGAAACGCTGCAGCTGCGGCGCGCGGAAGGTCTTGAGATAGGCGTTGAGGCCCAGGCGCACCATCTCGGCGTCGAAGCCGGAGATGCGCGGCAGCAGCAACTCCAGCTCCAGGCGATAGGGGTCGGACGGGTTGAGCAGGCGCTCGATGGCGCGGTCGATGGCCGCGATGATCTGCGACACCGGCATCGGCTTGAGCTGGGTGCGCCCCTGGTTACGCACATGCGCGGCCAGCGTGTGCAGCTGGGCCGGGGTGAGATGCGGCACCAGCACATCGACCTGCTGTGCGCCGACGCCAAAGCCCAGCGTGTGCCACTGCACCTCGCTGGATGTCAGACCCGGCAGATAACCCGCGGTGATTTTCATGACTGCGCCGCCCGCAGGAACTCGTCCACCGCCAGCGAGCAGCCCTTGGCCTGCGCGCCCTGGGCGCGGCCCAGCAGCAGGAAACCACCGGCCACTGCCACGCCCACATCTTCGGTCAGGATGGTGGTGACGGAATTGAAGTTGCCCAGGTCGGTATGGGCCAGGATGCCGCGCTCACCGCGGGGCATCTCCTGCCCCGTGAGCGGGTCCAGCACCCGCGTGCGGATCCAGTGCGGGCCGGACTTGACGGCCGGCAGCACGGCGTTGCCCGCGTCGTAGAACTGCGTGCTGAGTTCCGTCATGCCATACATATTGATGCAGGCGCTGCGGGGCACACCGAAGGTGGCGGCAAGCGCGTCGTAGAAAGCGTCCATGTCCATCTCGCGCGACTGGCCCTTGAAACCGCCAGTGTCGAGCAGGCGGCTGCCGGGGGGCAGGCGGAAGCTCAGGCCGCGCGCCTGCAGCGCATCCATCAGGTGCACGAAGCTGTAGCTGGCGCCCAGCAGCGCAAAAGGCTCGCCGCTGGCCTGTACCTGCGCCAGCGTGGCGCACAGCGCGTCCAGCTGCAGGCCCTCGCTGTCCAGGTAATAACTGCTCTCGGGCGTGCCGAACCGGTGCAGCGCCAGTGCGAGGTAATGCGCCAGCGAAGAGTTGGGCATGAGTTGCTCGTTCGGAAACAAAATCCCCATGCGCAGACGATCCGCCCCGGCCATGAAACGCTGGCGAAAGTTCTGCGTCATCGACAGGTCGTAGACCTGCAGCTGCGGGTGGTAGTGCCGGCCTTTCACATCGCCGCGCGTGGTGCCGCTGGTCATGAAGACGCGCTCGCAGGCCTCGGGCGGCGTGCAGCTCAGCGTCAGGTCCTTGAAGCCGTTGATGGGCACGGCCGGGATCTCGCGCCAGTGTTTCACCGCGCGCGGTGTGCGGCCGCGCTGCTGGCAGAACTTCTGGAAGGCGGTGTTGTGCTGGAACTGGTGGGCGAAGAGGCTCAGGGCCAGGGCATTGAACGCATCTTCGCCCGCATCCGCGCGCGCAATGAACGCCAGCAGCTCCGAAACCAGAGGGGCTGCCTGCTGCGACGATGGGTGTACTGCTTCTGCCACGAAAACCTTTCCTGGTGCGCGGGGGGCGCGTGCTCCGAAAGGTGTGGCGAGGCGGGAAGCCTGGCAAACAGCTCTTCTTACGTCGGTATGATCCGAGTCAAGTTCGCGGGTTCGGTTTCACCATCTCAGCCTTCTGCGCGTACAGACGACACCCCGGAGCAGTTGCGATTCTATGCCATGCCATCGGCTCGCATGGGCCGCTCCTGCCGGCTTATTGCTTTCCGCAAGGAAGCTGATGTATCGCTAGTGTGCACCCGCGCCCCGAATCGGTGCCTGCGCCAGATAAGAAGAGTTGCTGGAAAATCCTGTTGTCATGAACGCCGGACTGAACTTCCTTGTTGCCGCTCGCCAATGCGAGATCGGTGAACTTGAACACCTCGCATTGACTGGCGAACTGGTCGGCGTGATCGGCCGGCTCGTCCATGCGCTGCAACGCGAGCGCGGCATCTCCAACGTCTTCCTGGTCTCGCGAGGTCAACGCTTCGGCGATCAGCTGCGCCAGCAGGTGGCCGAGTGTGAATCCGTGCAGGCCCTGGTGCTGGAGCGGCTCGATGCGCTTGACACCGACGCACGCCGCGTACGCAACGGTGCACGCCTGTTCAGCCGCATAGCCTTCGTGCTGCACGCGCTGGAAGGGCTGCCTGCGCTGAGACAGCGCATCTCCATCCAGGCCCTTCCCGCCGAGGAGGCAACAGCCATCTTCACACGGCTGGTTGCCGGCCTGCTCAATGTGGTGTTCGAGGCCGCCGACAGTGCCACCGACCCCAAGATCTCGCGCGCTCTCGTAGCGCTGTTCCATTTCCTGCAAGGCAAGGAATACGCAGGCCAGGAACGGGCCTTTGGCGCCGCCGTCTACGCTTCGGGCCAGATCGACGCCGCACACCGCCTGCAGTGGCAGCACCTGATCGAGGCGCAGGAGGCCTGCCTGCAGGTATTCACCGATTTTTCCGACGAAGCCGTGGGCCGCGCCTGGCACACCCAACAACCCGCCGAGGGCATGCTGGCGCTGGAGCGGCTGCGCCGCATGGCAGCCTCAGCCAACGCAGGAGGCGCACTGGACCCTAACGCCAGCCAGGCCTGGTACGTGGCATGCACCCAGCGCATCGACGCGATGAAGTCCTTCGAGGACCAGCTGGCCGCCAACCTCCGCCTGCTCTGCGATGACCGCATCGCACAGGCTCGTGCGGATCTACGCGACCAGCAGGCCATCCTCGACGCGCTGCAGCGCAACGCAGACACACCGAGCAATGAACCAGCCGCCCTGCTAGGCCCTCATCTGGAACGCTCCATTCTCGGCATGGTGCAGGAGCAATCGCGCCGCCTGCAGGCCATGAGCGATGAACTAGAAACCGCGCGCGCCGCACTCAACGAACGCAAGATCATCGAACGCGCCAAAGGGCTGCTCATGGCCTCACGCAAACTCAGCGAGGAAGACGCCTACAAGATGTTGCGCCAGACCGCCATGAACCAGGGCCGCCGCCTGATCGATGTGGCCGAGACGGTGCTCACCATGGCCGAATACCTCTGAAGGACTGGTGTCTCGGCCAATATGCGCCCTTGATGGTGCGACGCACAAGAAAAGTGCCACTCCAGCCTCGTTGAAAGCGGCATCGATCAACACAGAAAAATCATAAGCCATTGATTTTCAATGGTTTAACAATCAATACCCCCATAAAAACAGAGGCTGGCACAGATTCTGCTTCTAGCCTGTCGTGTCAGACCAATGACGGTCTGACCGGTAGTCTTACCAAGACGAATCTGGACAACGGCGTCCATTCCCTGGGTCTTCGGGCCGCAAAGGAATGGGCGCCGTTTTTTGTTTGTTTCGCCACCTCGAACCGCAAAGGAGTTCCTCATGCAAGACCCCGTGATCACCAGCCCGTCTGGCACTTCCCGCCGCACCCTGCTCAAGGCCGCTGCCGCCGGCGCTGCCACCGGCGGCAGCCTGTGGCCGGCCATCGTCTCGGCGCAGAGCACCGCGTTGGAAACGAAGGCGGCCAAGCTCGGCTTCATCGCCCTGACCGATGCAGCACCGCTGTTCGTGGCCGACGAGAAAGGCTTCTTCAAGAAGCACGGCATGACGGATGTCGAAGTGGCCAAGCAATCCTCCTGGGGAACCACCCGCGACAACCTGGTGCTGGGCTCCAAGGCTGGCGGCATCGATGGCGCACACATCCTCACGCCCATGCCCTACCTGATCTCCACGGGAGCGGTGACCGCCAACAACGTGCCGGTGCCGATCAACATCTTGGCACGCCTGAACCTCGGTGGCCAGTGCATTTCGGTAGGCAACGAATACAAGGACCTCAAGGTCGGGCTGGATACCAAGGAATTCGGCAAGGCGCTGCTGTCCAAGCGAGTCAAGACCGGCAAGTCGGTCAATGCGGCCATGACGTTCCCGGGCGGAACCCACGACATGTGGATCCGCTATTGGATGGCCGCTGGCGGCGTGGATCCGAACAAGGACATCACCACCATTGTGGTGCCGCCCGCTCAGATGGTGGCCAATATGAAGGTTGGCAGCATGGATACCTTTTGCGTCTGTGAGCCGTGGAACCGCCAGCTCATCAACCAGAAGATCGGCTACACCGCGCTCACCACCAGCGAGCTCTGGATGAACCACCCCGAGAAGGCCTTCGCCATGCGCGCCGACTACGTGCAGGCCAACCCCAATGCCACCAAGGCCCTGCTCAAAGCCATCATGGAAGCCCAGATGTGGTGCGAGGAGCCGGCCAACCGCGCCGAAGTGGCCGAGATCTGCTCACGCCGTCGCTGGATCAACGCACCGGTCGAGGACGTCATCGACCGCGTCAAGGGCGATTTCGACTACGGCACGGGCCGGGTCGAAGCCAACAGCAAGTACCAGATGCGCTTCTGGAAAGACCAGGCCAGCTACCCCTTCCAGAGCCACGACCTCTGGTTCCTGACCGAGAACATCCGTTGGGGCTACCTGCCGCCCAACCTGGACACCAAGGCCCTGATCGCCAAGGTCAACCGTGAGGACCTCTGGCGCGCCGCAGCCAAGGAGCTGGGTGTTGCCGCCAAGGACATTCCCACGTCCACCTCGCGCGGCGTCGAGAAATTCTTCGACGGCAAGGTCTTCGACCCGGCAAACCCCAAGAAGTACCTCGACAGCCTGTCCATCAAGTACATCAAGAGCGCCTGAGCCCCAGGCCCTGCACCACCGCACGCCCACCTGACGACACAAGGAGCCCTGTCATGAGTCCCGAAACCAGCGCCGCACTACCGGTGGCCACGCCCGCCAAGCCATCGCCGGTCTATGCCTGGCTGGCCTCCAGTGCACGCAGCCTGGCGACCAACCTGCTGCCGCCGCTGATCATCATCGGCCTGCTGCTGCTGGTCTGGGAGCTGCTGGGTTCACGTCAGGGGGCGGCACTGCCGCCCCCGAGCAAGGTGGTGCAGGAAACCTGGGAACTGATCATCCACCCCTTCTACGACAACGGTGGCAACGACGTGGGCCTCGCCTGGCAGCTGTGGGCCAGCCTCAAGCGCGTCGCCTACGGCTACGCGCTGGCGGTGGTGGCGGGTGTCGGCCTGGGTGTGCTGGTGGGCCAGTCCACCTGGGCACTGCGTGGACTTGACCCCATCTTCCAGGTGCTGCGCACCGTGCCGCCCCTGGCCTGGCTGCCCATCTCGCTGGCGGGCTTTCGCGACGGCAACCCCTCGGCCATCTTCGTGATCTTCATCACCTCGGTGTGGCCCATCATCATCAACACCTCCATCGGTATTCGCAACATCCCGGAGGACTACCGCAACGTTGCCCGCGTGATCCAGCTCAACGGCGTGGAGTATTTCGCCAAGATCATGCTGCCTGCAGCAGCGCCCTTCATCTTCTCCGGGCTGCGCATCGGCGTGGGCCTTTCATGGCTGGCCATCGTCGCAGCCGAGATGCTGATCGGTGGCGTGGGCATCGGCTTCTTCATCTGGGACGCCTGGAACTCCTCGCGCATCAGCGACATCATCCTGGCGCTCTTCTACGTCGGCCTGATCGGCTTTTTCCTCGACCGCATCGTCGCCTGGATCGGCCGCATCGTGACCCGCGGCACCTCAGCCAGCTGACCCCCTCCTCTCCCGACACGAAGGAATCGCCATGAGCAACGCCTACCTCAGCCTATCCCAGGTGGACATGACCTTTCAAAGCAAGGGCCGCGGAAGCAACCCGGTGCTGCGCAACATCAACCTCGACGTGCAGCGCGGCGAATTCATTGCGCTGATCGGGCACTCAGGCTGCGGCAAATCCACTCTGCTCAACCTCGTCGCCGGCCTGCTCAAGGCAAGCAGCGGCGGCGTGATCGTCGGCGGCCGCGAGGTCAACTCACCAGGCCCGGACCGCGCCGTGGTGTTCCAGAACCACTCACTGCTGCCCTGGCTCACCGTCTACCAGAACGTGGAGATCGCCGTCGACAAGGTCTTCCGTGACAAGAAGAGCGCGGCCGAACGCAAACAGTGGATCGAACACAACCTGCGCATGGTCAACATGGGCCACGCGTTACACAGACTGCCATCGGAAATCTCGGGCGGCATGAAACAGCGCGTGGGCATCGCCCGTGCCCTGTCCATGGAGCCGCAGGTGCTGCTGATGGACGAACCCTTCGGCGCGCTGGACGCCCTGACCCGCGCCAAGCTGCAGGACGAACTGCTGGAGATCGTGGCGCGCACGAAAAGCACCGTGGTGATGGTGACGCACGACGTGGACGAAGCCGTGCTGCTTAGCGACAGGATCGTGATGATGACTAACGGCCCGGCCGCCACCATCGGCGAGGTGCTCCAGGTCGAGCTGCCGCGCCCGCGCAATCGCGTGCAACTGGCCGATGACCCGCACTACCTGCATTGCCGCAAGGCCGTGATCGACTTCCTCTACACCCGACAGGGGCATGTGGAGAAAGAGGCGGCTTGAACGCATCACGCCGGATCCTGCACCCGCCCCTGCCCGTCTGGTCATCGGCGTAGGCAATCATCCGGCTCACCCCTATTTTGGCGACAACAGCGAGTAGATCACCAGCACATTGACCACGGCACTGATGCCGAGCAACAGCTTCCACACAAAGGCCGGATCCCGCTGCAGCAGCGGTGAAGCCGGTGGCGCCGTCAGCGGACGCGCCGCCCCGCGCTCCAGCGCCAGCAAAAACTCCTCGGCCGTCTCGAAACGCTGGCGCTTGTCCCGCGTCACGGCCTTGAGCACCACGTGGTCCAGCCAGGCGGGTACTTCGGGGTTGTGGCGGCTGGGGGGCGTCGGGTCGCGGTGATACCGGCCGCTCTGGTGGGGCAGCACTTCGCCGTAGGGCAGCTTGCCCTCGGCCAGCAGCTGGTAAAGCGTGGCACCGAGCGCGTAGAGGTCGCTCATGGCGTCGGGGGCTTCGGGCTGTGCCTTGGCGTCGATACCACCGGCGCGTACCGCATAGCCCCATTGCTCGGGATTGATGTAGCTGGGCGTGCCCGCGTGCAGGCGGCGCATGGCCTCGGGCTCGCGCCCGCTCAGGGCCACGCCCAGGTCCAGCAGGCGCAGCACACCGTCTTCGCCCTGGTGCAGCTTGGCGGGTTGGATGTCGCGGTGCACCACGCTCTGGCGGTGCAGGCGGCCCAAAGCCTTGAGCACCTGGGTGGCCAGGGCGATGGCCTGGGCCGGGGCGAATCGGTGTTTGCGCGCCAGCATCTGCTGCAGGGTTTCGCCCGCGTGCCAGTCGTAGAGCAGGTAGAAGGCCGTCTGCCCCTTGCCGGCGGGCGGCTTCTCGTGCAGACGCACCAGGTGCTCGGCAGCGCGTGAGGTCTGCATGCACCGGGCCAGCCAGGCCTCGTGGGCCAGCATGGCGCATTCCTCGGGGTCGTGGGCGCGTGAGGGGTGCAGGGTCTTGAGGGCGTAGTCGGTCTGGGTGTGCGCGTCGCGCACCCGATAGATCAGGTTGATGCCGTTATCAGAGGCAACTTCTTCCACGCGCAGGCCGTCGATCACCTCGCCCGGTTTCAGGCGCACCGGCACCGGCAGGGCCTGGGCGCTGCGGCTCACGTCCTGCAGCGTGGCGTCCAGCAGGCCCAGCACACGCACCACCAGCGCGGTGGCGTTGTCCTTGCTGCCGGCCTTGAGGGCCGCCTGCACCAGGCTTTCGCTGATGCGCTGGGCGTTGGCCAGCTCCGCCATTTCCGCCAGCAGGCGCAGGCGCAGCAAACCGTGCACGCCGTCGCTGAGCAGGACGAAGACGTCGCCCACCTGCAGCTCGCCCTGGATGTAGTCCACCACCAGGCGGTCTTCCGCGCCCACCACGCGGATGAGCTGGTGGCGCAAATCGACGTGGGGCATGACATGGTCCACCGTGAGCTGGGTCACCTGCCCCTCGCGCAGCAGGTAGGCCCGGGTGTCGCCTACGTGAGCCACGGTGTAGGAACGCCCGCGCAGCACCAGGGCGGTGAGCGTGGTCATGCCCACGCCGGGTTCCCGGCGGCGGTTGGTGGCGGCCAGCCAGGTGTTCTGCGCAGCGATCAGGCGGTCCAGTGCCACCGTGGTGTCCCAGGTTTGGGGCGTGCTGTAGTAATCACGCACCAATGTGGCCACCGTGGTCTGCGCGGCCTCCTGGCCCAGGCCGCCGGCGCTCACGCCATCGGCAATGGCGGCGATCACGCCCATGTCCTCGCGCCCGTCTTCGGGCAGCATGGCGCCGGCAAAGTCCTCATTGACGGGCTTGGCGCCCGCCAGCGAGGTGTAGCCGATGTCCATTTGAAAGCTCATGCCGACCATTCCGCAAGATTGATGCCGGTGCAAGGGCCTGCTCCTCCAGCAAGCAAGCTGGCACGACCCTTGCGTCGCTTCAGGCGTAACCGGCCAAAGCTGGCCCTCATTCACTCATCCGGTGCAACGGCGCAGCGGATGAACAAAGGACGAAGGCGTCCCCACGTGCACTGCACCCCGCAGGCACCGTGTGGACGCCTTTTTTGTTTCTTGCCTGATTTGGATCGACGGAGCTTGTGATGAAAAAACTCAAACTGGTGATGATCGGCAACGGCATGGCCGGCGTGCGCTCGCTCGAAGAGCTGCTGAAGATTGCGCCCGAGCTGTACGAGATCACGGTCTTCGGTGCCGAGCCCCATCCCAACTACAACCGCATCCTGCTCTCGCCGGTGCTGGCCGGCGAACAGAAGCTGGAAGAGATCATCCTCAACGACTGGGCCTGGTACGAGGAAAACCACATCACCCTGCACGCCGGCTGGACGGTCACCGAGGTGGACCGTGTCAAGCGGGTGGTGCACGCGAAGAATGCGCAAGGCGAGACCATCAGCGCAGAATACGACCGCCTGATCCTGGCCACCGGCTCCAACCCCTTCATCCTGCCCGTGCCGGGCAAGGACCTCAAAGGCGTGCTGGCCTACCGCGACATCGCCGACACCGAGGCCATGATTGCGGCCGCCGCCAAATACAAACACGCCGTCGTCATCGGCGGCGGCCTGCTGGGCCTGGAAGCGGCCAACGGCCTGATGAAACGCGGCATGACAGTGAGCGTGGTGCACGTGATGCCCTGGCTGATGGAACGCCAGCTCGACGATGTGGCCGGCAAGATGCTGCAGAAGTCGCTGGAAGACCGCGGCATGCAGTTCCTGATCGGCGCGCAGACGCAGGAACTGGTGGGCGGCGAAGACGGCCGCGTCAAGAGCGTGAAGTTCAAGGATGGCACGGAAGTGCCGGCCGACCTGGTGGTGATGGCCGTGGGCATCCGCCCCAACACGGCGCTGGCCGAGAAGATGGGCCTGCACGTGAACCGCGGCATCGTGGTCAGCGACACGCTGCAAACCACCACAGACGCGCGCATCTATTCGGTGGGCGAATGCGCCGCGCACCGCGGCATCGCCTACGGCCTGGTGGCCCCGCTGTTCGAGCAGGGCAAGGTGCTGGCCAACCACCTGGCGCAGTTCGGCATCGGCCGTTACACCGGTTCGCTCACCTCCACCAAGCTCAAGGTCACGGGCATCGACCTGTTCTCCGCCGGCGACTTCATGGGCGGCGAGAACACCGAAGAGATCGTCATGAGCGACCCGGCCGGTGGCGTCTACAAGAAGCTGGTCATCCGCGACGACAAGCTGGTGGGCGCCTGCCTCTACGGCGACACGGTGGATGGCAGCTGGTACTTCAAGCTGCTGCGCGACGGCCGCAGCGTGGGCGACATCCGCGACCGCCTGATGTTCGGCGAATCCAATATCGGCGACGCCGGCCACGAAGGCCACAGCAAGGCCGCGGCCATGGCCGACAGCGACGAAGTCTGCGGCTGCAACGGCGTGACCAAGGGCAGCATCTGCAAGGCCATCAAGGAAAAAGGCCTGTTCACGCTGGACGAGGTACGCAAGCACACCAAGGCCAGCGCCAGCTGCGGTTCCTGCACCGGCCTGGTGGAGCAGATCCTCATGTTCACCGCCGGCGGCGACTACTCGGCCACACCCAAGACCAAGGCCATGTGCGGCTGCACCGAACACGGGCACCAGGCGGTGCGCGAGGCCATCGTGGCGAGCAAGCTGCTGACCATCTCCGACGTCTTCAAGAGCCTGAACTGGAAGACCCCCAACGGCTGCGCCAGCTGCCGCCCGGCCGTCAACTACTACCTGATCTCCAGCTGGCCCAAGGAGGCCAAGGACGATCCGCAGAGCCGCTACATCAACGAACGCAGCCATGCCAACATCCAGAAGGACGGCACCTACAGCGTGATCCCGCGCATGTGGGGCGGCGAGACCACAGCCGACGAATTGCGCCGCATCGCCAACGCGGTGGACAAGTACAAGATCCCCACGGTCAAGGTCACGGGCGGCCAGCGCATCGACCTGCTGGGCGTGAAGAAGGAAGACCTGCAGGCCGTGTGGAACGACATCGGCATGCCCAGCGGCCACGCCTACGCCAAGGCCCTGCGCACGGTGAAGACCTGCGTAGGCAGCGAATGGTGCCGCATGGGCACGCAGGACAGCACGCAGATGGGCAAGGACCTGGAGCGCGCCATGTGGCGGATGTACGCGCCGCACAAGGTGAAGTTCGCCGTCTCGGGCTGCCCGCGCAACTGCGCCGAGGCCGGCATCAAGGACGTGGGCATCATCGGCGTCGACTCCGGCTGGGAGATGCACATCGCCGGCAACGGCGGCATCAAGACCGAGGTGGCGCACTTCTTCACCAAGCTCAAGACGGCGGAGGAGGTGCTGGAGTACACCGGCGCCTTCATGCAGCTCTACCGCGAAGAGGGCTGGTACCTGGAACGCACCGTGCACTACGTGAACCGTGTGGGCCTGGACTACGTGAAGAAGAAGATCCTGGACGACCACGAGGGCCGTAAGGCTTTGTGGGAGCGCCTGCAGTTCGCGCTGGACGGCGAGCCCGATCCCTGGTTCGAGGGCGAGAAGGCCCGCGTCGACACGCGCCAGTTCATCCCGATCAAGGTCGAAGGCATTTCGGCCTGAGCGCCCCCAAGAGGAGTCATGCAATGAACGAATGGAAACCGATCTGCCGCGTCGACGACATCCCCGTCCTCGGTTCGCGCCGTGTGGCCCGCCCCGAGGGCATGGCCGTGGCCGTGTTCCGCAACGACCAGGACCAGGTCTTCGCCCTGCTCGACCGCTGCCCGCACAAGGGCGGCCCGCTCTCGCAAGGTATCGTCTTCGGCACCAGCGTGGCCTGCCCCCTGCACAACTGGACCATAGGCCTGGACACGGGTTGCGCCCGCGCGCCCGATGAAGGCAGCACGCCGCGCTTCGCCGTGAAGGTGGAAGACGGCGTGGTGCACCTGGACGTGCAGGAACTCGCCACCCTGGCGCTGGATGCCCAGCCGCCCGTGGCCGGGCCCTGCACGCGCAAGACGGCCTGCGCCTGAGAAAAAAGCCACGGCACGCAACACCCATCGGTAGAGACTCGGCATGCACAAGGAAACCCGCTCAACCTGTCCCTACTGCGGTGTAGCTGCTGACGCAGCCCACCGCGCTGCGGGTATAGGAAACACCTCCGTAGGGGCGTTGCATGCATAAAGAAACTCGTTCCACTTGCCCCTACTGCGGTGTGGGCTGTGGCGTCATCATCGAGTCGCGACGCGAGCAGATCATCGGCGTGCGCGGGGATCCCGATCATCCGGCCAACTTCGGTCGCCTGTGCTCCAAGGGTTCCACCCTGCATCTCACGGCCACGCCTGATGTGATTGCGCAGACGCGCCTGCTGCAGCCCATGCGCCGCCTGCAGCGCGGCGAAGCACCGCAGCCTCTGGGCTGGGACGCCGCGCTGGACCTGGCCGCCACGCGTTTTGCCGACACCATCCGCACCCACGGCCCCGACGCCGTTGGTTTCTATGTGAGCGGGCAATTGCTGACCGAGGACTATTACGTCTTCAACAAGCTGGCCAAAGGGCTGATCGGCACCAACAACATCGACACCAACTCGCGCCTGTGCATGAGCAGCGCGGTGGCCGGCTACAAGCAGACCCTGGGCGCCGACGCGCCGCCGGCCTGCTACGAGGACGTGGACCACGCCGACTGCCTGTTCATCGCTGGCTCCAACGCAGCCTGGGCTCACCCCATCCTGTTTCGCCGCATCGAAGACGCCAAAAAGAACCGCCCCGGCCTGAAGATCGTGGTGGTGGACCCGCGCCGCACCGACACCGCGAGCACGGCCGACCTCTTTGTGCAGATCCAGCCCGGCACCGACGTGGCGCTCTTCAACGGCATGCTGCACCTGATGCTGTGGGAAGGCTGGACCGACGCCAACTACATCGCTACGCGCACCCGCGGCTTCGAAGAGCTCAAGGCCAGGGTGCGCGACTACACGCCCGACATGGTCACACAGACCTGCGGCATCGCCAAGGACACGCTGTACGAAGCGGCGCGCCTGTTCGCGACTTCCAAGGCCACGCTGAGCCTCTACTGCCAGGGCCTCAACCAGAGCAGCAGCGGTACGGCCAAGAACGCTGCGCTCATCAACCTGCACCTGGCCACCGGCCAGATCGGCAAACCCGGCGCCGGCCCCTTCTCGCTGACCGGTCAGCCCAATGCCATGGGCGGGCGCGAGGTCGGCGGCCTGGCCAATCTGCTGTCCGCTCACCGTGATCTGGCCAACCCGCAGCATCGCGCCGAAGTGGCAGCGCTGTGGGGCGTGCCCAGCGTGCCGGACAAACCGGGCAAGACAGCGGTCGAACTGTTCCAGGCCGCGGCCGATGGCGAGGTCAAGGCCCTTTGGATAGCGTGCACCAACCCCGCGCAAAGCATGCCCGACCTGGCCACCGTGCGCCGCGCGCTCGAACGCGCCGAGTTCGTGGTGGTGCAGGAGGCTTTTGCCACACCCAGCACCTGCGACTACGCCGATCTGCTCTTGCCTGCCAGCACCTGGGGCGAGAAGGACGGCACCGTCACCAACAGCGAACGTCGCATCACGCGCGTGCGCCCTGCCGTGCCGGCGCCGGGCCAGGCGCGGCACGACTGGCAGATCGGTGTGGACTTTGCGCGCCGGCTCGAAAAGCTGCTCCCCGTTCGGGCTGAGCCTGTCGAAGCCTGTCCTGAGCCAGGACGAAGGGCCCTTCGACAAGCTCAGGGCGAACGGAGTCTTTTTCCCTACGACAAGCCCGAAGCCGTCTGGAACGAACACCGCGAGTCCACCCGTGGGCGTGACCTGGACATCACGGGCATGAGCTACGCGCAGATCGAACAGGCGCCCCAGCAATGGCCCCTGCCCGAAGGCGCCACGACTGGCAAACAACGCCTCTACGAAGACGGCATCTTCCCCACCGAAGACGGCCGTGCGCGTTTTGCCAACACGCTCTACAAACCCGTAGCCGAGCCGCGCGAATCGCGTTTCCCCTTTGCGCTCACCACGGGCCGCCTGCGCGACCAGTGGCACGGCATGAGCCGCACCGGCACCCTGGGCCGCCTCTTCGGCCACGTGGCCGAGCCCTGCGTGCAGATGAGCCCCGGTGACATGAACCGCCGCGGTTTCACCGAAGGCGAGCTGGTGCACGTGACCAGCAAACGCGGCTCCATCCTGGTGCCGCTGCAGGCCAGCGAGGAACTGGCCAGTGGCCAGGCCTTCATGGCCATGCACTGGGGCCCCGAATACCTCAGCGGCATGAGCAGCACCGGCGAGCCCCTGGCCGGTGTCAATGCACTCACCACCTCGGCCTACTGCCCCAGCTCCAAACAACCCGAGCTCAAGCACGCGGCCGTCAAGATCCTCAAGGCCGAATTGCCCTGGACCCTGCTGGCCATGGCCTGGCTGCCCGCCGACCGCGCCCTGGCCACGCGCGAGGCATTGCGCCGCCTGATGCTGCGCTTTCCTTTTGCGAGCTGTGTGCCGTTCTCGAACGCCGCACCGCTGAACGGCGCGGCGGGCCATGAACACCAGGGTGTGCTGTTCCGTGCCGCCGCGCACGAAGCCGTGAGCGACGAACTGCTAGGCGAGATCGAGCAGCTGCTGGGCCTGGACGCAGCCGGCACGCTGCGCTACGCCGACCGCAAGCGCGGCCAGCGCCGCGCCGCCCTGCTGCAGCGAACCGGCGAACAGACCACCTTGCAGGCCGTGCTGCTGGCCGGCGACACGCGGGCAGAAGCCTGGATCCGTTCCCTGTTGCAGCAGGAACTGCCGGCCCAGAGCTATGGGCGCCTGCTGCTGCTGCCCGGTGCCCAGGCCCCGGTGGCCGTGCCCGCGCGCAGCCGCCAGGTCTGCAGCTGTTTCAACGTCAGCGAGAACGCCATCGAGGCCACGCTGGCGCAGTGCGCCGGCAGCGAGAGTACCCGCCTGGCAGCCTTGCAGCAGACGCTGAAGTGCGGCAGCAACTGCGGCTCCTGCGTCCGCGAACTGCAGCGCCTGGTGCGCCGCGTCGCGCCGCTGAAGCAGGCGGCCTGAAACTTGCACGGCCAGGATATGCATATGAACACCCAGCCCATGACCGGCTCCTGCACCCTGGTGGGCGCTGGCCCCGGCGACCCCGAACTGCTCACGCTCAAGGCGCTGAAAGCCATCCAGCGCGCCACCGTGCTGCTGGTCGACGACCTGGTCAACGAGGCCATCGTGGCGCACGCCGCGCCCACCGCGCGCATCGTGCACGTGGGCAAGCGCGGGGGCTGCACCTCCACCCCGCAGTCCTTCATCGAAAAACTCATGATCACCGCCGTGATGGAAGGCGAGCACGTGGTGCGCCTCAAGGGCGGCGACCCTTTCATCTTCGGCCGCGGCGGCGAAGAGGTCGAACACCTGCAGGAAGCCGGCGTCCGCGTGGACGTGGTCAACGGCATCACCTCGGGCCTGGCCGCCGTCACCAGCCTGGGCGTGCCGCTGACGCACCGCGAACATGCACACGGTGTGCTTTTCATCACCGGCCACGCCAAACCCGGCGGCAGCGGACCGGACTGGGCCGCCCTGGCGGCCACGGCGCACGAAGCCCGGCTCACGCTGGTGATCTACATGGGCGTGAGCAGTGCGCTGCAGATCGAACAGGGCCTGCTGTGCGGCCTGCCCGCTGAGACGCCGGTGGCCCTGGTGCAACACGCCAGCCTGCCCACGCAGCGCCACGCCCTCACCACACTGGATCAGTTGCACGCCACCCTGGTGCGTGAAGAACTCTGCAGCCCCTGTGTGATGGTGGTGGGCGATGTGCTGCAGGGCGTGTGGCAATTGGCGCAGCAGCCACCACAAGCTGGCCCGAGGTTTGCTTTGGGTATGTGAACGGGGCCAACGGGACCCGTCCTCGAACCGGGCCCCGACATGAACCACCTGCCTTCCTCCGCTGTCACCCCCAACGCACCCCGCGCCCCGGGCAGAACCCCGGCCATCGTGCCGGCACACATCACCGGTCTCTCGCTGGTCAACCTGGCTGCACGCCAGCGCATGCTGTCACAGCGCATGATCCTGCAGACCATCCTGGCAGCGCGCGGTGACGACCAGCGCCTGGCCGAGGCCCAGCGCAGCCTGCAGATCTTCACCGAAAGCCAGCTGCACCTGCTGGGCACCAGCGATCAGCTGGAAGCCGCCAGTGCGCAGAAGATCAAGACCACCTACGACGGCGCGCGCGGCGTGGGCCCCGTCATCGAGACCTTCATGCAGCTCATGCGCCGCACCCTGGAGCAGATCGGGCGCAAGGCGCCCGGCGTCGCCGAATCGCTGATCGAGCTGGTGGGCCACACCGACCGCATCCTGGAAGCACTCAACACCGCGACCACGGCCTTCGACGACATCACCAAGGCCAAGTCCGAGGCCATGATGAAAGAGCTGGCGGGCATCGTGGGCGATATCCAGAGCGTGGCCAAGGAGGCCAAGGTGGTGAGCTTCAACGCCCAGATCATGGCCGCGCGCGCCGGCCAGCACGGCCGCGAATTCGCCGTGGTGGCCAACGTGCTGTCGGACATCACCGGCGAGATCGACGGCCTCACCCGCAAGGCCGCCGTGCTGGCCGACCGCAACAAGCACACCGCCTGAAGGCGCCGCGCCCGGCGCGGCCCGGCCCCCTGGGCCGGCGCTACACTGCTGCCCAAAGCCGTGGTGAGCACCACGGCCACACACCAAAGGGGGGAGACACGCATGCTGAAAGAGCTCAACGAACTCGCCGAGGGCGCCGGCGAACTCAAACCCGGCTCCGGCCTGGTGACCGGTGTCATCGCCCTCACGCTGGCTTTCCTCTGTTTCCTGGGTGTGCTGGCCTTCCTTTTCCCTGAGTACCTGACCACACCTGAACTGCGCCGCAGCTACAACGTGGAGACGGTGCGCACCATCATGTTCGTCGCCATGGTGGTGGCCGGCGGACTGTCGCTGGTCAACGTGCTGTTCAACCGTTCGCGCTGGCTCTCGGCCTTCGCCTTCCTGCTGGTGGCGCTGACCGCCCTGCTGGGCGGGCACAAGGTGCCGGTGAACGACTTTGCCGACAACACCCCCTACATCGGCCTGGACTGGTTCATCCTGGACTTGCTGGGCTCCTCGCTGATCTTCATCTTTGTCGAGAAGCTCTTCGCCCTGCGCAAGGATCAGCCCGTCTTCCGCCCCGAATGGCAGACCGATCTGCACCACTTCATCGTGAACCATATGGTGGTGGGTTTCATCCTGCTGGCCACCAACCTGCTGGTGCACCGCCTGTTCGGCTGGGCTGCGGCAGACGGCATCCAGGCCTGGGTGCGCGACCTGCCCTTCGTGGCGGCGGTGCTGCTGATCCTGCTGGTGTCGGACTTCGTGCAGTACTGGACCCACCGCGCCTACCATGAGGTGCCCCTGCTGTGGCGCCTGCACGCTGTGCACCACAGCGCCAAGAGCATGGACTGGCTGGCCGGCTCGCGCCAGCACATCCTGGAACTGCTGATCACCCGCACCCTGGTGCTGGCGCCCATCTTCGTGCTGGGCTTTTCCAAAGAGGTCATCGACACCTACATCGTGATCGTCGGTTTCCAGGCCGTGTTCAACCACGCCAACGTCAGCGTGCGCCTGGGCCCGCTGCGCTACATCATCGTCACGCCCAATTTCCACCACTGGCACCACAGCCAGGACCAGGAGGCGCTGGACCGCAACTACGCCGCGCACTTCGCCTTCCTGGACTACCTCTTCGGTACGGCCGTCAAAAGCACCAAGCTCTGGCCCGAGCGCTACGGTGTGCTGGGTGACTACGTGCCCAACGGCTTCTTCAAGCAGCTGAAGTTTCCCTTCACCTGGAAAGGCTGATGCAGCACTTCGACGTCGTCGTGATCGGGGCCGGTGCCGCCGGCCTTTTTTGTGCCGGTGTGGCCGGCCAGCGCGGCGCCCGGGTGCTGTTGATCGACCACGCCACCAAGGTGGCGGAGAAGATCCGCATCTCGGGCGGCGGGCGCTGCAACTTCACCAACCGCGACATCGACGTGCGCCAGCCGCACAAGCACTTCATCAGCGAGAACCCGAACTTCTGTCGCTCGGCGCTGAGCCGTTACACCCCGGCCGACTTCATCGCCCTGCTGCAGCGTGACGGCATCGCCTTCCACGAGAAGCACAAGGGCCAGCTTTTCTGCGACCGCTCGGCCGACGACGTCATCCAGCTGCTGCTGCGCGAGTGCGACAAAGGGGGCGTGACGCGCTGGCAGCCCTGCGGGGTGCAGGGGGTGCGGCATGGGGCCGGGGGTTATGAACTGGACACGGACCAGGGCCCTGTCGCCTGCCAATCGCTGGTCATCGCCACCGGCGGCCTGTCCATCCCCAAGATCGGGGCCACGGATTTCGGCTACCGCATCGCCCGCCAGTTCGGCCTGAAGATCGTCGAGACCCGCCCGGCCCTGGTGCCGCTGACCTTCGACGGCGCGGCCTGGGCGCCCTACGCCGGCCTGGCCGGGCTGGCCCTGCCGGTGCAGATCGAGACCGGAGCCAAGAAAGAGCGCATGGCCTTCCTCGAAGACCTGCTGTTCACCCATCGCGGCCTCTCGGGCCCGGGCGTGTTGCAGATCTCCAGCTACTGGAAGCCCCAGACCCCCATCCGCATCAACCTGGCGCCGGACCGCGATCTGCTGCCCCTGCTGCAGGACGCCAAATTGCGCTCGCGCAAGCTCATCGTCAATGAACTGGCCACCCTGCTGCCCAGCCGCCTGGCCGAGGCCTGGGCCAGCCAGGACCCGGCCTGGGCGCGGCCCATCAACGAAGCCGCCGACAAGGCCCTGGCCGCCCTGGCCGAAAGACTCAGCCGCTGGGAGCTGACGCCCACCGGCACCGAGGGTTACGCCAAGGCCGAGGTCACGGCCGGCGGGGTGGACACCCGGGAGCTGTCCAGCCAGACCATGGAGGCCCAGAAGCAGCCGGGGCTGTACTTTATTGGCGAGGTGGTGGATGTGACGGGGTGGCTGGGCGGTTACAACTTCCAATGGAGTTGGGCGAGCGGCCATGCCGCAGGCATGGCCGTCGCCCAAGCCCAGGGGCCAAACTAGGCTTCCCCCCGGCGCCCCCACTGCGTGTGGGGCGCCTGCCCCTCCAGGGGCAGCCACGCTGGGCGTGGCCCCGGCCATCGGCCGGGTTGCTGGCCCCGCTTAACCCGCTATAATGCTTGACTTTGCTGGCATAGCCCCGCCGGCCAAATACTAGTTACAGGCGGGGCATTTCGCGATTCACGGCGTGCAGGCCCGATCTCCTGCCCACCCTCTGTCCGCACATTTCGGAAACCATGACGTAATGACGACCATCCGTGTTAAAGAAAACGAGCCGTTTGACGTGGCTCTGCGCCGCTTCAAGCGCACCATCGAGAAACTGGGCCTGCTGACCGACCTGCGCGCCCGCGAGTTCTACGAAAAGCCGACGTCCGAGCGCAAGCGCAAGAAGGCTGCCGCCGTCAAGCGCAACTACAAGCGCATCCGCTCGATGCAGCTGCCCAAGAAGATGTACTGATCGCCCTGGGGTCCCCGACCTCACTGCAAATCAGACAACCCGCGCTCGGGACGCCAGGCGCGGGTTTTGTTTTTTCCGGAGATAGATATGCCCCTCAAAGACCAGATCACTGAAGACATGAAGGCCGCCATGCGCGCCAAGGACAGCGAGCGCCTGGGCACCATCCGCCTGCTGCTGGCCGCCATGAAACAGAAGGAAGTGGACGAGCGCGTCACGCTCGATGACACCAACGTCGTCAGCATCATCGACAAGCTGATCAAGCAGCGCAAGGACTCGGTCGCCGCCTATGTGCAGGCCGCGCGCCAGGACCTGGCCGACAAGGAAAGCACCGAGATCAAGGTGCTGGAAGCCTATCTGCCGCAGCGTCTCTCGGCCGATGAAGTGCTGGCCGAAGTCAAAGCCATCGTGGCCGAACTCGGCGCCAAAGGCCCGGGTGACATGGGCAAAGTCATGGGCGTGGTCAAGACCCGCCTGGCCGGCAAGGCCGAAATGGGCCAGGTCTCGGCCGCCGTGAAGGCCGCGCTGGCCGGCTGATCTTTCAGGTCCCGGCGCTCACCGGCGCCGGGAAACGACCCGAGCGGACAAAGGCATCGAACCTGCCAGACTCACCCGGCCAAAGAAAGCCTTGGGACCGCCGATGCGATGGCCAACCCATCCCCCGGGCTGAGCCTGAATACGCTGACAGACTGCACCAGGTCCTGGGCTTGTGACTTGAGGCTCGCCGCAGCCGCTGCCATCTGCTCCACCAGCGCGGCATTCTGCTGGGTGGCCTGGTCCATCTGCACTACGGCCTCGCCCACCTGGGATACACCGGAACTTTGCTCACTGCTGGCCGCACTGATCTCGCCCATGATGTCGGTCACCCGGCGGATGCTGGCCACCACCTCGTCCATGGTGACGCCAGCCTGGTCCACCAGAGCCGTGCCCTGCCCCACGCGTTCCACGCTGTCGGTGATAAGGGTCTTGATCTCTTTCGCTGCCTCGGCGCTGCGGCCGGCCAGGTTGCGCACTTCGGCCGCCACTACGGCAAAACCGCGCCCCTGCTCGCCCGCCCGGGCGGCTTCCACTGCCGCATTCAGCGCCAGGATATTGGTCTGGAAGGCGATGCCGTCGATCACGCTGATGATGTCGGCGATCTTCTTGCTCGAATCATTGATGCCCTTCATGGTGTCCACCACCTGGGCCACCACTTCACCGCCCTGGATCGCCACGGTGCTGGCGTTTTGCGCCAGCTGATTGGCCTGGCGGGCGTTGTCGGCGTTCTGCTTGACCGTCGAACCCAGTTCCTCCATCGAGGCTGCGGTTTCCTCCAGCGCGCTGGCCTGGCTTTCAGTTCGCGCGCTCAGATCCTGGTTTCCCTGGGCGATCTCGGCGCTGGCTGTGGAAACCGACTCGCTGCCTTGACGCACACTTGAAACCAGGCGCGACAAATTCTGGCGCATCGACTCCAGTGCGCGCTGGACTTGGGCAATTTCATCGTTGCCACTAGCTTCCAGTGACTGAGCCAGGTCGCCCTGTGAAAATCGTTCCGTCGCGTCACTGGCCCGCATCAGGGGCCGGATGATCGAACGCGTGGTCAGGGTACCCAGTACCACGGCAATCAAGGCAACCAAGGCTCCGGCTGCAATCAATTCGATCCGTAGCGCACCAAAATCCTGATTGGCACGCTGCACATTGGCCTTGGCAATACGATCACTCTCCGCCAGAAACTCGTTGAGGCGCTTGAGCAATTGGGCCAGCAAGGGGCGACATTCGCCGTTGATCTTGCTGATCGCCTGCTCCCGCTGACCGCTGGAGCCCAGACGGGTGATCTCCAGCGCGACCGGGCCATACTGGGCCTCGGTCTTGATGACCTGCTCGTAATCACGTTTCAGCGCATCGCTGATATCTGGCATGGCGGCGAGCGCAGACTTCAGCTCCAGCAGCTTCTTGCCCATTTTTTCATGGGCTTCAACTATGAGCTTCCTTTCCGACTCAATCTCCGCAGGAGATGCTGCGATCACCAGGTTGCGTGCCGAGACGGCGCGGGCATTGGCCGCGTCCATCACCTCATTGCCCAAGCTCTGAACGTAGTCCACGCTGTGGACCTGATTCTCAAAATTTCCCTGCGACAGACTGAGCGCGCGTATAGCGATGAAAGAGATCAGAAGGACGGCAACCGTCAACATGGCATAGCCGAACGCCAGGCGAATCTTGATGCTCCAATGGTTGAGGAAATTCATATCGACCGACTCCTTGCTGCTGGGTGGTTGGGTGTGGAGCATGTCATCACGCTTCAAGTGACTGGGCGTTCTACTCAGAAATTCCGAGCGAAACGTCTCACGTCGAGTTCATTCTCATGACCCTGACAGGAAATAACAAGGTCAAACTGCAAGCGCACTGAAAAAAATATCTCGAAACCAGGAAACCTGACCTGAGACTGACCTTGTCAAAGCGCACACGATACGAACGCATGATCGTCTGACAGCGCGCTCGACCACAAGGAGCGCTCCTGCTGCCTATTCTTAGCGCCGCCCCGCCCACCAACCACCCATCTGATTGACCAGCATGCCGCAGAGCACGGCCAAAGTGCCGAGCCACTGCATTACGCTGGGCTGTTCACCCAGCAGGACCATGGCAGCCACCAGGCCCACCACGGGCACCAGCAGCGAGAAGGGGGTGACACGACCGGCCGGGTGGCGTTGCAGCAAACGCGTCCACAGGCTGTAGGCCAGCAGCGTGGCCAGCAAGGCCAGGTAAAGCACGGCGAACAGGGCCCTGCCGTCAAAGGCCAGCAGCTGCGCGCTCATCTGCTGCGGGCCGTCCACCCACCACGACAGCGCGAAGAAGGGAAGGATGGGGACCAGGCTGCTCCAAACGATGAAGGGGAAAGCCTCGTAGTGCCCGGCTTGCGCGGCCTTGCGGGCCACCAGGTTGGAGACCGCCCACATGAAGGCCGCACCCAGCGTGAGGATGAAACCCGCCAGCGTCATCTGCTGCGTGCCCTCACCATGCGCGCTGGCGATCATGAACAGGCCTGCGAGGGAAATGCACAGGCCCAGCCACTGCGACCCGCGCGCGCGCTCGCCCAGCAGCATCACCGCCATCAACAGCGAAAAGAGCGCCTGGGTCTGGATCACCACCGAGGCCATGCCCGCGGTCATGCCCAGCTTCAGCCCAAGGAACAGCAGACCGAACTGGCCCACGCCCTGCGCCAGGCCGTAGGCGACGACGTAGGTCCAGGGCAGATTGGGCCGCGGCACGAAAAGCAGGAACGGCAGGGACGCCGCCGTGAAACGCAACGCGCCCAGCAGCATGGGGCTGAGCGACTGCAGACCCATCTTCATCACGACGAAGTTCAGGCCCCAGATGACGACCACGCCCAGGACCCGCAGCAGGTCCCCGGTGGAGAGGGCACGCTGCGTCACGCGGCTTCTCTCCGCGTCAGCGGGTGCCCCTGGCACTCCCGCGCGGCGATGAAGGCGTCCAGTACCTGGGCGCTGGTCTTGCGCGGCACATAGCCAAAACGCTGCATGAGCGCGCCATCATCGACCAGGTTGTAACAGCCGGGCACGGCCCCTTCCAGGGCGTGGATAAAGGCGTTTGTCATGTCCTGGTCCGAGATGAAAAGGAAGGGGCGGTCGCTGCCGCACAGGGCCCGCAAGAAGCCAGGAAACGCGATGCCCTTGCAAGGGCAGGCGGTGCCAAGGTTGCCAGGAAGGACAAGCCGGCAGGCTGCTCAGGTCCCGGGCGGCGAGTCACCTTGCCCGTCCCGGTCGTGCGGCTCCTCGCGCAAGAGCCGCCAGCCCAGCCACATGCTGACCAGCGCATTGCCGAGCAGGAAGAGCATCACCAGCCCCAGCCCCAGGGTGTTGAGAGGCTTGTTCTGGACGACCCACGAGAGCATGGCCGACAGCGCGTTGAGCGCCATGATCATCCAGAACAGCGGATGGCGCGGCTGAAACAGGCGCGACCACTTCACGGGCCCACGGGTGCTCATCGCTTCAGCTCCCGGCCACCTTCATGCGGTTGACCAGGATGGAGCCCACGGTCTTGGCACCGTAGTTGTAGGCATCGGCCCCCACGGCCGTGATGCCCATGAGCATGTCCTTCATGTTGCCGGCAATGGTGATCTCCTCCACCGGGTAGGCGATGCGGCCCTTTTCCACCCAGAAGCCGCTGGCGCCGCGCGAGTAGTCGCCGGTTACGTAGTTCACGCCCTGGCCCATCAGTTCGGTGACGAACAGGCCCGTGCCCAGCTTCTTCAGCATGGCGTCCAGGTCGTCGCCCGGCTTGGTCAGGCGCGAACTCAGGATCAGGTTGTGCGAGCCGCCGGCGTTGCCGGTAGTTTTCATGCCCAGCTTGCGCGCCGAATAACTGCTGAGGAAATAGCCCTGCACGCGGCCGGCGTTGATGACCGAGCGCGGCTGGACCTTGACGCCCTCCTCGTCGAAAGGCGAACTGCCCTTGCCGCGCAGCAGGAAAGGATCTTCCAACAGATCGATGTGCGCCGGCAGCACCTGCTGGCCCAGCGAATCGAGCAGGAAAGAGCTCTTGCGGTACAGGGCGCCGCCGCTCAGGGCCTGCACCAGCGCACCCAGCAGGCCGGCGGCCAGCGGCGACTCGAACAGCACCGGTACTTCTCGGGTGCTGATCTTGCGCGACTTCAGGCGACTCAGCGCGCGCTCGGCCGCGTAACGGCCGATGGCTTCGGGCAGGGCCAGGTCTTCCGGGTGGCGGTGCGAGCTGTACCAGTAGTCGCGCTGCATGCCGGCGCCCTTGCCGGCAATCGGCGAGACCGAGATGGAATGGCGCGAGCTGGGGTAACCCCCGCGGAAACCGCGCGTGTGGGCGCTGAAGAAGTGCGACTGCTGGGCCGACACCGCGGCACCTTCGCTGTTGGTGATGCGCTTGTCCGTCGCAAAAGCTGCGGCCTCGGTGGCGCGTGCCAGTTCGGCGGCCTGGGCGCTGTCGATGCTCCAGGGGTGGAAGAGGTCCAGCTCGCGCTGCGTGTCGGCGTGCGTGGCGATGTCTTCGGCGTCGGGCAGGCCGGCCACCGGGTCTTCGGCCGTGAAACGCGCGATGTCGTAGGCCGCTTGCACGGTCTGCTCGATCGCCGCGCGCGAGAAATCGGAGGTGCTGGCATTGCCGCGGCGCTGGCCCAAGTAGACGGTCACGCCCAGCGACTTGTCGCGGTTGCGCTCCACGTTTTCCAGTTCGCCCTTGCGCACCGAAACGCTCAGGCCGCAGCCCTCGGAGGCCTCGGCCCCTGCGTCGGTGGCACCGAGCTTTTTGGCGTGCGCCAGCGCGGCGTCCACGAGTTCTTCGAAGTAGGCGCGGCTGTAGCTGAAGCCGCTTTCGGCGCGAGGATCGGGTTTGTTCATGGCAAGGCTATGATACTTGCCCGTGTACGCAGGCATTGCGGCATAACGAATTCACCCCACTCATGTCCCGCAAACCCAAAAAAGGCTATTACGTCAAAGGCCAGTTCGTCGCCGAAGGCAGCGAACTCGACCTAGAGCTCAAGCGTGAGCTCCGGGGCGACACCGACGTCAGCCGTACCGACCTCAAGCGCGAGAGCACCGAGCTGCAGAAGCTGGGCGAATCCCTGCTGAACCTGCGCGCCGACCTCCGAGACAAGCTCAACCTGCCGGACAAGTTGATCGAAGCCCTGGCCGAGGCCAAGCGCATCACCAACTTCGAGGGCAAGCGCCGCCAGATGCAGTTCGTCGGCAAGCTCATGCGCCAGCTCGACCCGACGGTGCTGGACGCCGCGCGCGCCGCACTGGTCGAGCAGCACATGCCCTCGGCAAGCGAAACCGCCCTGCTGCACACGGCCGAGCAATGGCGCGACCGCCTGATCGCCGACGACGAAGCCGTGGCCGCCTGGATCAAGGACTTCCCGCAGACCGACACCCAGCAGCTGCGTGCCCTGGTGCGCCAGGCCCGCAAGGACGCCATCCCCGCCGACAAGGCCGCCGTGTCGCAAGGCCTGGCCCCGCGCCAGGGCCGCGCCTACCGCGAGGTCTTCCAGCTGGTACGTGAACTGCTGGCCTCGGTCGATGCCTCCGACGCAGAGCAAGACCCCGAGGACTCCGATGAGTGACTTCGACCCCATCAAGATCGGCATCGTCTCCATCAGCGACCGCGCCTCGACCGGCGTCTACGAAGACAAGGGCCTGCCTGCCCTGCAGGACTGGCTCACCCGCGCGCTCAAGAACCCCATCACTTTCGAGCCCCGCCTGATCCCCGACGAGCAGGCGCGCATCAGCGCCACGCTGATTGAGCTGGTGGACGCCGGCTGCGCCCTGGTGCTGACCACCGGCGGCACCGGCCCGGCGCTGCGCGACGTCACGCCCGAGGCCACGCTGGCCGTGGCGCACAAGGAAATGCCGGGGTTTGGCGAGCAGATGCGCCAGATCAGCCTGAAGTTCGTGCCGACGGCCATCCTCTCGCGCCAGGTGGCCGTGATCCGCGACCAATCGCTGATCATCAACCTGCCCGGGCAACCGAAGTCCATCCAGGAAACGCTGGAAGGCCTGAAGGACGCCGAGGGCAAATCCATCGTCGCCGGCATCTTTGCCGCCGTGCCCTACTGCGTGGACCTGATCGGCGGGCCCTATATGGAAACGAACGACGACGTCTGCAAGGCCTTCCGTCCCAAGTCGGCCATCCGCGCCCCCAAGACCGCCTGAGCGCGGCCCGAGCGAGTCCGCGGTGCCCCTGTCGCACATCCTGCTGGCGCTCGCCGTGGTCGCGGTCTGGGGCAGCAACTTCGTTGTCATCAAGTTCGGTCTCACCGAACTGCCGCCGCTGCTGCTGGCCACCCTGCGTTTTGCGCTCAGCGCCCTGCCCTGGCTGCTCTTCATCCCGCGCCCGGCCTTGGCCTGGCGCTACCTCATCGCCTATGGCGTGCTGATCGGCTTCATGTTCGGCCTGCTGTTCCTGGCCATGCGCAACGATGTGTCGCCGGGCCTGGCCTCGCTGCTGATGCAGTCGCAGGTCTTCATGACGCTGCTGCTGGTGGCCTGGCTGCAGCATGAACGCATGCCGCGTGTGCAGTACGCCGGCCTGGCGCTGGCCACCCTGGGCTTCGCGCTGATCGCCTGGCAGAGCTTCAGCCAGGCGCAAGCGGACGTCACGCCGCTGGGCCTGGGCCTCGCGCTGGTCGGCGCCCTGTGCTGGGCCTGCGGCAATGTGGTTTCGCGCAGCATCGGCCGCGTGGACATGCTGGGTTTCATGGTCTGGAGCTCGGTGTTTGCCGTGCCACCGCTGCTCATCCTCAGCCTGTGGTTCGAGGGGCCAGCCGCGATCACCGAAGCGCTGCCGCGCGCCAGCCCGGCCGCCTGGGCGGCGGTGGTCTGGCAGGCGGTGGGCAACACCCTGTTCGGCTTTGGCGCCTGGGGCTGGCTGCTGGCGCGGCATCCGGCCGCCACCATCACACCGCTGGCCCTGCTCATCCCGGTTTTCGGCATGGGCAGCTCGGCCCTGCTGCTGGGTGAACCGCTGCAGGCCTGGAAGCTGATGGCCGCGGCGCTGGTGATGGCCGGGCTGGCAGTCAACGTGCTGGGGGGGCGTAGGAAGGCACAGGCCTGAGGCTGCGCCTATTTGCCGACCCGCTGATTGAGCTTGTTTTGCCCGTCGTTACAGGGCTTCAGGGACAATTCGTCACTTCCGCCCCATTGCGCATCCACACCATGACCCCACTGCTCCCCCGAATCGAACTCGAAAGTGCTCCCCATCCCACAGCTGCCGTCATCTGGTTGCACGGCCTGGGCGCGGACGGCAATGACTTTGCCCCCATCGTGTCGCAGATGGATTTGAGCGGCTGCCTGCCGATTCGCTTTGTGTTCCCACACGCACCCAGCATTCCTGTCACGATCAATGGCGGCCATGTGATGCCAGCGTGGTACGACATCATGGGCTTGAACCTGGTGGACCGCCAGGATGACCGGGGTATCCAGAAGTCCGAATCGGCCATCAAGGCCTTGATCGAACACGAAGTGGCGCGCGGCATTGCCTACGAGCGCATCGTGCTGGCCGGCTTCAGCCAGGGCTGTGCGATGGCCCTGCACACCGGCTTGCGCCTGCAGCACCGCCTGGCAGGACTCATGGCCCTGTCAGGCTACCTGCCTTTGGCAGACCGCTTTGCGAACGAGCGCCATGCGGCCAACGCCCACACGCCCGTGTTCATGGCGCACGGCACGCAAGACCCGATGGTGGTGCTCCAGCGCGGTGAAGAGTCACGCGACGCACTGATGCGGCTGGGTCACCCCGTGCAGTGGCACAGCTACCCCATGCCCCACAGCGTGCATCCGCGCGAGATCGCGGACATCGCCGCGTTCCTGTCTCAGGTGCTGGGCAAGGCGTAACGGTATCCCGCCGTGCGGGCCGCCCATCCGTCAGCGCCTATTTGCCGACCAGCTGGTTGAGCTTGTCTTTTTCGAAGTGCTCGGTACGCGCCGCGTCACCTGGCACGCAGTCGGAGCGGGGCTGACCCGAAGACAGTTTCTCGATGGCCTGCCACAGCAGGGCGATCTGGTGCTCCTGCGAGGAGGCGTTGTCGATCAGGCCCTTCATGGCCTGGGACAGCGGATCGTCTTCCTGCGTGATGCCGTAGGCGGTGAACTTCTTCTCGGGCGCGGTCACGTCGGCACTGGCGCCTTCCTTCGACGGGATGATGCGCGCCGGAATGCCCACGGCCGTGGCACCCGCCGGCACCGGCTTGATCACCACCGCATTGCTGCCGATCTTGGCACCGTCACCCACCTCGAAGCCGCCCAGCACCTTGGCCCCGGCGCTCACCACAACGTCACGGCCCAGCGTGGGATGGCGCTTGGTGCCTTTGTAAAGCGAAGTGCCGCCCAGCGTGACGCCGTGGTAGATAGTGCAGCCGTCGCCCACCTCGGCGGTCTCGCCGATCACCACGCCCATGCCGTGGTCGATGAACACACGCTGGCCGATCTTGGCGCCCGGGTGGATCTCGATGCCCGTGAGCCAGCGGCCGATGTGCGAGATGAAACGCCCCAGCCACTTGAGGCCATGGGTCCAGCACCAGTGGCCCCAGCGGTGCATCACGATGGCGTGCAGGCCGGGGTAGCAGGTCAGCACCTCCCAGGCGCTGCGGGCGGCCGGGTCGCGGTCGAGGATGCACTGGATGTCGGAGCGAAGGCGCGTGAACATGGTCGCATTATCCCTTGGCCTTTTCCGCCGTCTCCAGCATGGCCTTGGCGACACCTCTGAGGATATGGATTTCCTCCTGCGTCAGGTCTGCGCGGTTGAACAGGCTGTTGAGGCGCGGCATCAGCTTCTTGGGCGCCTCGGGGTCGAGAAACTTCACGGCCACCAGGGCCTGCTCCAGATGGGCCAGCAGGCCGGCCACCTGTGACGCGTCGGCGCGCACCACCGGCGCCGTGGCCTGCTGCACCGCATAACCCCCCAGCGCCAGTCGCCACTCATAGGCGATGACCTGCAGGGCCGAAGCCAGGTTGAGCGAGCCGAACTTCGGGTTGGTCGGGATGCTCAGGGCCACGTGGCAACGGTAGACGTCCTCGTTGCGCATGCCGAAGCGCTCCGAGCCGAAGAGAAAGGCCACACCCTGCGCACCCGCCTCGGGCGTGGCCGACTGCACCAGCTGGGCGAAATGCTCACGCGGCGCGCGCGTGGGCGGACCGAAGTCGCGCGGGGTCATGGCGGTGGCGCAAAGGTGAGTCATGCCGTCGAGTGCTTCGTCCAGGGTCTCGACGATGCGGGCGTTCTCCAGCACGTCCAGCGCACCGCTGGCGCGCTGGATGGTTTCCTCGCGCCGCAGCACATTGGCCCAGCGCGGCGCCACCAGCACCAGTTCGTCGAAGCCCATGACCTTGATGGCGCGCGCGGCGGCGCCCACATTGCCGGCGTGGCTGGTCTGGATCAGCACGAAACGGGTACGAAAAGAGGTGGTTGGCATGGAAATGGGGCACTGCGGGTAAAATCTGGCCCTATTGTCGCCGCCCGCATCGCCGGAACGGCTTTCTGCTCTTCAGCTTCCAGGGCCCGTGCCATCGTCCGGGCCCCCAACGCCTCCACAATTTATGTCGTCCCCCAATCTGCACCCCATGCTCAACGTGGCCATCAAGGCCGCCCGCGCCGCCGGCGCCATCATCAACCGCGCTGCGCTCGACGTCGAGGCCGTGCGTGTCTCGCAGAAGCAGGTGAACGACTTTGTGACCGAGGTGGACCACGCCAGCGAAGAAGCCATCATCGAAACCCTGCTCACCGCCTACCCGGGCCACGCCATCTGGGGTGAGGAAACGGGCCGCACGCGCGGCGCCCAGGATTCGGACCACGTCTGGATCATCGACCCGCTGGACGGCACCACCAACTTCATCCACGGCTTCCCGGTCTATTGCGTCAGCATCGCACTGGCCGTCAAGGGCAAGGTCGAGCAGGCCGTCATCTACGACCCCACACGCAACGACCTCTTCACGGCCACCAAGGGCCGCGGCGCCTACATGAACGAGCGCCGCATCCGCGTGAGCAAGCGCACCCAGCTCTCACAGTGCCTGATCTCCACCGGTTTTCCCTTCCGCCAGGGCGACAACTTCCCGGCCTACCTGGCCATGATGAGCGACGTCATGCAACGCACCGCTGGCCTGCGCCGCCCGGGCGCCGCCGCGCTGGACCTGGCTTATGTGGCCGCCGGCTTCACCGACGGTTTCTTCGAGACCGGCCTGAGCCCCTGGGACGTGGCCGCGGGCTCGCTGCTGGTCACCGAGGCCGGTGGTCTGGTGGGCAACTTCACCGGCGAGTCCGATTTCCTGGAACAGAAGGAATGCCTGGCCGGCGCTCCGCGCATCTACGGCCAGCTGGTGCCCCTGCTGCACAAGTACAGCAAGTTCGCCGGTGCCGGCGAGAAGGCCGAAGCGCGCCAGAACGCCGACAAGCTCAGCCTGTCGTCAGGTAACGGGAACGGCAACGGCGACGAGCGCGACCAGGGCGCTTTCGAATAATCCGCTTTATCAAGCTTGAGTGAATCCGTTCACCCTGAGCTTGTCGAAGGGCTCGCTGGGGCTTCGACCGGCTCAGCCCGAACGGATTGAGTGGGAGCCTTAAGCGGGGATCACGGTGTGGCCCAAGGGCCCGGGGCGTCCGAAGAGATAACCCTGGAACACGGTGCAGCCGCTGTCCAGCAGGAACTGGCGCTGCCCCTCGGTCTCCACGCCTTCAGCCACGGCCTGCAGGTCCATGCTCTGCGCCAGGGCCAGGATGGTGCGCACGATGGCCGCGTCGTTGGGATCGCTCAGCACGTCGCGCACAAAACTCTGGTCGATCTTGAGCTGGTCCAGCGGCAGGCGCTTGAGGTAACTCAGCGACGAGTAACCCGTGCCGAAATCGTCCAGCGCAAAACGCACCCCGCGTTCACGCAGCGCCCCCATCTTGCGGATGGCGTCTTCCACGTCGCTGATCAGCAAGCTCTCGGTCAGCTCCAGCTTCAGGTAATGGGGATCGACCCCGGTTTCGTCCAGCACCGCCTGGACCTGGCTCACGAAATCGGCCTGGCGGAACTGGCGCGCGCTCACATTAACGGCCAGGCTGAGCTTGCGGGTGGCGGGCTGCTCGGCCCAGGCCACCAGCTGGCGGCAGGCCGAACGCAGCACCCACTGGCCGATCGGCAGGATCAGGCCGGACTGCTCGGCCAGGGTGATGAACTCGCCCGGAAACACCATGCCGCGCCCGGGATGGCGCCAGCGCAGCAGCGCCTCGTAGCCGACGATCTGGTTGTAGCCATCGACCACCGGCTGGTAATGCAGCAGCAGTTCCTCGCGCTGCAGACCCAGGCGCAGGTCGGCATCGAGCGCGGCACGCGCCAGCACCGTGGCCTGCATCTGGGGATCGAAGAAGCGCAGCGTGTTGCGCCCGGCCGCCTTGGCCTGGTACATGGCCACGTCGGCACGCTTGAGCAGCTCGTCCACACCCAGCGTCGCACCGGAAAACAGCGTGATGCCGATGCTGGGTGAACTGTTGTGCTGGCGGCCCACCAGCTCGTAGGGGGCGTTGAGGCGGGCCAGGATCTTCTCGGCCACCAGTTCGGCCTGGCCGGCGGCATCGGCGTCGCTCCCGCTCAGGTCTTCGAGCATCACCACGAACTCGTCGCCGCCGAAACGCGCCGCCGTATCGCCCTCGCGCAGGCAGGACACCAGTCGCAAGGCCACTTGTTCCAGCAGCAGGTCGCCCACGTCGTGGCCCAGCGTGTCGTTGAGGTCCTTGAAGTTATCCAGGTCGATGAACAGCAGCGCACCGTAGCGCTTGCTGCGCGCACTGGTGACCTGCGCGTGCGAGAGCCGGTCCATCAGCAGGCGGCGGTTGGGCAGGCCCGTCAGGGTGTCGTAGAAAGCCAGGCGCTGGGTCTCGTCCTCGGCGTTCTTGCGCTTGCTGATGTCGCGCCCGATGCCGCGGTAACCGCGGAACTGCCCCTTGTCGTCGATGATGGGCGTGCCGCTGACGGCCACCCAGTAGGGCTTCCCTTCGGCGTCGAGCCGTTGCAGCTCCAGGTCGCGGAAGGGCTGGTGGGCTTCCAGCACCCGTCGGTGGGCGTCCCAGTCATCCGCGCCCAGATTCATCGCGCCCAGCTCCCAGCGCGTCTTGCCCAGGCTCTCGTCCCGGGTCATGATGGATTTGCCGTCGCGGTAGCCCACGAAATTCGTGAAGCGGAAGTTCTCGTCGATCTCCCAGTACCAGTCGGAGGAGAGGTCGGTCAGGCTGCGGAAACGCGCCTCGCTCTCCTGCAGCTGGGTCTCGGCAATCTTGCGCGCGGTGAACTCGCGCATGACGCCGTAGGAGGACAGTTCGCCATCCGGGTCACGCAGGGTGACGGAATTGCCACGCATCCAGTGCGTGCTGCCATCGGCAGCGCGAACCCGGAACTCGTGCTGCCATGAGGCGCCGTCGCGGTACGCCTCCCGCATGGACGCGAACAGTGCGGGGATGTCCTCGGGGTCGATCACCGCCAGCATCTTGCGACCATCGTGGCGGACTTCCTCCGGATCCAGGCCGAAGAGCGTGCGCACGCTCTCGTTGATGAAGGGAAAGGTCAGCCTTCCATCCGGGTGGTACCGGTACTGGAACAGCACGTCGGGCACCCGGCTGGTGATGCGCTCGATGAAATCCAGCTTTTCCTGCAGCGCTTCGGTCACCGCCCGCTCGACCGTGATGTCCTGCACCAGGCCGAAATCCAGCGTCTGGCCTTGCAGGCCGGTGTAGCGATGCAGACTCGATCGGACCCAGCGGATCGTGCCATCGGTGCGCAGCACGCGATATTCCAGCTTGGTGCCGTCCATGCGCTGGCGGATCTCGACGAAATGCGGCAGGGCGTCGGGCTGGATATGGGATCGCGCCTGCGCACAGGTCAGCGGCGGGCCCGGCGGCAGGCCGGTGATCTGGCGCAGGCCGGGGGAAAAGGTGATCGCCTGGCCGTCGGCGCTGGCCAGCCAGGAGCCCACGCGCGCCAGATTCTCGGTCAGCTCGTAGAGCGCGAGCTGCTGGTTGAGCTTGTCCACGGCCTGCGCCAGCGCCAGCTCGCCGGCGCGCAGCGACTCCTCGGCCATGCGCTCGGTGGTGATGTCCTTGATGTACATCAGGATGTGCTTCTCGCCATCCACGTCCATCAGGGTGCCGTTGAGGCGCACCAGGCGCTTGCCCTTGTCCTTGAGATGGACGATGGCCTCGTAGTCGCGCAGCCGGCCGCTGGTGCGCAGGGAAGCCACGGCCGCTTCGCGGCTGGCCTGGTCGGGCCAGTGCCCGATCTCCACCACGGTATGGCCGATCACCTCCTCGCGCTTGAACCCGGTGACGGCCAGCCACTCCTGGTTCACATCGACGACCAGGCCGTCGGCCAGGCGCGACAGGCCGATGGCCTCCGGGCTTTCATCAAAAGCCGCGCTGAAGAGCTTTTCGCTGTGGCGCCGCTGACGCTCCAGCTGCGCCCAGTCACGCTCACGCTCCTGCAAACGCAGTTCAACCTCGCGCAGTTGCGCACGAAGTTGCGTGATCTCGTTCTTGTCGTCAGCTGTACCCATGAAAGATGCCGGTCGGCGGCGCCCTAACGCACCGCCTGACGGTGGTGCCCCGGGGTGCTGCCTGGATGTGTTGGACGATGTTAATCGAGTTGGGGCCAGGGGCTGCCCGGTCGCGCGGGAATAAGTCCCGAAAGCCGGTATTCCTGCCGCCGGCCAGCGCTAGCAGGACCCGCCGGCGACGGCGCAGGGGCATGCAGAGGACGGCAGCGGGAAAACCGGGCAGACGCTACATTCAGCGCTGCACAACGCCGCCGCCCGCACCCCATGACCCCGTCCAAAGACTACAAGGGCAACAAGCAGTCCCTGCCCAGCAAACCCTGCAGCGCCTGCGGACGCCCCATGAGCTGGCGCAAGAAATGGGAAAAGAACTGGGAACAGGTCAAATACTGCTCCGACGCCTGCCGCCGCTCACGGCCCGCCCCATGAGCACGCTGCGCTCCCTCGTGATCGTGCTAGGCGACCAGCTCGACCTGCAGGCTGCCGCCTTCGACGGCTTCGACCCGGCTCAGGACCGCGTCTGGATGGCCGAGGTGGCCGAGGAATCCACCCACATCACGTCCAGCAAACCCCGCACCGTGCTGTTCCTGAGCGCCATGCGCCATTTCGCGCAGGCTCTGGAGCTGATGAGCCGGCCGCTGCATTACGTGCGGCTCGATGAAACCGGCAACCAGGGCAGCCTGGCGGCGCAGCTGGCGCACGACATAAGCGCCTTGCAGCCGCAGCAGCTGATCATGACGGCCCCGGGCGACTGGCGTGTGCTCAGGGCCCTGCAGGCCACGGCCGCTGCCGCCGGCCTGCCCCTGGAGATCCGCGACGACCGGCATTTCTACACCACGGTGCGCGACTTCGCTGCCCACGCCAAAGGCCGCAAGAGCCTGCGCATGGAGTACTTCTACCGCGAGCAGCGCAAGAAACACCAGGCGCTGATGGAGGGCGACGAGCCCGCTGGCGGCCAGTGGAACTTCGACGCCGAGAACCGCCAGGCCTTTGGCCCCCAGGGCCCGGGTTTCGTGCCGCCGCGCAGCCAGTTCGCACCCGACGCGATCACACGCGACGTCATGGCGCTGGTGCAGCAGCGTTTCGCCACGCATCCGGGCGCGCTCGACAGCTTTGCCTGGCCTGTCACGCGGGAACAGGCGCTGCAGGCGCTCGACGATTTCATCACGCAGCGCCTGGCCGATTTCGGCCGCTGGCAGGACGCGATCTGGCCCGGTGAGCCCTGGCTCTACCACGCGCACCTGGCCGCCGCGCTCAACCTCAAGCTACTCACGGCGCGCGAGGTGGTGGCTGCGGCCGAAGCCGCCTGGCGCGACGGCCGCGCCAGCATCCAGAGCGCCGAGGGTTTCATCCGCCAGATCCTGGGCTGGCGCGAGTACGTGCGCGGCATCTACTGGACGCAGATGCCGCAGTACCTCGAAGGCAATGCGCTGGACGCGAAAGAAGATCTGCCTGCCTGGTACTGGACCGGCCGCACCGACCTGGCCTGCCTGGCCGACGCCATCGGCCAGACGCTGCAGCATGGCTACGCGCACCACATCCAGCGCCTCATGGTCACCGGCCTGTTCGCCTTGATGTACGGCGTGGAGCCCAAGCAGGTACACGCCTGGTACCTGGGCGTCTACGTGGACGCGGTGGAATGGGTGGAACTGCCCAACACCCTGGGCATGAGCCAGTACGCCGACGGCGGCCTGATGGCCAGCAAGCCCTACATCGCCAGCGGCAAGTACATCGAGCGCATGAGCCCGCTGTGCAAGGGCTGCCGTTACGACCCGGCGCTGCGCACCGGCGAACGCGCCTGCCCCATCACCACGCTGTACTGGGCATTCCTGCTGCGCCACGAGGCGATGCTGGCGCGCAATCCGCGCATCGCGCTGCAGGTCAAGAACCTGGCCCGGCTCGACGAGCCCGAGCGCAGCGCCATCCGCGAGCGCGCGGCCGCCATCCGGCGCGGCGAGATCGGAACGCTGGCGTGACCGTCCTGGCAGGCCAGACCGCGGCGCACGCGCAGCTGGCCGCCGTGCGCCCGCAGGACTACGCCCGCAGCCGCAACCACCTGGACGGCGCGGTCACCGGCCTCTCGCCCTATCTCACCCACGGCCTGCTCGATCTGCCGCAGGTGCTGGCCGGAGTGCTGGCGCGCGAGGACCTGCCGGTGCAGCACAAGCTGGTGTTCGAACTCGGCTGGCGCGCCTACTTCCGGCATGTTTGGGCGCACCGTGGCGCGAGCATCTTCGAGTCGCTGCACGAGGGTCTCCTGCCCGAGGGGGCTTACGCCAGCGAACTGCCCGCCGACATCCGCGAGGCCCGCACCGGCCTGCCCGTGATCGACCAGGCCGTGCGCACGCTCTACGCCACGGGCACCCTGCACAACCACGCGCGCATGTGGCTGGCCAGCTACGTGGTGCACCTGCGCAAGGTGCACTGGCGCGCCGGTGCCGACTGGCTTTACGCCCATCTGCTGGACGGCGATCTCGCCAGCAACCATCTGAGCTGGCAGTGGGTGGCCGGCACCGGCAGCAGCAAGCCCTATCTCTTCAATGCGGAAAACGTCGCGCGTTACGCACCGCCCCCCTGGCATTGCCGCGGCAGTGCCATCGACACCAGCTACGAGCAGTTGGCCGACTGGGCGCAAGACGCCAGCTGGGTGATGCGCCCCTTCGGCCCCGCCGCCATCGGTATCCCCGAGCCGGCCCTGCACACCGCGCCGCCGCCCACGCCGACGCTCACCCCACCCGAGCCCGCCACGCTGTCAGGCCGCACCGTCTGGCTGGTCCATCCCTGGGACCTCGCCCCACCGCCGGCCGGTCTGCCGGCAGACACCGTGGTACTGGGCGTCTACCTTGCCGACTTTCACCGTGCCTGGCCCTGGTCGGCCGCGCGCTGGCATTTCGTCGATGCCGGCATGGCCGAAGTCACGCCGCTGCGCTGCCACGTGGAGGCCGATCAGCTGCAGGCACTGCTGGCCGGTGCGCAGCGCGTGCTGTACCGGGCCGAGCCGCATCTGCCAGCCTGGCTGGGCCAGCTCGCGCAGCCGGTCGAACCAGCGCCCCTGTTCGCGCCGCAGCCGCGGCGCTGCGACTCGTTCTCGCAGTGGTGGACCCGTGCCATCCGCGGCCGGGGCCGCGCGGCCGAGCTGCTTGAAGACCACAGGGCACGCTCGTGCGGCGATTTTGACTATGCTGTTTCCCGTTTCACGCAGAATCAACAACCATGACCACCAAGAACGTCCTGGGCACCGAGCTGCTGCCCTGCTCCTACGATCCGCTCACCGGCTTCTACCGTGACGGCTGCTGCAAGACCGACGCGCACGACCTCGGCTCGCACGTGGTCTGCGCGCGCGTCACCCAGGCCTTCCTCGATTTTTCGCTGGCGCGCGGCAACGACCTCGTCACCCCGCGCCCCGAATACCGCTTTGCCGGCCTGAAGGCCGGCGACCGCTGGTGCCTGTGCGCGCTGCGCTGGAAAGAGGCGCTGGAGGCCGGTGTGGCCCCGCCCGTAGTGCTGGAGTGCACGCATCTGCGCGCGCTGGACTACCTCACGCTGGACCAGCTGCGTACGCACGCGCTGCAGCCCAGCAAGAGCCGGCCATGAGCGCAACCGAAGCGCGCGTGCCGGCATCTGTAGCCTGGCTGGGCTACGGCGGCCTGCTGCCCTTCGCGCTCACCGCGCTGGGCACGCTGGCCGATCCCGCGCGCCGCGAACTCTGGCAGCAGGCCCTGCTGGCCTATGGTGCTGTCATCCTGAGTTTTGTGGGGGCCCTGCACTGGGCCTTTGCCATGGGTGCCAACGAAGACCGCCAGGCGCAACCGCTCTACCTCTGGAGCGTGCTTCCGGCACTGGCCGGCTGGGTCGCCTTGCTGCTGCCCCTGCTGCTGGCGCAAGGCGCCGTGCTGGCCGCCTTCCTGCTCATCGTCGCCTTTGTCGCGCATTACGTGCAGGACAGACGCCTGGCGCGCCTGCATCCCCTGCCCGGTTGGTACCTGCCGCTGCGCCTGCGCCTGAGCAGCGTGGCCTGCCTGTGCCTGGCCGCGATTCCCTACACAGCCTGATCAGCGCGCCGCGGTCGGCGCGGCCAAAAGGCTCACGTGCGCAGCCACCACGCGCCAGCCCGCGGGCGTGCGCAGCCAGGTCTGGCTCTGGCGGCCAATGGCCGTGCTGCCCGGGCGCATGAACTCGCAGTTGGCCGTGGCGTAGTCAGTGCCATAGGTGGTGATCACCGTGCGCGTGAGCTCGCGCATCAGCCCAACCGAGGGCCGGCTGGCGCGGAAGGCCTGGATCTCGGCCGCGCCGTAGAGGTTCTCGGTGGCACCGTAACGCAAGGTGTGCGGGCTGTCCCAGAACAGCTCATCCAGCACCTCCACCTTGTTGTGCACCAGCGCGTCCTCGTAGCGCATGAACGCCGCCGTGACTTCGGCCAGCACGGCCGGTACATTGATCTCCATTGTCATCATCACTCCCGGTGTTCAGTGTTGTCCCGCCTGCTCACCCAGATAGGCCTGGGCCAGGGCGCCGTCAGCGGCAATCTCGGCGGCCGTGCCCTGCGCCACGATACGCCCGCCTTCGATCACATAGGCACGGTCCGCCAGCGCCAATGCCAGCCCGGCCATCTGGTCCACCAGCAGCAGGGTCATGCCCTCGCGGCGCAACTGGTCCAGCGCGGCAAACAGCTCGGCAATGATTTTCGGCGCCAGGCCCAGCGAGGGCTCGTCGAGCAGCAGGATACGCGGCTTGGACATCAGCGCGCGCGCAATCGCCAGCATCTGCTGCTCACCACCCGAGAGCAGGCCCGCGCGCTGGTGCAGGCGCTCGCGCAGGCGCGGGAAACGCTGCAACTGCTCCTCCACGCGCGCCTCGCGGTCGGCCGGCTGCAGGAAGGCACCGAGGCGGATGTTGTCCAGCACGCTGAGCTCGGGAAACACCTGGCGCCCCTCGGGCACCAGCACCACACCCTGGGCCACCACCTGCTCGGCGCCCAGGTTCTTGAGCTCGCGGCCCTCCAGGTGGATGCCGCCTAACACCGGCCGGTGCAGGCCGGCCAGCGCCTTCATCAGCGTGGACTTGCCCGCGCCGTTGGCGCCCAGCAGGGCCACCACCTCGCCCTGGCGCACCTGCAGGTCGATGCCGTGCAGAACGGGCTCGGCGCCATAGCCGGCCACCAGGGCGCCGACACCCAACATCTCGGGGCGTTGGGTGGTATCGGCTGCGCGCGGTGCGCCGCCGTCCACCGATTCACCCAGGTAGGCCTGCTGCACCGCCGGGTTGGCCTGCACCTCGGCTGCCGTGCCGGTGGCCAGGCGCAGCCCCGCGTCGAGCACCACCACGTGGTCACTGATGCCCATCACCAGCGTCATGTCGTGTTCCACCAGCAGCACGGTGATGCCCGCCTCGGCAATGCGCCGCAGCAGCGCACCCAGGCGCTCCTTGTCCTCGCGCGACAGGCCGGCCGCCGGTTCGTCCAGCAGCAGGGCCTCGGGGTCGGTGGCCAGGGCGCGGGCGATTTCCACCAGGCGCCGGTCCACGTGCGGCAGGTCGGCGGCCAGCGCGGCCGGATCTCCGGTGTAACCGCAGAAGCCCAGCAGCTCGGCTGCGCGCTCGGTGTTTGCCGGCGCATGGCGGCGTGATGCGCCCAAGAGCGGTCCCAGGCGGCCGCGCTGCATGGCCAGCACCACGTTGTCCAGCACGCTCAAGGAACCGAAAAGTTGCGAGGTCTGGTAGGTGCGCGCCACACCCCGCCGTGCGATCTGCATGGCGCTGCGCCCGGCCAGCGCCTCGCCGCCCAGCGCAAAAGCGCCCGCCGTGGGCAGGTAGAAGCCACCCAGCATGTTCAGCGCGGTGGACTTGCCCGCGCCATTGGGGCCGATCAGGCTGGTCACCGCGCCAGCCTGGGCTTCGAAGCTCAGTTCCGACACGGCACGCACACCCCCGAACTGCATGCTCAGGCCCTGGGCCTGCAGGCCCAGGCGCGCGCGTGCCGGCAGGGCCAGGCTGCCCAGCGTGGGGGCGCGCGGCGCAGGCGCTGCGGCCGGCAGCCAGCGGGCGCGCAGGCGCTGCAAGCCACCCACCACACCACCCGGCGCCACCCAGAGCACCACCAGCAGCAGCACGCCGAAGAACAGCAGACGAAATTCTTCCAGGCCCGACAGCAGCTCAGGCAGCAGGCCCACCAGCAGCGCGCCCACCAGCGGGCCAGTGACCGAACCCGCACCGCCCAGCATGACCACCAGCACAAACAGGATGGACTGCAGGAAGCCAAAGGTGTGGGGCGTGACAAAACCCGAGAGCGGCGCAAACAGCGCACCCGCAGCGGCCGCACACAGCGCGGAAACGGCAAAGGCCACGGTCTTAATCACCAGCGGGTTCAGGCCCACGGATTCGGCCGCCGTCTCGGCGTCGCGCACGGCGCGCATGGCCGCGCCCCAGGTGCCACGCGCCAGCCAGGCATAGGCCGCCAGCCCCAGGCCGGCCGCGGCGATGGCCAAGAGCGCGACCGCGCGCTCACCTTGCGCCAGGCCACCCAGCGCGGGTGACGTGATGCCCATGATGCCGTTCTGCCCGCCGGTCAGCGTGCCGGCTTCGATGATGCCGTTCTCGACGATGAAACCGAAGGCGATGGTGATCATGGCCAAGTAAGGGCCCTTCACGCGCAGCGCCGGCACTGCCAGCAGCGCGCCGCAGGCGCCACCGATCAGCGCCGCCAGCGGCCAGGCCAGCCAGAAGCTGAGGCCCGCCTTGGTGGTGAGGATGGCCACCGTGTAGGCGCCAATCGCATAGAAACCCACATGCCCGAAAGACACCTGGCCCGTCAGCCCCAGCAAGACATTGAGGCCCACGCCCACCAGGGTCAGCAGCGCCACCTGCGCCAGCACAAACACCCAGTAACCGTTGAGCGAAAGCGCCAGGCCGGCACCCAGGCCCAGCACGGCCAGCAGCGCCGCGATCTGCAGCGGCGTGCCCAGGCCCAGCAGGGGTCGTTTTGCAAAAGACGCGTTCATACCTTCTTCACCTCCGCCCGGCCGAACAGGCCATTGGGTCGCCAAGCTAGCGCCGCAATCACCAGCGCGAAGGTCAGGATCTGCGTGTAACCCGAGCCCAGCGTGGCGGTGATCAGCGCCTCCACCACACCAAACAGCAAACCGGCGAGCATCACGCCCCAGGCACTGGTGATGCCGCCCAGGATGGCCACCGCAAAGGCCTTCAGGCCGAACAGCGTGCCCATGTCGGAATGCACATTGGTCAGCGGCGCGATCAGCACACCGGCAATGCCTGCGAACAGGGCCGAGAGCGCAAAGGCCAGCGCCACCGCGCGCCGGATCGGGATGCCCATGAGACGCGCGGCCGCGCGGTTCTGCACCACCGCCAACATGGCCACCCCCCAGCGCGTGCGCCGCGAGATGAAGTGCAGCAGCGCCGCCAGTGCCAGCCCCACCACGGGGATCAGCAGTTGCAGCGGGTACACACCAAGGCCCACACCCGCCACCTCCAGCGGCGACTGCGCCAGCGGTGAGGGCAGGCTGCGCGGCTCCTTGCCGTAGGTCGCCATGACCACGTTGTCCAGCACGATACCCAGCGCCACCGTGGCCATGAGCCAGGCGTCAGACCCGCGGTTCACAAAGGGCCGCACCGCCAGCAGCTCCACCAGCAGGCCGTAGACCGCGCACAGGGCCAGGGCCAGCAGCACCGCCGCCCAGCCCGGCCAGCCAAAGGTCTGCGCGAAGGTGTAAGTGAGCACCGCGCCCAGCATCATGGAGCTGCCCTGAGCGAAGTTGACCGTGCCGCTGACGGCATAGGTCACGTAAAAGCCCAGGGCCATCAGCCCGTACATGCTGCCCAGGCCCAGGCCACTGACCAGCGCGGATAACTCCGACATATCGCGTCCTCTTCCAACTCAAAAAAGCGGGTCCATCCCCGAATGGCGATGACCCGCGTTGACTACGCTGCTGACGCAGCTCAGTTCATGCCCACGGGCACGATGCGGTTGTCGATGAACTGTGCCCAGACGTAGTCGGTGGACTGCACAGCGTCGTGCACGTCGGCCGAGAAGGGCTTGACGTAGGTCTTGATCAGGCCTTCGTGCTTCTCGATCTTGTAATAACCCTGGCGGATGGCGTCACCGTTGGTGGAGCCGGCGGCCTGGATGGCCAGCGCCGTCAGGTGCATGGCGTCGTAGGCATTGGCCACGCCGACGGCGGGCGAGATGTCGCCCGGGCCCTTGACGTTGGGGTACTTGGCCATCAGCGCCTTGATCACACGCTCGCCCACGGGCGTCTGCTTGCCGAAGAAGCTGTAGGTCTGCACGAAGTGCACGTCCTTGGCCATGGCACCGGCCAGCTCGGTGAAGCGGCCACCAGCCGGACCCCAATGCGAAACCACCGGCACCTTCCAGCCCATGCGCTCCAGCGACTTCACCACCTGGGCCGAGGGACCGACGTTGCCCACCATGAACAGGGTGTCGGCACCGGCGGCCTTCAGGCGGGTGAGCTGCGGCACCATGTCCACGTCATTGCCTTCAAACTTCTCCACACCGGCGGGCGTGACGTTCTTGGCGGCCATGGCGGCTTTCAGGCCCTTCTCGTTGCTCTCGCCCCAGGGGTTGTTCACCAGGATCAGGCCGGGCTTTTGCGTCTTGAAGGTCTTCTGTGCGTAGGCCAGCATGCCCACGTCGACGATCTCGTCCACCGCCGAGACGCGGAAGGCGAAGTTGGGATTGGCACCATTCTTGGTGATGCCCGTGCCCGCGGCCCAGGGGCCCATGAACGGCACCTTCTCCTGGTTCATCAGCGGCACGATGGCCATGGACACCGGCGTGTCCAGGCCGCCAAAGACCACGGCCACCTTCTCGCGGAAGATCAGCTCGCGCGCAGCCACCACGCCCTTGGCGGGATTGGCTTCGTCGTCACGGCGCACCAACTCCAGCTTGCGCCCGCCCAGCAGGCCGCCCTTGGCGTTGATCTCGTCGATCGCCACCTGCATGCCGCGCGTGATGGCCTCGCCCGCCAAGGCCGACTGGCCCGACAGCGCGGTCACCAGGCCGATCTTGATGGGTTCATTGGCCAGCGCCGGGCCGGCGGCTGCCAGCGCCAGGCCGGCGGCCAGCAGCGTGCGACGGGTCGCGGAGAAAGAGCAAGGGTTCATGGCGGTACTCCTGTGAGTGGAAGGACAGAAAGCGGGCGCACCCGCGGGCCCTTTGCACCATGCAAGTCGCGTGCCAGTGTCGCCACGATGGCAATTGCTTTGTTTTCATATAGATATCCAGATTGTTGACAATATGGCATGTCTTTTGCGAGTAGCTGTACCGCACAGCCCTGGCGGCTCCGGATGGTGCATCCGGCACCAAAAAGGGGAATAACAAGAGGAAAACGAGCATGGAAACCCAGGCCATGAGCCAGACCGAGGCGCCCGCCTCCCCCGCCGCCGTGGTGGACGAATACCTGCGCCTACTGATGATCCCGGACCCGGTTTCGGCAGCACGTTACGTCGCGCCCGATCTGCGCATCCGCTTCACCGGCGGGCGCGAGATGCGCGCGCCCGCCGAATGCGCAGCCTTCAATGCCACGCGTTACCAGTGGGTCAAGAAGAAGTTCGAGGCGACCGAAACCGTGACCGGCGGCACCCCCGCCGAGACCATCGTCTACAGCCTGGGCACGCTCTACGGCGCCTGGCCCGACGGCACCCCTTTCGAAGGCAACCGTTACGTGGACCGCTATGTGGTGCGCAACGGCCTGATCACGCAGATGGAAGTCTGGAACGACAGCGCCGAATGGCTGCTGGTGCGCGCCGGGCTGGCCCAACTCTGAGGATTCCCATGCCCCTGCAATACCCTGCCCGCCTGCCCGACCACGGGCGCTTCCCCTACCGGCCCATCACGCGCCGGCCCGATTACCGCTGGCCCAATGGCGCGGGCCTGGCCGTCTACATCGGCTTCAACATCGAGCACTTCGCTTTCGGCGAGGGCCTGGGCGCCATGATCGGCCCGGCCTCGCCCCAGCCCGATGTACTCAACTACAGCTGGCGCGAGTACGGCAACCGCGTGGGCGCCTGGCGCTGCCTGGAGCTGTTCGAACAATTGGGCCTGCCCACCGCAGCGCTGATCAACACCGCGCTCTACGACCACTGCCCCGAACTCGTGGCGGCCTTCGTGGCGCGCGGCGACGAACTCGTGGGCCACGGCCACAGCAATGCCGAGCGCCAGGGCGCACTCGACGAAACGGCCGAGCGCGAACTGCTGCAGCTGTGCAGCGAACGCATGCACCTGCGCAGCGGCGTCACACCGGGCGGCTGGCTCTCCCCTTGGATCAGCGAGAGCAAACTCACCCCCGACCTGCTGGCCGAAACCGGCTACCGCTACACGCTCAACTGGTGCCACGACGATCAGCCCGTGCGCATGCGCACACGCGACGGCCGCGGCCTGTGGTCCATCCCCTACCCGCAGGAGCTCAACGACATCCCCATGATCGTGGGCCGCCAGCTCGACGGCAAGGACTTCGCGCAGATGATCGTGGACAACGCCGACGAGATGCTGGTGCAGTCGCGCAGCCAGCCCCTGGTCATGGGGATCGCCCTGCACCCCTATCTGGTGGGCCAGCCCTACCGTCTGCGCCATCTGCGCCGCGCCCTGCAGCACCTGGTGGCCGCGCGCGACCGCGGCGAGATCTGGTTCACCACCCCCGGCGCCATCTGCCAGCACATGGAGGGCCTGGCCCGCCAGCACCCCGAGGACCACGCATGAACTTCCCCATCACAGACACCGTCGGCGCCTGGGTGCCACACGGCAAGTTCGTCGTCGAAGGCCAGACCAGCGGCCCGCTGGCCGGCCTGCGTTTTGCCGCCAAGGACCTGTTCGACGTGGCCGGCCACACCACCGGCGCCGGCAACCCAGGCTGGCTGGCCACCCACAGCCCCGCCACGCGCCACAGCGACGTGGTGGCCCAGTTGCTGGACGCCGGTGCCACCCTCATGGGCAAGGTGCTCACCGATGAGCTCGCCTACAGCCTGCACGGCGACAACCTGCACTACGGCACGCCCCTCAACGCCCGCTACCCCGAGCGTGTCACCGGGGGGTCGTCCAGCGGCTCGGCCGCCGCCGTCACCGCCGGCCTGGTGGACTTTGCCCTGGGCACCGACACCGGTGGCTCCACCCGTGTGCCCGCCAGCTACTGCGGCCTGTGGGGCCTGCGCACCACGCACGGCCTGGTCTCGGCCCGCGGCCTGGTGCCCCTGCACCCCAGCTTCGACACCGCCACCTGGCTGGCCGCCGATGGCGAGGTGTTCGAGCGCGTGGGCGCTGTGCTGCTGCCCGCCAGCAACTACGCACCGCGCCGCCTGATCGTGCCGCAGGACGCGTGGGACCTGGCCGACCCGGTCTTCACCGAACCGCTGCAACGCGTGCGCGACGCCCTGGCCCGGCAACTGAAGGTGACGCCCGAGGTGCAACGCGTCGCCGAACCGCAAGGCCTGACGCAATGGCGCCAGACCTACATGACCGCCGGCGCCTACGAAGGCTGGCTGACCCACGGCGCCTGGATACGCCAGGCCCAGCCCGTCTTCAGCCCGGCCATCGCGGCGCGCTGGCACAACGCCAGCACCGTCACGGCCGAAGCGGCCGCCACCGCACGGGGTGCCGCCGCCGCCATGCGCGCGCAGGTGCGCAGCCTGATCGGTACCGACGGTGTGTTGGTGCTGCCCTCGGCCGCCAGCCTGGCCCCGCGGCGCGATGCCGACCCCGCCGACGTGGACGCCGTGCGCCTGCGCACCATGGCCATCACCTGTATCGCCGGCCTGAGCGGCCTGCCCCAGGTCAGCCTGCCAGTGCGCGCGCCCTCCGGTGATATGCTGGGCATCTCCTTGCTGGGGCCCGCAGGCAGCGACCTGGCACTGATCCGACTGGCCCGTACCCTGCATGCCGAAATCGACTGACACCCCCACCCGCGCCCGGCGCGCCCACCCTGTGGCACCCAGCCGCAAGACCGCGGCCGCGCCACGCGTGGAAGACACGCTGCTCAAGAACGACGAGAGCGGCGACGTGGAAGAGCGCATCTACCGCGCCGTCTTCGACAGCGTGATGAGCCAGCGCCTCAAGCCCGGCACCAAACTGCCCGAGGCACCGCTGTGTGAACTGTTTGGTGTGAGCCGCTCGGTGGTGCGCAAGGTGCTACAAAAACTGGAGCACGACCACATCGTTCAGCTGCGCCCCAACCGCGGCGCCATCGTGGCCGTGCCCACCCGCGAGGAAACCCGCCAGATCTTCGAAGCCCGCCGCTCGCTGGAAGCCGCCATCGTGCGCCTGGTGGCCGAACGCGCCACCGCGCGCGACCTCAAGGGCCTGCGCGAACAGCTGCGCGAAGAACACGCCGCCATGCACCGCTTCGACCAGCCCGCCTGGGCCCGCCTGGCCAGCGCCTACCACCTGCGCCTGGCCGAACTCTCAGGCAACGACATCCTGCAGCGTTACCTGGCCGAGATCGTCTCGCGCTGCTCCCTCATCGTCGCCGTGCACCAGCCCCCGGGCAATGCGGCCTGCGAACACGACGAACATGAACGCATCGTGGACTGCATCGCCAAGGGGGATGCCGAAGGCGCGGTGAAACTCATGGATCAGCACCTGCGCGAGCTGGAAGAGCACCTCATGATCGAAGCACCGGGCGACGAACAAAGTCTGGCCCGCCTCCTCGGCCTGGCCTGATCCTGGTCCGCGGGGGCGGCGGCGTGCGATCATCGCGGCCCCCGGCAGAGTCCCTGCCGGTACGGCGTTTCATCTCCCAGGAGTTCCCAGGTGGTCAAGGTTCAGGTCTGGTCTGATTTTGTGTGTCCGTTCTGCATGATTTCGGAGCAGCCCTTGCTGGAGGCCGTGCAGGCCTTCGGCGCGCCGGTGGACATCGAATGGATGCCCTTTGAGCTGCGCCCCCATCCGACCCCGACGCTGCGCCCGGAAGACGCTTACCTGCAGACGGTGTGGCCGCAGTCGGTCTACCCCTTGGCAGCGCGTTTCGGGGTCGCATTGAAGCTGCCCAGCGTCTCCCCGCAGCCCTACACGGCCCTGGCCTGGCAGGGTTACCAGTTCGCCCGCGCCCAGGGCCGGGGCCACGCATACAACGACCTGGTGCTGCGCGCCTTCTTCCAGGAAGACCAGGACATCGGGCGCGCCGACGTGCTCGCGCAGATCGCGCAGCGGGCGGGCCTGGATGCGGTGGCTTTCGAGGCCGCCTTGCACGACGGCCGCTACCGTGCCACCCATGAAGAGGCGCTGGCCCTGGCGCGCGCCCAGGGCGTGAGCGCGGTGCCGGCCTTCCGCATCGGGCAGCGCTGGCTGCCGGGCGTGCAGTCGGCCCAGGTGCTGGAGCGCGCGCTGCGTGAAGCGGCGGCAGGCTGAGAACCGGGGTTTGAGCACACCATATCGCGACGCACGGCTGGCGCCAGGGTGTTGATAGACTCGTCCGTATGTCAGACCCGGCCGCCCTCCACACCCCCATGATGCAGCAGTACCTCGGCCTGAAGGCCGGGTACCCGCAGACCCTGCTGTTCTACCGCATGGGCGACTTCTACGAGCTGTTCTACGCCGACGCCGAGAAGGCCGCGCGCCTGCTCGACATCACCCTCACCCAACGCGGCCAGTCCGGCGGCCAGCCCGTGGTCATGGCCGGTGTGCCCTTCCATTCGGTCGAGACCTACCTGGCCCGCCTCATCAAACTCGGTGAATCGGTCGCCATCTGCGAGCAGGTGGGCGACGTGGCCACGGCCAAGGGCCCGGTGGAGCGCAAGGTGGTACGCGTGGTCACCCCCGGCACGCTCACCGATTCCGCCTTGCTCAGCGACAAGAGCGAGTCCATGCTGCTGGCCGTGCACCAGGGCCCGCGCAACACCCTGGGCCTGGCCTGGCTCAGCGTGACGCAGGGCGAGGTGAACCTGGCCGAATGCAGCCCGGATGAATTGCCCGAATGGCTGGCGCGCATCGCCCCGGGTGAACTGATCTACAGCGCGGGTTGTACACCGGCCTTCGAGCAGCGCCTGCAGGCGCTCAAGCAGGCCAGCGGCATGGCCCTGGCCCTGCGCCCCGAATGGCAGTTCGACAGCACCCTGGGCCAGAACAAATTGCTGGAACAGTTGAAAGCCGCCAGCCTGGCCAGCTGGGGCGCGGCCGAACTGCCACAGGCCCACGCCGCCGCCGCCGCGCTCTTGGCCTACGCCGAACACACCCAGGGCCGGGCACTCAGCCACGTGCACAACGTGCGTGTGCAGCGCAACGACCAGCTGATCGACCTGCCGCAAACCACACGCCGTAACCTCGAACTGGTGCAGACCCTGCGTGGCGAAGACTCGCCGACGCTGTTCTCCCTGCTCGACACCTGCATGACCGGCATGGGCAGCCGCCTGCTCAAGAGCTGGCTGCTGGAGCCCGCGCGTGACCGCACCCCGGCGCAGCAGCGGCTCGACGCCCTTGCCGCGCTCAGAGTCGGCCCCTGGCCCAGACTGCGCGAGCAGCTCAAGGGCTGCAGCGACGTGGAGCGCATCACCGCCCGCATAGCGCTGCGCCAGGTGCGCCCACGTGAACTGGTGGCGCTGCAGCAGACGCTACAAAAAACAGAGCAAATGGCGCCGGTGCTGCAGGGCCAGGCCGGCCTGCTGGCCCAAGTGTCACAACAGCTGCTGCCGCCCGCCGGCTGCGCCGAACTGCTGGCCCGCGCCATCCTGCCCGAGCCCGCCGCGCTGGTGCGCGACGGCGGTGTCATCAACGACGGCCTGGACGCCGAGCTCGACGAGCTGCGCGCCATCCAGACCAATTGCGACGGGTTCCTGCTCGACCTGGAAACCCGTGAACGGGCGCGCACCGGCATCACGAACCTGCGCGTTCAGTTCAACAAGGTGCACGGTTTCTACATCGAGATCACCAGCAGCAACCTGGACCGCGTGCCCGAGGACTACCGCCGCCGACAGACCCTGAAAAATGCCGAGCGTTTCATCACGCCCGAGCTGAAGACTTTCGAAGACAAGGCCCTGAGTGCCCAGGAGCGCGCCCTGGCGCGTGAGAAGTGGCTCTACGAACAGTTGCTGGACCAATTGGCGCCGCACATCCCCGCGCTCACGCGCACGGCCCGCGCCCTGGCCACGCTGGACGTGTTGTGCACGCTGACCGAACGCTCGCTCACGCTGGAGTGGTGCGCACCGCAATTCGCCAATGAACCCTGCATCGAGATCACGGCTGGCCGCCACCCCGTGGTGCAGGCCCGCCTGGCCGAAACCAGTTCCGGTGCTTTCATCGCCAACGACACACGCCTGGGACCGAAGCAGCGCATGCAGATCATCACCGGCCCGAACATGGGCGGTAAATCGACCTACATGCGCCAGGTGGCGCTCATCGTGCTGCTGGCCTCGATGGGCTCTTACGTGCCGGCCAGCGCCTGCCGCCTCGGGCCGATCGACGCCATCCACACGCGCATCGGTGCCGCCGACGACCTGGCCAACGCCCAGTCCACCTTCATGCTGGAGATGACCGAGGCCGCGCAGATCCTGCATGCCGCCACGCCGCAGTCCCTGGTGCTGATGGACGAGATCGGCCGCGGCACCTCCACCTTCGACGGCCTGGCCCTGGCCGGCGCCATCGCCACGCAGCTGCACGACAAGACCCAGGCCTACACCCTGTTCGCCACGCACTACTTCGAACTCACCGAGTTCCCGGCCAAACACCACGCCGCCATCAACGTGCACGTCAGCGCCACAGAATCGGGCCACGACATCGTCTTCCTGCACGAGATCCAGCCCGGCCCGGCCAGCCGCAGCTACGGCATCCAGGTCGCGCGCCTGGCCGGCATGCCCACGGCCGTGGTCAACCACGCGCGCCATGCCCTCGAAGCGCTGGAGACCAGCGCCTCGCAGAGACAGGCCCAGGTCGATCTGTTTGCCGCGCCGCCAGTGGAAGAGCACACGACGCCCAGCGCCGTCGAATCCCGCCTGGCCGAGATCAACCCCGACGAGTTGAGTCCGCGCGACGCGCTCGATGCGCTCTACGCCCTGAAGAAACTGGCAGACCGTCCATGAACTCCCACCTGCCCCCCATCATCTTCTCGCACGCCAACAGCTTCCCGGCCAGCACCTACCGCGTGCTGTTTGCCGAGCTGCGCCGACGCGGCTTCAAGGTCAAGGCCATCGACAAGTTCGGCCACGACGAGCGTTACCCCGTCACCAGCAACTGGCCGCATCTGGTGCAGCAGCTGGCCGACTTCACCGCGGCCGAAGTGGACAAAAGCGGAGAACCCGCCTTCCTGGTCGGCCATTCGCTGGGCGGTTTCCTCAGCCTTATGGCGGCCGCGCGCCACCCGGAACTCGCCTGCGGCGTACTGCTGATCGACTCGCCCATCCTGGGCGGCTGGCGCGCCACCAGCGTGAACGTGGCCAAGCGCACGCAGCTCATCGGCGCGGTCTCGCCCGGCGCCATCAGCAAGGCGCGGCGCAACAGCTGGCCCGACGCCGACACCGCCTTCGAGCACCTGCGCCACAAGAGGGCCTTCGCCCACTGGGACGAACAGGTGCTGCGCGATTACGTGGAGCACGGCATGCACGACGAAGACGGCAAACGCGTTCTGAGCTTCACGCGCGAGGTCGAGACCGCCATTTACAACACCATCCCCCATCACCTGGACAGCCTGCTCAAGCGCCACCCGCTCAAGTGCCCGGCCGCCTTCATCGGCGGGCGCCATTCGGTGGAGATGAAACAGGTCGGCATGACCATGACCGAGAAGGTCACCAAGGGCCGCATCACCATGCTCGACGGCTCGCACCTTTTCCCCATGGAACAGCCCGTCACCACGGCCGCGGCGATGGAGGCCGCGCTGCTCAACCTGCAGCGCGTACGCGAACTCAAGAACCAGAGCGCGTAAACACAAAAGGCCGCAATTGCGGCCTTTTGTGTTTACGCGCCCGGGGCTCAGGCGCTCCACTTCACCGCGCCACTCCAGGCTGTGGCCAGCACCACGATGCCGAAGACGATGCGGTACCAGGCAAACCCGACGAAGCTGTGCGTGGAGATGAAACGCAGCAGCCAGCGCACGCACAGCCAGGCGCTGATGAAGGAGAACAGCAGGCCCACGCCGAACATGGGCAGGTCGGCCATCGAGAGCAGCGCACGCTCCTTGATCAGGCTGTAGGCGCCCGCGCCGATCAGCGTGGGGATGGCCAGGTAGAAGGAGAAGTCAGTGGCCGCCTTGCGCGACAGGCCCAGCAACATGCCGCCGATGATGGTGGCGCCACTGCGGCTGGTGCCCGGGATCATGGCCAGGCACTGCACCAGGCCCACCTTCACGGCGTCCTGCCAGCCCATCTGGTCCACGTCGAGGATGCGCGGTGCCGTCTCGGCACGCGCCTGGCGCCGCTCGGCCCAGAGGATGACAAAACCGCCGATGATGAAAGTCGTCGCCACCACCTCGGCCGTGAACAGGTTCGCCTTGATGGCCTTGCCGAACAGCAGGCCCAGCAGCACGGCCGGCACGAAGGCGATCAGCACGTTGAGCGTGAATTGCTGCGCCTGCCGGCTGGTGGGCAGGGCCACCACGGTGGCGCGCAGCTTCTGCCAGTAGACCAGGATGACGGCCAGGATGGCGCCGGTCTGGATGGCGATGTCAAAGACCTTGGCCTTCTCGTCATCGAAACCCAGCAAAGAGCCGGCCAGGATCAGGTGGCCGGTGCTGGAAATGGGCAGGAATTCGGTCAGGCCTTCGACGATGCCCATCAGGGCGGCCTTGATCAGCAGGGTGATATCCACAGGGACTCCAATGAAGACCGTGGATTATCGCTGCGACGGGCGCTACAAGGTCCCCAGTCCTGAGAACTGGCTCTGCTCCGGGCTGAAGTTGGGGTCCAGGCAGGCGTTGCTGAAGCCGACCGGGCCGTGGTCCACGAGGATCACCGCCCAGGTGTCCCATCGGTTGCGCGGATCGAAGCCGTAGGGGTCCATCTTCACTTCCTCGGGGTTGACCTTGCGGCCCACATACGAAGAGATGACCTGGAGCAATTGGCGGAAGTCCTCCACGCGCTGGACTTGCTGCATGGACTGCTCGAATCCACATCCGCTGGGTCTGAACCTTGGCACTTTGATTTCCTCATCTGCTGACCGATCTATTCTGCCGCGGCCAGCGACGGGCTATGTATCAAGATGTTCAGCGCAGCCCTTACTCGTAACGCAAGGCCTGGATCGGCAGCAGCCTGGACGCGCGCCGTGCCGGGTAGAAACCGAAGAACACCCCCACCAGAGCCGAGAAGCCCACGGCCAGCACGATGGCGCCCAACGACATGTTCACGTTCCAGCCGGCCAGCAGGCCCACGCCCCAGGTCGCCAGGCCGCCCAGCAGAACACCCAGCGCGCCGCCGAAGAGCGAGAGCGTCACCGCCTCGATCAGGAACTGCGCCAGGATGTCCTGGGGGCGCGCGCCCACCGCCATGCGCAGGCCGATCTCGCGCGTGCGTTCGGTCACGCTGACCAGCATGATGTTCATGATGCCGATGCCGCCGATCACCAGGCTGATGCCGGCCACTGCGGCCAGCAGCAGCGTCATGATGCGGCTGGCCTCTTCCTGCGCCTGCAGGATCTCGGACAGGTTGCGCACGCTGAAGGTGTCGTCGCCCCCCGGCGGCACCTTGAGGCGCTGGCGCAGCAGTTCGCGCACGCTCTCTTCGGCCGCCTTCATGCTCTGGCCTTCGCGCACCTTGACGTGGATGGTCCAGATGCGGCGCACATTGCCGCCCGCGTTCCAGATGCGGTTGCGGAAGGTGGACATGGGCATGATGACCACGTCGTCCTGGTCCTGCCCCATGCTGTTCTGGCCCTTGCGCGCCAGCACCCCCACCACGGTGAAGGGCACACCCCGCACGCGGATCACCTGGTCGATCGGGTCCTCGTCACCAAACAGCTCACGCGCAACGGTCTGGCCCAGCCAGGCCACCTTGGCCGAACCCGACTGCTCGGCCGCCTCGAACAGGCGCCCGCTCTCCAGCGACCAGTCGCGCACCTCCAGGTAGGCGTTGGTGGTGCCGAAGATGTTGGTGTTCCAGTTGGCGTTCTGCGCCACCGCCTGCGCCGAGGTGCGCGAGGACGGCGCCGAGGCCTGTACCTCGGGGATCTCGATGGCAATCGCCTCGGCGTCCTCTTCCGTGAAACGCGAGCGCGTCTGCGCCGCCTGGCGCACACCGGCCGCACTCAGGCTGCCCGGCAGCACCAGCATCACGTTGGAGCCCAGGCCCTTCATCTGTTCCTGCACGCGCTCGGTGGCGCCGCTGCCCACGGCGATCATCGTGATCACCGCAGCCACGCCGATGATGATGCCCAGCATGGTCAGGATGCTGCGCAGCGTGTTGGCGGCCAGCGCGCGCCAGGCGGTGCGGAAAGCGGCGAACCAGTTCATGCCTGGGCCTCCGCCGGCGTTTCAGCCGCATGTCCCGGCTGGCGCACGTCCTCCACGATCTGCCCGTCGCGGAACACCAGGCGCCGGCGGGCCCAGGCCGCGATGTCGGCCTCGTGCGTGACGATCACCACCGTCATGCCCTGCGCGTTCAGGCCCGCAAGGATGCGCATGATGTCTTCGCTGGTCTTGGTGTCCAGCGCGCCGGTGGGCTCGTCGGCCAGGATCAGCTGCGGGTTGTTCACCAGCGCACGCGCTATCGCCACGCGCTGCTGCTGCCCGCCCGAAAGTTCGCTGGGCGTGTGCTGCCAGCGCTCGCCCAGGCCCACGGTCTGCAGCGCGGCCAGCGCGCGTGCCTTGCGGTCCGCAGACTTCACGCCGGCATAGACCATGGGCAGCTCCACGTTCTCCTGCGCGCTGGTGCGCGGCAGCAGGTTGAACTGCTGGAAGACAAAACCGATGCGCCGGTTGCGGATGGAGGCCAGCTGCTCCGGCGCCATGCCTTCCACCGCCTCACCGGCCAGGTGGTACTGGCCGGCGCTGGGCTGGTCCAGGCAGCCCAGGATGTTCATCAGCGTGGACTTGCCCGAACCCGAAGCGCCCATGATGGCCACGAACTCGCCTTCGGCGATATCCAGCGACACCTCGCGCAGCGCGTGCACGGTGGTGTTGCCCATGGTGTAGGTCTTGCTGAGCGCGCGTGCCTCGATCAATGGCATATCGCTTGATCCCGGTACAGCACGCCATGATGGCGCGACACCCCCCGAGCCGGGAACGCCGTGGAACCGGCTTTGCCGGGCCGCTGGCGTTGCCCCCTGCAAGGGGGGTGGCGCAGCGAACGTAGGGAGCGAAGCCTGGGGGTGTTCTTCATTACTAGAACATCATCCGCGGGCCGCTGGCGCCCGGGCGCGCCGTGCTGCCTGCCGCCACCGTACCAGTGATCACGCTGGCGCCCTCTTTCAGCTCGGCCGCTTCAGGCGCGTTGGGCCCCACGATCAATTCGGTCTGGCTGCCGTCGGTAATCCCTAAGCGCACGTTCAGCGCCTTCGGTTTGCCGTCGGCGCCCTGCACATACAGACGCCCGCGGGTGATGGTGCGCCCCGCCAGCTCGGCCTGCAGCGCCGCGTAGCGCTGCTTCTGCTCGGGCGTCAGCAGCTCGGCGATGCGCGCACGGATGTCGGCGGTGATGCGCTCGCGCGCCTTGCCGCGATCAGCCTCGGGGACGTCGCGCAGCGCCATGAACTTCGGGCGCGCGCTGGCATAGATGGCATCGACCTTCTCGGTCTGCGCCGTGTCCAGCTGCAGTTCACGCACCAGGCGGTTGCGAAACTCCGTCGCGGCATTGGCTGCACCGGCTACGGCGGGTGCTGAAGGTGCAGCGGTCGGCGCCGAGGCCGCGTCCATCGGCGCGGGCGCGGGTGCCGCAGCCGGCTCCACCCCGGCAATGCGCACACGCAGCGCGGCATTGGGCACCTTGAGCACGTTCTCGCGCATGTCGGTCACCACACGCACATTGGCCGTCATGCCCGGCAACAGGCGGCCGTCGGTGTTGGAGAAGGTCACCACGGCCACATAGGTCACCACGTTGGAGACATTGAGCGCGGCCTTGCGCACCTGGCTGATCGCGCCCTCGAAAGTCTGGCCCGGGAAGGCGTCCACCGTGAAGCTGGCCTTCTGTCCGCTGCGGATGCGGCCCACGTCGGCCTCGTCGATGCTGGCCTCCACCTGCATGTCGCGCAGGTTGCGCGCAATGATGAAGAGCTCGGGCGCCTGCAGGCTGGCCGCCACGGTCTGCCCCTTTTCGATGGTGCGCTTGATCACGATGCCGTTCACCGGCGAGGTGATGCGCGTGCGCGCCAGGTCGATGCGGGCCTGCGCCAGCGCCGCTTCGCGCTGGGCCACACTGGCCTGCGCGCTTTTCACCTGCGCCTCGCTCACGCCCAGCTGGGCTTCCGCCGCCTTCACCGATTCATTGCTGGTGTTGACCAGCGCGTTGGACTGGTCGGCCGTGCTCTGCGCGATGAAACCCTTGCTCACCAGCATCAGGTTGCGCTCGTGCGTGCGGCGGGCCTCGGCCAGGTCGGTCTTGGCGCGCGACACCTGGGCCTGGCTGGCCACCCCATTGGCCTGCGCGGTCAGCACCACGGCGCGCGCGGCGTCCACGTCGGCCTGGGCCGAGCGCACGCGGTACTCGAAGGTCTCGGGGTCGATCACGGCAATCAGCTGGCCGGCCTTGACCTCGGAGTTGAAGTCGACAAACAGGTCCTTGATCTGGCCCGACACCTGGGTGCCCACCGTCACCTGCGTCACCGGGCTCACCGAGCCGCTGGCCGACACCGCCGACTGCAAGGGCCCGCGTTCGATCTTGCCCATGCGGTACTGCACCTCGGCGCCACCGCCGCGCTGCGTCCACCACCAGCCCAGCGCGCCCGCCAGAACCAGGGCCGCCAGCCCTGCCACCACGACTTGTGTCTTCTTCATGCTGGAGATTGTAGGAACATAAAAAACAGCGCTCCATGAGCGTCGTGTAATGGCCTTGTAAAGACAAAACCAGCTGCGGGCGAGAGCCGCAGCACAAATTCAGACTGTCAGCGCCACTTGTCCCTCTGCCACTCAGGGTGTCGGCCCGGGTTCGGCACCCCTCAGACCCAGGGTCTGTTCACACTCATGTCTCAAGTGCGAACCTGCCCTAGACCGCCACCTTGGCTGAATCCCGCGCCAGCGCCTCTCGGGTGGCGGTCTGGCGATACCAATAGGTGATGGCCGAACTCGTCAAGACGATGAAAAGGCTGTAGAGCACGGGGATCAGCAAGACCTGCTGTTGGAGCTCGTCCTTGAACGTCAGCGTCACGATGAGCACCGCCAGCGGCCCGTTCTGGATCCCCGTTTCCAGGCTGATGGTGCGCGAACGGTTCTTGTCCTGCTTGAGCAACCTCGCAAGCCAGTAGCCCAGCAGCATGCCGATCAGACCCAGGCTGATGGCGGCAAAAAACACGGGCCAGGGCGTCGACAACAACAGCTGGTAGTTGCGCGGCACCCACGAGATGACCAGAAACAGGATAACGAACACCCCCAGCAAGGAGCCGATGAGTTCGATGGTCGCCCCCGCGTTGGGATTGGCCTTGCGCAGGAACATCCCGATGATGGTGGGAACCAGCAGGACGACCAGCACTTGCGCCACGTTCGCTGCAGGAATCGCAAACTCACCGGTCACGCCCGCAGCGCTGCTGTAAAAAGCGATCAGGGCCGGCACAGCCACCACTGCGACCAGGGTGGACACGCTGGTCATCATGATGGACAGCGCCAGCGCGCCTTTGCTGAAGTACGTGAAGATGTTCGAGGTGGTGCCTCCGGGCATGCATCCCATCAGGATCAGGCCGACCGCCAGTGCCGGCGGCAGGCCCAGCAAGACCGCGAAGGCGTAGCCCAGGAACGGCATGACGCCGTACTGACAGAAGATGCCCACGAGCACGCCCTTGGGCTTCTTGAAGGCAATCAGAAAATCCCTGAAGGTCAGAGAAGCGCCCATGCCCAGCATGATGACCATCATCATCACGCCCAGCAGTTTGGTTTCGAGTTCGGTCAACATGCCTGGGTTTCCTTTAAAGCTTGCTGAATTCAGCCTTGACTTCGACCTTCAAGTCCTTGCGCAGGATCTTGCCCACAGGACTTTTGGGCAGCTCGTCCCGGAAGACGATGGACTTGGGAATCTTGTAGTCGGTGAGGTAGGTCTTGCAATGCGCGATGATCGCGTCCTTGGTGAGCTCGCCTTGCACGTCGGGGTTCCTGACCACATAGGCCCGGAGTGCCTCGCCCGTCCTGGCGTCCGGAATGCCCACCACCGCCGCCTCCAGAATGGCGCTCATCTTCGCCAGGGCGTCTTCAATCTCATTCGGGTAGACGTTGAAGCCGGAGAGCAGCACCAGGTCCTTCTTGCGGTCCACGATCTTGAAGTAACCCTGTGCATCCATGACGGCGATATCACCCGTGTAGAGCCAGCCATCCTTGATCACCAGCGCGGTCTCTTCCGGCTTGTTCCAATAGCCGAGCATGTTCTGCGGGCCGCGAACGATCAGCTCGCCCGGCTCACCTTGCGGCACGGGTGCGCCGGCGTCGTCGACCAGGCGCACCTCGGTTCCCGGCACGGGAATGCCAATGCTGTCCGGCTTGGCCACTCCGCTCAGGGGGTTGAAACTCACGACGGGGGAGCACTCCGTCAGGCCGAAGCCCTCTGCGATGCGTGTCCCGGTGATGCGCTGCCAGCGCTCCGCCACCGCATGATGCAGCGCAGTGCCGCCGGCAATGGCGGCCTTGAGGTGCCTGGGCGGAAACGCCGTGAACCACTCCTCGTTCATGACGGCGTTAAAAAGAGTGTTGACACCCGTGATCCAGGTGATGGGGTAGTTCTCGATGGCCCGTTGCAGGTTCTGCACCGGGCGCGGACTCGGGATAAGGATGTTGCGACCACCGATGTCAAAGAAGCACAGGAGATTGGCCGTGAACGCGAAGATGTGGTACAGCGGCAGCGCCGTCAGTACACATTCGTCCTCGCCCATGTGGGACTTGCCCATCGCCAGAACCTGGTCGATGTTGGCGAGCATGTTGGCATGGGACAGCATGGCTCCTTTGCTCACACCGGTGGTGCCACCCGTGTACTGGAGTGCCGCTATGTCGTGCGGCGCAATGGCCCGGGACCAGCCCTGCAGCTTGCCTGGCGTCGCGCCGACAGCGCCAGCCTTCAGCGCCGCATTCAAACGTTCGACGGGTTGGCTCAAGCTGGGGACCGGGGGCAGCACCTTGCTCCAGAACCTCTGCACGCCGCGCACGATCAGGTTCGGAATGGCGGGGAACATTTCGGAAACACCTGCCAGGACCACCCGCTCAATGTCCGTTTTCGGCAGAACCTCGGCCAGCTTGTCGGCAAACATGTCCACAATGATCAGAACGCGAGCCCCGGAGTCCTTGAACTGATGCGCCATCTCGCTGGGGGTGTACAAGGGGTTGGTGTTCACCAGAACGCAGCCGGCCTTGAACACACCAAAGGCGACAACCGGGTAGGCGAGCCCGTTGGGCAACTGCACCGCCACCCGGTCACCCGCTTTGAGGCCACAGATCTCGCGCAGATAGACCGCGAACGCATCCGAGAGCACACCGACCTGCTGGTAGGTGAGGCTTCCATTCATTCCGTTGGGCACGACCGCCGTGAAGGCCTTCTTGCTGGCAAACCGGTCGCAGGCGCCTTGCACGAGTTCGGCCAGATTCCGGTACCTGGCCTTGGGAAGTTCGACGTCGATTGATGGGCCGTAGGCAGATTGCCACGGCTGGGTGTCGTAAACAGCAAAATCAGCCAGCATGGCTTGTCTCCAAGGATTCTTGAGGGTGGGCGATTGTTGCCAGGGTCGGGACTGATGAGCCGGGAGGGGCCATGTCAGCCCGATGGCTTGAGGGGTTTTTGCGGCCGCGAGGTCGGATAAGAAGGCGGCCCCAACGCAAGACAGGCGGCTCCCTGATGCCAGGGATGGCAGGCACAAAAAACGGCGCTCATCGCTGAGCGCCGTGTAATGACCGTGCCAGGCACGGTCAGCCGCGGGGGAGGATCCGCGGCGCCATTCAATGGTATCCCTTATCGGCGATTTCCCATATGGTTTTCTGCACCGTGACGCTGGCCGTGGCCGCCGCCGTGGCCGCGACCCCCGTGGCGGTCGTCACGGTCGTAACGATCGTGTCGGTCATGCCGGTCGTAACGGGCGTGGCGGTCATGGCCACGGCGGTCGTCACGGTCCTTCCAGTGGCCATGGCCCTGGTGGCCCGGGTGCACGCGGTAGACCGGGTGCGGCGCGTACACCACACGGGGCGGCACGTAGACGGGGTGCCCATGCACATGGCGCGGGGCGTGCACCACCACCGGGGCGGCCGGCGCGTTGCTCACGCCGATGCGGATGCCGGGCTGCGACATGGCGATGGACCAGAAGATGTCCACGTCGTCGTGGCCGGCCTGTGCGGCGCCGCTGGCGCCCAAACCCAGGGCGGCCACCAGGGCCAGGGCAGCAGCGGAAGATTTGGCTTTGTTCGTCATGAGGGTTCTCCTAGATGGGGCCGCCGGTGGGCTGCCCTGTACCCTCAACGCCCCGGCCCCCTGCCCGGCTGCGAAGCGCCGGTGAAGGAGGTTACGAGATGTAACCCAGCTATTGAAGTTGCGGCTTATATATATCGGCGGTCTCAGCGCGGCCGCAGCCCCGCCGGCAGCCAGGCGCCCAGCCGCGCCTCGATCGCCTCTTCGTGCCGCTGCCACCAGATCCCCAGCGCCACCACGGCCAATCCCAGCAGAGTGAGCGCAAACGGAAACAGCATGCTGTTCTGGAACACCCGGTACGACAGATACCCCAGGTAACCCGCCACCCCCAGCGCCCCCAGCACCGTGAAGACCCGCCGGCCGATGGCCGCGCCCAGCAGGACCAGGCCCACATTGATCAGCGCGTAGAGGGCCTTGCCCAGCTGCGAGCCCGAATCCTGCAGGCTCAGGCCGCCCCAGAACATCAGCGCGCCAAAAATGTAGAGCCAGAAGGCAAAGTCCTGCCGCCACTCCCCGCTGGCCAGCCGGCTGCGCACGTCCACCCACATAGCCAGCAGGCAGGTGGCGATGCCGAAGACCAGGGACATGTCGCGCATGAAGCGGTACTCGAAACCGGCGTGCTGCATCAGCAGATGGGCCACGTCCATGTACATGTACCAGACCGTCACCGCCACCGGCATCACCATGAACGGCAGGCGAAAACGCCACAGCATCACCACCGCGGCGGCGAGCGTGCCGAACTCCAGCGTGAGCCAGCGCCAGTCGATGTGCGTGTGATAGGCCCGGTAGCTGCTGGGCCCGCCCGGCGGCCACAGGCCCAGGCCGCTTTGCAGCGCCCACAGCGCCAGCGGCACCAGGCACACCGCCAGCGTGGCCAGAATGCCGGCTGGCGTGCCCAGGCCCCGGCCCTTGAGGTGGTGGGCCACCCCCAGTGCGCCCACCAGATAAGCCAGGGCAATGGCCAGCAGGCCCCAGTCGCCGAACTGCTGCCAGCCCAGCGTCATGAACAGCGTCATGGCGCCGATGGCCACCAAACCACCAAAGTAATACAGCACGTTGGTGAAGGAAAAGCGCGGCCCGGCGGGCGCCGTGGCCGGCTGCCGCAGGTTCTGCCCCCAGCGCTCCCAGAGCTGTCGGGACTGCTGGCCCGTGATCAGCCCGTCGCGCACGGCAGCCAACAGATCGGCCTGGGAGATGGTGACGTTCTCGCTCTTCGCTTCGCTCATGGGGCCCTCCAGTGCCAGGCATGGTAGCAAGCCCGCACAGCGCGGGGAGCGGCATCTAAAATGCCTGCATGAGCAAGCCCAGCACCCCCGATAACAAAGAAGCCCCCAAGGCCAGCAACTTCCTGCGCCAGATCATCGAGCACGACCTCGCCGCCGGCACCTACAGCGGCCGCCGCTGGGCCCACCAGCCCGGCGAGGCCAGCCTGCAGGAAAAAGGCCAGCCCGACCCCGCCCGCATCCGCACCCGCTTCCCGCCCGAGCCCAACGGCTACCTGCACGTGGGCCACGCCAAGAGCATCTGCCTGAACTTCGGCCTGGCGCGCGACTACAACGGCGTGTGCCACATGCGCTTCGACGACACCAACCCCGAGAAGGAAGAGCAGGAGTACGTCGACTCCATCACCGACGCGGTCAAGTGGCTGGGTTTCGGCTGGGACGCGCATGGCGACAGCCACCTGTACTACGCCAGCAACTACTTCGACTTCATGTACCGCGCCGCCGAGTACCTGATCGAGACCGGCCACGCCTATGTGGACGAGCAGACGCCCGAGGAAATGCGCGCCAACCGCGGCGACTTCGGCAAACCCGGCACCGACAGCCCCTACCGCAATCGCACGCCGGCCGAGAACCTGGCGCGCTTTCGCGAAATGCGCGCGGGTAAACATGCGGATGGCAGTATGGTGCTGCGCGCGCGCATCAGCATGGCCAGCCCCAACATCAACCTGCGCGACCCGGCCATCTACCGCATCCGCCGCGCCACCCATCACAACACGGGTGACGCCTGGTGCATCTACCCCATGTACTCGTTTGCGCACCCCATCGAGGACGCGCTGGAGAACATCACCCACAGCATCTGCACGCTGGAATTCGAAGACCAGCGCCCTTTCTACGACTGGACGCTGGAGCGCATCGTGCCCATCCTGCGCGCGCCGCAGTTTGCGCATGCCAAGGAGCTGATCGAAAAGATCGAAGGCCAGGGCCTGGAAGCCGGCAAGGAATTTGCCCTGCACTGCCACAACCACGCCGACAAGCTCTTTGCCAGCGAAGCCGAAGCGCAGATGCGCGCCATGTTTGCCAAGTGGGGCCACAACCCCGACGCCGTGCTGCACGACCTGCCCGCCTTCTTCGCCCTGCTCAAGAAGGAAACCGCGCAGTTCACCCCCCTGCTGGCCCACGCACTGGACGGCCAGCGCCCCAATGTCTTCCTGCTGCCGCACCAGCACGAGTTCGCGCGCCTGAACCTCACCTACGTGATCACCAGCAAACGCAAGCTGGCCCAGCTGGTGAGCGAAGGCCGCGTGAGCGGCTGGGACGACCCGCGCATGCCCACCATCGTCGGCCTGCGCCGCCGCGGTTACACCCCCGAGAGCATCCAGCTCTTTGCCGAACGCATCGGCGTGACCAAGGACTATTCCTGGATTGATTACTCCACGCTGGAAGGCTGCCTGCGCGAAGACCTGGAGAACAAGGCCCACCGCGGCATGGCCGTGCTGGACCCGGTGAAACTGGTACTGACCAACTGGGCCGAGGCCTTTGGCAGCGACAGCTACACCGAGGAATGCACCCTGCCCGCCCTGCCGCATGTGGAAGAAGGCCAGGTGGCCCCCGCGCTGCGCCGTTTCCTGATCGGCCGCGAGGTCTGGATCGAACGCGAAGACTTTGAAGAAGTGCCACCCAAGGGCTACAAGCGCCTCTTCCCCGGCAATGTGGTGCGCCTCAAGGGCGGCTACGTGATCGAGTGCACTGGCTGTCTGCGTGATGCAAACGGACAGGTCACCGAAGTACACGCCAAGGTCATCCCCGGCACCAAGAGCGGCACCCCGGGCGCCGACAGCGTCAAGGCCAAGGCCGCCATCACCTGGGTGGCCGTGGCCGACGGCGTGGTCGCCGAGGTGCGCCTGTACGACCGCCTGTTTATGGATGCGCAACCCGACGCGGGTGGCAAGGACTTTCTGGCCAGCCTGAACCCGGACAGCCTGAAGACCGTCACCGCCTATGTGGAACCCTCACTGGCCCAGGCGGACAAGGACGACAAGTTCCAGTTTGAGAGGTTTGGCTACTTTGTGGCGGACAGGAAAGATCACAAGGCCGGTAAGCCGGTGTTCAACCGGGTGACCGGACTCAAGGACAGCTGGGGCAAATAAGCCATGTTCTACCTCGACCTTTTCTCAGCGCTGGATCGCCATAAGGTCGAGTACGTTCTGATTGGCGGTTTGGCCGTAGCAATGCACGGGGTTGAGCGCAACACCATGGATATCGACGTGTGCGTGGTCGTCTCGCCCGTCAACCTGCAGCACCTGATAGAAGCCGCCAAAGATCTGCGCCTGAGTCCCATGTTGCCAGTGCCACTTGAAACGCTTAGCGACATAGAAACCCTGAAGCAATGGCACACCCATCGCAACTTGCAAGCATTTTCGCTGCGCAGCGAGGACATGGCAGGCGTGACGCTGGATGTGCTGCTATTCCCCCCGGTCGACCCCGCAGGCATGTGCCAGCGCGCCTTGCAGCTCGACGTGGCGGGCGTTCCTGTCAAGCTGGCCAGCATTGACGATCTGATCGCACTCAAGCAAAGTGTGGCCAGACCCATCGACCTGGCCGACATAGAACACCTCAAACGCCTGCAAAACCCATGAGCAACAGCGCCACCACCTCACTGCGCGACAACCGGACCTACCACGTCAGCGACGAACGCCTGCGCGCATTCGCCCAGCTGAGCTACGCGCAAAGACTGCAGTGGGTGGAGCAATGCTCACAGTTTGTGAGAATGGCGCAGCAGGCCAAGGCCAAGTTGGTCGCGGCTAAGCTGCCACATGCCTGAAATGCAAATGAATGCTGTGCAGTCAGGACCAAGGGCGCGTCAGTGCAGCGTAATTTGCTGAAAGTCAGCGTGATCCAGTTCTGAAGATAAGCATGAAAGCCACCTGGAACAACACCGTCATCGCCGAGAGTGACGACACCGTTCTGGTAGAGGGCAACCACTACTTCCCCGAGCACACGCTCAAGCGCGAGTACGTCACCTTCAGCAACCACAAGACCACCTGCCCCTGGAAGGGCGAAGCGCATTACTACACGCTGCTGGTCAACGGCGACATGCTGCCCGAGGCCGTGTGGTACTACCCCGAGCCCAAGCCCGAAGCCCACCTCGTTCAGGGCCGCGTGGCCTTCTGGAAGGGCGTGAAGGTCGAGGAGTGATTGGGCTCTAGCCCGGAGCCGGTGCGGGCTTGGGCTTGCGTCGCACATAAAGATGGGTCTGCGAAGGCCCATCACCCGCTACGACCTGCACATCTTTCGTCTCCAGATAGCCCTGCTTACGCATCAACTCGCCCAGCTTGGAAAAACCGTAGTTGCGTGAATCGAATGACGGGTTGTTCTTGCTTATCTGCCCTCCGACTGCGGCCAGTGTCGCCCAGCCATCATCACGAGCTGCCGCATCCACTGCCGTAATGACCATAGGCTTAAGCGGAGGCAGCGGGGGAACTTCCTTGGCTCCTTCGCCCGCCACCACGGGTTCTGGCTCGGATCGCAAAATTTCGACGTAGATGAACTTGTCGCACGCTGCTACAAAGGGATCAGGCGTCTTGCGTTCACCAAAGCCGTAGGCCGTAAGCCCCGCCTCCCGAATGCGGGTCGCCAAACGGGTGAAATCACTGTCAGACGAAACCAGGCAAAAACCGTCTACATTGCCAGCGTGCAATATGTCCATGGCATCGATGATGAGGGCCGAGTCGGTGGAGTTCTTGCCAATGGTGTAGCTGAACTGCTGAATGGGCTGGATGGCCTGCTTGTGCAGGATGGCCTTCCACTTCTTCAGGTTGTCCGTGGTCCAGTCGCCGTAGGCCCGGCGGATGGTCGCTGTGCCGTAGCGTGACACTTCGGCCATCAACTCATCGATGACCGGTATGGCCGCGTGCGCGTTGTCCGCATCGATCAATACGGCCAAGCGAGTGTTGATGTCTGCCATAAGCCTCCCTGATGTTTCATAGACTATACCGTCCACGCCAGTCTTCTAGTATTGGATACTTCAAAAAATAGCAAGGGAGTCAAAGAATGGCATCTCGGTCTTTGCAGTCCAAAGGGCGAACTCTTCGCCAACTGCTAGGTGGCGGCACTATTCTCGCGGCGGCTGGTCTCGGCTTTCTAGTCGCTCCGCTGCTATTCGGCCGATCCTCACCTCTCCGACCCGTTGCCATAGGCCTGAATCAAGCGGCTTGGCCTTTGATTACTGTCGGCGCGTTGCTGCTGGTGCTCTACTTTTTTCTTTCGCGACGGGCAATGAACCAGGGTGGCAACCTGGAGCGAAGCGAACCGACAATGGAAACAAGGCCGGCCGACGAACGCGTGTGGAGCCAGAACGTCTTCTCGGACATCGAGTGGCGCCGTTTTGAGGCGGTTTGTGAGGGCTTGTTCCGCCAGAGCGGATATCGCACGGAAACGCAATCCCACGGTGCAGACGGCGGTGTAGACATCTGGCTCAAACACCAAGACCAGGAGACAGCCGTTGCCATCGTGCAGTGCAAGCATTGGCTCCGCAAACCTGTCGGCGTGAAGGAAGTGCGAGAGTTCTTTGGCGTGATGGCTTCCAAGCAGGTCAAGCGTGGCGCGTTTGCCACCAGCGGCCGATTCACGTCGGATGCCCTGGCCTTTGCCCGCGAGACCGGCATTGATGCCCTGGACGGCTCAGCCTTGCTGCAGAGAATACTGCAGAGGCCACAACAACAGCAGCAGGAACTCCTGGCCGTTGCGTATGAAGGTGAGTACTGGAAGCCAACCTGCGCAAGTTGCGGCATAAAGATGGTCCAGCGCACATCGTCTCGAGATAACAAGAAATTTTGGGGCTGCAAAAACTACCCTCGTTGTAAATCTATGATTCACAGCATTCCGGCAACGGACTGATGTGCGCAGCGCCCCTCTTACACTCGGGCCTCATGCGCCCACTGCTCCGCCGCCTAACCACCCTGGGCCTGTCCGCCCTACTGCTCGCCGCCTGCGAGCCGCCCGAACCGCGCGCCAGTAGCCTGGAGCCCCGGGCCCTGCTGCAGCTGCGCTTTGACAAACCGGACGAGCCCCAGGACCTGGATGTCATCACTTCGGAAGAAGACAGAAATGCGGCCGACAGGACCGTGGTGCGCGCCACGGTCAAACCGCTGCAGGTGGCGCAGCTGGACGAAACGCATGCCGTGCTGCTGACCGATGTGCAGACCGGTCAGGATTGCCACGCCTGCCCGGGCCTGATGGGCGCCTATTTTTATGAGCGCGATGCGCGTGGCTGGCGCCTGGCCGCCAGCCAGGACGCCGTGGTCGAAGCGGGGGTGTATGGACGGCTGGGCAAGATCGCCGTGCACACCCTGGCGCCCGGACAACACGCCGCCACGATCGAAGGGGGCAGTTGCTGGCAGGGTAACTGCCGCGGCTGGCTGGTCGTGATGCGCCTGCGTGCCAACGCCGTGCAGCTGCTGGAAGAGAACCTGGCGCTGTCCATGGACAACAGCGGCGCCCACGGCGCCTGTGCGGCCGGGGCCGGCAAGGAGGCGACGGAAGAGACGGATGCCGATGCGGAAACCCAGGCTTGCGTTGATGTGCAGGGCAAGTGGCGCTTCGAGGGCCAGCGCCTGCTGATCGACTTCCAGGGGCAGATACGCGATATCAAGAACGGCAAGCCGCAAGCGACGCGGCCCGTACGAGAGCGGGCAGTCTATGAACTGCAAGCCGACGGGCTGAAACTGGTCGAAGGCACAAACCCCGTGCCCGACTTCTGATCCATCACCGCAAGGAAGCCTATGAACACCACCACACCCGCCAAGATGGCCTTCCACGTGGAAACCCGCCGCGTGGACGCCCACAGCAGCCGTGCCGTCTGCAAGAGCGCCGAGATTGCGCTGGACACGGACCTGGCCGGCAACCCCGCCGCCTTCAACCCGGCCGAGCTGCTGCTGGCCGCGCTCTCGGCCTGCATGGTCAAAGGCATCGAGCGGGTGGTGCCCATCCTGAAATTCCAGCTGCGCGGGGTGGAGGTGGTGGTGGACGGTGTGCGCCAGGACGTGCCGCCGAAGATGGAGAGCATCCGCTACGAGATCATCGTAGACACGGACGAAACCGAGCAGCGCCTGGCGCTGCTGCATGAAAACGTGAAGAAATACGGCACGGTCTTCAACACCGTGGCGCCGGGCACCGAGCTTTCGGGCACGCTGCGCCGCAAGTGAAGGCGCGCGCTGTGCCGGTTCAGTCTTGGCGCGAGGACTGCAACGCTGCCAGGTAGGCCTCCAGCCGCCACTGCTGCTGCTGGTGGTGCAGATGCGGCAGGTGGATGGAGAACTCGGCCAGGTCGAGTGCGGCGGCCTGGTCCCTGAAGCGCTCACGCAGGCTGGGCAGGTCGGCGGCCAGCTGGGTGCGGGCCCGGTCGATGGCGCGCAGTGCGGCGGCGCGCAAGGCGTGGTCTTCGGGGGTCTTGCGCAGGGACACTGAGGCATTGCGCAGCAGCGCCACCGCACCCTGCACGGAAGCGGCCCGGTCCAGCGCGTCGATCAGGCAACGGCGGCCTTCGGCGGTGAAGTCGAGGCTGCGGGTGCCCGGGTTCTCGACACGCTGCGGGTCACAGACCCGGTAGCGGGCCTCGTCCTGCTGTTCCAGCGTCTGCCGCTGCAGCTGCCGGGTTTCGGCCGACGACCTGTCGCCCGCAGCAACGTTGCGGTAGGGGGCCGTATCAGACCACGCAGATCCACCCGCTGCCAGCGCGGTGAGGGTGAAAACAAGCAGGGCGGTGAACTTCATGGGGGTCTCTCCAGACTTCGATGAAGTGAGTATGTGGGGGCCACGCGCGCCTGGCATCCCCCCGGCCGTGCGTAGTTCACACTTCGCTGCGATACCGATGCGAACTATTACCGCTTTGGCAAGGCACCATGATTTCCCCTGAAAAAAGCGACGGCCACACCCGTCGCGGTCGGGTCTGGCGAGCCCATCAATAATGGCGTGCCTGCACCGCAAGACCACCATGCCCCGCCGCCCCCACTACCACGTCTACGTCATCGAGCTGTCGAAGGACGTGCTGTTTGAAGCCCGGTTCAGGAAGAACAACCCGAACTACGTGGACGGCAAACCCTGCGTCTACGTGGGCATGACGGGCCTGGACCCCGATGTGCGCTTTGACAAGCACATGGCCGGTATCCAGGCCAACAGCTATGTGACGAGATACGGCCTGCGCCTGCTGCCCGATCTGTACGAGGCCTTCAACCCCATGCGTTACGACGACGCTGTGGACAAGGAAATCGAGATCGGCATCGACCTGCGCTCGGCCGGTTTCGGCGTGTGGCAGGCGTGATCGCCCCAGGGCCAAGGCAGCGCTGGCATGATGGCCGCATGAACGCCCAAGACATCCTGAGCTTCTGGTTCACCGAGCTCACCCCCAAGCAGCACTTTGCCAGGGACAGCGCGCTGGACGCGCAGATCGGCGCGCGTTTCGGCCCGACGCTGGCGGCCGCCGCGCGCGGCGAACTGCAGGTATGGCGCGCGGACGCACCAGGCCGGCTGGCGGAGCTCATCGTGCTGGACCAGTTCAGCCGCAACATCCACCGCGACACGGCGCTGGCCTTCGCGCAGGATGCGCTGGCGCTCACCCTGGCGCGCGAGCTGGTGGCCTTACAGCTGGACGCGGCCCTGCCACTGGCCAGGCGGGTCTTTGCCTACATGCCCTGGATGCACAGCGAGGACCTGGCCGCCCATGCCGAGGCGCTGCCGCTGTTCTCGCAGCCGGGCCTGGAGCACAACCTGCAGTTCCTGCACCGGCACACCGAAATCCTGCGGCGCTTTGGCCGTTACCCGCACCGCAATGCCGTCCTGGGCCGCGCTTCCACGCCCGCTGAGCTGGCTTTCCTGCAGCAGCCCGGTTCCTCGTTCTGAGCCGCAACCCCTCCCCCGCCATGGCCCACCCCTTGCTGACCTTGAGCCCGGTGAACGCCGATGTGTACAGCGTGCACACCACCGACAGCTTGCACATCGGCAATCTCAAGCGCATCGGTGCGGTCTGGAAATTCAAGGCCATAGGCTACGACGCCGCGGGCCAGCTGATCCCCGGCGGCGGGCCCTACACCGGGCGTCACAACACCACGCTGGCCGCACCGGACGGCGCGGCCCTGGCTGCGGCCCTGGCCCCGCCGACCTGAGACGAGCGGCGGCGCAGCTGCGCTAAGCTCAGGTGCTTACTCGCAAGGAACGTCGTCATGAAAAAACTCAATGTCACGATCAAGCTGGAGATGGCCGTGCCGGCAGACTGGGAGCTGGTGCAGACCTCCGAAGGCGGCCAGGTGCTGCGGCTGCCCAACGGCCAGTTCCTGGACCTGACGGTCGAACCATTGTTCGCCAGCGACCCCGAAGAGACCTGGACCAGCACGGACGACGAGGAACTGCTCTACGACGTGCTGGACATGGTGGAGAACGAGGACGTGGTGTACGAGTTCGTCACGCACTGAGGTGATGCGGCACACGTCCCCGGACGGGACGTGACCGGCTCAGCAAACGCTCAGCGCTTTTTCTCGACCGGGTTGGCCAGGAGCTGCTGGGCCGGGTAGGCCCGCAGGAATTCACGCGCCTTCTCCACGGGGGCGCTCAGCCAGGCGTCCCAGGCGCCTTCGTTCAGGATGACGGGCATGCTCTTGTCGCTGCCGGGCTGCTGGTAGCGGTGCATCAGGGCGTGGCTGTTGGCGTTCACCGTGAGCAGGGTGTAGCTGACGATGACCTCGCCCTCGGCCCCGCTCCAGCGCTCCCACAGACCCGCCACCCCCATGGGCTTGCCGTCGACCCGGGCGATGCGGGTGGGCACGGCCTTGCCGCTGCGCCAGTCGTCTTCCAGGAAGGCCGTCATGGGCACGATGCAGCGTTGCCCGCCCAGCCAGGCCTCGCGGAAGTTGCTGGAGGTGCTCACGGTGTCGGCACGGGCGTTGACCAGCTTGGTGGAGCGCAGCTTGGCGTCCGAAGCCGACTTGACCCAGCGCGGCACCAGGCCAAACTGCCCGGCCACCAGCTCGCGCGGGGCGCGGGCCTCTGACGCCGCTTCCCCGGCGACCCCTTCCCCGGCCTGGCCCTGGCGGATGAACACCCCCGGCTGGCGCGGCCAGATCTCGCGCCCCACGGAAGGCTCAGGGGCGGCCACGCTGAAGGCCTCGGGGTACAGCGCGGCGTTGTGCACGCTTTCGTAATGGGAACTCATGCGCGATGCTAGCGCAGTGCGGGCCGGGTGTTCTGTTGCATCAGGTACGGTCGACAGGCCGCGGCCTCTTTTGAATGGCTCCCCCATGTTCATGGGAAGGCGGCGCAGCCGCCTGCTGGCACCATGCGTTTTTCCCCGGATGTCCCCCCTGTGCCATGATGAAAACCGCCATGACCATGAATGAACTCGCCTTCAGCGCCGCGGCCGAGCGCAACAAGCAGCCCATCCTGGAGGTGCTGCGCACGCTGCTGCCCGCCGAGGGCCAGGCGCTGGAGATCAGCTGCGGCACGGGCCAGCACGTGGCCTGGTTCGCCGCGCAGCTGCCGCTGTGGCGCTGGCAGCCCACGGACCTGAAGGCCGACCTTTTCCCCGACATCATGGTGCGCATCACCGAGGCGCGGCTGGTGAACGTGCAGCCGCCGCAGCTGCTCAACGTGCTCTCCGAGGCCTGGCCCACCGAGCACGAGCCGCAGGACCTGATCTACTGCGCCAACATGCTGCACATCGCACCCTGGGCCTGCTGCGCGGGATTGATGCGTGGCGCCGCGAGGCTGCTGGCACCGGGCGGCCGGCTGGTGACTTACGGGCCCTATCTGGAAGACGAGGTGCCCACCTCGCAGGGGAACCTGAAGTTCGACGCCGCGCTGCGCGCGGAGAACCCCGACTGGGGCATCCGGCGCCGTGAGGACGTGGAAGACCAGGCCCGCGCCGCCAGCCTGCAGCTCTGCGCACGCCACAGCATGCCGGCCAACAACCTGCTGCTGGTCTGGCAACGAGCGGACTGACGCCCGGCGGCGGTTGTCGGCTCCGCGTAAGAACGCCCCAGATAATCGCGGCGTGGAAATCAAAGAATTCATTGTCTGGTCGGCCATGCTCGGCGGCTTGCTGACCCTGGCGGCGGTCGCCCTGGCCAATGCCCTGGCCACCCGCAACACCAATTCCCTGCGGTACCTGGTCTTCGTGGTCGTCACCGGCGCCAGCAGCCTGGTGCGCACCGGCCTGCCCGAGGCGCTGTTCCCGGGCCTGCCGCAAGACTGGCTGAACCTGCTCAAGGTCTGCGCGGGGCCGCTGAGTGCGTCGCTGGTGCTGTATTACCTGGGGATCTGGCTGGGCGGCGCCGACGTGGACCCGGTCACGCACCGCCTGACCACCTGGGGCTCCGCCGCCATGCTGCTGACGGCGCTGGTGCTGGGCACGCTGCTTGTCGCCGGCGCGGACGTCCAGCGGATGTTGCACGCCACCGCGGTGGCCACCGTGCTCGCCGTGCTGCTGGGCCTGGCCATATCGATCCGGGCCGCGCGGCTGGGCGACCCGCTGGCCCCCTGGGTGGTGCTGGCCGGTGCCTGCCTGGCCATCGAGGTGCTGGGGCTGTGGGTGCGCAGCCTGAACGTGCCGGGTTTCGGCCTGGGCACCTGGATCGTCACGGCGGTGAGCACGGTGGCCTATTTCCTGGTCGGCTCGATCGTGGCGATCAAGCGCATTCGGCAAAGCCGGGAGCTGGACCGCCTGGCCTCGCTGCAAGCCCGCACCGATCCGGCCACGGGCCTGCCCACCGGCTCCCTGCTGCTGGCCGAGGTGGCGCACACCTTCTGGCGCACGGCCCGCCTGAACGGCGAATGCACGGTGGTCTGCCTGCGCCTGAACAATCTGTATGCGCCCGGCGAAGCAGGCGGGCCGGGTGTGGAGCAGCAGATCCTGGCAGGCATGGCCGCACGCATCCGCCGTGCGGCGGGTTTCCGCTGCGTGGTGGGGCTGTACCACCCGCACTGTTTTGTCGTGGTGATCTCCGCCTTCCAGCGCCGCCAGTACGTCCGCCTGACGGTGTCGCGCCTGCGCGCCCTGTCGATGCAGGCCCTGCCCGTAGCAGGCACGGACGGAACCGTGCGGGATTTCTGGCCGCACCTGGGCCTGGGGGTCGTCACGCTGCCTGCCGACCATGCCGACCCCATGGAGGTCATCAACGAGGCCGAACGGCGGGCCCTGGGGCCGCCCACCCGGGACGGCATGCCGGAGGACGAGATCACGACCATGCCGGGCAACAGCCTGGGCCTCACCACCAGCCCGGCCGCGCTCTGAGCCGCCGGGTACCCCCGGGGCTGCACTCTGTCGGCTGGAAGTGTGTTGCTGCGGTTTTCATAGCAACGATTCTTCTGCAGCTTGCCAAATCTGTCACGCTGCAGCCACGCCTAGGCGTGGCTGGACGGTGATAATCCGCGCATGAACCTGGCTGAACATACCGTCTGGGCCATCATGACCGGTGGGCTGCTATCGCTGGTCCTGCTGGCGGTCGCCGATACGCTGGTGACCCGCAACCTGGGCGCCGTACGCAACATGCTGTTGATCCTCGCCATCAGCTTTGCCTGCATTTTCCTCTCTGGACTGCCCCAGACGCTGTTCCCCGGCCTGCCCGAGCGCCTGTTGATGGCCATCGAGGCCGGCTTCGGCCTGCTCAGCAGCGCCTTGGGCCTGCGCCTGCTGGGCATCTGGACCGGCGGCGACCGCGAAGACCACCTGGTCTACCGCCTCTCCGTCTGGGGGGCCTACGGCATGCTGATTGCGTCGCTGGTGATGGCGGTGCTGGCCACGCTGGTGCCGGTGCAGGATTTCCACGGTCCGCTCATGCTGACGGCGGGCCTCAACGCGATCGCGGTGTTGCTGTGCATGGTGATTGCCGTGCGCGCCGCCGTGCTGGGTGACCCGCTGGCGCGTTGGCTGGTGGCGGCCTGTGTGCTGCTCATGATCCTGACGACCGGCCTGTACCTGCATGCGCTGAAGGTCGAGGGCCTGGGTCTGGGCCTGAAGATCCTCACGGCCAGCAGTGCGGTGCTGTTTGTGCTGCTGGTGATGGTGCTGATCATCGTGCGCAACCGGCAGCAGCGCCAGCTGGCGCGCTTGTCGCGGCTGGAGATGGGCTGGGACCCGGTCACCGGCCTGCCCACCGGCGCCAAGCTGCTGGGCGAGGTGGAGCACGCCTTCTGGCGCGCCGGGCGCCTGCGCGGCCAGTGCATCGTGGTCGCCGTCTACCTGAACAACCTGTACGAGATGGGCGACACGCTGGGCCGCACCAGCGACCACCAGATCCTGGCCGCTACGGCCGCGCGCATCCGCCGCGCCGCCGGTTTCCGCTGCGTGGTGGGGCTGTACCACCCGCGTTGTTTCGTCGTGGTGTTCTCCATCGACCGCAAGCGCCATTTCGACGGGGCCTTCGTCACCCGTCTGCAGGGCCTGCTGACGCAGCCGCTGCAGCTGGTGGGCAGCAAGGCCCAGCGCCTGTCCTTCGTTGCGCAGGTGGGCATTGCCCTGCGCACCGTGCTGCCCGACCAGACCGTGGCGCAGGACGTGATCAACACGGTGGAGCATGAAGCCATGGAGCAGGTGCGCCGGCCGGCCGTCGCCGCCGACGACGACCGGGTCGACACGACCTGGTGAGGCGCGCCGCCCCGGCGGTACGGGCCATGCCAGGAAATGTGAATAAATCACGAAACACAGACCCCGCAGCAGGACCATAATCGCGGCATGCCCATTTCCGAAGTTGCCGTCTGGTCCGCCATGCTGGGGGGTCTGCTGACCCTGACCTCGCTGAGCCTCGCCGACGTCCTGCTCAACCGCAAGCTGGGCTCGCTGCGCAACCTGCTGTTCGTGCTGATCGCCGGCGCCAGCTGTGTGGTGATGACCGGCCTGCCCGAGGTGCTGTGGCCCCATCTGTCCATGAAGATGCTGCAGGTGCTCAAGGGCAGCCTGGGGCCGCTGGCCGGTGCCCTGGCCCTGTATTACCTGGGCATCTGGATGGGCGGCAGCCGCGAGGACCGCACCGTCAGCCGCATCACCACCTGGGGCTCTGGTGCCCTCTTCCTGGCCTCCATCGGGCTGGCCGTGCTGGTGGCGCGCACCTCCCCCGACGACTTCCAGCAACTGCTGGTGGCCACGGCCATCGTCAACATGTCGGCGGCCGTGCTGGGCCTGATTGCCACCCTGCGCGCCGCCACCCTGGGCGACCCGCTGGCGCGCTGGATGGTGCTGGCCTGCCTGCTGCTGGCGGGCCTGGTGACCGGCCTTTACCTGCGCGGGCTCAACGTGCCGGGGTTCGGCCTGGGCACCTGGATCGTCACGGCCGTGCTCACGGTGCTGTATTTCCTGGCCTGCAGCGTGCTGGTCTTCGTGCGCAACCGCCAGCAACGCCAGCTCACGCGCCTGTCGCGCCTGCAGGTCGGCGCCGACCCGGCCACCGGCCTGCCCACCGGCTCGGTGCTGCTGTCGGAGATTGAGCACGCTTTCTGGCGCTCGGCACGGCTGCACGGCAACAGCACCGTGGTCTGCCTGCACCTGGGTAACCTCTATGAACTGGGGCAGGCCGCCGGCCACGGCGTGGAACACCAGATCCTGGCGGCAATGGCCGCGCGCATCCGCCGTGCGGCGGGTTTCCGCTGTGTGGTGGGGCTGTACCACCCGCGCTGTTTTGTGGTGGTGATCTCCTCCGATGCGCGCGACACCTTCGTGAGCGAGACGGTGGCGCGACTGCGTTCCACCGTGGGCCGCCCGCTGATGGTGGTGGGGCGGGACCAGAGCCGCCACGATTACACGCCCCAGCTGGGCGTGGGCATCGTCACGCTGACGCACCCTGCCGAGGCCGTGCCGCTGGACGTACTCAACGAGGCCGAGCGCCAGGCCCTGGGAACCGATGGCGGCAACGTCACCACGCCGCCTTCGATCCGGCCCTCGCAGGACGCCATCGACACCGCCTGGTAAGGGTACCAAGCGGCGGCGCGGATAATGCCGTGCCATGAGCTTCATCACATCCCTCTTCCCCCTGGGCTGGGCCCACTACCTGCTGGGCGGCCTGCTGATCGGGCTGGGCACGTCCCTGCTCTTCCTTTTCACCGGCCGCATCGGCGGCATGAGCACGATGTTTTCCAGCAGCTGGTCCTGGCTGGTACGCCGGCCCTTTTTCCAGCAGGCGCGCCTGGTCGACTCGCGCGGCTGGCGCCTGGTCTATGCCGCGGGGCTGATCGTGGGCGCCTTCATCTGGTGGCTGGGTTTTGCCGGCGGCGCGGCACAGGACACGCAGGTACCGGCCTGGCAACTGGGCGTGGGCGGTTTCCTGGTGGGTTATGGCGCACGGCTGGGCAATGGCTGCACTTCGGGCCACGGCATCTGCGGCCTGGGTTCGCTGCAACTGCCGTCGCTGGGCGCCGTGCTGACCTTCATGGCCACGGCCTTCCTCACGGCCAACCTGGCAGCGAGGTTCCTGTGATGCAAACCCACAAGATCAAGAACGCGCTGGCCACACTGGCGGCGGGCACCCTGTTCGGCTTCGGCCTCTCGTACGCCACCATGGTGCAACCCGAGGTGGTGCTGTCTTTCCTGCGTTTCGAGGACTGGGGCCTGATGCTGGTGATGGGCGGCGCGGTGCTGGTGACGCTGCTGGCCTACAAGGGCCTGCCGCGCCTGCTGGCGCGACCGCTGCTGGGCGGCAGCTTCGGCACCCACCCCAGCGTTTGGAACCGCGACACCGCCGTGGGCGCGGCGCTGTTCGGCGTGGGCTGGGGCCTGTGCGGTGTGTGCCCGGGCCCGGCCATTGCCGGCCTGGGCACGGGCAACTGGGATCTGCTGTGGGCGCTGGGCGGCATTGCCCTGGGGGCGCTGGTGCAGGGCTTGCGCGCACGCTGAGCCGGCACGCATCACCTGGGTGACAGCGGCGCGGGCCGGGCGCAGGCATGCTCTGGTTCCGTCTGGAAGGAACCCCCATGGATGCCACCGCGACCCGTTTCTGCGTCAGCCGCACCGATCTGCATGCCACCCGCCTGCTGCCTGATCCCGATGGGCCGGCCGCGCGCGCGCTGGCCGAGGGCGAGGTCCGCCTGCGGGTGCAGTCCTTCGCGCTGACGGCCAACAACATCACCTACGCCGCCTTTGGCGACAAGATGAAGTACTGGGAGTTTTTCCCCAGTGGCGCCGAGGGCTGGGGCTGCATCCCCGCCTGGGGCTTTGCCGAGGTGGTGGAGTCGCGCAACGCGCAGGTCGCGATTGGCCAGCGCGTCTACGGCTACCTGCCCATGGGCCACTACCTGGTGGTACAGGCAAGCCGCGCGAACCTGCGCGGTTTCATGGACGGCTCGGCGCACCGGCGCGAGCTGGCCGCGATCTACAACCAGCTGGTGTACTGCGCCGCAGACCCGGCCTACGACCCGGCGCTCGAAGGCCAGCAGGCCGTGCTGCGGCCGCTGTTCACGACCTCCTTCCTGATCGACGACTTCATGGCAGAGCACGATTTCTTCGGTGCACGCCAATTGCTGCTGTCCAGCGCGTCCAGCAAGACCGCTTATGGCACGGCCTTCTGCCTGGCGCGCCGCAGCGATGGCCCCTTGGTGGGCGGACTCACCTCGGGCGGCAACCTGGACTTCACACGCGGGCTGGGCTGTTATGGCGAGGTGCTGCGCTACGCGGACGTGTTGACCCTGGACCCGGGCCTGCCCACGGTCTACATCGACTTCGCGGGTGATGCCGGCCTGCGCCGCGCGATCCACGAGCATTTCGGCGCAGCCTTGAAGTACAGCTGTTCGGTCGGCGGCAGCCACTGGGAAGCGCTGGGCGGTGCCGGCGGCCTGCCCGGGCCCCGGCCGGAGCTGTTTTTTGCACCGGCCCAAGGCAAGAAGCGCAGCGCGCCACCGCCCGAGGGCTGGGGCGCGGCGGGTTTCGAAGAACGCCTGGGGCAGGCCTGGTCGGCCCTGATGCGCAAGGTGAACGACCCCGCCCACCCCTGGCTCGTGATCCACACCGACCGGGGCGCCGAGGCCGTGAGCGCGGCCTACCAGCAACTGCTGGCCGGGCGCAGGGATCCGCGCACCGGGCTGATGCTGGCGCTGTAGAGAGTCAGGGCTTGATCGCCGCCGGCAGCTCGGCCTTCGTCAGCAGCTTGCGGATGTCGAGCAGCTTGACCCGCAGGCGGCGGTGGTTGGCCGGGCCGGTGCGCAGCAGCATCTTCTGCCCGGCGGCCAGGGACTGCAACTGCCCGTCGGCGAACTCGTAGCGGGTCCAGGGACGCTCGGGGGCGATGGGGCCCTTCACGTCCACCAGGGCCACGGCCAGCGGGCCTTCGACCACCGGGGTGCTCAGCAGCAGGTCGATGACGGCGACCAGGCGGTCGTTGAAATAGGCCTTGGGATACCCCAGCTCCACATAGGCCTGCTGGAACAGCGGGTAGAGCGCGGCATACAGCTGCACGGCCTTGCGGCTGTCCACCGATTCGATGAACTGCACCAGGGGCACGTAACGCTGCCCGTTGTCGGGGTTGATGATCTCACCCTCGCCCTGCTTGAGCGTGGCGAAACGCCCGGCGGTGGGGTGCACGGGCCACATGCTGGGGGCGGCGTGCTCACGGCCCAGGTTGTCCACGGTGGCGACGGCGCGGCGCACAAAGCTCTCCAGCAGCACGAAGGTCTGCACGTTCTTGCGTCCCACGAGGGCGTTGAGCTCCTGCTGCAATCTTGCGTCGGACTGGCCCAGTGCGGGCAGGGGCTTGGGCGCCGGCTCGACAGTCTCGATGGCCTGCACCGGATGGCGGATGGGGTCGTTGGACGGCACGGGCGTGACCGTGAGTTCGGCGGCGCCGCTGACCGGCCGGGTGACGGGCACCGGCGCTGGCGCAGGCGGTGCCGGCTGGGGCCAGAACAGCCAGGCAATGAGGCCGACCAGTGCAACGGTGGCCAGGACGGCCAGGGCGAATCTGCTGCTTCTGTTCATGGGAGAAGACCAAGGCAGGGTTGTGGAGGGACCATGCTAGCACCAGGCCATGACGAGACCAAGGGATGTGCGTGTCGAGTTGTAAAGACAGCGGCTTTCTCGCTTACCATGCAGGGCACCGGTGCCACGACGGCACCACAACCCACGGAGGACCGTATGGCCAAAGGTGAACAACGCAGCAACAAAATGGCAAAGAAACCGAAGAAAGACACTTCGCCGCCCAAGACATCGACCTCCGACCGCCCGATGCCGCCGGTCACCGCCGTCATTCCGCGCGGCAAGGAAAAGAACAAATAAGCCCGCAGGGCCGGCAGCGCCTTAGCGCTGCCGGGCGTTGGGGGGCATCCACATCACCACGCTCCACTGCAGCGGGTTGAGGGAGCGGCTCTGGTTGGCGACGAGCAGGCCATTGGGCAGCCGCCAGTGCAGCTTGTCGTCGCGGACGCGGGGTTCGCCGTAACGCGTCACCAGGCGCATGCGCTGGCCCACATGACGCCACCACGGCACCTGCAGGATGACCGTGCCCAGCCGCCCCTTGTTGAAGAACATCGCCAGCCCCAGGGCCGGGTAACCGTCGGCCCGGCTCAGGGCCGCGTAACAGACACGCTCACCCAGACCATTGACCTCGCGCGATTCGGAGATGCAGGTCAGCGGCACCGCGTCGAAATGCCGGCGCACGGCCGCCTCGTCCATGTCGGCGGACAGCAGCTCGTAACGCATGCTGGTCTCGGGGGCCGCCTCGCGCAGGTACTGCTGGTACACATGCAGCCGCGGGTAGTTGAACAGGAACACCAGCACCCCGAGGATGACCAGCACCGCCAGGGTGTTCTTCAGCAGAAAACCGAATTCCTTCAGCATGTGTGTTGGCCTCCCACCAACCGCGGGACCTGTGGCCCCTGTTTCTTGATCTGTACACGTGTGACGCCCGCCACTCTACAACGGGCCTCGGGTCTCAGGCCGGCGCGCCGATGGCGTGGACCACCTTGGTGTAGGGATGGGGCTCGCCCTCGACCCACCAGTTGGCCCAGTAACGGCCAGCGCCACCGGGCGCGTCCGGCTGCAGCGTGAGGAAGTTGCGGCGCGCCATCACGCAGCGGCGGGTGCCCGGAAATTCCAGCATGCGGGTGCTGATGCCGCGGTCGATCTGCTCGGCGTGCCGGGCCACATGCTCCAGCACGAACACCTCGGTGGCCGTCGAGGTCGGGTGCACGATGGCGCTGCTGGTGAGCTGGTTGATGACACGCGCGTGGCCAGCGCTGCCGTCCTCACGCGTGGACTCGATGACCCCCAGCGCGGCCACATGCACGTCACCGGAAAGGATGGTGACACGCACGCCCGCGGCGGCCGCCTGCAGCAGGCGGTGGATGAGGCGCAGGCGCTCGGCCCGGTGCGGCCGGCTGCTCCAGTGGTCGCGCAGGTCGTCCTCCATCTCCTGCTGGCCGGGCAGCACGCCCAGCACCGTTTCGATCAGCTCCAGGTTCGGGTGCACCACGGGAATGCTGCTCATGACGAAGAGGTGCTTCAGACCGCCCGCGGCCTCCTGTGCCGTCAGCCAGCGGTAGACGGCGTCCCAGCTCTTCGGGCTGAGCACCTGCTCGGGCTGCAGCACGCCGCCTTGCGTGTCGCCCGAACGGGGGCGGCGCTCGCTGCGCATGTCCAGCATCAGCAGGCCCAGCTCGCCGATGCGCCAGGCGCTGTTGTGATGATCCTGCCCGGGCAGGGTGGCCGGGGGCAGGCCACCGATGGCCTGCCGCTGGAACAGCGCAAAGGCGTGGCGCGCCACCTCTAAGATGCCCTGGTAGACCGGGCACGCGTGCTGCGCATGCGGGTAGGAACCCCAGCCGTCGAGGATGTCGTGGTCGTCCCACATCATCACCGTGGGCAGGCGCGCCAGCATGGTGGCCACCTCGGGCTGGGACCAGCGTTCCAGGTAGAGGCTGCTGAAATAGGCCTCGACCTTGCGGCGCAGGGTGGCACTGAAACCGGCCTTGAGCCGTTTGTCCCAGGGCAAGGCACTCCAGGCCTTGAGCTCGGGGATGAGCACCCACATCGCATCGCTGTAGACCTGGTCGCCACCGAGCAGCAGCAGGTGCAGGGGCCCATAGGTCTGGCTGTCCACGCGGTCCTGCCCCGCGTGCAGGCGGCCCAGGCGCGTCCACAGGGCGTTGGGCTGCTGGACCTTTTTCATGAGGGCCGGATCGGAAAAGCCGTTGCACGAGGCATAGGCCAGGGACGGCAGAGCATCGCGCGCCGGCACGCAGAAGCCGTGGCTCTCGCCGCCGATGCTGTAGGCCACGTCCTGCGCCGCCGCCGTCTGGAGCACGGCAAATTCGAAGCGCCAGGCGGTGCAGGCGCTGCCAGGCACCGGCGCCTGGCTCAGCTGCACCGGGCGCGCGCCGGCGGTGAGCACGGGGGTCGCATCGGCGCTGTCCTGCACCCAGAGGGCGCTGACGCGCCACTGGCCTTGTTCACAGCCGAGAAATTGCAGGACGGGACCGAGTCGTTTCATGGCGTCTCCCTGTGGCGAGTTCGCGCGAGCTTAGCCGCTCAAGCCTGGGCCGTCATCCCCTGAACGTGGGAGGTGTCGCCATGACGCACAATCTTTCCCCATCACCCTCCTGGGAGCGATCTGCGATGAAGTACGCCCTTGCCCTTATCTGCAGCCTGCTGCTGGCGCCCCCGGCCCGGGCCGAAAACCCGCGCTGCCTGGCCGAGTTCGAAGCCGAATCGGCACGCATCCAGCGCGAGGCCATGGCCCGTGCGCCGGCCCACGGCAGCAATCAGGAGACGCAGCGGCAGTTCATGGCGCCCATCTACGCGGCGCTGGAAGCGGCAGCGGCCAAGGCCCGTGCCTGCGAGGACGCCAGCCGGCCCCCGCCTGGCAGCCCGGCCGCACAGGCCGCTGCCGCCCGCGCACAGCAGTGCACGGACACGGCGAACCGGGAGATCGATCAGATCCGGCAGCGCCTGCCGGCGGACAAGCCCAGCTTCGAGCAACAGCGCGCCTACCGCGAGGCGGAAAGCCGCATCCTCGACGCCCGCATGGACTGCCTGCGCCGGGCCCGCTAGCCGCTGCTCAGCCCAGCGCGCGGAACATGGTGCGTTTGGTGTTGGTGAAGTGCGGGCGCACGACATCGCTCCAGGCGGTGTGGCGCACGGCAAGCCAGGGCGGTGAGCCCAGCACCTGGTCACTCGTCAGGTCGTAGCAGGCCAGCGAGAACGGGCCCTGGTCGTGGTTGTAGTACCGCTGGGCCAGGATGCAGCCCGGCACCGCCGCCAGGCCGGGCATGTGCTCGGTGTCGTACCAGCGCTCCAGTTCCTCGCGCCAGCCGGTTTCAGGGTCGGTCTCTACCACGTAGTGGAAGACGGACGGCTCCCCGTCGGCATGGCCCGGTGCGGAGTAGACCTGTTGCAGGCGCGAGAGACGGATGTCGCGCGCCGCCGGAATGCACCGGGCCAGCGCGGCCGCCAGTGGCGGCAGGGCGTCGGCGCCAAGCAATGTGCGCTGCGGCAGACGGGCGTAGAGATAGGCGGCCCCGTCCTGTGCAGAGGCCAGGCGCTGCAGCTGTAAGCCGCTGTCGGCACACCATCGGGACGCCGCCGCAGCCAGGCCATCCGTGGGCGCGGTCGCCAGCGTGAACTGCGCCAGCAGGCAGTCGGTCGGCTGTTGCATGCTCAATGCCCGATCTGCAGCGCCACCAGGAAACGCGACACCATATTGTAGGCCGCCGCAGTGGCCACCAGGTCGATCTGACCCTGGGCATCGAAGTGCTGTTTCACCTCGTCATACAGTGCCTCGGGCACGTCGATGTCGCGTGTCATGGCATCGGTCAGGCGCAGCGCCACCCGCTCGGCTGGCGACAGGGGCATCCCATCGGCCAGCGGCACAGCGCGCAGGCCATCGATGACCTCCTGCGAGACACCCGCCTTCAGTGCATGCGGCACATGGGCCTCAAACTCGTAGGGCGCGCGGTTGAGCACGGCCACGCGCAGGATGACCATCTCGCGCAGGCCGGCGGGGATGCTGTTGCGGTTGCGCACGGCCGAGAGCATCTGCTCCCAGCCGTGGGCGATGGGCGGGCTGTTGAGCAGCACCTGGTACAGCGGCGAGATGCGGCCGCGCTCGGCCAGGATCTGCGCCTCCTGGGTGGCGAGTTCGGGCCGGGTGCCGGGGATGACGGGGGTGATGCGCATGGGTCTCAGTCGGGTTGGATGTTCTTGGCCTTGACCACGCGGGTCCACTTGGCCGTGTCGTTCTTCAGCAGCGTGGCCAGTGCGGCCGGCGTGGACGGTGCCACCTCGGCGCCGGAGGCCTGCAGCCTGGATTTGACAGCTTCGTGGCCCAGGGTGCGGCGCACGGCCTGGTTCACGCGGTCGACCTCGGCCGCGGGTGTGCCCTTGGCGGCGAACAGAGCGTACCAGTTGTCGGAGTCCACACCGGGCACGCCCATCTCCTCGAAGGTCTGGACTTCGGGCAGCAGGGGATGGCGTTTGGTGGCCGCCAGGCCGATGGCCTTGAGGCGTCCGCCCTTGATGTGGCCGATCAGGCCAGGGATGTCGCCGAAGAAGCCGTGCACGTGGCCGGCGATGACGTCGTTGATGGCCGGTGCCGCACCCTTGTAGGGGATATGCATGAGGTTGATCTTGGCGGCGTCGTTGAGCAGCTCCATCGCCAGGTGCGGCACGCTGCCGGTGCCCGACGAGGCCATGCTCAGCGGTTTGCCCGGGTTCTGGCGGCTGGCGGCCACGAATTCGGCGCCGGTGTTGTAGGGTGCATTGGCGCCGACCACCAGCACCTCGACGTTGTTGACCACGACCGAGACGGGCGTGAGGTCGCGCTGCGGATCGTAAGACAGCTTGTCGTAGAGCGCGGGGTTGATGGCCACCGCACCCACGCTGGTCAGCCACAGGGTCTGGCCGTCAGGGGCCGAGCGCGCAACGTATTCGGCCGCAATGGCGCCATTGGCGCCGGCCTTGTTCTCGACGATGACCTGGTGGCCCAGTTCCTTGCCCAGCTGCTCGCCCAGCGTGCGCGCGACGAAATCCACCGGGCCGCCCGGCGGGAAGGCCACGATGATGCGGGTGACCTTGGCCGGCTGGGCCTGCGCCGCCCCCGTCAGCAGCAGCAGGGCGCAGAGCAGGCCGGCGCGGCGCAGGTTGCGATGAAAGTTCATGGAAAGTCTCCTCGTCTCTGTTGAAGGTGATGACCTGTTCGTGCAGCAATATTTCAGCGGGCAGCGTTGAATCCCAGGCCGCGCAGCCGGCCGTTCCAGCGGACGCCGTGGAACTGGCTTGGCCAGGCCACTAGCGTCGTCCCCCTCAAGGGGGAAGGCGCGAAGCGACTCAGGGGGTGCTTCATTTCTTTCAGTCGCAGCGCACGGACATGCCGCCGTCGACCACGATCTCGGTGCCGGTGACAAAACGCGATTCATCACAGGCCAGGAAAAGCGCGGCGTTGGCCGTGTCGCGCCCGTCGCCCATGAAGGGCAGCGGGATGCGCGACTGGCGCTGCTGCAGCAGCGCCTCGACGTCACCCCCCGCGCGCTGGCCGGCCAGCCGCACCTCGACCATGGGCGTGTGCAACTGCCCGGGCACCACGGTGTTCACGCGGATGCCCTGCTTGGCGTACTGCACGGCCAGCACCCTCGAGAACTGGATCACGCCGGCCTTGGTGGCCGCGTAGGCAATCTGCGCGGCACCCGTCCAGCGCAGGCCCGATGTGGACGAGATGTTGACGATGGTGCCCGCCCCCTGCGCCAGCATGTGCGGCAGGACGTGCTTGCAGCTCAGGAACACGCTCTTGAGGTTGTGGTCGATCTGCGCGTCCCAGACCTCTTCGCTCATCTCCACGGGGCCGCCCTTGGCCGAGCCGCCCACGTTGTTGACCAGCACGTCGATGCGGCCGAACTCGCCCATGCAACGCGCCACCGCCTCGGCCATGGCCTCGCCGCGCGTGACGTCGCAGCTGACGCCGATGAAGCGCCCGCCGGCGGCCGTGACCAGGCGCTCGGTCTCGGCCATGCGTTCCAGGTCGCGGTCCAGGCCGAAGACGCTGGCGCCTTCTTCAGCGAAACGTGCGGCGATGGCACGGCCATTGCCCCAGCCGGGGCCGACCGAGCCGGCGCCGGTGACGAAGGCGACCTTGCCGGCCAGGCGGCCGCCGGGGGAGGTGGAAGTCTTGCTCATGGGTTCAGTGCTCGAAACGGTAAAAAGCCTGCGGGTTGCGCACGAGCAGAAGCTCGCGCTGCGCGGCGTCGGGGGCGATGCGCGCGAGCGCATCCACCAGCGCGCCGTCGTCGGGCACGTGGGTGTGGTTGGGATGCGGCCAGTCCGTGCCCCAGAGGCAGCGCTCGGGGTAACTCTCCATCAGCACACGGGCCAGGGCCACACCGTTCGCATAGGCGGGGGCTGCAGCGGGTTTGGAATCGATGCGGTCAATGCCGCTGAGCTTCACATGGAACAGCGAGTTCGCCAGCAGCGCGTACAGGGCTGCGAAATCGGCATGGTCGGCGCCGAGCGTGGCATCGACCCGGCCCATGTGGTCAATCACCACGGGCACGGCACTGTGCGCCAGCACCGGCCCCAGGCTGTGCACCAGGCTACTCTCGAAATGCACCTGCAGGTGCAGGCCAGCAGCCTTGAGGCGGGGGGTGAGCGCCACCACCTCGTCCACGCCGGCTGCAGCACTCAGGTGTTTCATGAAGTTGAAACGCACGCCACGAAAGCCCGCCGCGGCCAGGCGCTGCAGTTCGGCATCGGCCACATTGACGGGCACCAGCGCCACGCCCAGGTAGCGCCCCTGCCCGGCCTGGATCGCGTCCTCGACCACACGGTTGTCGAAACCGTGCACGGCCGACTGTACGATCACGCAGCGGCTGATACCCAGTTGCCGGTGCAAGGCAAACAGCGTTTCCTTGGGCGCATCCACCGGCGTGAAGTTGCGCCCGGGTGCATAGGGAAAGCGCGCGGCCGGGCCGAACACGTGCACATGGGCATCGCAGGCGCCGGAGGGGAGTTGCAGCATGGGCCGGCTGGGCGGGGACTGGTAGGTCTGGACGGGCGTCTGGAGATCGGGCATGTGGCTGATTGTGGTGCGGCAAAGCCGCCTTCAGTTGAACCATTCACTAATACCAGCTATCCGTAGAATGCATGGCATGGACCTCACCCGCCTGCAGTATTTCGTGGCCGTGGCAGAGGCCGGCAGCGTCAGCCGCGCTGCCGCCGCCCTGCACATGTCGCAACCTGCGCTGAGCCGCCAGATCCTGCTGCTGGAGGAGGAACTGGGCCAGCGCCTGTTCGAGCGCACCGGCCGCGGCACGCAGGCCACCGAATCCGGCACCGCCCTGCTGGCACATGCACGCAGCATCTTCGACCTGGCCGAGCGCGCCCGCGTGGACATGCGCGAGCGCCAGGCCAGCCCGCGTGGCCGCCTGACCGTAGGCCTGCCGCCGCGCCTGGCCCACGTGCTGACGGCCGACCTGGTCGAACGCTTTCACGCGCAGTTTCCGGAAGCCACCATGACCGTGGTGGAGGGGCTGAGCATCCGCCTGCGCGAATGGCTGGTGGCGGGCCGCATCGACGTGGCCTTGATGTTCGACCCGCCGCCCTCGCCGCAATTCGAGCAGGAAACCCTGCTGCGCGAAGCCCTGGTGCTGATCAGCGTGCAGCCCCTGCCCAAACGCATGCGACTGGCCGACGTGGCCCAGCGAGCGCTGGTGATGCCCAGCGGCCCCAACGCCCTGCGCCCGCTGCTGGAGCAGTACACCCGCCCGCGCGGCCTGCCGCTGAAACTTGTAGCCGAAGTGGATTCGGTGCAGACGGTGCTGTCGCTGGTGGCACGTGGTGTGGGCGACACCGTGCTGCCGCTGGGCGCCATCCGCGCCTGGAGCTACCCGCAGGCCCTGAACGTGGCGGCCATCCACACGCCGGCCATGCGCAACCAGCTGGTGCTGGCCGTACCCACCGCGCGCCCCGCCACGCGCCTGAGCCGTTACGCCACCCAGGCACTGCGCGAGCTGGTGGCGGCGCACTTCCAGCACCCGGATCTGTAAGAAATCCGCGCGGCAGACGACTGATGTTCTCCATGCTGCCCTCCCCCCTTGCCCGATACCTGATCCTGCTTTGCGCCCTGCTGCCTATGGGCTTGCAGGCAAGCACCTTGACGCTGACGCCGGCCACCCCAGCCTGTGGCGTCGCGGCCGTGGTGCAGGCCCCGCTGCCGCCGGCCGCGCAGCACAGGCTGGCGCAAAGCCAGCCGGTCGCCGGGAGACGCGACATTGCCTGGGCCTGGCTGGGCTCGCCCACCGCGCGCTACCCGCATGCGGCCCTGGGCTCGACGCTGCATGCCGCGAGCCTGCAGGTGCTGCCAGCCACGGCCCACGCGCAATTGCAGACCTACACGCTGCCGCTGCATCGGGTGTTCGAAGACCGTGTGCCGCGGCTGGCCGACCTGGACGGCGACGGCCGTGACGAGATCATCCTGGTGGAGGCCGATGCCTTGCGTGGCGCGGCGCTGGTGGTGTTCGGACTGCACGACGGGACGCTGAAGGAACTGGCGCGCGGCCCCCATGCGGGTTCGACCTTTCGCTGGCTCAACCCGGTGGGCGTGGCCGATTTCGACGGTGACGGCCGCCCCGATCTGGCCAGCGTGACCACCCCCCACATCGGCGGCGTGCTCACGCTGCACCACTACCGCCCGCCCCATCTCGAACCCTATGCCCGCGCCACCGAGGTCTCCAACCACCGCATGGGTGAACTGGAGCAGCAACTGGCCGTGATCGTGACGCAAGCCGGCCAACGGCCAGCCATCCTGATCCCCGACATGCAGTTGCAGGCGCTGCAGGCCCTGCGCTGGGATGCCCCGGGGCAATGGACTGAACTGGCCCGTCCGCTGGCGCTGCCCGCACGCGCCGAACGCTTCACGCCACTGGACAGCGGGGGCTGCCTGCGGCTGGCCGACGGCAGCTGGTGGCGCGTGACGCTGACGCCCTGACACCCGAATTTCAACCCAGGAGAGACTTCATGCTGATGCCCCGACAAGCCGTACCCGCCCTGCGGGTACCCACCCTGGACCACGGTGCCTATGACCTGGCCAGCGATGCGCCTGCGCGCTTTTCCCTGGTGGTGTTCTACCGCGGCCTGCACTGCCCGATCTGCGCCAAGTACCTGCTGGAGCTCGGCCGGCTGCAGCCGGACTTCGAGCAGCGCGGCGTCAAGGTGATTGCTATTTCAAGCGACGGCGCCGACCGCGCCCGGGAGATGGCCACCAAGGTAGGTTCGCCTGCGCTGCGCTTCGGCCATGGCCTGACGCTGGCGAATGCACGGGAATGGGGTTTGTACATCTCCACCAGCCGGGGCAAGACCTCGATCGGCATCGAGGAGCCCGCGCTGTTCGCCGAACCCGGCGTGTTCATTGTTCGGCCCGACGGCACGCTGTACTATGGTGCGGTGCAGACCATGCCGTTTGCACGGCCACATTTCGACGAACTGCTGGGCGCCATCGACTTCGCCATCAGCAAGGACTACCCGGCGCGCGGCGAGTACACCGGGGCGGTCTGATCCCCGCGCGGACGGTCCGCGCACCCGGTGCGCGGAACTCGCCCTGCCCTCAGCCCTTGGGCAACCCTTGCAACCAGGCTTGCAAGGCGTCGCCATGCAGCGGTCGACTGCCCAGATAGCCCTGCATGACATCGCAGCCCAGGACAATGAGCGCGTGTCTCTCGGCCTCGGTCTCGACCCCCTCGGCCGTCACACTCAACCCCATGCCGTGACCTAGCTCCACCATCGTGCGGACCAGTCGCTGATTGACCAGCTGGTGATCCAGACCACTGATGAAGCTTCGGTCGATCTTCAGTTCGGTTACCGGCAGCCGCCGCAGGTAGGCCAGTGAGGAGTAGCCGGTGCCGAAATCGTCGACCGAAAGTTGCACGCCCAGCGACCGCAGGGCGTGCAGCATGGCGACACTGTGCTCCGGGTCCTGCATCAGGCCGGTCTCCACGATTTCCATGCGCAGTCGCTCTGGCACCACATCATGCTGCGCAATCAGGCTGCGTACCTGCTCCACCAGGGTATCGTCCTGCAGGTCATGGGTGCTGATGTTGATGGCGATGCTGAGCTGCGGATGCGTACGGGCCCAGTCGGCAAGGGTGCGCACCGCCTGCCCCAGCATCCAGTGCGTGATCTGCTTGATCGCCCCGGTCTGCTCCGCAAAGGGAACGAACTCGCCAGGCTGGATGAAGCCGCGCGCCGGGTGTTGCCAGCGCACCAGGGCCTCAGCGCCCACGGCACGGCCGTCGCTCAGGGCCAGCTTGGGCTGCAACCACATCTGAAGATGATGGCTGGCGGTGGCCGAGCGCAGCTCCGACAGCAGGCTCAGGTGCGACAGGCGCGCCGCTTCCTGCACTTCGCTGTACCAGGCGAAGGTGTGCGCTGTTCGCTTGGCGCTCTGCAAGGCGATCTCGGCGTTTCGCAGCAGCGTCAGGGGCGTGCCCGCTGCCAGCGGGTCGGGCACCTCGGATAAACCGAAGACCAGGCTCAGGTCCACACTCTGGCCACTGCAATCGACCGGGGCTCGCATGGCGTTCTCCAGCTGGCGGCACACGTCCTCGGCCGCGCTGCGGGACAGCGGCGACATGGCCAGCGCGAAGCGGCCCGCCGAGAGATGGGTCAGCACCGCCTTCGTCAAGCCGTCGGCCGTCTGCGGAAACGCCTGGTCCACGACAGACTTCGCACGTCGTGCCACCTCGCGGATGAGCATGTCCCCCGTCCCATAACCCAGGGTTTCATTGATGGTCTTGAGGCGCGCCAGATCGAAAAGCACATGGCAGTTCATCGGCACCAGGCGCGCGCTGGCCGGTGGCTGCAGCAGGTAGGTCCGGTTGGGCAGTCCGGTCAGCACGTCCAGATAGGCCAGCCGTTCGATGTCGTGCTCACGCGCAGCGATCGCCGCCGTCATGGTGGTGAGCGCCTGCTGAACACGCACGACCTCTTCGCTGCCGAATGCCTCGGTCGTGCTGCTGTAGTCGCCTTGCGCAATACGCAGCGCCGAATCTTCCAGCGCAGTCAGCGGGGTCACCACGCTACGCGTGGTTCGCCACGCCAGCAAAATGGCAAACAGCATGGCGATCACCCCCAGGCCGACCAGGCCGAGGAAGATCCGGCTGGACTGCTCCCTCGCCTGCTCCAGCCGCGATTCGATACGTTCGCGTTCACGCCTCATGAGCGCATTGGAATGCGACAGCAGGTCCTGCAGTGCGGGACGGACCTGTTCGGCATAGACGCGGCGGGCGAGCCGCAGGTCGTCGGCCTCGACTTCGTCGGCCATGGCGATGAAGGCGTCCGCGTAACGCGCCCGCGCCGCAACAAGGCGGCCAAGCGTCTCCTCCTGGGCAGGATCATCGAAGCGGGATCGCAAGGACTGTACCAATCCGTCAATGCGGCGGTTGCGTTCGTCCACCTCGGCATACTCGGCCACGCGCTGGTCACGCGGGGCGTTCATCAGACGCAGCAAGGCATTGCCGGCCCCTTCGGTATAGACGGTCAGCGTCTGCACCTGCATGAGCCGCGGCAAGTCCTGGGTGCCAAAGCCCTGCGTCAGATCGCTCATGGCGCGGATCTGCGTCATGGCCAGCCCCAGCGAGACCAGCATGAGGAGTAGCAAGGCCCCAAAGCCCAGCGCCAGACGCCAGCTGACACGCGTCAAACCGCGCAGCACGCGATGGGACAGGGAGTGCGCCGGATCCGGCGGGGGCGCGTCTGCTTTGTCGGCTTGCATTCGCCAAAGTGTGCCGCAGTCGGTGCGATTCGACAAGCGACCGCCAGCGAGGCCCTGCCCGATGCCGTGCCGATGCCGGTTGAGGAGCGGCTAGCCGGCCCGGCCGCCCAGGGCGCGCAGCGTGTCCTGCCACTTGCCCAGGCTGGCTTCGCCCAGCTTGTCCACCATGCCGATCAGCGTGTGTCGCACGGGCGAGATGCCGACGAAACCCAGCACGTTGCGCTCCAGCGACTTGATGCTGTGGGCGCAGAAGTACCAGCGGTAGACCAGGGCCGGCATGCCCATGGTGACCACCAGGCGCGCGCTGCGGCCCTTGAGGCCCTTGACCCCAAAAGGGCTGCTGCCGCCTTCATCCGCCGTGGCCTTGAAGGCGAAGCCCGGGCGTGTGACCTGCTCCAGAAAGCCCTTGAGGAGGGCCGGCATATCGCCGAGCCACAGCGGAAACACGATGAGCAGGTGCTGGGCCCAGGCCATCTCGTCCTGTGCGGCCTGCAGGCCGGCGGGCAGCGCCGTGTGTTCCCACTCCTGCTGGCTGCGCAGCAGGGGAAAGTCGAGCTTCGCGATTTCGACGACATGCACCGCGTGGCCAGCACTGCGTGCACCCTCGGCATAGGCCGCGGCCAGCTTGTGGCATAGGTGCGGGGCCGAGGCGTCAGGGTGCCCCTGGAGGATGAGGATGCGGCGGCTGTCCATGGCGTGGCTCCTGCGGTGCGGTCCCGTGATGTTGACACGAACCAGCAAGCATCCATGATCTGGCGCAAATGCTCTGCTTTTGATAGCATCCAGAACTTACCCAGTAAAGCAGCGGGACTATTGGGCCTTGCCTAGAATGGAGGCAGACTCTCTACGCTCCCATGAACCCGAACGACACCCCCCTCTTCTACACCGGCCGCACCGAGGCCTTCGACCAGACCTTCGACGCCTGGACCGACCGGCCGCTGCTGCGCTCCATGGAAGAAGGCGGGGTGGACTGGCCCAGCTCCTGCCGCAATGGCAACTGCCGTACCTGCATCGGCCAGCTCGTCAGCGGCACCGTGCGTTACGACATCGAATGGCCCGGCCTCAGCCAGGAAGAAAAGGACGAGGGGTATGTGCTGCCCTGCGTGGCCCACCCCTGCTCGGACGTGGTGCTCAAAGAGGGCTACTGAATCAGACGGACGGCTCAGGCCAGCACGTTGAGTCGCGTGCCCAGGCTGCCCGAGGTGGCCAGGGGCTGCGGCCCCGTGGCGGGTTGCAGCAGGATCTGCATGCTGCTCTGCTGCATGTCCATGGCCTGGCGCAAGACGTAGACCTGCACGTTCTGCGCGAGCCGCGCCGACTGCAATTGGCCTGCGATGGCGATGATCTGGTTGCTGATGCCGTCCATGCTCGATATCGGGTGGTTCAACCCTTTATCGGCAGACCGGTCGACAACTTGAGACTCAGGCGTTCAGCGTGCCGCGCAGCAGCTCGGGCAGGCGCTCGGCCCCCATGCGGAAACCGCAGGCCTGGGCATGGCCACCACCCCCCATGCTTTCGGCCAGGGGGATGCAGTCGAAACTGCGCTGCGAACGCAGGCCGGCCTTGATGAGCCCACCCTTGCTGGCGCTCCACATCAGGGCAAAGGTGCCGCTTTTCTTGCTCAGCATCTCGCCCACCAGGCTGTGGAACATTCCGGGCGCATTGACCATGAGGCCGACCTGGCCGTTGAAGACCACGGGCTCGGCGCCGCTGGCGATGTCTTCGCACAGCTTGCGGAACTTCTCGTCCATGGCCTGCCCGCGCAGCATGAAATTCGCCAGCTCTTCCTCGGACCAGGAGGCAATCTGCGCCCAGCGCTCGAAATCCATGGTCTCCATATCGAGTGCGGCCAGGAAACCCGCGCTCTCGGGGAACTTCCAGGCCCAGATGTCGCGGTCCTCGATGTAACGCACCAGGGCGGGCACGGCACGGTCGGACTGGAAGAACTCCCAGGCCAGGTGCGCGCCGGACTTGCTCATATCGAAATGCACGACGCCGCAGCGGCAGGCAAAACCGGTGAGCTTCTCGGCGGCGCTCTTGTGGTGGTCCAGCATCACGAGCTTGCTCGCGCGCTGCTCGATGGCCGACATGATCTCGGGCGCAAAGGAGAAGTCCAGGATGTAGACCGCGCGGCCGTCGAGCGTCGGCAGGTCGTCCACGCTCTTCACGTCACCGTGGTCGCAGGGGCGGAACTCGGCATTGCCTTCGTAATACAGCCAGGCGGCCAGCGCGGCACCAAAACCGTCGGCACAGCGTGCGTGGTAGAGGATGAGCGGCGAGGGATCGTGGCGGTCGGGGTGGACCAGCAGTTGCTGGGGCAGCAGGGTTTTCATCGGGCGGGTTTCCTGGGACGGGGGATGGCCTTGGGGGGCGCAGTTTTCTTGGCCGCGGGCTTGGTGCGGATGTGGCCGGCACTCTGGAGCTCTTCCTTGCGCAGCTGGCGCTCGGCATCGAGCTGTTTGCCTTCGGCCAGCCAGCGCGCGTATTCCTGCGGCGTTTCCAGCGAGATGCGGCCCAGCGCACCGGAGCGGAAGTCGTGGATCAGCAGCTCGGCCGCCTTCTGCAGATTGACCTTGTTGCCAGCCTGCAGCGCGCCGCGGCTGCGGCCGATGGCTTCGAGCAATTCCTCGCTCGGCAACGCCTCTATCTCCGTGAGCGCGTAACGCGCGGCCAGCTCGGCCGGGTAGTGGGGCTTGAGGTAGTCCAGCAGTTCCAGCGCCACCTCCTGGTCGTCGAAGGCATTGCGGCCCACGGCACCGCTGGCGGCCAGGTTGTAGCCGCTTTGCGCCACGATGATGCGCGGCCACAGCATGCCGGGTGTGTCGAAAAGATAGAAGCCGTCTTCCAGCACAAGGCGTTGTTCATTGCGCGTGACACCAGCCTCATCGGCGACCTTGGCGGCGCTCTTGCCCACCAGGCGGTTGATCAGCGTGGACTTGCCCACATTGGGGATACCGCAGATCATCACACGCAGCGGGCGCGCCATGCTCTCGCCACGGGTGGGCGCCAGTTCACGGCACGGGGCGATCAGGCGCCGGGCGGCATTGCCATCGGTGGTGTCCAGGGCAATGGCACGTGTGCCCTCGCGACCGTTGTAATGCGCCAGCCAGAGCGCGGTGCACGTCGGGTCGGCTAGGTCCTGCTTGTTCAGGACCTTGAGGCTGGGCCGTTTGCTGGTCAGCGAGGCCAGCATGGGATTGGCACTGGAGCCCGGCAGGCGCGCGTCCACCATCTCGATGACCACATCAATGTGCTTGATGCGCTCCTCGATGGTCTTCTTGGTCAGGTGCATGTGACCTGGGAACCACTGGACGGCCATGGATTTTGTGTTCTGTGTTTGGGACAGGGGGATTGTCGCCGAGACGGCTCGTTATCTGGATTGGGAATTGCATTCGTGGCATGCCGGGTCTCGCCCCGGCGACCGGTTTGCTGTCGGGTGATGCGCCATGGCGCGTCCTTGTTGTTTTTGGGTTTGGTTTTGGTCTCCGGTCTCCCATTGCCGTGAGAGGAGGCGAGTAGCGCAGGACAGGGCGGAAAAAGAAGTGCAGATGTTTGAGGCGCTAGCCGAGTTTCTGCACTTCCCGCCCTGACCGAGCAACGCAGCGTGCCCGGAGCGCAGCGCAGGGACGACGAACCCGGCTCGCCTTCTCTTTGCTTACTTTCTCTTGGCGAAGCAAGAGAAAGTGAGTCGCCCGCCGGGGCGAGACCCGGCTTGCTGCGTGAACAAACCAAAACCAAGAAAAAGAAAAGCCCGCAAAAAGCGGGCTCCACATCGCGAACCTGGAAACAGGTTCAGAACACGTCCACCGACCCCGTCCTCGCCACTTCCCCAAAAAGCCCCCGCCGCACCAGGTCCAGATGGCTACAAACCTTGTTGCGCCCGTTTTTCTGCGCGAAGTCGATGGCCTGCTCGGTACGTTCCAGCGCGCGGCTGGGCGAGTCGTCGGCCAGCACGCGGGTGAAACCGGAGCTGATGGTGACACGGCCGACCTGAGGGAAGTTGAACTTCTCGACATTGGCACGCATGCGCTCGAAGGCCCCCAGGGCCAGGGCCTCCTCGGGGCAGTGGAACAGCACGGCAAACTGCTCGCCACCGAAGCGGTAGAGCCGGTCGTGCGTACGGAAGGTGCTGTTCATGATGCGCGCCACCAGCAGGGTGACCTCTTCCATGATCAGGTGACCGTGCTTGTCGTTGAGCAGATGGAAGTTGTCGATGGCAATGGTGCCCAGCCAGTAGTTGGGCGGCACGCGGTGGCGGCGTTCCTTGCCGGGGGAGGGCTCATTCTTGGCGTCTTCCAGGATGCCGTCCATCTCCTCGAGCAGGGCGCTGTAGAAGGTGTCGTCCAGGGACTTGCGGTTGAGCAGGCCGGTCAGCGCGTCACGGTCGCTGTAGGCCAGCAGCGTGTACATGTTGCGGTAGATGTGGTGCAGCTGGTCGATGGTCTGGCGGTCCACCGGCTCCAGCACACCCGCGGTGTGGATCTCGATCACGCCCTGCTCGTCGTCGCCACGGGCGTCGGCGAACAGCGGCAGGTAGTAGATGCGCGGGCCGTCGGGTCCGGCCCAGGCCACTTCAATGACCTGGCGCCCGTTCAGGCTGCGCAGGCGGTCGTAGGACTCCTCCAGCTTGGGCAGGCTCTGGAAGTCGATGCGTAGCGGATCCACCACCTTGCCGCCGCCACGTGCATCCAGCGAGACCAGGTCCAGCCAGCGTTTCTCGTTGTCCTCGGCGCTGACGCGGGAGATCACCACGCGCTGGATCGGCACCAGGTCGATCAGGGCCTTGGACAGCGTGAGTTCGAGCAGATCGCGGTCACGGTGATCGGTCAGCTTGATCAGGTGTTCGGTGAGGGTCGCCATAGTGCTGACCATATTAGCCCGGAAAGGGGCAGCCGTCACCCCCTGCTTATCCCCGGTCAGGGATCGCCCTGGATCAGCCCTGCGCGGCCTGGCGCCACGCTTCCAGGGCGGCCGCACTGTCGTCGCGCTGCTCGGCCATGCGCGCCAGGGCCGCCCAGGCACGCCGGCGCAAGGTCTCGTCGCCCAGCTGGGTCAGCGACTGGCGCAGCAGCTGCTGGGCCTTGCCCCAGAGGCTCAGGTGCATGCAGGCGATGCCGGCCAGGTACTGCAGCAGGGCCTCACGCGGGTTCCCCATTTGGGCCGCCTCGATGCGCGCCAGCCAGGCAACGTCGGGCTGGCCCGGCGTCTGGCTGAAGCCACGTTCGAGCAGCAGCACCAGGCGCAGGCGCAGTTCCTGCGGCAGCGTAGAAGACGGGCGCACCAGTTGTTCCCACACCGGCAGCAGCCACTGCTGCACCTGCAGAAAATCGCCGCCCAGGGCCAGCATGCGTTCCCCGGCCTGCAGCGCCACTTCGGGCATGCGGCGTTCGGTCTCGTCGAGCTGGGCCCAGGCCTTTTGCAGCTGGGCCGGATCGTGGCTGTTGCGCAACCATTCGGTGGCCAGCCCACGCACGATGCTGCGGCTGGCCGTTTCCGAAAAAGCACGGTGCTTGCCCAGCAGGCGCGCGGTCTCCAGCGCCGCCCGGGACTGCCCGGCCAGGCGCGTGACCCGCAGGCGCAGACGCAGGGCCAGGGTGCGTCGCGCCACACCCTGGGGCAGTTCATCGAGGCGCTGCAGGGCGGCCTGCACGTCGCGGTCATCAAAGGCCCAGCGGGCCACGCGCAACTGCACCCCTTCACGGATTTCGAGTTCGTCGCGCCGCCGGGATTGGGTCAGCAGCAGCGCCTGGCGCGCATGTTCGTCGCGTGCGCTGCGATCCTGCAGGGCGTGGCTGCATTCCGCCGCGAGCAGGTGCGCCATGGCGGCCAGCCGCCCCCCATACGACAGGCCCTGCTCGGCATTCGTCAGTGCTTCGGTCTGGGCCAGCACGTGCCCGGCCGCCTTGCGGGCGCGGATGTAGCGCCCGGCCGTGAGGTGCGACAGCGCATCGAGCAGGCCCTGCTGCAGCACCCGCTCCTGGTGGCGCATGCGCCAGCGCCGCGCCTCGTCCGGCAGCGCCAGCAGCACGGCCAGACCCCGCAGGGTGGCGTACAGCAGCACAAAGGCGGCCATCGTCAGCAGCAGCACGAGATTGAGCGAGAGGTCGATGCGGTGCGGCGGCCAGAACAGCGTGACCGTGCCCTGGTTGTTGCCGGCGAACAGGGCCACCCCCGCCGCCAGGGCGAAGAGGGCCAGAAACCAGAGCACGTTGCGCATGGGGTTCCGCCTGCAGCGCTCAGCGGCCGGCCGCCGCCGTGGCCAGCGCCGCCAGCGTCTCGTCCACGCGCGGCAGCTCCAGCGTCTTCATCTGCTCGCGGGTCTGCTGCAGCAGCGCCAGGGCCGCGCGCATGCGCCGCGCGTCGGCATCGAAATACTTCTCCAGCGCCGCGCCGGCCTTGAGCAGGTCGGCTCGGGCCGCATCGGGCTGGCGTGCCAAGAGGCCCAGGCGCGCGTTGAGCAGCAGCAGCTTGAGGTTCTCGCGCACGAAGAAAGACTGCTCGGGGCTCAGCAGCACCGTATCCGGGTGGTCGATGCGGCTGACCCGCACCAGGCCACGCAGTTCGTCCAGCACCGCCTTCACGCTGCGCTGCCACCAGTCGTGCAGACCGGCGGGGCTGTCGGCCTGGGCCGCCGACGCGGGGGCCGACGCGGACGCACCCACGGCATTGGCCAGGGGCAGTTCGTCGGCCAGGCGCACCAGTTCGTCCAGGCGCGCCAGCAAGGTCGGGGTGTCCGCCAGCGGGGTGGCCTTGATGCGCGCCATGTCACGCGACAGCGCGCGCTGCAGGGGCGCCAGCCTGGCCTGGGGCACACGCTGCACACGCTGCTCGGCCGTGCGCAGCGCCGCCAGCAGGGGCTCCACGCTGCCGGTCAGCTGGGACTGCTGCTGGGCCAGGCGGATGGCGGATTCGATGTCCACCACCAGGTTCTCGTCACGCGAGCGCGACAGGCTCTGCATGAGCTCCTCGATCTGGCTGCGCTGCAGCGCCACCTCGCCCAGGCGGGCCTCCAGCACCGCCTGGCGCGCGGCCAGCTCGCGCTCGCGCTGCTGGGTCTCGCGCACCAGCGTGCGGGCCTCGGCCGCGCTCGCGCCGGCCTCGGCCGTCTGGCGTGCCAGTTGCCCCTGCAGGGTCGACAGGCGCTCCCACAACAAGGCGGTGAGCAGCAGGGCCAGCGCGGCGACCACCCCCAGGGCCAGCACCAGTCGGCGCGACGGCGGCGCGGCGGGGGCCGGCGAGCGTTCGTCCACGGCCGCTGTGGCGGGCGTTGCTGCAGGCGCAGGCGCTGCGCTGCCGGCGGCGGGGGACTCCAGGGACTCGGGCGTGGTCATTGCATCGATTCTATCGAGGCCCGGACATCGGCCAGGGCGGGGCGTGACTCGCGCACCAGGGCAAAGCCGGCGGCGCGGGCGGCCTGCGCGATGCGCGCATGCGTGGCCACGGCGCGCGCCGCGCTCCAGTCCTGCTGCGGCAGGCTGGCCTGCAGGTTCTGCACGGCCTCGCTGCTGCTGAACAGCCAGACCGAACCGTCCTGCGCCGCGGCCCGGGCCAGCGCCGACTGCGCGGCATCGAACACCGGGCGCAGGCGCTGGTAGCTGGCGACAAAATCCACCGTGCCGCCGGCCGCCGCCACCTGGCGCGCAAACCAGTCACGCCCGGCGCCTTCGGTGCCGGCGCCGGCGCTGGCATCGGCGCCTCGTACGATCAGCACGCGCGCACCGGGGACGATGCGGCTGGCCACCAGCGCCCACAAGGCCTCGGAGTCGAACTGCGCGGCGTCGGCCGGCGGTGCGGTGATGTGCGGCAACGGTACCCCGGCACGCCGCAGTGCGCCCACGGTGCCGGGGCCGGTGGCCCAGGCCTGTGCAGGGTAGGACGCCTGGGCCGGGCGCGCCGCAAAAAATCCGTCGGCTGCATTGGCGCTGACAAACATCAGGCCGAGGTAGCTGTCGAGCTGGTGCCAGGCCTGCTGCAGCGCAGCGGCTTCGGGCGCCGGGGCGATGTCGATCAGCGGCAGGGCCAGCGCATCATGGCCGGCCTGTTGCAGCGCCTGCACCCAGTCCTGCGCTTCGCGCCGGGGGCGGGTGACGATGACGCGCATGGTCCTCAGTGCGTCCCGGTGTCCAGGGAGCCGCCGACACGCAGCACGCCCTCCTTGAGGCGGGCCGCCACCTGGGTGCCCAGCGTCTCAGCCGCGCTGAGGTCGGCCACGGAGGCCGTCGCATCGGCACGCACCAGGGCCACACGGCCGTCCGGGTCGCCCCAGGCGGCCTGGATCTGCAGGCTCCCACCGTCCAGCGTGGCGTAGGCCGCCAGCGGCATGGAACAGCTGCCGCCCATGGCACGGCTGACGGCGCGCTCGGCCGCCACACGCAGCCAGCTGCCGGCGTGCACCAGCGGCGCCAGGGCCTGCTGCACATCGCTGCGGTCACTGCGGATCTCGATGCCCAGCGCGCCCTGCCCGGCGGCGGGCAGCATCTCGCCCGGCGCAAAGACGGCGCGGATACGTTGCTCCAGGCCCAGGCGCTTGAGGCCGGCCGCGGCCAGCACAATGGCGTCGTACTGCCCTTCGTCCAGCTTGCGCAGGCGGGTGTCGAGGTTGCCGCGCAGCGGCTCGATTTTCAGGTCCGGGCGGGCAGCCCGCAGCAGGGCCACACGGCGCAGGCTGGAGGTGCCGACCACGGCACCCTGCGGCAGCGCAGACAGGTTGGCGTACTTCGGGGACACAAAGGCGTCGCGCGGGTCTTCGCGCTCCATCACGCAGGCCAGCGCAAAACCTTCGGGCAACTCCATGGGCACGTCCTTGAGCGAATGCACGGCCAGGTCGGCGCGGCCTTCCTCGAGCGCCGTCTCGAGCTCCTTGACGAACAGGCCCTTGCCACCGACCTTGCTCAGGGAGCGGTCCAGGATCTGGTCGCCCTTGGTCGTCATGCCCAGCAGCGTGACGCTGTGGCCCTGTTGCTCCAGCAGCGCTTTCACGTGCTCGGCTTGCCAGAGGGCCAGGCGGCTCTCACGGGTTGCAATGGTCAGTTTCATCAGGGCCTTCGATCGAAAAAAAGAGTCGCCAATTCATCAGTTACAGAGCACAGACATATCAGTGCGCGGGCGATGCTAGCATGCATCGAGAAGGCTCTGTTTTAACACCACTCGGTACCGCCCTATGCCCGCCCCCGTCGCCCGCTCCAAAGACAATGAACGACCGCTGGTCGAAGACATCCGCCTGCTCGGCCGCATCCTCGGCGACGTGATCCGCGAGCAGGAAGGCGGCGAGGCCTACGAGCTGATCGAGCAGATCCGCAAGCTCTCAGTGGCCTTCCGCCGCCACGACGACACGGAAGCCGACAAGACCCTGAAAAAACTGCTCAAGGGCCTGAGCGACGACCAAACGGTGAGCGTGATCCGCGCCTTCACCTACTTCAGCCACCTGGCCAACCTGGCCGAGGACCGGCACCACATCCGCCGCCGCGCCGTGCACGAACGCGCCGGCAACGAGCAGGAAGGCAGCATCGACGTGGCGCTGTCGCGCCTGCGCTGGGCCGGCATCAGCCCCAAGATGATCGCCAACACCCTGGCGCACAGCTACCTTTCGCCCGTGCTCACAGCCCACCCCACCGAGGTGCAGCGCAAGAGCATCCTGGACGCCGAGCGTGACATTGCCCGCCTGCTGACGCAGCGCGACGAGATCAAGACCCGCGCCGTCGGCGTGGACCCGCGCAAGGACATGCTCACCCCGCGCGAGCTGGCCGCCAACGAGGCCCAGCTGCGTGCGCGCGTGCTGCAGCTCTGGCAGACCCGCCTGGTGCGCAGCAGCAAGCTGGTGGTGGCCGACGAGATCGACAACGCCCTGAGTTATTACGAGCCCACCTTCCTGCGCGAGATCCCCGCCCTCTACGCCAACCTGGAACGCGAACTGGGCCAGCCCGTGCACAGCTTCCTGCGCATGGGCCACTGGATCGGCGGCGACCGAGATGGCAACCCCAATGTGGGCGCGCACACCATGGCCATGGCCCTGGGCCGCCAGGCTGAAGTGGCGCTGCGCCACTACCTGACCGAAGTGCACCTGATGGGCAGCGAGCTGTCCGTCTCCGACCTGCTGGTGGGCTGCAGCCCCGAGATGCGCCTGCTGGCCGACGACTCGCCCGACACCAGCGAGCACCGCAAGGACGAACCCTACCGCCGCGCCCTGATCGGTGTCTACGCCCGCCTGGCCGCCACCCTGCGCGAACTCAGCGGCGGCGAGGCGGCCCGCCACGCCGTGGCCCCGCAGAACCCCTATGCCAGCGCGGCCGACTTCCTGGCTGACCTGAAAACCATCGAGGCCTCGCTCAACACGCGGCACGGCGCCGCGCTGACACAGCAGCGCCTGCGCCCGCTGATCCGTGCGGTGGAAGTCTTCGGCTTCCATCTCGCCACGCTGGATCTGCGCCAAAGCTCGGACAAGCACGAAGAGGTCATCGCGGAACTGCTGGCCACGGCGCGCATCGAGTCGCGCTACGCCAGCCTCGACGAAATGGCCAAGCGCGCCCTGCTGTTGCGCCTGCTCAACGACGCGCGGCCGCTGCGTGTGGTGGGCGTGGACTACAGCGCGCACACACAGAGCGAGCTGGCCGTCTTCGAGATGGCGCGCCAGATCCGCCAGCGCTACGGCGTTGAAGCCATTCGCCACTACATCATCAGCCACACCGAAACCGTCAGTGACCTGCTGGAAGTGCTGCTGCTGCAGAAGGAAGTGGGCCTGATGCGCGGCGTGCTGGACGACCCGACCAGCCTGCACGACCTGATCGTCGTGCCCCTGTTCGAGACCATCGAAGACCTGCGCCAGGCTGCGCCCATCATGCGCGAGTACTATGCGCTGCCGGGCATCGCCGCCCTGATCCGGCGCAGCGGCGGCGAGCAGGACATCATGCTCGGTTATTCCGACAGCAACAAGGACGGCGGCATCTTCACCAGCAACTGGGAGCTCTACCGCGCCGAGATCGCGCTGGTCGAGCTGTTCGACCAGCTGGGGCCCGTGCAGCTGCGCCTGTTCCATGGCCGCGGCGGCACCGTGGGCCGCGGCGGCGGCCCCAGCTACCAGGCCATCCTGGCCCAGCCCCCGGGCACGGTACGCGGGCAGATCCGCCTGACCGAGCAGGGCGAGGTAATCGCCTCCAAGTACGCCAACCCCGAAATCGGCCGGCGCAACCTGGAAACCCTGGTGGCCGCCACGCTGGAAGCCACGCTGCTGCAGCCCACCAAACCGGCGGCCCCCGCCTACCTCAAGGCGGCCGAAGCCCTGTCGCAAGGCAGCATGGCGACCTACCGCGCCCTGGTCTACGACACACCGGGCTTTGCCGAGTACTTCTTCGGCTCGACGCCCATCCGCGAAATCGCCGAGCTCAACATCGGTTCGCGCCCGGCCTCGCGTAAAGCCACGCAGAAGATCGAAGACCTGCGTGCCATCCCCTGGGGCTTCAGCTGGGGCCAGTGCCGCGTCACGCTGCCCGGCTGGTACGGCTTCGGCACCGCGGTGGAAACTTTCCTGAACGCCGAAGGCCCGAAGGCGTACAAGGAGCGCTTGGCCCTGCTGCAGAAGATGGCCCGCCAGTGGCCCTTCTTCAAGACCCTGCTCTCCAACATGGACATGGTGCTGGCCAAGAGCGACCTGGCCCTGGGCTCGCGCTACGCCGAACTGGTGGGCGACGGCAAGCTGCGCAAGAAGGTGTTCACCCAGATCGAAGCCGAATGGCAGCGCACCGTGCATGCCCTCACCCTGCTGACCGGCGAGAAACAGCGCCTGGCCGGCAACGCCGCCCTGCAGCGCTCCATCCGCCATCGCTTCCCCTACATCGACCCGCTGCACCACCTGCAGGTGGAGTTGATGCGCCGTTACCGCGCCGGTCAGGCCGATGAACGCGTGCGCCGCGGCATCCACATCTCGATCAACGGCATTGCGGCCGGGCTGCGCAACACGGGTTAACCAAACGGGGTCCACCGTCCCGTCGCCGGGCACACCCGGGCCCGTGCGCCGTTCAGCCAGACCTGCTCATCCTCCAGCCGCAAGGCGGTTGTGGGGTCGATGTCGAAGGCGATCCGCAGCGCCTGCGCCACATGGACGTCCTCGATGGGCAGCTCCCAGCTCAGGAAGACCTGGGTGAGATCCTGGTCGAGCGGGAAGTCGGCCGCGTCAAAGCCGCTGCTGCCGCGCTTGATGACGGCATGCGGCTGGCCTGTATCGAAGATCACGGCCGTCCCCCGGCTCAGCGGGATGCGCAGGCCGGTCGCCGGGAAATGCAGGTCCAGCCCCCGGTCTTCGCTCAGGAAGAGATTGCAGAAGGCCGCGCCGCCATAGCGTTCGCCGTCATGGTGGTACCTGGCGCCGCGGCAGGCCATCAGGGCCACCTCACTGGCGGCCAGCACCTCCTGCAGACCCAGCCTGCGCGTCCAGTCGGCCACCGCCTGCACACAAAGCCGATAGTCCGGCCAGCGCGTGCGCGCGCGCGCCAAAGGCAGGGGCTCCACGTCGCCGGGCTCCAGTTCCAGGCGCTGCGAGATCTCGCGGTTCCAATCGGCCACCAGCCTGGCCGGGGGCGCAGGCACATCAAGGGTTGCGGTCGGCACCACATCGCTCACGCTCCTGCTGCGGATGGTTTCACCATGCCAGTAATAGGAGGCAGGAACACTTGGCATGGGATGTGGGGCGTGACGGTTGCCCGGCTTGTCGCCCTGCAGGACTCAATCAGGCCGGTAGACGCACTTGTCGCCGATGGCGTGACGCTCCACCGTCACCGCGGCCAGGCCGGGCACCTTGGGCTGCAGCTCCTTCCAGATGAAAGCGCAGAGGTTCTCCAGCGTCGGAATGCCCAGGCCCGGCACCTCGTCAAGAAAATGGTGGTCCAGCTTCTCGCGCAGCACCTCCACCTCGCGCCGGATGTAACCCAGGTCCAGCACCATGCCGGACGTGCCTTTGGGCTCGCCGCGCACCGCCACCTCGGCGTAGTAGGTATGGCCGTGCACGCGCTTGCTGCCCTCGGCCTCGATCTCGCGGCGCAGGGTGTGGGCGGCGTCAAAGAAAAAACGCTGGCTGATCTCGTACATCACCGAATTCCGATCATCTTGTGCGACTGGATGCCCAATCGCCACTGGGGGTGCTGCTGGCAATAGTCTATGGCGCGCGCCGTGTTGGCCGCTCGGTCCAGCCCGTCCATGGGCTGCAGAAAGAAGTGCTCGAAGGCCAGACCAGCGAAACGTGACGGGTCCACATCCACCTGCGGGTAGACCAGCTTGAGTTCGTTGCCCTGGGTGAGCACCACCTCGGCCTGGGCCTTGGGGCTGACGCAGATCCAGTCCAGCCCTGCCGGTGCCGGCACCGTGCCATTGGTTTCCACCGCAATGGTGAAGCCACGCGCGTGCAGCGCGGTGGTCAGCGCCTCGTCCACCTGGAGCAGCGGCTCGCCGCCGGTCAGCACCACGTAACGGCCAGCCCGGCCCTGAGGCTCCCAGGTCTTCTCGATGGCCTCGGCCAGTGCATCGGCGGTGGCGAACTTGCCGCCACCGGTGCCATCGGTGCCCACGAAATCGGTATCGCAGAACTTGCACACCGCCGCCCCCCGGTCTTCCTCGCGCCCGCTCCAGAGGTTGCAGCCCGCAAAACGGCAGAAAACCGCCGCCCGGCCGGACTGCGCGCCCTCGCCTTGCAGGGTGTAGAAGATTTCTTTGACGGAGTAAGTCATGTCTGGGTTTTGCGGTGCGAGACGAGATTTTCGCAGGTTATCGCTCTCTGCGATGCGCTGATGCCAGCGAGGCAAGCCGGGTCTCGCCCCGGCCTGCCACGATCGACAGGACACAAGCGAACAGAAAACCCGAAGCCCTAGAATCCCCCGCATGCCCCCCAGCGCCGCCCCGCACCAACCCCTGGCCGAACGCCTCCGCCCCAAAACCTTGGGCGACGTCATCGGCCAGCAGCAGTTGCTCGGCGTTGGCATGCCGTTGCGCATCGCCTTCGAATCGGGCCAGCCGCACAGCTGCATCCTCTGGGGCCCACCCGGTACGGGCAAGACAACCATTGCGCGGCTGATGGCAGATGCCTTCGGGGCACAGTTCATCAGCATCAGCGCGGTGCTGGGTGGCGTGAAAGACATCCGCGAGGCGGTGGAGCTTGCGCAGGTGGCGCTGGGGCAAGACAGACGCACCATCGTTTTCGTCGACGAAGTGCACCGCTTCAACAAGAGCCAGCAGGACGCCTTTTTGCCGCACGTGGAGAGCGGCCTGTTCACCTTCATCGGTGCCACCACCGAGAACCCGTCTTTCGAGGTCAACTCGGCCCTGCTCTCGCGCGCGGCGGTCTACGTGCTGCAGTCGCTGAGCGAAGAGGACCTGAAGCAGATCGTGCAGCGCGCGCTGGACATCAAGGCCGTGCCGGCCATGGACGATGCGGCGCGCGACCGATTGATCGCCTATGCCGATGGCGATGCGCGCCGGCTGCTCAACACGCTGGAGACATTGGCCGTAGCCGCTACCCAGCAGAAGCAGGAGCACATCACAGACGAATGGCTGCTCAAGGTGCTGGGCGAGCGCATGCGTCGTTACGACAAGGGCGGCGAGCAGTTCTACGACACCATCAGCGCGCTGCACAAATCGGTGCGCGGTTCGGACCCCGACGCCTCGCTCTACTGGTTCATGCGCATGCTCGACGGCGGAGCCGACCCGCGTTACATGGCGCGCCGCCTGGTGCGCATGGCGAGCGAAGACGTGGGCCTGGCCGACCCGCGCGCATTGCGCCTGGCGCTGGATGCGGCCGAGGTCTACGAGCGCCTGGGTTCCCCCGAGGGCGAACTGGCGCTGGCGGAGTGCGTGGTGTACCTGGCCATCGCGCCCAAAAGCAATGCCGTCTACAAGGCCTACAACGAGGCCAAGGCCTTCATCAAGAAGGACGGCACCCGCCCGGTGCCCATGCACCTGCGCAATGCACCGACCAAGCTCATGAAGGAGCTGGACTATGGCAAGGGCTACCGCTACGCGCACGACGAGGCCGGCGGTTTTGCGGCCGGCGAGAGTTATCTGCCCGATGGCATGGCCGAGCCGGGTTTCTACCGACCTGTGGAACGCGGCCTGGAGATCAAAATTGCCGAAAAGATGCGTACACTGCGCGCGCTGAACGAAAAGAGTCGGAACCAGGCATAACTCTCGGGACCTGCGGCAGGTGGCACAAAGCTTGCTGCGGGAGAATCAATGGACATCTTTCTCCAACAGATCATCAACGGCCTGGTGCTGGGCAGCATGTACGCACTGGTGGCCCTGGGCTACACCATGGTCTACGGCATCATCGGCCTGATCAATTTCGCCCACGGCGAGGTGCTCATGGTCGGCGCCCTGGTCAGCTGGAGCGTCATCGGCGTGCTGCAGCCCCTGCTGCCGCCCTGGCTGGTGCTCATCATCGCCCTCATCGTGGCCTGCGTGCTGGCCGCCGCACTGAACTACAGCATCGAGAAGGTGGCCTACCGGCCGCTGCGCAACAGCCCGCGCCTGGCCCCGCTGATCACCGCCATCGGCATGTCCATCCTGCTGCAGACCATGGCCATGATCATCTGGAAGCCCAACTTCAAGTCCTATCCCACGCTGCTGCCCAGCACACCCATCCAGCTCGGCGGCGCCAGCATCACCCCCACGCAGATCATGATCCTGGTGGTCACCGCGCTCACGCTCGCGGCGCTGATGTGGTTGGTGCACGCTACAAAATTAGGCCGCGCCATGCGCGCCACCGCCGAGAACCCGCGGGTCGCCGCCCTCATGGGCGTGCAGCCCGACCGCGTGATTTCGGCCACCTTCATCATCGGCGCCGTGCTGGCCGCGATTGCCGGGGTCATGTGGGCCAGCAACTACGGCACCGCGCAGCACACCATGGGTTTCCTGCCCGGGCTCAAGGCCTTCACGGCGGCGGTCTTCGGCGGCATTGGCAACCTGGCCGGGGCGGTGGTGGGCGGCATCCTGCTGGGCCTGATCGAGGCCATCGGCGCGGGTTACATCGGTGACCTCACGGGCGGTGTGCTGGGCAGCCATTACGCCGACATCTTTGCCTTCATCGTGCTGATCGTGGTGCTCACGCTGCGGCCCTCGGGCCTGCTGGGCGAACGCGTGGCAGACAGGGCCTGACCATGCAGATGAATTCCCGTCACCGCCTCATAGCCATCGTGCTGGCCGCCATCGGCCTGCTGGTCCTGCCGCTCATCCTGCAGGGCTACGGCAATGCCTGGGTGCGCATCCTGGACATGGCCCTGCTCTTCGTGCTGCTGGCCCTGGGCCTGAACATCGTGGTGGGCTACGCCGGCCTGCTGGACCTGGGTTTCGTGGCCTTCTTTGCGATTGGCGCCTACATGTTCGGCCTGCTGGCCTCGCCGCACCTGAGCGACCACTTCCCGGCCTTCGCTGCCATGTTCCCCAACGGCCTGCACACGCCACTGTGGCTGGTGATACCGCTGGGGGCGCTACTGGCCGGCGCGCTGGGGGTGCTGCTGGGCGCGCCCACGCTGCGGCTGCGCGGCGACTACCTGGCCATCGTGACCCTGGGTTTCGGCGAGATCATCCGCGTCTTCCTGAACAACCTGGACCACCCGGTCAACATCACCAACGGCCCCAAGGGCATAGGCCAGATCGACTCGATCAAGTTCTTCGGACTGGACCTGGGCAAGAAGCTCAACGTCTTCGGTTTCGACGTCGCACCGGTCACGATGTACTACTACCTCTTTCTCGCGCTGGTGGTGGTGAGTGTGGTGATCTGCCACCGCATCGAGTTCTCGCGCATCGGCCGCGCCTGGATGGCGATCCGCGAAGACGAGATCGCCGCCAAGGCCATGGGCATCAACACGCGCAACATGAAGCTGCTGGCCTTTGGCATGGGCGCCACCTTTGGGGGCGTCTCGGGCGCCATGTTCGCCGCCTTCCAGGGTTTCATCTCGCCCGAGTCCTTCAGCCTCATGGAGTCCGTGATGATCGTGGCCATGGTGGTGCTGGGCGGCATCGGCCACCTGCCGGGCGTGATCCTGGGCGCGGTGCTGCTGGCTTCCCTGCCCGAGGTGCTGCGTTACGTGGCCGGCCCGCTGCAGTCCATGACGGACGGGCGGCTGGATGCCTCCATCCTGCGTCAGCTGCTGATCGCCCTGGCCATGATCATCGTCATGCTGCTGCGCCCGCGCGGCCTGTGGCCCTCGCCCGAACACGGCAAGGTGCGGCGCACCAAGGGAGGACCGGCATGAGCGATGTCCTCTTGCACGTGAGCGGCGTCTCCAAACGCTTCGGTGGCCTGCAGGCGCTCAACGATGTGCACCTGCGCATCCAGCGCGGCCAGGTCTACGGCCTGATCGGCCCCAATGGCGCGGGCAAGACCACCTTCTTCAACGTCATCACCGGCCTGTACACACCCGACAGCGGCAAGTTCGAGCTCGCCGGCCTGGCCTACAAACCCACGGCCGTGCACGAGGTGGCGCGCGCCGGGATTGCGCGCACCTTCCAGAACATCCGCCTCTTTGCCGACATGACGGCGCTGGAGAACGTGATGGTGGGGCGGCACATCCGCTCGGGCTCGGGCCTGCTGGGCGCCATTTTCCGCACCCGCGGTTTCGAGCGTGAAGAGGTCAACATCACCCGCCGCGCCAACGAATTGCTGGACTACGTAGGCATCGGCCACCTTGGCGACTACAAGGCACGCACCCTGAGCTACGGCGACCAGCGCCGCCTGGAGATCGCCCGCGCCCTGGCCACCGAGCCGCTGCTGCTGGCGCTGGACGAACCGGCCGCCGGCATGAACGCCACCGAGAAGGTGGAATTGCGCGCGCTGATCGAGCGCATCCGCGCCGACGGTGTCAGCGTGCTGCTGATCGAGCACGACGTGAAACTGGTCATGGGCCTGTGTGACCGCGTCACCGTGCTGGACTACGGCCGCCAGATCGCCGAGGGCACCCCGGCCGACGTGCAGAAGAACGAGAAGGTCATTGAAGCCTACCTGGGCCACGCCGGCGCCAAGGCCGCGGCGGAGGCCACCGCATCATGAGTCTAGACAAGGAAGTGCTGCTGCAGGTCCACGGCCTGAAGGTGGCTTACGGCGGCATCCAGGCCGTCAAGGGCGTGGATTTCGAGGTCAGGCGCGGCGAACTGGTCTGCCTGATCGGCTCCAACGGCGCGGGCAAGACCAGCACCATGAAGGCTGTCACCGGCACCCTGCCCTGCCAGGGCCAGCTGCATTACCTGGGCCGGGCCCTGCGCGGCCAGGGCCCCTGGGACCTGGTGCGCCAGGGCCTGGCCATGGTGCCCGAGGGGCGCGGGGTGTTCACGCGCATGAGCATTGCCGAAAACCTGCTCATGGGCGCCTACACCCGCGACGACAAGGACGGCATCGCGACCGACCTGGAGCGCATGTACGGCCTGTTCCCGCGCCTCAAGGAACGCCACACCCAGCTGGCCGGCACACTCTCCGGTGGCGAGCAGCAGATGCTGGCCATGGGCCGCGCGCTGATGAGCCGGCCGCAGCTGCTGCTGCTGGACGAACCCTCCATGGGCCTGAGCCCCATCATGGTCGACAAGATCTTCGAGGTGGTGCGCGAGGTGCATGGCCAGGGCACCACCGTGCTGCTGGTGGAGCAGAACGCCAGCCGCGCCCTGTCGATTGCCGACCGGGCTTACGTCATGGAGTCGGGGCAGATCACGCTCAGCGGGCCGGCGCAGGACCTGCTGCACGACCCGGCCGTGCGCGCGGCCTACCTGGGCGAATAAAGCAGCAGACTGCTCGGGTTTCGCCTGCTCATACCCGTTGCGGTATACGATGCAGGACCGATCCACCCACCCGCGGGAGACCCCATGAAACGCATCACCCTGACCCTCTTTTCCCTGGCCCTGGCCGGCAGCGCCCTGGCGCAGGAAGCCGTGTTCCAGACCCGGACCCTCACACCCGAGGCCGCCCTCAAGGCCGCCCAGGCGGCGCTCGAGTCCTGCCGCAAGCAGGGTTACCAGACGGCCGTGGCCGTGGTCGACCGCACGGGCCTGCTGCAGGTTCTGCTGCGCGACCGCTTTGCCGGCGCGCACACGGTGACGGTCGCCACCGACAAGGCCTGGACCGCCGCCAGCTTTCGCCAGTCGACCCTGGACTTCGGCCGTGAAACCCAGGCCGGCAAACCCATGAGCGCCATCCGCGATGTGCCGCGGGTCATCGCGGCCGGTGGCGGCCTGCCCATCCAAGGCGGCGGCAGCATGCTGGGCGCCATCGGTGTTTCCGGGGCACCGGGCGGCGAGGCCGACGAGTCCTGCGCCAAGGCCGGCATCAAGGCCATCGCCGACAGCCTGGAGTTCTGAGGCCCGTGCGCATCGACAGCCTCGACCACCTCGTGCTGACCGTGGCCGACGTCGAGGCCAGCTGTGCCTTCTACAGCAGGGTGCTGGGCATGGAGGTGGTCACCTTCGGCGCCGGCCGCAAGGCCCTGGCCTTCGGCGCGCAGAAGATCAACCTGCACCAGAGCGGCCGCGAGTTCGAGCCCAAAGCCCGGCGGCCCACACCGGGCTCGGCCGATCTCTGTTTTCTCACGGCGGTCCCGCTGGACCAGGTGCAGGCGCACCTGGCCGCCTGCGGCGTGGCCGTGAGCGAAGGCCCGGTGCAACGCACCGGCGCGCAGGGGCCCATCCTCTCGGTCTATTTCCGCGACCCGGATTTCAATCTGATCGAGGTGTCGAACCGGCTGTGACCCGGCTGGGGTTTGTCACTTCGGCCGGGGCTGTCGCGCCTTAACTTCGCTGCGCGAAGTTAGTCTTCACCGCATGTCGACGTGCTTGTCAGCCTCGCTGGTGAAGGCGTCGGCGTAGAACTCTTCCTCGGGCAGCCCGGCCTGTGCCACGTAGTCGCGGCGTGCCGAGTCGACCACGATGGGCGCGCCGCAGGCGTAGACCTGATGGCCCGAAAGGTCGGCAAAGTCCTGCAGCACGGCCTGGTGCACAAAACCCGTGCGGCCGGTCCATTGGTCTTCGGGCAGGGCGTCGGACACCACGGGTACGTAACGCAGCTTGGGCATCTCCTGCGTCTTCTGCAGCACCCAGTCGTGCATGTAGAGATCGGCCGGGCGGCGCCCGCCCCAGTAGAGCGTGGCCGGACGCGTGATGCCTTTGTGCTGCATCTGCTCGATCAGCGCCTTGATCGGCGCGAAACCCGTGCCCGAGGCCAGCAGCACCAGGGGCTTGTCGCTGTCCTCGCGCAGGTAGAAGCTGCCGTAAGGGCCTTCGATGCGCAGGATTTCCTTTTCCTTCATGGCACCAAACACATGGTCGGTGAACTTGCCGCCGGGCATGTGGCGGATGTGCAGTTCCATGGTGGCACCCACGGGCGGCGTGGAGGTGGGCTGGCCAACGCGGCTGTGCGGCGCATTGGCCATGGAGTAGCTGCGCCGCACGCCGTCGCGCAGCAGGAACTCGACGTACTGACCGGCGTGGAACTGGAAGCTGTCATTGGCCGGCAACTGCAGCACCAGGCGCATCACATCGGGCGAGACCTTCTGCATCTCGTTCACGCGCACCGGCATCTTGCGGATGGGGAAGGCACCAGCCTCGGTCACCTGGCGCGATTCCAGCACCACGTCACCCTGGGGTACGCCGCAGCAGGTCAGCACATAACCGGCGGCCTCTTCGGCCTCGCTCAGGGCCTTGCTCTGGTGCGGGCCATGCACCACCGCCCCCGAAATCTTCCTGCATTTGCAGGATCCACAGGCCCCGTCCTTGCAGCCATAGGGCAGGCCAATGCCGGCGCGGATGCCGGCGGCGAGGATGGCTTCGCCGGGGAGAACCTCGAAACTGCGGCCACTGGGCTGCACGGTGACCTGGTGGGTCGACATCTTTTCGTTATCCTTGAACAGTTTTCGACGCAAAGACAGGAATTTTGCCAGTGTTGACAAGCCCTTCAGCTGCGCGGCCCATGCGCTTCCGACGCCAGCGTGTGCTCATCGTCGGCTGCGGCGACGTGGGCCTGCGTGCCGCCGCCGCCCTGCCCGCCCGGGTACGGGTGCTGGCGCTCACCTCCTCGCCCATCCGCCTGGGCGAACTGCGGGACCGCGGCATCACGCCGCTGACCGGCAACCTCGACCAGCCCGCCACCCTGCGACGCCTGGCCGGCCTGACCGACCGGGTGCTGCACCTGGCCCCGCCGCCCGGCGAAGGCACGGACGATGCGCGCACCCGCAACCTGCTGCGCGCGCTGCGCCTGCGCGCACCTCCGGCCGCCCTGGTCTACGGCTCGACCAGCGGGGTCTACGGCGACTGCGGCGGCGCATGGGTCAGCGAAACACGCCCCCTGCGGGCCGATAGCGCCCGCGCCCGCCGGCGCGTGGCGGCCGAGCGGCATGTGCGTTTTGTCGGCCGCAGCGCGGGGGTGCGCAGCAGCATCCTGCGCATCCCTGGCATCTACGCGCCGGACCGCGCCGGCGGCACACCCCGCGAACGCTTGCTCAAGGGCACGCCGGTGCTGCGCGCCGAGGACGACGTCTACACCAACCACATCCACGCCGACGACCTGGCGCGCGCCTGCCTGGCCGCCCTGTGGCGCGGCGCGGCGCAACGCGTGTACCACGCCAGCGACGACAGCCAGCTGAAAATGGGCGACTACGTGGACTTCGCCGCCGGGCTCTACGGCCTGCCGCGTCCCCCGCGTCTGGCCCGCGAACAGGCCACAAAGGCCCTGCCGCCCATGCTGCTGAGTTTCATGAGCGAGTCGCGCCGGCTCGAAAACACGCGCATGAAGCGTGAATTGCGCCTCAGATTGCGTTACCCCACGGTGGCCAGCGGCTTGCGGGCGGTCTGAGAACCCCCGGATAATCGCTGCATGTCTCCCCCCCGGTACACCCTGGCCGCCCGCCGCCGCGCGCGCGGCTTCACCCTGATCGAGCTGATAATGGTGCTGGTGTTGCTGGGCATCCTGGCGGTCTTCGCGCTGCCGCGCGTGAACCTCACGCAGGGCTTCGACGAAGTGGGCTACCGCGACGCCGTGCGCGCCACGCTGGAATACGCACGCAAGAGCGCCGTGGCCGAACGCCGCAATGTGCGCGTGGCGCTGGCCGGCAACAACCTGAGCCTGAGCATCGACAACGTCAGCCCGGAAGACCCCGGCGCAGGCAACTTCCCGCGCAACCTGCCCCTGCCCTCGCCTGATCGGCGCTGCGGCGGCCCCGACAACCAGCTGTGCGCCCCGGCCAACGTCACGCTGGCCGGCCCGGCCACGCTGACTTTCAGCCCGCTGGGCCGGCCCGGTGCCGCCGCCAGCTACACGGTCACCGGTGAGGATCCCTGGACCGTCACCGTGGAAGCGGAGACCGGCCATGTGCACTGACCCGCGCACGCGCCAGCGCCGCTCACGCCAGCGCGGCCTGACCTTCGTCGAGCTGATTTTTTTCATCATCATCGTCACGGTGGGCCTGAGCGGCATCCTGCTGGTGCTGGACCAGACCACCAGCCGCAGCGCCGACCCCATGGTGCGCAAGCAGATGCTGGCCATCGCCGAAAGCGTGCTGGAGGAAGTGCGCCTGCAAAGCCACGGCTGGTGCGACCCGGACGATGCCAACGCGACCACGGCCACCAGTGCGGCCGGCTGTGCGGGGGGAACACCCGCCGAGACCCGGGGCAGTGCCTTGACGCCCTGGGACCAGGTCACGGACTACAACGGTGCCGTCATCACCACCAGCCTGGCCGGCGTCGCCTTCCCGCTGGGCTACGAAGCGCGTGTGGTCGTGTCGCCTGGAGCCCTCGGCGGCATTCCCAGCAGCGATGAGGTTCTGTTCATCCGCGTCAGCGTCACCTTCGGCACCGACACCGTGGTGCTCGAAGGCTACCGCACACGCTACGCGCCCAACGCCCTGCCATGAACACAGCACGCCCTCATTCCCTGGCGCGGCAAGCGGGTTTCACGCTGGTCGAGGCCATCATCGTGATCGTCATCACCGGCATCCTGGCCGCCATCGTGGCCGTGTTCATCCGCGCGCCGGTGGACGGCTACTTCGATTCGGTGCGCCGCGCCGAGCTCACCGACACCGCCGACGTGGCCCTGCGCCGCATCACCCGCGACGTGCGTCTGGCCCTGCCCAACAGCCTGCGTGTGGCCACCGTGGGGGGCGTGACCTACATCGAGTTCATCATGACCAGCGCCGGCGGCCGCTACCGCGACCCGAGCGATGGTTCCACCAGCGGCAATTTCCTGAGCTTCAACGATGCGACCGACCTGAGCTTCGACGTGCATGGCCCGCTGCCGGCCATGGCCGCGGGCGACTTCGTGGTGATCTACAACCTGGGCCCCGGCAACGCGCCGGCCAATGCCTATGCCGATGGCGACGTCTGCGCCAACTGCAACCGGGCCCGGATTGCAGGCGTCGCCGGCAACGTCGTGACTCTGGCCAACAACCCTTTTGCCAACCAGTCCACCCCCCTGCCATCGCCCAACGGGCGCTTCCAGGTGGTGCCCGCAGGCACGCGCGCCGTCACCTACAGCTGCCCCACGGCGACAGCGGGTCCGGTGCAACGCCACGCCAACTACGGTTTCCTCGCCGCGCAGCCCACGCCGCCGGCCGGTGCGCCCGCCCTGCTGGTCACGGCCAACGCCGCCACCGGCACCGGCGCCACCTGTGCCGTGAGTTACGCCCCCGGTGTGGGCGGCCGCAACGGCCTGCTCGACATCCGGCTCGTCGTGACCTCTGGCCTGGGCGCCAACGCCGAGACCGTGAGCCTGCAGCACCAGATCCGCGTGGACAACTCGCCATGAAACGCAGCCGCTCCAACCGAGACCAGCGCGGCTTCACCGCCGTCACGGCCATCTTCATCCTGGTGGTGCTGACCGCACTGGGCGCCTTCATCCTGAGCGTCTCCACCGGCCAGCAGATCGGCTCGGCGCTGGACGTGCAGGGCGTGCGCACCTACGAGGCCGCGCGCAGCGGCGTCGAATGGGGCCTGTACAGCCAGCTGCGCGATGGCAGTTGCGCCGCCAGCACCAGCTTCGTGCCCGCGGCTCCCACGCTCTCGGCCTACACGGTCACCGTGACCTGTACCGCCACGCCCGGCACCAACGGCGGCCCCATCGTCTGGACCGTGACCTCCACCGCCTGCAACCAGCCAGCCGGTGGGAACTGTCCCAACCCCAACCCCGGCGCACGCTACCTTGAGCGGCGGCTGGACGTGACTTTCTGAGCGGAGATGACTTTGAAACGCCTGCCCCGCCTCCTGTTGACCCTGGCCCTGCTCGGACTGCCTTTGGGGTCACTCTGGGCCCAGACCACGGTCACCCTCACACCCGGCACCTGCAACCAGCTGAACTGGAACGGCGGATCGGAAGACTGGAACAACACCGACCGCGCGCAAACGCAGAACGACAGCGGAGCCACCGTCTTACTGGGCAACAGCGATGAGAGCGAGTATCTGCGCTGCACGAACTACGGTTTTGCGATACCGGCTGGTGCAACCATCAATGGCATCTCTGTCGTCATCCGTCGTCAGGTCAACCGCACAGATGGTGGTCGTGTAGCCCAGGACAACAGCGTACGGCTGATCCAGGGAGGAAACGTTGTCGGAGACGACAAGGCCAGCGGCACCGACTACACAACGAGCTGGGAGGCGGCCAGCTACGGCAGCCCCACCGACCTTTGGGGAACAGGCTGGACTGTGGCTGACATCAACAGCGCACAGTTCGGCGTGGTACTGGCCGCAGAGAAAAACAATTCTGGCGGAGGTGAAACTCAGGAAGTCCGGGTGGACCTCATCAGCATTTCGGTCAGATACACCCCGGACACGACGGTGCCCACGGTCAGCACCATCGTGCGCGCCGACACCGACCCGACCAACGGCGCCGCCAGTGTGGCCTGGACCGTGACTTTCAGCGAGGCTGTAACGGGCGTGGACGCGGCCGACTTTGCGCTGGTGCAGGGTGGCGGCGTCAGCGGCGCCAGCATCAGCACGGTAAGCGGCAGCGGCACCACCTGGACCGTGACTGCGAGTACCGGAACGGGCACGGGAACGCTGGGCCTGAACCTGGTCGACAACGACACCATCGTGGATGCCGCGAACAACCGGCTCGGCGGCACGGGCAACGGCAATGGCAATGCCACCGGCGCGGTCTACAACGTCACTGCCTTCATCTGCAGCCCGCCCAGCAACATCCCGGTGGGCGTCCCCGTCACCTGCATCTGCGACAACTTCAACCGCACCAACCTCAATCCCTCGACCATCTTCAGCCAGAACTGGATCACCTCGATCAGCGACGGCACCGGCATCCAGCCCAGCATCATTGCCGGCAACGTGCTGCGCCTGACCAACAACACCGGCAACAACGCCAAGGCGGCCACCGTGCCGGCGGCCTTTCCGGCCGCCGGCAACTACATTTCGGTCGAATTCCTACACTACGCCTACAACGGCAGCGGCGCCGACGGCATTGCCGTGACACTCTCGGACTACAACGTGCCGGCGGTGCCCGGCGCCTATGGCGGCTCGCTGGGTTATGCGCAGCAGACCGCCATCAACGGCTTCGCCGGCGGCTGGATCGGCGTGGCGCTGGACGAGTACGGCAACTACCAGAACCCGACCGAGGGCCGCCAGGGCGGTCCGGGCTTCCGTGTCGAGTCGGTGGGCGTTCGCGGCTCGGGCAGCGGCACCACGGGTTACCGCTGGCTGCAGGGCACAGCGGCCAATCTCAACCCGCCCATCGACGTCGCCGGCACCACGCGCGGGCCGGGTTATCGCTACCAGATCGTGGTGGACGCGCGCAATGCAGGGGCCGCCACCCCGGAGACCCAGGTGGCCGTGAACCGCGACACCACAGGCGTGGGCGACAGCTATGCGGCCCTGATCCCCTCGTTCGACGCCTTTGCCCGCGCCCTGGCCCTGTACCCCGGCAACCCGCAAGCCCCGGTCCCCGCCAACTGGCAGATCTCCTTCACCGGCTCCACCGGCGGCTCGACCAACATCCACGAGATCGACAGCCTGCGCATCTGCGCGCAGACCGTGGTGCCGCCCAGCGGCGGCGTGGCCTCGGGGTTCGCCGTGATCGACGAGGCTTACGGCACACCCGCCATCGCCGTCAACAACTACCTGCAGGGCCGCATCTACACCAAGCTGGCGGGCACGCCCTTCAAGCTCAATGTGGCGGCCATCAACAACAGCCAGATCCAGACCGGTTATGTGCTCTCGGGCACCAAGAACGTCAACGTCAAGCTGGTCGACAACAGCGACGGCGCCTGCGTGCTCAACAGTTCGCAGGCCAATTACTGCAGCGCGACCTGCCAGGGCAAGACGGCCGTGGCTGGCGGCACGCAGACACTGAGCTTTGCGACCTCCAACGCCGGCCAGAGGCAGAGCGCGGACTTCACGATTCCCGATGCCTGGAGCAACCTGGTGGCCATCGTGAGCGACGGTACCGCCACCGCCTGCTCCATCGACGCCTTTTCGGTGCGCCCGCTGAACTTCAACACCCTGAGCAGCACCGCCAGCAATGCGGCCCTGACCGGCACCCCGGCCCTGCGCGCCGGCAGCGACAGCTTCAGCATGACGGTGGGCACCGCCACGGCAGGTTATGCCGGGGCGGCTGCCGTGCCCACCATCAACCCGACGGCCGTGGCGGCCAATGCGGCAGGCTGGGCCGTGGGCAGCATCGCCCCGGGCAGCTTCCCCACGGCCACGGCCTCCAGTTCCACCGGCAGCACCTTCATCTACAGCGAGGTGGGGCACTTCCGCTTCCTCGGCTACGACCCGGCCAGCGACAGCAGCAGCCCGCGCGGCATTTATGACCGGACCTGGACCGCGGTGGACCAGACCGCGGACTGCATCGCCGACAGCTACGCCAATGTGCGCAACACCACCGGCAGCTTCGCCACCAACCCCACCACCTTCGGCAAGTACGGCTGCCTGTTCGGCATCACGGCCAACAGCCCCCTGTTCGGCCGTTTCACCCCCGACCGCTACACCCTGGTCTCGGGCAGCGTCACACCCGCCTGTCCCGGCACCACACGCAACTTCACCTACATGGGCCAGGCCCGCCTGGGTGTAGCCTACCAGCTGGAGGCGCGCAATGGCTTCGATGCCAGGACCCTGAACTACGACGCCACACGCTTTGGCGCCCTCGTACCGCCTGTGGTGCTGCCTGTGCCCGCGCTGGTGGCCGAGGACCAGACCACCGCCAACCAGGGCTGTGACCTCGTCAGCCGGCTTGGCGGTGCGCCGACCGCGACCTGGGCCGCGGGGGTCTACACCGCGTCCACAGCCGCGGCCAGCTTCAGCCGACCGGGCACGGTGACACCGGGCACGCTGGACGCCAGCACCCCGACCCAATGCGCCAACACACGAACCAATGCCGGTAACCCCTTCTGGAGTCTGGACCTGGGTGTGCTGGTCACCGACGGCACGGCCGTCATGGCCGCGGCGGACATGAACGCCAGTACCAGCGGTACCTGCAGCGGCGCAGGCTGCACTGCCAGGAAACTGGGCAGTACGGGCATGGTGCTGGGCCGCCTGAACCTGCTCAACGCCTATGGCTCGGACGCCCTGCCCCTGCTGGTGCCGGTGCGCGCCGAATACTGGAACGGCAGCACCTGGCAGCTCAACACCGACGACCGCTGCACCACGCTGGCCGCCAGCAACCTGGCCGTGGGCAATGTGGCTCCGGCCAGCGGCTCCAGCCTGACTGTCACCAGCGCCAGCCTGGCCCTGAGCCCCACGGCCACGATGAGCGGCGGTCTCACCAACTTCCGCATCAACCCGACCGGCAAGGGCGCCGGTAGCGTGGACCTGGTGCTCAACCTGGGCACGGGGGTGGATTCGAACACCGACTGGTGCGGCAGCTGGAACCCGGGCAGCCCCGTGGCCAGCACCGGCACGGCCCCCAGCCCGGACCTGAGCTTCCTGCTGGGCAACTGGTGCGGCACAGCCGCCGACCGCGCGCCCGCCGCGCGCATCCGCTTCGGCAGCCCCAAGGCGCCCTTCATCTACCTGCGCGAGCGTTACTGAGCAAGCGGTAACACCGCGAAGCCCCAAAAGAAAAAGCCGCACCTTCCATGAATGTGCGGCCTTGTCTGGGGTATCTGGTGCCCGGGGCCGGAATCGAACCGGCACGCCTTGCGGCGGGGGATTTTGAGTCCCCTGCGTCTACCAATTTCACCACCCGGGCAGGGAGAGGGAAGCCGGAAATTATGGCACAGTGGCGGTCATGAAGTACCCCACCATCGAAGACGCCATCGGCAAGACGCCGCTGGTGGCCCTGCAGCGCATCGGCGCCACGGACAATGCCACGCGCGGCAACGTCGTTCTCGGCAAGCTCGAGGGCAACAACCCGGCCGGCTCCGTCAAGGACCGGCCCGCCCTCTCGATGATCCAGCGCGCCGAGGAGCGCGGCGAGATCAAGCCCGGCGACACGCTGATCGAAGCCACCTCGGGCAACACGGGCATCGCCCTGGCCATGGCAGCGGCCATCAAGGGCTACCGCATGGTGCTGATCATGCCGGAGGACCTGTCCATCGAACGCGCCCAGACCATGAAGGCCTTTGGTGCCGAGCTGATCCTCACGCCCAAATCCGGCGGCATGGAATACGCACGTGACCTGGCCACGCAGATGGAACAGGGTGGCAAGGGCCGGGTGCTGGACCAGTTCGCCAATGCCGACAACCCGCGCATCCACTACGAGACCACCGGCCCCGAGCTGTGGGAGCAGACCGGCGGGCGCATCACGCATTTCGTCAGCGCCATGGGTACCACGGGCACCATCACGGGCGTGTCGCGTTTCCTCAAGGAAAAGAACCCGGCCATCAAGATCATCGGCGCCCAGCCCAGCGAAGGCTCACGCATCCCGGGCATCCGCAAGTGGCCGCAGGAATACTTGCCCAAGATCTACGACGCCAGCGCTGTGGACGAGCTGGTCTACGTGAGCCAGAGCGACGCCGAAGAGATGTGCCGGCGCCTGGCGCGCGAGGAAGGCATCTTTGCCGGCATCTCGGCCGCCGGGGCCTGCTGGGTCGCGCAGCAGATCGCCGCGCGCGAGACCAACGCCACCATCGCCTTCATCGTCTGCGACCGCGGGGACCGCTACCTGTCCACTGGCGTCTTCCCGGCCTGAAACTCTGGTCTGATGAGCCAGGACTTCCGTTACTGTCCAGCCTGCGCCACGCCGCTGGCCCTGATCAGCCTGCAGGAGGACGGCGGCCCGAAAGAGCGCCTGCGCTGCCCGGCCTGCGGCTGGACGCACTGGAACAACCCGGTGCCCGTGTTGGCGGCCGTGGTGGAGTACCAGGGCCAGATCCTGCTGGCGCGCAATGCGGCCTGGGAAGGCAAGATGTACGCGCTGATCACGGGTTTCATGGAGGCCGGCGAGACACCGCAAGAGGGCATTGCACGCGAAATCCAGGAAGAGACGAACCTGCAGGCGCAGGAGCTGAACATGATCGGCGTCTACGACTTCCAGCGCATGAACCAGCTCATCGTGGCCTACCACGCGCGCTGCGAGGGTGAGGTGCAGCTCTCGCCGGAGCTGGTGGACTACCGGCTGTTCAGCCCGGAGAAGGTCCGGTGCTGGCCTGCCGGCACCGGCTACGCCCTGGCCGACTGGCTGCGCTCGCGCGGGCACACCCCGCAGTTCATGGAGGGCTGGAAGTCCCCACAGGAGCCCGGTTCTGCCACCTGAAGGCCGGATTGCTTAAAATCACGGCTACCCGCCAACCTGGACCTGTGATGAACGCTGACCGAGAACTCGATACCCGTGGCCTGAACTGCCCCCTGCCCATCCTCAAGGCCAAGAAGGCCCTGTCTGAGATGACCAGCGGCCAGACCATCAAGGTGATCGCCACCGACGCCGGCTCGGTCCGTGATTTTGTGGCCTTTGCCAAGCAGACGGGCAACGAGCTGCTGGAGCAGACCACCGAGGGCAAGGATTACATCCACGTCCTCAAACGCAAGTAAGAACTTACGAATAAATCTACTGCGCACCCTGATCGCCGCGTTGGGCGGTGCGCGGAATCCTCACGTACAGCAAGTACGTTCCGGTTCCTGTGCTCCGTCCGCCTTGCGCTCAGGTCGCTCGCTACGATTTCTTCGCAAGTTCGGGGCTCAGGTCTCAGACCTTGAGCGACTTCAGATACGCGCGGAAATTCGCCCCCACCTCGGGGTGCGCCAGGGCCAGTTCTACCGTGGCCTCCAGAAACCCTTCCTTGCTGCCGCAGTCGTAGCGTTTGCCCGCATAGGTGTAGGCGTGCACGGCCTCGTGCTGGAGCAGGCCGGCAATGCCATCGGTCAGCTGGATTTCGCCGCCCGCACCGCGCGGCTGCAGTCGGATCTGCTCGAACACCGCCGGCGTGAGGATGTAACGACCGGCCACGGCCAGGCGTGACGGTGCTTTGTCAGGCGCGGGCTTCTCCACCATGTGGCTGATCTTCAGCAGGCGCTCGCCGTCGGGCTGGCCCGCCACGATGCCGTAGCGGCGCACCTGCTCCTGCGGCACTTCCTGCACGGCGATCACCGAGTTGTTCAGCTTGTGGAACTGCTCGGCCATCTGGGCCAGCACCGGGGTGCCACCGGGCGGGCCCATCATCAGGTCGTCGGCCAGCAGCACGGCAAAGGGCGAGTTTTCGGTGAGGTGCTCGGCACACAAGACAGCGTGGCCCAGGCCCAGGGCGCGCGGCTGGCGCACGTAGGAACACAGCATGTCGTCGGGCTGCACCGAGCGCACCAGGTCCAGCAGGGCCTGCTTGCCGCTCTGCGCCAGCTCGTTTTCCAGCTCGTAGGCAGTGTCGAAGTGGTCCTCGATGGCGCGCTTGTTGCGGCCCGTCACGAAGACCATGTGGCGGATGCCGGCCGCGTAGGCCTCTTCCACCGCGTACTGGATCAGCGGCTTGTCCACCACCGGCAGCATCTCCTTGGGCGCCGCCTTGGTGGCCGGCAGGAAACGCGTGCCCAGGCCGGCGACGGGGAAAACGGCGGTCTTGATCTTGTTCATGGTCCCGATTCTCCCTGGGAAATGTGTCACTTCAGGCGGGCCAGCTGGTCCTGGATCTTGGCCAGGGTCGCCGTGAAATCGGCCATGCGCTTGTTCTCCTGCTCGATCACGGCCGGCGGCGCCTTGGCCACGAAGGCCTCGTTGGAGAGTTTGCCCTTGGCCTGGGCGATCTCACCTTCCAGGCGAGCCGCTTCCTTGCCCAGGCGCGCCTTCTCGGCGGCCACATCCACTTCCATGTGCAGGCACAGGCGGGCTTCGCCCACCACGGCCACCGGGGCAGCTTGCGCGGCAGCAGCCCATTGGGCCTCGGCCTTGAAGACCTTGACTTCGCTGAGCTTGGCCAGGGCCTGCAGCACCGGCGCCCACTGCTCCAGGAAAGCCGTCTCGCCAGCGCTGCTGGCCACGGCGTACAGCGGCAGGCGCGTGGAGGGTGACACATTCATCTCGCCACGCAGGTTGCGGCAGGCGTCGACGAACTGGCGCAGGCGGGCCACCTCGGCCATGGCTGCGGCGTCGATGCGCTCGGGCTGGCTCACGGGGTAGGCGGCCACGCTCACCGAAGCACCGGCTCTGCCGGCGACGGGCGCCACCTTCTGCCACAGCTCTTCGGTGATGAAGGGGATCAGCGGGTGCGCCAGGCGCAGGATGGTCTCCAGCGTACGGATCAGGGTGCGGCGCGTGCCGCGCTGGACGCTCTCGTTGCCGGTGTTGATCTGTACCTTGGCGATTTCCAGGTACCAGTCGCAGAACTCGTTCCAGACGAAGTCGTAGATGGTGTTGGCCACGTTGTCCAGGCGGTAGTCAGCGAAGCCCTGAGCGACTTCAGCCTCGACCTGCTGCAGCAGCGAGACGATCCAGCGGTCGGCTGCACTGAACTCCAGGTAACCGCCGGGCAGGCATTCGCCGGCGCCGTGCTCCTTCAGGCCGCAGTCGTGGCCCTCGCAGTTCATCAGCACGAAACGCGTGGCGTTCCAGAGCTTGTTGCAGAAGTTGCGGTAACCCTCGCAGCGCTTGCTGTCGAAGTTGATGTTGCGGCCCAGCGAGGCCAGCGAGGCAAAAGTGAAACGCAGCGCATCGGCGCCGAAGGCGGGAATGCCTGCGGGGAATTCCTTTTCGGTGTTCTTGCGCACCTGGGGCGCGGTCTCGGGTTTGCGCAGGCCGACCACGCGCTTGTCCAGCAGGGGACCAAGGGCGATGCCGTCGATCAGGTCCACCGGGTCCAGCACATTGCCCTCGGACTTGCTCATCTTCTGGCCCTGCGCGTCGCGCACCAGGCCGTGGATGTAGACGTGCTTGAAGGGCACCTTGCCCGTGAAGTGGGTCGTCATCATGATCATGCGGGCGACCCAGAAGAAGATGATGTCGTAGCCCGTGACCAGCACGCTCGACGGCAGGTAGAGATCGAAGTCCTCGGTTTGTTCAGGCCAGCCCATGGTGCTGAAGGGCACGAGGGCCGAGGAATACCAGGTGTCGAGCACGTCCTCGTCACGCGTGAGCTTCTGGCCCGGCGCCTTGGCTTGCGCTTCGGCCTCGTTGCGCGCCACGATCACATTGCCGGCCTCGTCGTACCAGGCCGGGATCTGGTGGCCCCACCAGAGCTGGCGCGAGATGCACCAGTCCTGGATGTTGTTCATCCACTGGTTGTAGGTATTGACCCAGTTCTCGGGCACGAACTTCACCGCGCCGCTGTCCACGGCATCGATGGCCTTCTGCGCGATGCTCTTGGCCGTCGGGTCCTTGTCGCTGACCTTGCTCATGGCGACAAACCACTGGTCCGTCAGCATCGGCTCGACGATCTGGCCGGTGCGCGTGCAGATGGGCACCATCAGCTTGTGTTTCTTGGTCTCCACCAGGGCGCCCATGGCTTCCAGGTCCTTGACGATGGCCTTGCGTGCCACGAAACGGTCCAGGCCACGGTATTTCTCGGGGGCGTTGTCGTTGACGGTGGCCTGCAGCGTCAGCACGCAGATTAGCTCCAGCTTGTGGCGCTGGCCGACCTGGTAGTCGTTGGGGTCATGGGCCGGCGTGACCTTGACCACGCCGGTGCCGAACTCCTTGTCCACGTAGGCGTCGGCGATCACCGGAATCTCGCGGCCCACCAGGGGCAGGGTCACTTTTCTGCCGATGAGATGTTTGTAACGCTCGTCCTCGGGGTGCACCATCACGGCCACGTCACCCAGCATGGTCTCGGGGCGGGTGGTGGCCACGGTCAGGCTGCCCGAGCCATCGGCCAGCGGGTAGGCGATGTGCCAGAGCGAACCGTCCTTCTCCTCGCTCTCGACTTCCAGGTCGGACACGGCGGACTGCAGCACCGGGTCCCAGTTGACCAGGCGCTTGCCGCGGTAGATCAGCCCTTGCTCGTACAGGCGCACGAAGGTCTCGGTCACCACCTTGGAGAGCTTGTCGTCCATGGTGAAGTACTCGCGGCTCCAGTCCACGCTGTCGCCCATGCGGCGCATCTGCGTGGTGATGGTGTTGCCGCTCTGCTCCTTCCACTCCCAGACGCGGGCCACGAAGTTCTTGCGGCCGAGGTCGTGGCGGCTGACCTTCTGCTCCTGCAACTGGCGCTCCACCACGATCTGCGTGGCAATGCCCGCGTGGTCCGTGCCCGGCACCCAGACCGTGTTGGCGCCCGCCATGCGGTGGTAGCGCGTGAGCGAATCCATGATGGTCTGGTTGAAGGCGTGGCCCATGTGCAGCGTGCCCGTCACATTGGGCGGCGGGAGCTGGATGGCGAAAGACGGTGCACCGGCTTTGGCCTGGCCCGTGCCGCGGAAACCGGCCTGGCCGTAGCCGCGTTTTTCCCATTCGGGGCCCCAATGCGCCTCCAGGGCGGCGGGTTCGAAGGACTTGGACAGGCTGTTGAGGCCCGGTTGCTGGACGGTGTCGGTCATGGTGCAGGCAAAAATGAAGAACGGCGCCCGAATGGGCGCCGTTCCATGGGGTGTTTGGGAACTGCCCTGATTTTACCGGGGCAGTTCCCTGGCCGCCTGGATGCACTCGGCCAGCACCTCCTTCGCTCCGATCTGGTTGGCCAGCAGCAGGATCAGCCGGGCATTGAGCAGTTCGGACTGTTCGCGCGTGAGGCCGGTGTGCGCGTCCAGCAGCTGCTCGTAGAAGGCGTCGGCATCCTGGAAATGGGGGGTGGTTTTCATGGCTTACTCCTGGATGCCGATCGCGCGCTCGATCGCCTGGATCAGGCCGGCGTCCACGCTCTCGCCGGTGGCGGCAATGTAGGCGTCGGGCCGCACCAGGGCCCAGGCATGGCCGAAGACATGGCAGGCGCCCTGCAGATGGCCGTGAGGGTCGATCACGTGCTCACGCGCCTGCGGCCGGGTGTCCGGCCCCAGCACCTGCACGGCGCGCACATCCGCCGCAGCGCTGATGTCACGCAGGCGTTTCGTGGCCGCGTGCGACATGTCGCCGAACACCAGCACCAGCAGCCGGCCGCCCGCCCATGCGATCAGGTCGTTGACGCAGCCGGCACTGTGGTCGGCCCAGCGGAAACTGACGTTCTGCACCGACAGGCCGCCGCTGCGCTCGCAGATGGCGGAACGGGTGTAGCTGTTGGCCACGGCCATGCGGCCGGTGTTGATGAGCGCGCGCGCAAAGGGATGCTGGCGCGCCAGGCTGATGGCCGCGCTGCGGAAGGTGCGCTCGACGCCGTCAGCCGGGCGCAGGAAACGCGCCGTGCGGTTGGTGACCATGACGTTCTGCGCGGCGGCCTCGTGCCGCTCGTCGTTGTAACTGTCCAGCAGACTGGCGCGCGCCTGGCCACGCAGCACGGCGGCCAGCTTCCAGGCCAGGTTGTCGGCATCGGCCACACCGGTGTTGCCACCGCGCGCGCCAAAGGGGCTGACGATCTTGGCCGTGTCACCCATGAAAAAGACGCTGCCGATACGCAGCCTGTCCAGGCACTGGCTGCGGTAGGCGTAGGGGCCGACCCAGACGATTTCGGCCTCCACGTCCGGGCCAAACTGCTGTTTCAGGCGCTCGCGCACCACGTCTTCTCGGCTTACCACTTCCGGATCGGCATTGGGCTCCATCTGGTAGTCGATGCGCCAGACCTCGTCGCCCATCAGGTGCTGCCAGACGGCGCGGTTGCCGTTGAAGGGCGCCTCGATCCAGGTGTGGCGCTCCTGCGGCGGACGGTGCTTGAAACGCACATCGGCGATGCACCAGCGGTCGTCCCCGCGGCGCGAGGTCATGGTGGCGCCGGTCCAGGCGTGGAAAGGGGTGTGCGAGCCGCTGGCATCGATGACGTGCTCGGCCTCCAGCGTGTAGAGGCCGGCCGGGCTGTCCACGGTCAGCGTGGCGTAGCCCTCGTGCTGCTGGAAGCCTGTCACGCGCGATTTCCAGCGCAGGTCCACGTGCCCGAGTTCATGGATGCGCTCAACCAGGTAGCCTTCGATGTAGAACTGCTGGATGTTGATGAAAGGCGGCTGGGCCGAGAGGCTGTAGCTGCTGTTCTGCCGCAGGTCGAAGGCGTAGACCTCATCGTTCCCAGCGAAGGTGCGGCCCACGCTCCACTGGATGCCCTTGGCGGCGATGCGCTCGTACACCCCCAGGCGCTGGAAGATCTCCAGCGACTTCTGTGTGTAGCAGATGCCGCGCGAGGACGCGCCCTTGACACCCACGGTGTTGTCCTCGTCCAGTAGCACGGCGGGTATGCCCAATCGGGCCAGGCCACAGGCCAGCGTCAGGCCCGTGATGCCCGCGCCGACGATGACGATGGGGTGACGCCGCACTTCGCCGCGCTTCAACTCGGGCGGTTCGACAAAGGGGTACGCGGGCAGGGCGTAGCCTGTGCCTTGGGTGAACTCGTAGCCGTTGGTGAAGGGCGTGTCCATGCTCAAACCTGGGCCGGCCTGCGGCCGCCCACTTCGGGCCGGTCGTTCTGCTGGGGTTTGAGCGGGGCCGCCACCTTGCCAGCCGCGCGCTCCTGGCGCCAGACCTGCTTGCGCGCCGTCCACGCATTCAGGCGGTCGTGGGCCGTGGTGCTTTCCTTGAGCATCTGGAACTCGTCGGCCACCTGGGCCGAGAGTTCGAGCCGGATGCCGTTGGGATCGAAGAAATAGATGCTCTTGAAGACGTGGTGGTCGGTCACGCCGATCACCTCGATGTCATGCGCCTGCAGGCGCGCTTTCATGGCTTCCAGCTGCGCGATGCTGTCCACGCGAAAGGCGATGTGGTTGACCCAGCGCGGCGTGTTCGGGCTGGGCTCGGCGGCCACGTCGTCGCCCAGGTCGAAGAAGGCGATGAAGGAGCCGTCCTGCAGCCGGAAGAAGAAGTGCGTGTAGGGGCAGTACTCACCCGTGCTGGGCACGTGGTCGCTCTGGATGATGTGGTACAGCGGCAGGCCCAGGATGTCTTCGTAGAAGTGCCGCGTCTCTTCCGCGTCGCGCGCGCGGTAGGCGTAGTGGTGCAGCTGCTGGATCGGCGGTGGCGCCGGCAGGTCGGTCGCCGTGCGTGATGAGGTGTTCATGTGTGCTCCTCGGGCAGACAATTCACTTATGCGTAATGCGTTTACTTTAACGTAACTCCAGACCCGCCGGATCGGCCTCCACGGCAGGGGGAGACGATCGTTATTGCGAATCAATATAAATAGCAATTATTCATAGTGAGAGGCGATGCGACATATTGAAAGTGCCAATTAGACGCAGCAAGGCACGGCGGACTACGCTGACCGCTGTCTTTGACCCGTTCAAAGCGTTCCCGTGTTTTCAACCCCACAAGGAGATAGCCATGCCCGCACTGAAAGGTTCCAAAACGGAACAGTGCCTGAAGGACGCCTTCGCCGGCGAATCGCAGGCCAACCGCCGCTACCTGTACTTCGCAAACAAGGCCGACGTGGAAGGCCAGAACGACGTGGCAGCACTGTTCCGCTCCACCGCTGAAGGCGAGACCGGCCACGCCCACGGCCACCTGGAATTCCTGGAGCAGTCCGGCGACCCCGCCACCGGCATGCCCATCGGCTCGACCCGCGACAACCTAAAGTCCGCTGTCGCCGGCGAAACCCACGAGTACACCGACATGTACCCGGGCATGGCCAAGACCGCCCGTTCGGAAGGCTTCGACGAAGTCGCCGACTGGTTCGAGACTCTGGCCAAGGCCGAGCGCTCGCACGCGAACCGTTACCAGAAGGCTCTCAACGAACTGGTGGATTGATCCCCCTGTCCCTCCGCTACGCCGCGAGGCGTAGCGGTTGCTGAAAGAACGCTCACCCGAGTGTTCTTTTTCCAACCGACACAACAAAGAGGACACACCATGGCGCGCGAAGGCAACCTGGAAGCCCCGACCCGACATCCGCTGTACTGGAAAAACCCCGACTTCTACAACGAAGAGTCCACCTTCAAGGAACTCGAACGCATCTTCGACATCTGCCACGGCTGCCGCCGCTGTGTCAGCTTGTGCGGCTCCTTCCCCACGCTGTTCGACCTGGTCGACGAAAGCGCGACCGGAGAAGTCGACGGTGTGGCCAAGCCCGACTACTGGAAGGTGGTCGACCAGTGCTACATGTGCGACCTGTGCTACATGACCAAGTGTCCTTACACTCCGCCGCACGAATGGAACCTGGACTTCCCGCACACCATGCTGCGCGCCAAGGCCATCAAGTTCAAAAAGGGCGAGGTCACCACCAGCGAGAAGCTGCTGGCCTCCACCGACCTGCACGGCTCCTTTGCCGGCATCCCCATCGTCGTGCAGATCGCCAACGCCGTGACCCACACCAAGGCCGCGCGTAGCGTAATGGAAAGCGTGGCTGGCGTGGACAAAAACGCCTGGCTGCCCTCCCTGGCCACGCAGAAGTTCCGCTCGGACGCGGCCGACAGCCAGCCCTATGCCGTGAAGAACGGCGAGAAGACACCGGGCAAGGTGGCCATCTATTCCACCTGCTACGTCAACTACAACGAACCCGGCATCGGCCACGACCTGCTCAAGATCCTCGACCACAACGAGATCCCCTACGTGCTGGTGAGCAAGGAGAAATGCTGCGGCATGCCCAAGCTGGAGCTCGGCGACCTGGACTCGGTCAACAGCAGCAAGGAAGCCAACATTCCCGTACTGCACAGGTACGCGCAGGAGGGCTACGCCATCCTGTCGGCTGTGCCCAGCTGCACCCTGATGTTCAAGCAGGAGATTCCGCTGATGTACCCGGACGACACCGCGGTGCAGGAAGTGAAGGAAGCCATGTGGGACCCCTTTGAGTACCTGATGGCGCGCAAGCGTGACGGCCTGCTCAAGACCGAGTTCCCGCAGAAGCTGGGCAACGTGAGCTACCAGATCCCCTGCCACGGCCGCGTGCAGAACATCGGCAAGAAGACCGAAGAGATGCTCAAGATGATCCCGGACACCACCATCAACACCATCGAGCGCTGCTCGGGCCACGCCGGCACCTTCGGCGTGAAGAAGGCCTACCACCAGCAGGCCATGAAGATCGGCAAGCCGGTGTTCAAGGCCATGGCCACCATGAAGGACGGAACGAAGCCCGACTACATCAGCTCCGACTGCCCGCTGGGCGGCCACCACATCGCGCAGGGTTTCGAGGTCAACGGCCTGGGCGCACCCGAGCTGCAGCACCCGCTGAGCCTGGTGCGCATGGCTTATGGCTTGAAGTAAGGACATTGGAGATGGACATGCAACTCACCGGCAAGATCACCCCCGACAACCTCATGTCGCTGGAGGCCTACAGCAAGTGGCGCAAGGCGCACAAGGGCGAGGTCATCGCCCACCGCAAGCTGCGCAGCGTGTTGCTGGGCGAACACATCAATCTGCAGTTCGAATCGGAGCTCACCATCCGCTACCAGATCCAGGAGATGCTGCGCATCGAGAAGATCTTCGAAGAGGAAGGCATCCTGGACGAGATCCACGCCTACGCCCCGCTGGTGCCGGACGGCACGAACTGGAAGGCCACGATGATGATCGAGTACCCCGACATCAACGAGCGCAAGCGCGAGCTGGCCCGCCTGATCGGGGTGGAAGACCGCATGTTCGTCGAGGTCGAGGGCTACCCGCGCGTCTACGCGATTGCCGACGAGGACCTGGACCGCGAGAACGAGGAGAAGACCTCGGCCGTGCACTTCGTGCGCTTCGAACTCACGCCCGCCATGTGCGCCGCCGTCAAGGCCGGTGCCGGTGTGAAGGTCGGCTGCGACCACACCAACTACCCGGCCCACCTCACGGTCAGCGCCGAGACCCTGGCCTCACTGGCCGGCGACCTCCGCTAGGCGCCCGGACGTCGCGCCGGGCCGGTGCCGTCGCACCGGCCTTTCTTTTTTCTGCCGCCCCTTCGGCCCCAGCCCGCCCCGTCAGGCGCGAACGGCTTGCCGGTGACTGGCAGCTGAGCCCACGGCCCTGCTTGCGGCGTCGTCGATGGCGCGCCCATAAGCCGGCGGATGCCAGCTGCTTTCGGGGGATGCCGCGGCAAAGCGCACCTGCTTGCCCGCTTCGGCCACATGGGCGGCCACCTTGGCCACCAGGTAATGGGCCATCAGGACCTGCAGATCGGCAGCCCGGGACTCGCCCGCCGCATGCAGTTGGGCCGCCTCACGGTGCAGCCTGGACGCATGGTCCAGGAACTCCGCGGCTTTCAGATGCAGCTCGGGCACGGACAGGGTGTGCGGCGCGTCGAGTCCGCTGGCTTGGAGAAAGGTCATGTCGGGATCCTGGAGATAAAAAGTGGGGCACGAAGACACGGAATGGCACGACGAGTATCCGCATGCGCCGCGCCGCGGTCTGTGTGCTGGCTCACACGCCGTACGCCGTTGTTGGGTAACGCGCAGCGGGCGTTGTTCCCAGGCAACCCTTGCCGGATATGTGCGCCAACGAACGGTCGGGCCTGGACAGAGTGCCTATGGTCGGACCTCATGACATCCGAAGCATTTCAGGGTCATGACACGGTTCTCCAAAGGACCATTCCCTCACCACTCAAAGGATTCCATATGAAAAAAATGCACCACACTCTTCTGTCCAGCCTGTGCGTCGCCGCAGCAGCACTGGCCGGCGCTGGCGTCCAGGCGCAAGGCAGCGGGTCCAGCAGCATCTACAACCTGTACGGTCGTGGCACCAGCCACATCGGCTTCAATGCAGGTCTGACCGATTACAAGCTGAACGACGGCACCGGTCTGTTTGGTTCGGACAACAACAGCACGGCTTACAACATCTATGTGGGCAGCTACTTCACCGACAGCAACATCGGCATGGAGTTGGGCTACACCGATTTCGGTACCGTCAACCGTGCCGGTGGCAGCACCTCGGCCGATGGCATCAACCTCAGCGTGATCGGCCGACTGCCGATGGGCGAGACCTTCAGCCTGCTGGGCAAGGTGGGCGGCACGTATGCGCGCACCGACGTGTCGGCCGCAGCCGGCTCGGGCGTGACCGGCGGCAGCGAGAGCGGCTTTGACTGGTCCTACGGGGTGGGCGCCGAACTGGCCTTCAGCCGCCAGTGGTCGGGTGTGCTGCAGTACGACGAACACCGCGTGACCTACGCCGGCAACGTCGACGACCGCATCAAGGTCACGTCCCTGGGCGTGCGTTACCGCTACTGATCCCCTGCGGGCCCCGGTCCTCCGGCCTTGCAGGCCTGAGACCGGGGGCCTCCAGGCTCAGCCCCTTCTCTTGCGGATCGCCTGCGATCCGCAAGAGATCTTTCATTTCAGGAAAGCCGAAACACCATGTTTGAAACCACCGCCCCCCAGAGGGAAAAATTGATGGCCGATCTGCGCCAGGTGATCGCCGATACGGAAGAACTGCTGCGCATGTCGGCCAGCGAAGTCGGCGACAGTGCCGCCGAAGTGCGCGGCCGCATCCAGAACCGCATGCAGGCAGCGCGTGTGGAACTGGGGGAGTTGCAGGAGCAGGCCCTCACCCAGGCCAAGGCGGCAGGCCAGGCCACCGACGCCTTCGTGCACGAGAACCCGTGGAAGTCGATCGGCATCGCGGCCGCCGTCGGGCTGATCGTGGGCATGCTGATCGCCCGTCGCTGACGAGCCGCAGGGCATGAGCGCATCCCCACAAGGCGCAGGCCTGCTGGCCTCGCTGCGTCAGTTGTTGGGCACGGTCGTGGCGACCATGGAAGTACGCCTGGCCTTGCTCAGCAACGAGATGGAGCAGGAAAAGCTGCGTCTCGTCGATGGCCTGCTCTGGGCCGGCCTGGCCCTGTTGCTGCTGGCCCTCGGTGCCCTGCTGCTGGCGGCCTTCGTCGTCGTGCTGTTCTGGGACAGCTACCGCCTGCAGGCCCTGGGGGGGCTTGCCGTGCTGCTGCTGTTCGCTGGCGCCTGGCTGCTGCAACGGGCGCGCGCAGGTCTGCGCCAGCCGGGCGGCCTGTTCAGCGTCAGCGTCACGGAGCTTGGCCGCGACCGCGCCGGGCTCGGCGCCGGCAAGCCGGGGCCGTAGTCCCATGCGCTCGCATCAAGGTGATGCACTCGCCCGGCGTCAGCAGCAACTGCTGTTGCGTAGTGCCGAACTGCGTGCGTCGCTGGCACAGCAGGCCCGCGCCCTGCGATCGACGCTGGCCCTGGCCGACCAGTTGCGCACCGGTCTGCTCTGGCTGCGGCAGCATCCCTTCTTGCCGCTGGGCGCGCTGGCCTGGCTGGTGCTGCGGCCACCGCGCCGCCTGCTGCGCTGGCTGCCGCCTGCGATCGGCGCCTGGCATCTGTTGCTGCGTGTCGGCCACTGGCTGGACCGCCGCGCGAACAGGCCCCGGTGAACCGGGACCTGCGCGGGCCGACCATCGGTCTGGGCTATCCTTGCAGAAAATCCTGTCCTGCTGCGCGGCGACGAAACGGGGACATCCCCGCCGCACCGCCTGCGCCTCAGGACCTGAACCATGCCCTCCGCCGCGACCCGTCTGCGTTCCCTGCTGCCCTTCCTCAACTGGCCCCGCCCCACGGGTGAGCTGCTGCGCAGCGAAGCCATGGCCGGCCTGGCCGTGGGCCTGATGGTGATTCCCCAGGGTGTGGCCTACGCCGTGCTGGCCGGCATGCCGCCCGTCACCGGTATCTATGCCTCCATCCTGCCGGCCCTGCTGGCGGTGCTGTTCAGCGCTTCGACCCGCCTCTCGGTCGGCCCTACGGCGCTGACCTGCCTGCTGGTGAGCGCCGGCCTGACGGGGCTGGCTGCACCCGGTTCGACCGAATGGGTGCAGCTGGCCATCTGGCTGGCCCTGCTCACCGGCCTGCTGCAACTGGCGCTGGGTTTCATGCGTTTTGGCTGGCTGCTCAACCTGGTCAACGCGCCGGTGCTCACCGCCTTCACGCAGGCGGCGGCCGTGCTCATCATCGTCTCGCAGCTGCCCGATTTGCTGGGCCTGCGGGACTGGGCCAGCCTGGCATCGAACGCGCTGCAGGCCTGGCACCTGCCCTCCCTGGCCTTTGGCCTGGGCACGCTGGTGCTGCTGCTGCTGGCACGCCGCTGGCGCCCTGCCTTTCCCTCGGTGCTGCTGATCGTGCTGGCCGCGGCCGGACTCTCCCGCGGGCTGGGCTTCGAGGCGTCGGGCGGCCAGGTGGTCGGCGCCCTGCCGGCAGGCCTGCCCGCGCTGAGCCTGCCGGCCCTGCCCGAGTGGTCCGTGCTGGGCCAGTTGCTGCTGCCTACCCTGGTCATCACCCTCGTGAGTTTTCTGGAGACGGCGTCCAGTGCCAAGGTCGACAACGAACGCCGCGGCACGCGCTGGGACCAGGACCAGGACCTGATCGGCCAGGGCCTGGGCAAGCTGGCTGCCGGCTTCAGCGGCGCCTTCCCGACCAGCTCCTCCTTCTCGCGCTCGGCGCTCAATCTCTACGCCGGCGCGCGCACCGGCTGGGCCACGGTGTTTTCCGCCGTGGTCGTGCTGCTGGCGCTGTGGCTGTTCATCCCGGTGCTGCGCCACGTGCCGCAGGCCGTGCTGGCCGCCATCGTGGTGGCGGCCGTGCTGGGCCTGATCAAGCCGCGCGAGTTCCTGCGCCTGTGGCGCATCGCCCGCGTGGAAGCCCTCATCGCCGGCGCCACCTTCCTCATCACCCTGCTGGTCTCACCGCAACTCTACTGGGGCGTGCTGGCCGGCGTGCTGATGTCGCTGAGCCATTTCCTCTACCAGCGACTGCACCCGCGCATCATCGAAGTGGGCCTGCACCCGGACGGCAGCCTGCGCGACCGCCATCTCTGGAAACTGCCGCCGCTGGCCGCCAACACCTACGCCCTGCGCATGGATGCAGCGCTGGATTTTGCCGCGGCGGCCGGCTTCGAGCGCGCCATTGTCGAGTACCTGGCAGCGCATCCGCAGACCCGCCACGTCTGCCTGTTCGCCCAGCCCATCAACCACATCGACGCCACCGGTGTGGACGCCCTGCTCAAGCTCAGCGCCCAGCTGCGCCAGCAGGGGGTGCTGCTGCACATCAGCGGCATGAAACTGCCGGTGGAGCGCACCCTGCTGCAGGCCGGCTGGAAACTTGCCGACCCGGCGCACCGCCTCTACCGCACGGAAACCGAAGCGGTGGCGGCGCTGCGCGACCTGGCCTGAGCCAGCGGCGCGCCCGCTGTGCCCGGGTACTTCAGCCGAATTTCAGGAACATGCGGCTGTAGGGCCCCTTGAGCCGGTCCAGCGCCTCGCGCGCGGCGGCCGCGTCCTGGTTCAGGGCGGCCCGGTGCAGGGTTGCCACCGAGGTCTCCAGCGCCTGCAGGGCGGCAGCAAAGTCGGCGTCTCCTTGCAGGGCTTTCGGGGCTTCGCTGCGCAGCTTTTTGGCCAGGTACTCCAGCACGCCCACCCGCTTCACCAGTGTCAGCATGGCTTGCGGAGCGCTGGTCAGCGTGGGCCCCTGCTCCAGCAGGTGCTCCATCTCGGCATGGTAGGCATTCATGTGGTCACTGAAGACGATGACCCCATTGCGCCGGCGCAGCTCGGCCATGATGTCGCGCGCCTGTTCCAGCGTTTCGTGCGCCTGCACCAGCTTGCCCTGGCCGATCTCGCCGGCGGCCTGCTCATACACCTTGGCCACAGCCTGCAGGGATGTGCTGAATCCGGGATCCCGGTCGTAGGGGATGGGGGGCTGGGCCGCGTAACGGTCCACGATAGCCTGCCAGGCCTGCCGGGCCTGGGCCATCGCCTGTTCGGACTCGGCCTGCGCCTTGCTGTTGGTGCGGAACAGGGCGGAACGGTAGGGTGCGTAGGCCTGGTTGATGGCCTCGGTCACCGGATCGGCGGCACGGGCGCCCAGGCAGGCCAGCAGGCCGAGCATCACAACAAAGTGGGCAAGAAGTTTCATGGCATCTCCAGATCAGGAACAGCGCCCCAGTCTAGTCAGCGCGCATCCACCCGTCTTGATGCACATCAAAGCTGCGCTGCCACAGCGCCCAGTCAGGCCCGGGCGGGGCCTCGATCGGCAGCGCCGTGCCATGCAGCGGGTGCACCAGTTCCAGGCGCAGCGCATGCAGCCAGAGGCGCTGCAATCCCAGCCATGCCGCCAGCGCGCGATTCAGGGGGCCCTTGCCATGCGTGGCGTCGCCGATGATGGGGTGGGCGATGTGCTTGAGATGCCGGCGCAGCTGGTGGCGCCGGCCGCTCAGGGGCTGCAGTTCCACCAGCGCGCAACGCGTCGTCGGGAAATCGCCCTGCGGCAGCGGCAGCTCGTATCGCGCCAGCGTGCGATAACGCGTCTGGGCGTCCTGCACCTCCAGGCGTGCCGCGCGGGCATCGTCTTCCATGCGCTTGAGCGGGTGATCGATCAGGCCCGATTCGGGCGGCCAGCCGCGCACCACGGCCCGGTAAGTCTTGCGCATGCCCTGCGGCGCCTCGATGGCCGATCCCAACAGGCGGGCGGTATCGGCATCCAGCGCGAACAGCAGCACGCCACTGGTGCCCTTGTCGAGCCGGTGCGCGGGCCAGACCGGGCGGCCCAGCTGATCGCGCAGCAGCTGCAGCGCAAATTGCGTCTCGCCAGCGTCGAGCCCCGTGCGGTGCACCAGCAGGCCAGGCGGTTTGTCGATGGCTACGAGATAATTGTCCTGATACAGGATACGCAAGAACATGCTTTTTTTATTATCCCCCGCCAAATCGCTGGACTACGACACCCCCGCGGGTGACGTGCCTCACACGCAGCCCTTGTTCGTCAAGCAATCGGCCGAACTCATCGAGATCCTGCGCGGCTATTCACCGCAGCAGATTTCCGAACTGATGGACCTGAGCGACACACTCGCCGGCCTGAACGTGGCGCGTTACCAGGCCTGGAGCCCGAAGTTCACGGCGAAGAACGCCAAACAGGCCGTGCTGGCCTTCAACGGCGACGTCTACGAAGGCCTGGACGCGAAGACGCTCAAGGCCGAGGACCTGGCCTGGGCCCAGGAGCACGTGTGCATCCTCAGCGGCCTGTACGGCGTGCTGCGCCCGCTGGACTGGATGCAGCCCTACCGGCTGGAGATGGGCACGGCGCTGGAGAACCCGCAGGGCAAGAACCTCTACAAGTTCTGGGGCAGCCAGATCGCCGAACATTTGAACGCGCGCCTGCAGGCCGACAAGACCCCCGTCGTGGTGAACCTGGCCTCGCAGGAGTACTTCAAGGCCGTGGACACGAAAGCGCTCAAAGCGCGCGTGATCGAATGCGTGTTCGAGGACTGGAAGGGCGGCAAATACAAGGTGATCAGCTTCCTGGCCAAACGCGCGCGCGGCCTGATGGCACGCTACGCGGCCACCCACCGTGTGAGCACACCGAAGCAGCTGGAGAAGTTCAAGCTCGAAGGCTACGCCTTTGATGCGGCCGTCTCCGAACCAGACCGCCTGGTGTTCCGCCGGAAGGTGCAGGACTGAGATGAGCCAAGCCGAAGACTCCCAGCTGGGCAAGGCCACGCCGTACAAGGACCAGTACGACGCCTCCCTGCTTTTCCCCATCTCGCGCCTGCCGAAACGCCAGGAGATCGACGTGCCGGCCACCCTGCCCTTCCTGGGCGCCGACCTGTGGACGGCCTACGAGCTGAGCTGGCTGAACGCGCGCGGCAAGCCGCAGGTGGCGATCGCCCACGTGACCGTGCCGTGCGAGACGCCCAACATCATCGAGAGCAAGTCCTTCAAGCTCTACCTCAACAGCTACAACAACACGAAGTTCGCCGATGCGGCCGAAGTCCTGGCGCGGCTGCGCGCCGACCTGAGTGTCGCCGCCTGGCGCGATTCGGGCCGGACGGGCACGGTGGGGGTGAAGCTCATCTCGCCCGAGCTGTTCGACCAGGAACCCATCCATGAACTCGACGGCCTGAGCCTGGACCGGCTGGAGGTGGAATGCACGCACTACACACCGACGCCCGAACTGCTGACCGCCGCCTTCGACGAACAGCCCGTGAGCGAGGTGCTCACGAGTTCGCTGCTCAAGAGCAACTGCCTGGTAACGGGCCAGCCCGACTGGGGCAGCGTGCAGATCGCCTACAGCGGCCCGCAGATCGAGCAGGCCGGCCTGCTGCAGTACCTGGTGAGCTTTCGCAACCACAATGAATTCCACGAGCAGTGCGTGGAGCGCATCTACATGGACATCTGGACGCGCTGCAAGCCCACCAAACTGACGGTCTATGCGCGCTACACGCGCCGCGGCGGCCTGGACATCAACCCCTGGCGCACCAGCCATCCACAGGCCCTGCCGGCCAACGTGCGCACGGCGCGGCAGTAGACACTGCGCTGACGGTCAATGCAGGCGAAACACCTGCATGGACTGGGTCAGGGACGCGGCGCTGACCTTGAGCCCGTCGGAAGCCGCAGCGGACTCCTCGGCCAGCGCGGCGTTCTGCTGCGTCAGCTGGTCGAGGTGGTTGATGGCGTCGTTGACCTGGGCCACGCCGGCGGTCTGCTCGCGCGTGGCCGTGCTGATCTGGTTGATCAGCACCCCCACCTCGCGCACCGCCTCCACGACCTCCTCGATGGTCTTGTTGGCGTGCTGCATGCGCTCGGCGCCATTGGAGATCTGGTCGGCCGAATGCGCGATGAGCTCCCGGATCTCCTTGGCCGCCGTGCCGCTGCGCTGGGCCAGGGCACGCACCTCGGTCGCCACCACGGCGAAACCGCGCCCCTGCTCGCCGGCACGCGCGGCTTCCACGGCCGCGTTGAGCGCCAGGATGTTGGTCTGGAAGGCGATGCCCTCGATGACCGAGATGATCTCGCGCATCTTGCCGGATGACTGGTCGATGCGTGTCATCAGCTCGCTGAGTTCATGCACCGACTCGCCGCCCTGCGTGGCCACGGTGGTGCTCTGCTCGCTGTGGCGCAGCACCTCGTCGGCGATCTGCGAGGTGTGTTTGACGGTGCTGGAGATCTCTTCCATCGAGGCAGCCGTCTGCTCCAGGCTGCTGGCCTGCGATTCGGCACGAGCCGACAGGTCCAGGCTGCCTTCGGAGATCTCCAGAGCGGTGCGGTTGAAGTTGCTGATCTCGCTGTTGACGTCGCCGATGACCGCGCGCAGGTTGATCTGCACCTGGCGCAGGTTGTTCAGCGTGGCGGCCATGGGATGGTTGGGCGAGAAATCCAGCGAGGTCTTGAGGTTGCAGGCCGCCAGGTCCCGCGCAAACAGTTCGACCTGCTCGATGGCCTGCACATAACGCCGCTTGAACACCGCCAGGGCGAGACCCGCGCCAGCCAGCAGGCCACCGAACTGCAGCCAGCTCGCCAGCTCGCCCTGGAGCCCTAGCCAGACGGGCCACAGGCCGAGCACGACCATGAGGCCCAGCACCAGGCCCATGCGTGTTGTCGGGCCCAGGTCATGCCAGCGTTGCAGCTGCCCCTTGAGTCCATGGAAACGCAAATGCCCGCCCTGCAGATGGAAGCTGGGCTGCCCGGCCCGGGTTTCCTCGTTCAGCTGTGCGTACAGGCCCGCCACGGCCTGCACTTCCTCGCGGCCGGGTTTGGTACGCACCGAGAGGTAGGCCACCGGCTTGCCGTTTTCCATGATGGGTGTGACATTGGCACGCACCCAGTAATAACTGCCGTCCTTGCGTCGGTTCTTGACCAGGCCGGTCCAGGGCTTGCCGTTGCCGACGGTGCGCCAGAGATCACGAAAGCCCTCGGGCGGCATGTCCGGGTGGCGCACGACATTATGGTTCTCGCCGATCAGCTCTTCGGGGCTGAAACCACTGACGGCAAAAAAGGTCGCATTGCCATGGGTGATGTAGCCCCGGGTGTCGGTCATGGACACCAGCATGGCACTGGCCGGGTAATCGTATTCCTGGTCGATGACGGGCAGGTTGGTGCGCACGTGGGTCTCCTGATGGTCCAGCCCAGATTCAAACACGAAAGCCCTGCGGCGACACGCTGGAAGTGGCGGCCAAATGTGGCGTATTTCGCGTTGAGGCGCCTGTACCGCCAGTACGGGGATCGCGGCTCAGGGACGGCCCTGGGGCCAGTTCAGATCGAGCAGCTTCCATCCGCCCGAGGGGATCTTCTGCACCGTGCAGCGGTAGTCCGAACGGACCGTGGGCGCACCAAAACGCGCCTGGGCATGGAGCGCGCCCTGGGCCAGCCAGACGTCGGACCGGCCGGCCCAGCGCGCGTCGTTCACCGGCACCGGTGTCGCGGGGCGTGAGGGATCGGCCTTGGGCTTACCCAAGGTCTTGAGCGCCGCCATCGCGTACTGCTGGCACGCGTAAGCGGCATAGGTCGCGTCGTCCGGGTCGGCCGCCTGCGCCAGGCCGCCTCCCAGGAAAACGCACAGGGTCAGGGCCTGAAGAGGTTTCAAGATGGTTGCTTTCGATGGAAACGGAACGGTACGCTGGACACGGCAAGGAAACATCACAAACCGATGTCGCGAAAGGACTGCAAGGGCGACAGCGCCGGGAACTCGCCCGCCCGCTTTTCCTTCAGGGCCGTGACGGCCTCCAGCACGTGCCGGTTGCTCCAGATCGCGCCCTGCAGCCAGCCCATCTGCTTGAGCGCATCGTCCACCCCATGGTCGCGCGCGTAGTGCAGGGCCTGCTTGGTGCCCCACAGGGCCACAGGCGGCTTGCTTGCGATCTCCTTCGCCGTCTGCAAGGCGCCGGCCAGCAGGGCTTCGGGCGTGTCATAGACCTGGTTCACCAGCCCGTAACCCAGGGCCTGGGCCGCCGGCAGGCGCCGGCCGGTGTAGGCCAGTTCCTTGACCACCCCCAGCGGCATGAGCTTGGGCAGGCGCTGTAGCGTGCCCACATCGGCCACCATGCCGATGTTGATTTCCTGGATGCAGAAAAAGGCGTCCGCCGTGGCGTAACGCAGGCAGCAGGCGCTGACCATGTCGACCGCGCCGCCGATGCAGCCGCCCTGGATGGCCGCGATCACCGGGATGCGCAAGGTCTCCAGTTTGGTGAAGGTGGCCTGCATGTCGGTAAGCAGGTCGAAGATGGCGGCACGGCCCTCCGCGCTCTTGTCATCCATCGTGATCGCACCGCCAAAGGTCTCCAGCGCCATGCCCGCGCTAAAGTGCTTGCCGGTGCTGCTGATGAGCAGCACGCGCGCCTCGCTGCCGGCATGCAACCGGGTGAGCACCGCGTCCAGCTCACGCCAGAACTGCGGGTGCATGGTGTTCATGGCCTCGGGTCGATCGAGCACCAGATGGGCAATCTGCTGCTCAATCGTCAGGGAAAAGCAGGGCGGTGTGTTCATGGGGATCGGTCTCCTGGGTCGATGGGATGGACACTTCCTCACCCGCCTTCACGAGCGAGCCAACACGCACGCCCAGCAGGCGCAGCCGGCGCTGCAGGTCCACGCGCTTGAGGCTCTGGCCTGCCGCCTGGCGTATCGCGGCGGCATCGGCCGTGGGGTGCGGGAGGGTCTGGTCGCGGGTGACACTCTTGAAGTCATCGTAGCGCAGCTTGATGCCGATGGTGCGGCCCGTATAACCCTTGCGCTGCAGGTCGGCCGCCACGCGCTCGCACAGGGCGGTGAAGATGGCGCCCAGTTCGGCCCTGTCGCGCACGGCATGCAGGTCGCGCTCAAAGGTGGTTTCGCGGCTGATCGACACCGGCTCGCTCTCGGTCACCACCGGGCGCTCATCGCGCCCCCAGGCCGCCTCATGCAGCCAGGCGCCGTAGCTCTTGCCGAAGTGCTCGATCAGCCAGGCGGGCTCGCGCGCGGCCAGCTCGCCGATCGTGTGGATGCCCTGCGCCTGGAGCTTCTCGTCGGTCTTGGGGCCCACGCCGTTGATCTTGCGGCAAGGCAGCGGCCAGATCAGCGTCTGCAGGTCCCCCGGCATCACGATGGAGATGCCCTTCGGTTTGTTGAACTCGCTGGCCATCTTGGCAATGAGCTTGTTGGGCGCTACCCCGATCGAACAGCTCAGGCCGGTGGCGTCCAGGATGCTTTTCTGGATCAGGCGGGCCAGGCTGCGGCCCCCGTCACGCTGGCCACCCGGCACCTCGGTGAAATCGATGTAGACCTCGTCCACGCCGCGATCCTCCATCACCGGTGCGATCTCGGTGATCACCTCCTTGAAACGGCGCGAGTACAGGCGGTACTCGTCGAAGTCCACGGGCAGCAGGATGGCCTGCGGGCACAACTTTGCGGCTTTCATCAGGCCCATGGCCGAACCCACACCAAAGGCTCGTGCGGCGTAGGTGGCGGTGGTGATCACACCCCGGCCCGCGTAGTCCTTGAGCAGCGGAAATGCCGCCACGGGAATTTCAGCCAGCGGCACATCGGCGTACTGCTGCAGCAGGGCGTTGTCCGGGCGTCGCCGCGATCCCCCAATAACAACAGGCAGGCCCTTGAGCTGCGGGTAACGCAGCAGTTCGACCGAGGCGTAGAACGCATCCATGTCCAGATGCGCGATGCGACGCAAGGCGGGCGGGCGAGTGACAGGGGACTGGGAAATCACCCGGCAAGCATAGCGCGCCTGCGGGGGCAGAATAGGTGCCGGAACGCCCCTGCCCTTGAGGAGACACCATGCAAAAACGTCAATTTCTGGCCGCCATCGGCACCGCCACCCTGGCCAGCGCCGCGCCGGCGGCGCAGGAGCGCCCGCAGAGGGCCGGCCCTGCCCTGCTGACGGTCAGCGGCGCCATCGGCCGCGGCAACCGTGGTGCCCTCGACCCGGCCCTGGACCAGATGATGGTCAAGCAGCAGCTGGCCTTCGACCGCGCCCACACCTTTGATTTCGAGGCCTTGCGCGCGCTGCCGGCGGTCACCATCCGACCGACGCTAGAGTACGACGCCAAGGTGCATACCCTGCGCGGCCCGCTGCTGGGCCAGGTCGTGGAGGCCACCGGCGCGCGGATGGACAACACCCTCAAGCTGGTGCTACGCGCCATCGACGGCTACAGCGTCACACTGACGCTGGCCCAGGCGCGCCGTTACCGCTTCATCATCGCCACCCACCTGGACGGCCAGCCCATGCCCCTGGGCGGCCTGGGCCCGCTGTGGGCCGTGTTCGACGCCGACCGGCATGCGGATGTGACGGCGCGGCCGCTGGCCGAGCGCTACGCCCAGTGCCCTTGGGGCCTGTACCACCTGGACGTGCAGGCGACTCAGGCCGTCGGGTAGGTCCCCGGCAGCAGGATGCTGCGGTCCACCGTGTTGATGTCGGTGTGGCCGCAGAAGGCCATGGTGATGTCGAGTTCGTTGCGGATGATCTGCAGCGCCTTACTCACGCCGGCCTCGCCCATGGCACCCAGGCCATAGGCCATGGCACGGCCGATGTAGACGGCCTGCGCGCCCAGGGCCCGGGCCTTGAGTACGTCCTGGCCGGAGCGGATGCCGCCGTCCATGTGCACTTCGATCTGCTTGCCCACGGCCGCCACGATGGCGGGCAGCGAGTTGATGCTGGAGTCGGCGCCATCGAGCTGGCGGCCGCCATGGTTGGAAACGATCAGTGCATCAGCGCCGGAGTTGACCGCAAGCTTGGCGTCTTCCACGTCCTGGATGCCCTTGAGGATGATCTTGCCGCCCCAGCGCTTCTTGATCCACTCCACATCGCCCCAGTTCAGCGCCGGGTCGAACTGCTGCGCCGTCCAGGCCGAGAGCGAACTCATGTTCTCCACGCCCTTCACATGCCCCACGATGTTGCCGAACTCGCGGCGCGAGGTGCCCAGCATGCCCAGTGCCCAGCGCGGTTTGGTGGCGATGTTGAGAATATTGGGGAGGGTGAGCTTCGGCGGCGCCGACAGGCCGTTCTTCAGGTCCTTGTGGCGCTGGCCCAGGATCTGCAGGTCCAGCGTGATCACCAGGGCCGAGCAGTTGGCGGCCCTGGCGCGTTCGATCAGGCGCTCGATGAAATCACGGTCCTTCATCATGTAGAGCTGGAACCAGAAGGGGTGGCCGTCCGTCCCCTTGCTCACGTCCTCGATGGAGCAGATGCTCATGGTCGAGAGCGTGAAGGGAATACCAAACTGTTTCGCTGCACGTGCGGCCAGGATCTCGCCGTCGGCGTGCTGCATGCCCGTCAGGCCCACGGGCGCAATCGCCACGGGCATCGCCACCGGCTGGCCGATCATGGTGCTGCGCGTGGTGCGGCCCTCCATGTTGACGGCCACGCGCTGGCGCAGCTTGATCTTCTGGAAATCGCTCTCGTTGGCGCGGTAGGTGCTCTCGGTCCAGGAACCGCTGTCGGCGTAGTCGTAGAACATGCGCGGCACGCGCTTCTGGGCCAGGACCCGCAGGTCTTCGATGTTGGTGATGACGGTCATTGTTTCTTCTCCTGAATTTTTCTCGATCTTAGGGCCTGTTCAGTCACCAAAGCTGATGCCCAGGTCGCGCCCGGTCTGCAGGGTGTCGCTGTCGGGCGGCACCGCCTTCATGCGACCGGCCACCTCGGTCAGCGGCACGTAGACGACGTTGGGATGGGACAGTGCCACCATCACACCCGAGTGCCCTTCGTCCAGCGCACGCACGGCCGCCGTGCCGAAACGTTTGGCCGCCAGCCGGTCAAAGCTGGTGGGGCTGCCACCGCGCAGCAGGTGCCCCAGCACCACCACACGCGCGTCCTTGCCGGTGCGCTCGGCCAGCTCCTTGGCTACCTGCTCACCGATGCCACCCAAGCGTTCGGCATGGCCGGCTTCAGCGCCGGCCAACAGGGCACGCTGGCCCTTTTGCGCCCGGGCGCCCTCGGCCACCACCACCAGCGAATAAAGACGTCCGTGGGCATCGCGCTCGCGGATCGCGGCCGCCACCTTCTCTATGTCGTAGGGGATCTCGGGCATCAGGATGGCGTGGGCGCCGCCCGAGATGCCCGCGTGCAGGGCAATCCAGCCCGCGTAGCGCCCCATCATCTCCACCACCATCACACGCTGGTGGCTCTCGGCCGTGCTGTGCAGGCGGTCCAGGCACTCGGTGGCAAAGGACACCGCAGTGTCGAAGCCGAAGGTGGTGTGGGTCTTGTCCAGGTCGTTGTCGATGGTCTTGGGCACACCCACCACGCGCAGGCCGCGCCGGTGCAATTCGTTACCGATGGTCAGCGTGCCGTCCCCGCCCGCGATGACCAGGGCATCGATGCCCTCGCGCTTGAAATAGTCCAGGATCTCGCCGGAGCGGTCCACTTCGGCCACGCTGCCGTCGGGCTGGCGCACGGGGAAGTGGAAAGGGTCGCCCTTGTTCGTGGTGCCCAGGATGGTGCCGCCCAGGTGGGCGATGCCGCGCACCCGGTCACGGGTCAGCAACTCCACACCGCCCTGGGCATAGTGCTGCGGCGCCAGGATGCCGTTGAAACCGTCGCGAATGCCCACGCACTCCCAACCCCGGTTGGCCGCGGCCCAGACCACCGAACTGATGACGGCGTTCAGGCCCGGGGCGTCACCGCCGCCGGTGCTGATGGCGATGCGTCGGATCGGCTGCTTCATGGTCGTCGGATGTGCAAGCGCAGAGGCATCAGCACGGGCTCAGGCGCAGGGCTCGTCCGGCGCGTGGCCGCACGATGGCACCGCCGCCTCGGTCGCGGCGGGGGCCCCTTCCCTGAAAGTCTCGGTCGTGGTGTCGTAGCCCTTTTCCTGCAGATAACTCACCAGGCTGGCGTCCATGCTGTTGGCGTGCGAGGGGAACCACTCGACCAGGGCCTCGATCATGCTGCCGATGTATTCCATCTCGCCGTTGAGCGCGCGCCGTTCGACTTCCTGCATCACCTGCAGCACGCTGGCGTGCTGGCCGAAATGGCAGAAATCGGGCTGGATGCCGCAGGCGAGCATCCAGCGTTCTTCCTGGGCGAAATGCTCGACGGTGTGCGCCACCAGCTCCTGGTAGACGGCGAGCTTGCGCTCCAGAGGGGCGGCGGTGGTCGCGTTCACCAGGGCTATGAACTCCTGGTGGGTGTGATCGGTGCGGGTGTCACCGAGCACCAGTTCTTCGGTCCAGCTCAGGGTATGGGTGGCAGACATCGTGGATCTTTCGGGATTCAGAGGGCCGCCAGACGGGCCTGGTGGCGTTCGATCTGCAGCTTGACCTGGGCCGGCGCGGTGCCGCCCAGGGTGTGGCGTGCATTGAGCGAGCCGCGCAGCGAGAGCACGTCGTACACGTCCTTCTCGATGGTCTTGTTGAATTGCTGCAGCACGGTGAGCGGCAGTTCGGACAGGTCGCAGGCGTGGCTGACGGCGGCTTTCACGGCGTGCGCCACAGTTTCGTGCGCGTCGCGGAAGGGTAGGCCCTTCTTCACCAGGTAATCGGCCAGGTCAGTGGCGGTGGCGTAGCCCTTGAGCGCGGCCTGCTCCATGGCGGGGGCGTTGACGGTGATCCCCCCTTCGAGCTGGCCGGTGGCGGGGTTCGGCTGGCCGCCCACCATCTCGGTGAAGATGCGCAGCGTGTCCTTCAGGGTGTCCACCGTGTCGAACAGCGGCTCCTTGTCTTCCTGGTTGTCCTTGTTGTAGGCCAGGGGCTGGCCCTTCATGAGGGTGATCAGGCCCATGAGGTGCCCCACCACGCGGCCGGTCTTGCCACGTGCAAGCTCCGGCACGTCGGGGTTCTTCTTCTGCGGCATGATGGACGAGCCGGTGGTGAAGCGGTCCGCAATCCTGATGAAGCCGAAGTTCTGGCTCATCCACAGGATCAGCTCCTCGCTCAGGCGGCTGACATGCACCATGACCAAGGACGCTGCGGCCGTGAACTCGATGGCGAAGTCACGGTCGCTCACGGCGTCCAGGCTGTTCTGGCAGACGCAGGCATCGCCGTTCTCATCCACCATGCCCAGGGTGCGGGCGACACGCTCACGGTCCAGGGGGTAGCTCGTTCCCGCGAGCGCGGCAGCCCCCAGCGGCAGGCGGTTCACGCGGCGGCGCACGTCGGCCATGCGCTCGGCGTCACGCGAGAACATTTCCACATAGGCCAGCATGTGGTGGCCAAAGCTCACGGGCTGCGCCACCTGCAGGTGGGTGAAGCCGGGCAGGATCACGTCCACGTTCTGGGCGGCCACGGTGACCAGGGCCTTTTGCAGGTCGGTCAGCAGATTGCTGATGAGGTCGATCTCGGTGCGCAGCCACAGGCGCACGTCGGTGGCGACCTGGTCGTTGCGGCTGCGCCCGGTGTGCAGGCGCTTGCCGGCGTCACCCACCAGCTGGGTCAGGCGGGCCTCGATGTTGAGGTGCACGTCCTCCAGGTCCAGTTTCCAGTCGAACTTGCCGGTCTCGATCTCGGCAACGATCTGGGCCATGCCGTCGCGGATGGCGGCCAGGTCGGCCGCGCCGATGATGCCCTGCGCGGCCAGCATCTCGGCGTGCGCCAGGCTGCCGGTGATGTCCGCGTGCCACAGGCGCTTGTCGAAAAACACACTGGCCGTGTAACGCTTGACCAGGTCGCTCATGGGTTCGGAGAACAGCGCCGACCAGGCTTGGGATTTCTTGTCGAGTTGGTTTTGGGACATGGCGGGCGGGCGGTAAGAGAAAGGTGGGCGGGGCTGGCGTGATGGCCATTGTGCGACCACGGTCATTTCACCAATAATGGGGGCGGCCCCAAGGCCGATCCCCATCATCCATGAAAGACACCCAGATTTTATCGGCCTTCCAGGAGCTGGCTCCGGAAAGCCCGGTCAGCGCCGCGCCCGCCGTACTCATTTACGACGCCTGCCAGGTGGGCGTGGCCCTGCGCGCGGTGCTCTTCGTGGAGGCCGTGGTGGCCGTGGGCGCCATGTACGGCGCCAACACCGCGCTGGACTGGATCGTGCGCCTGGCGCTGCTGACCGGCAGCGCCCTGCCCGCCACGGTGTTCTGGCTGGTGGTGGCCTGCCTGTTCAAACGGCCCCTGGGGCGCCTGCCGCGCCCGGCCCAGTACGCCGCCGGTGTGCTGCTGGGCGCCCTGGCCGGCCTCTACGGCTGCAGCATGCTGTTGCTGGCCGGCCTGCTCAGCCCGGCGCCCTGGCTGGCCAGCGCCGGCAGCGGCGCGCTGCTGGCCGGCGTGCTGGTGACCGTGCTGGCGCTGCGCACCCGCAGCCGGACACCGGCTGACACGGCGGCCCGCCTGTCCGAGCTGCAGTCGCGCATCCGCCCCCATTTCCTGTTCAACACGCTCAACAGCGCGATCGCACTGGTGCGCGCCGAGCCGGCCAAGGCCGAGTCCCTGCTGGAAGACCTGAGCGACCTGTTCCGCCATGCCCTGGTCGACCAGGGCGAATCGGTCACGCTGGGCGACGAGATTGCGCTGGCCCGGCGTTACCTGGACATTGAACAGGTGCGCTTCGGCGAGCGCCTGCAGCTCGACTGGGCGCTGGACCCCCGGGCCGACGGCGCCCGCCTACCACCCCTGCTGCTGCAGCCGCTGCTGGAAAACGCCGTGCGCCACGGTGTGGAGCCCAGCCCGACCGGTGCGCAGGTGCGCATCTCGACCCAGCGCCGCGGCTCCACCGTGGTGATCAAGGTGACCAACACCGTGCCGTCTGGTCCCGGCCCGCATGGCCATGGCGTGGCGCTGGACAATGTGCGCGATCGCCTGCGCCTGCTGCACGATGTGCAGTGCAGCTTCCAGACTGTGCTCAAGGACGGGATCTACCAGGTGCGCATGGAGGTGCCGGCATGACCACACTGCGCGTCCTGATCGTGGACGACGAGGCCCTGGCCCGCAGCCGCCTGCGCACCCTGCTGGGCGACTGCAAGGCGCCAGGAGTCAGCATCGAGGGGGAGGCGGCCAACGCCACCCAGGCCGTCGAGCTGCTGCGCCGCCAGCCTTACGACCTGGCCCTGCTGGACATCCACATGCCCGGCGCCGACGGCCTGACACTGGCGCAGACCCTGCGCAATCTGCCGCGTCCCCCGGCCGTAGTCTTCGTGACGGCGCACGCCGAACACGCGGTGCAGGCCTTCGAACTGGAGGCGGTGGACTACCTGACCAAACCGGTGCGGCTGGAGCGGCTGCAGCAGGCGCTGCAGAAGGTCGAACGCCTGCTGCGCGGCCGCCAGGACGCGGGCACGGCGGCGCCCGAGGAAGCGCTGCTGATCCAGGAGCGCGGACGCACCGAGCGCGTGCCCCTGGCCGAGGTGCTGTACTTCAAGGCCGAGCTCAAATACGTCACCGTGCGCACGGCCGCCAAGACCTACATCCTGGACGGCGCGCTGAGCGAGCTGGAGGAAAAGTACGCCACGCAATTCATGCGCGTGCACCGCAACGCCCTGGTGGCCCGGCGGGCCGTGCGGGCGCTGGAGAAACACGACGACCCCGAAGAGGGCGAGGGCTGGGCCGTGCGCTTGAGCGGCACGGACGAACTGCTCTCGGTCTCGCGCCGGCAGCTGAGCGCGGTGCGCGAGGCCATCGCCGCCAACTGAACTGATTACTGACGGATCACGTCGGCCCCGGCCGGCGGCTTGAAGCGGAAGGTCTCGGGCGGCAGGTTCACATTGAGCTGCACACGGCTGAAGCTCAGCAGCGAGCGCTGGCCAAAGCTGTCGACGATCTCCAGCGCAGCCAGCTCGGCCGTCTTCCTGCCACCCTGCTCCACTTCACGCAGGCCCACGCGCACGCTCTGCACCTGGCCGTCGCGCGCACGCGGTGTGGCCACCACCCACTGCAGGCCGTCACGCTCGGGCCCGTTGGCCAGCTGATAGTCGGCCTGCAGGGCACGCAGGTCGGCGGCGGAAGCGATCAATGCCGCAGGCGTGCTGCCCAGGGCACTGGACTGGGCACGCGCCGTGACCTGGTTCAGGTCCAGGTCATGCAGCCACAGGGTCTGGCCATCGGCCACAATGGTCTGGGCCAAGGGCTTGCCGTAGATAAAACGGAAACGCCCCGGGCGCTGGAACTCGAAGGTACCGCTGGAGTTGCGCGTGCGCGCCGCCTGGCCCTCGCGCGACGGCGACGTCACCACCTGGGTGAAATCAGCGCGGCCGCTGGTCGCGGTCTTCAGGAAGAGCTCCAGCGCACCGAGGCCGTCGGCGCGCGCCGTCATGGCACAGGCGGCTATCGAAAATATAGCAAGCAGTTTTTTCATGGGGTTCACTCTGCGCGCGCCGGCACCAGGATGTCGCGCTGGCCGTTGGTGCTCATGGCACTGACCAGGCCGGCCTTCTCCATGTCTTCCACCAGACGTGCCGCGCGGTTGTAGCCGATCTTGAGGTGGCGCTGCACCAGCGAGATGCTGGCCTTGCGGTTTTTCAGGACGATTTCCACCGCCTGGTCGTACATGGGATCCTTCTCGCCGCCGGGGACGCCCTCACCTGGCAGGCCGTCCTCGCCGTCGACCGTGCCGCCTTCGAGCACGCCTTCGATGTAGTCGGGTTCGCCCTGGCTCTTGAGGTACTTCACCACACGGTGCACTTCCTCGTCACTGACAAAGGCGCCGTGCACCCGGATGGGCAGGCCGGTGCCGCTGGCCATGTAGAGCATGTCGCCCATGCCCAGCAGGGCCTCGGCGCCCATCTGGTCCAGGATGGTACGGCTGTCGATCTTGCTGGAGACCTGGAAGGCGATGCGCGTGGGGATGTTGGCCTTGATCAGGCCGGTGATCACGTCCACGCTGGGTCGCTGCGTGGCCAGGATCAGGTGGATGCCGGCGGCACGCGCCTTCTGCGCCAGGCGCGCGATCAGCTCCTCGATCTTCTTGCCCACCACCATCATCAGATCGGCCAGCTCGTCGATGACCACCACGATGTGCGGCAGCCGGTCCAGCGGCTCGGGCGACTCGGGTGTCAGGCTGAAGGGGTTGTAGATGAACTGTTCCTTGGCCTTGGCTTCGTCGATCTTGTGGTTGTAGCCGGCCAGGTTGCGCACGCCCAGCTTGCTCATGAGCTTGTAACGGCGCTCCATCTCGGCCACGCACCAGGTCAGGCCGTGCGCGGCCTGTTTCATGTCGGTCACCACGGGCGCCAGCAGGTGCGGAATGCCCTCGTAAACCGACATCTCCAGCATCTTGGGATCGATCATGAGCAGGCGCACGTCACGCGCCTCGGCCTTGTACAGCAGGCTGAGGATCATGGCGTTGATGCCGACCGACTTGCCCGAGCCGGTCGTACCGGCCACCAGCACGTGTGGCATCTTGGCCAGGTCGGCCACCACCGGGTTGCCCACGATGTCCTTGCCCAGGCCCATGGTCAGCATGGACTTGGCCTCGTTGTAGACCTGCGAGCCCAGGATCTCGGACAGTTTGATGGACTGGCGCTTGGCATTGGGCAATTCCAGCGCCATGAAGTTCTTGCCGGGAATGGTCTCGACCACACGGATAGACACCAGGCTCAGGCTGCGCGCGAGGTCCTTCGCCAGGCCCACGATCTGCGAACCTTTCACACCGGTGGCGGGTTCTATCTCGTAGCGTGTGATCACCGGGCCGGGCTGGGCCAGCACCACCCGCACCTCGACGCCGAAGTCCTTGAGCTTCTTCTCGATCATGCGGCTGGTCATCTCCAGCGTCTCGGGCGCCACGGTTTCCTGCCGTGTCTGCGCGCCGTCGAGCAGGTCGACCTGGGGCAGCTTGGAGTCGGGCATGTCGCTGAACAGCGGCTTCTGGCGTTCCTTGGCCACGCGCGTGCTCTGCGGCACCTCCACCAGCACGGGCTCGACCAGCACGGGCGGCGTGTGGTGTTCGATGAAGTCCTCGCGTTCCTCCAGCACACCCTCCTCGCGCTCGCGGGCCGCCTGTTGGCCCAGGGCCAGGTCCTGCGCCATCTCGCGGCGCACACGACGCGATTCGATGAAATCGTGGACCCCGGCGCCGATGCGCTCGGCCACATGGCCCCAGGAGAACCGGAACACCAGGCCCATGGCCAGCACCCACAGGCCGATGGCCAGCAGCGCCGAGCCGGTGACACCCAGCCAGCGCATCGCCAGCGGCCCCACCAGGTACCCCAGCACACCACCCGCGTGCCCCGGCAGGCGCGGCTCCAGGCTGTAGAAGCGTGCCCACTCGATCGCCGTGCTGGCCAGCATCAGCAGGGCCAGGCCGCCCCAGAAACTGGCGCGGCTGGCCACGAAGCGCGCCAGCCACGATGGGGCGCTTGTAGTTTCGACGGGCAATTCCGGGCCGCGCAGCCAGCGCGCCAGCGCCGACAGCCAGCCCCGCACCGCCGCGGCAAAACACCACCAGACCGAGAAGCCGAAGAGGTAATAGCTGGCATCGGCCAGCCAGGCGCCGAGCTGGCCACCCCGGTTGCGCACGGGGGCACCGTCACCCGAGGTGGACCCGGCGGCATCGAGCAGGTTGTGGCTGGTCAGGGCCAGCAGCCAGTAGGCCAGCAGAACGAAACTGATGAACAGCAGAACTTCGCCGGCGAAGCGGCCGCGGCCGGAGCGCGAAGGCGCCGCGGCGCCGGAGTCTTCGGAATTGAGCGTGTGGAGTCGGTAGGTCATGGATGCGGTCGGCGGGTACGCTCACCCGCTTGGAGGCGCCGGCTTCAGCGCGGCTTGGAACGTCGTTCCTTGACGAGCATGGCGCCGCCGTCGAGCGGGGTCACGAAACCCTGCTCCTCGAAATCCTTCATGACGCGGCTGACCATCTCGCGCGAGGCGCCGACCATCTTGGCGATGTCCTGGCGCGAGAGCTTGTCGCGGATGATCATGTCGCCCGCTGGCGCGGCCTTGGCTGCGTCGAGCAGCACATTGGCCACGCGGCCATAGACGCTCATCAGGGCCAGCGAACCGATCTTGCGGTCGGCGTGGCGCAGGCGCTGCACCAGGCCGCGCATGATGCCGTAGGCCATGGGCGCGCTATCTGCCAGGCTGCGCAGGAACTCCGTGCGTCCCAGTTCGAGCACATCGGTCTGGGTCTCGGCTTCGACCGAGGCGGAGTGCACGTCGTTGTCGATCAGGCTCATCTCGCCGAAATAGTCGCCCGACTGCAGGGTGGCCAGGATGACTTCGCGACCGTTGCCGGTATCGGTCATGAGCACGCGTGCGCGCCCCGAGAGGATGATGGACAGGGCGTCCGATTTTTCCCCTTGCTGGACGACGCGCTCGCCCCGCTTGACGCGGCGCTTCACCACCGCCGCTGCAAGCGCGTGCAACTGCTCGTCCGACAGCATGGAAAACAGCGGAACCCGGCGCAACAAATCCTGATTGGTCAGCATTGACATAGTTCGGTCATTCTGCGCGTGCATGGTTGAGTTCATACAATGGCGAGTCGGCCGGTTTTCCGGTCTCCTCCCTGGCCATCAACCGCGGCACGGTACGCGGCGCATTGATTATTGACCAAAAGATTCACGAAACAAGCAAGGATCACAGAATGTCGCAGAACAAACACGCCAAGGTCCTGATCCTGGGTTCCGGCCCCGCCGGCTACACCGCGGCCGTCTACGCCGCGCGCGCCAACCTCAACCCCGTGCTGGTCACTGGCATGGCCCAGGGCGGTCAGCTCATGACCACCACCGAAGTCGACAACTGGCCAGCCGACGTGGATGGCGTGCAGGGCCCGGAACTGATGCAGCGTTTTCTGGCCCACGCCGAGCGCTTCAAGACCGAGATCGTCTACGACCACATCAACCAGGTCGATTTCAGCAAGCGCCCCTACACCCTGACAGGTGACAGCGGCACCTACACCTGCGACTCGCTCATCATCGCCACCGGCGCCTCGGCCAAGTACCTGGGCCTGCCCTCCGAGCAGGCATTCATGGGCCGCGGTGTCTCGGGCTGCGCCACCTGTGACGGTTTCTTCTACCGCGACCAGGTGACCTGCGTGGTCGGCGGCGGAAACACCGCCGTCGAGGAAGCGCTCTATCTCTCCAATATCGCCAGCAAGGTCTACCTCGTGCACCGCCGCGACAAGTTCAAGGCCGAGCCCATCCTGGTCGACAAGGTCATGGAGAAGGTCAAGGCCGGCAAGATCGTGCTCAAGACCTTCCAGACCCTGGACGAGGTGCTGGGGGACGCCAGCGGCGTGACCGGCATCCGTCTCAAGAGCACCGTGGACGGCAGCACCGAGGACCTGGAACTCAAGGGCTGCTTCATCGCCATCGGCCACGCCCCCAACACCGAGATCTTCAATGGCCAACTGGCCATGGAAAACGGCTACATCGTCACCCAGGGCGGCCTCAAGGGTTTTGCCACCCAGACCTCGGCGCCCGGCATCTTTGCTGCCGGCGACGTGCAGGACCACGTCTACCGCCAGGCCATCACGAGTGCCGGTACCGGCTGCATGGCCGCGCTGGACGCCCAGCGCTTCCTGGAGCAGCAGGAGTAAAACACCCCCGACTCTCGCCCACTTCGTGTGGCTCGCAGGTGACTACGCCGGAGGCTCAGTCTCTTCGGGCCGTCCCAGCCTGCGCAGGCAGGCTGGGAGCCGCGGCCCTCAGCCCCCTCAAGGGGGCGCACCCAGCGGCCCGGCTAAGCCGGTCCCGCGGGTACCCTGGAACGGCCTGCGCTGCGCGCGGCCCCAGGAAGACCAGTTGGGCTATAATCTTTGGCTTTGCTGGATCTTCCAGCGATTCATGGGTTACCGCCACCCTACTGGCGAGGTGAGGCGCTCACGTCAGTGACCGCCGTTTTGAAGAAAGCGAAGTGTCCTCATGGCACGCGTCTGTCAAGTAACGGGTAAAGGCCCGATGGTCGGAAACAATGTTTCCCACGCCAACAACAAAACCAAGCGCCGGTTCCTGCCGAACCTGCAATATCGCCGTTTCTGGGTCGAGACCGAGAACCGCTGGGTCCGCCTGCGCGTTTCCGGCGCCGCCCTGCGTCTGATCGACAAGAATGGTATCGACTCTGTGCTCGCCGACCTGCGCGCACGTGGCCAAGCTTAAGGAGCTGAATCATGGCAACCAAAGGCGGACGCGAAAAAATCAAGCTGGAATCCACGGCCGGCACCGGTCACTTCTACACGACCAGCAAGAACAAGAAGACCATGCCCGAGAAAATGGCGATCATGAAGTTTGATCCCAAGGCTCGCAAGCATGTGGAATACAAGGAAACCAAGCTGAAGTAATTCAGCCCGGCTCCCTACCGAAAGCCCGCCCCGTGCGGGCTTTTCTGTTTCCGCCCCCCGCATCAACCGCTGGCTGACCCGTCCTCAAACGGCTCAAATGGGAAGCACTCTCATTTAAACGACTCCGCTTGCGCCACATTACCCTGGCAGATGCGGCAGGCCCCGTTCAGACCACCACCGGCTCCGGCTCCAGCAGAATGCCGAAACGCTCGTAGACGCTGGTCTGGATGGCCTTGGCCAGGGTCATGACCTCGCCACCCGTGGCCCCACGGGGGCCACTGCCATCCTCGCCCGGGTCGCCGCCGCCGCGGTTGACCAGCACCAGCGCCTGCTTCTCGTAGACCCCGGCCTGGCCGATGGACTTGCCTTTCCAGCCGCAGGCATCGATCAGCCAGCCCGCGGCCAGTTTGACGGTGCCGTCGTCCAGCTGGTAGTGCACGATCTTCGGCTCGCGCGCGATGATGTCGGCACACTGCTCGGGGCTGACGGTCGGGTTCTTGAAGAAGCTGCCGGCATTGCCGATCACGGCCGGGTCCGGCAGCTTGGCGCGGCGGATCTCGCAGATCCAGTCAAAGATCTGGCGCGGACCGGGCTCGGCGATGCCGCTGTCGGCCATCTTGCGCTCCAGGTCCAGGTAACCCAGTACCGGCTTCCAGGCTTTGGGCAGGCGCAACCTGACCCGGGTGATCAGGGCCCGCCCGGCCAGCCCCAGGCCACCCGCCTCGCCTCCGGCCGGGGCCGCATGCTTGAAGACCGAATCGCGGTAGCCGAAACCGCACTGGGCGGCGTCCAGGCTCAGCGCCTGACCGGTCTGCAGGTCGATGGCGTCGAGCGAGTCGAAGCGGTCCTGCAGTTCGACGCCGTAGGCCCCGATGTTCTGCACCGGCGCAGCGCCCATGGTGCCGGGAATCAGCGCCATGTTTTCCAGGCCGGGCCAGCCCTGGTCCAGCGTCCAGCGCACAAAGTCATGCCAGTTCTCGCCGGCGCCGGCCTCGACGATCCAGGCCCGGGGGGTTTCCCCGACCAGCCGGCGGCCCATGATCTCCACCTTCAGCACCACCGGCTTGACGTCGCCGGTCAGCACGATGTTGCTGCCCCCGCCCAGCACGAACTTCGGGGCCGGGCCGAGCGCGGGATCGGCCAGCACGGCGCGCACGTCGGCCTCCTGCAACACCCGGACCAGGGTATGGGCCCGGGCGACGATGCGGAAGGTGTTGTACGGCTGGAGCGGGACGTTTTTCTCGACTAACATCGGTCTGATTCTCTCATTTGCATCCGCCCCGGAAAAATACCGTCATGCCCTCTTTCGACACCGTCTGTGAAGCCGATATGGTCAAGGTGAAAAACGGCGTGGACAACTCCGCCAAGGAGATTGCCACGCGCTTCGACTTCAAGGGAACCTCGGCCAGCATCGAGATCAAGGACAAGGAAATCACCGTGGTCGGCGATGCCGACTTCCAGCTTGAACAGATCCTGGAGGTGCTGCGCAACAAGCTGGCCAAGCAGGCGGTGGACGTGCGCTTCCTGGACATCGGCGATCTGCAGAAGATCGGCGGCGACAAGGTCAAGAAGCTGATCAAGGTGCGCAACGGCATCGAGGCCGAACTGGCCAAGAAGATCCAGCGCCTGATCAAGGACAGCAAGCTCAAGGTGCAGGCCGCGATCCAGGAAGAGAAAGTACGCGTCACTGGCGCCAAACGCGACGACCTGCAGGCCGTGATGGCGCTGCTGCGCAAGGACGTCACCGACGTCCCCCTGAGCTTCAACAATTTCCGCGACTGAGGCCCCTGCCATGAACAGCCGGGCCGCCCTGCTTTTCCTTTGCACCCTGGCCTGCAACGGCGTGGTGCAGGCGCAGAGCGTGGTGTTGTCGGGCATCCTGGGCAGCAAGGCCCTGCTGGTGGTCGATGGCGGGCCGCCCAAAAGCGTGTCCGTGGGCCAGAGCCACCAGGGTGTCACAGTGATCGCCCTGCAGGCCGGCCAGGCCACCGTGGAGATCGGTGGTGCGCGCCAGACCCTGCGCCTGGGCGACGGGCCGGTCAGCGCCCCTGCCGCCGAGGGCGGGCCCGGGGACCTGCGTCGCATCGTGCTGCACGCCGGCAGCAACGGGCATTTCCGGACACCGGGTCAGATCAACGGCCGCACGGTCAATTTCATCGTTGATACCGGTGCCTCAGTGGTCTCGATGAGCGTCACCGACGCCGAAGCCATCGGCCTGCCCTACAAGTCGGGGCAGACGGTGCAAGTCAGCACCGCCAATGGCGTCACCGTGGGCTGGCGCATCATGCTGTCCAGCGTGCGCCTGGGCAGCGTGGATGTCTACAACGTCGAGGCCCTGGTGACCCCGGCCCCCATGCCCTACGTCCTGCTGGGCAACAGCTACCTCACGCGCTTCCAGATGACACGCACCAACGACCAGATGGTGCTGGAACGGCGGTATTGAGGCTGCTGGTATCCTTGTCTGAAACTGCGAATCGCGCGCCGTGACTGTCCAAAACGAAAACGAGTACGAAGACCTGCTGGGCTTGTGGTCGGACCTGGAGTCCGGCCTGGGCATCCTGCTGGGCAGCCCGCTGAGCGTGCAGGAGTTCGAGCAGCGCATCTGGCAGTACGACCGCTGGATGCAGGCCCTGCTGCAGCGCGACGCGGACGTCGGCATCTACCTGCTGTTCCAGCTCGCCACCCATTCCTCGGTCGGCTACAGCGCCTCGCACAGCCTGGTCTGCGCCACCCTGTGCCACCTGCTGGCGGCCGAGCTCAAGCTCGACCCCAAGGAGCGCGACAGCCTGGTGCACGCGGCACTGACCATGAACATCGCCATGACCGAGCTGCAGGACCAGCTGGCCCTGCAGACCGAGAAGCTCAGCCAGCCCCAGCTCGAAGCCATCCGCCTGCACGCCCCCAAGGGCGGCCTGATGCTGGCCAACAGCCTCGGGGTGAGCGACCCGCTGTGGATCGAGGTGGTGTCCTCGCACCATGACGAGTACACCGAAAAGATCGAGCTGCGCCAGCTGCCCGCCCACAAGCGGCTGATCCGCATCCTGCGGGTGGTGGACCGCTACGCCGCCATGATCTCGCCGCGCAAGTCACGGGAAGGCCGCAGCGCCACCGAGTCCGTGCGCACCATCATGACGGGCGCCAATGCCTACAACGACGAGGTCGGCCACGCCCTGGTGCGCGCCATGGGTCTGTGCCCGCCCGGAACCTATGTCCGGCTGGAAGACAGCACGCTGGCCGTGGTGATGCGCCGCAGCGAGCGCGCCAACCTGCCCCATGTGGCCGTGGTCACCGGCACCGACGGCCAGGTGCTGCCGCAACCCCGGCTGCACCGCACCTCGGCAGGCCGGCCGGCCATCCAGGCGGCCCTGGCCACCTCGCTGGTGCGTTTGCGCCTGAACCACCACATGATCCTGCAGCTGGGCGCCCAAGCCGCGCTGGGCTGAAGCCGGGCAGGCCCGGCGACCCGGGGCTCAGGACTTCTTCTGGCCGAGCCTGGTCTCGGTGCCCCGCGCCAGCCGGCCGATGTTCTCGGCATGGCGGTAGATCAGCAGCAAGGACATCAGGCTGATCGCCATCAGCAGCGCCCCTTCCATGTACCAGGCCAGACCGTCGCCGAAGATGTAATACAGCGGTGCGAACACGGCGGCCACCAGGGCGGCCAGCGAGGAATATCGGAAGAAAAAGGCGATCAGGATCCAGGTCAGCAAGGTGGCCAGTCCCAGCGCCCAGTGCACCCCCACCAGGACACCCAGAGCCGTGGCCACGCCCTTGCCGCCTTCAAAGCGGAAGAACACCGGGTACAGATGGCCGAGGAAGGCGCCCAGGCCCACCAGCGCCACCGTGCCGGCCTCCAGCCCGTAGGGCTTGCCATACCACTGCACCAGGACCACCGGCAGCCAGCCCTTGGCAGCGTCCAGCAGCAGGGTGATGACAGCGGCCTTCTTCGAGCCCGAGCGCAGCACATTGGTGGCCCCCGGGTTCTTGCTGCCATAGCTGCGCGGGTCGTTCAGCCCCATGAGACGGCTGACGATGACGGCAAAGGACAGCGAGCCCAGCAGATAGGCGACCACGGCGGCAAGGGCGGGATAGGCGAGGGACAGGGAATCCAAGACGTTTTCCTCTTCGAGCGGCCCGGCACGCGGGCGGGGCCTGTTGATCGGTGATGGCCGCTATTCTGCCAGTGGCGCCGGCCGGGACGGGCCATTCTTGCGCGTCGTCTTATCGCCGTACATCTGGCCGTCGGCCGCGTGCAGCAGCTGGTCCAGGTCGGCACCGTCCCCGGGGTAGATCGCCATCCCGATGGAAACGCCCACCTGCAGTGTGCGTCCCTCGAAATCGATGGTCTCCTGAATGGCGCTGCGCAGGCGCTGGGCGATCGTCTCCAGCATGTCCTGGGAGACATGTTCAAGCAGCACGATGAGCTCGTCCCCACCCCAGCGGGCCACGGTATCGTTCTGCCGCACGGCCGCCAGCGCCCGACGGGCCACGGCCACGAGCACGGCGTCGCCCGCCTTGTGGCCGTGCAGGTCGTTCACGCGTTTGAAATCGTCGAGGTCCAGGAACAGCAGGGCGCACAGCTGCTCGGGCTGGCGCTGCTGGCGGGAAAAGGCCATCACGGCACGGTCCTCGAACAGGCGGCGGTTGGGCAGGCCGGTAAGCCCGTCGTACATGGCCCGGTGCGCCATCAGGCCGCGGTTGCGAATCAGCATGTAGAGCATGGTCGCCACCAGCAGGCCGCTGGCCACCGAGGCGGCTCGCACCCAGGCGCGCAGACCCCGGGTGTCGGCAACCACGCGCGGGCGCACGGCGATGGCCCAGCGCCCTCCTGGCACATCCATCTCCTGGACCAGCACATCCGGCTGATTGAACAGCGCCAAAGAACCCCAGACCGCATCACCCGACAGGCCCATGGCATCACGACCGCGGATGGCAAACTCGAAGCGATCGTCTTCCGACTCGGCCTGCACCGACTGCAACAGGGAGTCCGAATCGATCACGGTCGTCAGCAGGCCCCAATAGCGCCCCTGGATCATCAGGGGCATGCGGTAGACCAGGCCGCGGCCGCCCTGTATCAGCTCCACCGGGCCGGCCAGCGCGGCCAGTCCGCTGCGGGTGATCTTCTCGATCACCGGCCACTGCGTTGGGATGTCGGGGTAATACGCACCAATGGCCCGCTCATTGCCCTGGATCGGGTGTACATACAAAATACGATAGCCAACTGCCAAGCCGAAGCTACGGACATGCCGGTTGCTGCGGTGCAGGACGGCGAGGATGTCCTGGATCTCGCTGGCCTGCATGCTGCTGTTGCGCACGACCAGATAAGCCGCCAGGCCGCTGTTGAGGTAGAGCAGGGCATTGAGTTCGCGCTCCATGCGCACACGCAGGGTTGTGGCGTAGGACAGCGTTTCGATGTGACGCTTGCTGAGGCGGTCCTGCAACTGGTACCGCAAGACCACCTCTCCGCCAGCCAGCATCAAGACGAATGCGATCGCTGCGCTGACCAGTGCCCCGGCGCGCCGCGAGAAAAAAGCAGAACCCGGTAATCGCATGCAAAAAGCTCCGGTAGTGTGTTCATTCTCGCAGAGTGCGCTTTCCCTCGGTGCGGGGCCGCGCCCGGCGCTATTCGCCCAGCGCGCATTGCACCGGCTTGGATCCCAGCAGCTGCACGCAGACCTGCGGATCGATGCCCACCAGGTAGCCGCGGCGTCCGCCGTTGATCAGGATACGCGGCAACGCCAGGATGGTTTCCTCGATGTAGACCGGCATCTCGCGCCGCGTGCCGAAGGGTGAAGTCCCGCCCACCAGGTAGCCGCTGTGCCGGTTGGCCACCTCGGGCTTGCAGGGTTCCACCGACTTGGCGCCGATCTGCCGGGCCAGGCTCTTGGTGGACACCTTGCGGTTGCCGTGCATCAGCACCACCAGCGGTTTTGCTTCCTGGTCCTGCATGATCAGCGTCTTCACCACCGTGTACGGGTCCCAGCCCAGCACCTGCGCGCTGTGTTGCGCCCCGCCGTGCTCCAGGTACTCGTAGGGATGCTCGGTGTAGTCCACCTGGTGCGCCTTGAGCAGTTGCGTCGCTGGGGTTTCGGAAACGTGTTCTTTCTTGGCCATGCGTGAATTTTCCACCAAGGCACCTGCTCCGCAGGTGCCACAATCCCCGCCCATGACCCTGCAAGATGCCCCGCCCCTGCGCCACAGCCATGCCGAGGACGCGCTGGCCCTGCTCTCGGGCACGGCGCTGATCGCGCTGGCGGTGGCGCTGTTCCAGCACGCGCAACTGCTCAGCGGCGGAACGGCCGGCATCGCCTTCCTGCTGCACTACGGCACGGGCTGGGGTTTCGGGCCGGTGTTCTTCGTGCTCAACCTGCCCTTTTATGTGCTGGCCTGGCACCGCATGGACCGGGCCTTCCTGCTCAAGACCATGATCGCCGTGGCCCTCCTGTCGGTCCAGATCGAACTGATGCCGCATGTCATCGTCTTCGAGCAGGTGCGCCCGCTCTATGCCGCCCTGCTGGGCGGCGTGCTGCTGGGCGTGGGTTTTCTGATCCTGTTCCGCCACCGCGCCAGCCTGGGCGGCGTCGGCATCCTGGCCTTCTGGCTGCAGGAAACCCGGGGCTGGCGCGCCGGCCACGTGCAAATGGCCGTGGATACGCTCATACTGCTGCTGGCGCTGGCGACGGCACCGCTGCTGCAGGTGGCCTTGTCCGTGGCCGGGGCCGTGGTGCTGAACCTCACGCTGGCCATCAACCACCGCGCCGGCCGCTACATGGCCACCTGAAGAACAACATCAAGGTCAAGGAGAGTGACGATGAACGCTGTCAATGATTCCGCCGGTGCCCTGGTTCGCACCACACTGGAGGCCGCCCTCAAACGCCAGCGCGCCGCCTACCTCGCCAGCCCAGAGCCCGACCATGCAAGTCGCTGCGCCGACCTGCGCAAGCTAGAGCGTTTCGTGCGTGAGCACCAGGACGCCATCTGTGAGGCCATCAGCGCCGACTACGGCAACCGCTCGCGCCACGAGACCCTGCTGACCGAGATCATGCCGGTGCTCAAGGGCATCCACCACACCCTCAAGCAGCTCAAGCGCTGGATGAAGCCGCAGCGCCGCGGCATCGACCGCATGGCCTTCGGCCTGGCCAGCAACCGCGTGATACCGCAGCCCCTGGGGGTGGTGGGCGTCATCGTGCCCTGGAACTTCCCGCTCAACCTCAGCCTGCTGCCGCTGGCCGCCATCTTCGCCGCCGGCAACCGCGCCATGGTCAAGATGAGCGAGAACTCACGCCACCTGGCCAAGCTGCTGATCAAGGAGATGCCAGACTACTTCCCCGAGGAAAAGCTGCAGTTCTTCGACGAGACCGGCGGTGTGGGCATCGAATTCTCCAGGCTGCCTTTTGACCACCTGCTCTTCACGGGCTCGGGGCAGACCGGCCGCGCCGTCATGGCCGCGGCCGCGGCCAACCTCTGCCCGGTGACGCTGGAACTGGGCGGCAAGTCACCCGCCATCGTGTGCGAAGACTTCCCCCTGCGTACGGCGGCCGAGCGCCTGCTCTACGTCAAGTACCTCAACGCCGGCCAGATCTGCACCACGGTGGACCATGTCTACGTGCCCGAGCGCAGCGTCAAGGAATTCGTGCGTCTGGCCCAGGAGATCATGCCCAGGCGCTACCCGAAGCTGGACTCGCCGGATTACACATCCATCATCGACGACATCGCCTACGCCCGCCTGCTGCATGCGCTGGACGATGCCAAACAGCGCGGCGCCCAGGTGATCCCGCTGATTCCCGGCAAACCCTTCGATGCCAAACTGCGCAAGATCGCACCGCATCTGGTGCTCAATGCCCCGGCCGACTGCCTGCTGATGCAGCGCGAGATCTTCGGCCCCATCCTGCCGGTGATCAGCTACGAGGACCTGGAAGACGATGTGATCAAGCGCATCAACGCCGGTCCGCGACCGCTGGCGCTCTACCCCTTCACCAACGACCGGGCCGTGCAGGCGAAGCTGCTCACCCGCGTGATGTCGGGCGGTGTGTCCATCAACGATGCGCTGTTCCACGTCGGTCAGGAAGAGCTGCCTTTCGGCGGCGTGGGCGCCTCGGGCATGGGCCATTACCACGGTCACGAGGGTTTCCTGACCTTCTCCAAGCTGCGCCCGGTGTTCCACCAGTCGCGCTTCTCCACCGCCGGGCTGCTGGCGCCGCCCTATGGTCCGCTGACGGACCGGCTGCTGAAGTTCCTGCTCAAGTAGCAGGAGCGAGGTGTCGCCGGGCCGCCCCGAGGCACGCGCGACCCACACCCGAGCCAAGCGCAGGGCAGGCCTGCGCCTGGGGCAGCCACGACACGCAATCCCGGAGCGTGGGGGCGTCCTGGTTCTGATCAGACCGCCGGGTCGCGCATTTCCTTGCGGACCACGTCGATGGCCTTGAGCAGTTCCGGGTTCAGCGTGGTGCCCCAGGCATCGAGGTTCTCGTCCAGCTGCGCCACGCTGGTCACGCCGATGATGGTGCTGCTGACCTGCCACTTGGTGTAGCAGAAGGCCAGCGCCATCTGCGTGGGGGTCAGGCCATGTTCACGCGCCAGCGCGTTGTAACGGCGCGCCGCCTCCAGCGACTCGGCACGGCCCCAGCGCTGCTTGCGCACGCTTTCGAACTTGGCGATGCGGCCGTCCTGCGGGGCATCGGCACCGGTGAAGCCGCTGGCATCGTACTTGCCGCTCAGCAGGCCAAAACCCAGCGGCGAATAGGCCAGCAGCGATACGCCCAGGCGGTACAAAGTCTCGTCCAATCCGTTTTCGACAGTGCGGTTGATCAGGCAATAGGGGTTCTGCACCGTGGCAACGCGCGGCAAGTTGTGCAACTCGGCCAGGCGCACGAACTCGTGCACACCATAAGGCGACTCGTTCGAGAGACCGATGGCGCGCACCTTGCCGGCCTGCACCAGCTGACCCAGGGCCTCCAGCTGCTGATGAATAGGCGTGAGCGTCGGGTCGTCCTTGGCCGGGTCGAAATACATCTGGCCGAACATGGGCACATGGCGCACCGGCCAGTGGATCTGGTAGAGATCGATGACGTCGATCTTCAAGCGCTTGAGGCTGTCGTCGCAGGCCGCCACGATGTCGGCCGGCGTGAGGTTGGGGCTGCCCTTGCGCACCCAGTCCATGCCACGCGAAGGGCCTGCGACCTTGGTGGCCACCTGGATCTTCTGGCGCGCGCCCGGTCGGCTGGCGAACCAGTTGCCGATGATCTTCTCGGTCAGGTTGAAGGTCTCGGCCCGTGTCGGCACCGAATACATCTCGGCCGTGTCCAGGAAGTTGATGCCGCGCTCCAGCGCACGGTCCAGGATGGCATGGGCGCCAGCCTCGCTGACCTGCTCGCCGAAAGTCATGGTGCCCAGGCAGATGGGCGTGACGTGCAGATCGCTCTGGCCGAGTCGGACGTTTTTCATCGGATTCACTGTGTGTTCTTGAAAAAAGGAAAACCGGAGTTTAGGCGGACGGCCGTATCCCTGCGCGGCGCGCGCTTTCCTCCTCGCGCTCGCGCAGGATGCGGCGCTGCACCTTGCCCGTGGTCGTCATGGGCAGAGCGTCGAGGAACTCGATCTCCTTGGGGTATTCGTAGGGCGCCAGCTTGCCCTTCACATGCCGCTGCAGGTCGATCATCAGGCGCCGCTCCCACGCGTTGCGCGAGACCGGCTCATGTCCCCGCTCGGCGTTCGCCTCCGGGGTCAGCACCACATAGGCCTTCACCAGCGCGCCCCGTTCGGCATCGGGCTTGGGTACCACGGCCGCATTTGCCACGGCCGGGTGTTTGAGCAGGCAGTTCTCGATCTCGCCCGGGCCAATACGGTAACCCGCGGCCTTGAACATGTCGTCCGCGCGCCCCTGGTACCAGAGGTAGCCGTCGGCGTCACGCAGCGCCAGATCACCGGTGCGGCACCAGTCCCCCGCGTACTTGTCGCGTGTACCCGCCTCGTTCTTCCAGTAGCCCAGGAAAAAGATGGGGTCGGCGTCACCGTGCACGTCGCGACGGTGGATCGCCACCTCGCCGATCGAACCGGTCGCGCATTCCCGTCCCTGCGCGTCTATCACGGCCACGCGGTGGCCCGGGTACGCCTTGCCCATGCTGCCGGGTTTGGCCGGATAGAAGATCGAGCAGTTGCCCACGATGTAGTTGACTTCGGTCTGGCCGAACATCTCGTTGACCGTCACGCCCAGTTCTTTCTGGCAATAGCTGAACACGGCATCGCCCACTGCCTCGCCCGCGCTCATGATGGCCTGCAGCCTGAGCTGGAAGAACTTCTTAGGCTGCGGGAAGGCCTTCATCATGGCCTTGAGTGCCGTGGGGAAGAGGAAGGTATGCGTGACCTCGTATTTCTGCAGCAGTTCGAAGGCAGTCTGCGCGCTGAAACGGCCATTCCAGGCCACGATGGGGCGGCCGAAGTAGAGGCTGGGCAGCAAGGCATCCATCAGCCCCCCCGTCCAGCTCCAGTCTGCAGGGCTCCAGAAAACCGTGGGAACGTCGGGCTGTGGCAACTCCGGCAAAGGCCCGCGGGCCTGCGGGCCGAAGCCGAACCAGTTCTGACTGCAGACAAAACCGGTCAGGTTGCCAATCAGCGCGCGATGCGGGATCAGTGCGCCCTTGGGGTTGCCCGTGGTGCCGCTGGTGTAGATGAGCACGGCCGGGTCGTCGGCACGCGTGGCCACAGGCAGGTATTGCGGCGGGTGCTCGGCCAGCAGGACGCTGAAGTCCAGGTCGGCCATGCCGGCCGCGCCACCCCCCACTTCACCACTGGCACTGTCGCCCACGCCGATCACATGGCGCAGCGCCTCGCACTCACCCCGGATGTTCTGGATGTTGACAATGGCCGCGTCGTCACAGATCAGGACGGCGGCCCCGCTGTCGTTCAGGCGAAATTCCAGCGCCTCGGGCCCGAACAGCGTGGACAGGGGCATGGCCACCGCGCCCATCTGCAGCACGGCCATATAGGCCACGGCCGTCTCGAAACGCTGCGGTAGCACGATGGCCACGCGGTCGCCCGGCTTCACGCGCAACTGGGCCAGCGCGTTCGACAGGCGGTTGGCCTGCTGCTGCAGTTCGACGTAGCTGTGGGCGCGCGCCTGCAGGCCGGGTCCGTCGGCATGGACGGCGATGCGCTGGCCGGCATCGGCCGCCTGCGCCCAGCGCCGGCAGCACACCTCGGCGATATTGAAGGCATTGGGCACCTGCCAGCGGAACTGGCTGTGTAAAGACTGGTAACTGTCTCGGTGTCGACTGTTCGCCATGCTGTGTCTCCGTATGATGAGGGCCCGCTCACACCCATTCCCCGTGTGACCCCAGCCCCTGAGCAAATGTACCAAGTCCGTCGCAACGCCCACAGCGAATTTACCCCCGTCCGCCAGCTGCCGTACCACGTGCTGCGCTGGGGCCAGGCCGAATCCACCCTGCCGCCGCTGGTGCTCATGCACGGCTGGATGGATGTGGCCGCGTCCTGGCAGTTCATGGTGGACGCCTTCAGCCCGGCCTTTTTCGAGCACCGGACCGTCATCGCGGCCGACTGGCGCGGTTTTGGCCTGACCGGTCTCGACACCAGCGAACCGGGTAGGGGCGCCCGCTACCCCGGGCACGACAACTACTGGTTCCCCGACTACCTGGCCGACCTGGACTTCCTGCTGGACCATTACGCGGGGGACAGGGCTGTGGACCTGGTGGGCCACAGCATGGGCGGCAACGTCGTCATGCTCTACGCCGGCGTGCGCCCCGGTCGCATCCGCCGCCTGGTCAACCTGGAAGGCTTCGGCATGCCCGCAACCCAGGCGGCGCAAGCCCCCCAGCGCTATGCCCGGTGGATGGACGAGCTCAAAAGCCTGCACCGCGGCGAACTGGCGCTCAAGAGTTATGCCGACGCCGATGGCGTGGCGCGCCGCCTCATGAAGACCAACCCGCGCCTGGGCGAGGACAAGGCGCAGTGGCTGGCCCGCCACTGGGCCCGCCCCAACGTCCAGGGCCAGTGGGACATCCTGGGCGACGCAGCGCACAAGATCGTCAACGCCCAGCTCTACCGCGTGGACGAGGTGCTGGCCGCCTTTGCCGCCATCACGGCGCCCGTGCTGTCGGTAGAAGCCAGCGACAACCAGATGGCGCAGTGGTGGGAGGGCAAATACACCCTGGCCGAGTTCCACCAGCGCCTGCAAAGCGTGCCCCGGCTACAGCAGGCCAGCATCCAGGACGCCGGCCACATGCTGCACCATGACCAGCCTGAAAAGCTGGCCCGCTTGATCGAGGATTTCCTGTCTTGACGGAACCCGCTCCGCGGACCGTCAGCCCGGACCAGCGATACTTCATGCCCCAACGAACTTGGACTTTATGCCCCGCCTGATCCGTCTACTCATCAGTTCAGCGCTCTTGCTAGGCGCGAGCCTTTGCCAGGCCCAGGACATGCCGCCCGAAAAGACCGCCGAGCCGGGGGTTGCGCAAGGCTTGCAGGCGCAACCCTGGACTTTCACCGTCGGCCCCTATGTCCACCATTGGAGCAAAAGCCCGGACCACCGGACCGCCTTCATCTTTGCCCTGGAAAAGCACCTGGACGACCGGCGTCTCATCGGCCTGTCGCTGTTCCGGAACTCCTTTGGCCAGCCCTCGGCCTACGCCTACGCTGGTTATCACTGGCATGGTTTTCTCGGGCAACCCAGGCTGACCGCCAAGGTCACGGCGGGCATCATCTATGGCTACACCGGTGAATACGAGGACAAGGTTCCCCTGAACTGGAACGGCTTTTCACCGGGCCTGATCCCCTCGCTGGGCTACAGACTCACTGAGCGTGATGCGCTCCATGTCATGGTCCTGGGCGGGGCGGGCTATGTCCTGGCCTACAGCCACACCTTTTAGAAAACCGACCCGGGACAGGCGCCGCAGCCCTGTCCGCCAGCCCCCATCGGCGCTGGAACCTAAAATACGAGCTTACCGGCGCTCGCCGTGCTTTTGGGCAAATGCCCCCATCCGCAGAACACACAGGATTTCCCATCATGGACGCAGAACAAATCAATGCCATCGGTACCAAACTGGCCGACCTGAGCCAGCGCACGGTCGAGCTCCGGAGGTATCTTTGACTACGATGCCAAAGCTGAACGACTGAGGACGGTCAACGCCTCGCTGGAAGACCCCACGGTCTGGAACGATCCCAAGCGCGCCCAGGAACTGGGCCGCGAAAAGAAGGCGCTGGACGACGTGGTCGTCACGCTGGACAAACTCACCAGCGAACTGTCCGACAACTCCGAGCTCTACGAGATGAGCAAGGAGGATGGCGACGAGGCCGGCCTGCTGACCATCTCGGCCGAAGAAGCCAAGCTCTCGGAGATCGTGGAGAAGCTCGAATTCCGCCGCATGTTCAACAACCCGGCCGATCCCCTGCCCGCCTTCCTGGACATCCAGGCGGGCGCTGGCGGCACCGAGGCCTGCGACTGGGCCAGCATGCTGCTGCGCCAGTACCTGAAGTACGCCGAACGCAAGGGCTTCAAGGCCACGGTGGAAGAAGAAACCCCGGGGGACACCGCCGGCATCAAGAGTGCTTCCATCAAGATCGAGGGTGACTACGCCTTCGGCCTGCTACGCACCGAGACCGGCGTGCACCGCCTGGTGCGCAAGTCGCCCTTCGACAGTTCAGGTGGCCGCCACACCAGCTTTGCCAGTGTGTTTGTCTACCCGGAGATCGACGACACCATCGAGATCGACATCAATCCGGCCGACGTGCGCACCGACACCTTTCGCGCCAGCGGCGCCGGCGGCCAGCACATCAACAAGACCGACTCGGCCGTTCGCCTCACGCACATCCCCACCGGCATCGTGGTGCAGTGCCAGGACGGCCGCAGCCAGCACAGCAACCGCGACGTGGCCTGGAAACGCCTGCGCTCGCGCCTGTACGACTTTGAAATGCGCAAGCGCCAGGAGGAACAGCAGAAGCTCGAAGACAGCAAGACCGACGTGGGCTGGGGTCACCAGATCCGTTCCTACGTGCTGGACCAGAGCCGCATCAAGGACCTGCGCACCAATTACGAGACCTCGGCCACCCAGAAAGTGCTGGACGGCGATCTCGACCCCTTCATCGAAGCGTCCCTGAAACAAGGCGTGTAGACATGGCACACCCCCAGGCTGCGCGCACTGCGTGTCGCTACGCTACCCCCCTTGCAGGGGGCAACGCCAGTGGCCCGGCAAAGCCGGTTCCACGGCGTTCCCCGCGAAAACTTCCCCTTATGCCTTCCGGCACCTTTGGAGACTCCCATGCGTGAAGGACAAGCCCACGTGATCCGGCGCGAGGACTACACCGCCCCGGCCTACTGGATCGATACGGTCGACCTGAGTTTCGACCTGGACCCGGCCAAGACCCGCGTGCTCAACAAGATGACGCTGCGCCGCAACCCGGCCGTGGTCGCCCAGCCCCTGCGCCTGGACGGCGAAGAGCTGAACCTGGCGCGGGTGCTGGTCAACGGCCAGGGCACCAGCTTCAAGATGGACGGCGCCCAATTGGTGCTGGAGAACCTGCCCGAGGGCGAGGCCCCTTTTGAGCTGGAGATCTTCACCACCTGCGCCCCGGTGAAAAACACCAAGCTCATGGGCCTGTACGTGAGCAACGACTCCTTCTTCACGCAATGTGAAGCCGAGGGTTTCCGTCGCATCACCTACTTCCTGGACCGCCCCGACGTGATGGCCAGCTACACGGTGACCCTGCGTGCCGACAAGCGCAAGTACCCCGTGCTGCTGTCCAACGGCAACCTGGTCGAACAGGGTGATCTGGAAGACGGCCGCCACTTTGCCAAGTGGGTGGACCCGCACCGCAAGCCCTGCTATCTCTTCGCCCTGGTGGCCGGCCAACTGGTGGCGCGTGAACAGCGCATCACGGCACGCAACGGCCAGGAACACCTGCTGCAGGTCTACGTACGCCCCGGCGACCTGGACAAGACCGAACACGCCATGAATTCCCTCATGGCTTCCGTGGCCTGGGACGAGGCGCGCTTCAAGCTGCCGCTGGACCTGGAACGTTTCATGATCGTCGCCACCAGCGACTTCAACATGGGCGCCATGGAGAACAAGGGCCTGAACATCTTCAACACCAAGTACGTGCTGGCCAACCAGGCCACCGCCACCGATGCCGACTACGCCAACATCGAAAGCGTGGTCGGCCACGAGTACTTCCACAACTGGACCGGCAACCGCGTCACCTGCCGCGACTGGTTCCAGCTCAGCCTGAAAGAGGGCCTGACCGTCTTCCGCGACCAGGAGTTCAGCCAGGATCTGGCGGGTGACCTGTCCGCACGCGCCGTCAAGCGCATCGAGGATGTGCGCGTGCTGCGCACCGCCCAGTTCCCCGAGGACGCCGGCCCCATGGCGCATCCGGTGCGCCCGGACTCCTACATCGAGATCAACAACTTCTACACCGTCACCGTCTACGAAAAGGGCGCCGAAGTCGTGCGCATGCAGCAGACGCTGACCTCGCGCGAAGGTTTTGCCAAGGGCATGGCGCTGTACTTCCAGCGCCATGACGGCCAGGCCGTCACCTGCGACGATTTCGCCCAGGCCATCGCTGACGCCAACCCCGGCTCCGAACTGGCCCGCCTGTTGCCGCAGTTCAAGCGCTGGTACAGCCAGGCCGGCACGCCGCGGCTGGGCGCCAGCGCGCAGTACGACGCCGCGACCCGCAGCTACACGCTCACGCTCAGCCAGTCCTGCGCCCCCACCCCGGGCCAGGCCGTGAAGGAGCCCTTCGTCATCCCGGTCAGCCTGGGCCTGATCACGGCCGACGGCCGCGCGCTGCCGCTGCAACTGGAAGGCGAGGCCGAACCCGGCCCGAGCTCGCGCACCATCGTGCTGACGGAATCCAGCCAGACGCTGCGCTTCGTCAACGTGGACGCCGAGCCCGTGCCTTCGCTGCTGCGCGGTTTCAGCGCTCCCGTGGTACTGGCCTTTGAGTACAGCGACGAGCAGCTGCTGGCCCTGCTGGCCCACGACACCGACCCCTTCAACCGCTGGGAAGCCGGCCAGCGCCTGGCCGTCAAGCGCGCGCTGGCCTTCATCCGCGGCAGCGCCCAGCCGGGCGAAGCCAAGGTGCTGGACGCCGCCTACATTGACGCCATGCGCCAGGTGCTGCGCCATCCCACGCTGGACGCCGCCTTCAAGGAACTGGTGCTCACCCTGCCCGCCGAGACCTATATGGCCGAGCAGCTGGACGTGGTGGACCCGCAGCGTGTGCACGCCGTGCGCGAGTCCATGCGCCAGCAACTGGCACTGGAGCTGCGGCACGAATGGGCCTGGGCCTATGAGGAACACCAGGCCACCGGCGCCTACCGCCCGGACGCCGTCTCTTCCGGTCGCCGTGCCCTGAGCGGACTGGCGCTCACCATGCTGTGTCTTGCCGCTCGCGAGACCGGTGACGTGATCTGGCCCGGCAAGACCTACCAGCGTTTCAAGGACGCCGGCAACATGACCGACCGCTTCAATGCGCTCAATGCCCTGGTCAACAGCGGCCACGCGCTGGCGGGCGAGGCCCTGGCGCGCTTCCACGCCCTGTTCAAGGACGAGGCCCTGGTGCTGGACAAATGGTTCGCCCTGCAGGCCGGCACCTGCGACCGCGGCGGCCAGGTGCTGCCGGCCGTGCGCCAGCTCATGGGCCACCCGGACTTCAACCTGCGCAACCCGAACCGCGCGCGCAGCCTGATCTTCAGCTACTGCAGCGCCAATCCCGGTGCCTTCCACCGCGCCGACGCCGCGGGTTATGTCTACTGGAGCGAACGTGTGCTGGAACTGGACGGCATCAACCCGCAGGTCGCCGCCCGCCTGGCACGTGCGCTGGACCGCTGGAAGAAACTGGCCGAGCCCTACCGCACCGCCGCACGCGAAGCCATCGCCCGCGTGGCCGCCAAGCCCGAGTTGAGCAACGACGTGCGCGAGGTCGTGACCCGCGCCCTCGCTGATTGAACCCCACCAAGAGGACCGCCATGAGTTCCAAGATTTCCCTCACTCGCTACCTCGTCGAGCAGCAACGCATCGACGGCCACATTCCGTCCGAATTGCGTCTGCTGCTCGAAGTGGTGGCCCGCGCCTGCAAGAGCATCAGCCAGGCCGTCAACAAGGGTGCGCTGGGCGGCGTGCTCGGTACCGCTGGCAGCGAGAACGTGCAGGGCGAGGTGCAGAAGAAGCTCGACATCATCGCCAACGAGGTGCTGATCGAGGCCAATGAATGGGGCGGTCACCTGGCGGCCATGGCCTCGGAAGAGATGGACAGCATCTACGTCGTGCCCAACCGCTACCCCAAGGGCGAATACCTGCTGCTGTTCGATCCCCTGGACGGCTCCAGCAACATCGACGTGAACGTCAGCATCGGCACCATCTTCTCGGTGCTCAAGAAGGGCAACGACCATCCCACGATGGTCGAGCCGGTCAGCGAAAACGACTTCCTGCAGCCCGGCCGCCAGCAGGTGGCCGCCGGCTACTGCGTCTACGGCCCGCAGACCACCCTGGTGCTGACGGTGGGCGACGGCGTGGCCATGTTCACGCTGGACCGCGAGCAGGGCTCCTTTGTGCTGACGCAGGAGAACGTGCAGATTCCGGAAGACACCAAGGAATTCGCCATCAACATGAGCAATATGCGCCACTGGGACGAGCCGGTGAAGCGCTACATCGACGAATGCCTGCAAGGCAAGGAAGGCCCCAGGGCCAAGGACTTCAACATGCGCTGGATCGCCTCCATGGTGGCCGACGTGCATCGCATCCTGACCCGCGGCGGCGTCTTCATGTACCCCTGGGACAAGCGTGAGCCGAACAAACCCGGCAAGCTGCGCCTGATGTACGAGGCCAACCCCATGAGCTGGCTCGTCGAGCAGGCCGGCGGTGCCGCCACCAACGGCCGCCAGCGCATCCTGGACATCCAGCCCACCAGCCTGCACGAGCGCGTCAGCGTGATCCTGGGCTCGAAGAACGAGGTCGAGCGCGTCACGGCGTACCACGGCAAGGCTGAATAAGTCCTGGCGGCTGGGCTGCGCCTCGCATCGGGATGGGATGCAAGGCGTAAACCGCAGCCAGAGTACCGCTATGGCGAGGATTTGCAACGCCGCAGACCGCCCGAGGCGGGGATGCAGCACACGCCAAGGACTTTTTCAGCCTTGCCCGGGGTATAATTTTGGGCTTGCCGCCGGTGTAGCTCAGTTGGTAGAGCAGCTCATTCGTAATGAGAAGGTCGAGGGTTCGATTCCTTTCTCCGGCACCAATTCAAAGCCCTGATTCGCAAGCATCAGGGCTTTTTTCATGGACGATGTTCGACCCGCCGCGCTGTGTAGCGCCCCAATGAAACGTGTCCTGAACAGATCTGCCGACATTGTCGTGAACTTTGACGCACAGATGGCCGGAATCAAAGGCGATTGGCGTTGAACAGCCCGGCAAGCACAGCACAATAGACCTGCCCTGCTCCATTCGGAACATGATGCGGAATCCAACCATGCAACAAGCCACCAGACCCTCCACCGAAGACTCAGCGAAAGAAATCGAGGCGATGGCGCGCGCGGCAGCGCTGCTGCTGGATTCCGGCGACCTCAAGAGCTCGGAGAGCGTAGGCCGCCTGCTGCTGGCGATCGAACAGCGTGCCGCCGAGCTGGCACGCAGCGCCAGCGTCTGAGTCAGCGGCAACGCCCAACACCATCAAGAAAAAAGCCGCTGCATTTGCATGCAGCGGCTTTTTATTTTTTTGGCGGAGTGGACGGGACATTCTGACAAACGGTCTCGCAGCCCGCATCACCATTGAAATCAATGGGTTACGGAACATAGCGTGTGGTAAAAACGTGTGGTAAATCATGTTTTTATAGGTCAGATTTTATTGCCCGATGAGCTACTTGGAGCGCAGAAGAAACCTCTGGTACGCAGTCCTAACCATCCCCAAAGATGCCCGAGAGAAGCTCGGCAGGATGCGTTTTATTCAGTCCCTTGGTACCCCTGACAAGGCCAAGGCAAACATCCTCGCAGCACCCATCCTTGCCCGCTGGAAGGCCATGATCCGGGAGGCACGGGGGGCGACTAACGCAGTCGCGGAAGAGGCCCGAAGGTGGAAACAAGCTCTTGAAGAGCAACCGCTCCGCGATGAGGCGATGGGTGACCCAGAGCACATGGGTACCTTGGAACTCCTTGAAACCATCCGGGAACGGCTGGACGACATCGCAGCCGAGAAGGGCTCTGAAGTTGTCAGCACGATGGAGGGACTGATCTTTGAGGGCAAGACGCTGACCGATGAGCATTTCGAGGACTGGAAGGCCCAGCTTCATGCCACCGAGAAGACGAAAGACCAGATGATCAAGGACCTGCCCCTCCTGACCAAACGGTTCCCCACCCTTCAGGACATCACCAAGACTGGTGTGAAGAAGTGGCTGGACGACCTTCGCAAGGAGGGCAAGACGCTGGCCTCGATGGAGCGCATTCTCGGTGCAGCCCGGAACTACTGGAAGTACCTCCAGCAACTGGACAAGGTGCCGATGGAGGCCAATCCATTCCAAGGCGTTCTGGAGGCCACCAAGGCCATCGAGAACAAGGTCAAGAAGCGCGGCAAGACGGCCAACCTGCCCTACGCTCCTTCCCAAGTCCTGAAGCTGTACGAGTCTGCACAGACGGGCTGGGGAAAGCGTCCCACTCCCGACCCAGAACTGGCAGCGTTGATCATGCTGGGGGCTTACACCGGTGCCCGGATCGAGGAGCTTTGCTCGTTGAAGGTGGAGCAAGTGAGCAAGGACTCATTCCGAATCGGTGACTCCAAGACAGCCGCTGGAATCCGGGAAGTTCCAATCCACAGCAAGATCGCGTCAATGGTGGAGGAACTCAAGAAGTCCAGCGATGACGGTTACCTCATCTCCGGGTTGTCTTTCAACAAGTACGGCGACAGGTCAAACGCGATTGGAAAGCGCTTTGGAAGGCTCAAAGACGAACTGGGATTTGGACGAAGCCATACCTTCCACTCCTTCCGTGCCACGGTGGTCACGCAGCTGGAAAACGCTGGCGTCTCAGAGAACCTGGCTGCGGACATCGTCGGCCATGAGAAGCCGAGGATCACCTACGGCCTTTACTCCGGGGGAGCTTCCTTGGAAGTGAAAAGGGCGGCCATCGAGAAGATCGCCTACCGCGAGACACCTTGACAGCCTGAAGTCTGAGAATTGTTGCTGCCTACAAGTCAGGTCATACTTTTGGCATCACCCAAGGGAGAGAGTCATGAAGCTGAGTCTGGTGTTGAACAGTGCGGGAGTCTGTCTGGCGACCATCGGCAGTGGGATCGCATGGTATTTTTTAGGACAAATCGACTTCTCCGACAGAGAGGCATTCTTGCGTGGAGAGTCCGCACTGCACGTAAGGAACGCAACCCCAGCCGCCATCCGGAAGCTGCGATGGAACATCTGGCTGTCTCGCTCTGGTGTTGTGCTCATCTTCATCGGCGGGTGCCTGCAGGTGATAGGCAACTTTGTTGACTCCTGAGACTGCTGGGTCGAAACGTTTTTCTCCACAGTTTCTTGGGGGCTCCAAGGCAAACCCCGTCCGACTTATCCCCCCTGCCCCGGGTTGCGGGTCATTTCACGCTGGACAAGCCCATCCTCTGGTGTACTTGGTCCATGATGTCCGCAGACCGTTTCGACATTGCGAGGCGCTCAGCGTCATGCTCATCCGCCAAACGTCCCCCAAGCAAGGGCATGGTCTGGGACTGAGAGAAGACCAAGCTCAACAGCTTCTCCATTGAAGCCCTGGACAACTTGAAGTAGTGGGGCCCTCCGAGGTCTTGCTTGTAGTAGATCTCACCGGGCTTGATCTCCCGTCCCATCTCGTCGATGTGCAATTTGTTCGCACGTGTGGCCGTCCACTTCTGGTCATGCTCATAGAAGCCGTTGAACAGCCTCAGCCACCTTACGAAATCGTCATCGGACCTAAAGCACTGCTTCATCCAGTTTTCTCCTTTCTCTGAATTCCGATTATGGTACAAAATGGACTAATGAACGTTACTCTGTTTTGTACCCCACCATGTCTACCTCCAAACTCGTAGCCTACCTCCGGGTGTCCACCGCCAAGCAAGGCAAGAGCGGCCTCGGGCTGGAAGCCCAGCGACAGGCCATTGACGCCTACGTTACCCAACGCCACGCCAACGTCCTGCAGACCTTCACCGAGGTGGAGTCCGGTAAGAGCAGCGACCGTCCGGAGCTTGGCAAGGCCCTGCACCTGGCGAAGGTCACCGGGGCCACTCTGATCATCGCCAAGCTGGACCGTCTGTCCCGCAACGCGGCCTTTCTGCTCACCCTGAAGGACAGCGGGGTCCGGTTCATCGCGGCTGATATGCCCGATGCAAACGAGTTCACCGTGGGGATCATGGCGCTGGTAGCCCAACAGGAACGAGAGGCCATCTCCAAGCGCACCCGAGAGGCACTGGCAGCGGCCAAGGTACGGGGGGTACGGCTGGGTAACCCCAACGGGGCATCGGCGCTGAGAAGGGCTGCAAAGGGCAACCATGCGAGCCTACGAATCATCACCAAGACCGCAGACAACCGGGCTTTGGACCTTGCCCCGGTGATCGACGCGTTGGCTCAGGAAGGCATCACCAGTCTGGGTGGCATCGCTGCTGCCCTGAACGAACGGCAGATGGTCACCCCACGGGGCGGCTGTTGGTACAAGTCCTCAGTCCGCAACCTCTTGTCGCGTCTTGAAACCACTCGATAATCAGGCCAAAACGGTTACCCGCTTACAAGAGTCAGGAAGGAAGTTCATGTCACTCGACCTCATCGAGATCGAAAACGGTCTCTGGGCCGCAGCAAATCAACTCTGGGCCAACACTGGCCTGAAACCCGCCGAGTTCTCCAACCCAGTCCTTGGCCTGCTATTCCTGCGCTATGCCGAGAAGCGCTTTCAGGAAGCCGAGACCAAGCTCACCAAGAAGGGGCTTGACGCCTCCGAGATCGAGAAGTTCGACTATCAGGCCGAGGGGGCTCTTTACCTGCCAGCCAAGGCCCGTTTCTCCTACCTGCTGGAACTGGCTGAGGGCCACGACTTAGGCAAAGCCGTGAACGATGCGATGGCATCTGTTGAAGCGGAGAACGAAGAACTGAAGGGCGTCCTGCCGCGCTCCTACGGCAAGCTCCCGAACACCGTACTGGTCGAACTGCTCAGGCTGATGAACGCTTTGGGCAACATCGAAGGGGACGCCTTCGGAAAGATTTACGAGTACTTCCTCGGCAAGTTCGCGCTGGCGGAAGGCCAGAAAGGCGGTGTGTTCTACACACCCACCAGCATCGTCAAGCTGATCGCGGAGATCATCGAGCCGTACCACGGGAAAATCTTCGACCCTGCCTGTGGCTCTGGCGGAATGTTCGTTCAGAGTGCCGAGTTTGTCAGCCGCCACAAGAAGCGAGCCGCTGATCAACTAACCGTCTTTGGTACCGAGAAGGCCAATGACACGGTGAAGCTCGCAAAGATGAACCTGGCGGTGCATGGTCTATCGGGTGACATCCGCGAGTCCAACACCTACTACGAAGATCCGCACAAGGCGCTCGGCAAGTTCGACTTCGTGATGGCGAATCCGCCATTCAACGTCTCAGGCGTGGACAAAGAGCGGATCAAGGACGACCCAAGATTCCCCTTTGGCATCCCGACGACTGACAACGCGAACTACCTCTGGATTCAGCACTTCTACACCGCCCTGAATGACAAGGGCCGGGCTGGTTTCGTCATGGCCAGTGGAGCGGAAAGCTCCTCGAACAAGTCCGATGAGGAGATCCGAAAGAAGCTGATCAAGTCAGGGGCCGTTGACGTCATGGTCAGCGTGGGGCCCAACATGTTCTACACGGTAACCCTGCCGTGTATGTTGTGGTTCTTCGATAAGGCCAAAGCGAAGACCAAGCGCAAGGACCAAGTGCTCTTCATCGATGCCAAAGGCTTTTATCGACAAGTCACCCGCGCTATTCGCGACTTTCTGCCCGAGCAGATTGAGTTCCTGGCAAACATCGTCAGGCTGTACCGAGGGGATGCGGCGGAGACTGTCGCGGGAAGTGATTCGATTCTCAAGCAGCAGTTTCCTGAGGGTAGGTATCGGGATATCGCAGGAGTTTGCAGAGTGGCGACTGTCGACGAAGTCGAAGCGCAGGGATGGAGCCTGAGTCCGGGACGATATGTTGGCGTTAGTCCACAGCAGAATAAGGATCTTGACTTTAGTCAGCGAGTAGAAGAGCTGACGATTGAACTTAAACAACTCAACCACCACGCACATGAACTCGAAGAACAAATAGTGCGGGGGCTACTCGGTCTCCAAAGCAGAGGAAACGCCTGATGGCCGATAGAGACAAAGAGCATATTGTGACTACCCTTGGCCAATTGGTGGCGAGCCATTGGTCGGGTTATTCATTCAGAAGCAGCGATTACAGCGATTCAGGAATTCCCGTTCTCACCAAAGGAGACATCAAGCCACGAGGCATTGTTGAACACGGTTGGAGATATGTTCCTACCGACTTTGTTGCAAAGCACTCGGTCCGTCTAACCGACGAGAGCGATTTGCTTGTTTCTACCCGCGACCTGACGACTGCAGCCAATTTCCTCGGTTTGGTGTCTAAGGCCCCATCGACGCCTCACGCTGTTAGCCAAGGGGTCACGGTCTTTAGGGTGAAGGATGACGTTGTAGACAAGCGATATTTATCGTATTGGTGTGAGTCTCCGGCCTTTCGAGGTCATATCAAGGGACACTATGTCGGTGCGACCCAGATTCACATTCGGCATACTGATCTTATGGCGGCTCCCGTGGTACTCCCTCGCCTGCCTGAACAGCGCCGCATCGCTTCCGTCCTGTCCGCCTACGATGACCTGATCGAGAACAACACGCGACGGATCACTATTCTTGATGAGATGGCGCGTAGGATTTATGAGGAGTGGTTTGTCCACTTCCGCTTCCCGGGGCATGAGCAGGTGAGAATGGTGGAGTCGGAGCTGGGAAAGATACCCAAAGGCTGGGAGGCAGCCAGCGTGGAATCGGTTTCCGATTACATCAACCGAGGTTTGACCCCAAAATACGACGAGAGCGCCGATGGGATTGTCATCAACCAAAAGTGCATCAGAGACAAGAGGCTTAACTACGAGCTTGTACGGCGCCAGTCAAAGCCCGTGTCTGATGACAAACGGGTTCGCTACGGCGATGTCTTGATTAACTCCACAGGAGTTGGAACCTTGGGTCGAGTCGCTCAGGTGTTGGAGGAGCGACCAAACTGTACGGTCGATACACACATAACGATCGTCCGGCCCAGCAACAGCGTGACGACACATTTCTTCGGTATGGCGTTGTTATCCCTCGAACACTACTTCGAGCAACAAGGTGTCGGAGCTACTGGTCAAACTGAACTGGGGCGCGGTAGGGTAGCGGAAACCCAGCTGTGTCTGCCGCCGTATGACCTGCAGGACAGATTCGACAAGATAGTCGCGCCGATGCGGAGCCTGGTTATCAAGCTTGGAGCCAAGAACTTGAATCTGAGGATGACGCGAGACCTTCTTCTCCCCAAGCTGATCTCCGGTGAACTCTATGTGTCCAACCTGCCAGAACCGGAGGAGGCTATCGCAGCATGACAACCGTCCTCACAGCCAAGGAAGTATCAGGAACCTATGGGGAACTTGCTCTTGTCGAGCTCCCCGCGATTAACTGCTTCACTGCCCTTGGTTGGGAGACGGCCAACCTCTACACCGAGACCTTCGGACCCGATGGTAGCGAGGGGCGCACATCCTCGGCAGAGGTCATTCTGGTACCCCGTCTCCGGAAGGCATTGGAGCGCATCAACCCAGGGTACCCTGCCACCGCCTACGAACAGGCCATCGAACAGCTGACCGAGGACCGCTCCAAGCAGATTCCCGTTAATGCCAACCAAGCCTTTTACAAGCTGTTGCGTGACCGGGTGAAGGTGGAAGTCACCGACGACGATGGGAACCCTCAGACGGTGGAGCTTTCGGTCATCGACTGGAAGCACCCTGACAACAACGACTTCTTCTTGGCCCAGCAGATGTGGGTCTCTGGCGAAATGTACAAGCGCCGGTGTGACCTGCTGGGCTTCGTCAACGGCATCCCCTTGGTATTCTTGGAATTGAAGGGTCCCCATGTGCCCCTGAAGTCGGCCTATGACGACAACCTGAAGGACTACAAAGGCCAGAGCATCCCGCAGCTATTCCACCCGAACGCCTTCATCCTGCTCTCCAACGGCTCCCAGACCCGGATCGGGACCCTGACCAGTCCTTGGGAACACTTCTTCGAGTGGCGGCGTATCAACGATGAAGAGGAGAAGGGATCCACCTCCTTGGAGACCGCGATCCGTGGCCTCTGTGACAAGAAGCGGCTGCTGGACATCGTGGAGAACTTCACCTTGTTCGAGACGGCTCGGGGTGGCCTGATCAAGAAGGTCGCCAAGAACCACCAGTACCTCGGGGTGAACAAGGCCATCGCCCAAATGATCGCACTGCGAGAGTCGGGCGATACCAACGCGGCCAAGCGGCTGGGGGTCTTCTGGCACACCCAAGGCAGCGGCAAGAGTCTGTCGATGGTGTTCTTCACCCAGAAGGTTCTCCGCAAGCTACCCGGCAAGTGGACTTTCGTGATCGTCACAGACCGGACCGAACTGGACGACCAGATTTACAAAACCTTCACCGCAACCGAGGCTATCACTGGAGCAGAGGTTCAAGCCAACAGCGGGGACCACCTGCGGCAGTTGCTGACCCAAGACCACCGCTATGTCTTCAGCCTGATCCAGAAGTTCCACACCGACAAGGGCGAGGCGTACACCAAGATTTCGGACCGGGACGACATCATCGTCATCACCGACGAAGCGCACCGGAGCCAGTACGACATCTTCGCCCTGAACATGAGGAACGCCCTGCCCCATGCGGCATTCCTTGGCTTCACTGGGACCCCGCTGATTGCTGGCGAGGAGGAGCGCACCCGGGAGGTCTTCGGTGACTACGTGTCCGTGTACGACTTCGCCCGGTCCATCGAGGACGGGGCCACCGTACCCCTGTACTACGAGAACCGGACGCCTGAACTTCAGATCATCAATGAGGACCTGAACAAGGACATAGAGCAGCTACTCGAAGAGGCCGAACTGGATGAAGCCCAAGAGAAGAAGCTGGAGCGGGAGTTCGCCCGGGAGTACCACCTGATCACCCGGGATGAGCGGCTGGAGACTATTGCTGCCGATCTGGTGAAGCACTTCCTTGGCCGGGGCTACCGGGGCAAGGCCATGATGGTCTGCATCGACAAGGCCACGGCAGTTCGGATGTACGACAAGGTACAGGCGCACTGGAAGACGCATCTGGCCGAACTCAAGGCCCAGACCAAGAAATCCACGGGAGACGAACGGGAAGCCCTGCTGGAGAAGATCAAGGTCATGGAGAGCACCGACATGGCCGTGGTGGTCTCCCAGTCCCAGAACGAGATCGAGGACCTGAAGGCGAAGGGGCTGGACATCGTCCCCCACCGTCAGCGGATGCTGAAGGAAAACCTGGACGAGAAGTTCAAGGACCCCGATGGCCCCCTGCGGCTGGTCTTTGTCTGCGCCATGTGGATAACGGGCTTTGATGTGCCGACCTGCTCCACGCTGTACCTCGACAAGCCCATGCGGAACCACACCCTGATGCAGACCATTGCACGAGCCAATCGGGTAGCACCGGGCAAGAGTGCCGGTCTGATCGTGGATTACGTCGGCATCTTCCGCAACCTGCAGGACGCCCTTCGCATCTACGCCAAGCCCAACCAGCCGGGCCAGATGCCCATCAAGGACAAGACCGCACTGGTGGCCCAGCTTGAAGGACTGCTGCGGGACGCAGATGCTTTCTGTGGGGCGCTGGGGATCAGCCTGAATGGGGTACTCGCAACACCACCAGAAAAGCGTCTGGAGGCCCTGCAGCGGGCTATGGAGGTCATTCTTGAGCAGGGTGAAGACAAGATCAAAGCCTACCTCCTGCTGGCGGGTCAGGTGGCACGGAACTTCAAGGCCATCCTGCCGGATTCGGCTGCGAACGCCCATGCACCGATGTCCGTGCTGGTCTCCTACTTGGGCGCGATGATCAAGGCTCTGCGACCAGCCCCCGACATTGCCGGGGTGTTGAGCGACTTGGACGCCCTACTGGATGACTCCATTGCTACGGAGGGGTACCGCATTGGTGACAGGCCCCAAGCGGAATCACTGATCGACCTCTCCCAGATTGACTTTGCCGCACTCCAGAAGAAGTTCGAGGAGGGGAAGAAGGCCACTGAGACAGAGAAGCTGAAAGGCCAGATCGAGAAGAAACTGGAGAAGATGGTTCGGGAGAATAAAGGTCGGGTGGACTACCTGGAGAAGTTCCAGCAGCTGATCGACAGCTACAACTCCTCCAGCCACAACCTCGAAGCCTTCTTCAAGGAGCTGCTGAATTTTGCCCAGAACCTGACCCAAGAGGAGCAGCGGGCACACCGAGAGAACCTCACAGAAGAGGAACTGGCGATCTTCGACCTGTTGACGCAACCTGAACCGAAGCTGTCCGAGAAGGAGAAGAACGAGGTCAAGAAGGTCGCCAAGGCCCTATTGGACAAGCTCAAGGCCGAGAAGCTGGTTCTGGACTGGAAGCTAAAGGCCCAGACCAAAGCCGACGTGGAGCGGACCATCCGGGACTTCTTCATTCAGCTGCCAGCCCCTTACACTCCTGCCCTCAGGAAAGACAAGCGGGTGCGGACCTATGCCCACATCTACGAGTCCTACTTCGGAGCCGGGCAGAGCGTCTATCAATCAGGAACCATGCACTGACCCGTTCGTGTGAATACGCCCCGTTTTTTCGGGAGACTGCGGGGCGTCAAGTTTTCGTATTCTGAAAAGAATGAGTGAGCAGACAACAGACAAACAACAAGGACCACGCGACAGACCCTTCAACCCTTGGCGCACCGCCGAAAGCCCTGCCGCGAAAGCACTGGTCGCCGAAGTTCGTGAGCGACTGGTCCAACACGAACCCAAAGTCTTCCCCAGAGAGCGGACCAGAAGGGCTACCGACTGGGAGACCTTCGACAAACAAGTCGAGGCACTGGTCGCAGACATCACCTACGAGTACCTGGCCCATCCCCAGCGATGGGTCTCCACAACGCTGTCCAAGCGCATCCTTGGGAATCAGGGGCGCTATGGATCGCGGGTACTCAGCAAGACCTACCCACGGGTGGTGAAACTGCTTTGTTCACCCGAACTGGCTATCGTGGACATCCTCGGGGGCTCCAAGTTCGACTGGGAGGGTGACGGGATCAAGCAGACCTCCCTTCATGCGGACAAGGCGCTGATCGAACTCATTGAGCGTCACGGGGTCAGGGCTCATCACTTCCGGATCAGGAACACCGGCGAGGTGATCATCCTTCGGTCAGCCCGCGAGAACATCTTCGAGGACAAGACCTCGCTGCAGTACACGGACACTCCGCAGACCATCCAATACCGGGAGCAAGTGCACCAGATCAACCAGTGGCTGGATGACGCCGACATCGACTTTGATGCGTCTGAGTCAGACCAGTACTTCGATGCCCGGGATCGCCATCTGGTCCGCATCTTCAACAACGGCAGCTTTGATCAAGGGGGTCGTCTCTTCGGGGGCTTCTGGCAAGCGATGCCACGGTACCTACGCAGCCGGGGAATCCTGATCAACGGCAATCGGACGGTGACCTTGGACTTTGGTCAGATCGCTCCACGGATCATGTATGGCATGGCGAGAGCCCAGCCCCAGTTCGAAGACGCCTACATGGTGGAACCCTTTGGCCTGAAGTACCGGGATGGGGTGAAGAAGGTGTTCAACACCCTGCTGTGCGCTGCCAAGCGCCCTACAAGGTTCCCTCAAGGAGTCAGAGACCTCATCCCTGAGCAGTCGATCAAGGTCAACCAGATCATCGATGCCATCCTTGAACACCACCAGCCTATAGCCCACCTGTTCTACTCCAACCACGGGTTGAAGGTGATGCATCAAGAGAGCCAGATCATGGTCTCCATCCTTCTGGAACTCATAGAGCAGGAGATCGTTGGTCTCCCCATCCATGATGCCCTCATCGTTGAAGAACATCTTCAAGAGGAGGCAACCCAGTTGATGAAGGACACCTTCAGGTCTCACACAGGACTACCCATACCAGTGACTGTGGATGATGACTAACACCCTCCTTCACCACCAGAGGAATCCTTTAAGTACATCCACCGACTCCCCTATTGAGGGGCCCGTAAGCATGGCTACCCGTTCCAGGTACGAACGAACCAAAGACATCAGAAAGCGAGCGAGTACTCCCGAACCCATGTACAGCTACTGTCGGATCATGGGATGTCCGAATACGACCACGGCAGGGGCTGGACAAGGCTTGAACAGGAAGTACTGCCGCAAGCATGAGGAACACTTTGATCGGCATGGCAGCTACCTGAAGGGCAGCTATCGACTTGCTGACATCGAGCCTCACCGCAAGGCCGCCCTAAGGTGGCTCAAGGCTCATACGGAAGCTACCGCACTCATCCGGGCCAAGGCTGTCATTGAGCGTCTGTACCGTAACGCTGGCCCCAAGGTCGAAGCCTTCCGGCTCAGTGGTCTGACGCCCGAGGAGCGGGCACGGGCTGCATGGGCAAGGCTGCGGGAGTCAGGCGTTGATCCTGTCCGACCATTGGCGGCATGGCTGGCGATAGAGGCGACCATCGCAGCCGATCCTCAGCCTGAACTCAAGCAGGAGTACAAGAGAGTTCAAGCGGCCAAGCTGGTGCACCGGATGGCCAGCGGGAGTCACAAGCAATGGGAGCGACCAGCCCCCAACGGCAAGACCAGGATCGAGGAGCTACACCGCTACCCACACAGCCGGGGGCGTGTGCTGCGACACCTCGGGAAACAGCTTGAAGAAGCCGCAGGAGGGCTGGCTGGTGCCTTCCTGTCGGGTAGTTTGAAACCAGTGTTAGCTAAGGAGGAATAGTGTCCAAAACAATCCAGCGAGTGGAACTCAATACGTTCTACTACGTCCCGATCCACTGCCCGTTTTGTGGCACCCGGGTAGCGAATTACGACGGGGATGAGCCCGAACTATCGCCGTGTGAACATACCCTGTTCATTGCCCACGATGTCGACTTCGAGTACCGCTCGTCGCGCTTTGACGAAAACCTCAAGTTGGTCGGCGTCGATAACGATGATGTGGCTGACCAGTTCGGCGACGATTGGGAGGGGATTGATGACTTAACCAACAAGGTCACATTGCCCGACTCTGTGAAGTTCGCCGCGTACGTGGGGCCGCCGTCTGGAGAGGGCAGCTACTACGGCTTCGCACCGACTGAAGATGAGTAGTCTCGATGGGGCGCTTGCCCCTTCGGGACGATGCACGGTTCGTTGCACCAACACACAGGCCCTCGACGGTCCAGCGTGTGGTAAACGCGTGTGGTAAACGAAAACGAACCCAAAGAAAAAACCCTTGTAAATCAATGACTTACAAGGGTTTCTATTGATGGCGGAGTGGACGGGACTCGAACCCGCGACCCCCGGCGTGACAGGCCGGTATTCTAACCAACTGAACTACCACTCCACGTGGCAGCAGCGTTTGTCTGCTTGCTTGTGGCAAGCAGACCAAGTGCTGCAAAACTTGGCGACCCTACGGGGATTCGAACCCCGGTACTCACCGTGAAAGGGTGATGTCCTAGGCCTCTAGACGATAGGGTCATAACCTGGACTGATTTCCGTCTCGACAAGAAATTGGTGGAGGTAAACGGGATCGAACCGATGACCTCTTGCATGCCATGCAAGCGCTCTCCCAGCTGAGCTATACCCCCATTTCTCAACGATGTTCTTTTTCAAGAGCATCGCGTCGAGCCTCGAATTATAGACTGAAATTCAGGCCCTTTGCAAACGGGTCAGAACTTTTTCGCGGGGCAGCAGCTCCAGCACGGCATCCAGCGAGGGGGTCTGGGGCGTACCCAGCACCAGCACGCGCACCGGCATGGCCAGTTGAGGCATTTTCAAGCCTGCGGCGGTGAGTACTTCCTTGATGGCCGCGGCAATGCCGGCCTTGTCCCAGGCACAGGCGGACAGCTTGTCCTGGAGCTGGGCCAGCGCGGGTTTGACGGCGTCCGTCACGTGCTGGGCGATGTCGTCGGCCTTCGGAGCCACGTCACCATAAAAGCTCTGGGCCCAGTCGGCCAGGGCCACGGTAGTGTCGCAGCGGTCCTTGAACAGGCCGCAGATGCGCGGCAGGCGCTCGTCACTGACAGTGCCCCGCTTCTTCAGCTGCTCGGTCACCAGCGGCGCCAGGGCCTCATCAGCCATGGCCTTCATGTGCTGGGCGTTGACCCAGCGCAGCTTGGCCTCATCGAACTGCGCAGCGCTGCGGCCCAGGTGGTCCAGGTCGAACCATTCCAGGAACTGCGCACGGCTGAAGATCTCGTCGTCGCCGTGGCTCCAGCCCAGGCGCGCCAGGTAGTTGACCATGGCATCGGGCAGATAGCCTTCGTCGCGGTACTGGGTGACAGGCTTGGCACCGTTGCGCTTGCTCATCTTCTCGCCCTGCTCGTTGAGCACGGTGGGCAGGTGGGCGTAGACCGGAGGCTCCTTGCCCAGCGCCTTGAAGATGTTGATCTGGCGCGGTGTGTTGTTCACGTGGTCGTCGCCGCGGATCACGTGGGTGATGGTCATGTCGATGTCGTCCACCACCACGCAGAAATTGTAGGTGGGCGTGCCGTCGGGGCGCGCGATCACCAGGTCGTCGAGCTCGTCGTTGCTGATCTCGATGCGGCCCTTGACCTTGTCGTCCCAGACCACGGCGCCGCCCAGCGGGTTCTTGAAACGCAGCACGGGTTTCACGCCAGCGGGGATCGGCGGCAGGGTCTTGCCTGGCTCGGGACGCCAGGTGCCGTCGTAGCGCGGCTTGAGCTTGTTGGCCATCTGGCGCTCACGCAGGGCGTCGAGCTCTTCCACGCTCATGTAGCAGGGGTAGACATGACCGGCGGCCTGCAGCTCGGCCAGCACGGCCTTGTAGCGCTCCATGCGCTGCATCTGGTAGAACGGGCCCTCGTCATACGTCAGGCCCAGCCAGGCCATGCCCTCGATGATGACGTCCACCGCGGCCTGGGTAGAGCGGTCCAGGTCGGTGTCCTCGATGCGCAGGATGAAATCACCGCCCGTGGCTCGGGCGAACGCCCAGGGATAAAGAGCCGAGCGGATGTTGCCCAGATGGATGAAACCCGTCGGCGACGGGGCAAAACGGGTGCGTACGCGTTGGGTCACGGAATCAGTTCAATTCAAAAATCAGGACAGGGTGTTCAGGCCGCGTGCGAGGTCGTCCTGCACGTCCTGCGGATGCTCCAGGCCCACCGCCACACGGATCAGGCCCTGGCCGATGCCGGCCGCCTGGCGCTGCGCCTCGGCAAGCTTGCCGTGCGAGGTGCTGGCCGGGTGGGTGAGCAGGGTCTTGGTATCGCCCAGGTTGGTACAGAGTGAAAGCGTCTGCAGCGAGTCCAGCACATGGAAGGCGCGCGCACGGGCCTGCTCGGGGCTGGTCGCCTTCACATCGAAGGACAGCACGGCGCCGCCCAGGCCCGACATCTGTTTCATCGCCAGCGCATGCTGGGGATGGTCGGCCAGCGCGGGGTAATGCACGCGTGCCACGGCCGGGTGCTGCTGTAGCCAGAGGGCCAGTTCATGCGTGAGCGCGCTCTGGGCGCGCATGCGCAGGTCCAGCGTTTCCAGGCCCTTGAGCACCACCCAGGCGTTGAAGGGTGAGAGCACCATGCCGCTGTTTTTCTGCACGGGCAGGAATTTCTCCAGCATCATCTTCTCGCTGGCGCACAAGGCGCCGGCCATGACACGACCCTGGCCGTCGAGGTATTTGGTGCCCGAGTGCATCACGATGTCGGCGCCCATGTCGACGGGGCGTTGCAGCGCGGGCGTGGCGAAGCAGTTGTCCACGGCCAGCAGGGCCCCGGCGTTGTGCGCCACATCGGCCAGGGCGGCGATGTCGCACACCTCGGTCAGCGGGTTTGTTGGCGTCTCGGCAAACAGCAAGCGCGTGTTGGGCCGGATCGCCGCCTTCCAGGCCGCCAGGTCCGTCTGCGGCACGGCCGTGGACTCGACGCCGAAGCGCGCGAACTCCGAGCCGATGAGCTTGATCGTGGAGCCGAACATGGACTGGGAAAAGACCACGTGGTCGCCAGCCTTGAGCAGGCTGAAGCACATCAGCATGATGGCGGACATGCCGGACGAGGTGGCCATGCAGGCCTCCGTGCCCTCCAGGGCGGCGAGGCGCTGCTCGAAGCTGCTCACCGTGGGGTTGCCGGAGCGGCCGTAGGTGTAGCCCTCCTCCTCGCCGGCAAAACGGCGGGCCGAGATCTCGGCGCTGGGCTGCACATAACCACTGGTCAGGTACAGGGCTTCGGAGTTTTCGCCGTACTGGCTGCGCTCGACGGCCGCGCGCACGGCCAGCGTCTGCAGGCGCAGGCCGTCGGGCCGGCTTTTTTCCTGGGGGGTCTTGCCGCTCATGCGCTCAGTCCCCCTGGTGGTTGGGCAGGGCCAGGCGCGAGGTGTCCGCTTCGTCCTCGCCGCCTTTGACACGGGCCGAGTTCATGCGCTCGATGTCCGCCGCCTGGATGTCGCCGGTGACGTACACGCCGTCAAAGCAGGAGGCGTCGAAACCGCGGATCTTTTCGTTCAGCGAACCGATGGCCTGCTTCATGGCGTCCACGTCCTGGTAGATCAGCGCGTCGGCACCGATGATCTGGCGCACTTCTTCCACGGTACGGCCGTGCGCCACCAGCTCCTCCACCGTGGGCATGTCGATGCCGTAGACGTTGGGGAAACGTACCGGCGGCGCGGCGCTGGCCATGTAGACCTTGTTGGCGCCGGCCTCGCGCGCCATCTGCACGATCTCGCGGCTGGTGGTGCCGCGCACGATGGAGTCGTCGACCAGCAGCACGTTGCGGCCCTTGAACTCGCTGCCGATCACGTTGAGCTTCTGGCGCACGCTCTTCTTGCGCACGGCCTGGCCGGGCATGATGAAGGTGCGGCCCACATAACGGTTCTTCACGAAGCCCTCGCGGTAGGGCAGACCCAGCAATTGGGCCAGCTGCATGGCGCTGGGGCGGCTCGATTCGGGGATGGGAATCACCACGTCGATCTCGCTGGGCGGGACAGTGGAGATCACCCGCTTGGCCAGGGTCTCACCCAGGTTCAGGCGGGCCTGGTAGACCGAGATGCCATCCATGACCGAATCGGGGCGGGCCAGGTAGACGTACTCGAAAATGCAGGGATGCAGGCTGGGCATGTCGGCGCACTGCAGCGCGCTGATGCGGCCTTCCAGGTCGACGAAAACGGCCTCGCCCGGCGCGATGTCGCGCTCGAACACATGGCCCGTGCCTTCGAGCACCACGGATTCGCTGGCCAGCATGACGGTGCCGTCCGGACTGCGGCCCATGCACAGCGGGCGGATGCCATACGGGTCGCGGAAGGCGAGCACGCCATGGCCGGCAATCAGCGCGATCACCGCGTAGGAGCCGCGCAGGCGCTTGTGCATCTGGCGCACGGCCGAGAAGATATCCCCTACGCGCAAGGGCTTGCCGCGCGTGGCCTTGTCCATTTCGTCGGCCAGCACATTGAGCAGGACCTCGGAATCGCTCTCGGTGTTGAGATGGCGATGGTCGGTGTTGAACAGCTCGGCCTTGAGCGCCTGCGCGTTGGTCAGGTTGCCGTTGTGCACCAGCACGATGCCGAAGGGCGCGTTCACGTAGAAGGGCTGCGCCTCTTCCTCGCTGAAGGCGTTGCCCGCCGTGGGGTAGCGGGCCTGACCCAGGCCGCAGTTGCCCGGCAGCGCGCGCATATTGCGCGTGCGGAACACGTCCTTCACCATGCCCTTGGCCTTGTGCATGAAGAACTTGCGATCCTGCTGGGTCACGATGCCGGCTGCATCCTGCCCGCGGTGCTGCAGCAGCAGCAGCGAGTCATAGATCAGCTGGTTGACGGGTGCGTTGCTGACAACGCCGACGATTCCACACATAGTTTCACTTCCAGTCAGGAGCACACGGACTGTCCGCGCACGACCCGATCATTTCAGGGCAAATACTTTCCCACACCTTGCGGCAGCATCGGCTTGAGCACCTTCAGCACCTCCACCGACACCTGCGCGGCCTTGGCCTCACGCCACCAGGCCTGGCTCTTGAGCGGCGACATCAGGACCAGCACCGACAGTGCCAGCAACAGGATGACGCCGCGCAACAGGCCGAACACACCGCCCAGCACCCGGTCCACCGGACGCAGACCGGCTTGCTCGATCAGCTTGGGCATGGCCCAGACCAGCAAGCCGCCGAGGAACACCGAGACCACGAACACCAGCACAAAACCGGCCATCTGGACCAGGGCCTCCGATGTCGTGTCGATCGGCAAGCGGCGGCCCACATCGGCGCCCAGCCACTGGGCCAGCACAAAGGCCAGCAACCAGTTCAGCACCGACATCACCTCGTACACGAAGCCACGCCACACGCCCAGGGCGATCGAGGCCAGCAGGGCCACGATGAATATCCAGTCCAGCACGCTCATGGCCACGACCCTACAGGCTCAGCACCGTGCCCGGCAGGTCGAGTTTCTTGAGCTTCTCCGCAGCACGCTCGGCCTCGGCCTTGCTGGCAAAGGGGCCGGCGCGCACCCGGATGCGCTTGCCGTCCTTGGTTTCCACGGCCTGGGTGTAATTCTTGAGACCCGCGCGCTCGATCTTGCTGCGCGCCTCGCGCGCACGGCTTTCGTCGGCGAAGGAGCCGACCTGCACCACGTAACGGGCTTCGGCCACCGCCTTGGTGTCAGCCTTTTGGGGTTCTGCCTTGGTCTCGGGCTTGGTCGCCTTCGACTCAGGCTTGGCCTCGGGCTTGGCAGCCGGCGCCGGTTTGGCGGCGGGCCCAGGGGCGGCTTCCGTGACGGGGCCTGAGGCCGAGGCAGAAGGCGGGGTTTCGGGTGCGGCCGCAGCCGGCGCGACCAGCGCAGGGGCGGTCAGCGGCAGCACCTTGTTCTTGTCGGGAATCTCGATCGGCAGGTCCACCGCCACGGGGCGCGGCTGCTTGTCCACCAGCAAGGGAAAACCGATGACGCCGATGAGCACCAGGATGGCCGAGCCGATCAGCCGGTTCTTGGCGCGACGGCGCAGCACCTCGACGCTCTCGGGCTGCGCGGCAGGCGCTGTCTGATCGTCGCCACCCTTGCGGAACTTGAAAAAGGCCATGTGCTGCGGGTTCAGGGTTTGAGATGCGGGGCTTGAAGGCGCGGCACGCCTTCCTTCAGAACGCCACCGACCGTGTAGAACGATCCGAAGACCACGATTCTATCAGCGGGGTCCGCTGCGGCGACGGCCGCACGCAGGGCCAGCAGGGGGTCGGCGTAGAGCGCGGACACGCTGGCCACGCCCGGGTTCAGCGCCTGGCAGCGGGCCTGCAGATCGGCCGCGCTGGCAGCGCGCGGGGTGGGCAGATCGGTGAAATACCAGCGGTCCACCAGCGGCATGATGCGCGCCAGCATGGGCGCCAGGTCCTTGTCGGCCATGGCGCCGAAAACGGCATGGGTCGTGGGGTAGTAACCCATGGCGTCCAGGTTGGCGGTCAGCGCAGCCACCGAGTGCGGGTTGTGCGCCACGTCCAGCACCAGGGTGGGCTGGCCGGGGATGATCTGGAAGCGACCGGGCAATTCCACGAAAGCCAGGCCGTTGCGCACGGCCTGCGCCGTTACCGGCAGCTTCTCGCGCAGCGCGGCAAGGGCAGCCAGCACCCCCGAGGCGTTGACCAGCTGGTTGGCGCCGCGCAGCGCCGGGTAGGCCAGGCCGCTGTAACGGCGGTCCCGGCCGGCCCAGCCCCACTGCTGCTTGTCACCCGAGTAGTTGAAGTCGCGGCCGAAACGCCAGAGTTCGGCGTCGATGGCGGCGGCATGGTCGATCACGCTTTGCGGCGGGATGGGGTCGCTCACCACCACCGGGCGCCCGGTGCGCATGATGCCGGCCTTTTCGCGACCGATGCTCTCGCGGTCGGGGCCCAGCAGTTCCATGTGGTCCAGGTCGATGCTGGTGATGATGGCGCAGTCGGCATCCAGGATGTTGACGGCATCGAGCCGCCCACCCAGGCCCACCTCCAGGATGGCCACGTCCACGCCGGCCTGCGCGATGCAGTCCAGGATGGCGAGCGTGGTGAACTCGAAATAACTCAGCGAAATCTCGTCGCCACCTTGGGTCCGGGCCTGTTCCACCCGCGCAAAACAGGGCAGCAGTTCGTCGGCCTTCACCATCTCCCCCCGCAGGCGCAGGCGCTCCTCGAAATGCACGAGATGCGGCGAGGTGTAGACGCCGGTGCGGTAACCGGCCTGCCCGAGGATGGACTCCAGCATGGCGCAGGTTGAGCCTTTGCCATTGGTACCAGCCACGGTGATGATGGGGCAGTCGAAGCGCAGACCCATGCGCTGGGCCACGGCCTTGACCCGGTCCAGGCCCATATCGATGGTCTTGGGATGCAGGCGCTCGCAGTGGGCCAGCCAGTCGGAAAGTGTGTTCAAGCTCGACATATCCGACAATTGTCCTTCATGAAGACTTCCATCACCCTCTATGGCATCCCCAACTGCGACACGGTCAAGAAGGCGCGCGCCTGGCTGGCTGAACAGCAGGTGGCGGTTCAGTTCCACGATTTCAAGAAGCTGGGTGTGCCCGAAACCCGCCTGGACCACTGGCTGGCCACGGCCGGCTGGGAAAAGCTGCTGAACCGCCAGGGTACGACCTGGCGCAAGCTGGATGCGGCTACCCAGGCCGCCATCACCGATGCCGCCAGCGCACGCGCCCTGATGCTGGCCCAGGCCAGCGTGATCAAACGCCCGGTGGTCGAATGGAATGCAGGGGACGTGAGCGTGGGCTTCGATGCCGCCAACTGGTTGAGCCGCCTCAAATAAGCCGCTGCCTTAAAATCGCGGATTCGCCCCCGCAAACAGAGCACCACACCATGACCCAGCAATACACCGGCGTGACCGTCACCACCCAGGCCAATGTCTATTTCGACGGCAAATGCGTCAGCCACAGCATCACCCTGGCCGACGGCACCAAAAAATCCGTCGGCGTGGTCCTGCCCGCCACCCTGACCTTCAACACCGGCGCGCCCGAGATCATGGAATGCGTGGCCGGCAGCTGTGAGTACAAGCTCAAGGGCAGCGACGCCTGGATCAAGTCCGCCGCCGGCAGCAAGTTCAGCGTGCCGGGCAACTCGAGCTTCGAAATTCGTGTGACGGAGCCTTACCACTACATCTGCCACTTCGGCTGATGAAAGCTACTGCGGAGTCGTGATGCTTCGTTGCAGCCCCAAGAAAATCCTCACGCACCTCAAGTGCGCTCCGGTTTTCTTCGGGCGCCCGCGCCTCGCCTGACGACTCCTCGCGACGCTTTCGAAAACAATACTGGACATCCTCTTATGGCCACCATCCTGCAAAACCTCCCCATCGGCCAGAAGGTCGGCATCGCCTTCTCGGGCGGCCTGGACACCAGCGCCGCACTGCTGTGGATGAAGCTCAAGGGCGCCGAGCCCTACGCCTACACCGCCAACCTGGGCCAGCCCGACGAGCCCGATTACGACGCCATCCCGCGCAAGGCGATGGAATACGGCGCCAAGCTGGCGCGCCTGATCGACTGCCGCCGCCAGCTGGCGCACGAAGGTATTGCTGCGCTGCAGTCCGGCGCCTTCCACATCACCACGGCCGGCGCCACCTACTTCAACACCACGCCGCTGGGCCGCGCCGTCACCGGCACCATGCTGGTGGCCGCGATGAAGGAAGACGACGTCAACATCTGGGGTGACGGCTCGACTTTCAAGGGCAACGACATCGAGCGTTTCTACCGCTACGGTCTGCTGACCAACCCCTCGCTGAAGATCTACAAGCCCTGGCTGGACCAGCTCTTCATCGACGAGCTGGGCGGCCGCGCCGAGATGAGCGCCTTCATGACGCAACACGGCTTCGGCTACAAGATGAGCGCAGAGAAGGCCTACAGCACCGACTCCAACATGCTGGGCGCCACGCACGAGGCCAAGGATCTGGAGCAGTTGAACTCCGGCATCAAGATCGTGAACCCCATCATGGGCGTGGCCTTCTGGAAGGACGACGTCGTCGTCAAGCGCGAGGAAGTGACCGTGCGCTTCGAGGAGGGCCAGCCTGTGGCCCTGAACGGCGTGCGATTCGAGGACCCTGTGGCCCTGATCCTGGAAGCCAACCGCATCGGCGGGCGCCACGGCCTGGGCATGAGCGACCAGATCGAGAACCGCATCATCGAGGCCAAGAGCCGCGGCATCTACGAAGCCCCCGGCCTGGCCCTGCTCTACATCGCCTACGAGCGCCTGGTGACGGGCATCCACAACGAGGACACCATCGAGCAGTACCGCGACAACGGCCGCAAGCTGGGGCGCCTGCTCTACCAGGGCCGCTGGTTCGACCCGCAGGCCATCATGCTGCGCGAAGCCGCCCAGCGCTGGATTGCCCACGCCGTCACCGGCGAAGTCACCCTCGAGCTGCGCCGCGGCAACGACTACTCCATCCTCAACACCGAGAGCCCCAACCTCACCTACGCGCCCGAGCGTCTGAGCATGGAAAAGGTGGAAGACGCGCCCTTCAGCCCGCTGGACCGCATCGGCCAGCTGACCATGCGCAACCTGGACATCACGGACACACGCGCCAAGCTGGGCATCTATTCCCAGACCGGCCTGCTGTCCGCCGGCGTCGGTGCCGAACTGCTGTCGTTCGATACCAAGAGCAAGAAGTGAATACGCGCACCGAGGTCTACCGTGACAAGCTTATCGTGGTGACCCCGGTGGCGCGCAAGGACGGGACTTTCGGCTGGCAATACACCATCGACGGCGCGGACCCGCACACCTCGGACCGGCGCAGCCTGCGGTCGGAGGCTGTCGCATTGGCCGACGGCCTGAACGCCGCCTTGGCGCAGATCGACGACGACGCCTTCCGCGAGTTCCGCACCTCCTGAACAAGCCACCTGCGGGTGGCTTTTTTCATGCCCAGTCCACCCCAAAGAAAAAGCCCGCACGCGGCGGGCTTGATCGTGTGGCAGACGACGCGTCTCAGGCGCGCGCCATCCGCAGCTTCATCGAGAACTCTTGCAAGGCAGCGATGCCGCTTTCTTCAGCGCGATGGCACCAGGCCTGCAGGTTGGCGATCAGCTGCTCGCGCGAGAGCGAGGTGTTGAGCCAGAGCTGGCGCAGTTCTTCGCGCATGGTGACCATCTTGTCCAGCACCGGCGAAGCGGCACGGACCTTGGCGAGTTCGGGGGCGATGGTGGCAGGCACCTTCTCTTCGTCACGGTGCAACCAGCGGCTGGCGGCCTTGATGACAGCGGTATCAGCGCTGCGGGCCTTGAGGGAGGCAACTTCCTGCTCGAAGGCGCGCTGCATGCCGGCGGCGTAACCGGCCATGATCTCGTAGCGGTTGGCGATCAGGGCCTCGAGGGTTTTGTCGTCGGCCACGGGCTTGATGTCACCCAGGGCCAGCTTCGGTGCGGTCTTCTTGACCTTTGCCAGGCCCATGGCGCTCAGGATGCTGATATACATCCAGCCGATGTCGAACTCGTAGGGCTTCACGGACAGCTTGGCCGAAGTCGGATAGGTGTGGTGGTTGTTGTGCAACTCCTCACCGCCGATGATGATGCCCCAGGGCGAGATGTTGGTGCTAGCGTCAGGCGCCTCGAAATTGCGGTAACCCCAGTAGTGACCGATGCCGTTGATGATGCCGGCGGCAGTGATCGGGATCCAGGCCATCTGCAGGGCCCAGACGGCCGCACCAGCGGCGCCGAAAAGGGCCAGGTTGACGATCAGCATCACGCCCACGCCCTGCCAGGAATAGCGGGTGTAGAGATTGCGCTCGATCCAGTCGTCCGGGGTGCCGTGGCCGAAACGGGATATGGTTTCCTGGTTCTTGGCTTCGGCGCGATAGAGCTCGGAGCCTTCGAAGAAGACCTTCTTGATGCCGTAGACCTGCGGGCTGTGCGGGTCTTCGGCCTGCTCGCACTTGGCGTGGTGCTTGCGGTGGATGGCAGCCCATTCCTTGGTCACCATGCCCGTGGTCAGCCACAGCCAGAAACGGAAGAAGTGCGAGGGGATGGCGTGCAGGTCCAGCGCGCGGTGCGCCTGATGGCGATGCAGGAAGATGGTGACGCTGGCAATCGTGATATGGGTCAAGGCCAGGGCGACCAGGGCAGTCTGCCACCAGCTCAGATCCAGCAGGCCGTGCGCCAGCCAGTCGATGGCCGCGTTCAGTACAGCCCAGTCAGGTAAGAACATAGAAGTCTCTCAACGTAGTAGATGTAGGAATAAGCCCCGCCTTAAATAAGCGGCCGGGCTTGTGGCATCGATTCTAAGGGTTCCACCCTGTTTTGGCCAGAGCCGAGCAGTTTTAGGCGGGGAACCTTAATTCAAGTCAAATGCCTACTTTTTTTGCCAAATTGCAGCGAAGAAGCCGTCCGTTTGATGCAGATGAGGCCAAAGCCGCAGGTATTTCTGGCCATTTTCGCCGCCCTGGCACAGGCGGTCGTCTCCCTGGACCTTGAGTTGGGTCAGGAGTTCGCCGGCGTCCAGGGGCTGGAAATCGGGGTGGGCGGCGGAAAAGGCCTCGGCAATGGCCTCGTTTTCCTGGGGCAACACGCTGCAGGTAGCGTAGACCAGCCGGCCGCCGGACTTGAGCAGACGGGCCGCACTGGCCAGGATGGCGGCCTGCTTGGCGGTCATCTCCTGCACAGCCTGCAGGCTCTGGCGCCATTTCAGGTCCGGGTTGCGCCGCAGGGTGCCCAGGCCGGAACAGGGGGCATCGACCAGCACGCGGTCGATCTTGCCGGCCAGGCGCTTGATGCGATCGTCACGCTCATGGGCAATGGCGGCTGGGTGGACGTTGGACAGGCCGCTGCGCGCCAGCCGGGGTTTGAGGGCTTCGAGCCGGTGGCCCGAGGTATCAAAGGCATACAGCCGGCCGGTGCTGCGCATGGCTGCGCCGATGGCCAGGGTCTTGCCGCCCGCACCGGCACAGAAGTCCACCACCATCTCGCCGCGATGGGCATCCAGCAGCATGGCCAGCAGTTGCGAGCCCTCGTCCTGCACTTCGATGGCCCCTCGCGTGAAGGCGTCCAGCTTGTTCAGCGCCGGCTTGCCCTCGATGCGCAAGCCCCACGGTGAATAGGGCGTGGGCACCGCCTTGATGCCTGCTTCCTTCAATTCCTTCTGGACCGCTTCGCGCTTGGCCAGCTGCGTGTTGACGCGCAGGTCCAGGCCCGCGCCCAGGTTGAGGCTCTCGACAAGCGGCCAGAAGCCTGCGCCCAGCTGGTCTTTCAGCGGCTGCACCAGCCATTCGGGCAGATTGTGGCGGTGCAGATCCATCAATTCCGTCGGCTTGACCTGGTCGCACTGGTCCAGCCACTGCTTTTCCTGCTCGGTCAGCACGCTTTTGATGAAGTCACGCGGGCCGTAGAAGCCGAGGATGGCCAGGCGTCGCTCCCTGGGCCCACTGCCCGAGAGCGCCAGTTTCTCGAACAGCAGCTTCTTGCGCAGCACGGTGTAGACCGTCTCGGCCAGGGTGGCGCGCTCGCGCGGGCCCAGACCACGGTGTTCGCGGAAAAAGCGCGACACGATGGCGTCGGCCGGGTGGTCGAATTTGAGGGTGAGCCGGACCAGTTCGGTGCAGACGTCCAGCAGGGTTTGGGGATGCATATCTTGTTGTTTGGAACTTGGCCTAGGATTGTCCCATGGCAGACGAAAAACTCCCCCCGCTGATCGAAACCCGTCCCGGCCTCTACCGGCATTACAAGAATCTCATGTACGAGGTGCTGGGCACGGTGCGCCACAGCGAGACGCTGGAACCCATGACCCTGTACCGCGCGCTTTACGGCGAGCGCGGCTTGTGGGTGCGGCCCGCCGCCATGTTCAATGAGGACGTCGTGATCGCCGGCGTCCGCCAGCCGCGCTTCACCTGGGTGGGCGAAACAAGCTCAACCGAACCCTGATTGCTACAACTTCTGTAGCAATTCGACAATCGCCCGCGGGTAGATCTGGTGCTCCTGGGTCAGCACGCGGGCGGCCAGGGTGTACTCGTCGTCCTGCGGCAGTACCGGCACCACGGCTTGGGCCAGGATGGGCCCGTGGTCCAGCTCGGCCGTGACCTGGTGCACGGTGGCACCGGCAAACTTGCAGCCGGCCTCGATGGCGCGGCGGTGTGTGTGCAGGCCCGGGAAGGCCGGCAGCAGCGAAGGATGGATGTTGAGCAGGCGCCCGGCGTAATGCGCGACAAAACCCGGCGTCAGGATGCGCATGAAGCCGGCCAGCACCACGAGTGCGGGCTGGTGGGCGTCGATGGCGGTCATCATGGCGACGTCGAATTCTTCCCGCGACCCGTAGGCCTTGTGGTCCAGCACGGCGGTCGCGAGGCCGCGCTCGCGGGCATAGACCAGGCCCCTGGCGTCCGCCTTGTTGCTCAGCACGGCGGCCACGCGCGCGCCATAACGGTCTGGCCAATGCTCACGCTCGGCGGCCTGCACGATGGCCGCCATATTCGAGCCGCCGCCTGAGATCAAAATGACGATGTTCTTCATACCGGCACGAATTATGACCCTGAGCCCCGACACCCCACCCCGCCCGCCCCAGCTCAGCGCCATCGAGGCGCGTGTGCTCGGCACGCTGATGGAGAAGGCCCGCACCGTGCCGGACAGCTATCCGCTCACGCTCAATTCGCTGCTGCTGGGCTGCAACCAGAAGACCAGCCGCGAGCCACTGATGGAACTGGATGAGGCGCAGGTCGCCGTCGCGCTGGACACCCTGAAGCCGCTCGGGCTGGTGCGCGAAGTCAGCGGCGGGCGCACCGCGCGCTACGAGCACAATGCCCAGCGCGCCATCGGTGTACCAGAGCAATCGGCGGTGCTGCTCGGGCTGCTGATGTTGCGCGGCCCGCAAACCGCGGGCGAGTTGCGGCTCAACACCGAACGCTGGTACAAGTTCGCCGACATCTCCTCCGTGGAAGGTTTCCTGGAGGAGCTGCAGGACCGCCCGGCCGAGAAAGGCGGCCCCCTGGTCATCAAACTGGCCAGGACACCGGGCACGCGTGAGCAACGCTGGGCGCATCTCTTGTGTGGCCCGGTGGACGAGACGCAAGCGGGTGCCCTGCCGGCATTCCGCGCCTCAGTTAGCGACGCCCCCGGCAACACCGCGGAACGGCTGGCGCAACTCGAAGCAGAGGTCGCGCAGCTGCGTGCGACCGTCCAAAGACTGTGCTCGGAACTCGGCGTGTCGCCACCTGGACAGCCCTGAGCGAACGACCGTGCTAAAACCCGGGACGCGTAGCGCCCCGGATTCAGCGCAGGCTGACAATTGTCCGCAGGACTTGTCATACCCTAGCTAAAACAGCCTTTTGGAGACCCCCATGGATTTGGCATTCACCCCTGAAGAACAAGCATTCCGCGAAGAGATCCGCGCCTGGGTGCGCGCGAACCTCCCGGCCGACATCTCGCACAAGGTGCACAACGCCCTGCAGCTGACACGTGACGATCACCAGCGCTGGGCCAAAATCCTGGGCAAGAAAGGCTGGCTGGGTTGGGGCTGGCCCAAGCAGTTTGGCGGCCCGGGCTGGAATGCGATCCAGAAGCATCTGTTCGAGGAAGAAAACGCGCTGGCTGGTGCGCCGCGGGTCATCCCCTTTGGCCCGGTGATGGTGGCCCCGGTCATCATGGCCTTCGGCAGCCCTGAGCAACAGCAGCGTTTCCTGCCCGGCATTGCCAGTGGCGAAGTCTGGTGGAGCCAGGGCTACAGCGAACCGGGCTCGGGCTCGGACCTGGCTTCCGTCAAGACACGGGCCGAACGCCGCGGTGACAAATACATCGTCAACGGCCAGAAGACGTGGACCACGCTGGGCCAGTACGGCGAGTGGATCTTCTGCCTGGTGCGCACCAGCAACGAAGGCAAGCCGCAGACCGGCATCTCCTTCCTGCTGATCGACATGAAGTCCAAGGGCGTCACCGTGCGGCCCATCAAGCTGCTCGACGGCGAATGCGAAGTGAACGAGGTCTTCTTCGACAACGTCGAAGTGCCCGCCGAGAACCTGATCGGCGAAGAGAACAAGGGCTGGACTTACGCGAAACACCTGCTGAGCCACGAGCGCACCAACATCGCCGACGTGAACCGCGCCAAGCGCGAACTGGAGCGCCTCAAGCGCATCGCCAGGGTGGAAGGCGTTTATGACGACGTACGCTTCCGCGACGAAATTGCCAAACTGGAAGTGGATGTGGTGGCGCTGGAGATGCTGGTGCTGCGTGTGCTATCGGCCGAGAAGTCCGGCAAGAACTCGCTGGACATCGCCGGCCTGCTCAAGATCCGCGGCAGCGAGATCCAGCAGCGCTACGCCGAACTCATGATGCTGGCTGCCGGCCCTTACGCCTTGCCGCTGATCCGCGAGGCCATGGAAGCCGGCTGGCAGGGTGACTACCCGGGCGGTGTGCTGGCCAACGCACCGCTGGCCTCGACCTACTTCAACATGCGCAAGACCACCATCTACGGTGGCAGCAACGAAGTGCAACGCAACATCGTGGCACAAACTATTCTCGGCTGATTCGCCGCCGGGCCGCCCCAAGGCGAATCGCGCCCCTCAGGGGGCAGCGAGCCTAGGGCGAGCGCGGGGGCTTCATTCCACAAGGAGACAGAACATGGATTTCGATTTCACCGACGACCAGCAGCAACTGCGCGACGCCGTACACAAATGGGTGGAGAAGGGCTATGGCTTCGAGCGCCGCCGCAGCATCGAGGCCGCGGGCGGTTTCTCGCGTGAGGCGTTTACCGAACTGGCCGAGCTGGGCCTGTGTGGCCTCTACATCCCCGAAGACGAGGGTGGTCTGGGCATGGGCCCGATCGAAGGCATGGTGGTGATGGAAGAACTGGGCCGCGGCATCGTGCTGGAGCCGCTGGCGCAAAGCCTCATCGCAGGCGCCGTGCTGTCTGGCTACGCGGGCACTGAACTCAAGGGAGCCTGGCTGCCCAAGATCGGCGGCGGCGAGGCCATCGTGGTACTGGCCCAACAGGAACGCAAGGCACGTTATCGGCTGGATCTGTGCGCGGCCACGGCCACACAAGCCGGCAGCGGCTGGACCGTGTCGGGCACCAAGAACATGGTGCCGGCCGGCGACCAGGCTGATGCCTTTCTCGTCCCCGCCATGGCCGGTAGCAAACTGGCCCTGTTCCTGGTCGAGCGCACAACCAAGGGCGTGCGCACACGCGGCTACGGCACACAGGATGGCGGCCGCGCCGCCGACGTCGTGCTGGACCAGGCCCTAGCCCAACTCGTCACGACCGAGGGCCTCACCGCCCTGGAACACGCGGTGGACATCGGCATCGCGTCGCTCTGCGCCGAAGCCGTGGGCGTGATGGACCAGACCCTGGCCGTGACGCTGGACTACATGAACACACGCAAGCAGTTCGGCGTGGCCATCGCCAGCTTCCAGGCGCTGCGCCACCGCGCCGCCGACATGAAGATGCAGCTGGAACTGGCGCGTTCCATGAGCTATTACGCCAGCCTCAAGCTCAACGCCCCGGCCGACGAGCGCCGCCGCGCCATGGCACGCGCCAAGGTCCAGCTGGGCCAGTCCATGCGTTTTGTCGGCCAACAGGCCGTGCAGCTGCATGGCGGCATCGGCGTGACCGACGAGTACATCGTCAGCCACTACTTCAAGAAGCTGACGCAGCTGGAAATGACTTATGGCGACAGCCTGCACCAGCTGGGCGAAGTCTCGGCCCGCATGCAGGAAACCGCCGGCGTCTTCGCCTGATCCCTGGCACTTTCCAAGGAAGAAGGCCCGCTAGGCGGGCCTTCTGCTTTGCGCAGGCGGGCGGGAACGGCTCAGGTACCCTGCAACACGGCTTCCAGGGCTTTGAGGTCCAGCGGCTTGACCAGATAGCCGCTGGCGCCAGCATCGCGGTAATAGGCCCAGTTGTCCGCCAGGTCGTTGCCGCTGACCAGGATGACGGGCAGGGTCGCCTGTCCGCGCTCGCGCCGCTGGCGCAGACCGGCCAGGGTGGCCAAGCCGTCGTACACCGGCATGTTCAGGTCCAGCAGCATGAGGTCAAAGGGCATGCGTTCCAGCATGTCCAGCGCGATCTGGCCGTTGTTGGCCAGGGCACCGGAATGGCCCAACTCGCGCAGCAGGCGCGCGGCGATGCGGAGCTGGATCGGGTCATCGTCGGTCACCAGGACCCGCAATGGACGCTGGGTGGTCATGGTCGCGATGGTAGCGGAGCTTGCCAGCGACCTGCCAATGGGCACCGTGTCAGTTGACCAGCAGGCGCGAGGAGCGCGGCACGTGCGCCATCAGGAACTCCATCTGGTCGGCCAGGATGCGGCGGTTGCGCAGGATGAAGTCTTCCCAGAGGCTGGGGATGTAGGGCGCGTAGAGCAGGGGCATGCCGGCCTGTTCGGGGGTACGGCTGCTCTTGCGGTGGTTGCAGGCGCGGCAGGCGGTGACCACGTTCATCCAGTGGTCCTGGCCATTCTGGGCAAAGGGGATGATGTGCTCACGGGTGAGCTCGGTCTCGTGGTGATCGACACCGCAGTAGGCGCAGACATTGCGGTCGCGCGTGAACAGCTTGCTGTTGGTGAGGCTGGGGCGCAGGTCGAAGGGGTTGATGCTGGGCACGCCCTTGGTACCGATGATGCTGTTGACGGTGATGACCGACTGCTCACCGGTGATGGCGTTGTGGCCGCCATGGAACACGGCAATCTCGCCGCCGGCCTCCCAGCGCACCTCATCGGCGGCATAGTGCAGCACAGCCTCTTCGAGCGATATCCAGGACTGGGGCAATCCCTGGGCCGACAGCTTCAAGACCTTCAAAACACGCCTCCTGACCGGTTACGAGAACCATCCAAACGGAACGTTTGCGTCTGCGACAGCCCCTCGGGAAGGACTGCCTCGCCATTCGGACACAATATACCCTGATTTGATGACTGTTTGGCGGCTTTGCTTTTGACGACAGCCTGGCCCGCTATCAAAAAGATACCAACACCCTGCCCATGAAGGTTTTCCGCGGCTTCCACCACCCCGGCATCGCCCCCGCCTGCGCGTTGACCATCGGCAATTTCGACGGCGTGCACCGCGGCCACCAGGCCATGCTGGCCCTGCTGCGTGGCGAGGCCGCGCAGCGCGGCGTGCCCAGCTGCGCCATGACCTTCGAGCCGCACCCGCGCGACTACTTTGCCGGCGCCACGGGCAACGCCGCCCTGGCCCCGGCCCGCATCGCCACCCTGCGCGACAAGCTGGCCGACCTGCAGCGCTGCGGCATCGACCAGGTGATCGTGCTGCCCTTCGACGCCCGCCTGGCCGCGCTGAGTCCCCAGGCCTTCATCGACGTCGTGCTGGTGCGCGGCCTGGGCACGCGCTACGTGCTGGTGGGCGACGATTTCCGTTTCGGCGCCAAACGCGCCGGTGACTACGCCCTGCTGGACGCCGCAGGCACCCAGAAAGGCTTCGACGTCGCGCGCATGAACAGCTACGAGGTCCACGGCCTGCGCGTCTCCAGTTCGGCGGTACGCTCGGCTCTGAATGAGGGCCGCATGGACGATGCGGCCCGCCTGCTGGGCCACCCGTACCACATCTCCGGCCACGTGCTGCACGGGCGCAAGCTGGGGCGCGAACTGGGGTTCAAGACCCTGAACCTGCGCTTCACCCACTGGAAACCGGCCGCCAGCGGCATCTTTGCGGTGCTGGTCCATGGCCTGGATGCCGAACCGCTGCGCGGGGTGGCCAACCTGGGCGTGCGGCCATCGCTGGACCCGACCGACGTGAATGGCGGCCGGGTGCTGCTGGAGACCCACTGCCTGGACTGGCCCGCCGCCCTGGGCGCCGAGGGGGGCTACGGTAAAATCATCCGCGTGGAACTGCTGCACAAACTGCACGACGAACTGAAATACGACAGCCTGGATGCCCTCACGCAAGGCATCACCCGGGACTGCGATGCTGCGCGCGCCTGGTTCGCCCGGCGAATTTGACGGGGCATCACTGGCGCACCTTGCCCCGCGCCTGAATCTGCCCCCGCCGGCCTGCTGCGCGGGCCGCCACGTCTCTCGAAAAGTTTGCCATGACCGACAAAGTTGATTACCGCGCCACGCTGAACCTGCCCGACACCCCCTTCCCCATGCGCGGCGACCTGCCCAAGCGCGAGCCGGGCTGGGTCAAACAATGGGAAGACCAGGGCCTGTACAAGAAGCTGCGCGACGTGCGCCACGGCAAGCCGAAGTTCATCCTGCACGACGGACCGCCCTACGCCAACGGCTCCATCCACATCGGCCACGCCGTCAACAAGATCCTCAAGGACATGATCGTCAAGGCGCGCCAGCTCAAGGGCATGGACGCGCAATACATCCCGGGCTGGGACTGCCACGGCCTGCCCATCGAAAACGCCATCGAGAAGCTGCACGGGCGCAACCTGCCGCGCGACGAGATGCAGGCCAAGAGCCGCGCCTTCGCCACCGAGCAGATCGCCGGCCAGATGGCCGACTTCAAGCGCCTGGGCGTGCTGGGCCAGTGGGACAACCCGTACAAGACGATGAACTTCGTCAACGAGGCCGCCGAGATTCGCGCCTTCAAGCGCGTGATGGAACGCGGCTTCGTCTACCGCGGCCTCAAGCCCGTCTACTGGTGCTTCGACTGCGGCTCCTCCCTGGCCGAGTTCGAGATCGAGTACCAGGACAAGAAGAGCAGCACGCTGGACGTGGGCTTCGAGTGTGCCGAGCCCGAGAAGCTCGCGGCTGCCTTCGGGCTGGGCCAGCTGGAACAGCCGGCCTATGCCGTGATCTGGACCACCACCGCCTGGACCATCCCCGCCAACCAGGCACTCAACCTGAACCCCGAGCTGGAGTACGCGCTGGTGCAGACCGAACGCGGCCTGCTGGTGCTGGCGACCGTGCTGGTCGAGAAATGCATGGAGCGTTTCAAGCTCACGGGCAAGGTACTGGCCACCACGGTGGGTAAGAACCTGGGCATGATCAACTTCAAGCACCCGCTGTACGACGTCGACGCCGGCTACCGCCGCCTCAGCCCCGTGTACCTGGCCGACTACGCCACCGCCGAAGACGGCACGGGCATCGTGCACTCGGCACCCGCCTACGGCGTGGACGACTTCAACAGCTGTGTGAGTCACGGCATGAAGTACGACGACATCCTGAATCCCGTGCAGGGCAACGGCGCCTACGCCGCCGACTTCCCCCTGTTCGGCGGCCTCAACATCTGGAAGGCCGTGCCCGTGGTGCTGGAGGCGCTGAAGAACGCCAACCGCCTGTTCGCCACCCAGGACATCACCCACAGCTACCCGCACTGCTGGCGCCACAAGACGCCCGTGATCTACCGCGCCGCGGCCCAGTGGTTCGTGCGCATGGACGAGGGCACGGGCATCTTCACCAAGGACAAGGCCCCGCAGACCCTGCGCCAGCTGGCGCTGGCCGCCATTGACGAGACCCAGTTCTACCCCGAGAACGGCCGCACCCGCTTGCGCGACATGATCGCCAACCGGCCCGACTGGTGCATCTCGCGCCAGCGCAGCTGGGGCGTGCCCCTGCCCTTCCTGCTGGACGTGGACAGCGGCGAGCCGCATCCGCGCACGCCCGAGATCATCGAACTGGCCGCCGACGTCGTCGAAAAAGGCGGCATCGAGGCCTGGAGCAAGCTCAGCACGGCCGAGATCCTGCAGCGCATCGGTGACAAGAGCAACGCCGCGCAGTGGAGCAAGAGCACCGACATCCTGGAAGTGTGGTTCGACTCCGGCACCACCCACACCACTGTGCTCAAGACCTCGCACCCGGGCGCCGGCCACGAGAGCGGCCCCGAGGCCGACCTGTATCTGGAAGGCCACGACCAGCACCGCGGCTGGTTCCACTCTTCGCTGCTCACGGCCTGCGCCATGTACGGCCGCGCGCCTTACCGCGGCCTGCTGACCCACGGCTTCACCGTGGACGGCCAGGGCCGCAAGATGAGCAAGAGCGTGGGCAACGTGGTCGCGCCGCAGCAGGTCAGCGAGAAAATGGGCGCCGAGATCATCCGCCTGTGGTGCGCGGCCACCGACTACTCGGGCGACCTAGGCATCGACGACAAGATCCTCGCGCGTGTGGTGGACACCTACCGCCGCATCCGCAATACGCTGAAGTTCCTGCTGGCCAACGTGAGCGACTTCGATCCCAAGCAGGACGCGGTGCCGCTGGCGCAGATGCTGGAGATCGACCGCTACGCGCTCAGCCGTGCCGCTGAGCTGCAAGCCGAGATACTGGCGCACTACGAGGTCTACGAATTCCACCCGGTGGTGGCCAAGCTGCAGGTCTATTGCAGCGAGGACCTGGGCGCCTTCTACCTGGACGTGCTGAAAGACCGCCTGTACACCACGGCCCCGAAGTCGCTGGCGCGGCGCAGCGCCCAGACCGCGCTGCACCAGATCACCCAGGCCATGCTGCGCTGGATGGCGCCCTTCCTGAGCTTCACGGCCGAGGAAGCCTGGCAGGTGATCGGCAACTCCGATTCGATCTTCATGGAAACCTATGTCGAGTTGGGCCAGCCCGACGCGGCGCTGCTCGCCAAGTGGACCCGCATCCGCGAGATCCGCGACGCGGTGAACAAGGACATCGAAGCGCTGCGTGCCGAAGGCAAGGTGGGCGCTTCGCTGCAGGCCACCGTGACCCTGGCGGCCGAGCCGGCCGACCACGCGCTGCTGGCCAGCCTGGGCGAGGACTTGAAGTTCGTCTTCATCACCTCGGCCGTGACACTGCAGCCGGGCAGCGGGCTGACCGTGCAGGTGGCACCGAGCACCGCGCAAAAATGCGAACGCTGCTGGCACTACCGCGAGGACGTTGGCCATGACGCCGCCCACCCCACGCTGTGCGGCCGCTGCACCAGCAACCTGTATGGCGCCGGCGAAAGCCGGAAGATCGCCTGATGGGCCGCGCCATCAAATCGGTCGGGCTGCTGCAGTGGCTGGGCCTGGCCCTGCTGATCCTGGTGGTGGACCAAGTCACCAAGGTGCTGATCCTGGCCTATTACCACCCGGGCGAGAGCACCTACCTCACCGACTGGCTCAACATCGTGCGCGTGCACAACCGCGGTGCGGCCTTCTCCTTCCTGGCCGGTGCCGATGGCTGGCAACGCTGGTTCTTCGTGGGTATCGGCGTAGCCGCCACGGGTTTCATCCTCTACCTGCTGCGCGCGCACGCGGGCCAGCGCCTTTTCTGCTTCGCGCTGACCTGCATCATGGGCGGCGCCATCGGCAATGTGGTGGACCGCCTGCTGCACGGTTATGTGGTGGACATGGTGGACTTCCACATCGGCCGCTGGCATTTCCCGGCCTTCAACGTGGCCGACAGCGCGATCACCCTGGGCGTGATCTTCCTGCTGCTCGACGAGATCCTGCGGGTGCGGCGCGAACGCGCCTGAGTCCACCGGCCTGACGCCCTGACCATGAACACTTCAACGGTCCACGGAGTCAGGCGCAGCAGCCTGGGGCGTTTCAACGAGATCGCCGGTGTGCTGGTACGCCATGGCCTGGGCGAGCTGGTTCGCCGCTGGGGCCTGGCCGGGGCCCTGGAAAAAGCCGGCCACCATCTGCACTGGAACCACGCCGCCGAACTGGCCCATCTGCCGCCCCCCGTGCAGCTGCGCCGGGCCCTGGAGGAACTGGGCCCCACCTTCGTCAAGCTGGGCCAGATCCTGGCCGGCCGGGCCGACATGTTCGGCCCCGAGTGGATCGCCGAATTCGAGAAACTGCACAGCCATGTGCCGGCCCTGCCGCTGGACGCGCTACGCGCGCAGCTGCGCGAGGACCTGGGCGACGAACCGGAGGCCGTGTTCGCCCGTTTCGACGTCGAGCCGCTGGCGGCCGCCTCCATCGCCCAGGTGCACCGCGCGCAGCTGAAAGACGGCACCGAGGTCATCGTCAAGATCCGCCGCCCCGGCATCCGCGAGGTGATCGAGGCCGATCTGCGCCTGCTGGATCGCCTGGCCGCGCTGGCCGAAGCCGAGCTGCCCGCGCTTGCGCCCTACCGTCCGCGCCAATTGCTGCGCGAGTTCGGCCGCTCGCTGCAGCGCGAACTCGACCTGGCCAGCGAATGCCGCCATGCCGAGCGCCTGGCGCGCAACATGGCGGACCTGCCTTTCGTGCAGATTCCCCGTAGCCACTGGGCCTGGACCCGCGAGCGCGTCAATGTGCAGGACTACGTCGAAGGTATCGCCGGCCACGACCTGGTGCGACTCGACGCCACCGGGCTGGACCGCCGCCTGCTGGCCCGGCGCGGCGCCCAGGCCGTGCTCAAGATGATCGTGGAAGACGGTTTCTTCCACGCCGACCCGCACCCGGGCAATGTCTTCTACCTGCCCGGCAACCGGCTGGCCTTCATCGATTTCGGCATGGTAGGCCATCTCTCCATGCGCCGGCGCCAGCAGCTGCTCAAGCTATTGCTGGGCCTGGTGCAGCGCGAACCGCGGGCCGTGGCGGACGTGCTGATGGACTGGACACGCGACGGCCAGGCCGTGCCGGCGGAGCGGCTGGAGCGCGACATCGAGGCCTTCGTCGACCAGTACCACGGCACCCCGCTGGCCGAGCTGAACCTGGGCCGCATGCTGCTGGACGTGACCACCCTGCTGCGCGAGAACCAGCTGGCCCTGCCGGCGGACCTGGCCCTGCTGATCAAGGCCTTCATCACGCTCGAAGGCCTGGGCCGCGGCCTGGACCCTGACTTCAGCATGACCACCGAAGCCCTGCCCCTGCTGCAGCAGGTGGTGCGCGCGCGCTACCGGCCCCGTGCGCTGGCGGGACGGGCCTGGGGCTCCTGGTTGCGCCTGCTGGACGTGGCCGAGCAGTTGCCGCAGGACCTCAGCCATCTCCTGCGCCGCGCGCGCCAGGGACGCATGGGCCTGGACATCGAGAGCCGCTCGCTGCGCCACGTCGGCAAGCAGCTCGACCGCGCAGCCAACCGGCTCTCGCTGGCGCTGATCATCGCGGCGCTCATCATCGGCTCCTCCATCGTCATGACGGTGGGCGGCGGCCCCACCCTGCTGGGCCTGCCGGCCTTCGGCCTGCTGGGTTTCATCGGCGCGGGCATCGGCGCGCTCTGGCTGGGCCGGTCCATCTGGCAGAGCCGTCGGCACGAGGACGACGAACTTTAGCCCTCGCCTGCCGGTGTTTCCCCCCATCCAAAAATAAGGCCCCAGTTTGCGGGCCAGTTGCCGAAAACAAGTGCAGGGGCGGTTTTTCCTTCGGGTCAACCGCAGTCGGGTCATGGGCCCTGCATCAAACGAGGCGAACGGAAAACAGGCTCCATCATGGGGATGGTCATCAACACAGGCATTCTGTCGCTGACAGCCCAGAGAAATCTGGGGACCAGTCAGTCGGCCTTTGCCACCTCCATCCAGCGGCTGTCCAGCGGCTTGCGCATCAACAGCGCCCGCGACGACGCTGCCGGCCTGGCCATTTCCGAGCGTTTCACCAGCCAGATCCGCGGCCAGAACCAGGCCATCCGCAATGCCAACGACGGCATCTCCATGCTGCAGACGGCCGAAGGCGCCACGTCCACCATCGCGGCCAACCTGCAGCGCATCCGCGAACTGGCGGTGCAGTCGGCCAACGCCACCAACTCGGCTTCCGACCGGCAGGCCTTGCAGCAGGAAGTGAATCAGCTGGCCTCCGAGATCGATCGCATCAGCGTGGCCTCGGAGTTCAACGGTCAGAAGATCTTCGACCAGGCCCGCAACAAGCAGACCGGCTATGCCGACACCACCAAGGATGCCGTTCTGGAAGGCCTGGAAGGGGGCTGGCTGGAAATTTCCGAAGAGATGATCCGCAGGCAATACGGCATTTCTGCCAGCGGCAACGCCATCAGCATCGAGCTGTCAACGTTCACCGATAACGCTGGCAATACGGCAGCACGCGTGGTGTCCTCCACCAGTGGCACCGGCGCCGGCACGAATATCCGGCTGCAGGTGGACCTGGCCGACTTTGCGAACCCCAACCTCCCCAACGGTGGTGATTCGCCGTATTACAGCGATCGCATCATCGCGCATGAGATGGTGCACGCCGTGATGGCCACCGCGGCCAGCTGGGGCGAACTGGCCACCGACGCTACCGCCACCTGGTTTCTGGAGGGCGCAGCCGAGTTCATCACAGGCGCCGAAGAGCGCGTACAAGCCGACACGGTCGCTGCCACACTGGCCGACGACATCACCGCCTGGGGCAATGCCAGCGTGGACTACTCGTCGGGTTATGTGGCGGTGCGCTACCTGCATGAAAAGATCCAGGCGGCAGGGGGCAAGGGCGTGCAGGACGTGCTGCAGTACCTGCAGAACAACGCCGGCCAGACGCTGAGCAGCGCCATCGCCAACGCCAGCAGTGGTGCCTACGCCAACCAGGCAGCCTTCGTGGCCGACTTCAACACCAACAAAGCCACCTTCGTCGCGGGCTTCAATTTCAGCAATACCGATACCGGCGCCATCGGCGGCCTGGACGTTGACAACGGCGCCCTGCTGACCGCCGAGAGTGTGGTACAGGACTTTGGCAACCGCAGCGGACAGGATGTCCTCAGCGGCTTCGTCGAGACCTGGGAGGAAGTGAGCAAGGCCGGGGGCACCGGCAACATCAAGTCATTCCAGGTCGGAGCCAATTCCGGTCAGACCATCGATACCGCCATCGGCAACATGAACCTGGCTGCACTCGGCCTGAGCACGGTCGACATCACGACCGTGGACGGGTCCAACCTGGCGATGCGACGCATCGACAAGGCGCTGGACTACGTCAATGGCACGCGTGCCAAGCTCGGCGCACAGATGTCCCGCTTTGAGACGACGGTCAACAACCTGCAGGTGAGCAGTGAAAACATGAGCGCCAGCCGCTCGCGCGTGATGGACGCCGACTTCGCCAAGGAGACCGCGGCGCTGTCGCGCGCGCAGATCCTGCAGAACGCCGGCACGGCCATGGTGGCACAGGCCAACCAGATGCCGCGCATGGTGCTGACGCTGCTGCGCTAGAACGTAGTCTTCCGGTAAAGCCGCAGCGCCCGCTTCACAGCGTCAGGATGGTGCTGCCTGTGGTCTTGCGCGCTTCCAGGTCGCGGTGCGCCTGCTGCACCTGCTCCAGCGGGTAGCGCTGCGCGATGTGGATCTTTACCTTGCCGCTGCCCACCATGGCAAAAAGGTCGTCGGCCATGGCCTGCGTTCCCTCGCGCGTGGCGATATGGGTGAACAGGGTCTGGCGCGTCACGTAGATCGAGCCCTTGGCCCCCAGGCTGCCCGGCGCAAAGGGCGGCACCACACCCGAGGAATTGCCGAAGCTGGCCATCAGGCCGAAGGGGCGCAGGCAGTCCAGCGACTTGTCCCAGGTGTCCTTGCCCACCGAGTCGTACACCACCTTCACGCCCTTGCCCCCGGTGATCTCCTTCACCCGCGCCTGGAAATCTTCGGTCGCGTAGTTGATCACGTGCGCCGCGCCGTTGGCCTTGGCCAGGGCGCACTTGGCGTCGGAGCCGGCCGTGCCGATGAGCTGCAGACCCAGGGCCTTGGCCCACTGGCAGGCGATCAGGCCTACACCGCCGGCAGCGGCATGGAAGAGGATGTGGTCGCCCGGCTGCAGGCCCTCGACCGGGCGGGTCTTCATCAGCAGGTACTGCACGGTCAGGCCCTTGAGCATCATGGCCGCGCCGGTCTCGAAGTCGATGTTGTCGGGCAGCTTGCAGACGCACTTGGCGGGCATCACGCGCACATCGCAGTAGGCGCCGGGCGGCTGACTGGCGTAGGCCGCACGGTCACCCACTTTGAGGTGCGTCACCCCCTCACCCACCGCTTCGATGATGCCCGAGGCCTCCATGCCCAGCTGCACCGGCGTGGGCAGCGGGTAGACCCCGCTGCGCTGGTAGACGTCGAGGAAATTAAGGCCACAGGCCTTGTGGCGGATGCGGATTTCGCCCGGCCCGGGCTCGCCCACCATCACCTCGACAATCTTCATCTGCTCGGGACCGCCTTGCTGGTCGATGCGCACCGCGCGGGATGGGGTCTGGCTCATCTCTGTCTCCTTGTGTTGCGCGAAATTCTACGTGAGCATACGGATGCCCGCCGGCCATTGGGCCTTGCAGTCCGCGCGACAGCGGCCCGGCCCCGGGCTTGTTACAGTGCCAGCCATGCACACTCGCCTCAGCCCCTCCACCGCCCTGCTCCTGACCGTCCCGCCCCTGATGTGGGCCGGCAATGCCGTGGTGGGCCGCATGGTGGGTGATCTCGTGCCGCCCATGATGCTCAACCTGCTGCGCTGGGCGCTGGCCGGCCTGATCCTGCTGCCCCTGGCGGCCTGGGTCTTCAAGCGCGACAGCGGGATGTGGCAACACTGGCGGCGCTTCTCCATGCTGGGCCTGCTCAGCGTGGGCGCCTACAACGCGCTGCAGTACCTGGCGCTCAAGACCTCCTCGCCCATCAACGTCACCCTGGTGGCCGCCAGCATGCCGATCTGGATGCAGCTCATCGGCCGCCTGTTCTTCGCAGCGCCCGTGTCGCGCCGCCAGCTGCTGGGCGCCCTGCTCTCGATCAGCGGCGTGCTGCTGGTGCTCAGCCGCGGCCAGCTCGACACCCTGCTGCAGGTCCAGCTGCTGCCGGGCGACATCTACATCCTGATCGCGTCCATCTGCTGGGCTTTCTACAGCTGGATGCTGGCGCGCCCTGGCGGCGAGCCGTCCACCATCCGCGGCGACTGGGCGGCTTTCCTGATGGCGCAGATCGTCTTCGGCCTGGCCTGGTCGGGCCTCTTTGCCGCCGGCGAATGGGCCGTGGTGGACCAGACCATCACCTGGGGCTGGCCCCTGGTGGCGGCCCTGGTCTTCGTGGCTGTGGGGCCGGCCCTGCTGGCCTACCGCGCCTGGGGCATCGGCGTACAACGCGCCGGCCCCACGGTCGCCAGCTTCTTCGGCAACCTCACGCCGCTGCTCGCGGCACTGATGTCCGCCGCCCTGCTGGGCGAGCTGCCGCAGCTGTACCACGGCGCCGCCTTCGTGCTCATCGTCTGCGGCATCGTGGTGTCATCGGCGCGGCGCTGAAGGCCGCACCGGTTCAGAACCCCGTGGCTTGCATGCCGATCGGGTTGCCACCCTTGTCCTTGACGGAGGCGATGATTCTGAAGGCCGCGGCCTGCACGCGGGTGGGCAGGCGCACGAAACTGCTCTGCTGCACCAGTTCGTCACCGTGCATGAAGGACCAGGCGAAGAACTTCAGGGCGGGGAGGACGTCATCCGGCTTCTCGGCCACCATCGGCACGACCACAAAGGTCCCCATGGTGATGGGCCAGGCACCGCGTCGGTTCATATTGGTCAGCGTGGTCGTGAAGTTGCCGCTGCTGACCCAGTCACTGGCCGACAGCGCGGTGCGGAAGCTTTCGCTGGAAGGGTTCAGGAATTCACCCGTGGCATTGGCCAGCTGCACCGGGGTGAGCTGGTATTCACGCACATAACCGAAGTCGACGTAGGTGATGCCGCCCACCGTTTCGCGCACGGCCTTGGAAACTCCCTCACTGCCCTTGGCTGCGATGAACTGGGCGGGCCAGGTGATGCTGTTCTTCACGCCGAACTGCGCCTGCCAGTCCGGATGCACCTTGGCCAGATAGTCGGTGTAGTTGTAGGTGGTGCCCGAGCCGTCGCTGCGCACGATGACCTTGATGGGCAGATTGGGCAGGGCCAGGCCCGGGTTGAGCTGGGCGATCTCGGGCGCATTCCACTGGCTGAGCTGCCCCATGAAGATGCGCGCCAGCACGTTGCCGTTCAGTCGCAGCTGACCGTCGGCGATCCTGGGTAGGTTCACCACGGGCGTGATGCCCGTGATGGCGATCGGGAATACGAGCAGCTCGTCCTTCTCCAGCTCGGCGCGTGTCGGTGCAACATCGGTCGCGCCATACCCCACCTCACGCGCCTTGATCTTGCGCACGCCAGCCGAGGAGCCTGCCGACTCATAGACCAGCTTGTTGCGGGTAGCCTTCTCATAGGCAGCACCCCAGCTGCGGTAGATCGGCGCCGCGGCGGACGAGCCGGCCCCGGTGAACGTATCGGCCCAGGCGCTGCAGGCCGTCGCAGCCAGCCATGCGGCGGCCAGTCCCAACTTCATTCTTTGGTTCATCGTCTTCACTTTCATGGCAAATGCATACCCAGACCCGCTGGCCTAAGCCGCGAGAGAATTACCTGCAACACGTCGCGTTGGCGTGAGCAGACAGTCGTACCGGGGGTGGGTGGACAGCGAGGCGTGGCCAGAAAGCTCGGCACGCATAGCCTTGGGGGTATTCTAAGGGAAAACCCTTAACTCAAAAGATGCAGCCCTAGCACTCGGGCGCAGACGCCGTGAACTTGTTCACACCGCGCCGCGGTCGGAACGACCAGTGCCCAGGAATCGGGCTGAGGCCCTGCCGTGCGCTGGCCGATCGAAGGTCCCGCTCCTCCATGTCAATACGTGCCGGGATAGGCGCCACCGTCGGCCAGCACGTTCTGGCCGTTGATGTAGCCGCCGTACTGGCTGCACAGGAAGGCACAGATGGCACCGAACTCCTCCGGCGTGCCGAAACGCTGGGCCGGGATGGTCATGCGGCGCGCGTTGGCAATGTCCTCGATGGGCTTGCCGGTCTTCTGCGCCGCGCCGGCCATGGTGTGCTTGAGGCGGTCGGTGTCGAAGGCACCGGGCAGAAGGTTGTTGATGGTCACGCCCTTGGCCGCGATCTTCGCGTTGCGCGCCACGCCGGCCACAAAACCGGTCAGGCCGCTGCGCGCGCCGTTGGAGAGGCCCAGGATGTCGATGGGTGCCTTCACCGCGCTGGAGGTGATGTTGACGATACGGCCGTAACCGCGCGCGGCCATGCCGTCCACCGTGGCCTTGATCAGTTCGATAGGCGTGAGCATATTGGCGTCCACCGCCTTGATCCATGTGTCACGGTCCCAATCGCGGAAGTCGCCGGGCGGCGGGCCACCGGCGTTGGTGACGACGATGTCAAAGTCCTTGCGCTGGGCGAAGATGGCTTCGCGCCCGGCCACGGTGGTGATGTCCACCGGCACGGCGATGACCTGCACCCCCGGGGCCTCGGCCTTCAGGCTGGCCGCCGCAGCGTTCAGCGCCTCGGCACCGCGCGCCACGATCACCACGTTCACGCCTTCACGCGCCAGCGCCTGGGCACAGCCGTAGCCCAGGCCCTTGCTCGCGCCGCCCACCAATGCCCACTTGCCCTTGATACCGAGATCCATGATGTTGTCCTGTGAAAGAAAATTTGATGCAAAGAGATGATACGCAGAGCCCAAGCTCTCAAGAAAGACGCAACTGCTCTACTTTTCGTAGCAACTCTTCATGCTGCGGCAGAGAGGCTCAGAAACCCGCCGCCTGGCCGTCGCGGCGCGGGTCGCTCGCCGCCACATAACCTTCGACCTTGGGGTCACCGGCGCGCCAGATGAACTGGCCCGCGCCGAAGTCCTGGTAGGAGTCGTTGATGACTTCCATGCGGTGGCCGCGCGCCGACAGGCCCTGCACCGTGGCCGGGTTCATGGTCGCCTCGACGTTGATCTCGAAGCCCGCGTTGTAGCGCCAGCGCGGCGCGTCGCAGGCGGTCTGCGGGTTCTGGCCGTAGTCCAGCATGCGCACCAGGGTCTGCAGGTGGCCTTGCGGCTGCATGTTGCCGCCCATCACGCCGAAGCTCATCACGGGCTGGCCGTCCTTGGTGAGGAAGGCCGGGATGATGGTGTGGATGGGGCGCTTGCCCGGTGCCACCAGGTTGGCCGTGTTGTGGCCAGCCGGGTCCACGTTGAAGCCGTGGCCGCGGTTCTGCAGGCTGATGCCGAAGGTGGGCTCCACACAACCCGAGCCGAAGCCCATGAAGTTGCTCTGGATGAAGCTGATCATCATGCCGTTCTCGTCGGCCGCGGTCAGGTAGATGGTGCCGCCCTTGACCGGGTTGCCGGCCTTGAAGTCCTGCGCCTTGTTCATGTCGATGAGCTTGGCGCGGCTGCTCAGGTAGGCGTCGTCCAGCATCTGCTCGGGCGTGACGTGCATGGCAGAGGGTTCGGCCACGTAGCGGTAGACGTCGGCGAAGGCCAGCTTCATGGCCTCGATCTGCAGGTGCTGCGAGTCGACGCTGTCCACGGGCAGGCTGCCCAGGTCGAACTTGTCCAGGATGCCCAGCGCCATCTGCGCGGCAATGCCCTGGCCGTTGGGCGGGATCTCGTGCAGGGTGTGGCCACGGTAGTTCTTGGCCAGGGGCTGCACCCACTCGGGCTGGTAGCTGGCCAGGTCACTGGCCTTGAGCACGCCGCCACAGTCGGCAGCAAAGCTCGCCAGGGCCTGGGCGATCTCGCCGCGGTAATAAGCCTCGCCCTTGGTCCGGGCGATGGCACGCAGCGCGCGCGCGGCGGCCCTGAACTGGAACAGCTCACCGACATTCGGCGCCCGGCCCCAGGGCAGGAAACTCTGGGCAAAACCCGGCACGCTCTTGAGCTCGGGTGTGGCGGCAGCCCATTTCTGCTGCACCACCACAGGAATGAGGTAACCGCGCTCGGCGATCTCGATCGCCGGCTGCAGCAGGTCGGCAAAGGGCAGCTTGCCGAAACGCTCGCTCAGGGCCACCCAGCCAGCCACGGCGCCGGGCACGGTGACGGAATCGATGCCGCGCTTCGGGGGCGTCTTGGCGCCGTCGCCGTACTTGGCGCGGAAGTACTCGGGTGTCCAGCCCTGCGGCGCGCGGCCCGAGGCATTGAGGCCATGCAGTTCCTTGCCGTCCCAGAGGATGGCAAAGGCGTCACTGCCCAGGCCGTTGCTGACCGGCTCGCAGATCATCATGGCCGCCGCCGCGGCAATGGCGGCGTCCACCGCATTGCCGCCCTGCTGCATCATGCGCAGGCCAGCCTGCGCGGCCAGCGGATGCGAGGTGGAGACGACGTTGCGCGCGAAGATGGGCAGGCGCGTGCTGGTGTAGGGGGTGCTGTAGTTGAAGTTCATGGTTTCTAGGCTCTTCTGAAGCGTGTCGCCCACTCGTCGAGGCGCGAATGGGCTCATTCGGGAACGCCGCGGAACCGGCTCTGCCGGGCCGCTGGCGTTGTCCCCCTCCGGGGGAAGGCGCCCTCAGGGGCGACTCAGGGGGGCCTCTTTAATCAGCCGTAATTTTGCGCTCGGTAATGACTTTCTTCCACTTGGCCGATTCGGCCTTGACCAGGGCGGCGAATTGCTGGGGCGTACCACCCGTCGTCTCGGCGCCCAGGCGGGCGAAGCGCTCTTTCAGTTCCGGCTCGGCCAGCGCGGCGTTGACGGCCTGGTTGACCTTGTTCACGATCTCCGGCGGCAGGCCGCGCGGGCCGTAGACGCCAAACCAGGTGACCGACTCGAAACCCGGCAACACCTCGGACACCGCCGGCAGTTCCGGCGCCAGCGCGCTGCGCTTGGGGCTGGTCACGGCCAGCGCGCGCAATTTGCCGTCGCGTACATGGGGCATGCCCGACACGATGGAGTCGAACAGCACGTCCACCTTGCCGCTGATCAGGTCGGCGATCGACAGGCCGGTGCCGCGGTAGGGGATGTGCACGAGGAAGGTGCCCGACTGCGCCTTGAAGTTCTCGGTGGAGAGGTTGGAGATCGTGCCGTTGCCGCTGGAGGCGTAGTTCAGGCGCCCGGGGTTCTTGCGCGCATGGTCGATGAACTCACGCAGGTTCTTTGCCGGTGACGTCAGGGGCACCAGGATGACCTGCGGCGAACTGGCCACGTAGACGATGGGCGTGAAGTCGGCCTCGGCGTTGTAGGGGATGCGGGGGTTGATGGCCGGGCCGATGCTGTGGGTGCTCGAGGTCGTGAGCAGCAGGGTGTAGCCATCGGGCGTGGCCTGCGCACCGGCCAGCGCGCCGATGGTGCCACCGGCGCCGGGTTTGTTGTCCACCACGATGGACTGGCCCAGCTTCTTGGTCAGCTCCTGTGACAGCGCACGCGACAGGATGTCGGTGGCGCCGCCTGCCGGGAAAGGCACGACCAGGCGTATGGGCTTGGACGGCCAGGTCTGGGCCGAGACCGAAAGGCTCAGGCCCATGGCCAGCAGGCCGAGCAGTTTCTTGAATGTCATCGGGGTCTCTCCTCTGTCAGGGCTACCGAAAAGGCAAGAACGGCACCCTTGGGTGCCGTTCTTGTCGGGGGAAAGGCGGGAAATCAGTCCTCGACGAAGGCTTCCTCGCGCTTGGACTTGATGGCCGGCAGCATCACGATCACCAGCAGCAGCAGGGCCAGGGCCAGCAGCGAAGCCGAGATCGGACGCGTCACCAGCACGCTCCAGTCGCCACGCGACAGCAGCAGCGCACGGCGCAGGTTCTCTTCCATCATCGGGCCCAGGATGAAGCCCAGCAGCAGCGGTGCCGGCTCGACACCCACCTTGAAGAAGATGGTTCCGACGATACCGAACATGGCCACCATCCAGATGTCCCAGGTGTTGTTGTTCGTGGAGTACACGCCAACGGCACAGAACAGCACGATGGCCGGGAACAGCCAGCGGTAGGGCACGGTCAGCAGCTTGATCCAGATGCCGATCAGCGGCAGGTTCAGCACCACCAGCATCAGGTTGCCGATCCACATCGAGGCGATCAGGCCCCAGAACAGCTCGGGGTTGCTGGTCATCACCTGCGGGCCGGGCTGGATGTTGTGGATGGTCATGGCACCGACCATCAGCGCCATCACGGCGTTGGGCGGGATGCCCAGCGTCAGCAGCGGGATGAAGGAGGTCTGCGAACCGGCGTTGTTGGCCGACTCGGGCGCGGCCACACCGCGGATGTTGCCCTGGCCAAAGGGGACTTCACCCTTCTTGAGCTTGGTCTTCTTCTCGATGGTGTAGGCCGCAAAGGCCGACAGCAGGGCACCGCCGCCGGGCAGGATGCCCAGAATCGAACCGATGGCCGTGCCGCGCAGCACGGCGGGGGTCATGCGCTTGAAGTCCTCGAGCGAAGGATAGAGGTGGTTCACCTTGGCCGTGAAGACCTCGCGATGCTCTTCGGGCATCGACAGGTTCTTGATGATCTCGCCGTAACCGAACACGCCCATGGCGATCACGATGAAACCCAGACCGTCGGTCAGCTCCGGAATGTCGAAGGAGTAACGCGCCACACCCGAGTTCACGTCGGTACCGATCAGGCCCAGCAGCAGGCCCAGCACGATCATGGCGATGGCCTTGAGCAGCGAGCCGGAAGCCAGCACCACGGCGCCGATAAGACCCGCCACCATCAGCGAGAAATACTCGGCCGGGCCGAACTTGAAGGCCACCTCGGTCAGCGGCAGGGCAAAACCCGCCAGGATCAGGGTGCCGACGCAACCGGCGAAGAAGGAGCCCAGGCCGGCAGCGGCCAGCGCCGGACCGGCACGGCCCTTGCGGGCCATCTGGTAGCCGTCGATGATGGTCACCACCGAGGACGACTCACCTGGCAGGTTGACCAGGATGGCGGTGGTGGAGCCACCGTACTGGGCGCCGTAGTAGATACCGGCCAGCATGATCAGCGCGGCCACCGGGGGCAGTGCGTAGGTGGCCGGCAGCAGCATGGAGATGGTGGCGATCGGGCCGACACCAGGCAGCACGCCGATCAGGGTGCCCAGCAGCACGCCAATGAAACAGTAGATCAGGTTCTGGAACGTGAAAGCCACGCCAAAACCCAGGGACAGATGGTCAAGGAGTTCCATTTTTTGTCTTTCTCAGCCGGTGATGAAGGCAGGCCAGATCTGGAACTGCAGATTGAGCAATTTCACGAAGGCGCCGTAGCTGATGATGGCCAGGATGGTGGCCAGCATCAGCACGCTCTTGAGCCGGAACTGCTTGTCGGCCAGGCTGGCCACAAGGGTCAAGCCATAGATGGCGACCACCAGGCCCATGGCAGGAATGCCGAGCTTGGGCAAACCGCCGAGCAGGATGCCGAACAGCACGTTGGCACCGATGATGCAGAACAGGGGCCTCAGGGCCACCTTGCCCATCTTGGCGCCTTCCTTGCCGACCATGCCCTTGAGCATGATGATGCCGCCCAGGATGGTCAGGATCACGCCCAGACCCAGCGGGAAATAACCGGGGCCCATACGGGCACCGGTACCGATGTTGTAGTTGGTCGCGCCAATCGCAAAAGCCAGACCCACAGCAGCAAACAGCACACCTGCGAAGAAGTCCTCTTCACTCTTGATGAATTTCACAAACAGTCTCCTACGGGTCGAAAGCCCGAAACACAGGCGATTCTGCCCCGGAAACCCTCTGTTACTGAATGTGGGTTTCACCTATCCAGGCCCGCCGAAGCGGAGGATTTCATCCGTCACCCAGGGAATACCCTAGGTTGCCCGCCAGCGTGCGCCATCGCGGTGCAGGCCCAGGCCGGGGCCGGCCTCAGCTCAGCGGCGGCGTGGCGCCCAGCACTTCGTCGATGACCGTCAGGCCTTCGGCCACCCGCAGGGCCCCCGCCAGGCGCAGCGGCCGCATGCCGTCGGCCACGGCCTGGCGCTTGAGCGCGTCGATGTTGGGCTCCTTGCTGACCCGGTCCTTGAAGGCTTCGGAAATGACCAGCAGTTCATACAGGCCCATGCGGCCCTGGTAGCCCGTCATGCGGCAGTCCACGCAGCCCACCGGCTTGTAGGGCTTGTAGCCGCCGCTGATGTTCCAGGGTTTGACCATGTCGGCCAGGTGCTCGCGCGTGGCGGCCTCGTCGCGCTGCTTGCACTGCGCGCACAGGGTGCGCACCAGGCGCTGCGCCAGCACGCCCAGCACCGTGGCGTTGAGCAGGTAAGGCGGAATGCCCAGCTCCATCAGGCGCGTGATCGCCGAGGGCGCGTCATTGGTGTGCAGGGTCGAGAACACCAGGTGGCCGGTCAGCGCGGCCTGCACCGCCATCTCCGCGGTTTCCAGGTCGCGGATCTCGCCGACCATGATGATGTCCGGGTCCTGCCGCATCAGGGCGCGCAGGCCCTCGGGAAAACCGAAGTCCAGCTGCGGCTGCACCTGGGTCTGGTTGAAGGCCGGCTCGATCATTTCGATCGGGTCTTCCACGGTGCTGACGTTGACCTCTTCGGTCGCCACGCGCTTCAGGGTGGAGTACAGCGTGGTGGTCTTGCCCGAGCCGGTAGGCCCGGTCACCAGGATGATGCCGTGTGGCCGCTTGACCAGGGCCTCCCAGCGCTGTGCGTCGTGCGGGGAAAAACCCAGCTCGGCCAGGTCCTTGACCGTGGTGTCCGGGTCGAAGATACGCATCACCATCTTCTCGCCGAAGGCGGTAGGCAAGGTGGAAATCCGCATTTCCACCTCGTCACCGCCGGGGTTGCGGGTCTTGATGCGACCGTCCTGCGGGCGGCGTTTCTCGATGATGTCCATGCGGCCCAGCAGCTTGATGCGCGCCGTCATGGCGGTGAGCACGCCCATGGGCATCTGGTAGACGGGGTGCAGCACGCCGTCGATACGGAAGCGGATCACGCCCTGCTCGCGCCGCGGCTCCAGGTGGATGTCGCTGGCGCGCTGGTCGAAGGCGTACTGCCACAGCCAGTCCACCACCTGCACCACGCTCTGGTCGTTGGCGTCGAGCTGCTTGTTGCTCTTGCCCAGTTCCACCAGCTGCTCGAAGCTGGCACCCGTGTTGCCGCTGCCCGACTTCATGGCAGAACGCACCGACTTGGCCAGGGCAAAGAACTCGGCCGTGTAGCGCAGGATCTCGCCCGGGCTGGCGATCACGCGGCGCACGCTGCGGCGGGTCTGGCGCTCCACCTCGCCCACCCAGTCGGTGATGTAGGGCTCGGCTGTGGCCACCACCACTTCATTGGGCAGCACCTGCACCGGCAGCACGCGGTGTCGCTCGGCGTAGGCCGCGCTCATGGTATCGGCCAGCTTGCCCACGTCCACCTTGAGCGGATCGATGCGCAGGTAGTCCAGCCCGGCGCGACCGGCCAGCCACTGCGTGAGGCTTTCCACGTCCAGCGGCTTGTGGTCGACGGACCGGCGGATGGAGACGCTGGCCAGGCGCAGCAAGGCATGCTGGGCGCTTTCGGCCTGCGAACAACGTGCGATGGTGCGCTGCGCCTCGTCCTCGGCAATCACACCGTCTGCCAGCAGCCACTCGACCAGGCGGCGCCAATCCACCGGCCCCACGTGCTCGGACTTGGACAGGCTCTTGAGTTTGGGCTGGGCGCTCATGGAATCAGAGTTCTACGATAGGTTTGAAGCCGCGCAGCCACTTGGTGGCGGGCAAGTCCCACTGAGTCTGGATGATTTCGGCCCGCTCGGCAAGCACGGCGCGCTTGGGGTGCGAGGGCATGCGCTGGGCCAGCACCACGGTGTTGCCTTCGCGCGTCGCCTTGAAGGCCCAGACCGCCTCGCGGCCAAAGGCGGCGGCGATCTTGTCCACGCTCTTGTCGAAGCTGGAGGAGCGGCCGAAGAGGTTGACCGTCATGCTTCCGTCTTCGGTCAGCAGGCGGCGGCAGTCGGCGTAGAAGGCCGCGCTGTCGAGCACGGGCGCCGCGGCGTCGTGGTCGTAAAGATCCACCTGCAGCGCGTCCACCGTGCCGAACCACTCAGGTTTCTGGATATCCTGGGCGGCGTCGGCCAGGATGACCTGCATCCTCGTCGTATCGGCTGGCAGCTTGAACCAGCCGCGGCAGGCGTGCAGCACCTGGGGGTTGAGTTCGATGGCCGTGGTCTTCATGCGCAGCACCTTGGCGCAGAACTTGGTCAGCGAACCAGCGCCCAGGCCCAGCTGCAGGGCCTGGCGTTTCGGGACGGAGGCCGGATCCACGAACAGCAGCCAGGCCATCATGCGCTGGATGTACTCGTGCACCAGGCGCGTCGGGTCCCGGGTGTCCATGGATCCCTGGATCCAGATCGAGTCCAGGTGGAGATGACGGATGGGGCCCTCGTCGGAGAACTGGACTTCGGGGAGGGTGGGGGGCTTCTTGGTCAAGGTGAGGGGATTATCGCTTTGACTTTTCTTCTTCATGACGGTGGGCTTTGACTGGCGTCGCCTGGTCTACCCCCCACTCATCCCCCCGCCCTTCTCTACCCCCGCCGGGGTAGAGAAGGGGGCCTTGATTTTGTTATTGGCTTTCTGGCTAAGCTTCTACGACGAGTGACGCCGCCGCCGTTTGTGAAACGCCTGCATTTCCAGCCTGCGGTCGTAGTCAAAGGCCGCCGCCATTCATGCCAACAACGGCAGCCGTGAGCGGCCTGCCGTAAACGAGCCACGATTGCGCAGCGCTTCTCAGTTCTCGTTGCTGGCCGGCGCAGCCGCCAGCCGGGGCGTGCAACTTCAGCCGAATTCTCTACGACCGCTTGCCTGCGGTCGAGGCGAACCAGCCCACACCGCAGCCTCACGCGCCGTAGAAGCGTAGCCGGCACGCCCAGGTCAAATCAGGGCTCCCTTCTCTACCCCGGCGGGGGTAGAGAAGGGCGGGGGGATGAGTGGGGGGTCGAGGTGCTTCGCAAAAAGAAACCCCAGCCGACCAAAAATTACAACACCCCCGCCTGCCCCATCACCTCCCGCCAGACCTCCAGCTTGCGCTCGAAACTCCAGGAAGCATTGGCCGGGCTGGTAGACGGCAGCTTCACCAGCGGAAAGTCCTCCACCCCCAGGGCTGAACGCACCGACCTGGCATGCCGAAAACTCTCACCCCCGTTGTGCGCGATCAGCCGCAACTGCGGGCAGCGCCGCCGCAAGGCCGCAAAGTCATTCACCTCGGCATTGCGGATCGCACTGTCCAGACTTCCCTCACGCTCGCAACTCGCGTACACATCCCAGATGCCCAGCCCGCGCGCCAGCACCCAAGCGCAACGTTCGGCGTACTGATCACGCCCAGGCAAGGGGTTCGCCGGCCACAGGGCCTGCAGGATCTTCCAGAAATGGTTTTGCGGATGGGCGTAGTACTGCTGCAGCTGCAGAGACGCCACACTCGGAAAGCTACCGAGGATGAGCAGTCGCGTCTCGCTGCCCACGATTGGCGGCAGACCCTGCAGGCGCGCCGTACTCATGACAGAACGCAGCGCGGCAAAGCTGTTTGCAGATTGACCAGCGTCTGCGCCTGCAAGCGCCCCACCGTCAGCCTACGCAGATCCGCCAGCACCTGCGCGATGCGCGGCAGCTCGCCCGGCTCGTTGCGCCCCTGCGCTTCCCCCGCCGCACGCTGCCCGGCCGTCGTGTACAGCCAGTGCGGTGGCATGTCAGGGGCATCGGTCTCCAGCACGATGGCCTCCAGCGGCAGTTCGGCGGCCAGCCGCCTCAGGTTCTGTGCGCGCTCGTAAGTGAGCGCCCCACCAAAACCCAGCTTAAACCCCAGAGCTATGAAAGCCTGCGCCTGCTGCAGGCTGCCGTTGAAGGCGTGGGCAATGCCGCTCCAGCGGTGCCCGCCCTGCCCAACGGCCCGCAGGCCCTTGAGCAGCCTATCCGCGGAGCGCCGTACGTGCAGGATCACCGGCAGCTGGTGCTGGCGCGCCAGTCTGAGCTGCTCCACGTAAAAATGTTCCTGCCGCTCCCGCAGCGGGCTCGCACAAAGCTCGGGCACGAAATAGTCCAACCCGATCTCGCCCACGGCCACCAGCCGCGGGTCGTTGCGGTGCACGGCCAGGGCGGCGTCCAGCCGGGCCAGGTCCTCGTCCTGCGCGTCCTTGACGTAAAGCGGATGGATACCCAGGGCATAACTGTCACCGAACTGGTGCGCCAGGGCGCGCGTGGCCTCGAAATCGGCCACCTGCACCGCCGGCAACACGCAGTGAACCACGCCGCGCTGCCTTGCGCGGGCCCGCACGGCCGCCACGTCGGCCGCGAACTCCGGCGCATCCAGGTGGCAATGGGTGTCGATCCATCCAGTCATGGTCATGCCCCGATGATGCCGCATGGCCCTGACCCGGGCCGGTGCGCATGCAAAAAACGGCCAGCCGTGCTACCGTCTGTGCAACGCCGCGTGTGCGGCCCAACCTCCCAGGTGTACGCATGCGCCAGCCTGCCCTGTACAGCCGTTCACCGCGTGGCCCTGCCAGCGCGCCGGATCCGGCGCTGCCTGCCGCAGAGGCCTCCCCCCTCGCCTCCTCCCCTAGCCGCTGGCGTTCGCGCCTGCCACACTGGCAAGAACGGCACTGGCGCTGGCTGGCACTGGCCGCCCTGCTGGCGCTGCTGGCCCAGGCCCTGTGGCCCGGGGCCGCACAGCGCAAGCTGACCCAGCAGGACATCGACTCGGCCGTGCTCAAGACGCTGGAGACCGCCAACCTGCCCTCACCCGCCGCCCGTGCCGCGGCGCTCATCGCGCCCTCGGTGGTGCGGGTCGCCGGTTTCGTCACGGACAAGGACGGCCAGGAAACCGAGCATGGCCTGGGCAGCGGTGTGGTCATCGTGGACAGCGGTGTCATCCTGACCAATCTGCACGTGGTGGCCGGTGCCCAGCGCATCGAACTCACCTTCCACGACGGCACCCGCTCACCCGCGCACATGACGGGCGCGCAGAGCCACAACGACCTGGCCGTGCTGCAGGCCCAGAAACTGCCCGACGACCTGAAACCCGCCACCCTGCGCTCCACCGCCGAACTGCAGCCCGGCGACGGTGTGGTGGCCGTCGGGTTTCCCTTCGGCATCGGGCCTTCGGTTTCCAGCGGCGTGGTCTCGGGCCTCAAGCGCAGTTTCCGCTCGCCCGAGGGCAAGCAGCAAATCGGCAACCTGATCCAGTTCGACGCCGCGGCCAACCCCGGCAATTCAGGCGGGCCGCTGGTCACCCTGGACGGCGAGGTGGTGGGCATCGTCACTGCCATCCTCAACCCGTCCGAGCAGCGCACCTTCATCGGCATCGGCTTTGCGGTGCCCATCGAGAACGCGGCTTCGGCCGCCGGCATGCATCCCTTCTGAACAGCCCTTGGAAAGGCCCCTCATGGACAAAAGTTCGCACAGCGCCGCCGAGACCTCCCGACTCATGGAGCAGATCCTCTACGAGGTCAAGCGCGTGGTGGTCGGACAGGACCGATTCCTGGAGCGCGTCATGGTGGCGCTGCTGGCCCAGGGCCATCTGCTGGTCGAAGGCGTGCCCGGCCTGGCCAAGACGCTGACCATCAAGACCCTGGCCCAGGTGGTGCAGGGCCAGTTCCGCCGCATCCAGTTCACCCCCGACCTGGTGCCCGCCGACCTCGTGGGCACGCGCATCTACAACCAGAAAAGCGGCGAGTTCAGCACCGCACTGGGCCCGGTCTTCGCCAACCTGCTGCTGGCCGACGAGATCAACCGCGCGCCGGCCAAGGTGCAGAGCGCGCTGCTGGAGGTGATGCAGGAGCGCCAGGTGACCATCGCCGGCACCAGCTACCCGGTGCCCGCCCCCTTCGTCGTCATGGCCACGCAGAACCCCATCGAGACCGAGGGCACCTACCCCCTGCCCGAGGCGCAGGTGGACCGCTTCATGTTCAAGGTGAAGGTGGACTACCCGACGGAGGAAGAGGAGTTCGTCATCGTGCAGCGTGTCACCGGCGCACCCCAGGCCGTGACTGCCGTCAGCACCACCGAGCAGCTGGCCGCGCTGCAGCGCCACTGCCGCGAGGTCTACGTGGACCCGGCCCTGGTGCAGTACGCGGTGAAACTGGTGGCTGCCACGCGTGAGCCCGTGCGCGCCGGCCTCAAGGACCTGACGCGTTTCCTGAGCTACGGCGCCAGCCCGCGCGCCACCATCAGCCTGATCGAGGGGGCCCGTGCCCTGGCCCTGCTGCGCGGGCGCAGCTACGCCCTGCCTGAGGACGTGGGCGATCTCGTGCCCGACGTGCTGCGGCATCGCCTGGTGCTGTCCTACGAAGCCCTGTCCGAGGGGCTGGACGCCGACGCCTTGATCAGCAAGTTCATGTCGCACGTGCCCCTGCCCGCCAAGGTACTGGAACACGAACCCATGGCGGCTTGACCATGCCTGCCGCCGCCCACACCGCCCCCGAATCCGCCGAGCAGGCGCTGCGCCGGCTCGAGTGGACGGTGCTGCGCCGCCTGGACGGCCTGCTGCAGGGCGACTACAGCACGCTGCTGCGCGGCGCGGGCCTGGACCTGGCCGACCTGCGCGAATACCAGCCCGGCGACGACGTACGCCACATCGACTGGAACGTCACCGCCCGCCTGCAGCTGCCGCATGTGCGCGTCTACACCGAAGACCGCGAGATGAGCGCCTGGTTCCTGCTGGACCTCAGCCCCTCGGTGGATTTCGGCTCGGGCGCGCGCGCCAAGCGCGAAGTGCTGGCCGACTTCGTGGCCGTGCTGGCGCGCCTGCTCACGCGCCACGGCAACCGCGTGGGCGCGGTGCTCTACAACGGGGGCGTGCAATCCGTGCTGCCCCCGGGCAGCGGGCGGCGCCATGTGCTGCAACTGCTGCAACGCGTGCAGGCCCCCGCACCGCAGGCCGAGGACTACCCCGGCATCACCCGCCTGCAGGACCTGCTGCAGGACAGCGCCGCGCTGCTGCACCGGCGCAGCACGGTCTTCGTGCTCTCGGACTTCATCAGCGAGCCGGGTTGGGAACGCCCGCTGGCGCAGCTGGCCCTGCGCCACGAGGTACTGGCGGTGCGCCTGTACGACCCGCTGGAACAGGAACTGCCCGACCTGGGCCTGCTGCCCATGCGCGATGCCGAGACCGGCGAACAGTTGCTGGTCGACACGCACGACCCGGTCTTCCGGGCGCGCTTCGCACAGCTGGCCGCACAGCGCGAGGAAGCCCTGCGGCAGACGCTCTCACGCGCCGGCGTAGACACGCTCGAGCTGGCCACCGGCGAGGATCTGGTGCAGACCCTGCTGCGTTTTGCCGAACTGCGGCGCCAACGCAGCCGCTCACGTTCAGCCCCGCCGCCGGCCCATCTGCGGCTGGTGCGCAACGCCCCTGCGGAGGTCTCGCCATGAATTTTGTCTGGCCCAATATGCTGGCCCTGCTGCTGCTGGTGCCGCTGCTGGTGCTCATCTACCTTTGGCTGCTGCGACGCAAGCGCAAGCTGGTTGTTTCTTACGCCAGTCTGGACCTGGTCAAGCAGGCCATGGGCAGCCAGCGCAACTGGCGACGCCATGTGCCCCCGACGCTGTTTCTCCTGTCCATCACGGCCCTGCTGCTGGCAGCCGCACGGCCTCTGGCAGTCATCGTGCTGCCCACACAGCAGGAAACCATCATGCTGGCCATGGACGTTTCGGGCAGCATGCGTGCCGCGGATGTGCAACCCAACCGGCTGGTCGCCTCGCAGAACGCGGCCAAGGCCTTCCTGACCGAGTTGCCGCGCAACGTGAAGGTGGGTGTCGTGGCCTTTGCCGGCTCGGCCCAGGTGGCACAGATCCCCACGCACAACCGCGAAGACCTGGCCTCGGCCATCGACCGGTTCCAGCTGCAGCGCGGCACCGCCATCGGCAACGGCATCGTGCTCTCGCTGGCCACGCTGTTCCCGGATGCCGGCATCGACATCGGCAACCTCACCTACGGACGCGAGCGCTGGCGGGGTGTGTCGATCGACCAGCCGGCACCGAGCACCAAGGAGTTCACCCCGGTGGCGCCCGGCTCCTACGGCTCGGCCGCCATCATCCTGCTGACCGACGGCCAGCGCACCACGGGCATCGACTCCATGGAAGCCGCCAAGATGGCCGCCGACCGCGGTGTGCGCATCTACACCGTGGGCGTGGGCACGGTGGACGGCGAGACCATCGGCTTCGAAGGCTGGTCCATGCACGTGCGCCTGGACGAGGAAACCCTCAAAGCCATCGCCCACCGCACGCAGGGCGAATACTTCCACGCCGCCACGGCCGAGGACCTGAAAAAGGTCTACGAGACGCTGAGCTCACGCCTGAGCGTGGAGAAGAAAGAGACCGAGGTGTCTGCCCTGCTGGCCTTGCTGGCGGCGATATTCATGCTGACGGGCGCGGCGCTGTCGATGTTTTGGTACCACCGGGTGGCTTGAAAAGCGAATCGGGTCGCCAACAGATTTCGCGCCACCACAGCCAGCTTCTGCGCCATCTTAGGCTACAGCTCCAGTTAACGGTAGTTTCACAACCATCGATCGGTCGGTGGTTTTGGTGTGTGCCGCCAAATAAAGCGAGCCACCAAGAGCAAACCCATCGCTAGCGCGAACCAAAGAAGACCGGGACCGGCTGGACCCAAGATCGACCAAGCGCCGTGGGCCAGCCACGCAACCCTGCCGCTGTATGGTGGTGGCGAGGGATACACCCATGCATTGACGGCTAAGCCGGCGCCAATCAATGCGAGAACGACCAGCACTCGCACAGCCCAGCGATGATTCGATGCCTTTGCGGATACGGACAGGAGACATATAAGCTAGAGGAACCTGGTGACCAGTCGTCCCTGATCCAATCTCAATGTGCGCTGGCACCGTGCCGCCAGCGTCTGGTCATGCGTCACCACAATAAAGGCTGTGCCCTGTTCGCGCGCCAGTTTCAGCATGAGTTCGAACACGCCCTCGGCGGTGCCGCGGTCCAGGTTGCCCGTGGGCTCATCCGCCAGCACGCAGGCCGGCTGGGTAACTAGGGCGCGCGCAATCGCCACGCGCTGGCGCTCGCCGCCCGAGAGTTCGGCCGGGCGGTGGTGCAGACGCTCCTTCAGGCCGACGGCCGAGAGCATGCGGGCGGCGGTCTCACCGGCCTGGGCGCGGTCCATACGGCGTATCCACAGCGGCATGGCCACGTTGTCCATGGCGCTGAACTCGGGCAGCAAATGGTGGAACTGGTAGACAAAACCCAGGTGCTGGTTGCGCAACTGGCCCTGCACCGCCTGCGAGAGCGTGGAGAAATCCTGGCCCATGAGCTGCACATGGCCGCTCGTGGGCGCATCGAGCCCGCCCAGCAGATGCAGCAGCGTGCTCTTGCCCGAGCCCGAGGCGCCCACCACAGCCAGGATCTCGCCGGCGTGCACCTGCAGGTCCACGCCGCGCAGAACGTGCACGTCCAAGCGGCCTTCGCTGTAGCGCTTGTCCAGGCCCTGCGCCTGCAACACAATGCTGGCAGATACCCCACTCATACCGCTCTCCAAATCACGAAAACCGGGGAACACCGCGGAACCGGCTTTGCCGGGCCGCTGGTGTTGCCCCCTGCATGGGGCTGAGGGCCGCGGCTCCAAGCCTGTCTGCGCAGGCTTGGACAGACCGAAGAGCCTGCGCCTCTGGCGCTGGCACGTGGGGCGTAGCGACACGCAGTGCGCGGAGCCTGGGGGTGAGCAAATTTACTCATAACGCAGCGCCTCCGCGGGGTTCACGCGGCTGGCGCGCCAGCTCGGGTAGATCGTGGCCACGAAGGCCAGTACCAGCGAGATCACGCCGATGGGCAGGATGTCGCTGCTCTGCGGGTCGCTGGGCATGCGGCTGATGAGGTAAATGTCGCGCGGCAGGAAACTGGCTTGCAAGAGGCTCTCGAGCGCGGGCACGATGACGTCGATGTTGAACGCCACACCCAGGCCCAGCAGCAGGCCCGAGAGCGTGCCGATTACGCCCACCGTGGCGCCCTGCACCACGAAGATGCCCATGATGCTGGCCGGGCTGGCGCCCAGGGTGCGCAGGATGGCGATGTCAGCGCGTTTGTCGGTCACCGTCATCACCAGCGTGCTCACCAGATTGAAGGCGGCCACCGCGACGATGAGCGTGAGGATGATGAACATCATGCGTTTTTCCAGCTGCACGGCGGCAAACCAGTTGCGGTTCTGGCGGGTCCAGTCACGGATCAGCAGGTCACCGCTGAGCGTGCCGGCCAGTTGGGCACCGACTTCACGCGCCTGGTGCAGGTCTTTCAGCTTGAGGCGGATGCCGGTGGGGCCTTCCAGGCGGAAGATGCGCGCGGCGTCGTCCACATGCAGCATCAGCAGGCCCGCGTCGTATTCGTAGTGGCCGGAATCGAAGGTGCCCACCACCGTCATCTGCTTCAGGCGCGGTACCACGCCAGCGGGTGTGACCTGCCCGCTGGGTGCCACCAGGGTCACCTTGTCACCCTCCTGCACCCCGAGCTGGCGCGCCAGGTCTCGCCCCAGCACCACACCAAACTCGCCCGACACCAGCCGGTCCAGCGCGCCACCGCGCAGGGTTGCGGCCAGGTCGGTCACCTCGCCTTCGAGCGCCGGGTCGATGCCGCGCACGATGGCACCCTTCATGTCCTCGCCCCGCGCCAGCAGGGCCTGCGTGCCAATGAAGGGCGCGGCACCGATGACCTGCGGGTTGGCCCGGACCTCGGCCAGGGTCTTCGCCACGTCGGGCAGGGCCTGGCCGTAGGGCGAGAAGATCTCGATGTGCGAGACCACGCCCAGCATGCGGTCGCGCACTTCCTTCTGGAAGCCGTTCATCACGCTGAGCACGATGATGAGAGCGGCCACACCCAGCGCGATGCCCAGCATGGACACGCCCGAGATGAAGGAGATGAAGCCGTTGCGCCTTGTAGAGCGACCGGCGCGGGTGTAACGCCAGCCCAGCAGCAGTTCGTAGGGGATTTGCATGGTTGTGGGGATTATCTGGGTTTCCTGCTTCACTTCTTTTCTTCTGGATTTCTGCTGACTCCCACCCTTTCTTCCCCCCCTATCCCCCCCAGCCCCCTTCCCACCCCCGCCGGGGCGGGAAGGGGGAGCCTGATTTGGCCTTTGGACTCCGGCTACGCTTCTACGGGATGAACCGTCGCCACCGCTAGCTCAGTCGGAGACTTCAGGGAGATGGTCGTAGTAAATGGGATGAGTGCAACTTGCCAACGGCGGTGGTCGTTCCGACCTACAGCCTTCGAGTCCGACCTCTCTCCTCCACTTTCTCGTCGCTGGCGCGCAGCCGCCAGCCAGAGCCGCGCGTGCCCGGCGCCGTTGACTACGACCGGCTCCGAGAAATGCCTGCACCCAAGCCCTGGCGGTGACCTCACCCCCTTAGAAGCGTAGCCGGCGCGCAGAAGCAAAATCCAGGCTCCCCTTTCCACCCCGGCGGGGGTGGAAAGGGGCGGGGGGATAGGGGGGGATTACAAAAGCCCGCGTAGCGAAAAAGTATGAAAAACGAACAAGAGCGGAAAATACAAGCAATGCACGTCCTCATCCCCTACGCCCTCAGCGACGACCCCGCCGCCACAGCCGCTCTGCGCCCGCTGCAGCTCCCCCAGCTGCAAACCCTGCTCCACAGACTCAGCCCCGAACCAGCCCACACCCTGCCCGCAGACAGCCCCGTCAGCGCCCACGAACGCCTGCAGGCGCAGGCCCGGGGCCTGGACCCGCAAGCCCCGGCCTGGGCCGCGCTGCGCGCACACGAACTGGGCCTGCCCGGGGCCGGCGAAAAGGCCTGGGCCTTCATCACCCCCAGCCATTGGGAAATCGGACAGGCCCGCGTGAGCCTGCGCGACCCTAAGGCGCTGGACTTGCGCGAGGACGAGTCGCGTGCCTTGCTGGGCGCGATGCAACCCTTCTTCGCTGAAGACGGCATCACCCTGCACTTTGATGCGCCGCTGCGCTGGCTGGCCCAGGGTGAGCCGCTGCGCGGGCTGATCGGCGCATCACCGGAGCGCGTGATCGGGCGTGACGTCGCGCCCTGGCTGCCGGCCTCGCCCCTGCTGCGTCGCCTCCAGAACGAGATGCAGATGCTGCTCTACACCCATGCCGTCACCGACGCACGCGCCGAGCGCGGGGTGCTCGCCGTCAACTCCTTCTGGCTCAGCGGCAGTGGAAAGCTGCCTGCCGTGCCGACGCCAGGTGCAAGCCTGCGCGTGCTCGATGATCTGGCGCAGCACGCCGTGCGCAGCGACTGGGCCGCCTGGGCGCAGGCCTGGCAGGCGCTGGATGCGCAGCTGGCCGCTCTGCACGCTGCGCTGGACGCCGGACAGGTCGCCACGCTCACGCTGTGCAGCGAACTGGGCACACGCCGCTACACCCCCGCCCCGCGCAGTGCCTGGTCGCGCCTGATGCGCCGACTGAAACCCCTGTCTGTGTCTGACATACTCGGCCCGACATGAAAATCGTCACCCGCGACATCCCCCCGCGCGCCGCCTGGGCGCTGGAACAGGCCGGCGTGCACCCGCTGCTGGCCCGTCTTTATGCCGCCCGCGGCGTGCACAGCAAGGACGAACTCGACGACGCGCTGGCGCGCCTGCTGCCCCCGGCCACGCTCAAAGGCACCGCGCAAGCCGCGGTGCTGCTGGCCGATGCGATAAGCAAGAACCAGAAACTCTGCATCGTGGCCGACTACGACTGCGACGGCGCCACCGCCTGCGCTGTCGGCGTGCGCGGCCTGCGCATGCTGGGCGCGCAGCACGTCAGCTATCTGGTGCCCGACCGCGTGGTCGATGGGTATGGCCTGACCCCGCCGATCTCCCGGCGGGTGAAGGACAGCGGCGCCGACGTGCTGATCACCGTGGACAACGGCATCGCCAGCGTCGACGGCGTGCGCGTCGCCCGCGATCTCGGCCTGCAGGTGCTGGTGACCGACCACCACCTGCCCGGCCCGGCCCTGCCCGAGGCCGAGGTCATCGTCAACCCCAACCAACCGGGCTGCAGCTTCGAGAGCAAATCCATCGCCGGTGTGGGCGTGATGTTCTACGTGCTGTTGGCGCTGCGCGCCGAGTTGCGCCAGCGCGGTGTCTTCACGGCCGACAGCCAGCCCAAGCTCGACACCCTGCTGCCGCTGGTGGCGCTCGGCACGGTGGCCGACGTGGTCAGGCTCGATGCCAACAACCGCCGCCTGGTAGCGCAGGGCCTGCGGCGTGTGCGCGCCGGCCACCTGCCGCCGGGCCTGGCCGCGCTGTTTGAAGTGGCCGGGCGCAAGGCTGCCGTGGCCACCACCTTCGACTTCGGCTTTGCCCTGGGCCCGCGCATCAACGCCGCCGGCCGCCTGGCCGACATGACACTGGGCATCGAATGCCTGCTGACCGACGACCCGGCACGCGGCGCCGAGCTGGCGCAGACGCTGGACGGCATCAACCGCGAGCGGCGCGAGATCGAGGGCGAGATGCGCGAGCAAGCCATGGACATCGTCGAATCACTCTACGACCCCGAGGAAGAGCCGCCGCCGGCCATCTGCGTGTTCGACCCCGACTTTCACGAGGGTGTGGTCGGCATCGTGGCGTCACGCCTGAAGGACAAACTGCACCGCCCCAGTTTCGTCTTCGCCGCCAGCCAGGCACCGGGCAAGGAGCACGAGCTCAAGGGCTCGGGCCGCTCCATCCCCGGCTTTCATCTGCGAGACGCGCTGGACCTGGTGGCCAAGCGTTACCCCGGCGTGCTGCTGCGCTTCGGCGGCCACGCCATGGCGGCCGGCTGCACCATCGCCGAGGAACACCTGGACAGCTTCGAGCAGGGCCTGGCCGAAGTGGCGCAGGAATGGCTGGACGCCGCCACGCTCACACGCCGGCTGGAGACCGACGGTGCACTGCCGGTGGAATACCGCCGCGCCGACATGGTGGACACGCTGCAGCGCGAGGTCTGGGGCCAGGGTTTTGCCCCGCCCACCTTCAGCGAGGAAGTCGAGGTGCTGTCGCAGCGCCTGGTGGGCGAGAAGCACCTGGCCTTGAAGCTGAAACACCAGGGCCAGCCGGTGGACGGCATCTGGTTCGGCCACACCGACCCGCTGCCCTCTCGCGTGCTGCTGGCCTTCCGGCTCGATGCCGACGAGTGGCAGGGCCTGCGCCGGGTGCGCTTCCTGGTCGAAGGCGCCGAAGTCTGAGCTGGCCTCAGGCCTGGGCGATGCGGTTGCGCCCCTCGTCCTTGGCACGGTAGAGGGCCTTGTCGGCACGCGCCATCAAGGCGTCGATCTTTTCCTCGTCGGGCCGGTTGGTCGCCACACCGATGCTCACGGTGATGGCCGGTAAGCCCTCGCGCGGCTCGGCAACCTGCAACAGGATGCGCTCGGCCACGGTGATCGCCTCTTCCGGACTGGTCTCGGGCAGGAGCAGGACGAACTCCTCGCCACCGAAACGCGCCAGCTGGTCTGGCCGGCGCAGCAGCGCGGCGACGCGCTGCACGAAATCCACAAGGACACGGTCACCCGTCTGGTGGCCATGCACATCGTTGATGGCCTTGAAATGGTCGATGTCAAGGATCAGCAGGGCCATGCTGCGGCCATGGCGACGGCAGCGGGCCAGTTCCTGCTCGCAGATATCGAAGAACACACGGCGCGTCAGCACATGGGTCAGGGCATCGTGCGAGGCAAGGTACTCGAACTCAGCGCGCAGTCGGTCGCCGGCCATGAGGATCAGCCCCATACCCAGCGCCAGCAGCATCACGGCGTTGGAGCCCACATAGAGGGCCTGCACCCGAGAGGGCGTGAACAGCCCTTCCTCGGGCAGCGGCATCCAGGCGGAACCAAAGCGCAGCAACAGCACCGCCGACTGCAGCAGCAGGACCACAACTGCGAAGCGCGTGGAGAACGTCTTGGCCCCCTCGCTCCAGATCCGCCAGGCCATGGCGAGGAAGATGCCAGCCCATGTCAGGCTGACCAGGATCACGCGGGCGTTGTAGTTCGGCTCGACCAGGGCGTACCAGCAGAGAGGCAGTGCCAGCAGCACCAGCAGGCCGGCCCAGCGCGCCCAGGCCAGTCGGCGCCCGAAGAACTGCTCGACGCCGGCGTGGTAGGACACCATGCCGAACAGCAGGACCAGATTGGCCGCCACGATGGTCACGACATCCGGCAGGAAACCGCGTCCGGCAAACAGCGCGGTAGACAGGAAAATCCATGCATTCGCAGCCGCCCAGAGCCCCAGCCCGCGGATGCTGCGCGGATAGCTCAGGCGCAGGAAAAAGATCATGATCGCCAGCAGCAGGCTGAGGATGCCGCTCATGACGATGAGGGAACGCAGATCGAGGGAGACCATGGGCACGAAGTCAGCAGGGATGCCGGAGGTCCTCCCGGACGCAGCCCGGGAAAACGCACCAAGTTTCAATGCAATACCGCATGCGGCCATTGTGCCAGCAGCAGCAGACAGACCGCCGTGCGCCTAAAATGCACTCTGTGAGCTCCATCCTCAACGCCGACCTGCACTGCCACTCTGTCGTGTCCGATGGCACCCTCACGCCCGAGGCGCTGGCCGCCCGCGCGCACGCCAACGGGGTGGAACTGTGGGCGCTGACCGACCACGACGAGATCGGCGGCCAGCAGCGTGCCATGGCGGCGGCCCGCGCGCTCGGCCTGCCCTACCTGACGGGCACCGAGATCTCCATCACCTTTGCCGGCCAGACCGTGCACATCGTGGGCCTGGGCTTCGACGCCGAAGACCCGCGCATGCAGGCCGGCCTGCGCCAGACACGTGGCGGCCGCGGCGAGCGCGCCCGCGAAATGGCGGCCAGCCTGGCGGCCGTGGGCATCCAGGGCGCTTTTGAAGGCGCGCTCAAATACGCGGGCAACCCCGAGCTGATCTCGCGCACCCACTTCGCGCGCTACCTCGTGGAAGCCGGCATCTGCCGCGAGACCAACGAAGTCTTCCGCAAGTACCTGACCGAGGGCAAACCCGGTTTCGTGCCGCACCGCTGGGCCACGCTGCGCGACGCGGTCAACTGGATCGGGGACGCCGGCGGCATGGCCGTGATCGCCCATCCGGCGCGCTACAGCTTCAGCCCCACCGAGGAATACGCCCTGTTCTCCGAGTTCAAGGCCCACGGTGGGCGCGCTGTCGAAGTCGTCACCGGCAGCCACAGCGCGGCCGAGTACGTGAAATACGCCGACATGGCGCGCGAATTCGGCCTGGCCGCCTCGCGCGGCAGCGACTTCCACAGCCCCGACGAGTCCCACACCGATCTGGGCGCCCTGCCCTTCCTGCCCGGCCAGCTCACGCCGGTGTGGGAACTGCTGGCAGATCGCATCCAGCAATGAAACACCCCCACACGCTGAGCGGCATGCTGTTTGCGCTTGCCGCGCTGGCCTGCTTTGCCACGCTGGACACCTCGGCCAAGGTCGTCGCCCTCACCCTGCCCGTGCTGCTGGGCCTGTGGTTCCGCTACATCTTCCAGGCCGTGATCACCACCGCCGTGATGATGCCGCAGCGCGGGCGTGCGATTTTCCACACGCGACACCCTGGCCTGCACGTCCTGCGGGGTGCGCTGCTCGCAGCCACCAGCCTGCTGACCTTCCTGAGCGTGGCCTACATGCCGGTGGGCGAATTCACGGCCATCGCCATGATCGCGCCGCTGGTGGTCACGCTGCTGGCGGCCACCCTGCTGGGCGAACACGTCTCGCGCCTGCGCTGGGTGCTCGTGGCCGGCGGCTTCGTCGGCACCCTCGTCATCATCCGGCCCGGTGGCGATCTTTTCGGCTGGCACGTCCTGCTGCCGCTGGCCCAGGTGACCACCCATTCCGCCTTCCAGATCCTGACCGGCAGGATGGTTAAGACCGAGGACACCGTGACCATGCATTTCTACACCGGCTGGGTCGGCGCCCTGCTGGCCTCGCTGGCCCTGCCCTTCATCTGGGTCACGCCGCAGACCCTGACCGAGTGGACAGCGCTCACGCTCATGGGCCTCATGGGCACCATCGGGCACTTCGTGCTCATCCTAGCCTACCGGCGCGCACCGGCCGCCACGCTGATGCCGCTGATGTATGTACAGATCGCCTTTGCCATGTTCGCAGGCTGGGTCGTTTTCGGCCACATGGCCGACGGCTGGTCCCTGCTGGGCATGGTCCTGATCGCCGGCTGTGGCGCCACCAGCGCCTGGCTGGCCCTGCGCGAAAGCCGCATCAAGCTCGACCCGATGGAAGTGTGAACACGCACGCAAGCCCATGGCCCAGTACTTCGACGTCCACCCCGACAACCCGCAGATCCGCCTGCTCAGGCAGGCCGCCGCCCTGCTGGAAAAAGGCGGCGTGGTGGCCGTGCCCACCGACTCCAGCTACGCCCTGGTCTGCCACCTGGACGACAAGGCCGCGGCCGACAAGATGCGCAGCATCCGCGGCGTGGACGACAAGCACCACCTGACCTTGCTGTGCCGCGACCTGGCCGAGCTGGCCAGCTACGCCCGCGTGGACAACCGGCAGTACCGCCTGCTCAAGGCCGCCACCCCCGGCCCCTGGACCTTCATCCTGGAAGCCACCAAGGAAGTGCCGCGCCGTGTGAGCCATCCCTCGCGCAAGACCATCGGCCTGCGTGTGCCCGAGCACCCGGTGCTGCACGAACTGCTGGCCCAGCACAGCGGCGGCCCGCTGCTGGCCACCACGCTGATCCCGGCCGGCGAGACCGATCCGCTGAACGACGCGCAGGAGATCCGCGAGCGTTACCAGCACCAGCTGGCTGCGGTGATCGACGCCGGCGCCTGCCCGCACCAGCCCACCACGGTGATCGACCTCAGCGGCGACGAGCCCGAGGTGCTGCGCCGTGGCCGCGGTGACCCGGCCGAGCTGGGCCTGTAAAACCTCCCCCCGCCGGCTGCGGCCCGCGCTCGCACTCTGAGACAATCGACCCGTGGATTTCAACAACCTGATTCAAACCGTCCTCATCTACGCCCTGCCGGTGCTGTTTGCCATCACCGTGCACGAGGCGGCCCACGGTTATGCCGCGCGCCATTTCGGCGACAACACCGCCGCCATGCTGGGCCGCATCACGCTCAACCCCGTCAAGCACATCGACCCGGTGGGCACCATCCTGATGCCGGTACTGCTGTATTTCGCCACCAGCGGTGCTTTCCTCTTCGGTTACGCCAAGCCGGTGCCGGTGCGCTTCGACCAGCTGCGCAACCCGAAGCGCGACATGGTCTGGGTGGCCCTGGCCGGCCCGGGCGCCAACCTGCTGCAGGCCCTGCTGTGGGGTGTGCTGATGTACCTGCTGCTGGCAGGTGGCCTGGAAGAGCGCTTTTTCCTCGAGATGTGCCGCGCCGGCGTGCTGGTCAACGTGGTGATGTTCGCCTTCAACCTCTTCCCGCTGCCGCCGCTGGACGGCGGGCGCATCCTGGTCGGCCTGCTGCCCTGGAAACAGGCGGCGCTGGTCTCGCGCGTCGAACCCTGGGGCTTTTTCATCGTCATGGCGCTGGTGCTCACCGGCATCGTCAGCACGCTGTGGATGCGACCGGTCATGGGCCTGACCTATGGCCTGCTGGACATCCTGCTCTCCCCCCTGTCTTTCCTCCTACACTGACACCACGCCATGAGCACTGTCCGCGTCCTGACCGGCATCACCACCTCGGGCACCCCGCACCTGGGCAACTACGTCGGCGCCATCCGCCCGGCCATCGCTGCCAGCCGCGCCGCCGGGGTGGAAAGCTTCTACTTCCTGGCCGATTACCACGCACTCATCAAGGTGGACGAACCCGCGCGCATTCAGCGCAGCACGCTGGAGATCGCCGCCAGCTGGATCGCCTGCGGCCTGGACCCCGAGCGCGTCACGTTCTACCGCCAGTCCGATGTGCCCGAGATCCCCGAGCTCACCTGGTTCCTCACCTGCGTCTGCGGCAAAGGCCTGCTCAACCGTGCGCATGCCTACAAGGCCTCGGTGGACAAGAACAACGCCGCCGGGGTGGACCCCGATTCGGACGTGACCGCCGGCCTCTTCATGTACCCGGTGCTGATGGCCGCCGACATCCTGATGTTCAACGCGCACCGCGTACCGGTGGGGCGTGACCAGATCCAGCACATCGAGATGGCGCGCGACATCGCCGCCAGTTTCAACCATCTCTATGGCGAGCACTTCGTGCTGCCCGAGGCGCAGATCGAGGAAAGCGTGGCCACGCTGCCCGGTCTGGACGGGCGCAAGATGAGCAAAAGCTACGACAACACCATCCCGCTCTTCGCCCCCCGCGAACAGCTGAAGAAGCTCATCGCCGGCATCAAGACCGATTCACGCGCACCCGGCGAGCCCAAGGACACCGAAGGCTCGGCCCTGTTCCAGATCTACCAGGCCTTTGCCACGCCCGCCGAAACGGCGCAGCTGAGGCAGGCCTATGCCGACGGCATCGCCTGGGCCGAGGCAAAGACCATCCTGTTCGAGCGCATCGACCACGAGATCGCGCCCAAACGCGAAGCCTACCAATCACTGATGCACCACCCCGAGCGTCTCGAAGAGTTGCTGAAGGCCGGCGCCACCAAGGCCCGCGCCATCGCCACGCCCTTCACCGCCAAGCTTCGCCACGCCGTGGGCCTGCGCGATCTGCGCAGCCAGGCCGGCGAGAAGAAGGACAAGGCGGCCAAGGCCGCGCTGCCCAGCTTCAAGCAGTACCGTGAGAGCGACGGCCAGTTCTATTTCAAGTTCGTGGATGCCCAGGGCCAGCTGCTGCTGCAAAGTGACGCTTTTGCCAGCCCCAAGGAGGCCGGACAGACGGTCAAACGGCTGCAGGAACTGTCAGAACCCCTGGCCTCCGTGCTCCAAGAGATACCAGTGAAACAACTGGTTACCACCCAGGAGCTCGCGTCTGCGCTACAACTGCTGCAGGCCGCCAAGGACTGATCCAGCTCCCCGCGACCGGTCCGCAAAAGTTGCGGGTACGGTTCTTGCGAAAAGCGGCTACCCCCTAATGTGAGGAGTGCCGCACCCATGTCTTTCGCCCCTACCGCCGTCAAGCGCCAACAGCTCGCCCTATCCGATCACCGGCAGACCCTGGAAGAGCTCTGCCACTGGATCGATGAACACTTGCACGAGCCCCTGGGCTGGCAGGAGCTCATGGCCCAGAGCGGGCTGGACCACCAGACCCTCAACGCCCTGTTCTACAAGTTCCAGAGCAGCACCCCCATGGCCTGGATCCGCAAGCGGCGTGAACTTAGCCACGGCTCGATCCCGCCTACCCCGCCAAGGCTGTCGCGCCCGCTAGCCAGTCGCACCGCATCGGCGATGCGCTGATCCAGCCTGGGGCATGGCGCCCCGCAACAGCTCACGGCGGTCCGGCGCCACCGGCGGATGTAGGAAAGAGGGTCTATGGCTGCTGGAGCCGGGCCCGCATCTCGCCACACAAGACACGGACGGACGCTAGATCAAGGTTCTGCAAAGCGTGATCCAGGCGCTCATGGATGCCATCCGGCAAGCCGGCCAGGGCATCGTGCAGATCGGCAAAGCGTTGCAAGACATTCATGTCCGAAGCTGTTGCCAGTGCCTCCAGTTCACCCAGTGCCGCCAGCGCCGCGGGCTTATCGATCGGCGCAGCAGGCTTGGCCTGCGCCGGCGCAGCATCGGCCTGGAGGAGAACGATGGCCTGGCCGAGAGCCTCCTGCGTCCTCTTGATCACCACGTCCAGCTCACCCAAACGAGCCATACAGGTTGCCAATCGCCCCTTCTTCTTGCAAAGGTCTTCGAGCTCCCTGGCCAGATTGGCAAGGTCGGTGACACCCAGGGTGCCCGCATTGCCCTTGAGCGTGTGCAGGCGCAGCAGGACTTCTTTCCTGTCGTCCGCATGAAGCGGCTGGCGCAGCTCTTCCACAAACGTGTCTAGGGCCTTCGAAAACCCGCGCGCTGTTCGCAGATACAAGGACTGCATTCCAGACATGCGCGCCAGTGCAGCGCGCAAATCCAGCCCCGGCACCTCGGGGACGGTCGCCTGGTCCGCCGCTTTCGGTGCCGCTGGCGCCAGGGTGGGCTGAAGGGGCTGTAGGCCCGTGACCCGTATCAGTAAGGACACCAGCTTGGCCATGTCAAAGGGTTTGCCGATGTGCTCATTCATGCCCGCCGCCAGGCAGGCCTCGCGGTCACTGGACATGGCGTTGGCCGTCATGGCAACGATGGGCAGCGACGCCAGCTTCAACTGCTCCCGAATCAGCCGGGTGGCGCCATAGCCATCCAGAACCGGCATCTGGATATCCATCAGCACCACATCAAATTGCGGCGCCGCTGCAGCCACGGCATCCACGCCCTGCTGTCCATTGGCGACCAGGGAGACGATGGCCCCCTCGGCACTCAGTAGTTCATCGGCCACCTGTTGGTTGATCAGGTTGTCTTCCACGAGCAGGATGCGCATGCCCAGCAGTTGTTGCCGGCTGCTGCGTCCCTGTCCATGCCGCCTCAGGCCCGCGCCTCCATGGCTTACTTCGATGTATGCATCGAACAGCATGGACGCTGTGACAGGTTTGACGAGGAAGCCGTTGAGCCACTCCTGCTCGGCCTCCGAGCGTTTGGCCAGTGCATCCCGCCCCTGCGCCGTGACCATCACCACGACAGGCTGAGGCAGCTGGTGCTGGCGGGACCACTGTCGTATGCGGTCGGTGGCTTGCCAGCCATCCATCCCGGGCATCTGCCAGTCCATATAGATCAGTGGGTAGGGGAGGGCACCCGATGACAGCGCGTGTTGCGCTTCAACCATGGCCAGGGCCTGGGCCCCGCTCCGAGCCAGATCAGCGCGCCAGCCCCACGACTGAACCATGCGCACCGTCAATTCACCCGCCAGCGGGTTGTCGTCCACCACCAGGACACGCAAGGCGTCGAAAGAGGCGCGAGGTGGCGTGGCAAGTTCGGCAGGAATGTCCGCGACCAGGGGCAGTTCCAGCACAAAGGAAAATGTGCTGCCTGCGCCGACCGCGCTGACGATCTTGATATCGCCCCCCATCAGCTGCACCAGGCGCCTGCTGATAGCCAGACCCAGCCCGGTACCGCCGAAGAGACGCGTGGTCGAGCCTTCAGCCTGCGAGAACCCGGTAAAGATATGCTCCTGGTGCTCCGGCGCGATACCGATGCCCGTGTCCCGTACCGAAAACTCGATGGTGACGGCATGCTCCGTCCCGCCAAGCCTGCGCAGTGCCAGAACGACCTGCCCCTGGGCGGTGAACTTGACCGCATTGCTGCCCAGGTTGACGAGCACCTGCTGCAGCCGCAGCAGGTCGCCTTTGACGACCTCGGGCAGTTCAGGACCCACATCAAACAGGACTTCCACGTCCTTGCCCCTGGTATTGGCCGACAAGACGACCGACAGATTGCGCAGCATCTGGTCGAGTCGGAAGGGCTCACTCTCCAGAGTCATCTTGTTCGCCTCGACCTTGGAGAAGTCCAGGATGTCGTTGAGCAAACCCAGGAGTGACTGGGCAGCCCCTTCGGTCTTGGTCGCGTAGTCGCGCTGGCGCTGGGTCAATTCGGTGGACAGCAGGAGGTTGAGCAAACCCAGCACGGCGTTCATGGGCGTGCGGATCTCATGGCTCATATTGGCCAGGAACTGGCTTTTGCTCAGACTGGCGGTTTCAGCTGCGTCGCGCGCAATGATGACCTCCCGCAGGGCCTGCACACGCTGCCCCTCGGCGCGCCAGAGCCGGTACAACGCCAAGGCGAAGAAGAGCAAAAGCAGCCCGGCAACCGCCGAGGAAATCGTCAGCTGCAGTCGCCAAGCAGCTAACACTTCGCTTTCGGCCCGCGCGATGTAGATGAAAAACGGGTACTCATCCAGGGCACGGAAGACCGTGATGCGTCGGGTGCCATCCAGGGGCGAGGTAAACAGCGAAAACCCGACTTTCTCGCCCGCTTTGACGCGGTCGAAGTTGGCTGAGCGCGTGATCTTGTTGACTTCGGCCGCTATATGAGGCTGTCGCAGCACCAGTTTGTTTTCATCCGAGGTGCGCAAGGCCAGAATGCCCTGAGAACCCACCTCCACCGCCTGGAAAAGCCTTTGCAGCTGTCCCAGATCCACCAGGACCGAAACAATGCCCTTGAATTTCCCGGCATCATCCCGCAGCGCACGGCCAAAGACCATCGTCGGTTTTCCGTCGGCGCGTGACACCACCACATCGGTGTGCACCAGCTCTGCGGCAGGATCGGACGCCAGACGCTGGAAGTGGCTGCGGTCCGCCACGTTGAAAAACTTGGGCTCGCCCGACGCGTAGACGACGTCCCCGCGGGCGTCCACCACGTAGAAATCCATCACTTCGGGGAAGTTGATCTTGAGGTCATCGAGGTACTTCGTCCACGCGGCTCGCGAACGCGCAGCGTCCTTGAAGTCGTGCCGCTGCTCCTTGGCGCGCTCGCGCATCTGCTGAAGACCGGCATCCAGACGGCGGAGGCTGCCTGACAGCCGACTGTCCAGCACCCAGGCCAGATTGCCGACATCGGCGTAGGCGGCAGAGATCGCCTGGGTGTAGTTCTGTCGCAGCGAACTGCCGAACAAGAGGACCGTCCCCGTCAAAGCCAGCAGGAACAGACCGATATACAGGCCCGTGCGCACCCGGACTTTGCCAACCGCCGTGGGCACGTCGCGGTCGTTCACCTGCTTCATGTACATCCAACGTATCGTTATAGTGACGGGCAATCTATCACTTACGCAAGCGAAAAGCCAGACAGGCCCGGCCCTCCCGCTGGCCGGACGCGACAGATTTCACGGTTCGCGGCTCTTGCGACTCTCCTGCCGGGAAGCGCTGCTACAATTCAAGCCACCACGACCCGGAGAGGTGGCAGAGTGGTCGAATGTACCTGACTCGAAATCAGGCGTAGGCGCAAGCCTACCGTGGGTTCGAATCCCACCCTCTCCGCCAAAGACAAGCCCCGCATTGCGGGGCTTTGTTTTTGGCGCAGTGGGCGGGTGAGAACCTACGTGGTTCGCTCTGAAACAGTCCGGAGGACTGTTTCAGGACGCGCGTAGCGCGGGGCGTAGCCCCGAGAAATTCGCGTCAGACGAATTTCGAGCAATCCCACCCTCTCCGCGCCCGCCCAGGTGCCTGCAACGCCAGCAGGGATTCCCGCCTTCCCACAGAATGCCGGCATGAAACCTCTGCGCCACACACTCTTTATGCTCGTCACCGCCCTGGGCGCAGCCCTGCTGCCCATGACGTCTTCCGCGCAAAGCACAAACGGCACCACCATCAGCTGCCCCGCCCTGCTGCAGCACCAGTTTCCGCGCCTGCAGGACGACGCGCCGCAGAACCTCTGCCAGTACGCGGGCAAGGTGGTGCTGGTGGTAAACACCGCGAGCTACTGCGGTTTCACGAAACAGTACGAAGGGCTGGAGGCGCTGTATGCGAAGTACGAGAAGCGCGGCCTGGTCATCCTGGGCTTTCCGTCCAATGACTTCGGCCGCCAGGAGCCGGGGGATGCCAAGCAGATCGCGGACCTGTGCTTCAACACCTACGGCGTGAAGTTCCCCATGTTCGACAAGACCGGGGTCGTGGGCTACGGGCGCAACGCGCTCTACACCCAGCTGTACCAGGCCACAAAGGCGGTGCCCGAGTGGAACTTCCACAAGTACCTGATCGCCCGCGACGGCAAGACCGTGAGCAGCTTCGCCAGCGCGGTCGATCCCGGCAGCCGCGCCATCGTCGCTGCGGTCGAGGCGGCCTTGCAACAGAAGCCCTGAGGGCAGGCCCGCAGATGAACGCCGAGCTCTTCAGCCAGGAATTGCAGCGCGAGGGTTTCGGTACCATCACCACCGTCACGCGCGAGCCCGGCGGGTTTCTCGACACCCACACCCATCCCTTCGAGGCCAAGGCCCTGATCCTCAGCGGGGAGATCTCCCTGGTCTGCCAGGGACGGGAGCAGCGGTACCGGCCCGGCGAGGTGTTCCACCTCGCGCAGGCCGAACCGCACACTGAGCGCTACGGCCCCCAGGGCGTGACCTACCTGGTCGGGCGCAAGTAGTTCAGCCCTGCTGCGGCAGCACCGAGGTTGACACCCGCACCCCCGGCGCCGTGCCCACATAGGCCTGCTGCACCACCCCGGCCACCGTATCCGCTGTCACGGCTGAGAGGGTCCAGCCCAGGTGGCCATGGCCCGTGTTGTAGAACACATTGGCACACCGGCCGCGGCCCACGCGCGGCATCATGTCCGGCATCATGGGCCGCAGGCCGGCCCAGGGCACCACCTGGCGCGTGCTCACCCCCGGGAAGCACTGATTGACCCAGTCCACCAGCGGACGGATACGGTCGGCGCGGATGTCCTTGTTGTAGCCGTTGAACTCGGCCGTACCGGCGACGCGGAAGCGGTCGGCGCCCAGGCGGCTGGTCACGAGTTTGGTCTCGTCGTCGAGCAGGCTGACCATGGGCGCGGCGGCCTGGCTCTGCGCGTCGGGCAGGTTCACCGTGATGGAGTAGCCCTTGACCGGGTAGACGTTGACGCGGTCGCCCAGCTGCGCGGCAAAGCGGCGGCTGAGCACGCCGGCGCAGACCACCACCCCATCGAAACGGTGCGTCTGCGGCAGCCCGTCCACGCGGGTGGTGACGCTGGCGCTGCGGCCATCGCTGCCGAGTTGCTGCACGTCCTGCCCATAAAGCGTGCGTACGCCCAGGCGCTCGGCCGCGGCGGCCAGGCCCACGGTGAACTTGTGGATGTCGCCGGTGGCGTCGCTCTCGGTGTAGTAACCCCCGTAGTAGTCACCGGCCAGCGTGGGCTCGATGGCACGCATTTCCTCGGGGCTCACCGCACGCCGCGGCAGGCCGCCGGCCGCCAGCAGCTTGGAGACCTCGCCCGCGTGGTCGAAACCTTTTTTGTCGCGGTAGATGTGCAGGATGCCGCGCTGCTTGAGGTCGAAGTCCACGCCTTCAGCCTCGGCCCAGGCAAACAAATGCTCGCGCGCGGCCACGGCGAGCTGCGCGGTGGCGATGGTGTTGCGGCGGTAGCTCGGGATGCTGGCGATGAACCCGGCAAACCAGCTCAGCTTGTGCCAGCCGGGCGTGGGGTTGACCAATAGCGGCGCATCGTTCCTGAGCATCCACTTGAGGCCCTTGAGGATGGTGGAGGGATGGTTCCAGACCTCGGCATTGGAGGCGGAGAGCTGGCCACCATTGGCGAACGATGTTTCCATCGCCGCGTAGCGGTGTTTCTCGAACAGGGTGACGGCAAAACCGCGTTTGGCCAGGGCGTAGGCAGTGGTGACGCCGGTGATACCGGCGCCAATGACGGCGATCGACTTCATGAGAGCAGGCTCCAAACGTCATAGGGGGTGGGGTGCCCCGCACACCATGTGCGGCACACGCCCCCTCTGTTTGGTACCTGAGAGATTCACGCAACCGTGTCGGCAGCGCTTGCTCCTGCGGTGGGCTGGGTGACGAGATCCGGCCGCTCTTCAGAGTTCAAACCACCCGATCGGTCCTTTTGCCTGAGAGTTTCCGGGGCGGTTGCTCCTTCGGCGCTGCCAGGTGCGGCAGTCTCTCCCGATCGGGTCTGGCCATTTGCATGACCTGACCGCATTCTAGCGCCCCTGGCCGGACCCGTCCCATCTGCAACAGGATGTGAGCGCTGGCCCGCTGCGTTAACAAATACACACCATCTGCCGCCCGGGTCCCGCGCCCGGGCCGCGGCGCTTAAGGTGCGCTTAATTCACCCCCGCCAAGATCAGCACCCATGCACAGGCTCGATGGAGCCACAAGGAGCAAGCATGCTGGCCCTGGCCACGTCCCCTCAGCACTCTTCAGGTTTACCGGTGGCAGCCCTGCCAGCCGGCCGGCACCGCCTCGCCGTCCATGACACGCAGGATGCGCAGCGCGAGCGTGTCGAGCGTTTCATCCACGCGGTCTACCAGTCCCGTTATGGCGCCCAGGTGCGCCACTATGCGCCCGTGCTCGTGAGCCTGCGCGACGAAGACGACCAGATCATCGCCGCCGCCGGCTACCGCGTGGCCGAAACCGGCCCGCTGTTCCTCGAACGTTATCTGCAGCAGCCGGTCGACGTCCTGCTCGGGCAGGGCAGCGGCCACGTGCAGCGCACCCGGATCGCCGAAGTCGGCCATCTCTCGGCCGTGCAGGCTGGCGCGGGCAAGCGCCTCATCCATCTCATGGGGCCGCAGCTGGCGGACCTGGGCCTGGAATGGGTGGTCAGCACGCTGACGCAGGAACTGCAGCACCTCTTCGTGCGCCTGGGCATCACGCCCCTGGCCCTGGGCGTGGCCGATGCGGCCCAGCTCGGCGCCGCGGCGGCGGACTGGGGCAGCTATTACGACCACCACCCCGTGGTCGTGGCCGGTCGCATCGACCTGGCGCTGCGCATGCTGACCCGCCGCCGGAGCGCCGCATGAACGCGGCCCTGTTCGACGGCCAGCGCGACTGGAGCGCGGCCGAACTCCAGGACGCTAGCCACGCAGCACAGCACTGGCTGCAGGCGCAGCACACCCGCGTGCTGGCCACACTGCTGGACAACGGCGCCGCTTTCGTGCTGCTGGACGAGGCCGCCGCCGGCGCCGGCCTGGTGCACATCCCCCTGCCCCCCTTCTTCACCCCCGCACAGCTGCAGCACGCCCTGCAGTCGGCCGGTGTGGACACCCTGCTCACCTCGCCCGCCACGGCCGCCGCCTGGGCCGGCTTGCCCTGGTTGCCATTGACACTGGCGGGGCTGGAACTGCGCGCAGCGCGCCTGCCGGCACACAGCGTCACCATGCCGCAGGGCACGGCGAAGATCACCTACACCTCAGGCAGCACCGGCAGCCCCAAAGGCGTGTGCCTGCGCCAGAGCGCCATGGAGCGCGTGGCCGACGGTGTGGTGCAGGCGCTGGGCCCGCTGGGCATCACGCGCCACCTCAGCGCCCTGCCCTTTGCGGTGCTGCTCGAGAACGTGGCCGGCCAGATGGCGGCACGCCGGCAAGGCGCCACGCTGCTCACGCCGCCGCTGGCCGAACTGGGCTGGCGCGGCTCCTCGCAATTCGACGTGGTCGCCTTCCATGCCGCCGTGCTGCACTACCAACCCGACAGCATGATCCTGCTGCCGCAAATGCTGCGCGCCTGGTGCGGCTACTTGCAGCAGACCCGGCAAGCCGCCCCCGCCGGCCTGAAATTTGTCGCCGTCGGCGGCGCGGCTGTAGGCGCGCCCTTGATGGCCGCGGCGCACGCCCTGGGCATCCCAGCCTTTGAGGGCTACGGCCTGTCGGAAGGCGCGTCGGTACAGACGCTGAACCTGCCCGGCGCCCACCGGCACGGCAGCGCCGGCCGGCTGCTGCAGCATGCGCGCATGCGCGTGGCACCCGATGGTGAACTCGAGATCGCCGGCAGCCTCATGGCGGGGTATCTGGGCGATGAGACCCCGGCCCCCGACTGGTGGCCCACTGGTGACCTCGGCCACATCGATGCACTAGGGTTTGTGCACATCCAGGGCCGCAAGAAGAACCTGCTGATCAGCTCCTACGGCCGCAACATCTCGCCCGAATGGGTCGAGACCGCGCTGGGCAGCCAATCGGCCATCCGGCAAGCCGTGGTCTACGGCGACGGCGAACCCAGCCTGTGGGCCGTGCTCTGGCCGCTGCAGGACAGCACACCCGACAGCGCGCTGCAGGCGGCCGTCGAAGCGGCCAATGCCACGCTGCCCGATTACGCGCGCATCGCCCGCTGGACCCGCGCCCGCGCTCCCTACACTGTCGCCAGTGCTTACGCCACCGCCAACGGCCGCCCGCAACGCGCGGCCATCCTCGCGGCGCACATCGATGCGATGGCCTCCGAACCCGTTTCCCAACTGATGAGCACCCCATGAGCTTCTACCAACGACTGATCCAGGAAAGCAGCGGCGCCCGCATGGGCCTGCTGAGCGCCCCCATCATCCAGGGGGTGCTGCAACGCGGCGAGGTTTCGCTGCCGAGCTACGTTGCCTTCCTCACCGAGGCCTATCACCACGTCAAGCACACCGTGCCCCTGCTGCGCGCCGCCAAGGCCGCGCTGCCCGCGCACCACGCCTGGCTGAACGCGGCCATGGACGAGTACATCGAGGAAGAAGCCGGCCACGACGAGTGGATCCTGGACGACATCCGCGCCTGCGGCAGCGATGAAGAAGCCGTGCGCCACGGCCAGCCCGCGCATGCCACCGAGGTCATGGTGGCCTATGCCTACGACACCATCGCCCGCGGCAACCCCCTGGCTTTCTTCGGCATGGTGCACGTGCTCGAAGGCACCAGCGTGGCCCTGGCCCTGCAGGCGGCCGATGCCATCCAGCAGCCGCTGGGCCTGCCCGATGCGGCCTTCAGCTACCTGCGCTCGCACGGCACGCTGGACCAGGAGCACACGGCGCATTTCGCGCTGCTGATGGACGAGATCACCGACGCAGCCGACCAGGCCGCCATCGTGCACGCCGCGCGCGCCTTCTACCGCCTGTACGGTGACGTGTTCCGCGGCCTGCCCATGCCGGTGCGGGCGGAGGCGCTGGCATGAAGGCCGCCCAGGCCCGCGTGCTGCTCACCGGCGCCAGCGGTGGCATCGGCCAGGCCATGGTGCAGGCCCTGCTGCAGGCCGGCGCCCAGGTGCTGGGCGTGAGCCGCACGCCGCAGCCGGCACAAGCCGGACTCGACTGGATCACGGCCGACCTCGGCAATGCCGCCGACCTGGCGCGCATTGCGCAGACGGCCGACCGCTGGGGCGCCAACGTGGTCGTGCACGCGGCCGGCCTGCCGGCCTTCGGCGCACTGCCGCAACTGGAGGCCGCGCAGATGCAGGCCGTGTTGCAGGCCAACCTGCTCGCCCCCATGCAGCTCACGCAGGCGCTGCTGCCGCGGCTGCGCCAGCTGCCCCACGCCCAGATCGTCTTCGTCGGTTCGGCCCTGGGCCGCATCGGCCTGCCCGGTTTCAGCCTCTACACGGCCAGCAAGGCGGGCTTGCACGGTTTTGCCGAAGCGCTGCGCCGCGAACTGGGCGACACGCCGGTGCGCGTGCAGCTGCTGGCACCACGCAGCACCCGCACCGCCTTCAACGATGCCGCCGCCCAGGCCTACAACACGGCCACCGGCACGGGCAGCGACGCCCCTGCGGTGGTGGCGCAGGCCCTGCTGGCGCTGATCGAGAGCGAGGCTGCCGAACGCTACCTCGGCTTCCCGGAACGCCTGGCCGTGCGCCTGAACAGCCTCATCGGTCCGCTGCTCGACGGCAGCTTCGCCAAACACCGGCGCCAGGTCGCCATCCCCACCCCCACCCAAGGAGTCACCCCATGAAAAAAATGCTCACAGGCCTGCTGGCCTGCGCCCTCTTCCTGCCCCTCGTGGGCATGGCCGCCCCGGTCGACGATGCGGTGGCCGAACTGCAGCGCGACTGGGAAGTCATCCGCTACCAGACGCCGCCCGCGGACCGCCTCAAGCGTTTCGAAGTGCTGGCAGAGAAGGCCCACCAGGTCAGCCTGGCCCACGCGGGGCGCAGCGAGCCCCTGGTCTGGGAAGGCATCATCGTGAGCACGCTGGCCGGTGAAAAAGGCGGCCTGGGTGCACTGGGTCTGGTCAAGCAGGCCAGGACGCTGTACGAACAGGCCATCGCCATCGACGGCCGTGTACTCGACGGTTCAGCCTATGGCAGCCTGGGCGTGCTGTACTACAAGGTGCCGGGCTGGCCCATCGGCTTCGGCAGCAAGGCCAAGGCCGAAGAGATGCTCAAGAAGGCGCTGGAGATCAACCCCGCCGGCATCGACCCCAACTTCTTCTACGGTGAATTCCTGATCGAGACCGACCGCCGCGCAGAAGGTATCAGCCATCTGGAGCGCGCGCTGCAGGCGCCGCCACGGCCTGCCCGCCAGATCGCCGACACCGGCCGGCGCGAGGAAATCCGCACCCTGCTGGCCAAGGCCAAAGGGCAGTGATCTGATCAGTTCCTGACGAGTTCGGCCACCACGCCCGTGCCATCGGTACGCGCGTGGTACTGCAGGGCCAGGCCGTGCAATTCGGCGATCCGCCGGGCGATCGACACACCCAGGCCGCTGCCGCTCTCGATCTGCCCCTCGGGCCGGTGGAACCGTTCACCAAGCTGGGCGAGCACCTCGGGGGCCAGGGCCGGCCCCTCGTTCTCCACCGTCAGTCTGTCCATGTCGAAACGCAGCGTCACCGTGCTGCCCTGCGGCGCGTAACGCGCGGCGTTGTCCAACAGGTTGCGCAACAGCACGGTCATGAGATGGTCGTCTCCCAACCAGGATGGTGCCGTCTGGGGCGCGGGCGGCCACAGGCAATCAAGCTGGATGTTGCGCCGCTCGGCCAGCGGCAGCACCTCGCTCATGGCCTGGCGCGCCAGTGCCGGCCAGTCCAGCGGCGCGGTCTGCGGCAGGCCGCTGGTCGCCTCCAGGCGCGAGAGCCTGAGCAGCTGGTCCACCAGCCGGCTCATGCGCTCGATGCCCGCACGCAGGGCGGCCATGGCCTGCGCGCGCTCGGCCGCCGCGCTGGCGCCGTGCAGTCGGTCCCACTGGGCGCTGAGCACGGCCAGGGGGGTGCGCAATTCATGGGCCGCATCGGCGGTGAAACGGCGTTCGCGCGCCAGCGTGGTTTCGATGCGTTCGAACAGGCCGTTCATGGCCAACAGCATAGGCTGCAGCTCGACCGGGGCGCTGAGCACGGGGATGGCCTGCAGGTCGTCGGCGCCGCGCTGCTGCAGTTCCGTGGTCACGGCACGCATGGGCGCGAGGGCCTCGCGCACCGCCCAGCCCATGGCCAGCAGCAGGATGGGCAGCATCAGCAGCCAGGGTATGAGCTGGCTGCCGATCAGGTCGTAGACCAGTTCGTCACGCTCGTGCAGGCTCTGCCCGGCCGCCACCACCCACTGCCCATTGGGCGACTGCAGGTAGTAGGCACGCCAGGGTTTCGCATTGACGACCAGGTCCACAAACCCCACCCCGTCGGGGCGCAAGGGCAGTTGCGCGCCCTCGCGGTCTACCAGCACCACCTCGCCCTGCCGGTCCCAGACTGCGATGGCCAGGTCATCCAGGTCGGCCTCGCCGCCCAGAGGCGAGGCCGGCACGCCCGGCGCATCGGTGTCAGCGCTGATGCCAACCAGGGTCAGCTGCACCTGGCGGGCCAGACGGATCATCTCGGTGTCGAACAGTTCATTGACCTCGGCCCGCGCGCGGAAGGTCGAGGCCGTCACCGCGATCAGCCAGACCAACGGCGCGCAGACCAGCAGGTAGAGCATCAGACGACGTCGCAAACTCATCGGGTGTCCTCCTGCGCACCGAGCGCATACCCCAGGCCGCGGATGGTCCGCACGATGCCCGGGTCGATCTTGCGGCGCAGATGGTGGATGTGCACCTCCAGCGCATTGCTTTCGGGTTCACCACCGCTCCAGTCGTAAAGCTGCTCCTGCAGCTGCGTCTTGGAGAGCACCCGCTGCGGGTTCTTGAGCAGCACTTCGAGCAGGGCGATCTCACGGCCAGTGAGCTCCACCGGGCGGCCCTGCCACTGCACCTGCTTGCTCGCCGGGTCGTAACGCAGGGCCCCATGCACCCATTCGGACTGGGTGCGGCCGGTGGCCCGGCGCAGCATGGCGCGCAGGCGTGCGGCCAGCTCACCGATGGCGATGGGCTTGATCAGGTAATCGTCGGCACCCACGTCCAGCCCTTCGATGCGCTGCTCCACCGTGTCGCGTGCGGTGAGCACCAGCACCGGCAGGTCCATGCCGCGCTCGCGCCAGCGCTTGAGCCAGACCAGGCCATCCGTCACGGGCAGGCCCAGGTCCAGCACCATGGCGTCATAAGCCGTGCCCTGGACGGCGGCATCGGCCTGCTCACCGCGGGTGAACCAGTCCACTACATGCCCCAGTTGCCTGAGGCCGCTGCTGAGCGCCTCGCCCAGCTGCAGATCGTCTTCGAGGATCAGCAGGCGCATGGTGACTTTCCCGGACAGACCCGCATCAGGCCATCCAGTCCTGCGAGACGATGCTGTCGCGCCCCATGCGCTTGGCCTGCTCCAGCGCCGCTGCGCACGGCGCCACCAGCGCCTCGGGGCCAGCATCACCCGCCGGCGTGAACGCGGCCACGCCGATGCTGACGGTGACGATGCCACCCTCGCCGCCGCTGTGCGGCATGGCCAGGGTGTTGATGAGCATGCGCACGCGCGCGGCCACCACACGCGCGCCCTCCTCGTGCACGGCCGGCAGCAGGATGGCGAATTCGTCGTCGCCATAACGCGCCACGACGTCGGCCGGGCGGAACACCGCGCGGCCCAGGGCGGCGGCAATCTTCTTCAGGCGGTCCGGCCCCAGCGTCGCCACATGCGTGTCGACGTAGGCGCGGAAGTGATCGATGTCGATGAGCAGCAGGGACAGCGGTGTCTGCTCGCGCCGGGCGCGCGCCCATTCCAGGGCCAGCCGCTCGTCGAAGCTGGCCCGGCTCAACACGCCGGTCAGTTCATCCGGTCTGTCGGAGGCAAGCTGCGCCGCGTCCCGCTGCTTCTGATCGCTGGGCTGGGCGGACATGGTCTGACCGGGAGGCCGGGCTCAGCGGGGCTGCTGCAGCTGCTTGAGATCGGCCACGATCTCGGCGGAATGCTTCGCCGTGTCCACCGAGCGGTAGGCCTTGGCCAGGCGCCCCTGGGGATCGATCACAAAGGTGTAGCGCCGGGCGTACTTGAAGACCACCCAGTCCGACAGGGTGCCGTAACGCGCCGCCACCTCGCCCTTCTCATCGGCCAGCAGGGGGAAGGGCAATTTGTATTTCTGCGCAAAGGCCGCGTGCGAGGCGCTGCTGTCCACGCTGATGCCCACCACCTCGGCACCCAGGGCCTGCAGCTGCAGCCAGTCGTCGCGGAAGGTGCAGGCTTCTTCAGTGCAACCGGGCGTGTCGTTCTTGGGATAGAAATAGAGCACCAGCCACTTGCCGCGCCAGTCGGCCAGCTTGCGGGTCTTGCCCTGCTGGTCGGGCAGCGCAAAGTCCGGCGCGGGCTGGCCGGCCTGCGGCACCGCAGCCTGCGCCAGACCGGCCGGCAGCACCACACTGGCGGGCAGCAGACACAGGGCGCGGCGCAGGCGCGAGGTCATGGCCGCAGTTCCTTGAGGCCGCCCATATAGGGCTGCAGCGCGGCGGGAATTTCCACGCTGCCGTCGGCGCGCTGGTAGTTTTCCAGCACGGCCACCAGGGTGCGGCCCACGGCCAGACCGGAGCCGTTGAGCGTGTGCAGCAATTCGTTTTTGCCCTGGGCGTTCTTGAAACGTGCCTGCAGGCGGCGGGCTTGGAAGGCCTCGCAGTTGGAGACCGAGCTGATCTCGCGGTAGGTGTTCTGTGCCGGCAGCCAGACTTCCAGGTCGTAGGTCTTGGCCGCGCCGAAGCCCATGTCACCCGTGCACAGCGACATCACGCGGTAGGGCAGGCCCAGCTTCTGCAGGATGGCCTCGGCGTGGCGAGTCATCTCCTCCAGCGCCTCGTAGCTCTTCTCGGGGTGCACGATCTGCACCATCTCGACCTTGTCGAACTGGTGCTGGCGGATCATGCCGCGCGTGTCGCGGCCATAAGAACCCGCCTCGGAACGGAAGCAGGGGGTGTGGGCGGTGAGCTTGATGGGCAGGTCGGCCTCGGCCACGATCTCGTCGCGCACGAAGTTGGTCAGCGTGACCTCGCTGGTGGGAATCAGGTAAAGCGCCACGTCCTCGGCCGCGCCGTCCTGGCCGCCCTTCTTGGCCGCGAACAGGTCTTCCTCGAACTTCGGCAATTGGCCGGTGCCGCGCAGGGTGTCGGCGTTGACGATGTAGGGCGTGTAGCACTCGGTGTAGCCATGCTCCTGCGTTTGCGTATCCAGCATGAACTGCGCGAGCGCACGGTGCAGGCGGGCGATGCCGCCCTTCATGACCGTGAAGCGCGACCCGGTGAGCTTGGTGCCGGTATCGAAGTCCAGGCCCAGGGGCTCACCCACGTCCACGTGGTCCTTGACCGCAAAGTCATATTTCTTCGGGGTGCCCCAGGTACGGGACACCACATTGCCGTGTTCGTCGCTGCCCACGGGCACGCTCTCGTGCGGCAGATTGGGCACGGCCAGCAGCAGGGCCGCCATCTCGCCCTGCAGTTGCTCGAGCCGGGCGGCCGAGTTGTCGAGCTCACCCTTGAGCGCGTTGACCTCGGCCTTGGCCGCTTCGGTCTCGTCCTTTTTGCCCTGGCCCATGAGCGCGCCGATCTGCTTGCTCAGGGTGTTGCGTTTGTTCTGCAGTTCTTCGGTACGGGTCTGCAGGGTCTTGCGTTCGGCTTCCAGGGTACGGAAGGCGTCGGCATCCAGGAAGGGCTGCGGGTTCTTGCGCGTCTGCAGACGGGCGAGCACGCCGTCGAGGTCTTTGCGGAGCAGGGTGAGGTCTAGCATTTGGGTATTGTAGTTTTCGTTTTCTTGCCTTTGTTTTTTGTCTTTTTCCTGCTTTTTTCGCTGCGCGGGCTTTTGTAGTCCCCCCCTATCCCCCCCGCCCCTTTCCACCCCCGCCGGGGTGGAAAGGGGAGCTTGGATTTGGCTACTGCGGGCCGGCTACGCTTCTACGGCGCGAGAGGTCACTCACTGGGTTTGGATGCCTGCATTTCTGGGCGCCAGTCTTAGTAAACGGCACTGGACCAGTACGGCTCTGGCTGGCAGCTGCGCGCCAGCGACGAGAAAAGGTGGTCGTGGAGCGGATTCTGGACTCGAAAGCGATAGGTCGGAACGACCACCGCCGTTGGCAGGCAGCTTCCTCCCCATTTACTACGACCGCCACTACGAAGTCTCGGCCCGAAGTGGCGGAGGCGACGGTTCCCCCGTAGAAGCGGAGCCGGAGTTCAAAGGTCAAATCAAGGCCCCCTTCTCTACCCCGGCGGGGGTAGAGAAGGGCGGGGGGATGAGTGGGGGGTTACAAAAGCGACGCCAGGCAAAACCTCAGAAAAAGCTCAAACCTCCTGCTTCAACCCCTTAGGCAAAGGAAACTTGATCGTCTCCTCAATCCCATCCATCTTCCGCACCGACACCGCCCCCAGCGCCCGGATCCGCTCGATCACCTGCTGCACCAGGATTTCCGGGGCCGAGGCACCGGCGGTGAGGCCCACGCGGCTGCGGCCATCGAACCATTCGGACTTCAGCTCGTCGGCGCTGTCCACCATATAGGCGTCGGTGCCCAGCTTCTTGGCCACTTCGCGCAGACGATTGCTGTTGGAACTGGTGGGGCTACCTACCACGATGACCACGTCCACCTGCGGGCTCAGCAGCTTGACGGCGTCCTGCCGGTTCTGCGTGGCGTAGCAGATGTCCTGCTGCTTGGGTTCACGCACCTGCGGGAACCGGGCCTTCACCGCCGCCATGATGCTGGCCGCATCGTCCACGGAGAGCGTGGTCTGCGTCACCACGGCCAGCTTTTCGGTCTGCGCCAGTTGCACGCGGGCCACATCGGCCTCGTCCTCCACCAGATGAATGCCGGAATCGAGCTGGCCCACGGTGCCTTCCACCTCGGGGTGGCCCTTGTGGCCGATCATGATGAACTCGTAGCCCTCCTTGTGCAGCTTGGCCACTTCCACGTGCACCTTGGTCACCAGCGGGCAGGTGGCATCGAAGATCTGGAAGCCGCGTGCCTCGGCCTCGCGCTGCACGGCCTTGCTCACGCCGTGGGCGGAGAACACGAGCGTAGCACCGGGCGGCACGTCGCTCAGCTCCTCGATGAAGATCGCGCCCTTGGCCTTGAGGTCGTTCACCACATAGGTGTTGTGCACGATCTCGTGGCGCACGTAGATCGGGCGGCCGAACTTCTGCAGGGCGCGCTCGACGATCTCGATGGCGCGGTCCACGCCGGCACAGAAACCGCGCGGCTCGGCCAGAAGGATCTCGGCCTGTGTACTCATGGTCATAACACCCCGATCAGTTGCACTTCGAAGCTCACCGGCTGGCCTGCCAGCGGGTGGTTGAAGTCGAACAATACAGCCTCCTCGCCCAGCTGGCGCACCACACCACCGAATTGACCCTTGCGGTCGGGTGTAGGGAACTGCACCACGTCACCCACCGCGTACTGCTCGTTGGGGTCGCCCAGTTCGCGCAATTCCTTGCGCGAGAGCCACTGCTGCATGTCGGGGTTGCGCTCGCCGTAGGCGCCCGGCGGCAGCTGCAAGGTGGTGTGCACCCCCTCCTCCAGGCCCAGCAGCGCCTGCTCCACGCCCGGGGCCAGTTCGCCCGTGCCGATGGTCAGCGTGGCCGGCTTGCCACCGAAGGTATTGATGATGTCACCGGCCGGCCCCGAGAGGCGGTAATGCAGCGTAAGGAAGGAGCCGGGCTGGACCCGGACAGGGGTGGTGGTCATGGAAGTCCCGATAAACTGGGCTCCATTGTAAAAACATGGCGTTTCAGCCCCTGGCATGCCCCTCAAAGACCTTCCCCCCGACGCGCGCCCGCGCGAAAAGCTGCTGGCCCGCGGCCCGGGGGCGCTGTCGGACGCCGAATTGCTGGCCCTGCTGCTGCGCACCGGTCTGGCCGGCAAGGGCGTGCTGCAGCTGGCGCAGGAACTACTGGACGGTTTTGGTGGTCTGGCCGGCCTGCTGCACGCCACGGCCGACGACCTGAAGCGCATCAAGGGCCTGGGCCCGGCCAAACGCGCTGAACTGGTGGCCGTGCTGGAACTGGCCCGCCGTGCCCTGGCCGAGCAATTGCGCGAGCGCGCCGCGCTGGACACCCCGCAGGCCGTCAAGGACTACCTGCAGCTGCACCTGGCCCACAAGAAACACGAAAGCTTTGCTGTGCTTTTCCTGGACAACCAGCACAAGCTGCTGGCGCTGGAGGAATTGTTTCGCGGCACCCTGGCGCAGACCAGCGTCTACCCGCGCGAAGTGGTGCTGCGCGCCCTGCACCACCACGCCGCCGCCCTGGTGCTGGCCCACAACCACCCCAGCGGCACCGTGCAGCCGTCACGCGCCGACGAGGCGCTCACGCAAGCCCTCAAAGCAGCACTGGCCCTGGTCGACGTACGTGTGCTGGACCACGTGATCGTGGCGCCGGGACTGGCGCTGTCCATGGCCGAGAAAGGCCTCATCTGATGGTCAAGATCAACTCGTTGGCCGAGCTCAAGCAAGTCAAGAAGGCGATTGAGGCGCAAGCGAAGCTGGAAGCCGAGCGCAAGATCGAGGCAGCGAAAAAAGCCCGCCAGGCCACCGCCGACAAGGACCTGTTCCAGCAGGCCGCCGGCAAGGTGCAGCCCCTGGCCCAGCCGGCCAAGGCCCAGCTCAAAAGCGCCAAGCCCCCACCGCTGCCGCTGCAGCACCAACTCGACGAACAGGCCGCGCTGCAGGAAACCCTGAGCGACGAATTCGATATCAGCACCCTGCTGGAAACCGACGAACACCTGAGTTACCGCCGCCCCGGCATCGGTACCGACGTCACACGCAAACTGCGCCGCGGCGACTGGGCCATCCAGCGCCAGCTGGATCTGCACGGCCTGCGGACCGAAGACGCCCGCGAAGCCCTGGGCCAGTTCATCCGCGAAGCTCATCAACACGGCATCCGCTGCGTGCGCGTGGTGCACGGCAAGGGCCTGGGCTCACCGGGCAAGACGCCCGTGCTCAAGGGCCGGGTGCAGAGCTGGCTGGCGCAGAAGAAGGAGGTTCTGGCCTTTGTGCAAGCGCGGCCGGCCGAGGGGGGCGCGGGGGCATTGGTGGTGTTGCTGCAACCCGCTGGTTAGATGGCGCACGAGTCCTGCTCTAAGCCTCTGCCTGCAGATGGTGCGACGCTCCATTGAACACATAATCTAATCGTTATGCGCCATTTCTCGATTCGTTTCTTTCTTTCATCCGTGACTGTATTGCTGCTGTTGATGTCAGTTGCAAGAGCAAACGACGGCATTGGTGAACTCGGCGTCGGCGGTGTGATTGCCTACGGAAAGACAGACAAGGTCACGATGCGCAAGGAAGTGCTGGAAATTGGTACTGACAGGATTGACGTCGCCTATGAATTTGTAAATGAGTCCGATGTTCTAGTAACTCTGCCTATCGTGTTTCCGCTGCCGCCTTATGGCCCCGGCACACCATCGCCCAACTACAGTGGGCAGCCATCAGGTTTCAGCTTGAAGATTGACGGTAAAACCAAGCCGTTCACTACGTCGATTCGGGCTGTGGTTCCGGGTCATAAGGGAGGCGAAGACAGGGACGTTACCCATCTATTGACAAGAGCAGGGCTCACGCAAGAGCAGATTGCCCTATTTCCAGGAGCCTTTCGCAACAGCGAAGTGGATGTATCTCCATTTCAGACCCGAAATGCCCAGAAAGTCCGGGCCGTCTCAGATGAACAGTTGAAACAACTTAGGGAGCTTGGTCTCCTTGAGCTAAATCCGAACACACTTCGGGATTTTGTCGACTTTCCTAGCTGGTCTGTCCACATCGCTTATCACTGGACTGCAACCTTTCTCCCAAATAAAGTGGTCGCTGTTTCGCACAGCTATCAACCATTTCTTGGAGTTGGTGGCACCCAGCCACTCTCCCCATCAAACATCCAGGATGAGAAGAAGCTAAGGGACGTTTTTTGCAGCTCAGAAGTACAACATCAAGTGACGGGTGGATTCCTGGTGCGACCGTCAGCTACATTCTGACGACGGCCAACACGTGGAATGGCCCTATCCGGGACTTCACGCTCCGCATCAGAAAGTCCAAACCGAACGAAGTTATCTCGCTGTGCTTTCCCGGGAAATTCACCAAGGTCAATTCCTTGACGTTTGAATCTCATCTGAAAGACTTTTCGCCCGCCGACAATCTGCTGATTAAGTATCTCTTGCCGGGCGTCCAGGAGGTGTTCCCCTACGCAGGGAAGCATGGAGAGAGTACGGCTCCCGTCATGAGCCCGTCACTGAAACCATAAATAGTCAGTATCGGTATTGCCGAGGCTTTCCTTACCCCGGCGTATTCCTCATCCAGTCCGCCGTCCCGGCAAACGATTCGCGCAGCTTGCCGCGCAGTTCTTCACCCACTCCCACCTCGCCCATGGCCTGGTCCATGCAGGCCAGCCACTGGTCGCGTTCGACCAGGCCGATCCTGAAGGGCATGTGGCGTGCGCGCAGGCGCGGGTGGCCGAAGCGTTCGATGTAGTGGTTCGGGCCACCAAGCCAGCCGGTCAGAAACCAGGTCAGCTTCTGCCGCGCATCGGCCAGCTCGCTGCCGTGGGCGGCGCGCAGTTCCTTGTAGCCGGGCTCCAAGTCCATGAGGTCGTAGAAACGGTCCACCAGGGCCTGGACCTTGGCTTCGCCGCCGATCCATTCAAAGGCAGTGGCGGGCTTGGTGTTCTCTTCGGATGTCATGCTCGGATTATCCCAGCCTCATCGGAATGCGCGGATGCTATTAATTCAATAGCATTCAAGTGACCGCCTGGCGCAGCGTCTGCACCACCGGGCGACGCAGCACGCTGCGCAAGCCCCACCAGCCAGCCAGCCAGGCCAGCAAGGCGCCGCTGACCGCGCCGACCGGCAGCAGCCACCAGCTTACCGTCCATTCGAAATTGAAGGCATACCGCGCCAGCGCCCAGCCCACCAAGGCCGAGACCACGGCGGCCAGGGCCCCGGCGAGCGCGCCCACCCCTGCGAGTTCGGCACGCTGCACCTGGCGCAGCAGGCCGCTGCTGGCACCCACGGCGCGCATGATGGCGTATTCCCGCGCGCGCTCCTCGCGCGTGGCGGTAACGGCGGCAAACAGCACCACCAGGCCCGCGGCCAGCGTGAAGCCGAAGAGGAACTCCACCGCGCGGCTGACCTGCTCCAGCACACGCTGCACCTGGGCAAGGGTGGCGCTCAGGTCCACCACGGTGATGTTGGGAAACTGGCGCACCAGCGCACTATCGAAGCCCGCTTTCTCAGGCGCACGCAATGCGGCCAGGTAGGTGACTGGCAGCTGGGGCATCTGGCTCACCGGGTACAGCGCAAAGAAGTTGGCGCGCATGGAACCCCAGTCCACCTTGCGCAGCGAGGTAATGGTGCTCTCCTGCTGCAGGCCTGCAATGTCGAAACGCAGCTTGTCGCCGAGCTTGAGGTTCAGGGTCTTGGCAATGCCCTCCTCCATGCTGATGCCGTTGGCGTCCTCCGTGGTCCAGCGACCGGCCACGATGGGGTTGTGGCCCGGCGGCTGGGCGGCATGCGAGAGGTTGAACTCGCGCTCGACCAGGCGCTGCGCCCGGTCGTCCTCGTAGTCCTGCGCCTGCACTGGGCGGTCGTTGATGGCGACCAGGCGGCCGCGGATCATGGGAAACCAGTCGTAGCCGCTCACGCCCGCCTCGCGCAGCTGGCGCTGGAAGGCCTCGGCCTGGTCGGGCTGGATGTTGATGACAAAACGGTTGGGCGCATCGGCCGGCGTGGCCTGGCGCCAGCTGCGGATCAGGTCGGTACGCAACAGCACCAGCAGCAGCAGGGCCAGCAGGCCCACGGCCAGGCTGCTGACCTGCAGCACGGCGTAGATGGGCCGGGCCGAGAGCTGGCGCGTGGCCAGCACCAGCCAGCGCGGCGCAGTGTTCTCGCGCACCACACGGCGCAGCAGCAGCACCGCCCCCCAGCTGGCCAGCGCAAAGACGGCCACGGCGCCAGCAAAACCGCCCACGGTGATCAGGCCCAGCTTCAGGTCGCTGCTGGCCGCCAGCAGCAGCACGGCAAAACCCAACACTCCCAGGCCCAGCACGCCGATGGACATAGGCCGCAGCGTGCCCAGGTCACGCCGGATCACGCGCAGCGCCGGCACCTGGGCCAGCTGCAGCACCGGCGGCAGGCCGAAGGCCAGCATGAGCGTGAGGCCCATGCCCAGGCCGAAGAAGACGGGCCACAGGCCGGGCGCGGGTAAGGCCGTGTCCACCAGGCCCGCCAGCAGCAGCACGAAGACGTGGTGCACGGCCCAGCCCAGGGCCACGCCCAGGGCACCGCCGGCCAGGCCCACCAACAGGAACTCCAGCGCATGGCTGCGTGCAATGGTGGCTTGCGACAGCCCCAGCACACGCAGCATGGCGCAGTCGTCCAGATGCTGGTTGGCAAAAGAACGCGCAGCCAGGCCCACGGCCACCGCGCTCAGCAGCGCAGCCAGCAGCGCCACGAGGTTGAGGAATTTCTCGGCGCGCTCCAGCGTCTGCGCCATCTCGGGCCGGCCGCCCTGCAAGGCCTCGATGCGCACGCCGCGCAATTGCTCGCGCTCGACCGCTTCATTCGCACGTTTGACAAAGGCGTTGACCACCTTGTCCTCACCGGCGACGGCCAGGCGGTAGACCAGGCGACTGGCAGGCTGGATCAATTGCGTGGCCGCCAGATCGCTTTGATGGATCAGCGCACGCGGCGCGAAGTTGATGAAACCGGCACCCCGGTCGGGCTCCACCCCGATCAGGCGCGAGATACGCAGGGCCGCTTCACCCAACAACAGCTTGTCGCCGACCTTCAGGTCCAGGGCATCGAGCAGGGCCGGATCCGCCCAGACCTCACCTGGCGCGGGAATCTCGCGCGTGGCTGCCGCTGGTGTGCCCGCTTCGGCGCTGACGGTGAGTTTGCCGCGCAATGGGTAACCAGCCTCCACCGCCTTGAGCGACACCAGGCGTGTGGCGCCGCCGTGCTTGTCGTCGGCACGGGCCATGGTAGGGAAACTCAGGGAGCCGGAGACCTGCAGGCCACTCTGTTGGGCCAGCGCCAGCAGGCTGGCCGGGGTGGCGCTGTCGCTGACGATCACAGCATCACCGCCCAGCAGCTGGCGCGCATCGCGCTGCATGCCGCCCTTGAGCCGGTCGGCGAAAAAACCCACGGCGGTCAGCGCTGCCACAGCCAGCGTCACAGCCAGGATCAGCAGGCGCAGCTGGCCAGCACGCAGGTCACGCCAAAGGGTTTTCCAGGCTAGTTGCCAGAAAGTGATGTTCATGGGGGTGAGCTTAGGGGATTTTGCTAATAGCTGGTGTTACAGGGTTTTCGTGGGTTCCGCTCCCTGACGGGGCTACGTGCCGGGATGTGCGCCCGGCGGCGCACTCACTTTCTCTTGCTTCGCCAAGAGAAAGTAAGCAAAGAGAAGGCGAGCCGAAGTCAGGGCCCCTGCGGGGTTCCTTGCGCTACTCGCATCGGGTCCGAATAGCCGAGCTCGACAAGGACGCGCCATGGCGCGTCCGTGTCGAGCTTTGTTTTTGGTATCTTGACGCCCATTGCCGTGAGAGGAGGCGAGTAGCGCAGGCCAGGGCGGAAAAAGAAGAGCAGATGTCTGAGCGCAGCGAGTTTCTGCGCTTCCCGCGCTGGCCGAGCAACGCAGCGTGCCCGAAGCGTAGCGGAGGGACGACGAACCCGGCACGCCTTTCTTTTGGGTCCTTTTCTTTGGCGAAGCAAAGAAAAGGACCTCGCCCGCCGGGGCGAGACCCGGCTTGCCACGCGAGAAGCAACGCTAAACGAAAGAAGTTAAGCCGTCGCGCGCAGCTTGGGCCCCGCCAACTCCGGCTGCAATACCAAGCGCTGCGAAGCCGTATAGCAATAGAAATGCCGCCCCGTAGCCCGCCCAATCGCACAAAGCCCCACGCGTTCAGCCACCGCATGCCCCATCTGCGTGATCCCGCTACGGGACACCACAATCGGAACCCCCATCTGCGCCGACTTGATGACCATCTCGCTGGTCAACCGCCCAGTGGTATAGAACACCTTGTCGTCTCCGCTCATGGCCGAAGCGTGCTGCAACCACATCCACCCCGCAATGGTGTCGATGGCGTTGTGACGCCCCACGTCTTCCACGAAGAGCAGCATCTCCTCGCCGCGGAACAGCGCGCAGCCGTGAACCGAGCCGGCCGACTTGTAGGTGCTCTCCTGCAGGCGGATGGCGTTGACGATGCCGTAGAGCTGTGACTGCGTGAGCGTGGCCTCGGGCAGCTGGATCTGGTCCACCTCGTCCATCATGTCGCCGAACACGCTGCCCTGGCCGCAACCGGTGGTGACCACGCGCTTGGACGTGCGTTCCTCGATGTCGGTGATGCCCTCGAGGGTCTTGACGGCGGCGGCGCCGACGTCCCAGTCCACGGTGATGGACTCGATTTCTTGCACCGAACGCACCAGGCGCTGGTTGCGCAGGAAACCGAGTACCAGCAGTTCGGGGTGGCCCCCCAGGGTCATGAGCGTGACCAGTTCGCGCTTGTCGACATAGACGGTGAGCGCCCGCTCTGCGGGGATGGACAGGGGCGTGGCCTCACCGTGCTCGTTGATGGCCGTGACTTCGCGCGTCAGAGGCGCCTGGGCCCGGGTGAGGTGTGGCAGGGACATGGATGGCAGCGTACAACAAAACGGGCCGGGCTTTGCAGCCCGGCCCGTGAGACCGCAACAGGAAGTGGGGATCAGGACTTCTTGGCGGGCGCGGTAGCAGGAGCGGCCGGAGCCTCGGCGGTTGCCGGCTTGTAGACGAAGGGGCCCGGATCGGCACACGGGGCGGTCGCGACCGGCTTAGCGTCCTTGCCGGCCTTGCCCGACTTGCGGTAATGGGCAGCAACCTTGTCTTGCGACTTGCACAGCTTGTAGCCGTCGACCTTGCCGGCGTGGGCCGTCTTGGCGGCGGCCTCGGCAGCCTTGGCTTTGGCTTCGTCGTTCGGAGCGGGCAGCTTGGCGAGCGCGGAAACGCTCAGGGCGCAGGCGGCGATGAATACGGCAATGGATTTCATGGTGGCCTCTCTTGTAGTGGGGTCAGGCTTTGACGGGGGCGCCGGGAGCAGTCGGCTGGGTACGCTGGGCCGGGATCTTGCCGGCCTTGATGTCGTCGTACCAGAGCTCGTGGTGTTCCTTGGCCCAGGTCTCGTCAACGTAGCCGGTTTTCATGGCGGTGTAGGCGCCAGCCATGCCGACCGTGCCCATGTAGATGTGACCGATGAACATGGCCATCATGAGCACCGTGGCCACAGCGTGGACCATGTGGGCGATCTGCATGTCACCACGCAGGTAGTCCAGGCCCGGCACCAGCTTGTCCAGCACCAGGCCAGAAGCCACGACGATCAAGCCCAGCACGAACACGCCACCCCAGAACAGCACCTTCTCACCGGCATTGAAGCGGTGCGAGGCGATCTCGTGCCCGGACAGCAGGCCACCGCCCTTGACCAGCCAGGTGATGTCTTCCTTGCGCGGCAGGTTGTCCTTGACGAAGGTGACGATGACCACCACCAGCGAAACGGCGAACACCGGACCGGCGAAGTTGTGCAGGTTCTTCAGCACATAACTCAGCCAGCCAAACAGCGTGCCACCAATGACCGGGTGCAGGAAGTACTTGCCGAAGGCCATGACCAGGCCGGAGACGGCCAAGATGACAAAGGCAATGGCGTTGGCCCAGTGGGCCGAGCGCTCGAACGGGGTGAAACGCTCGATCTTGCGGCCGGTCTCGGCGCCGTGCAACTGCATGGTGCCCTTGCGCCAGTAGAAGATGCCCACGGCACCCAAGGCGATCAGGATCAGTGCGCCGCCATAGGGAATGATCCAGTTGTTGCGCACCTGGCGCCAGGCTTCACCAGCGTTGGTGAGCATGGAGCCCGGGTACTGTACGAAGGGCTGGATCAGGTTACCGGCTTCCGGCGCTTCGCTCTTGGGCAGGCTGCTGAAGCCCGTCACCCCGGCACCGACCGCACGCCACACGGGCGCGTTGTTGCCAGGCTGCACCTTTTCGCGCTCGGCATTGGTCTGCGTCGCGTAACCCGGCTCCTCGCTGGCGTCGGGCTTCACGTCGAAGATGTTCTGACCCTTGATGCCACCGGTGGGGGCCGGTGCCGCCTTTGCAGGCGGTGCATCAAGCTTGAGTTTGTCCTGCTGGGCATGGACCGGTACGGCCCAGCCCAGGGCCATGAGCATGGCCACTGCAAGCACTTTTTTCATGAGGCGTCCGATCTTCAGTTGACCCGGTTGTACTCGTTCTGGCCATACTGGCCACGTGCCTTGAGCTTGGACTCCCAGCTGGCCTTGTCACCCGTCTTCCAGCCCGGCTCGACATAAGCCTTGCCGGTGCCGTTGAAGGGGGCAGCGTCCTGCTTGACGCCGGCCAGGCTCTGGTCGACCTCGCCGCAGGCGGCGAGCAGCAGCGTGGCGCTGGCAATGATCAGTGCTTTTTTCATCATGACTTGGCTCCTGCGGGTGCGGGTTGGCCGGCCTGGCGCGAGCCGTAGGCGGTGCCCCAGCCCCAGACTTCGGCGCCCTTGCCACGCTGCAGCACGCGGGTGCGGAAGATGTCGGCCACCATGTCGCCGTCACCGGCGAGCAGGGCCTTGGTCGAGCACATTTCGGCACAGGCCGGCAGCTTGCCTTCGGCCAGGCGGTTACGCCCGTATTTCTCGAACTCGGACTGGCTGCCGTTGGCCTCGGGGCCGCCGGCGCAGAAGGTGCACTTGTCCATCTTGCCGCGCACACCGAAGGTGCCCTGCGAGGGGAACTGCGGCGCGCCGAAGGGGCAGGCGTAAGAGCAGTAGCCGCAGCCGATGCAGATGTCCTTGTCGTGCAGCACCACACCTTCGTCGGTGCGGTAGAAGCAGTTGACGGGGCAGACCGCCATGCAGGGTGCGTCGCTGCAGTGCATGCAGGCCACCGAGATGGATTTCTCGCCGGGTACGCCGTCGTTGAGGGTGACCACGCGGCGGCGGTTCACACCCCAGGGGACTTCGTGTTCGTTCTTGCAGGCGGTGACGCAGCCGTTGCACTCAATGCAGCGCTCGGCGTCACAAACAAATTTCATTCGTGCCATGACGTTACTCCTCAGGCTTTCTCGATGTTGCAGATCGTGGTCTTGGTTTCCTGCATCATGGTCACGCTGTCATAACCATATGTAGTTGCCGTGTTGACCGCTTCGCCGCGCACGATGGGCGCCGCACCCTTGGGGTAGTAGGCCAGCATGTCGGCACCTTGCCAACGACCGGAGAAGTGGAAGGGCATCCACACGGTGTCGGGCGCGACGCGCTCGGTCACCAGGGCCTGCACGTTGATGCGTGCGCCCGTGGGGGAGGTCATCCACACCCGCTCGCCGTTACGCACGCCACGTTCGGCCGCCGTCTTCGGGTTGATTTCCACGAAGGACTCCTGCTGCAGCTCCGCCAGCCAGGGGTTTGCGCGGGTTTCCTCGCCGCCGCCCTCGTACTCGACCAGACGACCGGAGGTCATGATCAGCGGGAACTTCTCATGCAGCTTGTCGGCCAGGTTCTTGGTCTGCACGCTCTTGTACAGCGTGGGCAGGCGCCAGAAGGCCTTCTTGTCGTCGTGTGTCGGGTACTTGGCCATGAGGTCAGGACGGGTACCGTAGAGCGGCTCGCGGTGCTGCGGCACCGGATCCGGGAAGTTCCAGACCACGGCACGCGCCTTGGCGTTGCCAAAGGGATGGCAGCCGTGCTTCATGACCACACGCTGGATACCACCGGAAAGGTCGGTTTTCCAGTTCTTGCCTTCGGCAGCCTTCTGCTCAGCTTCGGTCAGATCACCCCACCAGCCCAGCTTCTTGACCAGGACGTGATCGAACTCGGGGTAGCCAGTAGTGAGGTCGGCGCCCTTGGAGTGCGAACCGTCTTCGGCCAGCAGGCTCTTGCCTTCACGCTCGACGCCAAAGTTGGCGCGGAAGTTACCGCCGCCATCCATGACGTGCTTGCTGGTGTCGTACAGATTGGGCGAACCCGGGTGCTTGAGCTCGGGCGTGCCATAGCAGGGCCAGGGGAGACCAAAGTAGTCACCCGACATGTCATAGCCGGTTTCCTTGTCGACCACGGTGCCCTTGCACTTGAGCGTCTTCACGTCAAAGGCGTTCATGTTGCGCATGTGGGCCTTCAGGCGCTCGGGGCTCTGGCCGGTGTAGCCGATGGTCCAGAGACCGCGGTTGATTTCGCGCAGGATGTCTTCGATCACGGGCTCGTCCATGCCCTTGACCTTCTGCATCTTGTAGTTCTTCGACAGCTCCTTGGCGAAGCCGAGTTTCTCGGCGAACTGATGCATGATCATGTGGTCGCTGCGGCTCTCCCACAGCGGCTCAATGACCTTCTCACGCCACTGGATGGAGCGGTTGGAGGCGGTGCAGGAACCGCTGGTCTCGAACTGCGTGGCTGCCGGCAGCAGGTAGACCGCACGGTTCGGGTTGAGGTCTTCAGCCTTGCCAGGCATGGCGGCCATCGCGGCCGTGGCCGACGGGTAGGGGTCGACCACCACCAGCAGGTCCAGCTTGTCCATAGCGCGCTTCATCTCCAGACCACGGGTCTGCGAGTTGGGCGCATGGCCCCAGTAGAAGACGCCGCGCAGGTTGGAGTCCTGGTCGATGAGTTCGTTCTTCTCAAGCACACCGTCGATCCAGCGCGACACGGTGATGCCGGGTTTAGTCATCATGGCCGGCGAGGCGAACTGCTTCTTGATCCACTCGAAGTCCACACCCCAGACGGTGGCGAAGTGCTTCCAGGAGCCTTCGGCAATGCCGTAGTAGCCCGGCAGCGAATCCGGGTTGGGGCCGACGTCGGTCGCGCCCTGCACGTTGTCGTGACCGCGGAAGATGTTGGTGCCGCCGCCACTCTTGCCGACGTTGCCCAGGGCCAGCTGCAGGATGCAGGAGGCGCGCACCACGGCGTTGCCGGTGGTGTGCTGGGTCTGGCCCATGCACCAGACGATGGTGCCGGGACGGCTGTCGTGCAGCATCTTGGCGACCTTGGCCACCTGGGCTTCGGGCACGCCGCAAGCTTCTTCAACGGCGGCCGGCGTCCACTTAGCCATGATGTCCTTCTTGACATCTTCCATGCCATAGACACGGTCGTTAATGTACTTCTTGTCTTCCCAGCCGTTCTTGAAGATGTGGTACAGCACGCCGAACAGGAAGGGGATGTCCGAACCGGAGCGGATGCGCACGTACTCGTCGGCCTTGGCGGCCGTGCGGGTGAAGCGCGGGTCGACCACGATCATCTTGCAGCCAGTTTCCTTGGCGTGCAGCATGTGCAGCATGGACACCGGGTGGGCCTCGGCTGCGTTGGAGCCGATGTACAGGGCGACCTTGCTGTTCTGCATGTCGTTGTACGAATTGGTCATGGCGCCGTAGCCCCAGGTGTTCGCCACGCCAGCCACCGTGGTGGAGTGGCAGATACGCGCCTGGTGGTCACAGTTGTTGGTGCCCCAGAAGCTGACGAACTTGCGCAGCAGGTAGGCCTGCTCGTTGTTGTGCTTTGAGGAGCCGATGAAGTAGACGCTGTCCGGGCCGCTGGCCTTGCGCAGCTCCATCATCTTGGCGGTGATCTCGTTGAGGGCCGTGTCCCAGCTGATGCGCTCGTACTTGCCGTTGACCAGCTTCATGGGGTAGCGCAGGCGGTATTCGCCGTGGCCGTGCTCGCGCAGGGCGGCGCCCTTGGCGCAATGGGCGCCCAGGTTGATAGGGGAGTCGAACACCGGCTCCTGGCGCGTCCACACGCCGTTTTCAACAACAGCGTCCACGGCGCAGCCCACCGAGCAGTGGCTGCAGATGGTGCGCTTGACTTCGATTTTGCCGTCGCCCACGCCGACCTTGCTGGCGGCATTCGCCTTCCTCACCAGCGTGAGTTGCGAGGCCGCGAGGCCGACGCCCAGACCGAGGCCCGAGCGGCGCAGGAAGGCACGGCGGTCCATGGTGGGCAGGGCTTGCGACAGGCCGCGTCGCAGGCTGTGCACGAAAGGCGAGCGAGCGGTGGTCTCGGTCGCCGGGGACTTCTTGGTGAGCAACATGTCTCTCTCCAGCTTTGATTAGAGGCGGGTGGTCTGGTAGTAGTGCTTGATGTGTTCGGACAGGTGGTAGCCACCGCCCTTGGCAGGGGCCGCCTTGGGTTCGGGCGCAGCCTGCTCGACCGGCTTGGCCGACGGCATCAGGCTGGCCACTGCGGCCACGGCACCGGCGGTGCCTGCACCCGCAAAGAGGGTGCGTCGTGACAATTTCCCTTGGGATTGGCTCATGCTGGGTCTCCTGTAAGGTTCCACTTAGGAACAGAACTACATAACTGAACTCCGTGGAATTTAGCAATGCTGAGACGTTTGAGCAAGCGAGGTCTCCCTTGGTGCGAAACACCTCCCGCCACCACGCGCGAGACGAAAATTTATTAGTTCAGAGGTCGCTGATATACGCACACACACCCGCCGCTGGCGGGAATTTGCACCACGCCCGATGAATCAAGGGCTTGTGTGATTGCTGCACCGCCGCAATCATCTGTGCGCACGACAAGGTGGCGACAGATTTGCGACAACTTGTCGCACGCCCAATCTCGCAGATAAGAATGGTTCGCAGGCCCGTCGCTGTGCCCGCTGTTGTTAGCGCATCAAAACCTTGATACCCGACCAAATCACTCGGCCGCGATCGATAGAATTGCGCTACTTTCATCCCCCCACCGTGACCACAACGCCCCCCAATCCCGAAGCGAACAAGCTGGCCGAAGGCTGGCCCTACTGGTCCATCCTGGTCGTCGATGACGAGCCGGGCATGCGCAACTTCCTGGTCAAGACGCTGGCGCCGCGCTGCCAGACCGTGATGGAAGCCGGCAGTGCGGAGGAAGGCGCCGAACTGCTGCGCGGCAACCACGTCGACCTCATCATCCTGGACATCGCCCTGCCCGGGCGCAACGGCGTGACCTGGCTCAAGGAGCTGCGCGAGCACGGCTACACCGGCCAGGTGATCCTGATCACGGCCTTCGCCGACCTGGACACGGCCATCGAGGCGCTGCGCGCAGGCGCCTCGGACTTCATCCTCAAGCCCTTCCGCGTGCCGCAGATCCTCAACGCGGTGCGCCGCTGCTACGAGAGCGCCCGGCTGGCGCGCGAGAACTTCGTGCTGCGCCATGCGCTGTCGCGCAGCCAGTTCGCCGACAACGGTCTGGTGGGCCGATCGGTCCAGATTGCCGAGCTCTCACAGACCGTGCGCCGCATCGCCACCGTCAACAGCACCGTGCTGCTGCAGGGAGAATCAGGCACGGGCAAGGAACTGGTGGCACGTGCCCTGCATGCCCTGAGCCCGCGCGCGCAAGGGCCCTTCGTGCCGGTGAACTGCGCCTCGGTCTCACCCGACCACATGGAGAGCGAACTCTTCGGCCACGCCAAAGGGGCCTTCGCCGGCGCCACCCGCGCGCGCGATGGCCTCTTCTATTACGCCCAGGGCGGCACGCTCTTCCTCGACGAAGTGGCCGAGCTGCCACTGCCGCTGCAGGCCACGCTGCTGCGCGCCCTGGAAGACCTGAAGATCCGCCCGGTCGGCAGCCAGCAACTGGTCACGATGAACGTGCGCATCATCGCCGCCACCAACCGCTCGCTGCAGCAGGCGGTGGCCGAAGGGCACTTCCGCAAGGACCTTTACTACCGGCTGCAGGTGGTGGAGCTGGCCCTGCCGCCGCTGCGCGAACACAAGGAAGACATTCCCGACCTGGTGCAGCACTTCATCGCCCGGCTCGCCCCTGTGCTGGGGGCTTCGCCGCTGCAGATCACGCCGACCGAGATGGACTACCTGATGCAGTACGACTGGCCC